>NZ_MDFM01000013.1 GCF_002939985.1 Xanthomonas hortorum pv. cynarae | reverse complement strand
CGTCGGAGATATCGGTTGGATATGGCTTACGAGGCTTCATCCGTATACGTTATCGTGACAAGGGCAAAGTTCATAACACGCTCTAAACATAAATCAGGCTGTTTGTGTCGTTGAGTTGACAGCGCGGCTTGCGGTAGGCACCTTCGCTGATAACGTTGTCAGCGAACAGGAGCACACTCCGAATTCATGCAGACGTTGCCGCCGATCATGCATCGGTCTGGCGCCTTGACCCGCACGCCACGAGGCAGTGCGGGACGTTGCTCGCTTCCGGCACAGGGGACGGAGTGCGGGCATGGCACGCGCATCGCGCGTTCTTGCGCAACTCACCGGTTGCGACGTATCAGCCTAGAGGTCCACGCAATGGTGTATCCCCGTGTGTTCGAGTTGTCCGGTCATGTCCTGTGTCATGCGCGTGCACCGCGTCGTTCGCCACTGAGCGCAGCGGTCCGTGGTTTGCTGTTGGGTGGCGCGGCTTTTGCCAGCACTGCGGCACTTCCCGTATTCGCGCAGGAACAGCCTGCACCCGCCCAGCAACAGGCACCCGCGCAAACCAATCCGTCGGTCTCCACCTTGGATGAAATCAAGGTGGTGGGTTATCAGGCCAGTCTCGGCAAGGCGCTCAACGTCAAGCGCAATGCCGATGCGATCGTCGATGCGATCAGCGCCGAAGACATCGGTAAATTCCCCGATACCAACGTCGCCGAATCGCTGTCGCGGCTCTCCGGCATCACCGTGGACCGGCAGTTCGGCGAAGGCGAAAAAGTCAGCATCCTCGGCACCGATCCTGCGCTCAATCGCGTGCTGCTCAATGGCCAGACCATTGCCTCCACCAGTTGGGGCGGCGACCCCAACGATCCGGATAGCCGCTCGTTCAACTACAGCACGCTGGCACCGGAAGTGGTTGGCTTGATGGAGGTCTACAAGACTCCGGAAGCGCGGATCGACGAAGGCTCCATCGGCGGCACCGTGATCGTGCATACGCGCAAACCGCTGGATCTCGAGCGTAATACGCTGACCGGTACGCTGAGCTACGGCTATAACGATCGCTCCGAAGACCCCAAGCCGAACGTATCGGCGTTGTACAGCTGGAAAAACCAGGACGAAACCCTGGGTGTGCTCACCTCGGTGATGCATTCGCAGCGCGTGTTGCGCCGCGATGGTGTGGAAATTTTCGGCTACGACAACGTGGAAGGCGCAGGGTTTCCGCCGGGTGTGGTGGGCAATAACACCGGTGTGTTTCCGACTTCGATCAATACCGCGTTGTTTCAGCAGACGCGCAAGCGCGATGGTGTCAGCGCCGCACTGCAGTGGAAGCCGGATGCCGACTTCGAGCTCAATCTGACCGGTTTGTACGTCAAGGAAAGTTTCGACAACTACAACCAGAGCCGCTACGGCTACTGGGGCTCCAACCCGGGCGATGCGCAGGCGCTGGGCTTCGAAAACGGCGTGGCCACCTCGGGTACGTTCGGCGATCAATCCACCACGTTCCTGGATGGTTATCTGCGCAACAGCGACGTCACCACCGGCAGCATCCACTTGCGTGCCGACTGGCATGGCGATGGCTGGAATGCGTCGAGCCAGGTTGGTTACACCAGCTCGCAAGGTGGTGCCGAGCGCATCTACGGCATCCAGTTCCGCAATCTTGCCGGCTACAGCTACAACATCGACGGGCGCCGCACCGCGATGGACTACAGCACCGACCCCACCAACGCTGCGGCGATGCAACTCAATAATGCATCGGCCAGCCACAGCCCGCAGTACGACAAAGAGCGCTATCTGCAGCTGGACTTCGATCATGCAGTGGAGTGGGGTCCGTTTACGCAGATTCTGACCGGTATCAAGCTCACCAATCACGCCACCGGGCAATCTGCTTACAGCCGCACCTGGACGCCGAACGATGGCAGCACGCTTGCCGCATTCTCGCCGGGCACCACACCATCGGGCTATCTGGATGGCATATCCACCAGCGCCGATATGCAGCAATGGTCGACGATCAACAGCGGCTCGATCAGCCAGTACATCAGTGGACTGGAAGGCGATGACGGGCTGCCGATCAGCTACGCCGGCAACTACAGCATCGAAGAGCAGAACCGTGCGTGGTTCCTGCAAGCCAATTTTTCCGGCGAGCGGTATCGCGGCAACATCGGCGTACGTTATGTGCATACGCGCGATTCCACCGACGGTTTCAGCTATGCGCCGGGCGGCGGCTACACGCCGGTCAACTTCCTCAACAGTTATGGCAAGTGGCTGCCGGCCTTCAATATCGCCTACGACCTGCGCGACGATTTGATGGTGCGCTTTGCCGCTTCCAAGGTGATCGCGCGGCCGCGCTACACCAACATGACCCCGTACGTGGCCACCGACGACACCACGCTCACCGCATCCACCGGCAATCCCGGTCTGAGCCCGTACGAGTCGACCAATCTGGGCGCATCGCTGGAGTGGTATTTCTCCGACAGCAGCCTGCTCAGCGGCGAATTTTTCTCGCGCGACATCTCCAACTACATCCTGACCACGGTGGAAGACCGGGTGTTCTTCAACAACGTCACCGGCGGTTCGAGCACGTATCAGACCTCCGTGCCGACCAATGCCGGCGATGCCAAGGTGCGTGGCGTGGCGCTCAACCTGCAGCACAACTTCGGTAACGGATTCGGCGTGGTGGCCAACTACACCTATTCCGATTCCAAGACCGACGGCGATTACAGCCTGCCGTACAACTCGCGCAACGCCTACAACATCAGCCCGTACTACGAGCAGGGCAAATGGAGCGCGCGGGTGAATCTGGGCTGGCGCTCGGAGTACTTCACCCAGATCGGCCGGCTCAACGGCCAGCAAATGACCGACGCGTTTACCCAGGTGGATGCATCGTTCGGCTACCAGGCTACCGAGCGCCTGCGCGTGGCGCTGGAAGCCACCAATCTGCTGGACGAAACCTACTTCAGCTACATCGGCAACAAGAACCAGCCGTACTACATCTACAAGAACGGTCGTTCTTTCATGTTGAGTCTGAATTTCAAGCTGTAATGCGTGCGGGTTAGAGGAGGCGCGCACAGGGCGCGTGGATGGCATCGATGCTTATGCCACTACGCACCCGGTGTGCTTCCTGCAAATACTGCGCTTCTTGTCGTCGCGCAGAGCGTTGCGCCTGGCGATTCATGCGTCTCACGCGGTGCAATCAGCAGCGTAGGAGCGCACCTGGGCGCGACGAGGCTTTCACGAATGATGCTGGCCTAGCTCACCGATCCGCCGGCACAGCGCCGCTCCCCTCAATAAGCGACTGCTTCTCACTCCACGCGTTTTAAAATGCGTACAGCCGCAATCGCGGCAATCCGTGCCTTCGCCAATGCCTCACCGATCTGCGGGCCTTTCAAACCTTCTGCAGCCAGGTCGCGTGCATTGATTGCGAGCGCAGCAGCATGCAAGCGTTTGAGTTCTTCGCCCTGCGGATACGCCGCATCTTCGCTACCCAGGCGGCCACGCTTGTCGGCTTCGCAGACCAGGGCAAGTTGTGCGATGCGCTCGGGGCGGCGGAAGGCATCGCAGCGCATCAGCAGTTCGTGCACGGTGCGGTCGCGCAGTTCGGGCAGGCGATGCACGTTCAGGTGTTCGCGGCAGGCGGTGACGGCAAGCTGGCGATAGTCCTGCGGCACCTTGAGGCGTTCGCACAGGGCTTGCAGCGGGGCGACGCCGCGTTGCTCGTGCATGATGTGGCGTGGCCATTCGTCCGGTGGTGTGAGTGCTTTGCCCAGATCGTGGGTGAGCGCGGCAAAGCCCACCAGCGCATCGCCCGGCGCCAGTCGCGCGGCCATGTCGCTGACCATTTCCTGGTGGATGCCGGTATCCACTTCAGGATGAAACTCGGCGCGTTGCGGTACGCCGTACAGCGCGTCGATTTCCGGCAGGATGACGCGCAGTGCGTCGGTGTCGTGCAGGGCGCGCAAAAATGCGGAGGGCTGCGCGCTTGCCAGTACGCGACGCAACTCCTGCCACACGCGTTCGGGCACCAGGCTGTCGAGTTCGCCGCTGGCGGCCATCTCGCGCATCAATGCAGCGGTCTCTGGCGCGATAGTGAAACCCAACGGTGCCAGTCGTGCCATGAAGCGCGCTGCGCGCAACACGCGCACGGGATCTTCGACGAACGCCGGGCCTACATGACGCAGCACGCGTGCTTGCAGATCGCGCGCGCCGCCGTAGGGATCGAATAGCTCGCCGGTGTCTTCGTCGCGTGCGATCGCATTGATGGTGAAGTCGCGGCGCAGCAGGTCTTCTTCGAGCGTCACCGACGGGTCGGCATCCACCACGAAGCCACGATAGCCGCGCCCGGACTTGCGCTCGGTACGCGCCAGCGCATATTCCTCACCGCTGTGCGGATGCAGAAATACCGGGAAATCTTTCCCCACCGGTTTGAAGCCCAGGCGTTCCATCTGCGTCTGATCGGCACCGACCACGACCCAGTCGCGGTCGCCAGCAGGCTGGCCAAGCAGGGCATCGCGGACTGCGCCGCCAACGAGATAGATCTTCATCGCTACATGATGCCCGATGCGGTGCGCGAGTCGAAACAACGCGAACTGATTGTGGTTGGCGTCTGGCTAGGCTTGGGTGGCCAAGTGATGCCAACACGTAAAGCTCAGCGTATCGCAGCGGTTGGTCGGTGCGGATAGATCAGTCGTAGAGCGGAGAGCAGCTGATTCTTTGATTGGCTGCAGGGCCCTTGCCCGCCCACCATCGCGGGACACGCTGCAAGTACGTCCTTGTAAGCTCTTACGCGGCATCCATGCCGCGTAAGGTCCCGCGACGGTGGGCGGGCAAGGACCAGTCGAGATGGGCTGGTGTGCATGGTTGCAAGCAGTGCATGACGTGCGTTGTTCGGATACCGGCGCATGCGATCAGCTTCGCGACGCGACGCGATCAGTAGGCAGACTTTCAACAAGTGACCTACAAGCTTCTCAGCGTCCCAAAGCAGACGTAGCGATAGGCAGGTTTTGACCCGACCACCGACCAACTTCCTGGTGCGGTGTCCTCGCCGATTGCGGGACCGTGTGGCGGCATGGATGCCGCCACCGAGCCTACATGGACGTACTTGCGGCGTGTCCTGCGAGCGGCGAGGGCACCGCGCCCTCGACGGACTAAGCTTTTGACTGCACCTAACCTATGCAGCGACCCTCGGTTGCCTCGAAGCGTTAAAGGATGTTGATACAACAGTCGTCAGCGGTGTCTGGTTTGCACCTTGGCCCAAGCCCAAAGACGCAAGCACGACAACCTCATCCAGCCGCTGTGCTCGTTGGATAACTCGGAGCTCAATCCTGCGCCGCGTTGTTGGCTGTCTGGCCTGGCGTGCACACCGGCTTCAAGCGCTTGTCCACCAGTTTGCCCATCAGCCGGTCGCTCAACGGCAGCATGTCGCCGTTGAGTTGCCAGTCGTAGATCACGCTGAAGGCCAGCACGCGCGCCACGTACTCGCGGGTTTCCTTGTAGCTGATGGTTTCGATCCAGAAGTCCGGCTCGAAGTTGGGCCGCTGCGATTGCCAGCGCCCGGTCGGCCCCGGGCCGGCGTTGTAGGCGGCGATGGTGAGGTAGGGCAGGCCGTAGGTGTTGAGCAACTGGCGCAGATAGGCGGTGCTGATGGCGATGTTGGTGTCCGGCTCGTACAGGCTGGTGGCACCCGCGTAACCGGGCAGTGCGATGCCCTTGGCCACGGCGGCGCCGGTGCCCGGCAATACCTGCATCAAGCCCATCGCGTTGGCAGGCGAGCGTGCGCGTGGATTGAAGATGCTTTCGGCACGAATTTCTGCTGCCACCCAGGCCGGGTCGATCGCATTCTTGGCGGCTTCGCGGCGAATGCTCTCATCGTGATGCAACGGAAACCGCAGCGAATACAGCCGTTGTTCGTCCGGCTGTTTGCCGAGTGCGAACACCGCGCGATCGAACCAGCCATTCTCGCTGGCCACTTGCACCGCCAGTCGGCGTTGGGTGTCGTCGAAGCGGGTGGCGGCATCTTTCCACTCGGCCACGGCCCAACCGGGGCGGTCGATCTGGAACAAGGCGATCGCGCGGATCAATGCCGGATCGCGAGCAACGGCCGCCTTGGCCTGCGGGTTGTCCTTGGGCTCCCACGGGCACAGCCGGTACGGCTGCTGCAGACGATCGGCGGCCAGGAAGCCGTGGAAGGTCGGCGATTGCGCGGCCGCGCGATACAGCGGCTGTGCGGCCGCGGCAGCGCCGGTCTTCTCGGCCAGGCGCGCTTCGAAATACTGCCAGCGCGAATCGCTGCGCTGGGTGGCGGACATCTTGCGGATCGCCGCCAATGCAGCCGGCCAGTCGCCACGCGACATCGCCTCGCG
Source organism: Xanthomonas hortorum pv. cynarae (assembly GCF_002939985.1). Lineage (GTDB taxonomy): Bacteria > Pseudomonadota > Gammaproteobacteria > Xanthomonadales > Xanthomonadaceae > Xanthomonas > Xanthomonas hortorum_D. The sequence goes on along the minus strand of NZ_MDFM01000013.1, from coordinate 139,164 downwards.
CGCACGCCATTCGTGCAGGCGCTCGTCATATGCGGCATCGGGGACTGCGTTGAGGCGACGTGCCGAATCCGGCAAGTACGAGGCCACTGTCCACAGCGCGATCTGGTACAGCACCTGGCCGCGCTGCGCCTCGCTGAAGCCGAGGGCGGCAGTCAGTTGCGGCAACTGCTGCTCGGCCGCGTCCGGGTCGCTCTTGGCCAGCTTGGCCAGACCATCGACAGCGATGCCACGGCTGCGCTCGGTCTTGGGCCAACCCAGTGCACGCGGGTGGATCTTGTCGAGAAAGGCGGCGTAATCGGTGGCCAGTGCCAGATCAGCCGCCGGCAAGCCGCGCGCGGCGGTGCGCATCACCGCTGGCAGTTGTGCATCGGCCGCCGCTTCCACGCGCTCCCAGCGCAGCGCCGGAGTGAGCTCACCCCGCGACTCCAGCCCGGCGATCACCGGGTCGCAGGCATCGGGCAGCGCCTTGCCGTTACGCCATAGCGTGAGCGCATCGCGGCTCCATTGCGCATCGGCCTTGCCGGTGGCCTGACGCGCGGTGAGCTGTGCGCAGCGCAGGCCGAGGTTGTCGGTGGATTTCCAATTGGCCAGCAGCGTGGTCCAGTCCTGGCGACGCGCCACCGCCGGCAGCCAGGTGCTGCGGAAGCTCTCCGCCACCGGTTGGCCCGCATAGCGCTGCAGAAACCCCTGCGCCTGCGCATTGGAAACGCTGTCGATGCTGCGCTTGAGCGTGGCGTATTCCAGCCAGCCATACAGCGGATGGCGACTCAACGCACTGAGTTGACCGGCATCGGACTGACCGCGCTCTGCAGCGGCGATGGCATCGCGCATGGCGGTCAGTTGCGGGTCCAGGCTTTGCGCATGCAGCGCAGTGCTGCCAAGGCACAGCAGGCCGACGAAAACAGTGGCAAGACGGGGGGCATAAGTCATTGCGCGATGATACCGAAGCACGCATGAGCGCTTGAGTGAATACGCGTTGCAGCGTTGCGAACGCGCACATCTCAGCGTGCAGGCGTAGCGCGTGAGGGAACGCGTCATCGCACGCTCGCGTTCGTGCGCGTGCGATGGCAGCCACTGCGACCTGCTGCGCAGTGCTGCACTGCCAGCTTGCGGCGCGTTAAGGTTTCGTTTAAAAGTTGGGGCGGACCGCAGGGCATGGGGGCGTGCGGATACTCGAAATCCTTCTGGAGAGAGAACGGATGAAGCGTCTGATTGGCCCTCATCGGTCATGCCTGGCCGTGCAGTTGTCGTTGTGTCTGATTCCCACACTCGCCTGGGCGCAACAGCCCGAGGCCGCCCCGAGCACGCGCACGCTCGACAGCGTGCAGGTCACCGGCACGCGTATCAAAACCGCCGAACTGCAGGGCCAGGTGCCGATCCAGACGCTCAATCGCGCCGACATCGAACGCACCGGCCTGACCTCGATCGGCGAGGTGCTGCAGGAACTCACCGCTTCCGGCTCGGCGCTCAATGCCAAGTTCAACTCGTCCGGTAATTTCGGCTTTCCGCCCGATGGTGGTGGTGTGGGTGCAGGCTCGGCGCAGGTGGATCTGCGCCATCTGGGGTCCAAGCGCGTGCTGGTGCTGGTGGACGGCATTCGCTGGGTCAACGAATCTTCGGCCTCCGGCGTGGGCTCGTCGACCGATCTCAACACCATTCCGCTGGCGATCGTGGAGCGCATCGAGGTGCTCGAAGACGGCGCTTCGTCGCTGTACGGTTCGGATGCGATTGCTGGCGTGGTCAACATCATCACCCGGCGCAGTTTCGACGGTGCGCAGGTCACGCTCAACTACGGGCAGTACGGCAAGGGCGATGGCGCCAACCAGGGCATGGACCTGGCCTGGGGCACCAGCGGCGAGGATTTCAGCCTGTTTCTGGGTGCCAGCTACGTCAAGCAGGACCCGATCTACGCACGCGACCGCGCACAGGCACGCTTTCCGATCCCGGGCACTGGACTGACGTTTGCCAGCTCGGCAACGCCAGATGGCCGCTTCCAGTTTGTCGACCCCAACACCGGTGTGCGTCAGAACCTCACGCCCAATGCCGGGGTCGGCACGCCGCAATACGATGGCAGTGCGGGGTGTACACGCAGCGACGACTACCACTGTTTCGGCACCGCTGACCGTTACAACTTCGCCGAACAGAATCTGCTGCTGACGCCGTCCGAGCGCAAGGGCGTGTTTGCGCAATTTCGCTATTACTTCAACGACGATGTGCAGTGGTATGTCAAAGCATTGGGCAACCGGCGCGAGTCGACCAACCAGGCCGCACCCGAGCCGATCTTTCTTGGCCCCGATGCCGGCACCGGCAATCCGCTGGCCGACAACATCGTGATTTCGGCGCTGAATCCGTTCAATCCGTTCGGCTTCGAGTTGAACTCTGCTACCAACCTGATCCAGATCGGTCGCCGCCCGGTGGAAGGCGGGGCGCGTCGGTTCGAGCAGCAGGTCGACACGCAATACTTCGGCACCGGCCTGGTGGGCACCTTCGAAGGCGCGGCGCGCACGTGGTTCTGGGACGTCAACGGCATGTACAGCAAGAACAAGGCCGAGCAGACCAACTACGGTAGCTACAACCTGTTCAACATCAATCTGGGGCTGGGCGATCCGGCCGCGTGTGCGGCAGTGGCCGGCTGCGTGCCATTGGATATCTTCAGCGGCGCCGGCAGCATCACGCCGGAGATGTTGCGCTGGATCCAGCCGGTGGTGCGCGATCGCAGCCAGAACGAATTGAGCCTGTTCACCGCCAACCTCAGCAGCGAGTTGTTCCAGTTGCCCGGCGGCGCGGTGTCGTTCGCCACCGGCTACGAATACCGCAAGTACGAGGGTTCGTATCAGCCCGATCCGCTCACCGTGGCCGGCCGCTATAACGGCGTACCGTCGTTGCCGACCTCCGGCAGTTACGACGTCAACGAAGCCTATCTCGAACTCAATATCCCGATCTTCGCCAACTCGTCGTTGGGCGACAAACTCGATCTGAATATCGCCGGCCGCTATTCGGATTACTCCACCTTCGGCGGCGAGTTCACGCCAAAGTACGGCCTGCGTTGGCAAGTCACCGACGAGCTGGTGTTGCGCACCAGCTACGCAGAAGGCTTCCGCGCGCCGACCATCGGTGAGTTGTTCGGTTCGGCGGCGCGTGCGGATTTGCAGTTGTCGGATCCGTGTTCGATCGGGTTGGGCGGCACCGCGCCGCGTGGCAGTGCTGCCAACTGCGCTGCGCTCGGTGCGCCGGTGGGCTATCAACAGGCCAATCAGCAGATCTCGGTCACCACGGGGGGCAACGAGCAGTTGGATCCTGAGCGCTCGCGCAGTTTCAGTGCCGGTTTCGTGTTCAGCCCGGGATTTGCGAGCAATGCGAGCTGGTCGGATCGGCTCGATCTGGAGATGACGTTCTATCGCCATCATGTGGATGGGGCGATCCAGGCGATCAATGCGCAAACGCAGCTGGATCTGTGCGTGGATACGTTGGATGCGCTGTACTGCAACGGCATCACGCGTGCATCCACGGGGGGCATCAATGCATTCAACAATCGGTTGACCAATCTGGGTTCGATCAAGACCGATGGTTGGGATGTGGATCTGTTCTGGACGCTGCCGGAAACTGGCTTGGGCCGCTTCAAGTTGTCGTGGCAGAACACCTTCGTGGGCCGTTACGAGGCGCTCGGTGCGGCAGGGCAACGGCAGCCGCAGGGGCCAGGCATCGAGGTGGTGGACAGTGCAATTCCCGAGTGGACCAGCAACGCGGTGCTGGATTGGTCGCTAGGCAATTGGACGGCATCATGGACGGCGCGCCACATTTCCAAACTCACCGAGCAGTGCGGCGATGCGGTGGAATTTGCGGTGTGTTCCGATCCTGCCATGGGCACCAATCGGCTGGATGCGATCACTTATCACGATGCGCAGGTGGGTTATCGCGTCGATTGGCTCAAGGGTCTGCAACTCACGGCCGGTTTGAACAACGTGTTCGACAAGGATCCGCCGCTGTGCCTGTCGTGCTCCCTCAACGGCTATGACGCGTCCACTTACGATATTCCCGGTGGGCGCTTCTGGTATGCGCGTGTGGATTTGAAGTTTTAGTCCATCAGGTCAGTCGTAGAGCGCAGAGCGGCTGATCTGCTGTTTGGTTGCAGGGCCCTTGCCCACCCACCCTCGCGGGACACGCCGCAAGTACGTCCTTGTAGGCTCTTACGCGGCATCCATGCCGCGTAAGGTCCCGCGAGGGTGGGCGGGCAAGGGCCAGTCGAGATGGTCGGTGCGCATGGTTACAAGCAAGGCATGGTGTGTTGTTTGGATAACGCCGCGGCCGATCAGCTTCGCAACGCAAAACGCAACGCTATCAACAGGTAGGCCTTCATGAAACTACCGACCAACTTTCTGGTGCGGTGAGGGCACCGCGCGCTCGACCAGCCAAGTTTTTGATCGCACCGAAACGACGCAACGACTCCGGAATCTCGGTTGTCTTGAAACGCATGGAGAGTGCGGATAGATCAGTTACAGAGCGGTTGATCTGCGGATTTTCTGCAGGGCCCTTGCCCGCCCACCATCGCGGGACACGCCGCAAGTACGTCCATGTAGGCTCTTACGCGGCATCCATGCCGCGTAAGGTCCCGCGCCGGTGGGCGGGCAAGGGCCCGTCGAGATAGTCGGTATGCGTAGCTCTTTTCCAAGCAACCAGCAAACTGTCCGGTGCGGTGTCCTCACCGATTGCGGGACCGTGTGGCGGCATGGATGCCGCCACCGAGCCTACATGGACGTACTTGCGGCGTGTCCTGCGAGCGGTGAGGGCACCGCGCCCTCGACTACCCAGGTTTACGGCTGCAGTAGTTACCAGTTCACCTTGCGAGCAGGTTAAATCGCGGACTAAATACAGATCACCCACGCACAGGCGCATCGCCCGCCGCATAGTAGTCCGCTGTGCTACGCGCCAATGGGGTGCGACCACGCATGCGGTCGGCGATCTTCTCGGCGATCATGATCGTTGTGGCGTTGAGGTTGCCGGTGATGATGCGCGGCATGATCGAGGCGTCGATCACGCGTAGACCTTCCATGCCGTGCACACGGCCCTGTCCATCGACCACCGCCATGTCGTCGGTGCCCATCGCGCAGGAGCAGGAGGGGTGATAGGCGGTTTCTGCGCGCGCACGCACGAAGGCGTCGAGTTCGGCATCGGTCTTGCAGTCCGCACTCGGGCTGATCTCGCGGCCGCGGTAAGCGTCCAGTGCAGGCTGGGCGATGATCTCGCGGGTGATGCGGATGGCATCGCGAAATTCCTGCCAATCCTGATCGGTGGATTGGTAGTTGAACAGGATCGACGGATGCTGGCGCGGGTCGCGCGACTTGGCATGCACGCGTCCACGGCTGGGCGTGCGCATCGAGCCCACATGCGCCTGGAAACCGTGTTCTTTCACCGCATTGCTGCCGTTGTAATTGATCGCGACCGGCAGGAAGTGGTACTGAATGTTGGGCCAGTCGAATTCCTCGCGCGTGCGAATGAAGCCGCCGGCTTCGAACTGATTGCTGGCGCCGGTTCCGGTGCCGGCGAACAACCACTCCGCACCGATCGCTGGTTGGTTCCACCACTGCAATGCCGGATACAACGACACCGGCTTGGTGCAGGCGTACTGGATGTAGACCTCGAGGTGATCCTGCAGGTTCTGGCCAACGCCGGGCAGGTCGTGCACCAGTTGCACGTCGAGCGCACGCAGCAGATCAGGTGCGCCGACGCCGGAGCGTTGCAGCAGCTGCGGCGAGGCGATTGCGCCTGCGCACACCAGCACTTCGCGGCGTGCACGCGCGTCGATGCCTTCGCTGCTGTTGCCGACCAAGTAGTGCACGCCAATGGCGCGCTTGCCGGCAAACAGGATGCGATCGGTGGTGGCATGGGTGACGATGTGCAAGCCATCGCGCGGACGCGCCATGTCCAGATAGCCGCGCGCCGTACTTGCGCGACGCCCTTGCGGCGTCACCGTGCGGTCCATCGGCCCGAAGCCTTCCTGCTGGTAGCCATTGAGATCGTCGGTACGCGGGTAACCCGCCTGCACGCCAGCATCGACCATGGCCTGGAACAGCACGTTGTTGTCGTTCTTCGGCGTGGCCACGCTCACCGGGCCTTCGCCGCCGTGATAATCGTTGGCGCCGATGTCGCGCGTCTCGGCCTTGCGGAAGTACGGCAATACATCGCGGTAGCTCCAGTCTTCCAGGCCCGGCCGCTTGGCCCAGTGGTCGAAATCCAGGGCGTTGCCGCGGATGTAGCACATGCCGTTGATCAACGATGAACCGCCCAGCCCTTTGCCGCGCCCGCACTCCATGCGCCGGTTGTCCATATGTGGCTCCGGCTCGGTTTCATAGGCCCAGTTGTAGCGGCGTCCCTGCAGCGGGAAGGCGAGTGCGGCCGGCATCTGGGTGCGGAAATCCAGCCGATAATCGGGCCCGCCGGCTTCCAGCAGCAACACGCTGACGCCCGGGTCTTCGGTCAGGCGCGCGGCCAGCACGTTGCCTGCCGAGCCGGCGCCGATGATGATGTAGTCGTATTCGCGTTGCATGGTGTTCTCCTGTTGCGGCGCCGGCTTGAAGCGGCTTTCAAAACGATTGCGCAGTGGGGCATCGATGCCTGTGCCCGAAACGGCAGCACTGCCCGCGCGCTGCGGCTTGTGCATGTCGCCGATGGCGCTGGCGACTGCCTGCCAGTTGGTGTCAGCCGCTCAAAATACCGACGCGTAGCGTTCCAGTTCGACCTGGACAGACTTGGTGCGCGTGTAGGCCTGCAAGGTGGCCAGCCCGTTTTCGCGACCCACGCCGGATTGCTTGTAGCCACCCACCGGCATCGGTGCCGGCGATTCGCCCCAGGTATTGATCCAGCAGATGCCCGCTTCCAGGCGATGAATCAGACGATGCGCGCGTGCAAGATCCGGCGTCACCACGCCTGCGGCCAGGCCGTACGTGGTGGCGTTTGCGCGTGCGATCGCTTCGTCCTCGTCGTCGTAGGTGAGCAGGCTCAAGACCGGCCCGAAGATTTCTTCGCGCACGATGGTCATCACATCGGTGCAATCGCTGAAGATGGTCGGTGCCACGTAGCAGCCTTGTGCCAGCGCACCATCGCGCAGACGCTGCCCACCGCACAGCAGGCGCGCGCCTTCGGCCTTGCCCTGTTCGATGTAGTCCAGCACGCGCTGCATGTGCGCGGCGCTGACCATCGGACCGAAGGTGGTGCGCGCATCCAGCGGGTCGCCGATCTGGATGCGTTGCACGCGTGCCAGCAGCCGCGCTTCGAAGGCGTTGCGCAGTGCGCGCGGTACGAACACGCGCGTGCCATTGGTGCACACCTGCCCGGAGCTGTAGAAGTTGGCCATCATGGCGATGTCGGCGGCCAGATCCAGATCGGCATCGGCGCAGACGATCAGCGGCGACTTGCCGCCCAGTTCCATGGTCACGTCTTTCAGTGACGAACTGGATGCGCTTGCCATCACCTTGCGTCCGGTCGCGGTGCCGCCGGTGAAGCTGATCTTTTCGATCTGCGGATGTTCGGTCAGCGCAGTGCCCACGCTGGCGCCGTCGCCGGGCAGCACGTTGAACACGCCATCGGGCAGGCCGGCTTCGGTGAAAATTTCGGCCAGCTTGAGTGCGGTCAGTGGCGTCACTTCGCTGGGTTTGAAGATCATTGCGTTGCCGGCCGCCAGTGCAGGTGCGGCCTTCCACAGCGCAATCTGGATCGGGTAATTCCACGCGCCGATTGCGCCTACAACACCCAGTGGCTCGTGGCGCGTATAGAAGAAGCTGCCTTCGCGCAATGGCACCTGCACGCCCTGCAGCGCGTGCGCCACGCCCGCGTAGTACTCCAGCACATCCGCACCGGTGACGATGTCCACGCTGCGGGTTTCGCTCAGCGGCTTGCCGGTGTTGAGGGTTTCCAGTTCGGCCAGTGCGTCGTTGCGCTCGCGCAGCAACGTCACCGCGCGCAGCAGGATGCGCGAGCGTTCCACCGTGGTCAGCGCGGCCCACTGCTGTTGGCCGGCCTTGGCGCTATCCACCGCCGCGTCCAGATCGTCGGCGCCGGCGTTGTGCACATTGGCCAGCACTTCGCCGGTGGCAGGGTTGATGACCTCGAAAGTGTGGCCGCCGCGGGCGGGAACATAACGGCCGCCGATATACAGCAACTGGTCGGGAAAACGTGGCATGACAAACCTCCTGTGGGGCGCACGCCGCAGCGGCGGCACCTCAGCGCGTGAGATGCAGAAACTGCAGGTGGCGCTCGTATTGATCGATGATGTCGTTGATGATCTGTTCGCGGCTGTAACCGACCAGGTCGTAATCCTGGCTGCCTTCGTACAGATACACCTCGGCGCGGTAATAGCGCTCATTGCGCAGCCGCTGGGCGGCGAACGAGGGCGTGAGGTAGCCGCGCATCACCACCTGGTAGCGGAAGCCTTGCTGCTCGCCGTGATCGACGCTGATTTCCATATCGTCGTCGTCGAGCCGGCTGCTGACCTGCCAGCCTTCTTCCTGCAGCTGTGTGGTGACCGCTTCGATCGCCGGCCGCACCTGGTCGTGCATGAAGCGATAGACCTCATCGCGCGCGGGGAAATGCATCGCCTGGCCCAGGCGCTGACGCCAGCCGCGGTGATTGCGTGATTGCCCGATCAACGGGCTGGGGCTGTAGAGCTGCGCGCGCTTGCGTTGTGATTCTTCGCTGAGTGCGCGCGACAAGCCCCACGCCATCAGCAACAGCACGGCAGAGAACGGCAGCGATGCCAACACCACTGCCGATTTCAATGCGTCCATGCTGCCGGCAAGCAAGAGACCGGCGGTGACCACGGCGGTGAGCACGCCCCAGAACACGCGCAGCCAGCGCGGGCCGTCGTCGTGCGGCTCGCCGCCGTGCGAGGACAGCGTGGACAGCACCACCGTGCCGGAATCGGCAGAGGTCACGAAGAAGACGAAGCTGACCGCCACCGTCACCGTGATCACCGTGCGGCTCCATGGGTAGCCCTGCAGCAGCGAATACAGCACCGTCTGCGGGGCATCGATGGCCTGTTGCGCCAGTGCGCCCTGGCCGTGATGCAGCAGCTGGTCCAGTGCGCTGTTGCCGAAGATCGACAGCCACGCCAGAGTGAAGCCCAGCGGGATCAGCAACACCCCGAGCACGAACTCGCGAATGGTGCGGCCGCGCGAAATGCGCGCGATGAACAGGCCCACGAACGGTGCCCAGCCGATCCACCAGGCCCAATAGAACACCGTCCAGTTGCCCAGCCAATCGCTGCGCCCGCCGTAGGCATACACGTCGAAACTCTTGTTGACCACACTGCCCAGGTAGTCGCCCAGGTTCTGTATCAGCGCGTTGAGCAGGTATTGCGTAGGGCCGGCGAACAGCATGAACAGCAGCAGCGCGATCGCCAGCAGCATGTTGATGTCCGACATCCAGCGCACGCCTTTTTCCACGCCGGACACCGCCACCAGAATGGCCGCGCCCATCATCGCCACGATCAACGCCACCTGCACCCAGTGCGTATGCGGCACATCGAACAAGGTGCTCAGCCCGGCATTGAGATGCAGCACGCCAAAGCCCATGTCCGCACCGATACCGAACACCGTCGCGACGATGCCCAGCGCATCCACGGTATAACCGATCGGCCCGTTGATGCGCTTGCCGATCAGCGGATACAGCGCCGAGCGCAAGGCCAACGGCAAGTTGTGCCGAAACGCGAAGTAAGCCAGTGCCATCGCCGCCAGCGCGAACACACCCCAGCCATGTAGGCCCCAATGCAGGAACAGCAACTGCATCGCCTGACGTGCGGAGGCTTCGCCGCTGCCGGTGCCGCCTTGTGGCGGTTGCAGATAATGGGTGAGCGGTTCGGAAACGCAGAAGAAGAACAGCGTGATGCTGATGCCGGCGGCGAACAGCATGCCGGCCCAGGAGAGATAGCTGAATTCCGGTTCGTCGTGGTCGGCGCCGAGCTTGATGTTGCCGTAGCTGGACAAGGCCACGCCGAGCACGAACACCAGGTACACCGTCATCGCCAGCAGGTAGTACCAGCCGACATTGCGCGAGGCCCAGGTCTGCGCATCCAGCAGCACGCGGCCTGCATCCAACGGAAACAACGACACCAGCAACGCAAACGTACAGACCACCGTTGCCGCCAACACGAACACCGGACGCAAGGTGCGCACCGGTGCCAGTTGCGGCTCTACCGCACTCATACCAGCGCACTCATAAGAGGCGTGTCACGGACTGTGCTCCCAACGAAAAACCGCCTGCGTTATCGCACAGGCGGTGTCGAGGGGGTGTCATCGGTCGAGTTCGCCTATGCGAACCCGTAGCCACTTTTCGCGGTATTTAACGCAGCAACTGCGTCGGCACGCGGATATCCATGCCCACCGCCAGATGATCCGAAAATGCGGCGGGAATCGCTTCGATGCGTTCGATCGTCAGACTGTCGCTGACCAGAATATGGTCGATCGCCCGATCCGGGCGCCAGCTCGGAAAGGTGTGCACTTCACAGCTTGGCGGTTGCAGGCGCGTATGCCGATACAGGGCCTGCATCTCCGGCCGGTCGGCCATGCAGTTGAAATCGCCCATCAACATTGCGTTGGGATGCTCGGACAACAACTCGGCGATGAAGGCCAGTTGCGCCATGCGCGAATTGGCGCCCAGCGACAGATGCGCCACTGCCACCGCCAAGCCGTCGCGGCCTTCGCCGAATTTGGCCAGCAGGATGCCGCGCCCGCCGATCCGGCCGGGCAGGGCATGGTCCTGCACTTCCAGCGGTTGCAGCTTGCTGAGCAAGCCATTCGCGCTGGACGCCACCCCGCCCATGCGGCGATTGGGTTGGTGGCTCCAGTAATCGAAGCCGGCGCGCTCGGCCAGGTAGTGGGTCTGGTTGGTGAAGCCCGAGCGCAGGCTGCCCGGGTCGGCCTCCTGCAAGCCCACGATGTCGCGTTCGCCGGCCAGCTTGGCGATGCTGTCCAGGCTGGTGCGCTTGCTGCCCAACGGCAGCGCGTGCGACCAGCTGCGGGTGACGTAGTCGCTGTAACGGCGGGTGCTGGAGCCGGCCTGGATGTTGGCGGTCAGCACCCGCAGGGTGCGCGAATCCGAAGCGTTCACTGGAGGGCGATCGCTCTGGTCACTTGGCCAGCGTGGCGCGTTCGCGCGCGATCAGGTGATCGGCGATACGCAGCATGTCCGGGAAGCTCTGGCCCTTGACCAGGTACTTGCCGTTGACGATCAGCGACGGGGTGCCGGTGAGCTTGCTGCGGGTGGCGAACTGCTTGGCGCGGTTGGTCTTGGCCGACACGCCGAAGCTGCTCATGGTGTCGATGAAGGTCTTCTGGTCCACGCCGTACTTGGCGTAGAAAGCGGCGATGTCCTGCACCGAATCCTTGCCGCGCTCGCCCTTCAGGGTCTGGTCGACGTGGATGGCCTTGTACAGCGCTTCGTGGGTCTTCTCCTGCACGCCCAGCGTTTCGGCAGCGTAGAAGGCACGGCCGTAGTCGTCCCACGGGCCACCGAACATCGCCGGCACGTAGACGAAATGCACGTCCGAGGGCAGCCCGGCCTTCCACGGCCCGATCAGCGGCTGGAACGCATTGCAGGCAGGGCAGACATAGCCGAACACCTCGGCCACTTCGATCTTGCCGGCGGCCTGCTGGTACGGCTGGCCACCTTCGATATCCAGATAGTCGGTGCCGGCGACCGGCTCGGGGCCGTTCGGTGCACGTGGGGCGGCGCTGGGTGTGGCGGCGGGGGGCGTGCTGGCGCTCTCGCCAACGGCCGGCGGTGCGGCGGGGTCTGTGGCCGGAGCGGCAGCGGCCGGAGCAGGCGCCGTCTCGGCAGCCGGCGTGGCAGCGGCAGGTGCGGTGTCGGACGAACCGTCCTGGGCCTTGCAGGCGACCAGGATCGGCAGCAGCGCCATCAGCGTCAGGGCGAAGCGGGTCTTCATCGGATTGGATCTCCAGCGTGGGGCGAGAAAAGGGCCGGACGGCCGCGGGGCGCATGATGCCACGGGCGGCCGTCGGTGGCGGTTACGCGGTTCAGCGCTTGGCAGGCGCAGCGTGCTCGCGGGCGATCAGATAGTCGGCCACGCGCAGCATGTCCGGGTAATTGCGCGCGCCGATCAGATAGCGCCCGTTGATGATGATGGCCGGAGTGCCGGGGAGCTTGCTGCGCTTGGCGAAGTCGCGCGCGGCATCAAGCTTGGCGTCCACCGCCGCGCTCTTGTAGGTCTCGACGAAACGCTGCTGCGGCACGCCGTAGTCGGCGTAGAACGCCGCCAGTTCTTCCGGTGCCACGTTCTGGGAAGGCACGCTCTGCTTTTCGTGGATCGCCTCGAACATGGCGCGATGGCTGCGCTTGGCCACGCCCAGGATGTCGGCGGCAAAGTAGGCACGCGCGAACGCATCCCAGAACCCGCCGAATGCCGCCGGCACCGGGGTGAAGCGCACATAGGCCGGCTGCTTGGCCACCCAAGCCTCCAGGGTTGGCTCGAAGTGCGCGCAGTGCGGGCAGGTGTAGCCGAACACCTCGGTCACTTCGACCTTGCCGGCCAGCGGCGCGTACGGCTGGCCGCCGTCGATCACGATGTAGTCGTCGCCTTCGACCGGCGGTGCATTCTTGTCGGCAGCGCAGGCCGCCAGCGGCAGCAGGATCAACAACAGCAGGGACAGACGGGAAAACAGCTTCATGCAGGCTCCGTGGGGATAGAGGGAGGACGGGAAACGACGACGCCGGTCGCGGGACCGGCGTCGTGAAGCGGTGTGGCAGCCGTAGCGTTCAACTCATGAGCGTGCGGGCGTCCCGGCAGCGGGTGCTTGCGCGGCGGCCGCATCGTCGGCGGGGTCGTGCAGGCCTTGCAGATAGCTGGCCAGCGCCTGGATCTCCTGCTCGGTCAGCGGGTGCGCCACCTGCGCCATGATATTGAACAGCGCCGGATTGCGCTCCTGGGTGGTGCCGGCCTGGTATTCCTTCAGGCGCCGCGCCACGTACTCGGCATGCTGGCCGCCCAGGCGCGGATACGCCGGGCCCGGATTGCCGCTGCCGGATGGGCCATGGCAGGCCATGCAGGCCGGCACGCCGCGTGCGATGTCGCCACCGCGGTAAAGTTTCTCGCCAACCTCGTAAAACTTCAGGCCCTGGTACGGCCCCTCATTGACCACCGCATCGTCGGCCACGCCGGCGGCAGACTTCTGGGTGGCGAAATAGGCGCCCAGGTCGCGCATGTCCTGCGCAGTGAGGTCCTTGACGAACGGCACCATCACCGCCGCCATGCCGGTACTGCGCTCGCCGCTGGCGATCAAGGCGACCTGGTGCGCCACGTAGCGCTCGGTCTGGCCGGCGATGCGCGGGTACATGGCGACGGCCGGGTTGCCGTCCGGGCCATGGCAGGCCGCGCAGGCAGCGGCCTTGGTCTGGCCGGCCTTGGCATCGCCCCAGGTGGTCTTGGACAGGTCCACCTCCAACGGCGCAATGCGCACAGGTGGAGGATCGGGGATCGGCGTCACCGCCGATTGCGCAAACGCCACGGCGGCAATAACCGGCACGGCGAGGGCGGCGAGGACAAGCACACGAGCATGGCGCATCAGCTAAAGCTCCGTATGGACCCGACCTGCGCGCGTTTGAGGCTGGCTGTGGCAGGCGTGCTTCGATTATCGACACGCCTTTGCGCCAGGGTCAACGAACAGTGCAGCAAAACCGCCAGGCGCCGAACGTGCGATCCTAGGGGGATGTCGCTCCTTATCGAACAAGCCCGCTACCACCTGTCCGCCCATAACGCCCGGCAATTGCCGGACGATGGCGGCTACGAGGTCGCCTTCGCCGGCCGCTCAAACGCCGGAAAATCCAGCGCGCTCAATGCGCTGACCCGCCAGAACGCGCTCGCCCGTGTGTCCAAGACCCCTGGTCGTACCCAGCAGCTGGTGTTCTTCCAGATCCAGCCCGAGCGCTGCCTGGTGGATCTGCCCGGTTACGGCTACGCCAAGGTGCCGCAGGATCTGCAGGCGCACTGGCAGGCCTTCATCGACCGTTATTTCCGCACCCGCGAGGCCTTGCGCGGGCTGGTGGTGGTGATGGACATCCGCCACCCGCTCAAGGATTACGACCTGCAGATGCTCGGCTATGCCGCCGAACGCGGCCTGCCCGCGCACGGGTTGCTGACCAAGGCCGACAAGCTCGGCCGTGGCCAGCAGATGCAGACCCTGCAGAAGGTCAAGAAAGAAGTGACCTCGCGCTTTGGCGACAGCGTGACCGTGCAGACCTACTCCGGCGAATCGCGCCAGGGCGTGGACGAACTGCGCGGCATCGTCGGCGGCTGGCTGGGCCTGGATGGCGCGCCGCCTGCCGCCGAGTGAGGCAATAGACGCTGACTTCATCCCCGCGCCTATACCCGGGGCGGCTTAACGATGGCGGGCTTCGGCCCGCCGTTTGCGTTTCAAGACGGTGCTGATCGGTGCGTGCCCGCAGGTGCGATGCCGGATGCGCAGACACGGGCGCAGTGCAACAGCCCGGCAGCGCCTGGCTGCACGCGCCTGGGTAGGGATCACCGGGACGCGTACCGGATCACGTTGAGGCACGGATCGGCTGCCGTTCGCCCATCGGTGGAAATGTCATGCCCTGTCGGTGTCGCCAATCCTTTCGCGCCGGGCGGTTATAGTGCGGGCCTTGCGGTGGCAGGGGAGTATCCCCACATCGTTCCCCCTTCATCACGTCTGCGAGCCTGCCCTTGTCGAGTCCCAGCCACGTTGCCGAAACGCCGATCACCGAACGCGCGGAGCTGGTCCAGGTACTTGCCTCCGGCGAGAAGCCCAGCGCGGACTGGCGGATCGGCACCGAGCACGAAAAGTTCGGCTTCCAGCTCGATGACCTGCGCGCGCCCACCTTTGAAGGCGCGCGCGGCATCCAGGCGCTGCTGACCGGCTTGACTCGCTTCGGCTGGGAGCCGGTGCAGGAAAACGGCCATACCATCGCGCTGCTGCGCGACGGTGCCTCGGTGACGCTGGAGCCGGCCGGGCAGCTGGAACTTTCCGGCGCAGCGGTCGAGACCCTGCATCACACCTGCGTGGAAACCGGCACCCATCTGGACGAAGTGGCGCAGGTTGCCGGTGAGTTGCAGCTGGGCTTTCTCGGCATGGGCTTCCAGCCGAAGTGGCGCCGCGATGAAATGCCGTGGATGCCCAAGGGCCGCTACCAGATCATGAAGAACTACATGCCCAAGGTCGGCTCGCTCGGCCTGGACATGATGACGCGCACCTGCACGGTGCAGGTCAATCTGGATTACGCCACCGAAGCGGACATGGTCAAGAAGTTCCGCGTGTCGCTGGCCCTGCAGCCGATCGCCACCGCGTTGTTCGCCGATTCGCCGTTCACCGAAGGCAAGCCCAACGGTTACCTGAGCTACCGCTCGCACATCTGGACCGACACCGACGCCGATCGCACCGGCATGCTGGACTTCGTGTTCGAAGACGGCTTCAGCTACGAGCGCTACGTCGATTACCTGCTCGATGTGCCGATGTATTTTTCGTACCGCGACGGTGTGTATGTCGATGCCAGCGGGCAGAGCTTTCGCGATTTCATGCAAGGCAAGCTGCCGGCATTGCCGGGTGCATTGCCGACGCTGCGCGATTGGTCGGACCACATGACCACCGCGTTCCCGGAAGTGCGCTTGAAGAAGTATCTGGAAATGCGTGGCGCCGATGCCGGCCCGTGGGACCGCCTGTGCGCGCTGTCGGCGTTCTGGGTGGGGCTGCTGTACGACGACACCGCGCTGGATGCGGCCTGGGATCTGGTCAAGGATTTCAGCCCTACCGAGCGTCACGCGCTGCGCGATGGTGTGCCCAAGCATGCGCTCGGGCTGCCGTTCCGTCACGGCACGGTGCGCGATTTGGCCGTGGAAGCGGTCAAGATCGCGCGCGAAGGCCTGCGTCGGCGGGCGCGCTTGAATGCCGACGGTCAGGACGAAACCGGCTTTGTGGATGTGATCGCCGAGATCGCCGAGAGCGGTGTCACCGCCGCCGAGCGCAAGCTGGCGCTGTATCACGGCGCATGGAACGGCGACATCGATCGGGTGTTCCGCGAGTTTGCGTACTGAGTGAGCAAGCGTGGGTTGAAGGGCTGCGGTGGGTTGCCGATGTGGCGCGCCGCTGCAGTTCTGCCCGCCTTGACCTGAGTGCGATGAGGCGCCATTAGCTGCCGCCTCATCGCGCATGCGGTGCTCCGGCGACCTCCCGTCGCGGCGATCTCGGTAGCGTGACACGCAGGCGATGGCATCACGCGCGCGCTGCCGCACTCGCAATCAGCGCGTCCGGGTCCGGTAAAGACCCTCGATCCGATCCAGGCTTAGCGCCGCTCCGGCATGCACGGCAGGCGCACCGTTACGCGCAGACCGCTGCCGGCACGGTTGTCCAGGCGCAGGTCGCCGCCATGCGCCAGCACGATGCTGTGCGCCACCGACAAGCCTAGCCCGATGCCGCCGGTGTCGCGGTTGCGCGAGGACTCGCCACGCACGAACGGCAGCAGCAACTGTTCGCGCTGGGTCGGGTCGATGCCGGGGCCGTCGTCGTCGATCCACAGCACGCCGTCTTCGCCGTCACGCTGCAGCTGCAGGCGCGCGCGTTTGCCGTACTTCAGCGCGTTCTCCAGCAGGTTCATCACCGCGCGGCGCAAGGCGAGCGGGTCGCCATCCAGGGTGATCGCCGGGCCGGGCAGCAGCTCGGCCTCGGCGCCGATGTCGGTGGCGTTGTCGACCACGCTTTCCACCAGCAGGCGCAGATCCAGCGGCGCGCGTTCGCCGCGGTGGCGATCGTTCTGGATGAAATCCAGCGCGGCGGAAATCATCGCCTTCATCTCGTCGATGTCGGCCAGTGCCTTGTCGCGTAGCGGAGGCTGCAGGCCGTCCAGACGGAACGACAGGCGCGCCAGCGGCGTGCGCAGGTCGTGCGCGATCGCCGCCACCATGTGGGTGCGCTCGTTGATCAGGCGGTTCAGGCGCGCCTGCATCGCATTGAACGAGTCGGCCGCGCGCACGATCTCCGGCGGGCCGCTGCGTTGCAGTGCGGCGGCATCCGGGTTGCGGCCCAGCCGGTCGGCGGCCTCGGCAAAGCGCTTGATCGGCGCCGACAGCGCACGCGAGAACCACCACGCCAGCGGCACGTTGGCCAGCAGGCCGGCCAGAAACAGCAGCACCACGTGGGTCTTGAACTCGGCCGACAACCGCCGTGGCGGCGATTCCACCGTGCGCCAGCGGCCATCGGGCTGCTGCAGCGCGGCGGTGAAGCCGTCCAGCAGTGGCACGCCCGGGGTCAGCCGCTCGCTTTCCCAGGCGCCGGGGGCGTCGTCAGGGCGCAGTCCGTTGCCGAACGGCGAGGCGCCGGGATGGCGCTCGCGGTGCCAGTCACCAGGCTCTGGCGGCGATCTCTGCAAGGCAGCGCGGCGATTGCCGGCAGGGCTGCCATCGCCGTCATTGGCCTCGGACGCCTGCGATTGGCCCGGCAGCGACATGCCGACGCGCGGGCCCGGGCGATCGTCGGCGCTGCGGTAGAAGCGCACGCGCTGCTCGGGCACATCCAGCCAATGCGCCAGCAGCATTTCGGCAAACGCATCGCGCACCTGGCCTGCTGGCGGCAGCGGGGACTGCGCGGACTCGCGCACCGTCAAGGTCTGGGTGCCGGCCGGCATGCGCGTGGACAGCAGCGCCACCACCTCCGGCGGATGCACCGGCGGCTCGTAGACCGGGGTGCGCATCACCAGCAGGGCGATGCCGACCGCCTGGGCGGTGAGCAGGGCCACCGCCAGCAACACGAAGGTCCGCGCAAAGATCGACAGCCCGCGACGTGCCGGGTTGCTCACAGACGCGAGACGCCCGGCAGCAGCATGTAGCCTTCGTTACGCACGGTGCGAATCAGCTCGGTATGCACGCGTTCGTTGATCTTGCGGCGCAGCCGGCTGATCTGGCTGTCGATGGCGCGATCGTAGACATCGGTATCGCGGCCGCGCGCATAGTCCAGCAGCTGGTCGCGGCTCAGCACCCGCTGCGGATGCTCGACGAAGGTGCGCAGCAGCGCGAACTCGCCGTCGGAGAGGTTGATGAAGATGCCGGTGGGGTCGCGCAGGTCGCGGCGCACCACATCCAGCCGCCAGCCGGCGAACTCGTAGACGTTGCCGCGGTGGTCGGCCTGCTCGTTGCTGGCCTGGCTGCGGCGCAGCAGGGCGCGCACCCGGGCCAGCAATTCGCGTGGATTGCAGGGTTTGGCCAGGTAATCGTCGGCGCCCACTTCCAGGCCGATGATGCGGTCGGTGTCGTTGCCCAACGCGCTGAGCATGATGACCGCGGGTGAACCGCGCTCGCTGGCCAGGGCCCGGGCCGCGCTCAGCCCGTCTTCTCCGGGCATCATCACGTCGAGTACGATGAGGTCCGGGCGGCGCTGCGCGATGCTCTTGCGCATCTCCGCCACGTTTTCGGCAACGTCCACCTGGTAGCCGTGGGCGCTCAGGAACTCGCCGATCAGCTTGCGCAGGTCCGGGTCGTCGTCAACCACAAGAACGCAGGGTTGTTGCAGGTCCATGGAGGTCATCGTCGGTGGCGCGGAGGTTTGGCCGCGCAGTGTGGTGGCTACCGGATACATGGTGCTCGCAGTTGCAAGGCTGGAGCACGCATCATAATGATTGAATTTGTCATCCATTGGCATACGTGTGGCGCGACATGACAGAACCGGACATCGCCAAGGAATCCATCACATCGACACTGTGCCGCTGCAATGGCGAGTGCGCGCATGACAAGGCGTTTCCGATGATGCGGGTGATCAGCCGCGACAACGGCGTGGGCCTGACCCGCGACATGGTGTTGATGGCGCAGACCCTGCGTGCTGGCGGTGTGCCGGTGCAGGAAGTGGGATTCACCAGCCAGCGTCTGCACGACACCCTGCGCGAAACCCGTCTGTGGGCCAGCCGCGCGCTGTTCGGGCGGGTGCCGGTGCAGATCTTTTCCGAACGTGTGTATGCGCGCTGCCTGCCGCTGGGCCAGGCCAACCTGCTGGTGCCCAATCCGGAGTGGATGCTGCCCAAGTGGCTGCCGCGGTTGCCGCGCTTCGACGCGGTGCTGTGCAAGACCCATCACGCCGAGCGGATCTTTCGCAATCTGGGCTGCACCACGCGGTTCATCGGATTTACCAGCCCGGATCGATACGACCCACGGGTGCTGCGTCAGCGTGCATTCTTCCATCTGGCCGGGCGCAGCACCGCCAAGGGCACCCGCGTGCTGCTGGAGACCTGGAAGCAGCATCCGGAGTGGCCGCTGCTGACCGTGGTGCAGAGCCCACGCACCGCCGGCAAACCGGTGGTTGCTGCCAACATCGATCACCGGGTCCGCTATCTCGACGATGCCGAACTGCGCCGGCTGCAAAACGCGCATCTGTTCCATATCTGCCCGTCAGAAGCCGAAGGTTTCGGTCATTACCTGATGGAAGCGTTGAGCGTGGGCGCGGTGACATTGGCGACCGACGGCGAGCCGATGAACGAATTGGTCAGGCCCGAGAACGGCGTGCTGATTCCGGTGGCCGACGTGCGCCAGCGGCGTCTGGCCTCGTATTACTACGTCGATGCGGCGGGAATCGCGCACGCGGTGGAAACCGCATTGGCGTTGCCACAGGCGCAGCTGGATCAGTTATCGGCCAATGCGCGTGCCTTCTATCAGGCCAACGATGCCGCATTCGCTGCGCGCTTTCGCGCTGCGGTGATGGCATCGCTGCCTGAAAATGCCGCTGACGCCGCCGTCAGCGTGGCACCGGCCGTCGTCGAGAACTGACGCGTTAGCGCTTGCGCGTTTGTGCAGCAGGGGTAGCGGCGCGATCAGCGCATGCCGTCGCACGCCTGCGCTTGGCGGATGGCGACACGCGCGCGACACATGCGCGGCACACGCACATGCAAGGCTTTGCTGGACGAAAGCGCGGGCGTCGCCCGCCCCTGCCACGTGCATGCACGACGCACACGTGTGCATCCATCCAGGGAGATCGACGATGGTCCAAACACGCCCCGGCTTTGCCGTCACCGCTGCGCTGCTTGCCGTACTGAGCCTGGGCGGCTGCGCCAGCCTCTGCGGCGCTCCAGGTGGCGCGCCGCCGCTGTCACCGCCGCCGCCTGAGCGCGGCCATCATGGCCCACCGCCGCCGCACGATCCCGAATTCGATGCAGCGCTGCAGGCCTGCGCTACGGCGCAAGACGTCGCGTTGCCGGTGCCGGATGCGCCACCGCCTGGGCCGCTGCCGTCATCGTTGCTGCTATGCCTGGAGGCGGAGGGATTCGAGCCGCCGCCGCGTCACGGCTGAGACCGATGCGCGCAGGTAACTTGCCGCAAGCGGATGTTGCCGTACAGCAGAAGGGCCGGTGTTTCGCCAGATGACGCTGCAAGTAGTGACCACCACCTTGCGGTCGCGTCGGCTGCGCATCCAAAGACGCAGGCTTGCGCGTGCACCAGCACGGCAGATGTCGAGCACGCTACTACAGCCTCTTCGCTCGCGATTACGCATTGTGTCGCTTCACCCTTGGCGAGAGATCGGATAATGCGCGCAGGGAGAAACCAGTCACGATGAAACGTGCGCCTGGCGAGCAGATCGACAACGTGGAACGTGTCGAAAGCGCTGCAAGCATGCAGGAAGAGCTGGCCGGCATGCGCAAGTTGCACGCGCTACAGGTCAGCCTTGCAGCGCAGAGCGACATGCGTGTAGCGCTGCAGGACATCACCGCGCTTGCCTGCACGTTCGCGCGCACCGAGTGCGGTTGCGTGCAACTGGTCGACGAGCACAGCAACGACATGGAACTGCGCGTCTATCGCGGGCATGACGAGCGTAGCCCGTTCGTGCAGCAGTTCTTGAAGGACGGTTTTCAGGCGACCTGCGATACCGTGCGCCGCGAGCGCCGGCAGCTGGTGATCGAAGACATCGAAACGTTCACCCCACTCAAGTGCACGCCGGATTACGAGGCCGCGCTGTGCAGTGGGATTCGTGCTGCGCAGTTCACTCCGCTGTTCAATCGTGCCGGCGTGTTGCTCGGCTTGCTCAGTACGCAATTCACCATGCCGTACCGCCCGGCGGGGCATGAACTCAGGTTGCTCGAACTGCTTGCGTGGACCGCCGCCGACTATGTCGAACGCAATCGTGCTCAGGCGGCATTGCGGACCAGCGAGTCGCGGCTGGCTGCGTTGTCGCTGGTAAGTTCCGAAGTGCATTACCGGATGAGCTCGGATTGGGGCGAGATGCGCACATCGACCGGTAAAGGCTTTCTGGCCGATACGGTCAATCCCAATCGCGCCTGGCTGATGGATTACATTCCCGATGACGATCGGGCAATGGTGCGGCAAAAGATCGATGCCGGCATCCATGCAAAGACACCGATCATTTTTGAGCATCGGGTGCGACGTGCGGACGGCAGCCTGGCCTGGATCGCCACCAAGGGCGTGCCGGCACTAGGTGCGGATGGAAACATCACCGAATGGTTCGGCACCGCCGCCGACATCACCGCACGCAAGCAGGCCGAACAACGCCTGCGCGACAGCGAGGCGCGGCTGGCGCTGGTGCTCGATCAGATTCCGATCGGCGTCGGTCTGTTCGATACGCAAGGCCGTTTCACCTACAAGAACCCGCAGCTGAGCGAGCAATTGACCGATCGCATTCCCTCGCGCGATAGCGTGCATGGAGAGGAGTGGAAGGGTGTCGACCAGCAAGGCAACCCGGTGCCACCGCAGCAGTTTCCCGGCGCGCGTGCGTTGCGCGGCGAAGACACCACAGCGCCGGTGGATTTCCGCCATCTCGATGGCACTACCGAACGTTGGCTACGTGTCACCGCCGTTGCGTTACGCGATGGCAGCAAGGTGACCGGTGGATTGACCGTGGTGCAGGACGTGACCGGGCAGCGGCAAGTGCAGGCCGAACTGGGCGTGCTTGCAGAGCGTAACCGCGACATTCTGGAAAGCATTTCCGATGCGTTCTATGGCGTCGATGCGCAGTGGCGCTTTACCTATATCAATCGCAAGGCCGAGGCGCTGTGGGCACGCTGGCGTGCGCAATTGCTGGGCAAGGTGATCTGGGACGAGTTTGCCGATTTGATCGGCTCTGCAACGCATACCGCGCATTTGCAGGCCGCACAAACCCGGCAGATGGTTCGCCTGGATGTCGCCTCACCGGTGCTGGGGCATTGGGTCGACATCAGTCTGTATCCCACCGGTGATGGCGGCATGTCGGTGTATTTTCGCGATATCTCCGACAAGAAACGTGCGCAGGAGCAGCTGCGTGCCAGTGAAGAGCGCTTCCGCACCGCACTGACGATCGAAACCGTAGGCGCGACATATTTCGATATGGATGGCCGGCTTACCGACGCCAACGATGCGTTCCTGAAGATGAGTGGCTATAGCCGTGCGGATGTGGAAGCAGGCGCGCTCACCTGGCAGAACCTGACCCCGGCAACCTCGCGTGGTTTGACCGCGCAGGCCTTTCAGGAGTTGAAAGCCAACGGCAGCACCACGCCGTATGAGCGCGAATATCTGCGCAAGGACGGCTCGCTTCGCTGGGCGTTGTTCGCCGCCAAGCGGCTGCCGGATGGAACCGGTTTCGAATTCGTGCTCGACATCACCGACCGCAAGCTGGCCGAAGCGGCATTGCGCGAGGTGCAGGATCGCAATGCCTTCTTGTTGAAGCTGTCCGATGCGCTGCGGCCGCTGAGCGACCCGGCCGCGATCCAGGGCAACGCCGCGTGCGTGCTGGGCGAGCATTTGCATGCCGGCCGCGCGTACTACGTTGAAGTGGATCGCAAAGCGCAGCAGTACGTGGTGGAACGCGATTGGCATCAACCCGGCGAAACCAGTCATGCGCGGCGCTTCGCACTGAGCGATTGGCCGATGCCATTGCTGACCGACGCGCAGACATGGGTGGTGCGCGACACTGCCATCGATGCGGCATTGCCCGACGATCAGCGCGCGGCCTATCTGGGCAATGCCATCGGTGCGCTGATCGTGGTGCCGCTGATCAAGAGCGGCCAGCTGGTTGCCAGCTTCGTGGTCAATCAGCGCACTGCGCGCGATTGGACGGCCGCCGAGATCCGGCTGGCCGAGGAAACCGCAGAGCGCACCTGGGCGGCATTGGAGCGCGCACGCGCACAGGGCGCGCTGATCGAAAGCGAAGAGCGTTATCGCGTGATTCTTGAAAACGCGCTGGATTACGCGATCTTTACCACCGACACCAGTGGCTACATCCAGACCTGGCCCCCTGGTGCCGAAGCGGTGTTCGGCTGGACCGCCGAAGAAGCGGTGGGGCAACACATCGCCATGACCTTCGTTGCAGAAGATCGCCTGGCCGGGGTGCCGCAGCGCGAGATCGAACAGGCGCACCACACCGGCTTTGCCCCCAATGTCCGCTGGCATCAATGCAAGGACGGCCGCCGCGTCTTCATCGAAGGGGCGACCCGGCCGCTGCGCGATGGCGGTGTCGAGCCGCTGGGGTATCTCAAGATCGGCCAGGACGTCACCCGGCGCCGGGAGTGGGAAGATCGCCAGCAGGTGTTGCTGGCCGAACTGCAGCACCGCACGCGCAACCTGATGGGCGTGGTGCGTGTGGTCTTCAATCGCACCCAGCGCAGCAGCAAGACCATCGCCGAGCTGGCGCTGATCTACAACGACCGGCTGGACGCGCTGGCGCGCGTGCAGGGATTGCTCTCGCGCCTGAACGACGGCGATCGCATCCTGTTCGATGAGTTGATCCATGTCGAACTCTCGGCGATGGGCGCAATCGATGCGCAAGGCCAGGGTGAGCAGGTGGTGCTGGATGGCCCCAGTGGCGTGCGTCTGCGCTCCAGCACCGTGCAGACGTTTGCGCTGGCGCTGCATGAGCTGGCGACCAATGCGAACAAGTACGGCGCGCTCGCCCAACCCGGCGGCCAGTTGCAGGTGCGTTGGCGCCTGCTGCGCACCGGTAACGGCACGCGGCTGCGGATCGAATGGAGCGAAACCGGCGTGACCATGCCAACGCCCGGCGAAGCGCCACAAGGCTCCGGGTACGGCCGCGAGCTGATCGAGCGCGCGCTGCCGTATCAACTGCAGGCCGAAACCACTTATGAGCTTGGCCCGGATGGGGTGCGCTGCACCATCGAGCTGCCGGTGTCGGAAAGCATGCGCCTGGAGGGAGATGAGGGATGACGCTGGATGCTGCCCGTGCACATCAGCCACCGTCATGCTGCACTGCGGCCACTTTGCTGATTGCGGTTGCGGATTTCCTGCGCAGGGCAGAAAATTTTGATCTGTGCGTGTCTGTGCACAGGCCGCGCCACAGTCCCTGTTGGCGGCATTCTCGCGCGCATCTGCGTTGATCGAACATCAAGTTGCCAGCCGGCATCTTCGACACAACGCCCCCGATGCCCATGGCTTTTTTCGTCCGAATCCATATACTGCCCCCCAGTATCTGGATCGGAGCCGTCATGCCGCATTCGCCGCAAGAGAAAAAGCGGGCGCTAGCACGCGTGCGCCGCTTGCGTGGACAGTGCGATGCACTTGAGCGGGCGCTGCAGGCAGGCGCAGACTGCGCGCCTGTCTTGCAGCAGATCGCCGCGATCCGGGGGGCCGTGAATGGGCTGATGTCGCAGGTGCTTGAAGCACATATCCGGGAAGATTTCGGACATGCCGCAACGTCCGATGCGCAACGCGCCGAGCGGGTGCAGGAATTGCTCGGCCTGGTCCGGTCCTACCTCAAATGAACTCCCACCGGGTCGGCGCATGCCGCACCCGTCCTTGAATCTCATCGTCAGGAGCGTCATCCAATGAAATCCCGTGCAGCAGTTGCATTCGGACCCGGCAAGCCGCTGGAAATCGTCGAAATCGACGTCGCACCGCCGAAGGCCGGCGAAGTGCTGGTCCGCATCACCCACACCGGCGTCTGCCACACCGATGCGTTCACGCTGTCTGGCGACGACCCGGAAGGCATCTTCCCGTCCGTGCTGGGCCACGAAGGCGGCGGCATCGTTGAAGAGATCGGCGAGGGCGTCACCAGCGTCAAGGTCGGCGATCACGTGATCCCGCTGTACACCGCAGAATGCCGCAAGTGCAAATTCTGCCTGTCCGGCAAGACCAATCTGTGCCAGGCAGTGCGTGCCACGCAGGGCAAGGGCCTGATGCCCGACGGCACCACGCGCTTCTCGTACAACGGTGAGCCGATTTATCACTACATGGGCTGCAGCACCTTCAGCGAGTACACCGTGGTGCCGGAGATTTCGCTGGCCGTGGTCAACCCGGAAGCGCCGCTGGAGAAGGTCTGCCTGCTCGGTTGCGGCGTCACCACCGGTATTGGTGCCGTGCACAACACTGCCAAGGTCAAGCCCGGCGAGAGCGTGGCGGTGTTCGGCCTGGGCGGCATTGGTCTTGCGGTGATCCAGGGCGCGGTGCAGGCCAAGGCCGGGCGCATCCTGGCCATCGACACCAACCCGGGCAAGTTCGATCTGGCACGCAGCATGGGCGCCACCGATTGCATCAACCCCAAGGACTACGACAAGCCGATCCAGGAGGTCATCGTCGAGTTGACCGATGGCGGCGTGGACTTCAGTTTCG
The DNA here is from genome assembly GCF_002939985.1 of Xanthomonas hortorum pv. cynarae. Taxonomy (GTDB): domain Bacteria; phylum Pseudomonadota; class Gammaproteobacteria; order Xanthomonadales; family Xanthomonadaceae; genus Xanthomonas; species Xanthomonas hortorum_D. The sequence continues at coordinate 113,600 of NZ_MDFM01000013.1, read as the reverse complement.
AGTGCATCGGCAACGTCAACGTGATGCGGTCGGCGCTGGAGTGTTGCCACAAGGGCTGGGGCGAGAGCGTCATCATCGGCGTGGCTGGTGCAGGCCAGGAAATCAGTACCCGTCCGTTCCAGCTGGTGACCGGCCGCGTGTGGCGCGGCTCGGCCTTCGGCGGTGTCAAGGGACGTACCCAATTGCCGGGCATGGTGGAGCAATCGATGAAGGGCGAGATCGATCTGGACCCGTTCATCACCCACACCATGCCGCTGGAAGAGATCAACGAGGCCTTCCATCTGATGCACGAAGGCAAGTCGATCCGCACCGTGATTCACTTCTGACCGTACGGCCAGGATCGGCGCGCGGCCGCTTCCGCGCACGTGGTACCCGATACTCCGGGAGGGGCATGATGACCAGCGTCTCGATTCATCCTTCGGTAGACAGTGGTGTTGCGCGTGGAGGTGCAGAAAGCTTTCAGGGGGGAACCCTTGAATGTCATTGCGCCAGCGACAAGGTGACCGTGGACGTGGGTGCGCAGACCGCGCATAACCACGCCTGCGGTTGCAGTAAATGCTGGAAGCCGGAGGGCGCGACCTTTTCGGTGATTGCAGTGGTGCCGCGCGACAAGGTCACGGTCACCGCGCATGCGGAGAAGCTCAAGATCGTCGACGAAAGCGCGGCGATCCAGCGCCACGCCTGTACCGGTTGCGGCGTGCATATGATTGGCCGCATCGAGAACAAGGACCATGCGTTTTATGGTCTGGACTTCATCCATACCGAGTTGTCGCAGCAGTCGGGCTGGTCACCGCCGGGCTTTGCGGCGTTCGTGTCCTCCATCATCGAAACCGGCACGCCGCCGGATGACATGGACGGCGTACGCGCGCGCCTCAACGAGCTCGGCTTGACCCCGTACGACTGCCTGTCGCCGGGATTGATGGATGCATTGGCGGCCAATGTGGCACGCCATAAGGGCCTGCTGCACTGACCGCCCAACCCCGCGGCCGGCAGCCATGTCGGCCGCAGGTTTTTATCGAAGGAATCTCATGGAACGTATCGAACACCGTGCCTGCTTCGGCGGTTGGCAAGATGTCTACCGGCACCAGTCGCAGAGCTTGAACTGCAGCATGCAGGTGGGCGTGTATCTGCCACCGCAGGCCGCCGATGGCCCGCTGCCGGTGCTGTACTGGCTCAGCGGCCTGACCTGCACCGAACAGAATTTCATCAGCAAGGCCGGCGCGCAACGTTATGCCGCCGAGCATGGCGTGATCCTGGTTGCGCCCGACACAAGCCCGCGCGGCGACGAGGTGGCCGACGCGGACGGCTACGACATCGGCAAGGGCGCCGGTTTCTACGTCGATGCCACGCAGCAGCCGTGGGCGGCGCACTACCGCATGTACGACTATGTGGTGAACGAATTGCCGGCGTTGATCGAAGCGACCTTCGCCACCACCGGCGCGCGCGCGATCAGCGGCCACTCGATGGGCGGGCACGGCGCCTTGACCATCGCATTGAAGAATCCGGGCCGCTATCGCAGCGTGTCTGCATTTTCACCGATCGTCGCGCCGAGCCAGGTGCCGTGGGGCGAGAAGGCGTTTGGCCAGTACCTGGGGCCGGACCGTGATGCGTGGAAAGCGTATGACGCGACTGCGTTGATCGCGCAGGTACAGGAGCGCTTGCCGCTGTTGATCGATCAGGGCGGTGCAGATGAATTTCTTGAGAATCAGCTAAAAACTGCGCTATTTGAAGAAGCTGCAAAGGCTGCGGGTTATCCGGTGACGGTGCGTCTGCAGCCTGGTTACGACCATAGCTATTACTTTATTTCGAGTTTTATCGGCGAGCATATTGCGCATCATGCTGCGGCGTTGCGTTCGTGATTGCTTGATTGCTTGATTGTGGAAATAGTCGATCGTTTGTTGCCTTTGTTGCCTTTGTTGCCTTTGTTGCCTTTGTTGCGTTTGTTAACTTTGTTGCCTTTGTTGCCTTTGTTGCCTTTGTTGCGTTTGTTAACTTTGTGGCGTGTGCGCGGCAGTAGAGCTCGCGCAGTTGCGTGCGTTGCATTGCTTGCGTTGCCGTGTTGCCTGGACCGGTGGCATGAATAAAGCGCCGAGCTGATTTCCCTTCTCCCCTCGGGAGAAGGTGCCCCGCAGGGGCGGATGAGGGTACGGGCGAAGCCTCGTGCAGTTTGAAAGTGACGACGGCTTCGCCCCGTACCCTCACCCCAACCCCTCTCCCGTGGGGAGAGGGGCTCGCCATTGCGTATCTGAAAGTCCGCGTCGAGTAGATGCCGGCGACATCGTTGTTTTTGTTCAACAGCAACAGCAACAGCTGACGTCAACGCCAATTCAAAAGTTGATGTCAACGACGAAGCTAACGCGCCACCTGCGCCGCAAGCCTGCCCAATCGCCGCATTCCGCGTTCCAGCATCTCGCTCCACGGCTGGCCGCAGGTGAGACGTAGATGATCGGCGTAGTCGCCACGGCTGGAGTACAGATGGCCCGGCGAGGTGCCGATACCTTCGGCCAATGCGGCTTCGAACAATGCCTGGCCGCTGCCGCCATCGGGCAATTGCAGCCACAGCGAGAGTCCGCCGGCCGGGTCGCCCACCCGCGTGCCCTCAGGCCAATGCCGCACGATCGCATCGCGCAGGCGTTGGCCGTTGTCGGCCAGGGTGCGGCGTAGCTTGCGCAGATGCCGTTCCAGATCGTGTTGCGCCAGATAATCGGCCAGCGCCAGTTGCGGCAGGCTGGCGCTGCCGACGGTGGAAAAGTATTTGGCGCGCACCAAGGCGTCGGTCCAGTCGCCGCCTAGCAACCACCCCACGCGCATGCCGGGCGACAGTACCTTGGAGAACGAGCCGCAGGTGATCACATTGGCATGCGTGTCGAAGTGGCGTAGCGGGCGTGGGCGCTGGCCCGACCAATCCAGTTCGCCGTAGATATCGTCTTCGATCACCACGGTGCCGTGGCGTGCGCAGCTATCGAGCAGTGCGCGCTTGGCACTGTCGGGGGTGAGGCTGCCGTTGGGATTGTTGAAGTTGGGCACCAGCACTGCTGCGCGCACCGGCGTGCGTTGCAGCAGCGCGTCCAGGCGCGCGACATCGATGCCATGGCCGGCGCGGTTGGGGACTTCCAGCACCTTGAGTCGTAATGTGGCCACCGCCTGCAGGATGCCGTGGTAGGTGGGTGTTTCCACCAGCACGACATCGCCCGGTGCGGTGAGGGTGCGCAGTGCCAGGCTGATCGCTTCCATCGCACCGGCGGTGATCACCACTTCTTCTGCGGCTACGGTGGTTGCGCAGTGTGCGTAGCGCTGTGCGATCTGCCGGCGCAGTACGGCGTGGCCTTGTGGCGGTGCGTAGTCCAGTGCGGCGGTGCGTTGGCGCCGCAACTGACGCGACAGGGCGGCGGCCAAGTGCGCAGCCGGCAACAACGCCGGCGCGGGAGTGGCGGTGTGCAACGGCAGCAGGTCGGTACGCGCCAGGGTGTCGAGCACGCGCTGCAAGGCAGGGTTGTCGACCATGCCGGGTTTGCGCCGACGCATTGCGGGTGTAGCGACAGGCAATGCAGAGGCGGTGGTGCGCACGAAGTAGCCGGAGCGCGGCCGCGCCTGCACGCGGCCTTCGCGTTCCAGTTGCAGGCATGCCTGCACTGCCGTTGCCGTGCTGATGCCGTGATTGGCGGCCAGTTGCCGAATCGAGGGCAGGCGCTCGCCGGCACGCAGGGTGCCGTCTTCGATCTGCTGGCGCAGCTGGGTGGCCAGCGATTCGTACAGGAGCATGTGCGGGCGCCCTTTATCTGTATTGGTCGATTTACAGCGTATCTGAATCTGTCATGGTCGTGTACTGCGCTGCAGACTGGCTGTGCCCGGTGAGTGCGCCAGGCGGTTGTTTTCTTTTGTGAGGTTGGCCGTGCTGCTTCCTGTGTTTATCGTCGATGCGTTCACCTCGGTGCGTTTCAAGGGCAATCCTGCGGCTGTTGTGCCGTTGCAGGAATGGTTGCCGGAGTCGCTGATGCAGGCGATTGCCGGCGAACACAATTTGTCGGAGACCGCATTTTTCGTGCGCGACGAGAGCGGGGTATTCGACATTCGCTGGTTTTCTCCGATCAAGGAAGTCGGCTTCTGCGGGCATGCGACCTTGGCCAGCGCGTTGGTGATTGCCATGCATCAAGGCGCTGCATTCCCGTTGCGATTGCGCGCGCCTGCCGTCGGTGAGATCGAGGTCGCCAGGGTGGCCGAGAGTACCTTCGAGCTGCGCTTCCCCAACCAGATGCCGTCGCTGGTGCCGGTAGTGCCGCAAGCCTTGTTGGAGGCGTTGTCGATCGCGCCACAGGCTGTCTATGCAAACGCGCAGGCCTACATCGCCGTCTACGCCGATGAAGGACAGGTGCGTGAGGTAACGCCCGATCTGAGCCGGATGTTGGTGCTGGCGCCGCGCGATGTGGCGGTCACCGCGCCGGGTGTCGGGCATGACTTCGTCTCGCGCTATTTCTGGCCGGCCAATGGCGGTAGCGAGGATCCGGTGACCGGGTCGATCCATGCCGCGTTGGCGCCGCTGTGGGCACAAACGCTTGGCAGGACGCAGCTGCGGGCGCTGCAGGCATCGGCACGCGGCGGTGAACTCGATTGCCGGGTCGAGCCGCAGCATGTGTACGTGCGCGGCAGCGCTGTGCAGTATCTGCAGGGAGCGATTGCGCTATGAGCGTGTCCTTGTCTGCTCAAGCGACCTCGGCGGGCGCTGCGCGACGTGCAATCTGGCAATTGCTGGTGGCCGAAGTGTTGATCGGGTCGGTGGGCGTGTTTGTGCACGAAAGCGGGCAGGATCCGGTGACTGCGGTGTTCTACCGCTGCCTGTTCGGTGCGCTGTTTCTGACGGTGTGCGGTTTGATCGGTGGGCAGCTGCGCGGCCTGTGGCGCGAGCGTGCGCTGTTGCGCGATGCGGTCATCAGCGGTGTGTTGCTGGTGCTGAACTGGGTGGCGTTGTTCGCCGGCATGGCGCGCTCGTCGATCGGTGTGGCGACGATGGTCTACCACGTGTTTCCGTTCGTGATGTTGATCCTTGCTGCATTGCTGCAGGGCGAGCGCACGCGGCGTGTCGATCTGGGCTGGACGTTTCTGGCATTCGTCGGTGTGGCCTGTTCGGCCGATCCGGCGCGGCTCTGGCAGGCGGCCGATCGCGGTTATCTGATCGGGATCGCGCTCACCTTGCTGGCGGCATTGCTGTGCGGGGCGTCGTTGCTGATGTCGCGCCGCATCAGCCGCGAGCGGCCACTGGCCGTGGTGACCGTCCAATGCTGGGTCGGCACCTTATTGCTGGCAGGGTTTTCCAGTGGCGCCGCGCTGCATCCAGGCCTGCATTGGCTGTGGCTGGTGGGCCTGGGCGTGATCCACAGCGGTATCGTGTATGTGCTGTTCTATTCGTCCTATCGCCATCTGCACGTGGCCACGATTGCGGTACTGGCGTTCGTCTATCCGCTGGTCACGCTGTTGCTGGACTATCTGCTCTACGGCCACGCGCTGGTACCGGTGCAATGGCTGGGCCTGGCGTTGATCGTGATCGGGACGCTGGCGGTGAATCTGAAGTGGCGTTGGCCGCGGCGGGTGGCGGACAGCGCGCTGACCTGAGTGGAGTTGCCGCCGCGCCTTACGCGCGGCGGCAGCGAGCTTCAACGCACGTCGCGCAGTTCCCAGTGATGTCCGGCCAGCGCCTGCATGCGCTGTTTGAGCAGGTCGCCGGGGATGCTGGTGGTGGCGACCAGATCGATCCGCAGGTCGCCCTGCTTGCCGGTGACCGTGGCCGAGGGATCGGTCACGCCGAGGCTGGGATCCACCGCGTCCGGGTCGGCCTGCAGCTGGCGCCAGCGATCGAACCAGGCCGGGTCGCGCAGGGCGGCCTGCAGCTGTTCGGCAAAGGCCTCGGCGCCATGGGCGCTGAAGCTCACGCTCGCATCGCTGCCGCGGGCGAGCTTGGGGTCGGGCAGGCTGATCGAATAGCTGACGGGCATGTGCGAAGACTCTGGTGGATGACGTTGGCACGTTAGTGCAGCGGCGGTGAGTATTCCGTCGACAGGTGTGCAGGCATGTAGCTCTCTGCGACCCACTTCTACTTGGAACCAAGCTTTTGACCTCAGCATTCGATTGCGTCTATATGACGCTATGACGCCAACTCTCGGTTGTTCTGGAGTGGTTGGCCAGTGGGGATAGCTCAGTTGTAGAGCGGCTGATCTGTAGCTTGGCTGTGGGCCCTTGCCCGCCCACCATCGCGGGACACGCCGCAAGTACGTCCGTGTAGGCTCTTACGCGGCATCCATGCCGCGTAAGGTCCCGCGACGGTGGGCGGACAAGGACCAGTCGAGATGGTCGGTGTGCAGGGTTTTCAGCAAAGCAACCTGTAAATTCCCCGGTGCGGTGTCCTCGCCGATTGCGGGACCGTGTGGCGGCATGGATGCCGCCACCGAGCCTACAGGGACGTACTTGCGGCGTGTCCCGCGAGCGGTGAGGGCACCGCGCCCTCGAATGACTCAGCTTTTGAATACATCTAAACGATTCGACATTATCTCTGTAGCCGTAAGCTGATTGCACGATGTAGACGAATCAGTTGCAAGGCGATAGCGCTGCCGCTTGGCTGCAAAGCCATCGACCTACCATGCTTCAGGCAGAAAAATTATGCGGCTCGGCCGCAAATGCCACTGCCAGTGCGCCCTTGCCCACGTTGACCATGCCGGTCAGGCTCATCATGCTTTCGAACAATTCCACACCGTGGCTCTGGCAGGCGGCCTGCAAGGCTGCGTAGCCGGGCAGGGCGTGCAACTCGGTCAGCTCGCCGCCGTAACCTACGCATACGGTGGGCGTCATCAAGCCCTCGCGGAGCTTGCGCACGGTGAAGCCGAACAGCTTCTCTGCGGATGACTCGAAGCCCTTCAACTTGGCGACCGGTTCAGTGACGCCGCGATACGCGCGCAGCACCGGCTTGATATCCAGCGCACTGCCCAACGCGGCTGATCAAGCCCACGCTGCGATCGCCCTTGGTGCGGGCACGCGCACGCAGGTAATAGAGATCGCGCGGAATCATGTAGCCGTAAGTGTGTTCGGACAGCTGCTCGAGCCGGGCGCGAATGGCCGCCACGCCCTGGCCCTGCTCGCGCAGACGCACCGCCTCCACCGCAGTGATGCCTTGGCCGGCGAACAGGTTGAGCGTATCGATCACGCGCAGTGCGAACGGCGAGGTATGGCCGGCCGCCTGGCGGATCGGCTTGTAGTCGTTGAGGATCGCGAAGCTGGCCTGCATGGCGTTATCGAAGATCTGGCTGCGCAGCTTGGAGATGGTCAGGCAGAACACGTGGTCATAATCGATGACCAGCCGCTGCAGGAACAGATCGCGGATCTGATTGACCGAGAACGGTGTGGTCTCCGCCTCGTGACCGCGCTCGGCCACATGCGCGTGCAGGAAGCTCAGCGTGGCCTCTTCATCGCGGTGATCGGCCAGCACTGCTTCGCCGATGCGTACGCTGATCGGCAGCACGATGACGTTATTGCGTTGGATGAAGTCCTGCGGCAGATCGCACGCACTGTCCACCACGATTCCGATGCGCATCGTCGCCCCCTTCGGCTGTTGCGTCGTCTGTAGTGCGAACGCTATCGCAAAACGGCCGTGGCGCGTAGGACTATCGCCTGGCGCGTCGCTGTCGTGGTGCAAGGTGACGCGTTCATCGGCGTGATGCAGCGGCCAGTGACGACAGGCAGCAGCCACAGATGCATCGTGCAGGGCATGCACAAGCGATCGCTTGTGTGGCGCAATCGCTGCCTGCGCGTGATGCGGCTCTGCACCATTCCTGATCGCGGCGTTGTGTGCCTTCTGACTGATACATCCTGCTGGCAGCCGATAACGAACACAAACTGAGGACTCGCGCACGCTTCGCGTGCCAGATAGCACCTGCTATGGTGCATGGCGAGCGAGGGCTGCCGGAATCGCTATAGCTCCGCTCACAACGGCGCTGCTAGGGTCCGACGCCACCGCTGCAAGGCGGTTTTCGACAACGCCGTACTGGCGTTGCCGCGCGGAACCCACACGGAGAGTCAAATGCACAACAGCCAATCCAGCACCCTCACTCACACCGGTGCGCAGGCGCCGACCATGCGGCGGCGCGCATCGCGCTGGTGGAAAGCAGCATTGGCAATCGGTCTGGTGGCGCTCGCGCCGGCGGCACTGGCCGGGCCCTACAAGATCTTCGGCAACCACTATGCGTGGGTGAACAATTTCAACGATCCCAACAACATTATCCAGGGCACCTTCGGTACCGGCAGCACGCCGGAGTTGACCGTGACCTTCAACTTCGCCGACTACAACCTCTACGGCTACCCGGCGATCGTGCGCGGCTGGCATTACGACTGGAATCCGACCAGCGACACCTTGTTCCCGAAGCAGATTTCCTCGCTGAGCAAGATCCCGCTCAAGTTCACCTATAGCGCGGGCGGCAGCAATCTGGCCGGCGATTTTGCCTACGACATCTTCTTTCGTTGGGATACCGCCAAGGGCAATCCGCAGCTGGAAGTGATGATCTGGGGCGACCACAACTCCTGGCCGATCGGCACGCTGACCGCGAGTAATGTGATCACTGCCGGTGGACGCACCTTCGACCTGTGGGAAGGCTTCAACTCCGGTGCCGGCTACTACGTCTACACCTTCATCCCGACCGGCACTGCCGGCCAGCCCACGCTCAAGACCAGCGGCAGCCTCAACGTGGATGCCAAGCCGTTCCTCACCTGGCTGCAGACCAACCGGTCCAAGGATGGGCGCTACAACAACAGCATGTATCTGCATGCGGTCGAAGCGGGTTTTGAAGTGGTGCGCGGCAATGGCTGGGCCAAGGTCAGCGCCACACTCGACGCACAGTAAGCTGCAATAACGTGGTCTTGTGCGCGGCGCATGCATGCGCCGCGCATCGGACGGGGCCACGGTGATCGGTCTGCAGGGATGGCCACGTCCTCGCCCCGTCAGCGCGAGGGTGTCCGTTGCCAGTGACGCCAATGCGGCGATGGCGCCGGATGCGTAATGGTCGTTCGTTCACCGCTCGGCGCGTTGCGCTGCACGCTGGTGGACGAACGTTTATCCATCCATCATCGGAGTCCACCCCATGCAGTTGCACAACAGCTTCCGTTCGCTGACGTCCGCTGGTTCCAACCGGTTGCCGCGCGCTGTGGCGTTGGCCTTGGTGCTGGTCGCATCCAGCGCCAGCGCCGCTACCGGCGAGACCAAGGTCTACGGCACGCAGTACGCCTACAACAATAATTTCAACGACAAGAACAACAACATCAAGGCGAGCTTCGGCTCGGGCAGTACGCCGAGCATGATCGTGACCTACAACCTGCCCAGCGGAACGTTGTATGGCTATCCGGCCATTTGCCGCGGTTGGCACTACACCATGAACCCGGCCACCGACAGCTACTTTCCGCATCAGGTGTCCAAGATCGGCAGCCTGAGCGGCGCAGTGGCGTTCACCACCAGCGGCAGCGGGCAGACCGGTGACTTTGCCTACGATCTGTTCTTCCGCAAGGACGCCAGCAAGGGCGACCCGCAGCTGGAAGTGATGATCTGGGGCGCCAACAATTCCTATCCGCTGGGTACGCTGACCACCGCCAATGCCATCACCTCCGGCGGCGTCACCTATGACCTGTGGGAAGGCAATAACTCCGCTGCAGGCTATTACGTGTACACCTTCATTCCGCATGGCACTGCCGGTAACAGCAACGCGTTGCCGGCAAAGGGCCATCTCACTGCGGACGTCAAGGCGTTCTTGACCAGGCTGCAGGAGTTGCGTGGCGGCGATGGCCGTTACAGCAACGCGTTGTATCTGCAGGTGGTGGAGGGCGGCTTCGAAGTCACCGGCGGGATGGGTTCGGTGTCGCTGAGTGGGGCGATCACCGCCAAATAAGCGCGGCGATCAACGATCTGTTGTGTAGTCGGCAGCTGGAAGCGGCATGCTCCCGCGGACTCTGGCGCAGGGATCGCATGGGCCGATTGCAATCAGCGGTCAGGCGCATTCGATGCGCTGCTCGGTGGTCGTGTGTCGTCGTTCCTGAGCTGTGCCACCCACCGCACGTGTCTGTGCGCGGTGGGTGGCAGGGGCAGGTGCCTTACATCGCCACCAGCTGGATGCTGTCGAACACGAACGCCGGGCTGAGGAAGCCATCGTCCGGCGATCCGGAGGCGACGCCGATCTCGATGCGGTTGCTGCCGGCCTGCAGCGCCGAGGCAGGAATATCCACCTCGTACAACGTGTTGTTGCCGCGCGTGGTGCCACGGGTGATGGCGCGCGTCTTGGGTTGGTTGGGTGTGGCCGGTAGCGGTCCATTCCAGCGCGCATTGACGCTGATCTGCGGACGCGCGCTGACCTGGCTCAGTGGTACGAAGATACGCAGGCGGTAGCCACGCACTTCATTGGCCGCCAAGGTGAAGTCGATGCGGTTCGGCGTGTTGAAGCTGCGCCACTGCACCGCCGGAAAGCTGCTCACACTGCTGGAGCCAACGGTGTAGGTGACCGGTACCCAGCTCATGCGTTTGTCGGAGGGATGCGCGCGCGGCAACAGGTCTGCATGCCGGAAACCGGCGGGCGTGCCATCGGCAACGCCGATCTGCCACTTCGGCGTGCCCGCCAATGCCACTGCCTGTAGCGCGGCTTGCGCCGTCGCATTGGCAAACACTTCGACATCGCGTTGGGCCACTTCCAGTTCGTTCTGGTAGAGCGTCATGCGATAGCGTCCCGGGCGCACACCGGCAAGCTGGTAGTCGCCGCTGCCATTGGCCGTGGCCCAGTACTGCGCCTGGTCGCTGCGCAGGCCAATCACGGCGGGTTGGCCGGACAACACGCCGCTGACGCGGCCGCTCACCGCACCGCGCCCGGCATCGGCGAGATAACCGCTCAGGCCCAGGCTGGCGTCGACAAAGCTGGTGTCCAGTTGCGCGCTGGAGGGCGCACCGCCATCGGTGAACAGCAGCCCGTACACGCCGTGGAAACCGCCGCGAAACGCCTCGGTCTGGGTATGGTCGGAATACATGTAGTTGTAGAGTTCATGCGTCACGCGGGTTTTTTGCGTGGCGATGTCCTTGAAAAACGGCCCGCCGGAACTGCGCTCGCGATTGCCCATCAGCATGAACGCCGCAACCCCCGAACCGCTGACCCCATGCACCTTGTCGTCGATCATGCGGCGTGCCGAGTAGAACTTGGAACTGGTGCGTCCATCCGGCAGCAAGAACACATCCTCGCTCTCGACCGGCGTGCCCACGTTGGAATCGGGTTCCTGCTGTGCATTCGGCAGCTTGGCGACATTCAAGCGGGTGACGAAGCGTAGCTCTTCGCCGCCGACCTTCGACAGTGCCGGTGCATAGGTTGCCATGTAGATCGCGTTGCGGCCTGTGCGTGCAATGTAGTACTGGGTCAGGTCGCCGGCCCTGGCCGAGACCACGATCGCCCCACCCACCGTGCGCGCCTCCACGCTGGCGCTACCCAGCCCCGAGGCCAGCTGCGTTCCCTTGGACTCGGTGGTCTGCAACTCGTTGTCGCGATAACGCATCGACACGATATCGCCATTGCCGGCGTTGACCGAAAACACCAGTTGGGCGCCGGTGTCCACGATGAAGCGATCACCGCTGCGGGTCACGCCGAAGGCCGCCATGGCAGGTGCGTTGACGCTGCCGTAGAACAACAGTGCGCATGCCAGGATGCGCAGGGTAGGGCGGGGCATATCGATCTCCGAGTGGGGCGCGTTGTGATGCCGACGCGCGATGCTAGGCGAGCTGGACAGCGACAACGATGACCACGCGTACAGAGCGTGCGCCCTGTTCGAAGTGGCGTGCCGAAACGCAGTGGAGGTCACGCTCTCTGTCTGCAACCTGGAGGCGCGAAGCGACCGATGGACGGTGCTGCCTGCATTTCACTGCGGTGACATGCGTCAGTGCAGCGCGTCGCGCGCCGACTGGATCGCCAGCACCCACTGTTCGCGTTTGCCGATCACGAAGCGATGTTCGCCGCCATCGTCCAGTTGAACCACCAGCGAGGTCGGCGCAACCGGCAGCAAGCCGAACAAGCGTGTCCAGCGCAGTTGCATCGCCTCGATCTGCGCCAGATGCACGGTCAACGACTGGGTCTGGATATTGAGGGCATGCGGCTGAAAGTGCAGCGCATCGGCAGTGAGGATCAAGCGCCCGCCCACCGCTTCCAGACCACGTTGCAGATTGGCGGGTGCCTGGCGCAGCACGACGCGATCGATCGAGCGCAATCCGCTGCCCTGGAACAGCGAGGTCACCGCGGTACCCCTGCCATGCAGATCGGCCGCGTCTGCCGGTGCAAGGCCGCGACTGTTTCGATCAGTGCCGATGGTGAAACGCAAGACATACGGTAGACCCGGGGGAGTGCATCACTGCTGCGGATGTCGCCCGGAAGACGCAGCGACACGGCATGACAGCACATCGCCAATGTACGCCACGCCACCGCCAACCAGATACATCGCCAGATCGTGCAGGGTGGCGGTGTTGCCGAGCGCGATAGCTGCGGCGCTGCCGGGACGCAGGCCGAGCCGGTCGGCCAGATGGATCGCCTGCAAGCCTTCGATCACGCACCCGGTCGCCACCGCCAGCGGCGCCGCCCAACGCGGTGAGAGCGCAAGCACACCGCGCAATCCGCAGTAGACCAGGATCACTGCCAACACATCGCCCAGGCTGCCGCGCACCCACGGCCCACCGAGCCGACCGGCGCCGATCGCCACTTCGATCAGCAGCACGGCGAGTGCGAGCAGCAGGTAGAGCACGCGTGCGCGTGGGGACATCGGCATCAGGGGGTGCCTGCCAGATGACAGCCGTGTGTGCTCTCTGTAAGGGTGGCGCCGCGCGGCGCAATCCCCCTTCCTGCGTGGGCAGCGGTGCAGCACATCACGCACACGCTCACTACGAACATGCGCGTGACAAGCACGCCCGTTACAAGCACGCCCGTTACAAGCACGCTCACTTCAGATACGCACGCGGCAACGGCCCGGCCTGTTGCATGTAACGGTCGCGCAGGTCGGTCTGGCGCGAGCGCATCGGCATGTCGCGGCCGCCCAGCCACACCTGTTCGGCATAGTGGGCGACATCCAGCGGATCGCCGTCCCACAGCACCAGATCGGCCTGCTTGCCGACCGCGATGCTGCCGATGCGATCGGCCACGCCGAAGATCTCCGCCGGCACGCGGGTCAGCCCGGCCAGGCCGGATTCCCACGGCAGTCCATTGGCCACCGCATTGCCGGCCAACTGACGCAGCTTGCGTGCGTTGTGCGAGGCATCGCCGCTCTGGGTGAAGCTGACCTCCACGCCGGCGGCGCGCAGACGTGCGGCGTTTTCCAGCGTTGCGCCGATCTGGTCGAAGGTGGATGGCAGATCCGCCAGCGCATCCACCAGCACCGGCACCTTGGCCTGCGCCAATTGCGGTGCGAGCTTCCAGGCTTCGGCACCGCCGGCAATGGCGATGCGCACCTTTTCGCGCTGCGCCCAGCGCAACAACTGGCGAATGTCGGCGGCACGTTCCACCTGCACCACGATGCGGCCTTGCCCGGCCAGGTACTTGGCCAGCACGCTGCGGCCGACCGGCGTCAGCAGCGCATGCGGCGAATCGGCCGGCACGCGCCCGCGCGCTTCGGCAACCAGTTGGTCGAGCAACATCCACTGCGCGGCACGCGAGCTGCCGGTGAGGTCGGATGCGGCTGCACCGATGCGGAGAAACAGGGCATGCGGGCCGATCGGGTCGGGGCTGCCATCCAGCCGCACGATGCCGCCTTGTCCGGCGATAAACGCGCCGCTGGTGGTCGCGCCCAACGCAGTGAAACCGATGCCTTCCACGCGCGCCACCGGCACCAGCACCGAGTCGGGGTTGTAGGCCAGGGTAACGTCGAATTCCGGGCGCATCGGCTGATCGCTCAGTTTGACGCCGCTGTCCACGGTGCTGTCTTCGCCGGAGACTTCTTCGATGCCGATCTCGGTGATGCCGCCGAACAGCGCCGGCGTCAACGGACGGCCCTTGGCCTCGACCACGCGGCCATCGGTGGGCACGGCCAGGTGATTGCCGATGGCGCGGATCACCCCGCCCTGCACGAGCACGTCGGTATTGCGCAGCGTGCCTTGTGCGGTGGCAGTGTGGACGGTGGCGCCACGGATCAGCACCTGCTGGCCGAATGCGGGTAGTGCAAGCACTGCAATGACCACTGCCGAGATCGCGCGCAGACGCGGGCGAACGAAGGTTGCGCGGCTCATCGTGCCACCTCCTGGCCGAGCATGAAGTCCGACACCGGCTGCAGTGCGCGGTTATGCCGGTCGTAGACCTGCGCGCCGTCGATATAGACCTGTTCGGCCAGCGCGTAGGAACTGAAAGGATTGCCGTTCCACACCACCACATCGCCCATCTTGCCCGGCTCCAATGCGCCGGTCTGTTTCTCGATGCCGAGCGCCTTGGCGGCGTTGCTGGTGAGCCAGCGGATCGCGCGCTCGGGCGCAATCTCGGTGCCGCTGCGGCGCGCATTGGCGATCACCTTGGCCGCTTCCTGATTCAAGCGCTGGATGCCTTCTTCCGAATCCGAATGCACGATGGCGCAGCTGTTGGCCGGGCGGTCGACCATCGCGATGTTTTCCTGGATGCCGTCGAAGGCTTCCATCTTGAAGCCCCACCAATCGGCCCACAGCGCGCCGCAGACGTTTTCCTGCGCCAGGCGGTCGGCCAGTTTGTAGGCCTCCACGCCGTGGTGGAAGGCGGCGATGTGGAAGCCGAACTCCTTGGACAGATCGAGCATGGTCGCCATCTCATCGGCGCGGTAGCAGTGGATATGCACGCGGATGTCGCCGTTGATGGCGCCGGCCAGCGTGTCGAGCTTGAGATCGCGCTTGCCGCCGGCATCGCCGCTGCTGTCGTTGTCGCCGCCGCGGCTCCACCAGTGGCGCTTCTTGGTCGTCTTTTTAGGCGCGTTCTTCTGCAGGTACTCGGCCGCATCGATGAACGCGGCGCGGTAGCCGGCCACATTGCCCATGCGGGTGGCGGGGCCGCCCTTCTCGCCGTACACGCGCTTGGGGTTCTCGCCGCAGGCCATCTTCAGGCCCCAGGGCGCGCCCGGGAATTTCATGCCCTGGTAGGTGGTGGACGCCACGTTCTTGAGCGTGACGCCGCGCCCGCCGATCAGATTGGCCGAGCCCGGCAGAATCTGCAGCGAGGTGATGCCACCGGCCAGCGCGGTGCCGAAGCCCGGGTCCTGCGGCCAGATCGAATGCTCGGCCCAGACATTGGGCGTGACCGGTGCGGTCATCTCGTTGCCATCGCTGTGCGCGCTGACGCCTGGGCTGGGATACACGCCCAGATGCGAGTGCACGTCGATGATGCCGGGCGTGACCCACTTGCCGGTGCCGTCGATGCGACGTGCATCGGCCGGCGCCTCCAGCCCGCGCCCGACCGCAGACACCTTGCCGTCGCGCAGCAACACATCGGCATCGTCCAGGCGCTGCCCGGTGCCGGTGAGGACGGTGGCGTGCTGGATCAGCACCGGCCCGGAGGCGAGCGCGTGATAGGTGCTGGGATATGGGTCTTGCACGAACCGCGATGCCGCAGTGGCAGGCCCGCACAGCACAGCCGCGCCCAGCGCGGCGAACAGGATGGAACGCATGGATTTCCCCGGTGCAACGAAAACGTCAGCAGCAAACCTAGCGGCCGGCGGCGTGCTTGCCAAGTGCTGCGCCCTCGGTGGCGGCGGGCTCATCACATCCGCGCGTGCATGCTGTGCCGTATTCGTCAGGGGAAATGTCGATGATTGCCAAATCAGAGCGCAACAAACAGGCCGATGTCGTGTTGGCTTTCTGGGAACTGGCCGGCCCGGCCCGCTGGTTCACGCACAACGATGCGTTCGATGCCAACTTCCGCCAGCATTTCAGCGAGCAGCATTTTGCCGCCGCTCGCGGCGAGTATGCGCACTGGATGGAAGGTGCCGAAGATGCATTGGCCTTGCTGATCCTGCTCGACCAGTTCCCGCGTAACGCCTTCCGCGGCAGCGCGCATTGCTATGCCACCGACGGCCTGGCGTTGCACTACGCCAAGCAGGCACTCGCCAGCGGTTTCGATCGACAGGTCTCCGCGCAGTTGCGGCTGTTCTTCTACTTGCCGTTCGGGCATGCCGAAGATCTGCAGGAGCAGGCACGCGCGGTGCAGCTGATCACCGCGTTGGACGATGCCGAAACCACGCACTGGGCAGTGCATCACCAGCAGATCATCCAGCGCTTCGGGCGCTTCCCCCATCGCAATGCGGTGCTGGGGCGTGAGAGCAACGCGGAAGAACAGCAGTTTCTCGATGACGGTGGATTTGCCG
Source organism: Xanthomonas hortorum pv. cynarae (assembly GCF_002939985.1). GTDB lineage: Bacteria > Pseudomonadota > Gammaproteobacteria > Xanthomonadales > Xanthomonadaceae > Xanthomonas > Xanthomonas hortorum_D. The sequence continues at coordinate 97,250 of NZ_MDFM01000013.1, read as the reverse complement.
GTTGAGGCGCGGCGGCGGGTTTCTCGGCGCTGTTTAAGTTACAGCGTCCCTAGGGGTGTTACTTCACTGCAGGGCCCTTGCCCGCCCACCATCACGGGACACGCCGCAAGTACGTCCATGTAGGCTCTTCTGCGGCATCCATGCCGCATAAGGTCCCGCGACGGTGGGCGGGCAAGGACCAGTCGAGATGGTCGGTGTGCAGGGTTTTCAATAAAGCAACCGGCAAACTGTCTGGTGCGGTGTCCTTACCAATTGCGGGACCGTGTGGCGGCATGGATGCCGCCACCGAGCCTACATGGACGTACTTGCGGCGTGTCCCGCGAGGGTCGAGGGCACCGCGCCCTCGACCCTCGATGGAACACGACAGCTCTAAACCGAGACAGCAACGATATGCACAGGTAAATAAATAGCTACGTCAAAACTGCTGCGCAATTGTCGTCGTGCTCAGTACTTCGCCACGCCGTTGTCCACCTGGTCCGACCATGCATCGATGCCGCCGGTGACGTTGTAGACGTTGCTGAAGCCCAGGCTGCGGAAGTGCTCGGCCGCCTGCAGGCTGCGCCCGCCGTGGTGGCACAGGAACGCCAGCGGGGTGTCCTTGGGCAGCTGCTCGATGGCGGCACGCTCGTGCGCGTCCAGCGTGCGGAACGGGGCGGCAACCGACGCCAGCGCACGCTCGTCGGCGGGGCGCACGTCCACCAGGGTCAGCGTGCCGGCCTTGAGACGGTCGTCGGCATCGCGCACCGACAGTTCCTGCACCGGCTTGGGCGCGTTGGGGTTGTCGATGGCCAGGCCGCGGCCGCGGATGTCGTCCACCCAATCGATGGTGATGCCATCGGCGCGGCGCGCGCTGGCCAGGTCGAACTGCACGCGCAGGCCGTTGGATTCGGCCGCGATCGCATTCGGGTTGGTCGGCGCCAGCTGGAAGTTCGGCTGGAAGTCGGCGTCGATGGACAGCGTCAGCGAGGCGTCCGGCGCATCGGCCAGCGCGCCCTTGAGCATCTCGACCGCCGCGGGGGTGACGGTGATCTTGGGCGGAGTCCGGTCTGGCGCCTGCAGGCCGAGCATGCTGCTCAACTCGCCGCTGTCGGCCATCTGCAGGATGATGTCGCTGCCGCCGACCAACTCGCCATCCACGTACAACTGCGGAATGGTCGGCCAGTCGCCATAGGCCTTGATGCCTTCGCGGATGTCCTGGTCGGCCAGCACGTTGACGTGGGCATAGTCGATGCCCAGGCCGTCCAGCACGCCGACCGCCTTGGCCGAGAAACCGCACTGCGGCATGCTGGGCTGGCCTTTCATGAAGAGCACCACGCGGCTGGCTTGCAGCAGCGTATCGATACGGGAACGCAGGGCGGGATCGAGGGACATGGCAGCACTTCGGTCAGATCGTGGAGACGAGCCATTCTACGCCGCGTGGCATCATGCGGTATGACCACGCTGCAAACGCTGTATCGCATTCCCTCACATCCTTACCGCTGGCTTGGCCTGCTGGCCCTCTCGCAGGCTGCGGTGGCGCTGTTGTGGTGGCACCTGGGCTGGATCTGGGGCGTGCCGGCGCTGTTGCTGTCGCACGCGCTGTTCGTGGTGCCGGTATTCCTGCCGCGCGCGCGCCTGTATGCGCCGGTACTGGCACGCCTGCCCGGACACGCGCCGCAGGTGTGGCTGACCATCGACGATGGCCCCTCCGACGACACCCCGGCGATGCTGGAATTGCTGGACGCCTACGATGCCAAGGCCACGTTCTTCGTGGTCGGCGCACGCGCCGAGCAGCGGCCTGAGCTGGTGCGCGAGATCGTGTGTCGCGGGCATGGCATCGGCAACCACAGCCATACCCATCCGCAGGCCTGGTTCTGGGCACTGGGCCCGCGCCGCATGGCGCAGGAAATCGGCCAGGCGCAGCGCGTGCTGGCCACCATCACCGGGCAGGCGCCACGGCTGTACCGCTCGGTGGTGGGTATGACCAACCCGTTCGTCGCCTCGCCGCTGCGTGCGCACGGCCTGACCCGTGTGGCCTGGAGCGCACGCGGCTTCGATGGCGTGCATTGCGAGCCGGACGCCACCGTCGCCCGCATCGTGCGCGACCTGCGCCCCGGCGCGATCGTGCTGCTGCACGAAGGTGCCGCGCACGGCCACAACCTGACCATCCTGCGGGGCGTGCTGGAGGCGATGCGGGAGCGTGGGTTAGTTGGGCGGCGTCCGGACTGAAGGTTCCCGGCAAGGCGGCTGCGTTCACCGCGAGGCGCGCCCGGTGCTTAGTTCTAGATGCCGGCACGTCGTGCTGATTGTGCCGTGCATGTCCGCCTGAGGCCGCTCGCTGCGCTCTGTGAGCTGCGCCTGGATGCAGCTGAAACAGCGCCGGATGTGATGCGCGCGCGCAGAGCCAATGCCTGTCGCGGTGTCGCCGCTGGGTCCGTCGGGTTGCGATCACTCGCTGCAACAAACAGACGCCAATTCACAGCCGTCAGCGGCAGACCTTGTGCCCTGATCTATTGACAGCACTTTCACCTGGATCGAACATGCGCGCCCAGCCAGCAAATGGTGCGTGCCTTTCGATGGCATGCATGACGCCAGCCTCAGCGGCCGTCCCGGACGGCAATGTTTCGCTCATGAGGCTGACACCATGTCTTATCGCATTGCTCCTGCGCGCGCTGTTGTGCGTGCGGATGTGTGTTTGTTGAACGCTCGCCTGTCGTATTCCTTGCTGGCGCTGGCCTGCGCATGGCCGTTGTCTGCGATGGCGCAGTCGAGCACGCGCGATCCGGTCGACCTGGACCGCATGCAGATCCACGCGCATCGCGGCGCTGCCACCGAAGGCACCGACTCGTACACCGCCGATGTCGCGCGCAGTTCGACCAAGCTGCAACTTTCGCTGCGCGAAACGCCGCAATCGGTGGTGGTGGTGACCCGCCAGCAGATCGTCGACCGCAATCTGCAATCGCTGCAGGACGTCACCGACACCGTGGCCGGCTTCAACTCGCCGACCTGGGACACCGAGCGTACCTACATCAACGCGCGCGGCTTCGAGGTGGACTACTACCGCATCGACGGCATCCCCACCGACTACAGCGGCGATGTGCAGCAGAACATGGCGATCTACGACCACGTCGAAATCATCCGCGGCGCCAACGGACTGACCTCCGGTGCGGGCAGCCCGGCCGCGTCGATCGATCTGGTGCGCAAGCATGCCAATAGCGACGTGTTCGCGGGCCGCGTGGATCTGTCGGCGGGGCGCTGGGACCGCTATCGCGGCACTGTGGATCTGCAATCGCCATTGAACACGGCAGGCAACGTGCGCGGACGGGTGGTGACCAGTTACGAAGACAAGCAGTCCTTCCGCGATTACTACAGCAAGCAATCGTCGCTGTTCTACGGCATTGTCGATGCCGATTTCAGCGATGCCACCAGCGGTTACATCGGCGTCAACAAGCAGCGCAACGACGGTCGCGGCACCACCTGGGGCGGTGTGCCGGCGTACTTCAGCGATGGCAGCCGTACCGACTTTGCGCGCTCGGATTCGTTCACTCCGCGCTGGGCTCGCGGCGTGGCCGACACCACCAATGCCTTCGCCGGCCTGACCCATCGTTTCGACAACGGCACGCAGCTGCACGTGGAGTATTCGCATCAGCGTTTCGAGGCCGATTGGAAATCGGTGCTGTTCGGCTATCTCGATTACCCGGACCGCGACACCGGCCTGGGCCTTGCCAGCAACTTTGGTGGCCGCTATCCCACCTTGAGCGCGCAGAACAGTCTGGATGCCTACGCCACGGTGCCGCTGACGCTGTGGGGCCGCGAACACGAACTGGTGGCTGGCGCCACCTGGATGAATCGCAACCTGCGCAGCTGGTCCAACGCACCACTGCAACCGCTAAGTGCCGAAAGCGTCTACGCCTGGACCGGCCGCATGGCGCAGCCGGAGTGGACGCCGCTGACCAAAGGCGAAGAGCGCGATGTGCGCCAGGTTGCCGCCTACGCTGCCGGCCGTTTCAGCCTGACCGATGCGCTCAAGGCCATCGTCGGCGCACGCATCACCGACTGGAAGAACACCGACCAACTGGTGCCGGCCAACTCGTACGAACGCCGCGGCCGCAGCACGCCGTACGCCGGCCTGATCTTCGATGTGGACGATCACCATTCGTTCTACGCCAGCTACACCGGCATCTTCAAACCGCAGAGCAATCGTGACCGTAGCGGGCGGTATATCGAACCGCTGCAAGGCAACAGCTACGAGGTCGGCGCAAAGGGCGAGTACCTCGGTGGCCAACTCAATGCGGCATTGGCGCTGTTCCGTATCGAGCAGGACAACCTCGCCGTCAACGACCCCGGCCAGTTGGTGCCCGGCACCACCGATCAGGCCTATCTCGCTGCCAAAGGCACAGTCAGCCAGGGCGTGGAATTCCAGCTCGATGGCCAGCTTTCGGAGCAATGGCGCATCGCGTTCGGCTTTGCCCAGTTCGATGCCAACGACGCCAGCGGCGTCGACGTGAATCCAACCAGTCCGCGTCGCGAAGCGACGTTGTTCACCAGTTGGCAAACCGGTCCATGGCGCGTTGGTGGTGGTCTAAGTTGGCAGTCGGCCATTCACGAATTGATGTTGGGGCCACAGGGCACCACGCAGCGGCTGACCCAGGGCAGCGTGCTACTGGCCAACGCAATGGCGCGCTACGACATCAACCAGGCGTGGTCGGCGCAGCTCAACGTGCGCAATCTGTTCGACCGCAAGTACTACGCCAACATCGTCTATCAGAGCCAGCTGATCTACGGCGACCCACGCGATGTGGAGCTGACCGTGTCCTGGAAGTTCTGATCTCGCTCAAGGCGCCAGCCGCTAGCGGCATCCATGCCGCGTAAGGTCCCGCGACGGTGGGCGGGCAAGGACCGGTCGAGAGTGTCGGTGTGCATGGCTTTCAACAAAGCAATCAGCGAACTCTCTGGTGCGGTGAGGGCGCCGCGCGCTCGACTAGCTAGCTTGTCACTGGATCTAATGACGCTACGACTCGAAATCTCGGTTGTCTTGAACGCATGGAGAGTGCGGATAGATCAGTTACAGAGCGGTTGATCTGAGGGTTTGCTGCAGGGCCCTTGCCCGCCCACCCTCGCGGGACACGCCGCAAGTACGTCCGTGTAGGCTCTTACGCGGCATCCATGCCGCGTAAGGTCCCGCGACGGTGAGCGGGCAAGGACCAGTCGGGTTGGTCGGTGTGCATGGTGCAAGCAATACACGATGCATGTTGTTCGGATAACGGTGGGTTCGGTTAGCTTTCCAACGCAAGCCGAGCAACCAACAAGCTTTTTAGAAAGCAGCCGACCAACTTTCTGGTGCGGTGTCCTCGCCGCTTGCGGGACCGTGTGGCGGCATGGATGCCGCCACCGAGCCTACATGGACGTACTTGCGGCGTGTCCCGCGAGCGGTGAGGGCACCGCGCGCTCGACTAACTAGCTTGTGGCTGCATCTCATAACGCTACGACTCGAAATTTCGGGTGTCTTGTAAACGCATGGAGAGTGCGGATAGATCAGTTGTAGAGCGGTTGATCTGCGGCTTGGCTGCAGGGCCCTTGCCCGCCCACCATCGCGGGACACGCCGCAAGTACGTCCGTGTAGGCTCTTACGCGGCATCCATGCCGCGTAAGGTCCCGCGACGGTGGGCGGGCAAGGGCCAGTGGAGATGGTCGGTGTGCATGGTGCAAGCAATGCATGACGTGCGCTGCTCGGATAACGCTGCGGCCGATTAGCTTCGCAACGCAAAACGCAACGCGATCAACAGGCAGGCTTTCATCAAACGACCGACCAACTTTCCGGTGCGGTGTCCTCGCCGATTGCGGGACCGTGTGGCGGCATGGATGCCGCCACCGAGCCTACATGGATGTACTTGCGGCGTGTCCCGCGAGCGGCGAGGGCACCGCGCACTCGACCAACGCAGCTTGGGATCATCCACATAGCGTCAAGAGCGGCCGTTAAAACGACTGCGCGGCCGCTGCTCGCTGCGGCATGCTCCACGCGTACACCCCGGCTCCTTCGCGCCGTCCACACCCGCCTGACGACCGCTTGCTACGTTTTGTTAGCTGTTCTAAATCGAGCCAAGTACTTCGTGCACCGCCTCAGCGCGGTTCGGCCACGATCAACCAATTGTTGAATGGCGTATTCCCATACAACGGCGCAAACGTCGCGCGCAGACCAGCGGCATCCAACTGCGCCTGCAGGCTGTCGCGGGTAGGGTAGCTGCGCGGCATGCGCTGCATCCAGCCGCTCAGATGCGCCAGCACGTCGGTGACGCGGCTGGTGCGGCCACGGCTGCTGGCATCGCCCAAGGCACTGCGGATCACCAGCTTCGCGCCCGGCGTCAGCATCTGCGCCACGCTGCGCAGCAGGTTGGCCTGCATGTCGTCGTGCAGATACTGCAGCACATCCAGGATGGTCACGCTGCCGCGGTGTTGCGGCCATGCCACGCTCAGATCGACCACGGCGAACTGCGTGTTGCCCAGCGCCGAGCGCTGCGCGATGTGTTGCGCGCGGCGGATCTTGGACGCATCCACATCCACCCCGTGATACGCCAGTGCCTGGCCATCGGCACGCAATGCATGCGCGAGCAGGCCCAGGCCGCAGCCCAGATCCAGTACCGGTGCGTTGGTGCTGCGCAGTTCGGCCAGCACGCCCGGATACAGCGGATCGGTGCGCAGTTTGGCTTGCGTGTAGTAGTAATCGTAGCGATTGCCCAGCGGATGCGGCGGCAGAAACGCGCGCGCGATTGCCAGCGCCTGCGCGCGGCTCATGGGTTGGGTGGCGGTGCTGTGCAATGTCGTTCCTTGGCAGTGAGGCATGTTGCGCGGCTAGCTTAGAGCATCGCGCGCCGCAGGCAGTGCCAATGCGGTCCAGCGCGCATACATCGCGCCAGAGGGATGCAGGCCATCGTCGACCAGCATGTCTGCCGCATCGTCGCCATCGCGGCTGGTGGCGGTGATGTCGACAAAGCGTACGGCACGTTTGGCGCAGAGATCGGAGGCGACGCTGTTGAAGGCATCGATCTGCGCGGCAATCAGCGCCGCATCGGCGCCCTGCGCATGCGCGAACGGCGTCAGCCCCCAACCGGGAATCGACAGCACGAACACGTGCGATGCACGACCGCCCGCGAACCCGATCGCACGCTGCAACAGCGCATCGAACTGGCTGCGGTACTCGTCCAGCGACCGTCCGCGGTATTGATTGTTGACGCCGATCAGCAGGCTCACCAGCTCGAATGGCCCCTGCGGTGCGGCTGTATCGATGCCGGCCTGCAGCTCGTCGGTGGTCCAGCCGGTGGTGGCGATGATCTGCGGCGGCGCCACGTTCCAGCCGTAGGCACGCAAACCTTCGACCAATTGCACCGGCCAGCGCTGCGCAGACGCAACGCCTTCGCCGATGGTGTACGAGTCGCCGAGCGCCAGATAGCGCAACGGCGTACCAGGCGCTGCCATCAGGCCACGCTGCGCGACTTGAGCGGCACGACCTTGGTGACCGCCTCGGCGCGCCGTGCCAGTGCACGGTCGATACGCGTGAACACATCGCGCATCACCGTCGCCTCCGGCATCAGGGTCACGCGGAAGTGGTGGCGGTACGGCACGTTGAAGCTGGAACCCGGCACCACCAACACGCCTTCCTCGTTCATCAGCTCGAGCGCAAATTCATGGTCGTCGAAATTGCGAGCCGCCGGGCCGACCACCGCCGGGAACGCGTAAAGCGCACCGGCCGGCGCCACCAGCGACAAGTGCTCGCTGGCTGCACAGGCCTCGATCACCGCACGGCGGGTTTCGTACAAACGCCCACCCGGCGCGCACAGCGCCGAGATGGTGTCCGGCCCGTTCACTGCCGCATCGATGGCGTACTGGCCCGGCACGTTGGCGCACAGGCGCAACGCGCCAAGCAGGTCCATCGCGTTGCGCAGATCGTTGATGCGCGATTGCTCGCCCGACAGTAGCCCCCAACCCACGCGCCAGCCGCAGGCGCGGTGCACCTTGCTCAGCCCGCCGAAGGTGATGCACGGATGCGCGCCGGCCAGCGGCGCGACCGGCACGAAGGCGGCATCGTCGTAGAGCACCTGGTCGTAGATTTCATCGACCATCAGCAACAGATTGTGCTTGGTGGCAATCGCCACGATGCGCTCCAGCAACTCGCGCGAATAACTGGCGCCGCTGGGGTTGTTCGGATTGATCAGCACGATGGCGCGGGTGCGAGAAGACACCAAGGTTTCGATTTCCACCGGGTCCGGCTGGAAGCCGTTCTCCGGCGCGCAGCGGTAATACACCGGGCGGCCGTCGTTGAGGATGGTCGCCGCCGACCACAGCGGATAGTCGGGCGAGGGCACCAGCACTTCGTCGCCGGGATTGAGCAGCGCACGCAGCGACAGGTCGATCAGCTCGCTGACGCCGTTGCCGATGAAGATGCGGTCAGGATGCGCATCGGGGTGCTGGCGCCGCGAATACGCCTTGGCGATCGCCTCGCGCGCTTCCGGCAGGCCCTGCTGATGGGTGTACGGATCGGTGCGGCCCATGTCGTCGGCGATCGCGCGCTGCAGATGCTCCGGCGCACGGAACCCGAACGCACCCGGGTTACCGATATTGAGCTTGATCAGCTTGCGGCCCTGCGCCTCCAGCTCCCGCGCTCGCCGCGCCAGCTCGCCCCGGATCTCGTAGCGGACTTCGGACAGACGCTCGCGGATGGCGAGCGGCTTTTGCTGGGCAGTGGACATACGGCAGGCCGGTTGTAGGCGTGAGGCTTGGCATGGTAGCGGAAATATGACAGGCGGGCATGCTTGCATCGGCAACGATGTCAAGGGGCGCTTCAGTCCAGGCGCAGGGCCCGATTGCACAAGCCACTGCGGCCAGCCAGCTAGAATCGCCCCATGAGCAACGCACCCCCCGATTACCCCACCCTCCAATCCATCGGCTGGCCCTGGCCTGGCCCTGCCGAGGACCCGGCCTGGCAGGCGATCTTTGCCGCGCATCCGCAGGCACTGCCGGCGCGGGTGGTGGAGCAGCACCGCACCGGCTATGTGGTGGCCGATACGCCGGAGGCCAGTCTCAAGGCGGAGTCGTTGCCGGAGTGGCAGCGGCCGCGGTTTCCCAGCCATGAGCGGGCGGCGGTGGGCGATTGGGTGCTGATGGACGGCAAGCGCATCGTGGCCTTGCTGCCGCGGCGCACCTCGATCAAGCGCGGGGCAGCCGGTGAGCATTACCACCAGCAGGTGATCGCGGCCAACATCGATACGGTGTTCATCGTGTGCGGGCTGGATGCGGATTTCAATCCGCGCCGCATCGAGCGCTATCTGCTGCTGGTCGGCGGCGGCGGTGCCGAGCCGGTGGTGGTGCTGACCAAGGCCGATCAGACCGAATACGCTGAGGATGCGTTGGCGGTGCTGGAGGAACTGGAAGCGCAGAACATCGCGTTGCGCGCGGTCAATGCCAAGGATCCCGAGAGCGTGGCTGCGCTTCGGCCGTGGCTGGGCGATGGCCGCACCGCGGTGCTGGTGGGCTCATCGGGCGCCGGCAAGTCGACGCTGACCAACACCTTGCTCGGGTCGCAGAAGATGAAGACCAATGCGGTGCGCGAGAACGATTCGCGCGGCCGGCATACCACCACGCATCGCGCGTTGATTCCGCTGCCGTCCGGTGCTTGCCTGATCGATACGCCCGGCATGCGCGAGCTCAAGCCCACTGGCGAAGAGGACCTGGCCGAGGGCGGTTTCTCGGATGTGGAGGCATTGGCCGCGCAATGCCGCTTCAACGATTGCGCGCATATCGCCGAGCCCGGCTGCGCGGTGCGTGCGGCGATCGAGGCCGATACGCTGGATCCGGAGCGGGTGGCCAACTACATGAAGCTGCGCGTGGAAGTAGCCGCTGCGGCCGAAAAACTCGCCACGCGCCTGGCGCAGAACAACCGGGGCAAGGGATCGGGCCGGCGGCCTGCCAGCGTCGATCGCACCGGGCGCCGCTGAAATGCCGCTGCGCAAGGCGCCGCCGGACATCGTCCATCACGCGGCGCTGGATGTGCGCCTGGTCAAGGCGGTGCGCGGCGTGCGTCTGTTGGCTCTGGCCAGCTGGCCGCGCTCGCTGCAGGAGCCGTTTCTGCAGAGCGTGGCGCGTGGTCAGCCGGAACTGCCGCAGGTGGAGTATCCGGCGCTGGATTTCGGCGATACCCGACGCGAATTGGCGGCGATTGCCAAGGCCGCCGATCCGCATCATCCGCTGGGCGCGTATCTGATCGACTCGGCGCATAGCTGGGGCCTGGCTGCCGGCCTGCTGGAATCGCTGGGCACTACCGCAGTCAGCGATTACTCGGCGCAACTGTTTGGTGTGCCCGACGATCCGATGCCGGGCAACGGCCCGACCACACGCGAGGCGGCGCGGCATTTCATCCAGATTGCGCAGGAACTGGACCGCGAACTGCTGGCGCCCGAAGAACAGGTGCCGGTCTCGGCAACCGCCTTGCGCATGCAGCTGCAGAACGATCTGGACGCGTTCTTCGAAGGCCGCGTCATCACCGTCACCCTGGATCCGGATCTGCTGGCCAAAGCGGCCGCTGGTGCGCATCGCATCCGCTTGCGCAGCGGTGCCACCTTCAGCGATTACGACCGCGCGCAGTTGTTCCATCACGAAGCGCTGGTGCATTCGCTGACCGCACTCAATGGCCGCGCGCAGGTGCATCTGCCCAGCCTGGGGATCTCTTCGCCGCGCACCACGGCCACCCAGGAAGGGCTGGCCACGTTCGCCGAGCAGATCACCGGTAGCATCGACATCGAACGCATGAAGCGCATCAGCCTGCGGATCGAGGCGATTGCGATGGCGCGCTCGGGCGCGGACTTCATCGAGGTGTTCCGCTATTTCACCAGCAGCGGGCAGAGCGCAACCGAAAGTTTTTCCTCGGCGCAACGCGTGTTCCGCGGGGTGCCCACCGCAGGCGGCGGCGCCTTCACCAAGGACACGGTATATCTGCGTGGTTTGGTCGCGGTGCACACGTTCTTCCGGCATTCCCTGCAGCGCGACCAGCTGCAGCTGTGCCGGTACCTGTTTGCCGGCAAGATGGCGCTGGGCGATGTGGCGCGCTTTGCGCCCTTGTTCGACAGCGGCGTGCTGGTTGCACCGCGCTGGCTGCCGCCGTGGGTGAGCCGGGTCAGCGGGCTGGCCGGCATGCTGGCGTTTTCGTTATTCGCCAATCGCATCCGCATGGATCAGCTGCAGCCGCCAGCGATGAATGTCTGAGCATCGTTACGACAGGGTGCAAACACTTGCCGGGTAGATGCGAACACGCACCGCGATTTTAGCGCAGCTGAAACAACCACTGCGTTCGCCGTCAGGCGGTCGCGGCCAATGCTCGGAATCGGCATAGCCACTCGTACACCCCGGTTCCTCCGTGCCGTCCGCACCACCTGTGGACTGCTCGCTACGTGTTGTTAGCGCTCTTGGTAGTCGCGCATCCCTTGCGGATGCAGCGGGCCTCGCAATTGCGTGGCCTGCTGCAAGTGGCGCTGAACCTTATGCATCGCGGCGACGTGTTCTACACGATGTTGCAACGGGCTGATCCACACACTGGTCGCCTCGCCCGAGATGGGCAACGACACGAGGCAATGCGATGAAAATCCTGATGGTGCTCACCTCCCACGACCAGCTCGGCGATACCGGCAAGAAAACCGGCTTCTGGCTGGAAGAATTTGCAGCGCCGTACTACGTGTTCAAGGATGCCGGCGCCGACATCACCCTGGTCTCGCCCAAGGGCGGCCAGTCGCCGCTGGATCCCAAGAGCGACGAGCCCGACGCACAGACCGATGCCACCAAGCGCTTCAAGCAGGACGCCGACGCGCAGCAGGCATTGGCCAGCACGCATCGTCTGGCGGACGTCAAGGCGGAGGACTTCGATGCGGTGTTCTATCCGGGTGGCCACGGACCGTTGTGGGATCTGGCCGAAGACGCGCAGTCGATCGCCTTGATCGAAGCCTTCGCCGCTGCCGACAAACCGCATGCCCTGGTCTGCCACGCGCCGGGCGTACTGCGTCGGGTCAAGGGCAGCGATGGCAAGCCGCTGGTCAATGGCCGCCGCGTCACCGGCTTTACCAATGGCGAAGAAGAGGGCGTTGGCCTGACCAAGATCGTGCCGTTCCTGGTCGAAGACGTGCTGACCGAACTCGGCGGACGTTACGAGAAGGGCGCCGACTGGGGCGTGCATGTGGTGACCGATGGCACGCTGGTGACCGGGCAGAATCCGGCCTCGTCCGAAAAAGCCGCCGAGACGTTGCTCGAGCTGTTGAAGCGCTGATTTTGCGGTTGTCGTGTGGTCGTGCATCGACCGCCGGAGCAAGCCGCGCCTTTTGATTTGGAGCGGCTGACAAAACGTAGCGATTAGTCGTGCAGGTGGGTGCGGACGAGGCGAAGGAGCGGGCATGTACGAGTTGTACATGCCGATGCCGAGCACCGGCCGCACCCACCTGACGGTGAGAGCAGTAGTTTTGTAGCTTTTCTTGAGTCGTGCGTTTTCAGAATGCCGCAGCATTCAGAATGCCGCAGCATCCGAAAGCTCAACGCAATCCAGTCCTCGCAACCAAGCGCACCGACCATCTCGACTGGCGCTTGCCCGCCCACCGTCGCGGGACCTTACGCGGCATGGATGCCGCGTAAGAGCCTACACGGACGTACTTGCGGCGTGTCCTGCGACGGTGGGCGGGCAAGGGCCCTGCAGTCAAGCCGCAGATCGTCTGCTCTGGCAGATCATCTCGCTCTGAAGTGCGATTCAGAACTGCCCCATACCGTTCAGGCACTACGCTCCAACCAGCGCACCGCATAAGCCGGCAGCACCAGCCGCATGTCATCGCTCAGCGATTCGACCGATGCGTCGCTATCATCAGCCAGCAACGTCCATCGGCCATCCCCGATCGCGGCAAGCTCCACCGTCAGCGGCTGATCGCCGAAGTTGTGGACGGCCAAGAAACCATCGCCACGCGTCAACGCAAACAGTCGCGGATCGCCCAGCGCCACACTGCCCAACGCCTGATCGGCAGCGAGTGCAGAAAGCGCAGCACGTTGCCGGATCAATGCACGCAATCGGCGATACACCTTGCCGCTCAAACTATCCGCAGTCTCACGTTGAGCAGCAACCTGCCAATCCATCGCCGGACGATGCAACCAGCGGCCTTCGTGCTGACGGAGCGGGTCGCCTCGATAACTGATGTCGTTGGGCAAGGCGAGTTCGTCGCCCATATAGATCAACGGCACGCCCGGCATTGCAAGCGCGATCGCATAGAGCAGTACCAACCGGTCCACCGCAGTGTCCAACGCCACCGCATCACCTGCCTCCTGCGCCGCCTGAATGCCCGCAAGCGCAGCGGCCATGCCATTGGTGCCATGCACACCGTCGCCACTGCTCTGGAAGCTCTCGCCGCGCGCGTAGCTGCCGGGCACATGGTTGGCATAGAAGCGCGCGACATCGCGTAACGCAAACGGTGGCTGCTCGGCATTGCCGGCCGCTTCATGCTGCAGCACGTTCCAGCCGATATCGTCGTGGCAGCGCACATAGCTCAGCCACGCGCAGTTGTGCGGCAACGGCGGGCTATGCGCGATGACGGTGTGCAGAATGTCGCCGCGTTGCAGCGCCAAGGCCGACCAGCCGGCTGCCATCAGCGTGCTGTGATACGCGAGATGGCACTCGTGTCCCTGATCCGCACCTGTGCCGAAATACGGCGGCAGCTGCGTCATCGGCACGATGGCTTCGGCCTTCATCACCACCGAGGGCGCCACGATGTCAGTGACCGCGCGTAGCGCCACCAGTAAGGTGTGCGCCTCGGGCTGATTCATGCAGTCGGTGCCGGTGCGCTTCCACAGATACGCCGTGGAATCCAGCCGAAATGCTTCCACGCCCAGATTGGCCAGCTGCAGCATCGCCAGCGCCATCTCGCCGAACACCGCCGGGTTGCTCCAGTTCAAATCCCATTGATAGGGATAGAAGGTGGTCCACATCCAGTGCGCGGTGTCGTCCACCCAAGTGAAGTTGCCGGGTGCGGTATGTGGGAAGACCTGCCCCAGCGTGGTTTCGTACTGATCGGGTAGCGCGCGGTCTGCAAAGTGATGGTAGTAATCGAGATAGCGTGCGTCGCCCGCACGCGCCGCCTGTGCCCAGGCGTGATCGTCGGCGGTATGGTTGAGTACGAAATCCGCGCACAGGCTGATGCCGGCCTCGCGCAAACGCGTGGTGAGTGCGATGAGGTCGTCGTTGTTGCCCAGGCTTGGTTCGACCTGGCCGTAATCGCTGACCGCAAAGCCGCCATCGTTGTCGCCGGCGCGCGCACGCAGGAACGGCAGCAAGTGCAGATAGCGCACGCCCAGTTCCTGCAGATACGGCACACGCTCGGCCACGCCTTGCAAGGTGCCGGCGAAGCGATCCACATACGCGCTGTAGCCCAGCATGTGTTGTTCGCCAAACCAGCCGGGCTGACGCGTTGTGTCCAGTTGTTGCAGTGGCTGCGGGCGCTGTTGCGCAGTGTTGCCGAGCGCGCTCAACCACTGCGTCAACCACGACGCATAGTCCGGGCGTTGCCCATACAGCGCTTGCAGCGCGTCGAGCAGACGCGGCGCATGCTGATCGAAGCGCGGCAACAGCGCATTCGCACGCTGCGCATCCAACGGCGCAGCAAAGGCTGCGCGCACTACAGTGAAATCGATGGGGGAGGTGCTCATTGGCAAGCGCCGGTAAGAAGCCGGCGAGGGGTCCTTAGAAGTCGTAGCGCAAGCTGATGCTGGTGGTGCGGCCGGCAATCGAACGCGCGCGGATGATGCCGTTGGCAGGAATCGTGGCTTCCTCGGCTTCGGTCAGGCCAAACGTGTTGAACAGGTTGTTGACGTTGAGCGCGACGGTGAGCGCATCGGTCACGCGGTAATCGCCGAACAGGTTCACCTGGGTATAGCCGGGCATCTTCAGCTGGTTGGAATCCTGGGTGTAGGCATCGGTGGTGCCGATCAGGTTCACGCCGAACTGATAGCCGTCGCCGCGATAGCTGGGCGTCAGCTGCCACACGACATCGGCCTGGCGGCGCGGCACATTGCCGGTGTTTTCCGGGGTGATCTGGTCCCTGGAGATTTCCGCATCGGTCCAGGTCAGGCCGCCGTTGACGGTGAATCCTTCGTAGCGGTAGCTGGCTTCCAGCTCCACACCGTGCGCCTTGTAGCTGCGGTTGAAGAAGCGCTGGCTGGTCACTTCGAAGTTCTGTTCCTGGGTGCGTGCGGAGAACGCGGTCGCAAACAGGCTCAGCCCGTCGCGGCGCCACTTCAAACCGGCTTCGGTCTGGCGGACCACGTTGACGCCTTCGTCGGAAGACACCGAGCCATCGTCGCGGATCACCCCGAACAACAGGCGGTCGGCATTGGCACGTGCACCGCGGCTGACGCGCGCGAACGCGCCCAGGTCGTCGTTGATCAGATAATTGCTGCCCAACGAATACGACAGGTAATTCCAGTCGTAATCCACCGGCCGCGCGTTGGCGGTATCGACCGTGGCCACGCGTTGTTCCACCGGCTGGATCACGCCATCGCCGTTGACGTCCAGGTTCTGTGCGATCGCGGTACCGGAATAGCTGCCGCGTGCATCGCCCATGTCGTAACGCAGGCTGCCGTCGACGCTGAGCTTGCCGCTGTCGAAGGTGAGCGCCACGTAGGGTGCGTTCACGTCGTAGCGCACGTCGTAGCTGCGCGTGTTGCAGCAATCGCCCCAGAACGGCACGCCGTAGGCGTACAAACCGTTTTGCGAGCGCGACACGCCGCCGGCATCGACCACGTTGAGCAGGCGCGAGTCGCGGCCCAGGGTCTGCACGTAGGAGTTCCAGGTCCAGTCCATGTCGATGGTCTGGCGCGAGCTGTAATAGCCCATGCGCAGGGTGAGCGTGCGGTCATCGCCGTCGAACGCGCGCGAGACGCTGAGGTCGTTGGTGACGTTGCCCAGGTCGTTGATCGCCACGTTGAACAGATGCGTGCGGATTGCGTTGCCGGTGTAGGCCTGACCGGCGTCGGGGCCGCTGGCCTGCACCAGTTGCGCGCCAGCGCCGCCGATGGAAGAGGCGAGCGAGGCGGCATCGGTGACTTCGGCCGGGAACGGGCTGACGAAGCGGCCGCTGTTGTCGGCGATGCGGAATTTCTCGCTCAGGTTCCAGCCGTTGCCCAGGTCGAACCAGGCTTCGGCGCCAATGGTGCGCGAGATCGGGTGCATGCCGTCGCCCAGGTCGGTGCGGCGCGGCTGGTTGTTGCCATCCAGGCCCACATCGCTGCGGAAATTGCGGCTATACAAGGTGTCGTTGCCGGGGTCGAAGCCGGCGAAGCCGCCCAGGTCCGGCGAACCGTCGCGGCCGCGCACGGAGGTGGGCACCGGCAGATAGCCGGCGGCGCGGTCGTTGAGGTATTTGCCGTACACACGCACGTAGCCGTTCTCGAACAGGCGGGTGAGGTTGGCCTTGAGCTGGCCACCCTTTTCGGTGGTGTAACCGGCGTCGCGCACGCCATCGCCCTGGCGAAAGAAGCCGCCGATATTGAACTGCCAATGCTCGGCAAACGGTGCGCCGTAGTTGAAGTCCACGCGCGTGCTGTCGTAATCCACGCCGCGGCTCACGCCGACGCTGCCGCCTTCGGTGTCGCCGGTCTTGCTGATGAAGTTGATGATGCCGCCGGGCGCGTTACTGGTGAACGTCGAGGCCGAACCGCCGCGGATCGCTTCGATGCGGTCCATCGTGAAATCCGAACGCAGGAAGATATCCGAGTTGCCGAAGGCGATATCGCCGAACTCCATCACCGGCAAACCGTCTTCCTGCAATTGCAGGAACTTGGCGCCGCCCGAAGCGACGGGGAGGCCGCGCACGGCGATATTGGCGTTGCCTTCGCCACCGCTGGATTCGGAGCGGATGCCGGGAATGTTGCGGAAGATCTCGGCGGTGCTGCGCGGGGCCGATTGCTCGATCGCCTCGGCGCCCACGGTGCTCACCGACACGCTGGACTTCAGCTTGGTGGTGGCGGTGGAGGTGCCGGTGACGAACACCGAATCCAGATTGACCGCGGCGCTGTCGGCAGCCGGCGGGGTGGTGGTTGCGCTGGTGGCGTCCTGCGCCAGCGCGGCAGGCACGCACAGGCAGGAGGCGACCGCGCAGGCCAGGGCATGCAGGCGAAGGGGGTGCAAAGTGGACATCGCGGTTCTCTCTCTCACGAATGGTGGTGTGCCGATATCTGCATCGTCCCCTCCCAGGGAGTGGCCGTGTAGCCTGCAGTGCGAGCGCAGTAATACGCTGCAATACAATCGATTGCAATCCTGCATTGCAGCAATCCAATGCATGCTGGAAGGACAGAATCTTCAAAGCGGAAGTGTGTTGCATCGCAGCGTTACAATCGATTGCATAAGCGTCAGCGTACAGTGCGCTGCGGCCACCGATCGCCGCACCCAAGCTCAGGATCTTGTATGTCGTCGAACGCTCCACCGCTTTCCTTCCTGCGCATCCTGGCGCTCAACGCCGGCTTTTTTGGCGTGCAATACAGCTTCGGGTTGCAGCAGAGCAATATGAGCCCGATCTACAACTATCTGGGTGCCGACCACGCCAGCCTGCCGTACCTGTGGCTGGCCGGGCCGATCACCGGGCTGGTGCTGCAGCCGTTCGTGGGCGCGTGGAGCGACCGCTCGGTGACCCGCTGGGGCCGGCGCATGCCGTACATGGTGCTGGGCGCGCTGGTGTGCAGCCTGTGCCTGCTGGCGATGCCGTTCAGTACCGCGTTGTGGATGGCGGTGTGCCTGCTGTGGATCCTGGATGCGGCCAACAACGTGGCGATGGAGCCGTACCGTGCCCTGGTCAGCGATGTGCTGGCGCCGCCGCAGCGGCCGCTTGGCTATCTCACGCAAAGTGCATTCACCGGTCTTGCGCAGACGCTGGCCTATCTCACCCCACCGTTGCTGGTGTGGCTGGGCATGAATCAGGACGCCGCCAATGCGCACCATATTCCCTACGTCACCATCGCTGCGTTCGTGATCGGCGCGGGATTTTCTGCCGCCTCGATCCTGCTCACCGCGCGCAGCGTGCGCGAGCCGGCGATTGCGCCGGCCGAGATTGCCCGCATGCGCCAGACCGGTGCGGGGTTGGGCGCGACGGTGCGCGAAATCTACGGTGCCTTGCGCGCGATGCCGCTCACGATGCGCCAGCTCGCACCGGTGATGCTGTTCCAGTGGTACGGGATTTTTTGCTACTGGCAATACATCGTGCTGTCGTTGTCGACCACGTTGTTCGGCACCACCGAGGCCAACTCGCATGGCTTCCGCGAGGCGGGACTGGTCAACGGGCAGATCGGCGGGTTCTACAATTTCATCGCCTTTCTGGCAGCATTTGCGATGGTGCCGGTGGTGCGCCGCTTCGGCCCGAAATACACGCATGCGGCCTGTCTGGTCGCTGCCGGGATCGGCATGTGGGTGTTGCCGGGCATCCAGGACCGCTGGCTGATGCTGCTGCCGATGATCGGCATTGGCCTGGCCTGGGCCAGCATGATGGGTAACCCGTATCTGATGCTGGCCGACAGCATCCCGCCCGAGCGCACCGGCGTGTACATGGGCCTGTTCAATCTGTTCATCGTGCTGCCGATGCTGATCCAGATCGTCACCTTGCCGCTGTATTACGAGCGGCTGTTGCACGGCGACCCGCGCAACGTGATCCGTCTTGCCGGCGCGCTGATGTTGGCTGCAGCGGTGGCGATGTTGTGCGTGCGCGTCCGCAAGCCGCGTGCTGCAGTGGTGTAGCGGTGGTTGCAGTCGTCAGCGAACACGTCGGGATAGTTGACGACCTGCGAATCCCCAATCCCCAATCCCCGCTTCAAGCCGACTCGCGCACCACCAGCTTCACCGCCATTTCCACCGATTCCACTGATTCGCCCGCGATCAGTGCCAACAGCCGATCCACCAGCAGGCGTGCCGCAAGCCCCAAGTCCTGCCGCACCGTGGTCAGTGGCGGCTGGCTATAGGCGGCCAGCGGGATGTCGTCGAAGCCCACCAGCGAAATATCCTGCGGCACACGATGGCCGGCTTCGACCAGGGCGCGAATCGCACCGACTGCGATCACATCGGAGGCCGCGAACAGCCCGTCCGGTGGGTCGGTCTTCTTGAGCATTGCGCGGGTCAGGCGGTAGGCGTCTTCGCTGAGGAAGTGGCTGCGCGCATGCAGGCGCGTGTCGAATTCCAGCCCGTGCTGCTCAAGTGCATGCCGATACCCTGCAAAGCGCGGTGCGACCTCGGGCAGTTGATCGTCGCCCAGAAAGGCGATACGGCGACGGCCACTGGCGATCAGATGCTCGGTGGCAATGGCGCCGCCCTGAAAGTTGTCGCTGCCCACGCTGATGTACGACTGCCCTTCGATCTTGCTGCCCCACACCGCCATCGGCAGACCGTCGCGCGCGGCAGCATCCAGCGCATCGTGTTCGGAGCTTTGCCCGAGCACGATCACGCCATCGGAGCGGCTACCGCGTGCGAGTTGTTCCACCCATCCATCCTGATGCCGATCCAGCTTGGACAGCAGCATGCTGTAACCGCGCCCGGTGAGCTCTTCGGCCAGCAACGCCAGCATGGTCATCATGAAGGGATCGGATAACGGCTGATCGAGTGCATGCATCATCGGCACTGCCACGCTCACGGTGTTTGAGCGTTTGGCGCGCAGGCTGCGTGCGATCGGATCGACCTGATAGCCGGCATCGGCGGCAATCTGCTTGATGTAGGCGCGTGTGCGCTCGGCCACCACCGGGCTGCCGGCGAGTGCGCGCGACACGGTGGATTCGGACACGCCCGCCATGCGGGCGATATCGGCCATCTGCGGGCGGGCGCCCGGCGTTGCGCGTTCTGGAGGTTTGACCATGACAACGCGCTGCTTAAAAACCAGAGTGTAATCAGTTCGCGCAGCAGGTGGGTCACTCATCGCAGTGGCGGTTGCTTGCGGGGGATGACCAACTGCAAGCACGCACATCGGTGCAAGCGCACAGCCTGTAGGTTGTGCTTGCCACTCGCCAAGCATGACGCTTCGCAGGAGCAGACAAACGTAGCGAGCACCGGCCGCGCTCATCTGGTGGTGAGCGCAGTAGTTTTTTTGGCCGCGCTAGCCCATGTAGAGGCCGCCGTTGACGGCATAGTCCGCACCGGTCACGTAGGCGGCTTCATCGGAAGCCAGCCACGCGCACAAACCTGCGACTTCTGCAGGTTTGCCGAGCCGGCGCACCGGCACCGAGGTGGCCAGGCGGTCGAGTACGTCGGGCGGAAAGCTGCTGATCGAGGCACTGGCGATATAGCCCGGTGAAATGGTGTTGACGGTGACGCCGCGCGAGGCGACCTCTTGCGCCAACGCGCGACTGAAACCATGCATCGCCGCCTTGGCGGTAGCGAAATTGATCTGCCCGATCTGGCCCTTGTGCGCGCTGACCGAGCCGATATTGACGATGCGTCCCCAGCCGCGCGACGTCATGCCATCGACCACCTGCTTGGTGATGTTGAACAACGAGTGCAGGTTGCTGGCGATCACCGCGTTCCAGTCGTCGCGCGTCATCTGCCGGAACAAGGTGTCGCGGCTACCGCCGGCGTTGTTGACCAGCACATCGATCTCGCCGACCTCGGCCTTGACCTTGGCGAACGCGGCCACGGTGGAATCCCAATCGGCGGCATTGCCCTCGGAGGCAACGAACTCGAAGCCTTGCTCGCGCTGCTCACGCAACCACGAGGTCTTGCGCGGCGAATTGGGTCCGCAACCGGCGACCACGGTATGCCCGCTGCGCGCCAGCTTCTGGCAGATCGCGGTGCCCACACTGCCCATGCCGCTGGTGACGTATGCGATGCGAAGTGTCATTGGTGTAACTCCTTCGGAGTTGGGATTCGGGATTGGGGATGATGGGATTGGCAACAGCGGGCATTGGCGTTCGCTCTGGCTTTTGGCGAATCCCCACTCCCGAATGCCGAATCCCGGCGGGCGTCAGCGCGCCAACGGAAACAAGCCAAACAACAATCCGCCCGCCAACATCAGCATCGAAATCAACACCGCCCACTTCAGCGTGAAGCGTTGATGGTCGGCAAAATCCACCTTGGCCAGGCCAACCAGCAGATAGGTCGAGGGCACCAGGGGGCTGAGCAGATGCACCGGCTGGCCGGCGAGCGAGGCGCGGGCCATTTCCACCGGGGTGATGCCGTAGTGGCCGGCCGCTTCGGACAGGATCGGCAGCACGCCGAAGTAGAACGCGTCGTTGGACATGAAGAACGTAAACGGCATGCTGACGATCGCAGTGATCACCGCCAGATACGGGCCCCAGCTGTCCGGGATCACCGCCAGAAAGCTGCGCGACATCGCCTCGACCATGCCGGTGTTGGACAGGATGCCGGTGAAGATGCCGGCGGCAAAAATCAGCGACACCACCGACAGCACGTTGCCGGCGTGATTGACCAGCCGGCGGCGCTGCTCGGCCAGGTTGGGGTAGTTGATCATCAGCGCCAGCGCAAAGCCGATCATGAACAGCACCGGCATCGGCAGCACCCCGACCACCAGTGCGGCCATCAGCGCCAGGGTCAGGATCAGGTTCACCCACAGCAGCTCGGGCCGCTTCATGTCCTCGGTGTCTTCCACGCGCGGCAACGCGTCGTTTTCCTCCGGCAGGCTGGTGTCCAGCCAGTTGCCGTCGGCCGGCAAGCGCACCACGCCCAGGCGGCGACGTTCGCGCATCCCCAACAGCCAGGCCAGCGCGATGATGCCGGCGATCGCCATCGCCATCGCCGGGACCAGCGGCACGAATACATCGGCCGGATCCACATGCAAGGCGGTAGCGGCGCGCGCGGTGGGGCCGCCCCACGGGGTCAGATTCATCACGCCGCTGGCCAGGATGGTCACGCAGGTGAGGTTGAGCGCGTTCATGCCCAGGCGCTGATACAGCGGCAGCATCGCCGACACGGTGATCATGTAGGTGGTGGAGCCATCGCCATCGAGCGAGATCAGCATCGCCAGGATCGCCGTGCCCATCACGATCTTCAACGGGTCGCCCTTGACCAGGCGCAGGATGCGGCCGACCAGCGGATCGAACAGGCCGGCATCGATCATCACCCCGAAGTAGAGGATGGCGAACATCAGCATCACGCCGGTGGGCGCGATCTTCTTGATGCCTTCGAGCATCATCTCGTTGATGCCGGTGCCGAAGCCGCCCAGCAGCGCGAACACGATCGGCACCGTGATCAGAGCCACCAGCGGCGACAACCGCTTGCTCATGATCAGGTACATGAAGGTGATCACCATTCCGAAACCGAGCGCGGTCAGCATGCGGGAAAATCCTTTGAGACGTACAACAGGGAGAGGATGGGGCGTGCGCATGCAGCGCGGAAGCGATGACGCGTTTGCAGTTGCTGGAAATCTGGCTCGGTCACGAACGACACATCAGAAGTCGTACTGAAAACGGCCGGTCACTGCCAGCGTGTGATCGACCACCGCATCGACCATGCGGTCGCGGTTGCGGCTGTCGATCACATTGAGCATCACGCGCAGATTCGGCTTGAAATACCAGTTGCCGCCCAGCGTCCACGACTGCGTGCTGGCATCGATGAAGTTGGGCTGGCCATCCATATGTTGGTCGCCGCGCATGTAGTCGTAGCGCAAGGCCAGCTCGAACGCGCCGGATGGGCGATTGGGCGTCTTGATGCGGCTGAAACGCCCGGTCTTGCGGTCGTAGCCGCGCGACTCGCCGGTGATGAACCAACTGACCAAGCCGTAGCTAGCCAACACCTTGGCATGCTGCCCGCCATCGTCGAACAGGCCGCCGCTGAATTCGCTCTGCCACGACCACGGGCCCAGTACTTCGGCGTATTCCAGCGACCATTTATCGAAGTCGGTGTCGCGGCCATCGGCAAAGCGCGCCAGCGTGATGCGGCTGTTGTTGGCCAGATCGTTCTCCGGACGTGGACGGATCAGCAACGGCGCCGCACCGCCGCTGCCCGGATGCGAATAGCGCTCGTGCGCCAGCGACACACCCAGGTGGCGCAGCCGCGCCTCGCCCATCTCCGGTGCGAAGGTCAGCCGCGTGCCGAGCGCGCCGCCCTTGGTCGAGGAATTGTCGATGCTTTCCAGGCTGTAGGCCGCGGTGGACCAGGTCGCATCGGGGCGATTGGCCTGCCAGGAGATCGCCTTGCGATAGATCGGCGCCAGCGTGGTGGAGGCATAGCCGCGTTCCAGGAACGGGCCGTAGTTGGAGCCGGTGCGATCGTCCAGCGAGAAGTACTGCTTGAACTGGCCAACGGTCAGCGTACCGGCGGAAAATTTCTTGGCGATATACACATCGCGCGCCAGGATGCCGCGGCTGCCGGATTCGTATTGCAGGCCGGCAAATTCCGCTTCGGCCTTGTAGTTGAAGCCGTAGAACTTGCCCGCCACATCCAGCCACACGCGGCGGAACTGGGTGTCGTTGCGCTCGGGCGTGCCGCGTTCGTCGTTGTCGAACATGGTGAAGTCCCAGTGCACGCGCCCACCCACCTCGGCGGTGACCGGACCGTCGCCATCCGCCGCATGCGCCGCCGGCGCCAGGCAGATCGCGGCGCAGGCGGTGAAGACGCGCAGACGCAGGGTGTCGTTGCTCACAGACCCTCCCAGGTACATGTGTGAATCACGTTCAGCGATGCACCGCACAAGCACGCTGCGGCAGGTTGGCAGCAGCCTAGTCCGGTGAAGCTGTCATGGACCTGTCGTTGGGGCGGGAATGGGGAGTCGGGAATGGGGAATCGCAAGAGCGTTAAGAGCTTTTGTCTTCGCGGCCTGTTACCTTCCGGCCGCAGCCAACCGCCGTTCCGATTCCCCATTCTCCATTCTCGATTCCCCGCCCAATGCGCCTGCTGCTAGTCGAAGACAACGCCGACCTCGCCGATGCCATCGTGCGGCGCATGCGCCGTAGCGGGCATGCGGTGGATTGGCAGGCCGATGGCCTGGCGGCGGCGAGTGTGTTGCGCTATCAGAGCTTCGATCTGGTGGTGCTGGATATCGGCCTGCCCAAGCTGGATGGCTTGCGGGTGCTGGCCGGCATGCGCGAGCGCGGCGATACCACACCGGTGCTGATGCTGACCGCGCGCGATGGCATCGAAGACCGCGTGCAGGCGTTGGATGTCGGCGCGGACGATTACCTGGGCAAGCCGTTCGATTTCCGCGAGTTCGAAGCGCGCTGTCGCGTGCTGCTGCGGCGCAATCGCGGCCAGGCCAGCGAAGTGGTGCAGATCGGCGGTTTCGTGTTCGATAACGCCGCGCACACGCTACTGCTGGACGGCGTGCCAATCGAATTACCGAATCGCGAATACCGGCTGTTCGAAATCCTGATCGGGCGGCTCGGGCAGGTGGTGGGCAAGGACGAGATCGGCAACGGCTTGTTCGGTTTCGACGACGATGCCGGGCCCAATGCGATCGAGCTGTATGTCGGCCGCTTGCGTCGCAAGTTGGCGGGGGCGCCGTTGCGCATCGTCACCGTGCGCGGCGCCGGTTACAAGCTCGAAGAAGCCGACCAGCACGCGCCGGTGGAGTCGGGCGTCGATGGCTGAGCCGCTGCTGGTAGCGCCCTCGATCCGGCGCACCTTGCTGCTGTATCTGGGCAGCCTGTCGCTGCTTGGCGCGGTGGTGCTGTTCTTTGCCGCGCGCGATTACGGCGAGCGGGCGGCCAATCGCTCCTACGACCATCTGCTGGTGTCCTCGGCACTGTCCATCATCGACAGCGTGGCCTTGGTCGGCGGCGACTGGCAGGTGGATCTGCCGTATGCCTCGCTGGATCTGCTCGGCATGGCGCCGGAAGACCGCGTGTTCTATCGCGTGTTCGATGCGCAAGGCCGCACCATCACCGGCGAAGAGAATTTGCCGCTGCCGCCACGCCCGCCCAGCGACGAGCGCCCGCTGTTGTTCGACGCCGACTACAGCGGCGAGCCGGTGCGCTTTGCGGTGGTGATGCATCGGGTGGCATCGGCGTCCGGGCAGGGCGAAGTGCGCGTGCAGGTAGGCCAGACCCGGCGCGCGCGCGATGCGTTGGCGCGCGATGTGGTGCTCAATGCCTTGGTGGCGATCGGCGTGTTGTCGCTGCTCGCCCTGGGCCTGGTGTGGCTGGGCGTGTACCGCGCGTTGCGTCCGTTGCAGCGCATCGAGCGCGATCTGTCGCGGCGCGAGCCCTCCGACCTGAAACCGCTGAGCGTGCCGGCACCGCAGGAAATGCAGTTGATGGTGACCGCGCTCAATCGTTTCATGGCGCGGCTGTCGTCCAGCAACGAAACATTGCGCGCGTTCATGGCCGAAGCCGCGCACCAGATGCGCACGCCCCTGGCTGCCTTGCGCGCGCAGGCGCAGCTGGCGATGGACGAGGACGACCCGCGCGAGATGCAGCGCAGCCTGGTGGCGATCGAGCGCAATGCCAGCCATATGAGCCGGCTGCTCAATCAATTACTCAGCGATGCCAGCGTGATTCACCGCGCCAATCTGCAGCGCTTTGCCACGGTGGATCTGGCCGAGGTCTTGCACAAGGCCTTGCACGAAGCGCTACCGCGTAGCGACAGTGCACCGCGCGCGCACCTGGCGATCGACCCGCAACCGGCGCTGTTGCATGGCGATGCCTTGCTGTTGCGCGAGGCGCTCAAGAACCTGATCGACAACGCCTGCAAGTACGGTGGCGGCGCGCCATTGCAGGTGGCGCTTACCAGCGATGGCAGCCACCACGTCATCACCATCGCCGATCACGGCCCCGGCATTCCCGCAGCCGAAGCCGAGCGCGTGTTCGAGCGTTTCGCGCGCGGGCCGGATGCGCCGGCCGGCGGTGCGGGGCTGGGGCTGGCGATCGTCAAACGCGTGGTCGAGGCGCATGGCGGGCGCATCGATCTGGCCAACCGCGTTGGCGGCGGGCTGATCGCCTCGTTGCATTTTCCTGGAGGGACACGCTGATGCGCGTGCTGTTGCTGATGGTGGTGTTGCTGGCACATGGCATCGCCTGCGCCGCGCCCGGCGATGTACGGCGGTTTCCCGCGCAGGGCCCGATGCAGGCGCAATTGCGCGTGCAGGGCTCCACCGATCTGGAAGTGTTCGGCGCGGTCATCCAGGACTATCAGCGCCTGCATCCGGGCACCGAGGTGATCTACGAAGACGTGATCGCCTGGGACATCTATGCGCGCTATCTGCATCCAGGCAAGGCCACGCCTGCTGCGGACATGCTGATCAGCGCCAGCATGGATCTGCAGACCAAGCTGGTGAACGACGGTCACGCGCTCGCGCACCGCTCCGCACAGACCGAAGCGCTGCCGGCGTGGGCGCAGTGGCGGCACGAGGTGTTCGGCATCAGCTACGAGCCGGTGGCCATCGTCTACAACACCCGCAAGCTGGCGGCCGCACGCGTGCCGCGCACGCGCAGACAGCTGCTGGCCCTGTTGCGCGCGCCCGATGCACCGCTGCGCGGCCGGGTGGGCACCTACGATGTGGAGCGCAGCGGCGTGGGCTATCTGTTCGCCACCCAGGACGGGCAGGTCGGCAGTATCGCCGGCGCGCTGCTGGCCGCGTTGGGCGCGAACCAGGTCAGGCTGGAAGAACGCACGGGCACCTTGCTCGACCGCGTCAGCCGTGGCGAGCTGCTGCTGGCCTACAACGTGCTTGGCTCGTACGCGCAGACGCGCATCGATGCCGGCGCGCCGCTGGGCATCGTGCAGCCGCAGGACTACACGCTGGTGGCGCTGCGCACCGCAGTGATCCCCAAGACCGCGCCGCATGCGCCCGAGGCGCGCAGATTCCTCGACTATCTGCTCTCGCCACGCGGCCAGCAGGTGCTCTCGCGCGAGGCGCGATTGATGCCGATCCTGCCGGCCGCCGGTGGCCGTGGCGGCTCGGCGCAACCGCCGTTCCGCCCGATCCCGCTGGGCCCCGGCCTGCTGGTGTATCTGGACAAACTCAAGCGCCGGCAGTTTCTGGACGCCTGGCGCGCCAGCACGCAGCCGCCGCGCTAGCGCGAGCAATAACACGAGCGGCGATATGCGCTGCGCGTCCGCGCTGCGTGACCGCCAGGGGTGCATGTGCGGGAGCTGGAATCGGCGGTCGCCGCGCATGCGCCGCCGGCGGCGCGCCGCCCTGACACGCGCGCCGCCGTGGCGGTGGACGCTCGGGGACGGAAACAGACACGTCCATGTGCCAGACTTGGCGCATGGCCGATCTCACCATCCTCGTCGCCGACGACCACCCGCTGTTCCGTGCCGCCGTGATCCACGTACTGCAGCAGACCTTGCCGCAGGCCGATGTGGTGGAGGCCTCCAGCGCCGCCACGCTGAGCGCCATGCTGCGCTCGCACCCGCAGGCCGAGCTGGTGCTGCTGGACCTGGCGATGCCGGGCGCACGCGGCTTCTCGGCGCTGTTGCACGTGCGTGGCGAGCATCCGGACATCCCGGTGGTGGTGATCTCCTCCAACGATCACCCGCGCGTGATCCGGCGCGCGCAGCAATTCGGCGCGGCCGGTTTCATTCCCAAATCCACCCCGGCCGAATCGATCGGCACCGCGGTGGCCAGCGTGTTGGAGGGCGGCACCTGGTTCCCGCCGATGACCGCCGAGCGCTCCGAGGCCGACGCGCAGCTGGCCTCCAAACTCGCCCAGCTCACCCCGCAGCAATTCCGCGTCTTGCTGAGCCTGGCCGATGGCCTGCTCAACAAGCAGATCGCGCACGAACTCGGGCTGGCCGAGAACACCGTCAAGGTGCACGTCACCGCGATCCTGAAGAAGCTGGATTGCTACAGCCGCACGCAGGCGGCAGTGCTGGTCAAGGCGCTGGAGCCGGAAGGCGAGGGCTGATCGAATCGGGCCACCGTGCTGATTGTTTTCTTTCGCCGTTCGGCGATGCAGCGCTAGCGCCGTGCGGCGAGTGAGCGGCCAGGCTGCTGAGTGCAGACGTGCATCCGTGCGCATGCAGGCATGCGAACTGGAACGTTGAAATCGGAACGCTCCTGCTGAGCGAGCAGCCAGCAACGAGCGGGATCGCAGGCAATGCGGCACCGGTGCAACAGCACGCTTGCGCAGACCCATCGCGCGCAAGCGTGCAGCCGACGATGCCGCGACAGCATCAAAAATCCAGCGAATATCCCAGCGTAAACGTGCGGCCGCGTCCGGCGAAGTAGCGCAGCGGTTCGACCAGGGCCGATTGCGAGTAGTAGGTGATGTACTGCTTGTCGAACAGATTGGACGCACCCATGCGCACTGCACCGCGCGGCAACGCGTAGTTGAAGGTCGCATCCACCAGCGTGTAGCCGCTGAAGCGCTTGTCGGCCTCGTCGAAGGATTGGCTGAAGGCATGCTGGGCCTGCACGAACGAGGAGAACTTCGGTGTCCACTGCGCCGACCACGAAGCGATCACGCGATTGGGCGCTACGTTGAGGCCATCCAGGCGGGCATCCAGTTGCCCATCGTTGTCGCTGTCGTAGCGGCCACGCGTGTACGCATACGACAGGCGCAGGCGATGCGCCGCATCCAGGCGATACCCCAGGCTGGCGTCCACACCCTGCACGCGGGTTTTCTCGCGGCTCATCATGAAAGCGCCATTGATCGGTACCACGCGCGTGCCCAGATCCGAGTTGGACTGGAAGTAGCTCAGGTCCGCATCGAAGGCGCCACGCGTGAGGCGGGTGCCGGCTTCCACGCTCTTGGTCAGGATCGGTTCCAGCGTGCTCAGGTTGGCCACGCGCGTGCCCGGCGTATTGATCGCGCGCAGCACGCGGCCCACGTCCGGCATGCCGAAGCCTTCGGAATAACTGGTGAAAAAGCTCACACCTTCGAGTGGCGTATAGACCAGGCCGGTGTTGTAGAGGGTCTGGTTGAAGTCGAGCGTGCCGCCTTCGACATCGACCCGGTTGTAGCGCCACAGGGTCTGGTAGCTGTCGATCTTCAACTCGGCTTCTTCGCGGCGCACGCCGGCGTGCAGGTTCAGTTCGGGCAGCAGCTTGTATTCGCCCTGCACGAACAGCGACAGATTGCGGTAGTCCGACTCGGGCACATAGGTGCGTCCGGTGCCGTAGAGATCCTGCTTGCCGGTATCTGCCAGCAGGTCGACGCCGCCGGTGAGCTTGAGCCGGCCATCGAGCAGATCATCCTTGGTCAGGCTGATCTTGCTGCCCCATTTGGACGCGACCGACCGCGATTGGTCGTACAAGCTGCCGACCGGTGCGATGCGCGGGTCCTGAAACGTGGACGAATTGTCGGCGCCGAACAGCCCTTCGAATTCCTGGTTGAATACCATCGCGCTCAGCTGCATGCCGGCCAGATCGTCATCGGTGTACGACAGGCTGGAGGTCAGCACATCGTTCCAGGGCGCGGTGCCTTGCGGGGTGCCGCGCACCGAGGTGGTGGGCAGGCCTTGCGCACGGTTGCCGGCGATGCCGATGTAGTCGTTGTCATTCTTGATGCGATAGCGGTTGACGCTGACGCTCAGGCGCTGCGCATCGGTGAGCGCGTAGCCGAGCTTGGCCAGCACGTCGTAGCTCTTGGAGGTCATCAGGTCGCCCTGGGTGTTGTCGGCACCGATTGGCCGACCTTGTCCATCCACATACAGACCTTGGTCGCTGTAGCTGGCCGAGAGCAGGTAATCGAGCTTGTCCGAGCGGCCGTCCACGCGGTAGCGCGTCTCGACGCTGGTGGTTTCCGCACGCGTTTCCGAGGTGGGGGCGGTGGCCTGCACGTCGACGTGCTGGTTGAGCTCACCGTCCTGCGGACGCCGGGTGATGATGTTGATGGTGCCGCCGGTGGCGCCCAGGCCGTTGATCGCGTTGGCGCCCTGGATCACTTCGATGCGCTCGACCATCGCGTAGTCGATGGTGTGCGCTTCGCGACCGGTGGGGCGGATCGGATTGGACTGCGGCACGCCGTCGATCAGGATCAGCGGCGTGCGCCCGCGCAGGGTTTCGCCGCTGCCGTTCATCTTGCCGCGGCTGGGCGTGTACGAAGGAATCAGGTTGGCGAGCACGTCGGAGGAGTTGCTGGAGATGGTCAGCTGTTGCTGGATCTGCGCCTTGTCGATGATCAGCACCGTCTGCGGCGACTCGGCCACGGTCATGTTGGAGCGCGAGGCGGCAACCACCACCGTGTCCAGCGTATCGGTGACATCCGATTGTGCGGACGCGGTGGCAGAGGCAAGCAGGCAGAGGGTGGCAACGAACGGCATGGCGGCCGATCCATGGGCGGAAAGCTTCATCGAGTAAGAACTCCGAGGCGCGGACGGAGCACGCGACATGCACCGCTACGCAAATTCAAATGAGAATCGTTCTCGATATTGTAGCAGGTGCACTCGTCCCGGTGCCCGGCTGGATCCGCGAGTGCCGGCGTCGCGCCGACACCCCCGCGATTGCTGAGCGGCGATCCTGTAGATCCGCACGCTGCGTTGGCATCGCGCAGCGCGCGCTGGAGCGGGCGATGGGGCTGCCACTCGCCCACCCCACTGACACAAGGCGGTTCCGACAATGCGCTTGCCGAGCGGAGCGGATTGAGACGCCCGTTGCCTCCGGAATGGATGTTATCCGCGTCGCGATCGGTATCAGGGCCGGGGCCTGTAGACGACGATGCCCTGCGTGCGTGCGACGTACTCCATGAACGGCGAGTCCACGACCTTTTCGTTTTCCGGACGCGATGAGGCATTGCGCAACACCGGACCCTGGTCGGTCATGACGAAGATGCCGACATGGCTGACATCCAGCCCGGGCGCCGGCGAGTACCTGCCCACATAGTCGCCGGTGCGCAGTCGCCTAACGACAGTGCTATCCACATCGGCGGCGGGGATGTAGGTGATGGACCGCTGCACCACCGGCAATCCGGGCAGATAGTTGCTGCCGTCAGCTTTGAGATTGAGCGCCTTGTCCACGCTCACGGCCCTGGGGCTGAGCGTGGCGGTGATGTCGTCGGCAAGTTGGTAGGGACGTGCGACCCAGTCCGAAAAGAAGTGCTTGCGCGAGGTGAAGCCGATGATGCCATCGACGTAGCGGGTGAGGATCACGCGATCGACAAAGTCCTGCTGCGAATGGGCGTGGCGCGCCGCTTCGACATAGTCCAGATAGGTGAAGCAATCCAGGCCCCTGAAGTCGATGATCAGCTGCTCCGGCGTGGTGGCCGATCCCTGCAGCATGTTGGCCTGATACGGCGTGCCGAGAAATTCCGCCGAGAGCAGCTTGATCAGATGCCCCGGGCTCAGACCGCGATGCGTGGATGCCTGATGCAGCACGCGATTCAAGGTCTGCAGCGTGGATGGGTCCATCTCCGCGTGCACCGGGCCGGAGGGCTGCACGGTCCTTGATGGCGTGGACGCGTGCGCAGGCAGATCGGCCGCGCAGCCTGCGGCAAGCAACGCGGTCAACATCACGGAGGCAGGTCTGAACATGTGGGCTCCAATTTCCTGGGGGAGAAAAATCGGCAGCTGAGCTATGCACGAAGCAGATCTGCGCAGCGACAGAGGCGCAAGCACTGTAGCGCCATCGCGAATGCACGCTTGAAACGGAACGCACTTCTGTACGCTGAAACGATCCGGCGAAACTCGCAAGACCGTGCGCGGCGCGGAAATCGCTGCATAGGACGCATGCAGCACGGCGCGACATCGTTCGGCCTCTCGGCGGTAAGCAAGCCGACATTGTCGCTACACACCAACCGC
The DNA here is from genome assembly GCF_002939985.1 of Xanthomonas hortorum pv. cynarae. Taxonomy (GTDB): domain Bacteria; phylum Pseudomonadota; class Gammaproteobacteria; order Xanthomonadales; family Xanthomonadaceae; genus Xanthomonas; species Xanthomonas hortorum_D. The sequence continues at coordinate 65,602 of NZ_MDFM01000013.1, read as the reverse complement.
AGGCCTAACCTGCCTGTCGATGCTGCTGATTGCGCAGCTCACCCGCGTCGCAACAGTGTTTGCGTCATCAGAGCGCGCAGTGCCGGCGGGCGCACTGGCTTGGACAACAATCCCCAGCCCAGGTCCAGCGCATGCTCGCGCAGCGCGGGGTCGGGTTCTGCGGTGACCAAAATTACCCGCGGTTCGCGTTGCCAGCGTTGCACCAACTGCGGCAGCAAGATGGGGCCGTAGTGCTCGCCCATGCGCACGTCCAGCAGCAGCAGTTCCGGCACCTCGTCGGCGTTGGCGGCGGCCAATGCATCGTCGGGGGCACCGGCAAAATCCACCCGGCATTCCCAGCGTTCGAGCAGGACGCGCGTGGCTTCGCACACGCGTGGCTCATCGTCCACGCACCAGACGCGGCAGCCGTGCAGAATCGGGTCGTTGGCGTTTTCTGCAGTGGTGGTGGGCGGCGGCAATTGCTTGGCGATGGCGGCACGCTCGCCCAGCGGCAGCGTTACCGAAAATACGCTGCCGCTCCCCAGCGTGGAATGCAGGCCGATGCGGTGACCGAGCAGGCGGCCGATACGTTCGACGATGGCAAGCCCCAGACCAGCGCCGCGATCGTTGGCCACGCCGTCGTCCAGGCGGCGGAATTCTTCGAAGATTTCATGCTGCAGTGTTTCGGGAATGCCGGGTCCTTGATCGTGCACTTCGATGCGCAGCCAGCCGCCACGGCGACGACAGCCGATCAGCACCCGCCCACGCGGGGTGTAGCGGATGGCATTGGAGAGAAAGTTCTGCAGGATGCGCCGCAGCAGGTTTTCATCGCTCAACACCACCGCTGAGGTGGGCACCCAATCCAGCACCAGGCCGCGGTCTTCGGCCAGGATCCCGAACTCGCGTGCCAGCGTTTCCAGCAGCGGGGCAATGGCGAAATCGCGCACCTGGGTTTTCAGGCTGCCCGCTTCCAGCCGCGAGATATCCAGCAGGCTGTTGAGGATGGCGTCCTGCGCGGCCAGCGCGCCTTCGATGTTGTCGACCACGCGCGCGCTGCCGGTCTCGCGCACCTGGCCACGCAATACCGAGACGAACATGCGCGCGGCGTTGAGCGGCTGCAGCAGGTCGTGCACGGCCGAGGCGACGAAGCGGGTCTTGTAGCGATTGGCGCTCTCGGCCTCGCGCTTGGCGGCGGCCAGGTCGCGGGTGCGTTCGGCCACGCGGTGTTCCAGCGCGTCGGCCAACGAGCGCAGTTCGCGCGCGGCGTTCTTGTAGCTGGTGATGTCGGCGTAACTGGTGACGAAGCCGCCATCGGGCAGCGGATTGCCGCGGATTTCCAGCACCGTGCCGTCTTCCTTCTCGCTCTCGCGCATATGCGGTTTGCCGCTGCGCAAGTGGTTCAAGCGGCGCTCGATCGCCGCTTCGATCGGTCCGGGACCGAGCAGGCCGCGGCGTGCGTTGAAGCGGAACAGGTCTTCGATCGGGCGGCCGATCTTGAGCAGCTCGGGCGGGAAGCGGAACAGCTCGACATAGCGCGAATTCCACGCCACCAGATTGAGCGCATCGTCGATCACCACCACGCCTTGCGGCAGGTGTTCCAGGCTGCGGCTCAAGCCCGCATTGGCCTGCTGCGCGGCGGTGACCACGCCATCCTGGGCGGTGCGCAGTTCTTCGGCGTGTTGTTGCAGCAGTGTTTCCAGTTCGTCCCGGCTGCGCTGACGCAAAGCCGCCAGCCGCCGCCGTTGCTGCACGAACAACCACAGCAAGGCCAGTGCCAGCGATACACCGGCGGCGGCAATCGCAGCAGCGCGGCCGGCGGCTGCGCTGGCGCGGGTGTCGTGCAGCAGATGCAGGCGCCAGCCGCTTTCGGGCACTTCCAGGGTCTGCCACAGCACCGGGCCGGCGAGCGCTGGCTCGCGCACCTCGGTCAATACGCCACCGTTGCCGGTCTGCTCGATCAGCCGGCGCTGCAACGGCAGCAATCCCTGGTCGGCGTACTGGCGGGTGCTCTGCAATTCGCTGCGATCGCGCAGGCTCAACGGTGCCAGCATGCGGTAGCGCCACTCGGGGCGGCTGGCCAGAAACACCACGTCGTGCGCATCGGAGGCAAGCACGATGTCCGGGGTCTGCAGCCATTCGCGTTCCAGTGCAGCCAGCGCGATCTTGATCACCACCACGCCCTGCACCTGCCCGGCAGAGTCGACGATCGCCTGCGAGAGGAAATACCCCGGCTCGCTGGTGGTCATGCCGATGCCGTAGAAGCTGCCGCTGCCGGTGGCCAGTGCCTGCTGGTAATAAGGGCGGAACGCGTAGTCCACGCCCACATTGCTGCGCGGCGCGCGCCAGTTGCTGGCCGCCAACGCGATACCGCTGCGGTCGATCACCGTCAGCGTGGACGATTGGGTGACGTTGTTGGCGCGTTCGAGTTTGTCGTTGAGCTGTTCCACCTGCGCGGCAGACAACGGCCCGGACACCGCAGCGCGCAGCTCCGGGTCCAGCGCCAGAATCTGGGGCAAGGTGCGATAGCGATCGATACGCTGCTGCAAGGCCTGCGCATACAGCCGCAGCTGACGCCGCACGGTGGCGCTTTCGTCGCGCAAGGCGTTCTGCTCGACAAAATGCCCGGCCGCGAACATGGCCACCAACATGCCGCCCAATACGATGGACAGCGTGAACAGCAGGCGGCGGCGTTGCGAGGCGTACATGCGGCAAGTATGGCGGTGCGCAGGTACATCGCGCAGCTATGGCCGCGGATATCCGCCCCGACAACCGCCCCGCATGACCACCAAACAAGCCCCCGACAAACGACTACGGCCGCATCCTCGGAAGGATGCGGCCGCAGAGGCACACACGCTGGTGTGCGTTACAGCATCACCGCGTTGAAGCGGCCAACCAAGGCAACGTGCGGCCAACCCGGCCCGCGTTGCCTCTGCTCAACAGCGCTTAAAACTGCACCTGCGCACGCAGTTCCATCACGTGCGGGGTCTCATGCACGCCATTGCGCGAGGAATCCACCCAACTGTAGTTGGCCTGCATCTTGAAGTGGCTGGTGAGGTACCAGTTGGCGCCAATGGTGGTGTCGTGCTGGCGGCCGCCGTGGACGTTGTTGTCTTCCAGATTCAGACGGCTGTAACGGGCGGTCAGCTCGACCGCGCCGTAGTCGTGCGCCGGCTTGATATTGCCCGGGACGCCGCCGGCATAGCTGCGCGACTCGCCGGTCAGCGACCAGGTGCCGTAGAGGTACTGGCCCTGCGCGATGAAGTGCGGCTGGCCGGCATTACGCGCCACTTCGGCACGCAGCGCTTCGCTCTGCAGCGAGAACGGGCCGTGGATCCAGACCGCTTCCACGCCGGTACGGATCACGTGGTCCACATCGAGGATGGTGCCGGTATCGATCAGACGCACGTCGGTCAGGCCGGCTTCCGGGCGGGCACGCAGGCGCACGCGCGGGCTGAAGGACACGCCGCGGCCGTCGCTGAAACCGCGCGGGTTTTCGACCGAGCCGGCGATACCCAGATGCAGCACGTCGCCTTCGGCCTTGAACGGGGTCCATGCCGCATGCACGGCCTGGGTGGTGCCCGGGTTGTCGCCCTGCAGATCCTGGCCGCCGTACGCGCCGGCCTGCAGCAGGTACTGCTGACGCTCCAGCGTCCACTCCACACCGGTGCGGCGGCCCTGGAACACCGCCTGCACCGGCAGGCCCAGTTCCATGAAGCTGCCCGCGCGCGAGCTCTGCACCGCTTCCAGACCCACCGGCACCTTCATGTAGCCCAGCCGCACGCGACCGTAGTCCTGGCCCAGCAGCGCCTTGGTCTCGAAGCGGAAGAACACGTCCAGCCATAGCTTGGCTTCGAAGTCGAAATACACCATGGCGTCGTAGGCACCCTTCTTCTTGAGGGTGGCGCCGAACTCCTTGCGGCGGAAGTCGGTGCGGTCTTCCAGGCGGTCGTCGCCGGAGAAGTTGTTGTCGTCGTAGGCGTAGTTGCCGGTCAGACCCAGCTCGGTGCCATCACCGAAGGTGTACTTGGTCGGCCAGTTTTCGATCGAGGTGGCCGCATTGGCGGCAGCGGGCGCGGCGGCGATGGCCAACGCGAGAACGAGCGGATTGAGGCGCATAGGAGTGATCTTCGGCAATGAGAAGGGGCCGGGCGTCCTGCCATGGCGGTCGCACTGAATAGCTTCAGCAAGCGCGCAGGTTCCGGACGGCCAACAACACAGGAATCGGTGTCTGCGTTAAACGAAATTAACGGCCGGCGATGGCGCGGCTGAAGTGTAAGACGGCGTTCAGCCCGCGGACAGTGCGTAGTACCAATGGGCTATCGGCCCTGGCTGTGACGTGCGGCCAGAATGCGTGCACCGGGTGCCTGCTCAGGCGCCCTCTATGTTCCCTCGGAGTGGTGTCATGCACATCAGCAAGCCAGCCGGCCCGTTGCCGGCGTCCGTCCCCTTCTACCGCCAGCTGTATTTCCAGGTGGTGGTGGCGATCGTCCTGGGTGCCTTGCTCGGCCATTTCGAGCCGGCCTTCGCCGAAAGCCTCAAGCCGCTGGGCGACGCCTTCATCAAGCTGGTGAAGATGATCATCGCCCCGGTGATCTTCCTGACCATCGTCACCGGCATCGCCGGCATGACCCATCTCAAGACGGTGGGCCGGGTGTTCGCCAAGTCGATGGCCTACTTTTTGTTCTTCTCCACGCTGGCGTTGATCGTGGGCATGATCGTGGCGCACGTGGTGCAGCCCGGCGCGGACATGAACATCAACCCGGCCGAGCTGGATCAGAGCGCGGTCAACACCTACGTGCAGAAATCGCACGAGCTGAGCCTGGTCGGCTTTTTGATGGACATCATCCCGGCCACGCTGATCAGCGCGTTCGTCGATGGCAACATCCTGCAGGTGCTGTTCGTGGCGGTGCTGTTCGGTATCGCGCTGGCCCTGGTCGGCGAGCGCGGCCGCCCGGTGCTGAGCTTTCTGGAAGCATTGACCGCACCGGTATTCCGCCTGGTGCACATGTTGATGAGGGCCGCGCCGATCGGTGCGTTCGGTGCGATCGCCTTCACCATCGGCAAGTACGGGCTGGAATCGCTGGTCAATCTGGCCTGGCTGGTGGGTTCGTTCTATGTGACCTCGCTGTTCTTCGTGCTGGTGATCCTGGGCATTGTTTGTCGGTTGTGCGGCTTTTCGGTGCTCAAGCTGATCCGCTATCTCAAGGCCGAGCTGCTGCTGGTGCTGGGTACTTCCTCGTCGGAGTCGGCGCTGCCGTCGCTGATGGAAAAGATGGAAAAGGCCGGCTGCGAGAAGTCGGTGGTGGGCCTGGTGGTGCCGACCGGTTATTCATTCAATCTGGACGGCACCAACATCTACATGACCCTGGCCGCATTGTTCATCGCCCAGGCCACCAATGTGGACCTGACCCTGGGCCAGCAGATCACCTTGCTGGCGGTGGCCATGCTCAGCTCCAAGGGTGCGGCCGGCGTGACCGGTGCCGGCTTCATCACCCTGGCGGCCACGCTGTCGGTGGTGCCGGACGTGCCGGTGGCCGGCATGGCGCTGATCCTGGGCGTGGACCGTTTCATGAGCGAGTGCCGCTCGCTGACCAACTTCATCGGCAACGCGGTCGCCACCGTGGTGGTGTCGCGCTGGGAAAATGCGCTGGATCGCGACCAGTTGAAGCTGGTGCTGGATGGCGGCTCGCCGCCGCTGCAGGCGCCGGTGGCCTCGACCGGCGTCGTCGCCCCGATCAGCGCGCGCTGATGCTTCCTGCGGCCCTGTATTCCGCCGGTGATGCCGGCGGGATGCAGGGCCGTTTTCGCTTTGAGCCAGACCCCGGCCGCAGTGCACGACGCGCTGCAGCATGCAATCTCCCTGCCGCGCTGACAGCTGCGCGACAGGCCCTTGTTCAGGCAGGAGGGTAGAATTCAGCCCTCCTGCGCCTTCGAGACCCACACAGCCGATGTCCAACGACGACTTCAAACAGGCCGCCCTCGACTATCACCGCCAGCAGCCGGCCGGCAAGATCAAGGTCACCGCGACCAAGCCGATGCTGACCCAGCGCGATCTGTCGCTGGCGTATTCGCCGGGCGTGGCCTTCGCCTGCGAGGCGATCGTCGAAGAACCCACCCAGGCCAGCGAGCTCACCGCGCGCGGTAATCTGGTGGCGGTGATCACCAACGGCACCGCCGTGCTGGGCCTGGGCAACATCGGCCCACTGGCGTCCAAGCCGGTAATGGAAGGCAAGGGCGTGCTGTTCCAGAAGTTCGCCGGCATCGATGTGTTCGACATCGAGATCAACGAGAACGACCCGGACAAGCTGGTGGACATCATTGCCAGCCTGGAGCCGACCTTCGGCGGCATCAATCTGGAAGACATCAAGGCGCCGGAGTGCTTCATCGTCGAGCGCAAGCTGCGCGAGCGCATGAATATCCCGGTGTTCCATGACGACCAGCACGGCACCGCGATCATCGTCGGCGCCGCGGTGCTCAACGCGCTGGTGGTCACCGGCAAGAAGATCGAAGAGGTCAAGCTGGCCACCACCGGCATGGGCGCGGCCGGCATTTCCTGCGTCAACATGCTGGTCTCGCTGGGCCTGAAGCCGGAGAACATCCTGGCGCTGGACCGCGACGGCGTGATCCACACCGGCCGCACCGATCTGGACCCGGACAAGCAGCGCTACGCACGCGACACCGACAAGCGCACCCTGGCCGAAATCGTCGAGGGCGCCGATATCTTCCTGGGCCTGTCGGCGGCCGGCATCCTCAAGCCGGAAATGGTCGCCACGATGGCGCGCCAGCCGGTGATCTTCGCGCTGGCCAATCCCAATCCGGAGATCACCCCGGAAGCGGCCAAGGCGGTGCGTCCGGATTGCATCATCGGCACCGGCCGTTCTGACTACCCGAACCAGATCAACAACGTGCTGTGTTTCCCGTACCTGTTCCGCGGCGCGCTGGACGTGGGCGCCACCGGCATCAATGAGGAAATGAAGATCGCCTGCGTCAAGGCGATTGCGGCGATGGCACGGCGCGAGGCTTCCGACCTGGGCGCTGCCTACGGCGGCGAGACCCCGAGTTTCGGCCCGGAATACCTGATTCCGCGCCCGCTGGACCCGCGTCTGCTGGTGGAGTTGTCTTCCGCCGTTGCGCAGGCGGCGATGGATTCGGGCGTGGCCACGCGGCCCATCGACGACATGGAGGCGTACCGCGACAAGCTCGGCCAGTTCGTCTACCGCACCAGCCTGATGATGAAGCCGGTCTACGACCGCGCACGCGCCGACAAGCAGCGCGTGGTGTATGCCGAAGGCGAAGAAGAAGTGGTGTTGCGCGCGGTACAGAACGTGGTCGACGAAGGCCTGGCCTTCCCGATCCTGATCGGCCGCCCGGACGTCATCGAGGCGCGTATCGAACGCATGGGTCTGCGCCTGACCGCCGGCGTGGATTTTGAAATCACCAACATCTACGACGACCCGCGCTTCAACGAGTATTGGCAGTACTACCACGCACTGACCGAACGCCGCGGCGTGACCGTCACTGCCGCCAAGGAGTTGATGCGCTCGCGTCCGACCTTGATTGCCGCGGTGATGGTGGCGCGTGGCGAGGCCGATGCGATGCTGTCCGGCGTGGTCGGTCGCTTCCACAAGAAGCTGGGCTACGCGCGCAGCGTGATTCCGCTGGAACCGCGCGTGAGCTCCACCTCGGCGATGACCGGCGTGATCAACCAGTTGGGCGTGTTCTTCTTCCTGGATACGCATGTGCAGGAAGACCCGACTGTCGAACAAGTGGTGGAAGCCACGTTGCAGGCCGCGTATCGCCTCAAGCTGTTCGGCATCGAGCCGAACATCGCGCTGCTGTCGCACTCCAACTTCGGCAGCCACGATTCGCGCGATGCCTTGAAGATGCGTGCGGTGCGCGAAGCACTGCTCAAGCGCAAGCCCGAGCTCAACATCGACGGCGAAATGCAGGGCGACACCGCCTGGGACGAAGCGCTGCGCAAGCAGATCATGCCCAACAGCACGCTGAAGGGCCGTGCCAACCTGTTCGTGCTGCCAAACCTGGAAGCGGCCAACATCGCCTACAACCTGGTGCGCGTATTCACCGACGGCGTGGCGATCGGGCCGATCCTGATGGGCATTTCCAAGCCGGTGCACATCCTCACCACCAGCGCCACCTCGCGCCGGGTGATGAACATGACGGCGATTGCGGCGGTGGATGCGCAGATCCGCAAGCAGCGCGATGCGGAAAAAGCGGTAGCCGATAAGGGGAATGGTTGAAAGATCGGTTGCTGATGAAGCAACGATAGGAAAGGCAGCGGCTGAGGCCGTGAAAAGCGACGGCTGAGCAAGCAATGCTCGAAAGCCCCTCTCCCCCCGGGAGAGGGGTTGGGGTGAGGGTACGGTTTCTCGGGTTAGTGCCAAGCACGCAGCTGTCAGTCGCTGGCTTCGGTGAGGGGCGCCAGCGCGCCCGGGGATCGGCTCTTCGGCTCGGTCAGACATCCTGTCTGACTCGCCGCCGCGGCACATCCGTGTGCCGCTCTCCGCCAATCCCCGGCCACGCTGCCGCCTTGGCGCGTCGTTGACATGACTCAGTCAAGGCAAGCGAGTTCTCCGGCGTGGTTTCCGTGGCCTGCGCGATTCTCGATGACAGCAGCAGAGCCTGTGCTCCACAATTTACGTGAGCGCAACCTGCGCCTGTCTGAGTGCGGCAAATCGTGATGGCATAACAACGCGACGATGGATCGCGGACAGCGCTAGCGTCAACGCACCGCAGGCTCCACACCCAACAACTCAAGCTCCGCCAGCTGCACTTTCCCAGGCGCGCTGAAGCGCAGTCGATATTCCACATACGCTCCAGGCCGAGCAATCCGAAACGGCCGCGTCTGCAACGGCCAATCGAACGCTTCATCACGACGCTGATCAATCATCGTCCAGGCAGCACCAGGCGCACGGGCTTCCAACGTCCACCCACCTGCAGAAATCGCTGCATTGCCGCTGGTCAGTGTGTAGAGCGTCGGCGTACCGCGCGCAATGCCGCTGAGTGTCAGCGTCGATGTCGATGTCGATGCAATTGCAGCGACCGTTCCCGCATTGTCGTCATGCAACGCAGCGACATCGCCACCATCGTCCAGCGTAATGCGCGCAGTGTCTCCGAGCAGATCCTGCAGCAGGGCAGGGTGCTCCCCAGGCGCAGTCAATGACGGCGGCATATCGTCAGGACCGGTGCCCCAGCGCGACGGCGTCGGTCCCATCACGAAGTCCAGCGTCGCGCCCTTTGCAATGTCCGCATGCGGCAACCAGGTCTTGCGCCAAGGTTTGCCGTTGACCCTGAGCGATTGCACATACACGTTTTTCGCCGAATTCTGCGGCGCATTGACCACCAGCATGCCGCCATTGGGTAGACGCACGCTGGCATGCTTGAACAGCGGCGAGCTGATCACATACTCCGGCGCGCCCATGCGCAGCGGATACAGCCCCAGCGCCGCGAACAGATACCACGCCGACATTTCGCCGTTGTCCTCATCGCCGGGATACCCCTGGCCGATCTCGCTGCCCAGATACAAGCGCGCGAGGATCTCGCGGGTAATGCGTTGCGTCTTCCATGGCTGCCCGGCATACAGATACATCCACGGAAGATGGTGCGCAGTCTGATTGCTATGCGCATACATGCCCATGCGTACGTCGCGCGCTTCGGTCATCTCGTGGATGGTGTCGCCATACGAGCCGGCAAACCTGGCTTCGGCGCTTTCGGGCGTGGCAAACAATGTATCCAGTTTCGCGGCCAGTCCCGCGCGCCCGCCATACAGCATGGCCAGGCCTTCGCCATCGTGCGGTGCGGTGAATGCAAATGTCCAGCCGCTGGATTCGGTGTAATCGTTGCCCCACACGCGCGGGTCGTAGTGCGCAGCATCCACGCGCCAATCGCCATTCGGCTTGCGGCCCTGGAAAAAGCCAACCGCCGGATCGAACAACGCCGAATACCCGGCTGCACGATGGCGAAAATACAGCGCTTCGGTGGCATAACGCTCGCGCGCTGTTGCCGTCGTCGCCTGCTTGGACAACGCATCGGCCATGTTGGCGATACCGAAATCGTTGAGCGCGCCCTCCATCGACCACGACATGCCTTCATGCGTGTCGGTATCGGCGTAACCGCGAAAGGTGGAACGCGCCATGCCTTTGCGGCCAACGTGGCGATCCGGCGCCACCACGGTCGCGTTCTTGAGCGCGGCAGCGTACGCCTCGGCCGGGTCGAAACCCTGCACGCCCTTGAGCCACGCATCGGCAAACGCCACATCGGAACTGGTGCCCACCATCAGATCGGCGTAACCGGGCGAGGACCAGCGCGCCACCCAGCCACCTGCACGCGATTGCTCCAGAAAGCCCTGCACGAATGCACCGGCATCGTCGGATGCGAACAACGCATACGCCGGCCACGCGGTGCGAAAGGTGTCCCACAAGCCGTTGTTGACGTAGACCCGGCCATCGCGGATTGGCGCGAAACTGCGCACCGCGCTGCCATCGATGTTGGTGTCCGACCAACTGCTCTGGCTGGCGTAACGCCAGTCCGGCGCCGTCGCGCTGCCGACGTTTTCATGGCCGGAATTGGGATACAGATGCAGCCGGTACAGATTGGAATATAGCGTGGTCTTCTGGTCGGTCGTGGCGTCGGGCACCTCGAAGCGTCCCAGCAGCCCATCCCATGCATCCTGCGCACGCGCGGCGATCTGCTCGAAGCTTGCCTGCGGCGCGATTTCCAGCGCAAGGTTGCGCCTGGCCTGATCGAGCGAGATCAGCGAGGTGGCAATGCGCATCTGCACCTGCCGCGTGCTGCCCGCATCGAACTTGATCCAGCCGGTGGGCCGGCCGGTGTCGCTCAAGCCGCTGATTTTCCATGGCGTATCGAAGCTGGCATAGACATACATTCGCGTCGCACCGGTCGACAGGCCGCTACGCACATCGGTGTAGCCGGAGAGCGTCTGTGTTGCAGCATCCAGACTCAATCCACCGCGCGCGTCCACATTGTCGAACAGCAGATTGGCATCGCCCTGCGCCGGGAAGCGAAAGCGGAATAGCGCTGCATGATCGGTCGGTGCAATCTCGGCCTGGATCCCGTTGTCCAACTGCACTGCGTAGCGATACGGTCGCGCGATTTCGGTGTCATGCGAGAAGGCCAGGGCGCGCTTGCTGCGATCGGCCTCCGGCGTGCCCTTACTCAGCGACGGCATCACCTGAAAGGTCTGGCGGTCGCCCATCCACGGACTCGGCTGATGGCTGAGCGACAGCGCCTGCAAGCGCGGGCGGTTGTCCGCCGCGTTGTGTTCGTTCCAGCGATATAGCCAGGTCAGCGTTCCCGCATCTGTCACCGGCGTCCAGAAGTTGAAGCCATGCGGCACTGCAGTTGCAGGGAAATTATTGCCGCGCGAGAACGTGCCGTTTGACTGTGTGCCGCGCGTGGTCAGCACCCAGTCCGAAGGACGCGTTGCAGGAGTGAGCGGCACATCGGCAATGGCGATATCGTCGATCCAACCGGCGCCGGTCGCACCTGCAGGCGGCGCAACCTCTAATTCGATCGCCACCACGCGGCGCCCACGTAAAGCGGCCACGTCCCCCAGCCGTACCGCCTTGCGCGCCCATTGCTGCGGATACAGCGTCTTCGAATCGCCTTGCGCATGCGCACCAAGTGCGACGCCATGTTGATCCCGCGCAGCGCTGGCAGACACGCGCATGCCGTCGTCCAGCAGCAGATCCAACGACACATAGGTCGAGGCCACGTGATCGCTGCCCACACTTTCCGGCAACACCAGCCACGACAGCGTCGTATCGGCACCGATTAGAACATCGCTGGTAAACACGGTGCGTCGTCCAGCCGCACCAAGGCTGTCATACCGCAACGCATGCGCACCGCTGTAACCGGCGTTCGGCCTGGCTGCATACGGCGCAGCCGGACCCGTGCCGATCGCAATTTGCACATCGCCTGCCGCAGCGCTGACCGGCAAGGGCTCTCCCTCTTCGAACGAACTCGAAAAGCCGGTCGCCGCACCAACCGGCAGTGGCGCGACGCAAGCCAGGACAACGGCAATCGAGAACAACGAGCCACGCGGACGCAGCAGAACGACAGGCGAGGTCACGTGGTGATGTCTCCTTGGCTAGCGACGTAGCAGGGCATGTACGGTTGACGGATGTACGCGGTCTTCGCAGATCACCCAATCAGATCCCGATGCGCAATTGCCCAGCGATGATAAGCGCGATGTTCCGGCGTGGTGGCGTGGCGCTGTCGTGCCAGCGGTGGGGCAGGTCATTGCCGGACCAGCCACCTCGCCATCCACATCCGCCGCCCGGCCTCCTGCCGAGACCATCGCAACCCCAACCCACGCCGCCCGGTCAATGGGCCGATCACCACGCAGGCTGCTAGAATCCGCGCTCTGCCTTGCCTTTACGATCGTGCCGCCATGAGCCAGACCGCCACCGCGCCCGCCAATGCCGAATCGCGCTACACCGTGCACCGCGGCGATCTGCCGCTGAGCTGCCCGACGCCGCAGATGGCGCTGTGGAACTCGCATCCGCGCGTGTACCTGCCGATCGAAGACGAGCCCAACTGCGAAGCCAAGTGCCCGTATTGCGGCGCGTTGTTCGTGCTCGCCGACTGATCCTGGCCGGATGCACCGCCTGACCGTGGTGCAACTGCTGCCGGCGCTACAGTCCGGCGGCGTCGAGCGCTCCACCCTGGAAATCGCCGCTGCGCTGGTGCGCGCCGGCCACCGCGCCGTGGTGGTCTCGGCTGGCGGTCGCCTGGTCCAGCCGTTGCTGGAGGCGGGCGGCGAACATCTCACCCTGGAGATCGGGCGCAAGTCGCTGCTGACCTTGCGCCACGTGGTCGGCCTGCGCCGGCTATTTACCGAACTCGGTGCCGACATCGTGCACGCGCGTTCGCGCCTGCCGGCCTGGCTGGGCTGGTACGCGCTGCGCGGCATGCCACAGGCCACGCGGCCGCGCTTTGTCACCACCGTGCACGGGCTCAATTCGCCCAGTCGCTATAGCGCGGTGATGACATACGGCGAGCGGGTGATCTGCGTCTCGCAGACGGTGCGCGACTACGTCTGCACCCACTATCCGCAGACCGACACCACCCGCTTGCGCACCATTGCGCGCGGTGTCGATATTGCGCAGTTCCCGCGTCGCCCGCAGCCCGATCACCGCGCACGCAAATGGGTGCAGACCCTGTTGCCCGGTTGGCCGGCCGACGCCCCATTGCTGTTGCTGCCCGGCCGCGGCACGCGCCTGAAAGGCCATGCCGACGGCCTGCAACTGCTGGCCGACGTGCGCGCTGCCGGCGTGCCGGCCTGGTTGTGGCTGCCGGGCGCGCGTGAGCCGGGCCGCGAAGCCTATGTGCGCGAGCTGGAAGCCGAGGCTGCCAGACTGGGGGTGGCCGAGGCGGTCGCCTTCACCGAGCCCACCGCACGCATCGCCGAGGCCTATGCGGCCAGCGATCTGGTGCTGCAGCTCTCGCGCAAGCCCGAAGCGTTCGGCCGCACCGTGGTGGAGGCCTTGTCGGTGGGCCGGCCGGTGTTGGGCTGGGCACACGGTGGTGTCGGCGAGTTGCTGGCCGAGCTGCAGCCGGCCGGCGCAGTGCCGGCGTTCGATGCCCAGGCGCTAAGCACCCAGGCACTCGGCATGCTGCAGCATGCGCCGACACCGCCAGCTGCGCTCCCCTATACGTTGCAGGCCATGCAATCGGCCACCTTGAAGGTCTATGACGAACTCCGCCGCTGAGGCCATCCCACCCGCGCCCACGTTGACGCCCGACGCCGGTCGTTGGGCGCCGCTGTGGGTGATCCTGTTCGTGGCGCTGTGGCCCACGCCCGGGCTGGCCGAGACGGTGTTGTCGCTGGGCGCAGTGTTTGCCGCCTATCGGTTGCTGCATGCGCGGTTTCGCGGTGGTACGCGGTTGCTCAGCGGCGCGGCGTGGGCGCTGACCAGTGTGTTGTTCTTCGCGTACTGGTTGCCGCAGATGTTGTCGGCATTCGATGCGGTGGACGTAGGGCGCGCGTTGCGTAAATCGGCCACCGATCTGCGCTATCTGCCTTTCATGTGGTTGTGTGCGATTGCGGTGGCCAATGCGCAGCGCCGCCGGCGCACCTTCATCGGCCTGGCGGTGATCGGCGGGGTGTGGACGCTGGACGCACTGCTGCAGGCCGCATTCGGCAGCAGCCCGTTGTTCTTCGGCCTGGATCAGATCAAGCAATTGATCAGCGGGCATGGCCTGTGCACGGCGGAAGAATTGGCACTGGTCGACCGCCTCAGCGGCGTGCTGGGCCCGTGCAATCTCAAGTTCGGGCAGACCCTGGCCAGTCTGTCGCCGTTCCTGCTGCTTGCGCTCGGGCGGCGCACTGCGTGGGCATGGGCGGGCGCTGCGGCAGCTGTTGGCGTAGTGCTGGTATTGGCCGGTTCGCGCGCCTCGTGGATCACCTACGGCGTCATCGTGCTGCTGTCCGGCTGGCAGTTGCTGGGCGGTCGTCGGCTGCTTGCGGTCGCGGTGGTCGGCGCGCTGTTGGCCGTTGGCGTGGTGGCAATGGCACCGCAAGCGCGCGAGCGCATCCAGCGCACCGCGTTGGCCTTCAGCAATGGCGAACAGGGCGTCGACCAGGCCTTGTCCGGGCGTGCGCAGATCTGGGGCGCGGCGCTGTGCATGATCCGCGCGCATCCGCTCAACGGTGTGGGCGCGCGCGGGTTCCGCCAGGCATATCCGGCCTGCAATCCGGCACCCGAACAAGCGCCGGCATGGGGCGGTGGCCCGGCCTTCCATGCACACCAGATCGTGCTGGAAATTCTTGCCGAAACCGGCGTCATCGGGTTGCTGCTATGGCTGGCCGGTGCAGCGCAGGCGTGGCGCGCGTGGCGCTATTCCAGCGTTGCGGCGCGTGAGCAGGCGCGTCCGGCGATGATCGCGTTGGTGGCAACGGTCTTTCCGCTCAACACGCATCTGGCGTTCTATTCCAGCTTCTGGGGTGGCCTGAGCCTGATGCTGGCCGGCTTGTATGCCGGTGCCTTGCTCAACGACGATGCGGATCAGCCACCGTCGCGATAGGCGTGGCGCTCAAGACGATTGCGCCCAGTGCCAGATCGGCACGGCAGGCGGGAATCACGCGTCAACTGCGGTTGCTTGCGCGACGTGCGCATTCATCCCTACGCCCACTCGCGACGCACTCCTGTCTGCTTCTGTAAACCCAAGGCAGTCATCTGCGAACGCATGCGTGACGCAGCTGCGCTGCATCTACATCACCGATAGAAATCGCTGCGCCCGCCCGGCTGGCGTTTGAAGCGCCGATGGATCCACAGGTACTGATCCGGCGCCTCGCGCACCATGTCCTCGATCGCTGCATTGACCTGGGTGGTATCGGCGATCACATCGTCGGAGGGAATGCCTGCCAGCGGCGGTGCGATCTTGAGGATGTAGCGGCCGCCTTCGCGCCGATGGAAATACGGCACCACCGCGCAACCGGTCAGCCGCGCCAGCTGATGAGTGGCAGTGATAGTGGAGGCCGGATGCCCGAAGAACGGCACGAACACGGTGTCCTTGCCGCGCATGTCCTGATCCGGCGCGTACCACAGAAAGCCGCCGCGCTTGAGATGCTTGATGGTGGCGCGCAGATCCTCGTTGGCGAACATGTGCGTGGCATAGCGCAGCCGCCCGCGTTTGACCGCCCATTCGAACACCGGGTTGCGGTGCTTGCGGTACATGCCGGCCAGCGGCACGTGATCGCACAGCAGCCGCCCGCACATTTCCAGCGTCATGAAGTGGCCGGACACCAGCAACACGCCGCGCTTCTGCTCCTGCAGACGCTGCAGATGTTCCAGCCCTTCGACCTGCACGCCCGGACGAATGGCATCGATACTGCCCCACCAGGCGCGCGCGAATTCGAACAGGCCCACGCCCAGCGCATCGAAACTATCGCGCAATAGCCGCGCTCGCCAGGCATCGTCCTGCTCGGGAAAACACAGTTTGAGATTGACCTCGGCCGCGCGCCGGCGTGTGCCCGCCAGACGCAGCGTGAGCCAGCCGACCCCGCGGCCCAACGCGCGTTGCAGCATCCAGGGCAGGCGCCCGGCCAGCACCATCACGGCAAGGCCCAGATACATCGGCCAGTGCTTGGGGGTGCGCAGGGAAGGGCGGACGGCGACGTTGGCGGACTCGGACATGCGCCAATTCTAAGGGATCGCGCGCACCGGGCAGCGTGCACATGCGCACGTGTGGGCGCTCCCGTATCCTGCACGCATGCGGAAAGACCCGATCGAATGGCTGTTGCGCGGGCTGTACTCGGCGCTGTTGTACCTGTTGCTGCCGGTGACGGTGTACCACCTGGTGTGGCGCGGGTTTCGCGTGCGCGAATACTTCAATCGCTGGAACGAGCGCTATGCGTCCTACACGCATGCCTGCGGTCGCCCGCGCGTGTGGGTGCATGCGGTGTCGGTGGGCGAGGTCAATGCCGCCGCGCCGCTGGTCAACGCCTTGCGCGCGCAGCGTCCGGATATCCGTTGGGTCATCACCACCATCACCCCCACCGGCTCCGAGCGCGTGCGCGCGGTGTGGGGCGATGCGGTGGACCATGTGTATCTGCCCTACGACGTGCCCGGCAGCGTGGGCCGGTTCCTGGAGCATTTCCGCCCGCGGCTGGCGTTGATTCTGGAGACCGAGCTGTGGCCGAACATGTTGTTCGGTTGCCGCGACCGCAACATTCCGGTGTACATCCTCAACGCGCGGTTGTCGGCGCGTTCGCTGCGCGGCTATCGTGTGCTGGCACCCTTGATCAGCCGGGCACTGCGCACCGTCACTTGCGTGGCAGCGCAATCGCAAGACGATGCCGAGCGTTTCCTCACGCTGGGTGCGCGCCCAGATCAGGTGATCGCGCTGGGCAATCTCAAATTCGATATCGCCGCGCCCGCACACTTGCAGGCCCTGGTCGCGCAGTTTCATACGCACGTGCCGGCAACGCGACCGGTGTGGATTGCCGCCAGCACACACGAAGGCGAGGAGGCGGCCGTGGCCGACATCCATGCGCGCCTGCTGCTGCAATTTCCTGATCTATTGATGTTGTGGGCGCCGCGGCATCCCGAGCGCTTTCCCAAGGTCGAGGCGCTGGCGCGCGAACGTGGTTGGTCCGTGTCCACACGCAAGACCCAGCAGTGGCCGCAGGCGCGCGACAAGGTATTCGTCATCGATACCTTGGGCGAGCTGATGAGTTTCTACGCCTGCGCGCAGGTCGCCTTCGTCGGCGGCAGTCTGCAGCCGATCGGCGGGCACAACCTGCTCGAACCGGCAGCGGTCGGCACGCCGGCAGTCACCGGCCCGCATCTGCATAATTTCTCGGAGATCTCGCGGCGCATGCGCGAGGCCGATGCGGTGACCATCTGCGACGATGCCGACAGCGTGTATCACGATCTCGCGCGTCTGCTCGGCGACCCGGCCCAGCGCGAGGCGATGGCTGCCGCTGGCCTGGCGCTGGTCGCCAACGGCAAGGGCGCAGTGGCACGTACGCTGGTGCAGATCGCGCCGGACCTGCCGACGGTGGTTGGCGATGGTGTGGTGTCCTGAAGATGTAACTGCCTGCGTGCTGCATCGTTGCAGCGAACCTGTTGCAACGATGCCAAGTCACGTCATCAAGCGGTCTTGGAGCGGCTAACAGAACGTGGCGGTTGTGCAGTCGTTTTTGCTAGCCGCTTTGGGCATTATCTGGAGAGTCTCAAGCCGCATTGGTCGAGGGCGCGGTGCCCTCACCGCTCGCGGGACACGCCGTGAATCCGTCCATGGAGGCTCGGTGGCGGCATCCATGCCGCCACACGGTCCCGCAATCGGCGAGGACACCGCACCAGACAGTTTGCTGTTCGCTTTGAGAAGAGCTAAGCACACCGACCATCTCGACTGGTCCTTGCCCGCCCACCGTTGCGGGACCTTACGCGGCATGGATGCCGCGTAAGAGCCTACATGGACGTACTTGCGGCGTGTCCCGCGATGGTGGCCGGGCAAGGGCCCTCCAGCCAAGCCGCAGATCACCCGCTGATGCGGCAGTCATCGCAGGTATCGCACGCAGCCAGGTATGCGCTTGCATCGGACATAAAAAAGGCGGGCCTTCGCCCGCCTTTTTAGTCACCTATCCGCTCGCATCACTGCAGCGAGCCACTGCCTTGCAGCTTGGACTCGGCGTCCTGCGACAGCAGGCGATTGACGTCCTGCAGATCAGTGATGTCGAGCTTGCCGATCGCCTGACCCAGCAGCAAACGGTTCTGCAGGAAGTTGTAGCGAGACTGCGCATAGTTCAGCTGCGCCTGGAACAGGGTGCGCTGGTTCTGCACCACGTCCAGCACCGTGCGCGTGCCGACTTCCAGACCCACCTGCGAGGCATCGTATGCGGCCTGCGCAGACACTACGGCCAGACGGCGAGCTTCCACTTCGCTGATGCCGGCGACCACGGTCTGATAGGCATTGCGCGTGTTGCGATCCAGCGCGCGCTTCTGCTGCTCGTAGGTGTCCTGCTGGATATCGCGACGCGACAGCGCCTGACGCACGGCCGACTGCGTTGCACCGCCGGCGAAGATCGGAATCGACAAGGTGATGCCGATCGAATCGGTATCGATATTGAGATTATTTGTCGTGAAATTACCTCCAATCTGGTCAACTGTGCCGCCACCGCCCCAACTATTGGTTCGGCCTATGCTTGCGCCGAGATTAAGTGTCGGGTAATGGCCTGCGCGTGCGGCGTTGACCTGCGCTTCGGCCGCACTGACCTGCAGCTGTTGCGCCTTCAGCGCCGGGTTGTCGGCGATGGCGGTGGAGACCAGCTGATCGACGTTGGCGTAGGCAGCCGGCACTTCCGGACGGAACTCTTCCGGCAGCGCACGCAGGCCGACTACCGGCTGGCCGGTGAGTTCGGTCAGCGCCTGGTAGTAATCCTTCAGCGTGTTGCGCGCATTGATGGTGTCCGCGCGCGCCTGGTCGTACTGGGCGCGGGCTTCGTGCACGTCGGTGATCGGCGCCAGGCCCACTTCCAGGCGCTTGTCGGCGTAGTCGAACTGCTTCTTGGCGGCGGCTTCGTTGGTCTCGGCTGCGGCCAGCGATTCGATCCCCACCAGTACCTGGAAATACGCCGCCGAGCTACGGGTGATCAGATCGTTGTTGGCCGATTCCAGCGTGAAGTCGGCCGCTTTGGCGACTTCGCGCTGTGCGCGCAGATTGGAAAACTGCGCCCAGTTGAGGATTGTCTGGCTACCCTGGATCGCATACTGGCGCTGTTTGGTGGTGGAGCGGACGTCCTCGCCTTCCAGCTCGCGGTGCGACTGGGTAAAACCAGCGGTGCCGTCCAACTGCGGCAGCAACGCCGCACGCGCCTGTACCTGTCCCTCCCGATTGACCAGGCGAGTGGACTCGGCCACTGCCAGCTGCGGATCGCCGTTGCGGGCCATTTCGTAGACCTGCAGCAGATCGGTGGCATGTGCTGCCATCGGAGACAGGGCGGCGGCCAGGGCCAGAACGAGGGATCGGCGGATCATCGGGGAAGCTTCCTTGGGAATCAGAATTGGAATCGGGGCGTCGGTGCGGCGCCCTGAAGATAGGCGAGGTCGGTTTCGAATAACGATTCGATGCGCGGGGCGTTGACGTCGCCACGCACCAGGACTGCTTCCATCACCGGTTCGTGACCGCGTACGACAAACAGCCGGCCATTCGGGCGCAACCACTGCAGCCACTGGGTCGGTAGCGTGTCGACTGCGCCGGTGATGCAGATGGCATCGAAACGACGCTCGCTCTGCCAGCCGAATGCGTCGGCGGTTTCAATGCGGACGTTGCTGCCCAGGCCGGTGCTGTCCAGATTGGCGCGTGCGGCGGTGGCCAGTGCCGGATCGATCTCCAGGCTCACCACTTCGCGGGCCAGTGCGGCCAGGCAGGCGGTGGAAAATCCACTGCCGGTGCCGATTTCCAGCACGTCTTCGCCCGGCTGCAGATCCAGCGCCTGCAGCATGCGGCCTTCGACCACCGGCTTCATCATCTTGTGGCCGGCCGACAGCGGAATTTCCACATCGACGTAGGCCAGGGTCTTGTAAGCCTCCGGCACGAAGGCCTCGCGCGGCAGGCGCGCCAGCACGTCGAGCACGCGCAGATCCAGCACGTCCCACGGCCGGATCTGCTGTTCGACCATTTTTTCGCGGGCTTGGGAGAAATCGATCGTCATGGTGCGGCTATCCAACGCAGTGGGGCAGGCATTTTACCGGTGCGCGAGGCAACTGGCGCATCTAGCATCGCCGCGCGCGGCCAAAGCACGCAGTGCCGGAAGTCATCGCCACCAACGTCTCGGTGCAATCAGCGCGGCGCATACGCCCTCAAAAAGAAATCCACACTGGCCTGAATGTGCTCATCCACCTGTGCGCGGGTGGGTTGACCATGCAGGCCGCACATCATCAGCGCATACAGCTCGCCTTTGAGCAGGCAGAAAAACTGTGAAGCAGCGCGCTCCAGCTCGGGGATTTCCAATTGGCCATCGGCGACCCGCGCCGACAGGAAATCCGCCAGCGCCTGTTGGGTGCGCTTGGGACCGGCATCCCAGAACATTTCGCGGACATGCACGTCGCCGGTGCCGGGCGCCATCATCATGCGATGGGTGGCGATTGCAGAGTCGGCGCTGACCATCGTAAAGAAGGCGTTGGCGATTTCGATCAGCTGGTCGCGCAAGTTGCCTTTGGGGGCGTGGTCGAACAGATCGTCCGGCATCATGTGTTGGCATTGTGCGCGGATCGCTTCGGAAAACAGGCTTTCTTTGTCGCCAAAGTGACTGTAAACGGTCAGTTTGGAGACGCCGGCGGCTGCGGCGATGCCGTCCATGCTGACCCCTGCAAAGCCCTGCTCCATGAACATGGTACGGGCGGCGCCCAGGATGGCGGCGCGTTTCCCAAGATCCTTGGGACGCCCAGGACCGTTGCTCTTGGTTTTGGACTTGAGGGGGGGCGAACTGGACATACCGCCAATACTAGACCATCGGGTTCTATATTTATACTCGGCGCCTATGGAATGCATTGAAGCGCTCATAAACTGTGGCGTCTGCTCCGCCGCCGATGCTGAGCGTCGCGCACCAGCTTGCTTATCGCCGTTAATTGTTTCATCTGAATGCCTCCCGGTGTCATCGCCCGCCTGGCCGCTGTAGGGGATCCCCCTAGGGCGCTGAAAAAACCCCGGTGATAGATTGACTGACGGTACGTCGGCGTATGTCGGCGACCTTCAGACGGGACGGACGAGGGACGAAAGCGTGGACAGGGTCGGGGCGCAAACGCATACAGGCTGCGTCCGCAGCAGGTACGTGCTGCGGATCGGGCCGTTGTGGCCATCGCTGTGGCGATGTGCGTTGCTGTGCTGCGTGCTGCTCGGCGCCTGGCCCGCCTTCGCCCAGCCGTTCAAACACACCGCCTATCACACCGTCACCCGCTGGAGCATGGACGACGGCCTGCCGCACAACCTGGTGCATGCGGTGGCGCAGGGCGAAGATGGCCTGATCTGGCTCGGCACCTGGGAAGGCGTGGCGCGCTTCAACGGCCGCGATTTCACGGTCTACGATCGTCAGAACACCCCGGGCGTCGAGCTGGGCGGTGTGTTCGTGGTGGTGCGCGACAGCACCGGCGGCATGTTGTTCGGCACCGCATTCGATGGGGTCTACCACTATCAGGACGGCCACTGGCAGCAGCTGGGCGATGCCTCCGCGCGGCATCTGGCGGTGAGTGCATTGCTGCGGCGTGCCGATGGCGCGTTGTGGGTGGGCACCCCGCAGACGCTGTACCGGATCGAGGCCGATGGGCGGGTGGTCGATGTGGGCCGCCAGGCCGGGCTGCCGCGTGCACGCGTCACCGCGCTCTCGGCCGACGACGACGGCGATCTGTGGGTGGGCACCGAGGTCGGGCTGTATCGCCTGCCGCAGGATGGCAGCCCGGCAACCGCCTGGGGCAAGGCGCATGGCATGCGCGATGCGCCGGTGCGACGGCTGGCCAGCGACCGCGAAGGCGGTTTGCTGGTGGCTGGCGACGACGGGGTGTGGTGGTGGAGCCGCGGCGGCGGCCTGCAACGCTTCCGTCAGGGCCAACGCGTGGATTCGTTGTTGCTGGATCGACGCGGGCATCTATGGATGAGTCTGTCGACCGGGCTACTGGTGGTGCACAGCGGCGCGGACGATCCGGACGAGCAGATCGCCATTTCCGGTGTGGCCAGCCCGGCCTTGCTGGAAGATGCCGAAGGCCTGATCTGGGTCGGCAGCACACACGGCTTGTTCCGGGTTGCCGAAGGCGCCGCGCATGGCGTCACCCACGAGGACGGCCTCACCTCCGATTACGTGCGCAGCGTGCTGCAGACGCCCAATGGCACGGTGTGGGTGGGCAGCGCGGTGGGCCTGGACCGCTGGCGCGGCGAGCAGATCAGCCGGGTGTCGTTGTCGCCCAGCGAGGGCGGGCGCGTGCTGGAACAGTCGGTGCTGGCGCTGGCCGACGCCGGTGACGGCGGCGTGTGGGCCGGCACCTATAGCCAGGGCGTGGTGCGTCTGGATGCGCAAGGCCGCGTGCTGGTGCGCATCGGTGCAGCCGAGGGCTTGCCGTCGATGTCGGTGCGCGCGGTGCTGCCCGACGGCGAGGATCTGTGGATCGGCACCACCGCCGGGCTGGTGCGTTGGCGCAACGGCAAGGCGCGTCACTACACCGCCGCCGACGGCGTGCCGGACGGTTCGGTGCAGGTGCTGTATCGCGATGCGCAGGGGATTGTGTGGAGCGGCACCGATCGCGGCATGACCGCGCTGTCGCCTGACGGCAGCACACGCGCATGGCTGGGCGAGCAGGATTTCCCCGGGCAGAACGCGTTCGATTTCCTGCGCGATGCCAATGGCGATCTGTGGATCGCCAGCGATCGCGGCCTGTTGCGCTTGCGCGGAGAGACATTCCGCGTCTACGACCACCGGGTCGGGCTGCCGCGCGACAAGGTGTTTCGGGTGATCGACGACGGCCGCGGCTATTTCTGGTTGTCGAGCAACCATGGCGTGTTCCGCATCGCGCGCAGCGATTTCGACCAGCTCGATGCGGGCACGCGCGACCAATTGAGTGTGGAAGTGGTGGATCGCAGCGACGGCATGCCTGGCAATCAGGGCAACGGCAGCAGCGCGCCGGCCGGCTGGATGACGCAGTCCGGGCAGCTGTTGTTTCCGACCGCAGCCGGTCTGGGGGTGATCGATCCGGCGCGTGTAGGCACCTTGCAAGGCCATCGCGTGCCGATCGTGTTCGAGCGTTTGCTGGTCGATGGCATGGTGCAGCCGTTGAACGGCCCGCATCGATTCGGCGCAGACACCCGGCGCATCGCCATTGGCTATGCCGGACTGAATTTCCGTGGGCCGGACAAGGTGCGTTATCGCTACCGGCTGGAAGGCTTCGATCCGGAGTGGGTGGATGCCGACAGCGCCATCGAGGCGATCTACACCAATCTGCCGCCGGGCCGTTTTCGTTTCCGTGTGCAGGCGATGTCGCTGCCGGTGGACTGGCGGCAGACCGACTTGCTGGGCGAATCCAGCCTGGTCATCGAACTGGCGCCGCCGTGGTGGCGGCGTGGCGAAGTGATTGCGCTGGGCATCCTTGGCCTGGGCAGTGTGATCTACATGTTTTACTTATGGCGCACGGCCAGTTACCGCCGACGCCAGCGTCAGCTCAACACGGTGATCGACCGGCGCACACGCGAGTTGAGCGACAAGAACCTCGCGCTGCAGCAGGCCAGCCAGGAGCGCGAAGCGTTGATGCGCCAGCTGGAGTATCGCGCCAGCCACGACGTGCTCACCGCGCTGCCCAACCGGCGCGAGGCCGAGCGCGTGCTGCAGCAATGGTTCGACGAAGCGCGCGCCGGTGGTGCGGCATTGGCGTTGGCGCTGATGGATATCGATCACTTCAAACGCATCAACGATGCCTACGGCCATGAGGTTGGCGATGCGGTGTTGTCTGCGATTGGCGAGGCATTGAGCGAACACGATCAGGCGCAGTGCTTTGCCGCCCGGCATGGTGGCGAAGAGTTCTTGCTGGCGGCCATCGGCCTGGACGCAGCGCAGGCGCGCACGCTGTTCGAGCGCATGCGCCAACGGCTTGCAACGATCGATGTCGACGCGCAGGGCACCACCGTGCGCTGCACCGCCAGCATGGGCATGGCGATGAGCGATGAAGCACCAAGCCGGCGCGAATTGCTGGCCTTGGCCGATCGCCGTCTGTATCAGGCCAAGCGGCAGGGGCGGGATCGCTTGGTGGGGCGGTGATGTTTACAGCTGCCCCTGATCCGCCTGCACATGCAACAGCGCAACAAATGCCTGCGCGGCCCGCGACAAGGTGCGCCCACCATGCGTCACGCAGCCGAGCTCGCGCGACAGCGCGACATCGGCCAGCGGCAGCGCCACGATCTGATGATCGATCATGCGCTCCGGCAACACGCTCCAGGCCAGGCCCACCGACACCAGCATCTTGATCGTCTCCAGATAATTGGTGGTCATGCGCAGGCTCGGCACCAGCCCGCGCTCGGCGAACAGGCCGGCGACGATGCGATGGGTGAAGGTGCCCGGGTCCGGCAGCACCGCCGGGTGCGCCACCACATCCTCCAGCGTCACTGCGCGCAGTGACGCCAACGGATGATCCGGCGCCACCACGAACTGCAGGCGGTCATGCCAGATCGGCTGCGCGCGCAGCGGCGCGCGCGTGTCCGGTGCCAGCGTGGTCACCGCCAGTTCCACTTCTCCGCGCAGCACGGCTGCATAGGCCAGTTCCGAATCCAGGAACTGGATGTCCAGCGCCGCCTGCGGATGTTCTGCAGCAAAGCGGCGCAGCAGGGCGGGCAAACGGTGCAGGCCCACATGATGGCTGGTGGCCAGGCTCAGGCGCCCGCCGACCGCCGCACCAAGGTGTTCCAGCACGCGGCGGGTGTCCTGCAGCTCGGCCAGGATGCGTTGCGCGCGTGGCAGCAAGGCCTGGCCTGCTTCGGTCAGCACCACCTGGCGGCCGAGGCGATCGAACAGGCGTGCAGACAATTGCCCTTCCAGCAAGGCGATGCGCTTGCTCACCGCCGGTTGGGTGAGGTGCAGCGCCTCGCCGGCGGCAGAGAAGCTACCGCTCTCGGCAATTGCCACGAACGCGCTGAGGCTGCCCAGGTCCATTGCTATTCCTGAAATTCATTTGTTGAATAAACAATATGAATTTGCGTTATCCAAGGCAAGCTCCTAGCATCGAACTCAGCCAGGTGGGCCACCCACCATCCGCCAATCGGGTTGCTGCGATGACTGCCAAGACGCTGTACGACAAGTTGTGGGAACTGCACGAGGTCACGCGCCGTGACGATGGTTCGTCGCTGATCTATATCGACCGCCACATCCTGCACGAAGTGACCTCGCCGCAAGCTTTCGAAGGCCTGCGCCTGGCCGGGCGCAAGCCTTGGCGCATCGACGCCAATATCGCAACGCCCGACCACAACGTGCCGACCACGCGTGCCGAGCGTCAGGGCGGGCTGGAGTCGATCACCGACGCAGTCTCGCGCCTGCAGGTGCAGACCCTGGACGAGAACTGCGACGACTTCGGCATCCTCGAGTTCAAGATGAACGACGCGCGCCAGGGCATCGTGCATGTGGTCGGCCCGGAGCAGGGCGCCACCTTGCCGGGCATGACCGTGGTCTGCGGCGATTCGCATACCTCCACGCACGGCGCGTTCGGCGCGCTGGCGCATGGCATCGGCACCTCGGAGGTCGAGCATGTGCTCGCCACGCAATGCCTGATCGCCAAGAAGATGAAGAACATGCAGGTACGCGTGGAAGGCACGCTGCCGTTCGGCGTGACCGCCAAGGACATCGTGCTGGCGGTGATCGGCAAGATCGGCACCGCTGGCGGCAACGGCCATGCGCTGGAATTTGCCGGCAGCGCGATCCGCGAGTTGTCGATCGAAGGCCGCATGACCATCTGCAACATGTCGATCGAAGCCGGCGCGCGCGTCGGCATGGTGGCGGTGGACGACAAGACGATTGCCTACGTCAAAGGTCGCCCGTTCGCGCCCAAGGGCGCCGACTGGGACGCGGCGGTCGCGTTGTGGAGCACGCTGGTGTCCGATGCCGATGCGCACTTCGACACAGTGGTGGAACTGCGCGCGGAAGACATCAAGCCGCAGGTCAGCTGGGGTACCTCGCCGGAGATGGTGCTGGCGGTGGACCAGCACGTGCCGGATCCGGCCGCCGAACAGGATCCGACCAGGCGCGACTCGATCGAGCGCGCGCTGAAATACATGGGTTTGCGGGCAAATCAGCCGATCACCGACATCCATCTGGATCGCGTGTTCATCGGCTCATGCACCAACTCGCGCATCGAAGATCTGCGTGCGGCCGCTGCAGTTGCCAAGGGCCGCAAGGTCGCTTCCACCATCAAGCAAGCATTGGTGGTGCCGGGCTCGGGCCTGGTCAAGGCGCAGGCCGAAGCCGAAGGCCTGGACAAGGTGTTTCTGGACGCCGGCTTCGAATGGCGCGAGCCGGGTTGTTCGATGTGTCTGGCGATGAACCCGGACAAGCTGGGCAGCGGCGAGCATTGCGCCTCCACCTCCAACCGCAATTTCGAAGGCCGCCAGGGCGCCGGCGGCCGCACCCATCTGGTCAGCCCGGCGATGGCAGCGGCTGCTGCGATCAGTGGTCACTTCGTTGATGTGCGTGAGCTTGGGGATTTGGGAGTGGGGATTCGGGATTCGTAAAGACCGGTCTGCGTATTCCAGCTTTTTCGAATCCCCAATTACCAATCCCTAATCCCGGCACTCCTAATGACCCCTTTCATCCAACACACCGGACTGGTCGCGCCGCTGGATCGCGCCAACGTCGATACCGACCAGATCATTCCCAAGCAATTTCTCAAGTCGATCAAGCGCACCGGTTTCGGTCCGAACCTGTTCGACGAGTGGCGGTATCTGGATATCGGCGAGCCTGGTCGCTACAACAGCCAGCGCCCGATCAACCCGGAGTTCGTCCTCAATTTCCCGCGCTATCAAGGCGCCAGTGTGTTGCTGGCACGCGAAAACTTCGGCTGCGGTTCCTCGCGCGAGCACGCGCCGTGGGCGCTGGACGAGTACGGCTTTCGCGCAGTGATTGCACCGAGCTTTGCCGACATCTTCTTTAACAACAGTTTCAAGAACGGCCTGCTGCCGATCGTGCTGGCCGAAGCGGAAGTGGACGCCTTGTTCGCGCAGTGCCTGGCCACCGAGGGCTATCAACTCACCGTGGATCTGGCCGCACAACGCGTGCGCCGCTCCGATGGTGTGGAATATAGCTTCGAGATCGATGCGTTCCGCAAGCACTGCCTGCTCAACGGGCTGGACGACATCGGCCTGACCTTGCAGGACGCCGATGCGATCGGTCGCTTCGAACAAGGCCATCGCGCGCGTCAACCGTGGTTGTTCGGCGCACTGCAATGAACTCGGTTGCCAACGCCACCGATGCGGGAGCGCAGCGCGCGCATGTCGCTGCGCAGTTCGGGCCGCAGGCGCAGGCCTATCTGCATAGCGACGTGCATGCGCAAGGCGCCGAATTCGCCGAACTCCGCGCTGGTCTGGCCGGTCATCGCAACGGCCGATTGCTCGACCTGGGCTGCGGTGCCGGGCATGTGAGTTTCCAGCTGGCGCCGTTGATGGCCGAGGTGGTGGCCTATGATCTGTCTGCCGACATGCTCAATGTGGTGGCGGCCACCGCCGCCGAGCGTGGGCTGGCACAGGTACGTACTGCGCAAGGCGTCGCCGAGCGCTTGCCGTTCGAAAGCGGCAGCCTGGATGCCGTGGTCAGCCGCTACTCGGCGCACCATTGGAGCGACCTGGGACAGGCACTGCGCGAAGTGCGGCGCGTGCTGCGGCCAGGCGGGATCGCTGCCTTTATCGATGTGGTGGCGCCTGGGCTGCCATTGCTGGACACGCACCTGCAGGCGATCGAGCTGCTGCGCGATACCAGCCATGTGCGCGACTACGGCGTGGCGCAGTGGTTGCAGATGCTGGGCGATGCCGGCTTGCAGGTGCAGCGTCATCAGTGCCAACGGCTGCAGCTGGACTATCAGAGCTGGGTAGACCGCATGCGCACGCCGGAGGTGTTGCGCGCGGCCATTCGCGCATTGCAGGACGCGGCGGTGGACGAGGTCCGCGACTACTTTCAGATTGCCGCCGATGGTTCCTTCAGCACCGATGTGCTGGTTGTATGGGCCACACGTTGATTTTCAGGGCGCTACGGCGCCAACTCACGAGGATTGCATGAGCAAGCAGATTTTGATTCTTCCCGGCGACGGCATCGGCCCGGAGATCATGGCCGAAGCGGTCAAGGTGCTGACGCGGATCGATGCGCAACATGGCCTGGGCTTTACCCTGGTGTACGACGAACTGGGTGGCGCGGCCTACGACAAGTACGGCAGTCCGCTGGCCGACGAAACGCTGGAGCGCGCGCGCGCTGCCGATGCGGTGCTGTTAGGCGCGGTCGGCGGGCCGCAATGGGACACCATCGATCCATCGCTGCGTCCGGAACGTGGGTTGCTCAAGATCCGCTCGCAGCTGGGTTTGTTCGCCAATTTGCGTCCGGCGCTGTTGTATCCGCAGCTGGCCGATGCCTCCACGCTCAAGCCGGAGGTCGTTGCGGGGCTGGATCTGCTGATCTTGCGTGAACTCACCGGCGGCATTTACTTCGGCCAACCGCGTGGTACGCGCACGCTGGAAAATGGTGAGCGTCAGGCGTACGACACCTTGCCGTACAGCGAAAGCGAGATTCGCCGCATCGCCAAGGCCGGCTTCGAGATGGCGCGCTTGCGCGGCAAGAAACTCTGCTCGGTCGACAAGGCCAATGTGCTGGCATCGAGCCAGCTCTGGCGCGCGGTGGTGGAGGAAGTCGCGAAGGATTATCCGGACATCGCGCTGTCGCACATGTACGTGGACAACGCGGCCATGCAGTTGGTGCGTGCACCCAAGCAGTTCGACGTGATCGTGACCGACAACATGTTCGGCGACATCCTGTCCGATCAAGCATCGATGCTCACCGGCTCGATCGGCATGCTGCCCTCGGCCTCGCTGGATGCCAACAGCAAGGGCATGTACGAGCCGTGCCATGGTTCGGCACCGGATATCGCAGGGCAGGGCATTGCCAATCCGTTGGCGACCATCCTGTCGGTGGCGATGATGTTGCGTTACACCTTCGCGCAGGCCGCCGCTGCCGATGCGATCGAGCGCGCTGTCGGCAAGGTGCTCGACCAGGGCCTGCGCACCGCCGACATCTGGTCGGAAGGCACGACCAAGGTCGGCACGGTCGCAATGGGTGATGCGGTGGTTGCTGCGCTGTAAGCGTGATCGTACAGCTTGTCTTTCGTTGAGCTAGCAGCGGTCATCGCTTTATTGGGCGATGGCCGCTTTCGTTTTTGAGGGTCATCGATAGCGCGGTGCCGCATCCAGTGTCGGGACACGCCGCAAGTACGTCCATGTAGGCTCGGTGGCGGCATCCATGCCGCCACACGGTCCCGCCCCTGGACGCGACACCGCGCTCCCACTCTTCGCGGCTGCTGATCGGCAAGCAATGCTTTTTGGTAGGCGTAATGCTTGCAGATTCGGTAGTCGGTAGTCGATGCAGTTTTTCGTCTATTGCTTTGCCATGATTCCGCCAGCGAAGGGCGCGTTCCAAAGCATGATCAATCAACCAAGTAACGCTTCTCCTTCAGCCACCAACAATATTCGGAGGTGCTTGCGCGCGTACCGGCGTGGGACCTTACGCGGCATGGATGCCGCGTAAGAGCCTACACGGACGTACTTGCGGCGTGTCCCACGCCGGTACGCGCGCAAGCGCCCTCAGTGATCGAGGCATTTGCACGAAACCGGCAGACGTCGTGCGTGGGATTGGTCGATGCGGCGCCGCGCTCCCACTCTTCGCGGCTGCTGATCGGCACGCAATGCATTCTTAGAAAACGTTCAAATCACCAACCACCGAAAAGCAAGACGGCCAGCAGATCACTCCGCTAGCCGTCAGGTTTACATCGTCGAGTTGATTGCAGCGCTACGCCACCGCAGCCGTCTTACCGGCAACCACGCCACGCTGGCGCTGACGCAACAGGCGATTGGCCACATCCAACCACGCCAGCGCGCTGGCTTCGATGATGTCCTTGCTGGTGCCGGTGCCTTCGTATTCCACGCCGTCGTGGCGCACGCTCAGGCTGGCTTCGCCACGTGCGTCCGCACCGATGCCCACGCTGTGGACCTGATAGCTGTCCAGCTCCAGCTTCACACCGGTGGCCGAGGCCAGCGCACCGAATAGCGCATCCACCGGACCATTGCCTTGTGCGGTTTCGGCAACACGATTGCCTTCCGGATCGGACAACTCCACCAGCGCATTCGCGCGGCTGCCGACATCGCTGATGGTCATCGAGGCCAGGCGGTAGCCTTCCTGCACGGTGGCATCCTGCATCAACGTTTGCAGATCGGCGTCGGTGACCACGCGCTGCTTCTCGCACAATGCCTTGAACTGCTCGAAGACCAGCTTGACCTCGTCTTCTTCCAGCAAATAACCCAATGCGCGCAGACGCTGCTCCACTGCCGCACGGCCACTGTGACGGCCCAGCACCATCTGCGAGGACTCCCAGCCCACGTCTTCCGGACGCATGATTTCGTAAGTGCCGCGATGGCGCAGCATGCCGTGCTGATGGATGCCCGACTCGTGCGCGAACGCATTGCCGCCGACCACCGCCTTGTTGCGCTGCACCGGCATGCCGACCAGGCGCTGCAGCAATTGCGAAGTGGACACGATGCGCGGCGTGTTGATCTCGGTATCGATGTTGTAGAACGCACCGCGCACCTTGAGTGCCATGGTGATTTCTTCCAGTGCGCAGTTGCCCGCACGCTCACCGATGCCGTTGATGGTGCATTCGACCTGGCGCGCGCCGCCTTCGATCGCCGCCAGCGAATTTGCCACTGCCAGACCCAGATCGTTATGGCAGTGCGCGCTGAAGATGACGGTGTCGGCCCCTTCCACGCTGGCGATCAGGCGCGAGAACATGCCGCGGATTTCTTCCGGCGTGGTGAAGCCCACCGTGTCCGGCAGATTGATCGTGGTGGCACCGGCGGCGATCGCCACGCGGGTGACCTCGGCCAGGAAATCCTCTTCGGTACGGGTGGCATCTTCGGCGGAAAACTCGACATCGTCGATGTAGCCACGCGCCAGCGTCACATGCCTGTGCACCGACTCCAGCACCTGCTCGCGGCTCATGCGCAGCTTGTGCTCGCGGTGCAATGGGCTGGTGGACAGGAACACATGCAGGCGCGGATTGGCGGCTGCTTCCAGTGCGCGTGCGGAGGTTTCGATATCGGCCTGCAGGCAGCGCGACAGCACCGCCAGCGTGGGGCGACGCAACTCGCGGCCGATCATCGCGACGGCTTCGCGGTCGGAATGCGAGCTGGCCGGGAAACCGGTTTCGATGATGTCCACGCCGAGCTCGTCCAGCGCGCGCGCCATCACCAGCTTTTGCTGGGGCGTCATGCTGCAGCCGGGGGATTGCTCGCCGTCGCGCAGGGTGGTGTCGAAAATTCGGATACGCGGGGTCTGGTTGGATACGGTCGTGTTCACCAGGAAGACTCCTCTACGGCGATGGCGGTGACAGGCGTTGGAGCGACTGCGGATGGGCGGGAAAGAACGGGTGTTTCGGGAAGTGACTTGGCGCTGCGTTCGTTGCGCAGTCGCTCGGTATTGCGACGACGCGGCTTGCGTGGCGGACGCGGCCGCACCTCGGACAAGAGGGTGGCCAGCACAGTTGCGTCGATATTACCGCCAGAGACCACTGCACATTTGCGTTTGCCTGAAACGCGGCGACCGGCGGCCAAGGCGAGTGCCCCGGCGCCCTCGGCGATGACGTGTTCTTCCAGCGCCAGACGTACCAGGGTTTCGCGTAATTCGGCTTCGCGCACGATCACCACATCGTCGAGCAGACTCGCGCATAAACGGCGGGTCAGGAAGCCGGGAATCTTGACCTTCACACCGTCGGCCAGCGTGGGCACCGGGGTGATTTCGCGGAAGTCGCCGCGCACCGCGCGGGCCATCGAATCCACGCCTTCCACCTGCGCACCGACGATGCGCACGCCTTGCGATTTCAGCGCCAGCGCCACCCCGGAGGCCAGCCCACCGCCGCCGATCGGCACGATCACCACATCCGGCGCATGCGCGGCCAGTTCGATGCCGACCGTGCCTTGCCCGGCGATCACATCCGGGTCGTCGAAGGCCGAGAGAAAGCGGTAGCCATTCTGATCGGCCAGCTCGCGCGCAAACGCAAACGCCTCGTCATAGCTGTTGCCGTGTTGCCGCACAGTGGCGCCCCAGTGCGCGACACCGGCAATCTTGGTCTGCGGCGCGCCGTACGGCATCACCGTGATGGCCTGCACGCCCAGCCGATACGCCGACCACGCCACCCCTTGCGCATGGTTACCGGCCGAGGCGCAGATCACCGGGCGCTCGTCGCCGCGTTCCAGCCCGGCCAGCAGCGCATTCAGTGCGCCGCGCACCTTGTAGGAGCCGGTGCGCTGCAGGTTTTCCAGCTTCAGCCACACACCGAAACGCTCGGCGTAATGCAGCGGCGTAGGCGACAGGTATTTGCGCAGACGCGCCTGCGCGGCCAGCACGTCGGCCACGCTGATGGCCACGTCGCTTACGTCTGGCTCCCGCGAAGAGGGGCGGCCGGAATCAGGCATTGCGGCACGCGCGCGGCCAATCCGGAAGAAGACACCTCCGGACAGCGATCTGATGGTCACGCGAGGTCTGCGTGCTCGAGGTCTGCATGGTCATGCCGCAGCCTCGACCGATTCCAGCGCGGTGATCACCACCGACTCGCAGTCGTACACCTTTTCCAACTGCAGGCGCAGCGTTTCCGGTGGGCGTGTGCTGTCCACGTCCAGTTGCAGATGCCAGCGCCCGGCATCGTCGGGCGCGGCGGCGCCCTGGATGGCGCACGGGCGGAAGCCGCGCCGCTCGGTCATGCCGAGCACCCGCACCAGCGCGCCTTCGGCCGGCTTCAGCACCAGATCAAGCCGGTAACGCATGTGGCGTCTCCTTGACCGCATGTGCGGGATTGCTGTCCAGCATGGTGCTGTTGGCATTGTTGGGCGGCACCAGCGGCCACACATTGGCACGCGCGTCGATGCTCACATGCAACAGGCCGGGGCCGGGCTGTGCCAGCAGCTCGGCCAGTGCGCCATCCACATCGCCGCGCGCGATGATGCGCTTGGCCGGGATGCCGAACACCTGCGCCAACGCCGCAAAATCCGGGTTGTCGGACAGATCGATTTCGCTGTAACGCTCGGCAAAGAACAGTTCCTGCCACTGCCGCACCATGCCCAGCGAGCTGTTGTCCAGCAGCACGATCTTCACCGGCAGCTTGCAGCGCGCGATCGTCACCAGCTCCTGCACGTTCATCATGAAACTGCCGTCGCCGGAGACCAGCACCACAGTGCGGTCGGGGCAGGCGAACTGCGCGCCCATCGCCGCCGGCAGGCCGAAGCCCATCGTGCCGAGCGCGCCGCTGGTGAGGTGATTGCGCGGGTCGTTGAAGCGGCAATGCTGCGCGACCCACATCTGATGCTGGCCCACATCGCAGGCGATGATGGTGTCGGCCGGGGCCACTTCGCTCAGGCGCTTCAGCAACGCCGGTGCGTAGATGTCGGTGCCGGGCGCGTCGTAACGCGCACCGAATTTTTCGCGGTTGGCAAAGCAACGCGTACGCCAGGCCTGGCAGTTGCCGCGTGCCGCGCTCAAGGCTTTCAGACTCAGTGCCACATCGCCGGGCACTGCGATGTCGGCCGTGCGCAGCTTGGAAATTTCATAGGCGTCGGCATCCAGGTGGATGACGCGCGCAAACGGAGCGAACTCGCTCAGCTTGCCGGTGGCACGGTCGTCGAAACGCGCGCCCACCACGACCAGCAGATCGCATTCCTGGATCGCCATATTGGCCGCGCGGGTGCCGTGCATGCCCAGCATGCCCAGATAATCCGGATGCGCATGCGGCAACGCGCCCAGACCGCGCAAGGTCAGTGCCGTCGGGATGCCGGTGGCTTCGACAAACCGCCGGAACGCGTCCACCGCGCCTGCCAATGCAATCCCGCCACCGCCGTACACCACTGGGCGTTCGGCGCTGGCGATGGCGGCCAGCGCTTCGGCCAATTTCGCATCCGCCGGTGCCGGAGGCGGCAACACCGCTGCCGGTACGTGATCGGGCAGATGCGCCGCATCGGCGATCTGTACGTCCTTGGGCAGGTCGATCAAGACCGGCCCGGGGCGTCCCTCGCGCGCGATGCGAAACGCTTCGCGCACGATCTGCGGAAGTTCCTCCACCCGCCGCACCAGAAAGCTGTGCTTGACGATCGGCATGGTCATGCCGAACACGTCCAGTTCCTGGAACGCGTCGGTGCCCAGCAAGGGCGTGGCGACCTGGCCGGTCAGGCACACCATCGGCACCGAATCGAGCATCGCATCGGCGATGCCGGTGACCAGATTGGAGGCGCCCGGGCCGGAGGTGGCCACGCACACGCCGACCCGGCCGCTGGCACGGGCGTAGCCGTTGGCGGCCAGGGCGGCGCCCTGTTCGTGACGGACCAGGATGTGCTTGAGCCTGGAATCCACCAGGGCGTCGTAGAACGGCATGATGGTGCCGCCCGGATAACCGAACAGCGTTTCCACGCCCTCGGCTTCCAGGGCCTGCGTCAGCCAGCGCGCGCCATTGCGGGGCGTGCTGTGTGCGGAGGTGTTCATGCGTTGCGGACCTTCGGTATTAGCGGTGGGGGTGCGGCGGCATTACGCCGCTTGTTGATTCGCAGGTGCGGCAGCGGCTTGCTGTTCGCCGTTGAGCCAGACCATCTTGGCGCGCAGCTTCTTGCCCACTTCCTCGATCGGGTGCTCCAGATCGGCCTGCTTGAACTTGGTGTAGTTCGGCAGGCCGGCTTCGTATTCGGCCACCCAGTTCTTGGTGAAAGTGCCGTTCTGGATATCGGTCAGCACGTCCTTCATGCGCGCCTTGGTGCTGGCGTCGATCACGCGCGGGCCGCTGACATAGTCGCCGTATTGCGCGGTTTCGGACACGAATTCCAGCATGCGGGTGATGCCGCCTTCGTAAAACAGGTCCACGATCAACTTCAGTTCGTGCAGCACTTCGTAATACGCGATTTCCGGCTGATAGCCGGCTTCCACCAATACTTCGAAACCGGCCTGCACCAGCGACGAGGCGCCGCCGCACAGCACGGCCTGCTCGCCGAACAGATCGGTCTCGGTCTCTTCCTTGAAGGTGGTCTTGATGATGTTGGCGCGCGCGCCGCCCAGGCCGCCGGCATAGGTCAGTGCGAACTGCTCGGCCTTGCCGCTGGTGTCCTGATACACCGCATAGATGCACGGCACGCCGCGGCCGATTTCATATTCGCGACGCACCAGCGCGCCCGGGCCCTTGGGTGCGACCAGCACCACGTCCAGATCGGCACGCGGCTTGATCATGTCGAAATGCACGTTCAGGCCATGCGCGAACAGCAGGCAGGCGCCTTGCTTCATGTTCGGTGCGATGACCTCTTCGTAGAGCTTCTTCTGCACCATGTCCGGGGTCAGGATCGCGACCAGATCGGCGGTCTTCACCGCCTCGGCCGGCGCCACGACGGTGAAGCCGTCGGCCTGGGCCTTGGATTCGGTCGGGCCACCGGCACGCAGGCCGACAGTGACGTCGAAGCCGGAATCGCGCAGGTTCAGCGCATGCGCGCGGCCCTGGCTGCCGTAGCCGATGATCGCGATTTTCGGTTGGATGTCGTTGCTCATGGAGTTAAGTCCTTGCGGGGTTGGCAGTGAAAAAAGAATCAGCCGGCAGTGGAGACACTGGCCGGCCGAACAAAGCGGGGATGGACGATGGCACTGGCCATGCAGGCACGTGCACCGGCGCAGTTGCCGGCGCGGGTGGTGCAGATGGCGGCGATGTCGGTGATGTCGTTCATGTCATTCGAAACTTTTGGTGGTCCCTGAAACGCGAAACCCCGCGCCGTTGCCGGTGCGGGGTCTGATCGAAGCCTTGTGTGTCTGTTGCCTACACGAAGTCTCGTCCCGCAGCGTTTGGCGAGGTAATAAGTACGAGCACGAGAAGCGACGCTGCCAACGCGCCGGAGGGCGCGGACAATGGTGCGTTCGAGGTGGTGTGGCGGTGCGGCATGGACTGAGATAACCATCGCCACCGGTAGGGTGTCAACCCTTGCGCGTGAAACGGCCGCGTCCATGTGCAACTTGCCGTGGGAAACCCCATCGCAGCAGCATGGTTACCGCTGAAACCGGATCGATGCAGGGCAGTGAGGATCGATGCGGGTCACTAAATGCGCGGCATTCGCGCTGCCGCGCGATGGTGATCGAACGAGGCGGCATGCGCCGCTGGTATGGTTGGCGACTCATTCTGCTGTGTCATGGAGGCCGCCTGTCATGCGTCGCGTACCTGTCCTGTTGGTGTCTGCTCTGGTGCTGCTCGCGCCGCCTCTCATCGCCGCGGACCGCATCACCGGGCAGCCGTTTGCGACCCGTTCGGAAGTCATCGCCCCGCATGCGATGGCGGCCACCTCGCAGCCGTTGGCCACCCAGATCGCGCTGGATGTGATGAAGGACGGCGGCTCGGCGGTGGATGCGGCGATTGCCGCCAATGCCGCACTGGGCCTGATGGAGCCCACCGGCAACGGCGTCGGCGGGGATCTGTTCGCCATCGTCTGGGACCCCAAGACCAGCAAGCTCTATGGCTACAACGGCTCGGGCCGCTCGCCCAGGTCGCTGACCCTGGCCGAGTTGCAGCGACGTGGGCTGAAGGACATACCGCCGACCGGCCCGTTGCCGGTCTCGGTGCCGGGCGCGGTGGATGGCTGGTTCGCGCTGCACGAGCGCTTTGGGCGCAAGCCGATGGCGCAGAACCTGGCCCCGGCGATCCGCTATGCCCGCGAGGGCCATCCGGTGGCCGAGACCATCGCCTATTACTGGGACCGCTCGGTGCCGCGGCTGTCGCAATACCCCGGCTTCAAGGAGCAGTTCACCATCGACGGCCACGCCCCGCGCAAGGGCGAGCTGTGGAAGAACCCGAACCTCGCGAACACGCTGCAGCAGATCGCCGACGGCGGCCGCGATGCGTTCTACAAGGGCGACATCGCGCGCACCATCGGCGCCTATTTCAAGGCCAATGGTGGCTATCTGAGCTATGAAGACCTGGCCAGTCATCAGGGCGAGTGGGTGGAGCCGGTGTCCACCAACTACCGCGGCGTTGATGTGTGGGAATTGCCGCCCAACAGCCAGGGCATCGCCGCGTTGCAGATGCTCAACATCCTGGAAGGCTACGATTTTTCCAAGATTCCGTTCGGTTCGGCCGAGCATGTGCACCTGTTCACCGAGGCCAAGAAGCTGGCGTTCGCTGATCGCGCGCGTTTCTATGCCGACCCGGCGTTCCAGCCGGCACCGCTGGCCAGGCTGGTCTCCAAGGACTACGCCGCCCAGCGTCGCGCATTGATTTCCATGGACAAGGCGCTTAAGGAAGTGCAGCCGGGCACGCCTAAAAAACTGGAAGAGGGCGACACCATCTACATGACCGTGGCCGATGCCGACGGCATGATGGTGTCGCTGATCCAGTCCAACTACCGCGGCATGGGCAGCGGCATGGCACCGCCGGGGCTGGGCTTCATCCTGCAGGACCGCGGCGAGATGTTCGTGCTGAAGAAGGACCACCCGAACGGCTACGCGCCGGGCAAGCGGCCGTTCCAGACCATCATCCCCGCCTTCGTCACCAAGGACGGCAAGCCATGGCTGAGCTTCGGCGTGATGGGCGGGGCGATGCAGCCGCAGGGGCACGTGCAGATCGTGATGAACCTGGTGGACTTCCATATGAATCTGCAGGAAGCCGGCGATGCGCCGCGCATCCAGCATGAAGGTTCCACCGAGCCGACCGGCCAGGCCACCGCGATGAGCGACGGCGGCGAGGTCAATCTGGAAACCGGTTTCTCCTACGACACCATTCGCGGGTTGATGCGCAAAGGCCACCGGGTGATCTTTGCCGACGGCCCGTATGGCGGCTATCAGGCGATTGCGCGCGACCCGGCCAACGGGGTGTATTACGGCGCCTCGGAAAGCCGCAAGGACGGGCAGGCTGCCGGTTACTGAGCAAGCGCTTGCGGGTGCGTCGGGCCGCTCAACTCCAGCCCCAGCGGGCCGCTAATGATCGTGATGGATTAGGAATTCCCATGAGCTCGATGCAACCGCCTGACCTGCCGTCGCAAACCCGCGCGGCGCTGCTCCCCGATGCGCCGGTCGCCTTGCTGCGGCTATCGGCCGAGGCGTGCGTGGTGGCCTGCAACCGCGCCGGCCTGGACGTCCTGGGCAAGACCGCCAGTGAGCTGCAAGGCGTGCCGGCGTCGGTGTTGTGGGGCTTGAGTGCAGCCGATCTGGTCGGCGAAGAGGGCGTGTGGGCCGCCCCGGGCGACGATCCGGCCCGGCGCGTGCGCTATGTGCGCGACCGCGAGCACGGCGGCTGGATGCTGTCGCTGCCGCATGTGGAAACAGCCATTTTGCTGCGCGAAGCCACCCGCCTTGCCGAAGACAGCCGGCCGGTACCGATCTCGCCACTGCTGCAGCCGTTGGTGGCACGCCTGCAGGCCGAACACGAAGACCGCACCGTGCTGGAGCGCACCGCACAGGCGTTGGCCGGTTGCGAGCTGGAACTGCTGCTGCCGCCCGGTCTGGCGGAGACCGACATGGGACGCCGGCTGCAGGCCGGCTTCGGCAATCTGGCCGAAGCGATCCGCCAGGCAGTGGCGTTGTCGGTGCAGATCGCTGCCGAAGTGCCGCCGCTGGTGGCCGAGAACGACGAGATGGTGCGCCAGTCGCAGGCACAGACCGAAGCATTGGACGGCGCCCGCACCGCCGTGGAACGGCTGTCGGCTAGCCTGCAGGACGTCAACGCCGATCTGGCACAGGTCATCGCGTTGGCCGCCAGCGCCGATGAAAGCGCACGTCAGGGCGTGGCCGCCGCACATGCGCTGGGCCAGGCCATGCACGAAGTGGAACGCCGCGCCGCGCGTGCCGGCGAGGTCATCGAAGTCATCGACTCGGTGGCGTTCCAGACCAATATCCTGTCGATCAACGCCAGCATCGAAGCCGCGCATGCCGGCGATGCCGGGCGCGGGTTTGCGGTGGTCGCCACCGAGATCCGCCGCCTGGCCGAACGCGCCGCTGCTGCAGCGCGCGATGTGCGCGAGATCCTGGCCGAAACCAGCGCCGCAGTGGGCGAGGGTGCGGCCTCCGCGCGCGGCACCGAAGCGGTGCTCGATGGCATCACCCGCGTGCTCGGCCAGGCCAGCAGCGCGATGACCACGGTGGCCGGGCGTATCCAGGCGCAGGACAGCGAGATTCGCGGCATCGAAAGCGCCGTGGATGGCGTGGTGGCCCTGGGGCGCAGCAACTTGCAGCACGCCGCGCATGTGGCCGAACGCAGCGAAGCGCTGGAGCGCGGTACCGAAACGCTGCGCGATTGCGTGGGCCTGTTCCGCTTGCCGGCCGACCCGCTGAAGGTGCCCAGGCACGCCCGCGTCAAGGAACTCGCCGTGGCAACGGCTGGCCGCATCGGCACCGCATTGGCGCAGGCCATCGCACGCGGCCAGATCGATGAAGCGTCGCTGTTCGCACGCACCTACACGCCGATTGCCGGCGTGGAGCCGCCCAAGTTCAGTACCGATTTCGACGCCCTGTGCGACGAGGTATTGCCGGCCTTGCAGGAGCCGCTGCTGGATGCGCATCCGTGGATCGTGTTCGCCATCTGCGCCAATCCCGACGGTTACGTGCCCACGCACAATCTGCGCTTCACCCAGCCGCTGACCGGCGATCCCAAGCGCGATCTGGTCGGTAACCGTACCAAGCGCAAATTCACCGACCGCGTCGGCCGCAGCGTCGGCGCGCACACCGACCCGTATCGCCTGCAGGTCTACCGCCGCGACACCGGCCAGATCATGTTCGACCTGTCGGCGCCGATCTTCGTCGGCCGCAAGCACTGGGGCGGTCTGCGGGTGGGCTACACGCTGGAATAGCTCGCCTCGCTACTGGGGCGCGGCTGAAACAGCGGAAGCCGCTGCCGCGCCACCCAATTGCTCGCCGAGAAAGCGTTCGAGAGTGCGATAGAACGTCACCTGGTTGGCGTCCTTGTAGAAACCGTGTCCTTCCTTGGGAACAGCCATCCATTGTGGCGCGTTGCCGCTGCGGGTCAGCGCCGCGCGCAAGCTCTTGGCCTGGGCGAATGGTGCGCGCTCGTCTTCTTCGCCGTGCACCAGCAGCACCGGCACCTTGATGCGATCGGCCAGCATCACCGGCGAGTGCGCGGCCAGCTCGGCAACGTCGCGGCCGATGGCGCGTTCCAGATAATGCATGCCGTAGTCGCTGCGATTGATGTCGCCCTTGCTGTACATCATCTGCAGATCGTAGATGCCGGCAACACCGACAGCGCAGCGGAACAACGCCGGTGCCTTGACCTGCACCATCATTGCCGCATACGCACCGAAGCTGGCGCCATAGCTGCAGATGCGCGACTGATCGGCGAGCCCCTGGGC
The DNA here is from genome assembly GCF_002939985.1 of Xanthomonas hortorum pv. cynarae. Taxonomy (GTDB): domain Bacteria; phylum Pseudomonadota; class Gammaproteobacteria; order Xanthomonadales; family Xanthomonadaceae; genus Xanthomonas; species Xanthomonas hortorum_D. The sequence continues at coordinate 25,009 of NZ_MDFM01000013.1, read as the reverse complement.
AACCGCCCAGCGCACGCCGTCGATCAGGTCGTCCTGGATACGTTCGCCCCACTGGCGATAACCAGCACGCTCGAACCGATTGCCGCGGCCAAGGCCGCCGCGGTAATTGACCTGCAGCACCAGATATCCGCGGCTGGCCAGGAACTGGGCGTCGGTATCGAAGGCCCAGCCATCTCCCTCGGCATGCGGGCCGCCGTGCGGCAGCAGGATCATCGGCAATGGCACACCCTTGGCGGCAGCGCTGGGCACGGTGAGTACGCCGTCCAGGGTCAGGCCGTCGCTGGCCTGAAACGTCACCATGCGGCGCTCGCTCATCTGCGCCGGCTGCAATGCGTTACGTGCCCTGACGACGAGTTTGAGCGTGTTGCTCGGCCGGTCGAACACGTACCAGGCTCCTGCATCGCGATCGCTGTAGGCCTTGAGCAACAGGCCATTGCCGTCCTCGGTGAAGTTGATGAAATCCACGTATTGACCGGACAAGGTCTGGCTCAGGCTACGGTGCAGTTGCGCTTTGGCAGCGTCCTGCTCGACATACCGCAGCGTTGGACGCCCCGGTCCCAGCCGTGCGGCAAACGGCGTTTGCGGCGCCGAGCCCCATTGCAGGTCGTCCACGTCATAGAACGGGTCCGAGGCGAGCACGCTGCGTTGCTGTCCATCGGGGTCGCTGGCGACCAGAGCCGTAGGGCCACCAGCCTCGTTGTACCAACCATAGACGCGCCCCGGCTGTCGCGCAAAGGCGATCGGGCGCCAGCTCGCCTGCACCTGGGGCATCGGCGACCAGCCGTTGCCCGCACGCCGGAACAACAGCGAGTTGTCGTTGTCGTCGGTGCCATATGCGTACTGCGGCACGCCATCGTGGTCGAGGACGAACCTCAAATCGGGCACGTCGATGTCGGCCATCAAGCGATGCGTGGTCGTGGTCGCGTCGACGTCGTAGAGCATCGAGTGGCGCGAATCCAGCGACAGACGCCGCATGTAGAAATGGCCGTTGCGACGACTGGGCAGGCCCTCGATGTAGCCGAACCCGCGCTCCAGCCCTGCGTTGCGGGTGCTCTGCAGATAGCCGTATACGTAGCGCTGATTGCTGCCGTCCAGGTCGGTGGCGATGATCTCGCCCATCGGCATGGGCTCTTCCAGCGAGCCGAGCTTGCGCCCCTTGCCGATCGCCAGGCGACGCTCACTGACCTAGGCGATGCGCACCGGCAGTTCGTAGCGCGGCAGGCGCAGCATCGTGGTGGATTGCATGTCGGCGATGCGGTAAACCACCAACGCGTAATTGCCGTCCCCTAGATCCGCACTGACCGCCAGATGCTTGCCATCGGGCGACATGGAGGGCGAGGAGATCGGGCCCGACTCGACGAAAGCTTCCACTGGCGGCGGGGACGCAGCCAGTGCGCCACCGCTCAGCACTCCCAGCAGCATTGCCGCTGCCCAGGCACACCATTGCATCCCTTGCATTTGCGTCGTCCGTTTTATTTCACTGAACGATAACGAAACGGCACTGGCGGTGACAAGTGGGCAACGAAAAAAAAGCCGCCGAAGATCGGCGGCAGGGGAGAGAGAGCAGGTTTCTTGTTTTAGTGACTGCAGGCTAGCGGTGCGATGTGCCGTGGAAATGTCCTCGCATGCCGCCATCGCCGTGCTGCGTGCCAAGCGACCCGCTACGTGTCAGCGCTGGCATAGCCACAACGACGCCGGAAGGCGGCTGTTGTGACGACACACATGTCCAGACAGTGGATCAGCGCGTCAACGGCGGCGGATCAGAAGCGCTGGGTGTATTGCAGGTAGCTGTAGCGCCCCGGAATGGCATAGGCCGAATCGAACGAGTTGGCAGAGGCGCTGAGCGCCACCGGCGGGTCGCGGTCGAAGACGTTGTTCAGGCCCACACGCACGGTGGCATTCCACGGCAATTGATAAGACACCTGCATGTCGTTGAAGGCAGTCGCCGCGACGTGGCGATAGTTGCCGTTGTCATCCAGCTCCGAGTCGTCGTCCCTCATGCCCGAGTAGTAACGCACCGCCCAGTTGGCAGCCAGATTGCCGTAGCTCCAGTCCAGGGTGAGCGTGCCGCGCGTGCGCCAGTTCGGGTTGTCGGTGTGGTAGATGCCGTTGTAGCTTTCCCACGCCGAGGTGTCGTCCTGCTTCTGCTCGTTGACGGCCACGTAGGTCGAATCCAGCGTGAGCATGAACTGGCCGATCGCCGTTTCCGGCAACTTGTAGCGCGCGGTGAAGTCGTAGCCTTGCATGCGCTGCCCGCCAACGTTCACCGGCTGGATCACCAGGCCGGTGATGGCGCCGGTGGCATCGCGTGTGACCAGATCGCAGAAGGCCGAGACGTTGAACTCGTAGCATTGCGACAGGATCTGGTTGGCGCCGAATTCGGTGATGGCATCGGTGATCTTGATCTTCCACCAGTCCAGCGACAGATCCAGGCCTTGCACCGCGGCGGGGCTGTAGACGAAACCGAGCGTGGTGTTCTTGGATTTTTCCGGCTGCAGGTTGGCGTTGCTGGTGTAGGTGAACGGATAGATGGTCTGGCCGGAGTTGCCGTTGGCGCTGTTGTATTCGGCGACGTAGTTCGCCGGCACGCCACCGCTTGCACATGCCGCGGCAATCGCGCTGGTATAGGACGTGCTGTTGGTCGAGCAGGGATCCGAATACGTATCGAAGCTGTCCGACGCGCCCAGGTACAGATTTTCGATCGATGGCGCGCGGAAACCGGTGGCGTAGTTGCCGCGAATCAACAGGTCGGCGACAGGTTTCCACTTGAAACCGAACTTGCTGTTGGTGGTGCTGCCGAAGGTGTTGTAGTCGGAGTAACGCACCGCTGCGCTCAACTCCAGCGATTGCGCACCGGCCATATCTTTCAATAGCGGAATCGCCACTTCGGTGCAGTAGTCGTTGAGCGTGTACGCGCCGGAAGTCGGGGTGAACGCATTGCCCGAGGTATAGCCGGCTGAGATCAACGCATCGGGCGAGGAGAAGCCGCTCTCTTCGCGCGTTCGACGATCGCCGAGGGAATGGTGTTCAGATCCACCGAACCGGACAGGCCCGACACCCAGCGCCGTCCGTTGACCAGCACCAAGGTGCGCGATGCACCCAGGTTGCGCAGGCTCACCGTGGCCGAGCCATTGCCACCGTTGTTGACGGTGGAGTTCATGGTCGCGCCGTTGGAGGGAATGCGCTTGAGCACATCGGCCACCGAGGTCAGGCCCTGTTTTTCGATGTCCTGTCGCGTGAGCACCAGCACCGGTTGCGAATTTTCCACATCGACCGAGCGGATGCGCGAGCCGGTGACTTCGATCTTGTCCAGGTTGGTCGGATTCTTATCGGTCTCTTCCTGGGCAATAGCACTATTGGTGACGCACAGGCCAATGGCGATCGCGAGCGAACCCCGACACAGGGTCGGGTGGAGCATGGGCATATTCATGTGTACGGCGGTTCCCGGTAGAGGAGGAGACGAGGCGATTCCCGTTGAATGACACCGCCGTGGCATGCGATTTCATCTGCATGACACGAAGGCTTAGCGGGAATTTAACGAGCGGGTGTCGCGCCCGTTTTTCGCGAATCGGCGCCTTGTTGCGGCGCAACGCGCGCAATGCATGGGCGCGTCATGCAATGCCGGTGCATCGATGCACGTGTGCCGCGTTGACCTGCGATGACGTGCGCGGACACATGCCGCGAGCGGGTGCGATGTGGTTTAATCGCCGCCGAAGTGGGGGTACCGCAGCGCGCTGCGGTTGAGATAGTCCCTTCGAACCTGATCCGGTTGATACCGGCGTAGGGAAGCTTCGTTAGATGCGATGGTCCGTGCGCTGCACGGGCACCTTGTGTTGAGCGCCGCCGCTTCGTCCGCACTGCGAATCCTTCGCAGAGCCAGCGCCGTTGGTGCTGGTTTTCCAGCACACAGGACGAACGCCATGAATGCCGCGCCCACCGTTTTGCAGCAACAAGCCCAATCGCTGTCCGAGGCTGTGACCCAGCCGATTCCCGGGTCCCGCAAGATCTTCGTGCAGGGCTCGCGCGCCGACCTGCAGGTACCGATGCGCGAGATCGCATTGACCCGCACACCGACGCTGTTCGGTGGCGAAGACAACGCGCCGCTCAGCGTCTACGACACTTCCGGCCCGTACACCGATCCCCACGCCGCGATCAATCTTGCCGCCGGCCTGGCGCCGCTACGCGCGCGCTGGATCGCCGAGCGCGGCGATACCGTGGCGCTGGATGACCTGAGTTCCAGCTTCGGGCGCGGCCGTGAGCACGATGCGCGCCTGGATGCAGTGCGCTTTCCTGCGCGGCACTTGCCGCGGGTGGCGCGCGAAGGCGCCAACGTCACCCAGATGCATTACGCGCGGCGCGGCATCATCACCCCGGAGATGGAGTTCGTGGCGATTCGCGAAAACCAGCGTCTGGAAGCGGTGACCGACGCGATGCTGCGCAAGCAGCATCCGGGCGAATCCTTCGGTGCGGCGATCCAGCAACGCATCACACCGGAATTCGTGCGCGACGAAATCGCACGTGGTCGCGCGATCCTGCCCAACAACATCAATCACCCGGAAAGCGAGCCGATGATCATCGGTCGCAATTTCCTGACCAAGATCAACGCCAACATCGGCAACAGCGCGGTGTCTTCAGGCATTGCCGAAGAAGTGGAGAAACTGGTGTGGTCGATCCGCTGGGGCGGCGACACGGTGATGGACCTGTCCACCGGCAAGCACATCCATGAAACGCGCGAGTGGATCATCCGCAACTCGCCGGTGCCGATCGGCACGGTGCCGATCTATCAGGCGCTGGAAAAAGTCGACGGGCGCGCCGAAGAACTCACCTGGGAGATCTTTCGCGACACCTTGATCGAGCAGGCCGAACAAGGCGTGGATTACTTCACCATCCACGCCGGTGTGCTGTTGCGCTACGTGCCGCTGACGGCCAAGCGTGTCACCGGTATCGTCTCGCGCGGCGGGTCGATCCTGGCCAAGTGGTGCCTGGCCCATCACAAGGAAAACTTTCTTTACACCCACTTCGAAGACATCTGCCAGATCATGAAGGCCTATGACGTGGCGTTTTCGCTGGGCGATGGCTTACGCCCGGGCTGCATTGCCGATGCCAACGATGCAGCGCAGTTCGGCGAGCTGGAAACGCTGGGCGAGCTGACCAAACTGGCGTGGAAGCACGACGTGCAGACCATGATCGAAGGGCCTGGGCATGTGCCGATGCAGCTGATCAAGGAGAACATGGACAAGCAGCTGCGCGAATGCGGCGAAGCGCCGTTCTACACCCTGGGGCCGCTGACCACCGACATCGCGCCCGGCTACGACCACATCACCAGTGCGATCGGCGCGGCGATGATCGGCTGGTTCGGCACCGCGATGCTCTGCTATGTCACGCCCAAGGAGCATCTGGGCCTGCCCAACCGCCAGGACGTGCGCGACGGCATCATGGCGTACAAGATCGCCGCGCATGCGGCCGACCTGGCCAAGGGCCATCCCGGCGCGCAGGTGCGCGACAACGCCTTGAGCAAGGCGCGGTTCGAATTCCGTTGGGACGACCAGTTCCATCTTGGCCTGGATCCCGAAAAGGCCAAGGAGTTCCATGACGAAACCCTGCCCAAGGATGCGCACAAGCTGGCGCACTTCTGTTCGATGTGCGGCCCGCACTTCTGTTCGATGAAGATCACCCAGGACGTGCGCGATTACGCGGCCGAGCATGGCATGGGCGAAGCGCATGCCTTGTCTGCTGGCATGGAAGAGAAGTCGGTGCAGTTTCTCGCGCAGGGCGCGCAGGTGTATCGCGCTTTGTGACACCTGTGTGCAGTGAGTTTCGGCGGCGTAATCTGAAGGCTGCTTAAGAAAAATTCAGCTTCGCATCAAACAGAACGCGTCGCGGTGCGCAAGTGCCGTGGCGCGGGCTGGCTGCAAGCGGTTACAGGGCATCAACATTTCAGGGCATTTACCTGAATCGCAGATAAAAAAATCGCGCCAGAGGCGCGAAGGGGAACGTCGTAATTATTTGAATTCGTCGGCGAGAGAGAGAGAGCCTGACGTCGCCACCTGTCGTAGGAAGCAACGAGGCATAGCGTAAAATTTGCACCAATTGGATGCATGACACAGTTGGTCGTGGTCCTTTGCTGAATTTGGCGTTTCGCGCAATGTGCGTGATGCGTTCTTTGTCGTCCTTGCATGCCGATGCGTTCTGTTGTCGATGAGTATTTCTCCCGCTAATGCAATGCCATCGGGCCGGCTGCGTGTCGGTCAGTGCGTGGTCGATATCGCCTCGCGCGAAGTGCACGCTCCTGGTGCGAAAAGGCCGCCACGGCTGGCGCCGAAATCCTTGGCGGTGTTGCTGACCCTGGCCCGGCAGCCAGGGCAGGTGGTGACGCGCGAGCAGTTGCTCGCCGAGGTCTGGCCCAACACCTTGCCGAGCAACGATGTGGTGACCCAGGCAGTCACCCAATTGCGCAAGGCACTCGCCAGTCACGGGGGGCAGCGCTCCGAGCATATCGAGACCATCGCCAAGACCGGCTATCGCCTGATGGCGCCGGTGGTGTGGGAAGCGCCGGCCGATGTTTCAAGGCATGCGGTTGCAAGCGCGCTTGCTGCAGTGCCGTCGAGTGGTCTACAGACCGATGTCGATGCGTCCCCTGCGGTCAATGAAATGGCCTCGTCGCAGCAACCTGAGGCTATCAGCGAGCGCTACGCAGCACCGTCGGCCATAACGCCAGATGCATCGCGCAAACGCCGCCGGATAGCGTTGGTGATCGCCGCGGTGGCCGTGTTGGTGCTGCTTGGACTGGTTGCGCACACGCTGTGGCTGCGAGCGCCAGTGGAGGGCGCCACGGCGGCGTCTGCCGTGCTGGGCAGCCCAAAGCGCCCGTACCAGATCATCACAGCAGGTGGCGGTTTCGATCTCACACCAAGCTTGTCGCCGGATGGGGCGATGGTGGCCTACGCCTCGCTGACCAGCGACCGCGCCGGCACCTCGATCCTGGTCAAGACCACCAATAACGCCTATCCGCGGGTGCTGGACACGCCGGCGGCGGGCATCTCCGATCGACTGCCGGCCTGGTCGCCGGATGGTCGCGAAATCGCCTTCTCGCGGCAGGCGCCGGATGGCAGCTGTCGCATCATGATCGCCGCCGCAAACGGCCCGGCTGCCGCACGTGAAGTGGTGCGTTGCGATGGTGCGGACATGCTGAGTTTCAGCTGGTCACCAGATGGCCGCGGCTTGTTGTTCGGCAGCATGACCGGCGCGCACGGCGCACCGCGCATTCGCCGCCTGGATCTGGAAACCGGGCAGTGGCAGCCACTGGTCTACAGCGCGCAGCCGCAGGATTTCGATTACGCACCGCGTTATTCGCCGGACGGGCACTGGATCGTGTTCCTGCGTAATCCACAACTGGGCGATCTATGGCGCATCCCTGCAACCGGCGGCACCGCCGAGCGCCTCACTCACGACAACGCCGATATCCGCGGCTGGAGCTGGTTGCCGGATGGCAGCGGAGTGATTTTCGGGCGCCGTGTGGACAGCGAGGCGCGCTTGTATCGACTCGACCTGCGCGACCGCAGCCTGCACGACCTGGGCGTGGACGATGCCCAGGCGCCGGACGTGGCACATAACCATCTGGTGTTCGTGCAACGCAAACCGCAGTTTGGCGTCTACCAGGTCATTCGCGATCCAATGAATGGCGGTTACATCCGACGCCGCCTGTTCCCCTCCAGCGGTCGCGACGATCAGCCGATGATCGCGCCGGACGGGCGCCAGCTGATCTTCGCCTCCAATCGTTCCGGGGCGTATGGGCTGTGGTGGGGCGATGTCGGCAAGCCCGGTTCGGTACGTTTGATCGAAGGGCTGCGGCCGGATTCGCGTCAGGCCGCCGATTGGTCGGCCGATTCGCAGCACGTGCTGGTCAGCGGTAGCGATGCGGATGGGCATGCAGCCCTGTTCGAGGTCACCCCGAGCAGCGGCAAGGTGGTGCGTCTGCCGGTGCCGCAACCGCGGCCGTTGCAGGCGATTCACCTTCCCGATCCCAATCAATTGCTGGTGCTCGCTGCGGCAGAAGACGGGCACACCTTCGCCACCCTGTACGACAGACGCAGCAGTCCGTGGCGTGCGATCGCATCGCTGCAGGATGTCTCGCAGCTGCGCCTGGACCGTATCACCGGGCAGGTGCTGCTGACGCGCCTGACCGGTGGCGGCTTATGGCAGATCGCGCCCACCTTGGCAGCCCAGACCTTGCAGTCGATCGATCCCCGACAGCCATCGCGCTGGCGTTACCGCAGTTGGGCACCGGGAGCGCACGGCCAACTGCATTACCTGTCGTCCAACGACAGCTGTGCCACGCATGACAGCGACTTGCGCAGCGGGCACGGGCAGTGTCTGGATGTGAACAAGTTCACCACCATCAACGGCTTCAGCGTGGACCAGCGCAGTGGCGCGATGTACGTGACGTTGGCAGAAGAAGACGGCAGCGCGATTGCCTTCATGCCATTGCCGCAACGTACGGCAGTGACCACCGGTTTCATCTCCAACATGTTGTTATTACTCAGGAAATTGGCTTCGTAAGTTTTTCGGAAAGGCTTCGTGTCAATTTCGGCACACCTTCGTCATAACTTCCTGACTCGCGCCAGATTCGGCAAAACACTACGCCTTCTTTCGTACAGGGGGCTGCCACCATGCAACAGGTCATCACCGCAGATCGCGGGCTCGCACTTTCACTGGATGGTGCGAGCGAGTCGACATCCACGACCTGTCTGGCGGTCTCGCGTCTGGGCAGCATCCGCACCATGGCCACCACCTTTACGTTGTGGGTGCAGTTGCGTGGCCGCGCATGGGTGGAATCCAAGGAAGGGCGCTTCCGTCTGCGTGCCGGCGACTGGATCGCCTTCGACAAGGACTCCCATCACACGGTACAAGCGGACCGCAACGCACTCTGTGTCGGTGTCAGCCTGGATAGTGAAAGCCTGCAATCGTTGTCCGAGTTGACCGATGCGACCTTGTATCCAGGTCGCAGCCAGCTCTCGCGTAGCGATCTGCGCATTGCATTGCGTCTATGGCGCAATGCGGCTGCACAAAACGGCAGTGCACCGGCGCGTCCGTTGCTGCTGCACTTGGCGGCGATGCAGCGCGATTTCATCGAACAGGAGCAGCGCTGCCCGGGTCGCTCGCGTAGCCGTCGCCGTCAGGTGTTTGGCCGCATGCAGCGCGCACGCATGTATCTGGAAGGCAACAGCGACCGCGTGGTGCGCATTGCCGAGCTGGCGCAGCTGACCAACTTCTCCAGCTGGTATGTCTCCAAGACGTTTCAGAGCCTGTACGAAGAGAGTCCGCAGGCCTTGTCGGCACGTCTGCGCCTGGAGCGTGCATCCGATTTGTTGCGCGATACCTCGATGATGATCGGCGAGGTTGCGGCGGCAAGCGGCTTTGACAATTGCTGCAGCTTTGCGCGTGCCTTTCGTGCGCGCTTCGGTGTCTCCGCATCGCGTTATCGCGACCAAACGACAAATCCGCCAGATTCGGCAAAGCCACGGAACGTGACGCGCAAAGCGACGATGTTCACGCAATCGTAATTTGCACGGGGGCGCTTAACGCGCCACTAACGAACCCTGGAGAGATTGATGAACCTTCGCACCTCCGCAGTGCGGCTGGGCCTGTTGCCCGCCGGTATTGCGATCGCGTTGACGCCGGCTTTTGCCGCCAATGCACAAGAGCAGTCCGCCCCGTCGACCACGACACTGGACCGCATTGAAATCACCGGCTCGCGCATCCGCTCGGTCGACGTTGAAACCGCACAGCCGGTGTTCACCGTCACCCAGCAGGACATTCAGAAGTCGGGTCTGGTCAGCGTTGGTGACATCCTCCAGAACCTGTCGATTGCCGGTACGCAGACCTATAGCAAGGCTGCCGTGCTGACCTCCGATCCGGAACAGGGCGGCCAGTACGTCAACCTCTATAACCTGGGTGAGAACCGTACCCTGGTGTTGGTGAACGGCAAGCGTTGGGCCAGCAGCCTGGCTGGTTTGAGCGACATGTCGACCATTCCCAGTTCGCTGATCGAGCGCATCGAAGTCCTCAAGGACGGCGCCTCGGCGATTTATGGTTCCGATGCGGTGGCCGGTGTGGTCAACATCATCCTGCGCCAGAACTACGATGGCGCTGAAGCGTCGGCGTACTTCGGTCAGAACGGTCGTGGCGACGGTTCCAAGGAGCAGTACTCCTTCACCGCCGGCACCACCACCGATCGCTCCTCGCTGGTGTTCGGTGTCAACTACACCAGCGAAGATCCGGTGTGGGCCAAGGATCGCGCGCTGACCCGTTACTCGGCCGGCCCGAACCACATCGAAGACAGCCTGAGCGCGACCGGCCCATGGGGTCGTTTCACCTCCGGCGGAGAGAGCTACATTCTCAACCACACCGGCTCGTTCGACGGACAGGGCGTGGGTGCAGATTCGCGCAACCTTGCCAACTACCACAACGACATCACCACCGACGATTACTACAATTCCGTCGACCAGATGATGTTGCAGCAATCCAGCAAGAACAAGTCGATCTTCACGACCGGCAGCTACAACATCACCGACAGCATTACCTTCAAGTCGACGGCGATGTATTCCGAGCGCGACTCGAACCGTCAGATCGCCGGTTACCCGCTAAACGCTCGTTCGCAGCCGCAGTTCCCGGTGGCGATCAGCGGTGGCAGCTACTACAACCCGGTCGGCCAGGACATCACCAGCTGGTTCCGCCGCACCGTCGAGTTGCCGCGCACCACGGAAAGCAACGTCAAGTCCACCCACTTCGATGCCGCGCTGGAAGGCGTATTCGACGTCGGCAGCCATGGCTGGAACTGGGACGTGGGCTTCAACTACAACAAGTACGACGTGACCCAGGTCTCGCGCGGCAACATCAATCTGTTGGCGTTGCAGAAGGCGGTCGGTCCGTCATTCCTCAATGCACAGGGCCAGGTGCAGTGCGGTACCGCGGCTAGCCCGCTGCCGCTAGGTACCAGCAATGCGCTGGGCCAGTGCACCCCGTTCAACATCCTGGGCGGTCCGTCGGCTTCCACAGCGGATGTGCTGCAGTACATAAATGCACTGGGCCAGTCCACGCAGCAGAGCCTGAGCAAGCAGTGGACCGCCAACGTCACCGGTGGCCTGTTCGATCTGCCGGCCGGTGAGCTGGGCTTCGCTGCAGGCGTCGAACACCGCGAAATCAGCGGTTACGACTATCCGGATCAGCTGTCCAGCGCCGGTTACACCACCGATCTGGCCGCACAGGCAACTGAAGGTCGCTATCAGACCAATGAAGCCTATCTGGAGCTGTTGATCCCGGTGCTGAAGGATCTTCCGGGCGCCAAGGAACTGTCGTTCGACGTGGCGGCGCGTTACAGCAATTACAGCCGCTTCGGCGATACCACCAACAGCAAGTTCAGCTTCACCTGGAAGCCGATCGACGACCTGATGGTGCGCGGTACCTACGGCACCGGTTTCCGTGCTCCCACCTTGGACGACACTTTCGGTGGCGGTTCGCAGAGCTTTGATGACTTCACTGATCCCTGCGATGCAACCTTCGGTTCGCTGGGTAATGCCGGCGTGGCCGCGCGCTGCGCAAGTGAAGGTCTGGCAAGCAACTTCCGTCAGACTGACACTGCTAACAACCCGGTGACCCAGCGTGACGTTCAGGGCAACGCACCGTTCAATGCGGGTGTTGGTAATGCCGAGCTTGAGCCGGAATACAGCATCACCCGGACCGTGGGCATGGTGTACAGCCCGCATTGGGTGCAGGGCCTGGACTTCTCGCTGGATTGGTACCGCATTTCGATCTCCAACATCATCACGTCGCTGACGGCCAATGATGTGTTGAACAACTGCTACCTCAACAGCCTGGCCAGCTACTGCGCCGACTACGGTCGCGACGCGGTCACCGGTCAGGTCACCACGCTGAGCCGTGGCAACGTCAACCTGGGCCGCCTGGAAACCGAAGGCTATAACTTCGGCGTGCGTTATCGCCTGCCGGAAATGGGTATCGGCAAGTTCGCCGTCAACCTCGACACCAACTACCTGGCGACCTACAAGTCGCAGGCAGAAGCCGGTGCGGAGTGGGAAAACAGCGCCGGTTACTGGAACTTCCCGCGCGTGCGTGCAACGCTGGGTGTGGATTGGTCGCGTGATTCGCTGTCGGCCAGCTGGGACCTGCGTTACTACGGTGGGTTCCGCGACTACTGCTGGGACGCGCAGGCCGGCATCGAGTGCAACAACCCGAACTACCAGACCCCGAATCCGGGCTGGGGCGGTGGCACCGGTTCCAACAAGAAGGGCTCGATCTCCTACCAGGACGTCTCGGTCACCTGGCAGGCTCCGTGGGATGGCAGCGTGACCGTCGGTGCCCGCAACATCTGGAACAAGCAGCCGCCGGTGACCTACTCGATCACCAACAGCAGCACTGCGGCCATCGATCCGATGCTGGATTACGACCGCTTCCTGTTCGTGCAGTACAACCAGCGCTTCTGATCATCGAAGCGTCGTAAGGTGAAAAAAAGACGGGCCGAAAGGCCCGTTTTTTTTTGTCTATCGTTTGTCGATTGCGTTGTCTTGACTGCAGGTAGCGTGAAGCCTGCGATGCAGGCAACTACGTGAGTCACGGAGTGCGTATGGATGTGCTTCGATGCGCGAGTAATGCGCGGCGAGCGACAGTTATATTCGCTGTGCTTTGTAGCCAGTTATTCAAGAAAATGGCCTGGAAAAACAGCTGGAAACAGCCAAAGAAAAAGGGCACGACCGTGTCGCGCCCTTCTTGTTATATCGGCTTGCTACATCAGCAGTAGCGCCTTGGTTTTAAGCCTCGGCGAGCCCCAACAACGTCTCGGCCTGCTCGCGCCACTTCGGCAGGCGCGTGATCACGCCCACCTTGGACAGATACTCTTCGTCCACGGCCTCGCCGCTGGCCAGTGCCGTGGCGACATGCACCGCGCCGGTCACCCAGAAGCTGCGCAGACTGGAGCGCTGCGGGTGGCGATGGAAGGCCACCGCTTCGATGATCGGCATCGGTAGGCCCCACAGACCGAGCAGGTACGCGCCCGCTTCTGTGTGGCCCAGGCGCTCGTCGCCGCCTTCGGCCGGCGGTTCGCGCTCGTCGCGCACGCCGGGCAGCAACAGGCCGATATCGGCCAGCAGTGCGGCGGTGGAGCCGAGTTCTGCACTGGTCGGTGGCAACACTTTTGCAGCCAGACGCGAAGAGAGCAGGGCGCGGCGTTGCATCGCATTGCGCTCGGCCGGGGTCAGGGTCTGCACCGAAAATACTTCGCTGGCCAGCACCAGATCGCGCAGCGTCGCCACGCCCAGACGGGTCACCGCCGTGCGCAGATCGGTGATGCTGCGGCCACCGGAGAAAAATGCCGAATTGCACAATTGCAGCACTTTTGCCGCAATCGCCGGGTCGCCGGCGATCAGCTTGGCGATGTCGGCCGCGTCGGCGCCTTCGTCTTCTTCCAGCGCGTGCATCAGGCTCAAATACAGATGCGGCGGCGACGGCAGCTTCTCGATCCGCCCGATCGCGGCGCGCAAGCGCGGATTGGTGAGCAGATCGCGCAGCTCTTCCAGGCTGGTGACCGCCTCAAGCAGGACTTCCGGCGCCAGCGGCATCGGCAGGAAGCGATGTGCCACCCCGATGATGCGGGCCGGCGGGGTGCGCTGACCATCCTGCGCATCGATCAACGCGATACGAATGGTGTCCGGGCGCAACGTACGGATTTGCCCCAACAACGTGGCGGCAGTGAGATCGGGCAGCATCGGTGCAACGATGACGGCATCGAACGGCGATAACGCGGCAGCTTCGATCGCCGAATTTCCGTCGGCCACTTGCTGCGCCTGCCACTGATCGCCCAGATCAGAGACATAGTCGCTCAGGTCGGACGGAAGACTGGCTTCGTCCCCAACAAACAGAATACGCAAGACACTTCCCCAAGAGTCACCGGCGACAGACACCGGTCATACGCTGTCGGCAATGTACCCAATCTGCCGACTGCGGTCACCGGGATCACGCGAAAAGCGTGATCCCGATCGCCCTGCATCTGCAGGACTGCATCGCGCTGGATCGATCAGGCTGCGTCGGAATTATAGCGTTCCACCGACTCCACCAGGATGCGCTTGGCCTCGGCCGCGCCGCCCCAGCCATCCAGCTTGACCCACTTGCCCTTCTCCAAGTCCTTGTAATGCTCGAAGAAGTGGCCAATGCGCTCCATCCAGTGGCTGGACACCTGATTGATGTCCTCGATGTGCGCATAGCCGGAGAAGATCTTCTCGATCGGCACGGCCAGGATTTTTTCGTCGCTACCGGCTTCGTCGCTCATGCGCAGCACGCCCACCGGACGGCAACGCACCACCGAGCCAGGCACCAGCGGCAGCGGCAGCACCACCAGCACATCGGCCGGGTCGCCATCGCCACACAAGGTGTTGGGCACGTAGCCGTAGTTGCAGGGATAACGCATCGGGGTCGACAGGATGCGGTCGACGAAGATCGCGCCGCTGGCCTTGTCCACTTCGTACTTGACCGGCTCGGAATCCTTGGGGATCTCGATGACGACGTTGATTTCGTCCGGCAGATTTTTGCCGGCAGTGACCAGTTCCAGTCCCATGCGCGTAGCTCCGAGGCTTCAGCAGTGTGTGGAGCGCGATTCTACGCGTTCGGCTGTTGCGGTGCAGCGACACTGAATGGGCAATTCGCCGACCCCGGCACGCGGCATAGTCCGCATTCATCATGAGCAGCTCCCCGATCGTTGCGGCCAAAGGCGCGGCGCACGCTGCAGGCTCATCCACTGCAAGGGAATTGCCATGTCCAAGCTCGCACGTGTGCTCGTTGTCCTGCTGCTGTCTGTGTTCGCCCAGGTTGCCGCCGCGGCAACACCGCCGCCGACCTTCGTCGACGCGGTGGACTGGCCCGCCAATGGCGAAGGCTGGGAGGCGTTCGTCGATCTGGAGCAGCGGCTGGAACGCGATTTCGACAATATTTGCGGCGACACCTTTTGCGGTGGCGAATTCAGCGACTACCAGCCGCTACGCTTCCGCTGCTCGGTGCATCGGGTAACCGGCGTGGTGCGCAGCTGCATCTGGACCTTCGGCGCCAGCGAGATCAGCGTCGATCCCCGCAGCGGGTACCTGCGCTCCGATAGCAGGGTCTGGCGTTGCACGGCGCCGTTGAAGGCCGGGACCGGTCTGGACGAGATGTATCGCACCTTGGCGGTGACCAACCCGCTGTTCGAGCCGCTGCCGAACGGCGCGCCGCCGATCTATGACGGCCTGATCGGCTGCCTCTGAGCATGAGATAGATGGAGCTGCGCATCTCGCGCAGCTCCATCTGCCGCCGGCCCGGCCACATGCCAATGGCAGCGGAGCGTGCTGCGATGACCGCTTCAGCCTCGCTCTACTCCGTCATCCGTCGTCACCGGCCAAGACGCCGTCGGCCTGCGTGCTTGACGCCGGGTTGCACACGTTCAGAAGGCATGGAACGCATCAAAGTAGGGGCACCAGCAGCAAGGCCACGATGTTGATGATCTTGATCAACGGATTGATCGCCGGCCCTGCGGTGTCCTTGTAGGGGTCTCCCACTGTGTCGCCGGTGATCGCGGCCTTGTGGGCTTCGCTGCCCTTGCCGCCAAAGTGGCCGTCTTCGATGTACTTCTTGGCGTTGTCCCAGGCACCGCCGCCGGTGGTCATCGAGATTGCCAGGAACAGGCCAGTGACGATCGTGCCGATCAACAGCCCGCCCAGCGCACGTGGCCCGAGCAGCAGGCCGATCACGATCGGCACCACGACCGGCAACAGCGAAGGCACGATCATTTCGCGGATCGCCGAGCGGGTCAGCATGTCGACTGCGCGGTCGTATTGGGGTTTGGCAGTGCCGGCCATGATTCCCGGGATCTCGCGGAACTGGCGGCGGACTTCCTCGACAACTGCGCCTGCCGCGCGTCCCACCGCTTCCATCGCCATCGCCGCGAACAGGTAAGGGATCAACCCGCCGATCAACAAGCCGATGATCACCGTGTGGTCGGATAGATCGAAGGCGAAGACTTCGCCGGGATTGGCCGCCTGCAGGTTGTGGGTGTAGTCGGCAAACAGCACCAAGGCAGCCAGCGCTGCCGAGCCGATCGCATAGCCTTTGGTCACCGCTTTGGTGGTGTTGCCCACCGCATCCAGCGGGTCGGTGATGTGGCGCACTTCCGGTGGCAGCTCGGCCATTTCGGCGATGCCGCCAGCGTTGTCGGTGATCGGCCCATACGCATCCAGCGCTACGATCATGCCGGCCATCGACAACATCGCCGTCGCTGCGGTCGCAATGCCGTACAGCCCGCCGAAATAAAACGCACCCCAGATCGCCGCACACACCGCAATCACCGGCAGCGCAGTGGATTTCATCGAGATGCCAAGCCCGGCGATGATGTTGGTGCCATGGCCGGTGGTGCTCGCCGCCGCCACGTGCTGCACAGGCTTGTATTGGGTGCCGGTGTAGTACTCGGTGATCCAGACGATCAGGCCGGTGAGCACCAGGCCGATCAATGCGCACACATACAACGACGTCGCGCCATGGATGTTCTCGCGCATCAGCGTCTGGGTGATTGGCCAGTAGGCGAGTGCGGCCAGCACGCCTGAGACGATCACGCCTTTATAGAGCGCGCCCATAATCGAGCCGCCGGCTTTGACCTTGACGAAGCCCGCACCCACGATCGAGGCGGTGATCGACACGCCACCGAGTACCAGCGGATACAGCACCGCATGCGGCCCGGTTTCGGCGAGCGTCAGACTGCCCAGCAACATCGTGGCGATCACGGTGACGGCATAGGTTTCGAACAGATCCGCTGCCATGCCGGCGCAGTCGCCGACGTTGTCGCCAACGTTGTCTGCGATGACCGCCGGATTGCGCGGGTCGTCCTCGGGAATGCCGGCTTCGACCTTGCCGACCAGATCTGCGCCCACGTCCGCACCTTTGGTGAAGATGCCGCCACCCAGGCGCGCGAAGATCGAGATCAGCGAAGACCCGAATGCCAGCCCCACCAGTGCGTGGAGGTTTTGCTCCAACGGCAGGCCCATCGCCTGCAGCACCGCGTAATAACCGGCCACGCCGAGCAATCCCAAACCCACCACCAGCATGCCGGTGATGGCGCCGCCGCGGAAGGCCACATCCATCGCCTTGCCGATGCCATGCCGCGCGGCCTCGGCGGTGCGCACATTGGCGCGCACCGACACGCTCATGCCGATATAGCCCGCCAGCCCCGACAGCACCGCGCCGATCGCAAAACCCACCGCGGTGTACCAGCTCAGAAACAGCCCGACCAACACGAACAGCACGCCGCCAGCGATCGAGATGGTGAGGTACTGTCGATTGAGGTAAGCGCGCGCCCCTTCCTGGATCGCGGCAGCGATCTCCCGCATGCGTGCGTTACCACTCGGCTGCGCGATCACCCAGCGTGCCGACACAATGCCATAGACGATTGCCAGGACAGCACAACCCAGTGCAAGCAGTAATCCGTAATGTTCCAGCATGACCCCTCCCAAGAGAATGGATGTCGTCCGGTCGGGACGAACCAAGGGCGATGCACGCAGCGAGTGGACTGGCGAATACGGACTCGACGGCCACAATGACCGTAACGCGCGTCGCGATGTTCATGTGGCCGGATCGCGGCCGAGTATGCGCCGCACCCTGTGAGGCTGCCACCACCACGGCTTTGGCACGTTGTTCAGTCGCGGCGTGACAGCCTGCGGCCCAACGTGATCGACCCGATCCAGGAGTGCGTATGTCGAACTATGCCGCGTCGAAGTCTGCCGTGACGATTGCAGCCTTGTTGTTCACCAGCTACGCGCTTGCTGCTGAGCCAACGCCGGAGTTGAAACAGCGTGCAGTGGGAACCGCACAAGCGGTCGGTGCCGTGCACACCTTGCGCCAGATCCCCGAAGCCTGCGCTCGCCTAGAAGGCGTGTTCACCGGCAACGCCGCGCAGCCATACACCTTCTCGGTCGTGCGTAGCAGCCCGACTTGCCAGCCACGCGCACGCTTCGTGGATTTCGCCAAGGCCACGCCCAGCGTCGCATCGGGTTGGATCTATAACGATGTGATCCGCGTCCCAAGTGCCGCCTGCCCGGCGCAGCAGGCCGTGGTGCGCATCTGGCGTAAGCCTGTGGAGGCCAAACCGCAGCTCGATGGACAGGGCCAGTCGCGCATCTATCTGGAAGACGCCAAGCAGCAGGCCGCTGCAGGAAAGATTGCGCAGGTGCCGATGTTTGCCGCGCAGATGACGGTGGAAGGCAAGGCGTGCCAGTGACAGGTTCGGCGTGACGAGGGCGCGTTGCTGTTTGATCCTAGTACGTGATGTAAACCAATATCTACCAGCATCTGCCCCAGAAAAAACACCCCGGCTAGCCGGGGTGTCTTGGGATGACCGCGATGTGTTCTGGATCAGTTGCCGCGGCAATCGCGCAGCCAGAGCACTTGCAGAATCTGATCATAGTGGTCCACGACACCAGTGAGCGTCACCTTTTCCGAGGGGCGCAAGGCCAGCGCGTAAGCGGACTGGTTGGCGGCGAATGCACAAGTGATGCCGACCGTCTCAAACCTATCGTCGCCTTCCAGCACATCGAAGGTGATGTTGTAGGTGCCGCCGCTCTTCAAAACGCCGCTCTTGGCGATTT
Organism: Xanthomonas hortorum pv. cynarae; assembly: GCF_002939985.1. Lineage (GTDB taxonomy): Bacteria > Pseudomonadota > Gammaproteobacteria > Xanthomonadales > Xanthomonadaceae > Xanthomonas > Xanthomonas hortorum_D. The sequence continues at coordinate 6,341 of NZ_MDFM01000013.1, read as the reverse complement.
TACCGGTGATACGGTAGACCTTGTCCGCGTAGCGCGGCTCGATGGCGGCCGGGTTCTCCTTGTGCTGACTACGCAGCTGGAAACCAAACTTGTAGGCAGTGATCTCCACCGGCGCGGTGTCGAGTGTCTTCTTTGCAAACTGTTCGCCTGCTGCACCGGGCTTGACCTGGTTTAGCAGTTTGCACATCTCGGTACGGGCGTTGTCATTATATGCGATAGCCCCCTTGCTGACCTTGAGGAGCAGATTGACCGTGCCGACGCCATCGACTGCGCTTGCCGAGACGATCATCGGGAGTGGCCTGGTCCCAAAGGTCTGCGGCTGTTCAATCAACATCGAGCCGGCGTCTGCATCCTCGCTTAGCACATCCATCTTTGCCTGCTTGGCGATCACACGCATTTGGCCGATGGCGCTGCGCACGGTCAGGCCGGGCTGGCTAACCGAGACAGAAAACTGGGTGCCAACGAAGGGGTTGCCCTTCTTTTGGAAGCTCTCTTCGCAGGTTGCAGCAAAGACGGGGGCCGAGGCTGCGAGCAGCAGGGCGGCGCAGATATAACGAGATTTCATGGGTAACATCCTTGATCGGAGATGGGCAGCTGCAAAGGCTGTCGTCCGCTGGAGGCGGACGTTAGAGGCGCAGATGCCGTTCCCCAGCATCATTGCGCGGCGGATTATGTCAGCGGCCCCCCTGCTCGGCAATCGGGAGGCTTCCTATATCGACTGGCTCGGCCGACAACCCCCTCCTGGCGGCGGTTGCTTGCTTTATACAGCACCGTGGTTCAGAGATTTTTGCGGACAGCAGGCACCAGCTTGCATGGGCGTCCTGGCACAGATGCGCTACCGAGGCGCCCAGACTGGGTAGCTCACCGCTCCCACACCGGCAATTTCTTCGCCACCGCCACATTCTTCAACGTCACATACTTCGGCAGGCCATCGCTGCCGTAAGCCAATGGCGCTTCGCCCTTGATCAGCGGGGAGAAATAGCGGCGGGCGCGGTCGGTGATGCCGAAGCCGTCCTTGCGCAGGAAGCTGGGTGGCATCTTCTTTTCGTGGTTGGCCACCTTGTGCAGCGGGGCGGGCACGATCTTCCAGCGGTACGGTGCGTCGCTGACGCGTTCGATCACCGGGATCACCGCGTTCATGCCCTTGAGCGCGTATTGCACCGCGGCCTTGCCGACGGCCTGAGCCTGCTCCCAGTCGGTTTTGGAGGCCAAGTGACGTGCGGAGCGTTGCAGGTAATCGGGCAGGGTCCAGTGCACCTTGTAGCCGAGCTCCTGTTTGACTTGCCCTGCGAGATACGAGGCCACGCCGCCGAGTTGCGCGTGGCCGAACGAGTCGGTGGCCCCGCCGGCATCGGCGACGAATTTGCCATGTGCGTCCTGGATTCCTTCGCTGGCGACCACCACGCACCAGCCAACCTTCTTTACCACTTGCTTGACCTTGGCCAGGAACACCGCCTGGTCATAGGCGCGTTCGGGCAGCAGGATGATCTGCGGTGCATCGTCCGGACCTTGACCGGCCAGACCTGCCGCGGCGGCGAGCCAACCGGCGTGGCGGCCCATCGCTTCGTAGATGAAGACCTTGGTCGAGGTGTCGGCCATCGCGGCGACATCCAGGGCGGCCTCGCGCACCGAGACCGCGGTGTATTTGGCCGCCGAGCCGAAGCCGGGGCAGGTGTCGGTTACTGCGAGGTCGTTGTCGATGGTCTTGGGCACGCCGATGCAGTGCAGCGGGTAGCCGTAGGCCTTGGCCAGCTGCGAGACCTTCCACGCGGTATCGGCCGAGTCGTTGCCGCCGTTGTAGAGGAACCAGCGCACGTCGTGCGCACGCAGCACGTCGAGCAGGCGCTCGTACTTGGCGCTGTCTTCTTCCAGCGACTTGAGCTTGTAGCGGCACGAGCCGAATGCGCCGCCGGGGGTCTGCGCCAGTGCGGCGATCGCGGCGGCGGATTCTTTCGAGGTGTCGATCAGCTCCTCGCGCAATGCGCCCAGGATGCCGTTGCGTGCGGCCAGCACCTTAATCTTGCGCGCGCGCGCCTCGGTGATCACACCGGCGGCGGTGGCGTTGATGACGGCGGTAACGCCGCCGGATTGGGCATACAACAAGTTGCCAGTGGTCATAGGGGACGGGCTCCTCAATGGGGGCATGGCGCAGGGGACAGTGCCGGGACATTCCCCGGATGCGGTAAGCTGCACGACCATACGGTCAGCGCTGGCGAAGACCTGAGTCTAACGCCGCCAACCGCAACGCGTTTTTATTCGAAAGTGGAGTCCACTGATGCGATTGGTTCTGTTGGGACCGCCCGGTTCGGGCAAGGGCACCCAGGCGACACGGCTCAAAGACACCTTTGAGATCCCGCATATTTCCACCGGCGATCTGCTGCGCGCCGAAGTGGCCGCTGGTTCACCGCTGGGCCTGAAGGCCAAGGAAGTGATGGCACGCGGCGATCTGGTGTCCGACGAAATTCTGCTCGGCATGCTGGAGGCGCGGCTCGGCCAGGCCGATGTCGCCAAGGGGTTCATCCTCGACGGCTATCCGCGCAATGTGGCGCAGGCCAATGCGCTGGACGAATTGCTCGGCAAGATCGGTCAGCCGTTGGATGCAGTGGTGCAGTTGGATGTCGCCAGCGAGTTGCTGGTCGAGCGCATCGCCGGTCGTGCCAAGGCCGAGGGCCGCGAAGACGACAATCCCGAGTCGGTACGCAAGCGCCTGCAGGTCTATACCGATTCCACCGCACCGGTGATCGGCTTCTACGAGCAGCGCGGCAAGCTGGCGCGCGTCGATGGCGTGGGTTCGCTGGACGAAGTGCTCGAGCGCATCAGCAAGGCGCTGGGCCGCTGAGTCGGCTGGGGCCGGGCGCGACGCCTGGCCCACGCACCTGGTTCACAAGGCCGCGCGCCATCAGGCTGCGCGGCTTTTTCGCATGTGCGATACCGCAAAAAGAAAAACCCCGGTCGTACAAGACGGCCGGGGCGGAATAACGCCAGTAAAGGGCTTGCTCAGAGCCCCGACAGCATGAGCCCCCTGGGGATTTTGGCCACTTGGGGAGTAGGACCAAAAGGGTGCTGCGACTGGCGTTCAGCATAGTGAGATATGTGACGAAGTTCGCATATCGGGAAATTCCCGACAGTACGGTAGGAGTTTCCTGACAGCGCCGTTGGCGATGGATCGGAATGTCCCGCAACTCCGGCGATCGGCGACAATGTGCGGCATGACCAAACTCCACATCCTCGGCATCGCCGGGACCTTCATGGGCGGTGTCGCCGCCCTTGCGCGCGAGCTGGGCTGGCAGGTAGAGGGCAGCGATCAGGCCATCTATCCGCCGATGTCCACGCAGCTGGAAACGCTCGGCATCGCGCTGGCGCAGGGCTACGCGCCGTCCAATATTTCGGCCGATACCACCGATGTGGTCATTGGCAATGCCTTGTCGCGCGGCAACCCGGCCGTGGAAGCGGTGCTGGACGCGGGGCGTCGCTACACCTCCGGTGCGCAGTGGCTGGCCGAGCAGGTGCTGCCGGGTCGCGACACGCTGGCGGTCGCCGGTACCCATGGCAAGACCACGACCACCACCATTTTGAGCTGCCTGCTTGAGGCGGCCGGGCGTGCGCCGGGCTTTTTGATCGGCGGGGTGGCCGAAGACTTCGGCGTGTCGGCGCGGTTGGGGCAGGGGCGCGAATTCGTGGTGGAAGCCGACGAGTACGACACTGCGTTCTTCGACAAGCGCAGCAAGTTCGTGCACTACCGGCCGCTGGTGGCGATCCTCAACAACCTGGAATACGACCATGCGGACATCTTTCCCGACGTGGCGGCGATCCAGCGCCAGTTTCATCATCTGGTACGCACGGTACCGGCGCGCGGGCGGCTGATCGTCAACGGCGAAGATGCGCGCCTGGCCGAGGTGCTGGCGATGGGCTGCTGGACGCCGGTGGAGCGCTTCGGTTTCGATGCGGCGTTGGAGTGGAGCGCACGCTTGATCGCTGCCGATGGCAGCGTGTTTGCAGTGCTGCATCGCGGTGTGGAGATCGGCCAGGTGCACTGGCCGCTGGTCGGGCGGCATAACGTGCTCAACGGGTTGGCGGCGCTGGCCGCCGTGCATGCAGTGGGCGTGGATCCGGCGAGTGTGATGCCGGCGCTGGCGCGCTTCCAAAGCGTCAAACGGCGACTGGAAGTGCTGGGGCAGGCGCGCGACATCACCGTGTACGACGATTTTGCGCATCACCCCACCGCGATTGCGACCACGCTGCAGGGCTTGCGTGCGAAGGTCGGGGCGGCACGTGTGCTGGTGGCGATGGAGCCGCGCAGCAATTCGATGCGGCTGGGCGCGCATGCGCAGGCGTTGGCGCCGTCGTTACAAGATGCCGATGCGGTGGTGTTCCTGCATCGGCCCGAATTGGCCTGGGATGCGGCGCCGATCGTTGCACAGGTGCGCGGTGATGCACATGTGGCGCACGACGTGGATGCATTGCTGCACACGCTGGGCGAGATTGCGCAGCCGGGCGACCATGTGGTGTTTATGTCCAACGGCGGCTTCGACGGCGCGCCGCGTCGCTTTCTGGCGCAGCTGTCCTGATGAACGAGATGACTGCCACCGCCGACAGCAGCGCATTGCCGCTGTTTCCGCTGCACAACGTGCTGTTGCCGGGCGCTGCGATGGGTTTGCGCGTGTTCGAGCGCCGCTATCTGGATCTGGTGCGCGAGTGCGGCCGCACCGGCACCAGTTTCGGGGTGTGTCTGATTCTGGATGGCGCAGAAGTCGGCGTACCGGCGACACCGGCGGCGTTCGGCACCGAAGTGCGTATCGAGGATTTCGACGTTGGTGCCGACGGTGTGCTGGTACTGCGTTTGCGCGGGACGCGGCGCTTCCATGTGCAGCGTTCGCGCATCCGCGACAACGGGCTTGTCGTGGGCGAGGTAAGTTGGTGCGAGCCCGACAGCGATGACGAGTTGCGCCCCGAGCACAGCCTGCTGGCCACCGTGCTCGAGCGCATGCTCGAACAGGTGGGTGGCGAATTCGCATCGGCCGGACCTGGCCTGCTGGATCAAGCGGCCTGGGTGGGTTGGCGGTTGGCCGAGCTGCTGCCGCTGACCGAACAACAACGCCTGTCGTTGTTGCAGCAGGACGACCCGCATCGGCGCCTGGATCAGTTGCTGGCGTTGATGCCGTAACGCGGTGATGCTGTGGCGTGGGTGACCCATCACCGCGCTTGCACCGCTGCAGCGGCACACTCGCCACGCTTGAGTGCGCTGACGATGGCATCCATGCCCCGGATGCGCGCAACGGCGTCACTCGTTATCGATCCATGGAGTGTGCCTTGATCATCGATGTCAAACCGCGTGTATCCGATGTGTTCGACCAGGTCTGGCGGACCCTGGCGGTGCTGTTCGTCTGGGACGTGTTGATCACGATCATCTACTACGTGCTGCCGTTCCGCGCGCCTGCGTTGCCGTTGACCATCTTCGGTTCGGCATTGGCGTTGTTCCTGGGGTTTCGCGCCAATTCCACCTATCAACGCTGGTGGGAGGGCCGCGTGCTGTGGGGCCAGATGATCAATGCATCGCGCAATCTGGTACGTCTGAGCATCAGCGTGTTGTCTGCGCCGGAAGCCGCAACGCTGGGGCGCACGATCGCGTTGCGCCAGGTCGCGTACGTGCATGTGCTGCGCTGCCAGTTGCGCCGGCTGCCAGTGGATGCGGTGCTGGAATCACGGCTGGATGCCGATGAGGTGGCTTCGGTGATCAAGCGCACCAACGTCGCCAATGGCCTGCTCGATAACACCGGGCGCAGCGTGGAGCAGGCGCGTCGCGATGGCTGGATCGACAGCATCCAGCAGGCCAGTGTCGAGCGCATTCTGGTGGATATCGCCAACGCACAAGGCGGTATGGAGCGGCTGAAAAATACGCCGCTGCCGTATCAATATCGCTTCTATCCGAACCTGTTTACGCGGCTGTTCTGCGTGTTGCTGCCGATCGGCCTGGTGGAGACACTGCAATACGCCACACCGGTGGGTTCGACCGTTGCGGGCTTGATGTTTTTGGCAGTGCTCAAGATCGGCGACGAGTTGGTCGATCCGTTCGCCAACACCATCCACGATCTGCCGCTGGACAGCATGTGCCGCACGGTCGAAATCGATGCATTGCAGGCGATTGGCGAGCAGGCGCCGGAGCCGATGCAGCCGGTGGATGGTGTGTTGTGGTGAGTGCATCGCGCCTTTGACCAATGCGGCTTGTGCACATCCATGGCGCTGAAGCACAAGCTCTCAGAACCTGTTCAAAGTCTGCCCGAAATATCCGATCATATGGAGATGAGAGCACGCTATCCCAGTGACATCAGCCGTGAGCAGTT
>NZ_MDFM01000012.1 GCF_002939985.1 Xanthomonas hortorum pv. cynarae | reverse complement strand
TCGTGGAAGCAGTAATACGGCACGCCGAGCTTGGTGAAGAATTCGAACGCGGCATCGGCCTTGGCTTCGGCACGATTGAGTGCGGTGTTGCCCACATCCCACGGATACGCGCGCGTGCCAGGGCCGAACGGATCGGCGCCGTTGCCGCAGAAGCTGTGCCAGTAGGCCACCGCAAAGCGCAGATGCTCGGCCATGGTCTTGTCGCCGATCTGCTTGTTGGCGTCGTAGACCTTGAAGGCCAGCGGGTTGTCAGAGTCACGGCCTTCGAAGCCGATCTTGCCGATGCCGGGGAAATATTCTTTCGCGCCGATGTAGACGGTGTTGCTCATACGGTCGAACTCCTGCAAATGTTAGCGCTACCAAAACCGCGACTGAAAAAAGCCGCGCCATGCAGCGAAGCCGAAGATGCCATGCCGATCCCGAGTGAAGCGGTCTGCCGGACTTTACCCAGCCCGGCGCAGAAAGGCTTGCTGCGCTGCGAGATGTCCGCCGTGCAACCGGCCTCGCGGCGCACCGCGCAGCCGTGATGGGCTCGCTCGCCACGCGGTACGGCGAACGACCGCAGCACGCCCCACCTACAAGCGACTGACCGCTCATTCAGCCGCACGCGGCGCGCCCCGGCCCGCCGCGCGCGGGGCAGCTACAATGGCCGGCTTATGACCGCTGTCCTGCCGCTGCCGCAACCCCTGGCCGACCCCGCGCCGCGCGACCCGCGCCAGCGGTTGCAGCGTGAGCAGCTGCGCCTGGGCAAACGCCTGCAGCGCCAGGTGGGCCAGGCGATTGCCGACTTCGGCATGATCGCCGCCGGCGACAAGATCATGGTGTGCCTGTCCGGCGGCAAGGACAGCTACACCTTGCTGGACATGCTGCTGCACCTGCAGCGCAAGGCGCCGGTGCCGTTCACCCTGGTGGCGGTCAATCTGGACCAGAAGCAGCCGGACTTCCCTGCCCACGTGTTGCCGAGCTATCTGCGCGGTCTGGACGTGCCGTTCGACATCGTCGAGCAGGACACCTATTCGGTGGTCAGCCGGGTGATTCCGGCCGGCAAGACCATGTGTTCGTTGTGCTCGCGGCTGCGGCGCGGCGCGCTGTATGCCTATGCGCAGGCGCACGGCGTGACCAAGATCGCGCTCGGTCATCATCGCGACGACATCGTGGCCACGTTCTTCATGAACCTGTTTCACCACGCCCGGCTCGCGGCAATGGCGCCCAAGCTGCGCAGCGACGATGGCCAGCATGTGGTGATCCGCCCGCTGGCCTATGTGCGTGAAACCGACATCGCCGCCTACGCGCAGGCGCGCCAGTTCCCGATCATTCCGTGCAACCTGTGCGGCAGCCAGGAAAATTTGCAGCGCCAGCAGGTCGGCCGCATGTTGCAGCAGTGGGATCGCGAGCAGCCCGGGCGGGTCGAACAGATCGCCCGCGCGCTGGGCGATGTGCGGCCCGAGCAACTGGCCGACCGCACGCTGTTCGATTTCCTGTCGCTGGGCGGCTGCAATGACGCAGCATCGCCCGATCCGGATTCCAACGCCTGGCTCGCAGCAAGCGATATCACACACGATAGCGACTGACGCGGCCCATCCGGCCGCCGTCCGTCTTCCACCCTCCACGTTTCCTCCTCTTCGGTCTTACGCATGTTCTTTCGCAATCTCACCTTGTTCCGCTTTCCCACCACGCTGGATTTCTCCGAGATCGACACGCTGCTGCCGCAAGTGCAGCTCAAGCCAGTCGGCCCACTGGAAATGAGCTCGCGCGGTTTCATCTCCCCGTTCGGCCGCGACGAGCAGGAAGTGCTCTCGCACCGTCTGGAAGATTTCCTCTGGCTCACCGTCGGTGGCGAGGACAAGATCCTGCCCGGCGCGGTGGTCAACGACCTGCTCGAGCGCAAGGTCGCCGAGATCGAAGAGAAGGAAGGCCGGCGCCCCGGCGGCAAGGCACGCAAGCGCCTCAAGGACGATCTGATCCATGAGCTGTTGCCGCGCGCCTTCGTCAAGAGCTCGCGTACCGATGCCATCCTGGACCTGCAGCACGGCTACATCGCGGTCAACAGCTCCAGCCGCAAGAGCGGCGAGAACGTGATGAGCGAGATCCGCGGCGCGCTCGGCAGCTTCCCGGCGCTGCCGTTGAATGCAGAGGTCGCACCGCGTGCCATCCTCACCGGCTGGATCGCCGGCGAGCCCCTGCCCGAAGGCCTGAGCCTGGGCGAAGAATGCGAGATGAAGGATCCGATCGAAGGCGGCGCGGTGGTCAAGTGCCAGCACCAGGAACTGCGCGGCGAGGAGATCGACAAGCACCTGGAATCCGGCAAGCAGGTCACCAAGCTGGCGCTGGTGCTGGATGACAATCTGTCGTTCGTGCTCGGCGACGATCTGGTGATCCGCAAGCTCAAGTTCCTCGACGGCGCACTGGACCAGCTCGAACACAGCGACGACGACGGCGCACGCGCCGAACTCGATGCCCGCTTCGCGCTGATGAGCGCCGAAGTGCGCCGCCTGTTCCTGTTGCTGGAAACCGCGTTGAAGCTGAGCAAGGCGGAGTAACCAGGACTCCGGACAGTGGCGTCGTTGAGGCGCGATCCGAGGCGTAAATCAAAAGCTTTCGGTGAGTCGAGGGCGCGGTGCCCTCACCGCTCGCGGGACACGCCGCAAGTACGTCCTTGTAGGCTCGGTGGCGGCATCCATGCCGCCACACGGTCCCGCAATCGGTGAGGACACCGCACCAGAAAGATTGCTGGTCGCTTTGTTGAAAGACATGCACACCGACATTCCCGATTGGTCCTTGCCCGCCCACCGTCGCGGGACCTTACGCGGCATGGATGCCGCGTAAGAGCCTACACGGACGTACTTGCGGCGTGTCCCGCGATGGTGGGCGGGCAAGGGCCCTGCAGCCAAGCCGCAGATCATCCGCTCCACAACCGACCCATCCACACCGTTCGATTACCTCTCAAGTTGACCGAGAGCTATAGGGACGTACTTGCGGTATGTCCTGCGATGGTGGGCAGGCAAGGGCCCTGCAGCCAAGCCGCAGATCATCCGCTCTAAAAACCGACCATCCACAAGAAAACCAGCTCTCAAGACAACCGAGAGCTTGAGCATCAGCGTCGTTTGGATGTTCCCAAGCCCAGCGGTTGAGGGCGCGTTGAGCTGCGCGTTGCGCATTCCGCCAGGGATGGCGTGATGGATGCAGTGCCACCACAGATCATGCGCGCGCCGTCATCGCATGTCTCAATCATTCCATCTCACCACCTGACACATCGCAGCGCTATCCTGTGCCCATGTTCAAGCCCGTCCGCCGCCTCATCGCGCCCACACCGCAGCTTGTCGAACGCGACTGCGTGCGTCTTGAACTGGAAGGGCGCCAGATCGAGGTGTTGCGCGTGCGCGACCCGCGTGCGCGGCGCATCAAGCTTAGCGTGGACGAACGCGGCGCCCGGCTGACGCTGCCGATCCGCGCCAGCCTGATGTCCGGCGAACGTTTTTTGCTGGCGCATCTGGAGTGGCTGAGCACGCAGCTGTCGCGCTATCAGCAGGTGGATGCCTTTCCCGCGCTGGAGCGTGGCGTGCCGGGGCTGCTGCCATTACGCGGTGCATTGCTGCCGCTGAGCTGGCACGACGGGCGCTATGCACGCATCGAACTCACCGATGACGGCGCACAATTCCATGTGCCCACACGACTGGGCGATGCAGGCCTGCGTCGCACGCTGAAAGAATTCTACGAAGCGCAGGCACGTGCCGATGTCGGCCGCTGGTTGCCGAGCTATCTGCCTGGCTTGCCGCGCGCACCGGCACGGGTGCGGTTCAAGGTAATGTCCTCGCAGTGGGGCTCGCTCGCACCCGATGGCTCGATGGCGCTGGATCTGGCGCTGGTGCTCGGCCGCCCGTCCGCGTTCGAGTACGTGCTGGTGCACGAGCTCTGCCATCTGGTACAGGCCAATCACTCGCCCGCGTTCTGGGCCGAAGTGGAACAGCGCTTTCCCGCCTGGCGCGACGAACGCAGCTATTTCCACGAACACGGCCGCCAACTCAAGGCGCAGTTGCGGCGGTTGTTGCAGGCCGAGTGACAGGCGGTGTTTCGCACCGCCCGTCACAAACTTGATGACACCCATGCTGCGATGGCAATGCGTGTTTTCGTGCAGGCACAACCCGCACCCACTATCACTCGCGCGGCGGCAACTCGGCAAAAAACCCATTGATCACCGCTGCCACTGCTTCCGGTGTTTCCATATGCACGTGGTGCGTGCCCGGCAGAAGATGCAGGCGCGCATCGCGCATCAGCGCCACGCGGTGATCGCGTAACGCATCCGGGAAATACACCTGCGCGGGCGTGGCGAAGATGGCCTGGGTCGGGCAGGCGATGGAGGCCAGCAATACGTCGATCTGCGCTTCGGTCATGCGGATCGCGGTCGGCAGGGTCAGGCGCGGGTCGCTGCACCAGCTATAGCCGCCTTCCACCGCGCACACACCGCGCTCCACCAGCAGGCGTGCGGCCGGTTCGGTGAGCTGGTTGGCCATCATGCGTGCGCGTACCGGCATCTCCATCGATGGAAACACCCGCAGCGGCCGCTGCGCCAGCGTGCGTGCCGAGGCCACTGCATCGCGCAGGCGGGTGGCGGTGCTTTCCACCGGCTCGGCCAGCGCGCCCAATGCTTCGATCGCGATCAAGGCTTCCACGCGTTCCGGCGCCGCGGCCGCGAGCAGGCTGGCAACGCCGCCGCCCAGCGAGTGGCCGAGCACGCTGAAGCGCTCCCAGCCCAGCGCATCGGCCACCTGCAGCAGAATCCCGATCGCGCTGCTGAGTGTGTATTCGGCACCGGTCGGCAACCACGCGCTATGGCCGTGACCAGGTAGATCGAGCAGCACCAGATCCAGATCCTGCGCGTGCAAGTGTGCGCTCAGCGGTAGAAAGCTGGCCGCGTTGTCGAGCCAGCCATGCAGTGCCAGCATCCGGCGCGGGCCGCGCGCGTGATTGCGCAACCCTGTGATCCTGCCAATGTCCAGGTCGCACGCAAACGGCTCCAACCTCATACGCGACGTGCCAACGCGGCCAGTGCCTGCGCATGTGCCGGGCTGGCGTTGAGACACGGGATATAGCTCAGTGTGGCGTTACGCTCGGCCAGCGTTTCGGCAAAGCCCAAGGCCACTTCTTCCAACGTTTCCAGGCAGTCGGTGGCAAAGCCCGGGCAGACCAGATCGAAGCTGCGCACGCCACCTTCGGCCAGTTTCCACAGCGTCGGTTCGGCGTAGGGCTGCAGCCAGCGCTCCGCGCCGAAGCGCGACTGGTAACCCATCTCCCAGTCGTCCGCGCTCAGGCCCAGCGCGGCGACAATCGCCTGCGCGCTGCGCTCGCATTGCTGCGGGTACGGATCGCCGGCATTGGCCACGCGTTGCGGCAGGCCGTGGAAGGAGAACATCAGCTTCTCGCTGCGCCCGTGCGCCTGCCAGTGCGCACGGATCGAATCGGCAATCGCCGCGACCCAGCCGGCGTCTTCGCAATAGTCCTGGATCACCTCCACCGCGATCTCCGGCGCGCTCGGGCGCCAGGCATCGATCACGTCCTGAATCGACGCGGTTGTCGTCGTCGAATACTGCGGATACAGCGGCAGCACCACGATGCGCTTGATGCCGCGCGCACGCAGCGCCTCCAGCGTCCTGCGCAGCGCCGGGGCGCCATAGCGCATGGCCCATTCCACATGCCAGTCCGGCATGACGTCTTTCAGGCCTTCGGCCAGACGGCGCGTGTACACCGCCAGCGGCGAGCCGTCCGGCAGCCACACCTTGGCGTACTTCTCGGCCGATTTGGGGCCGCGGATCGGCAGGATCACCCCGTACAGCAGCGGTTTCCAGAACAGCGGCGGGATCGCCACCACGCGGCGGTCGGTGAGAAACTCGGCCAGGTAGCGGCGCACGGCCGGGGCGGTAGGCGACTCGGGCGTGCCGAGATTGACGAGCAGCAGGGCGGTATCAGGAGTGGTGTTCATGCGCACCATTCTGGCAGAGCGCAGCAACGCTGCCGAGGACCGAACACCGATCGGCCTCATTGACCGCATCTTGATCGCCCGGTTGCGCTCACCACCGATTCATTGCGCCACCACTAACGTCGCGCCATTGCTATCTTTGACGGATCGTCCTTTGGAGCTTGTCATGCCCCGTTTGTCGCGCCTGGCCCTGTTGTTGTCGCTGACCTTCGCCGCCGGCCATGCCGTTGCCGGCCCGGAAGAGGACCAGCGCGCGCGTAACGCGGTTCGCGTGCTCAACGAGATCATGAAGATCCCCGAGCAGTCCATCCCGGACAAGCTGCTCGACGAGGCACGCGCCATCGTGGTCATCCCCGACACGCTCAAGGCCGGTCTGGTGATCGGCGGCCGTCGCGGCCACGGCCTGATGTCGATGAAGAACGCCGACGGCAGCTGGTCGCAGCCGGTGTTCGTCAAGCTCACCGGCGGCAGCATCGGCTTCCAGGCCGGCGTGCAGTCCTCCGACGTGGTGCTGGTGTTCCGCAACGACCGCAGCCTGGACAACATCGTCAACGGCAAGTTCACCCTCGGCGCCGATGCCGGCGTGGCCGCCGGCCCGGTCGGCCGCAATGCCGCCGCCGCCACCGACGGCCAGCTCAAGGCCGAAATCTGGTCGTGGTCGCGCGCGCGCGGCCTGTTCGCCGGGGTCGCACTGGATGGCGCGATCCTGCAGATCGACGATGCCGCCGATCTGAATGCCTACGGTGGCGGCGCCACCCCGCGCATGATCTTCGAAGGCCGCACCAACGAGCGCGCGTCCACCGATGTGATCGCCTTCCGCGATCGCCTGGAAGAGGCCACTTACACCGCGCGCGCCAATCGCGGCACCGATGGCGCCGCCGAGGGCACCGCACCTGCACCGCGTCCGCAAACCCCGCCACCGGCACAGGCCGCGAGCACCCCGCCGCCGCCGGCCAACGAGGCCAGCACCGTGCCGATGCAGCCCAGCGCCACGCCGCCGCCGCAACAGGGATTCCAGCCGGTCTCCGATGGCGAAATTCGCACCGAATCGCTGGACGGCAACCGCTAAACCGCTGTCATCCCCCTGCGCGGTGCGCTGGGGTATCCTGCGTCTTCCTTCTTTTCAGCAAGCGAGCAGATCATGGGCGGTTTCAGCATTTGGCACTGGCTGATCGTGCTGGTAATCGTGTTGCTGGTGTTCGGTACCAAGCGGCTCACCAGCGGTGCCAAGGATCTCGGCAGCGCGGTCAAGGAATTCAAGAAAGGCATGCACGACGACGACAAGCCGGCCGCAAAGCTCGGCGACGACGCACGCACGGCCGAGCAGGCGCGTGAGGCGCAGGCCGAGCGCGACCGCGACGCGCGTTGATCCGGAGCGGCGTCGGTGTTTGACATAGGTGTTGGCGAACTGACGCTGATCGCAATCGTCGCCCTGGTGGTGCTCGGTCCCGAGCGTTTGCCCAAGGCGGCCCGGTTCGCCGGATTGTGGGTGCGCCGCGCGCGCATGCAGTGGGATTCGGTCAAGCAGGAACTGGAACGCGAGCTGGAGGCCGAAGAACTCAAGCGCAGCCTGCAGGACGTGCAGACCTCGCTGCGCGAGGCCGAAGACCAGTTGCGCAACAAGCAGCAGCACCTGGAGCAGGGCGCCCGCGCGCTGCATGACGAGGTGGGTCGCGATATCGATATCCGCAGCACTACGACACCGGTGGCGACGCCGCTGGAGCTGGCGCATGCGGATCTGTCGGCCGGGGCCAATGCCGAGCCGGTCGTAGGGACGTCGGCGGCAGGAACGCCGGCAGTGGCCGCCGTCGCTGCACCAGCGGCTGCGGCACCGGTGATTGCACAGGCACAGCCAATCGCCCCGGCGCCCCATCAAACGTTGGTACCGGCCCCACATGACCCCGTGGTGCCGGCACCGCATGCCGCACATCTCACCAGCGCGCATGCGCCGGTTACTGCTGCACCCATCGATGCGAGCACCGCGACAGAGCCGACCGCGCCAACCAAGATCCAGGAGAAGCAGCCGTGAGCCTGTTCGACGACGCACAGGCCGAAAGCAGTCTGATCGAGCATCTGGTCGAGTTGCGTGCGCGGCTGGTGCGCGCGCTGATCGGCCTGGGCGTGGTGCTGTTGGCGCTGCTGCCGTTTTCGCGGGCGATCTATTCCTGGCTGGCCGCACCGCTGATTTCGCAGCTGCCGCTGGGGCAGACGATGATCGCGATGAATCCGGCCGGCGCGTTCTTCGCCCCGCTCAAGCTGACCTTCTTCGTGGCGGTGTTCTTCAGCGTGCCGTGGCTGCTGTATCAGGCCTGGGCATTCGTGGCGCCGGGCCTGTATCAGCGCGAAAAGAAGCTGGCGTTTCCGCTGCTCGCCTCAGCGGTGGCGTTGTTTTATATCGGCTGCGCATTCGCGTATTTCCTGGTGTTGCCGGCGGTGTTCCACTTCCTGACCACGTTCAAGCCGGACGTGATCGCGATCACCCCGGACGCCAATTCCTATCTGGATTTCGTGCTGGCGATCTTCTTCGCCTTCGGTGCGAGCTTCGAGTTGCCGGTGGCGCTGGTGATCCTGGTGCTGCTGGGCTGGGTCACGCCCAAGCAACTGAGCGAAGGCCGCGGCTACGCCATCGTCGGCATCTTCATCCTGGCCGCAGTCCTTACCCCGCCGGACGTGGTCTCGCAGCTGATGCTCGCCATCCCGATGTGCCTGCTCTACGAACTCGGTATCGTCGCCTCACGCGCGGTCGGGCCGAAAGCCGCCTAGCGCGCCCCGCGTCAGGCACCGACAGTGCCAGGCCTCTCCTTGTAGGAGCGCACTTGTGCGCGATGAAGCGTTACCGGGAGAGCCTTCATCGCGCGCAAGCGCGCTCCTACGATGCCCGAGTGATCCGGTCGCAGGCACGCACACACGCGTTTGATGGCCAAAGCAGTGCTTGACGTGTCAGAACGAGGGCTGGGAGTGCGAGATGGACGCCTGTTTGCACAAGGCGCCACGACGACGCATGTGCTAGCTGGCACCAATGTGCTGCTTGTGTAGAAGCGCACCCGGGCGCGATAGAGGCTCTCCCGAGAAAGCTTCATCGCGCCCAGGTGCGCTCCTACAGATCACGCACCTCAGGCGGCAAACACGTCCGGGCGCGACGGCGGGGCCGGCTGTGCAACGGCGCCTTCGTGCGTGAACATCTGCTTCCAGGCGGCGTAGACCGAGCCGGCAAACACCGGCATCAGCACGGCCATCAGCAGCAGCTGGGCCAGCCACATCGCCACGGTCTGCCCGGCCACCAGACCGACGATCAGCGCCACGATCATCACTGCGAAATAGATCGCGAAGATGCTGATGAAGGCCAGCACGAAAAACACCAGCATCGCCGGCAGGTTGTGCAGGCTGGCGCGCAGGCTCTCGCGCAGCGCGTGGCCGCCGGTGCTGCGGTCGAACATCACCTGCGGCGGCATCACGAATAGCGCCAGCGTCATTGCCGCAAAGGTGGCAATGGTCAGCAGCAGCCACAGCAGGATGCGGCCGGCCGGCAGGCTGGCGGCAAGCTGCTCGATCTGCACCGGGTCCGGCCGCGCGCCGGACTGGCTGATCTGGTTGATCTTGACCATCACCTCGGACAATTGCTGCAGCCCGTTGGCGCCAATCATCACCAGCAGCAGCACGCCCAGCAGCAGGCCGGCGATCAGCTGCGGCAGCAGCGACACCAGCAGATGCGGCGCGCGGCCGTCCTGCAGGCCGTGCAGCAGATGCGACGGTTTGGCGATGCGGCCTTCGTCCACCTCGCGGATCGCCCACAGCATGCCGCCCATGAACAACGGGCCGGCCAGTACCAGCAGGAACTGCAACGCCGGGCCGAGCAGCGGCACCAGCACCGACAGCGACACCACCAGGGTGGCGGTCACGCTCCAGATCACCCCCAGCGAGCCAAGCGCCAGCGGCGCCCGCTTCAGCAGCGAGAAACCGGTCAACAGCCATTCTGCGCCGGCAGACGCCGGCACCTTGCGGATTTCGCTCATTCCCATTCCGGATCGACACGCACCGGACCATCCGGCGTGCAGCGATTATCGCTGCTTTTACGTGTGCGCGGCGGGATGAGCGATAACTGTTTGCAGGCCGCGTGCGTGATGCACGAAGCGGCGCAGCAGCTTGCGGGCGATCGGCGCTGCGGTGACCTCGCGGGCGACTGTGCGGGCGCAGTGGCCATGGCGGGCGATGCACTCGGCGCGCGCCTGCACATAGCCGCGCATGTGGTGGGTGGCGAACTCCGGATGAAACTGCACGCCCCAGGTGGCCTGGCCCCAGCGGAACGCATGGCAGCGGTCCTGGCGCGAATGCGCCAGCACGATGGCGCCATCGGGTGCGCGCACCACGGTTTGCATATGCGTGGCGTGTGCGGGGAAATGCGCCGGCAGGCCGGCAAACAAGGGGTCTTGCTCGGCTGGCGGGTGTAGTTCCAGCGCGATGGTGCCGGACTCGCGCCCGGCCGGGTTGTAATCGACCTCGCCGCCCAGCGCATGCGCCAGCAGCTGATGCCCGTAGCAGATGCCCAGCAGCGGCATGCCCTGGTGGGCGGCCTCGCGCAGCCAGTCGGCGCTGCGTTCGCTCCACTCGGCGCGGTCGGTGACATAGGCGGCCGAGCCGCTGACGATGGTGCCGGCAAAGCCCGCGCGGTCGGGCAGGCGGCCGCCGTTGGCGACATCGACGGCGACGGTCTCATGCTCGGCCAGCCCGGCCGCGACGCGGATCCAGTGCCGAAAACGGCCGTATCGCTTCATCTCCGGCACGGGATGCCCGGTTTCGATGATCAGGAACGGCAAAACGGACATGCGCGAAGATCCGGACACGACAAATGACCCCGATTGTAGGCGGCAGTGACGCGTTTTTTTCAAGCGCCACCCCAATACGCGCGCTGCGGGTCATTGCCGAATGACATGTCCTGATTCCCTCGCGGCTGGATGGAGGTGATGGTGACGGTCACCGATGACTGTGGCACGCCCTGTTTATCGGCAGAAAAGCGCGCGACTGGACTGACGGGCGTTTGCGCCGTCGCTGTGGTCAGGTCAATACGGGGTTCTGCAGGATTCGCATAAAAAAAATCGAATTGTGCCTAACCCCCCCGAACACTGTACCTGACGGCCGCAGAGCACAGCCGTGCCGGCGTGCTGTATCCCAGATGTTCAATCCATGCAATGCATTGGGGGCCATTGGCCCAACTCGCAGCCAGCGTCGCACACGTCGTCGAGGCTTCGTATTGACGAAGTCGCTTGCGGCCGGATTGACTAAATTTCGGGCATGAAAACCTATGCCAACAACCCAAATTCGTTACGCACAAACTTGCCTTCCGCCCATGAGGAACAGCCCGGGCCAGCGGAGGATCAGGCAACAGCCAGTACCAGGGGCAACCATCCACTACTTGGACGGCCGCCCAGCAAACGGCGGCGGGTAGAGTCGGATGAACCTGGGGCGTCGATGCGACCCAGGAAGCCCTTGCCTGCGAATGAGCGAACCGGAGCTAGCGAAGGTGCATGGGACAGGCGCCTGGGGCAATCGGTCACCCGCTCACACTGGCCCGATGATCCCACCGACCAGCACGGCATCGCGCCCGATCGGCGCCTGGACACAGTGCCCGCTGACGTCAGCGTCGCGTCGTCGCATCCCAGGCCACAACGACCAACGCATGATGGTTTGGAGGCGAGGGTAAATCTTCGATCGACCGATCAGCAGTCCGACCGGATCGCAGGAAAACGACCGCGCGAAGAGCAAGAACCCTATCGGCAGCCAAAGCGGCTCATCCATGGCGTGAGGTTGACGACGGCAGACCTTCGCATGGCCGAAGATCAGCTGGACTCGGCGGCAAAAAAACAGCTGCAGGTGCAGCGACAGCAGCAGCGGCGACAGTTGAGTGAGTCCGGCGGAATCGCTCGGAACCACAACGCTGGCCTGTGCGTGTCCATGGCATATGACAACGAGCTGGCGCGTCGCATGCGTGACGGCATGGCTTTGCCGTTCCTGGAAGAGGGGGTCAACCTGCAAATCAACGCACGGCGGCTCGACAAATATCTTCAGCTGATCGCCCATGCACGGCGCGCCAGGAGGGCAGGCGTAATGCCTCGCGATCTCGATCGTTGCACCGAGCTCGCGGCGCAGTATCTCTGCGAGACCGGGTGGTTCGAAGGTGCATCGCTAGCGCAGCTGGCGCATGTGGGCAACAAGCTGAGCAAGCACCCGAACCAGCCAGCGTGCATAGATGCAATCGCGTGGATCGCCGGGCAGCTCAATCAGGCCGATGATTTAGTGGGGCTGAGTGGCTACCTGTCGGCGCTCCTCCTGAACGCGTTCGCAAAGAATATCGACAGCGGCAGGTGTGAACGCGCGGTGGCTCGCTTGGCACGTCACCTGCTGCGTGACAACCGAGTCCGGCAGTCTTTGAACGCGTGGGAAATTAGCCTGGCACTCAATACCTTCAGCAAGTGGTTCGATAATCCGGATTGCCAGGCCACGGCGCACCGGCTCGCCGCGCTTGTCGCCAGCGACAAATGCCTGCGTTATGCAATGGATGCACAGAGCGTGGCGAATACGCTCAACGCCCTGTGCAAATGGCCCGACAACACGGCCTGTGCGGCCGCCGCCAGCGCGCTGGCCGGGCGGTTGGCCGACGACGGCAAATTGCGCAAGGACCTCAAGCCGCAAGAAGTGGGCAATGCGCTCAACGCCCTGAGCAAATGGCCCGACACGCCGGACTGTAAGAATGGCGGCAGTGCGCTGGCCGCACGGCTGGCCGACGATCCCGCGTTGCGCAAGGACCTGGACCCGCAAGGCGTGGCCAATGTGCTCAACGCCCTGAGCAAATGGCCCGACAACGCGGCCTGTGCGGCCGCCGTCAGTGCGCTGGCCGGGCGGCTGGCGGACGAGAGCAAATTGCGCAAGGACCTCAAGCCGCAAGAAGTGGCCAATGCGCTCAACGCCCTGAGCAAATGGCCCGACACGCCGGTCTGTGGGGAGGCTGTCAGCGCGCTGGCCGCACGGCTGGCCGACGAGAGCAGATTGCGCAACGACCTCAATTCGCAAGGCGTGGCCAGCGCGCTCAACGCCCTGAGCAAATGGCCCGACATGCCGGCCTGTGCGGCCGCCGTCCGTGCGCTGGCCGGGCGGCTGGCCGACGATCCAGGGTTGCGCAAGGCCCGGGACCCCATCCACGTGACCCAAGCGCTCAATGCCCTGAGCAAATGGCCCGACACGCCGGTCTGTGGTGAGGCTGTCAGTGCGCTGGCCGCACGGCTGGCCGACGATCCCGCGTTGCGCAAGGACCTGGACCCGCAAGGCGTGGCCAATGCGCTCAACGCCCTGAGCAAATGGCCCGACACGCCGGCCTGTAAGAATGCCGCCAACGCGCTGGCCGCACGGCTGGCCGACGAGAGCAGATTGCGCAACGACCTCAATTCGCAAGGGGTGGCCACCGCGCTCAACGCCCTGAGCAAATGGCCCGACACGCCGGCCTGTGCGGCCGCCGCCAGTGCGCTGGCCGCACGGCTGGCCGACGATCCCGCATTGCGCAAGGACCTGGACCCGCAAGGCGTGGCCAATGCGCTCAATGCCCTGAGCAAATGGCCCGACATGCCGGCCTGTGCGGCCGCCGTCGGCGCGTTGGCCGAGCGGCTGGCCGACGATCCCGCGTTGCGCAAGGACCTGTACCCGCAAGAAGTGGCCAATGCGCTCAACGCCCTGAGCAAATGGCCCGACACGCCGGACTGTAAGAATGGCGGCAGTGCGCTGGCCGCACGGTTGGCCGACGATCCCGCGTTGCGCAAGGACCTGGGCCCGCAAGGCGTGGCCAATGTGCTCAATGCCCTGAGCAAATGGCCCGACATGCCGGCCTGTGCGGCCGCCGTCGGCGCGCTGGCCGAGCGGCTGGCCGACGAGAGCAAATTGCGCAAGGACCTGGACCCGCAAGAAGTGGCCAATGCGCTCAACGCCCTGAGCAAATGGCCCGACACGCCGGTCTGTGGGGAGGCCGCCAACGCGCTGGCCGCACGGCTGGCCGACGAGAGCAGATTGCGCAACGACCTCAATTCGCAAGGCGTGGCCACCGCGCTCAACGCCCTGAGCAAATGGCCCGACATGCTGGTTTGCGGGGAGGTTGTCAGCGCGCTGGCCTTGCGGCTGGCCGACGAGTCCAGGTTGCGCAAGGACCTCAAGCCGCAAGAAGTGGGCAATGCGCTCAACGCCCTGAGCAAATGGCCCGACACGCCGGACTGTAAGAATGGCGGCAGTGCGCTGGCCGCACGGCTGGCCGACGATCCCGCGTTGCGCAAGGACCTGGACCCGCAAGGCGTGGCCAATGTGCTCAACGCCCTGAGCAAATGGCCCGACATGCCGGTCTGTGGGGAGGTTGTCAGCGCGCTGGCCGCACGGCTGGCCGACGAGAGCAAATTGCGCAAGGACCTGGACCCCATCCACGTGACCCAAGCGCTCAACGCCCTGAGCAAATGGCCCGACACGCCGGACTGTAAGAATGCCGCCAACGCGCTGGCCACACGGCTGGCCGACGAGAGCAGATTGCGCAACGACCTCAAGCCGCAAGGCGTGGCAAATGTGCTCAATGCCCTGAGCAAATGGCCCGACATGCCGGTCTGTGCGGCCGCCGTCGGCGCGCTGGCCGGGCGGCTGGCCGACGAGAGCAAATTGCGCAACGACCTGGGCCCGCAAGGCGTGAGCCAAGCGCTCAACGCCCTGAGCAAATGGCCCGACATGCCGGCCTGTGCGGCCGCCGTCGGCGCGCTGGCCGAGCGGCTGGCCGACGAGAGCAAATTGCGCAACGACCTGGGCCCGCAAGGCGTGGCCACCGCCCTCAACGCCCTGAGCAAATGGCCCGACATGCCGGCCTGCGAGGCGGCCATCGACCTCTTGGCTGCGAGGCTGGCTGAGGACCACGATCTGCGACACGTCATGGAAGCGCAAGACGTGGCCATGGCGCTCAATGCGATGAGCAGATCTCTCGGAAGGCCGTCGCGTCAATCGGCAGGGGTACTGCTCAGCGAGCGTGCAGGCTCGGCCGAGCTGCCCTGGCAGCAGTTCAGTATGCGTGGGATCTCCATGATGGCGAACGCGATGTCCCACCTGCTGCACCTGGACGATGAGGAGGATGGGCCATTCCAGGCCCTGGGTGTGGCAAAACTGCAGGCCATGGCCGGGCACCTGGACCTGCACCGCGAGCGTTTTGCGTCCGCCCCGGCCGCAGATATCGGGATACTCCTCAAGGCCCTTGCATCGGCGCGACTTCAACGCCAGATGCGTCCGCTTGGTCAGCCAGCGCTGGAGCGGGTGTCGGCACTCATCGCGGATGACGGATTAAGCCAGACCAGCCTTGAGGGTATCGGCAGCCTATGCATGGGATTGCTGCCGTTTATCTTCAGTCCGGAGCTGAGCCCCCGCCATCGCGGCCAGGCATTAAACGTGTTCAACAGGTTGCAGCCCATCGTCGCGCGCAAGATCGACCTGTACCTGAGTGGCGGTGGCGCGCGCGCTTCGGCCGACATCGAACAGCACGCAACGCGCTGCCCGGCGTTGACCTTCTACCAGGTGCTCAAAGCCTATGCGGTGGTGAGCCGGCAATGGAAACCGCGCAACGTTGAAGGCTCGCGGACGGACCTACTCCAGCGCCGCGAACAACTCGCGAAATGGGTGGGTCTGACGCTGGAGCGGACCCGTAAGGCCATCGAGGCGGACCTCGGCGAGATGAGCTGGAACCTGATCGCGCAGATCGAGGCCGGCGACCAGGTGTTTGACGCCCTGGACCTACGCATGGCGAAGGAAGCGCCGACGATTACCCAAACCCATCCACCGACCCGCTTTGACCTGGATCGTGGGCGCTTGAGCATGTGCTCGGTTCCTGGCCAGCCGGTTGTGCCGTCCACCGGCCGCGGCAGCACGACCCATGTCGTGGTTGATCTGCAGGGCAGGGAAATCTCGAATAACCAGACCGAATCGGACAAGCCGTACTCGCTGTTTGCGCGTCTGACCGGCCTGCCGCTGGTGGAGGTGCGCCTGCCCGGGGAGATTTCGACATTCATGCTTGCACGGACGTTCAACTATAACGGTGAGCCCTGGCGCTTCGACATGTTCGGCGGCAGCCGCGCAGCGCGCAGCAAATCGGGTAGCAGCAGCCTCGTGC
This sequence comes from Xanthomonas hortorum pv. cynarae, assembly GCF_002939985.1. Taxonomy (GTDB): domain Bacteria; phylum Pseudomonadota; class Gammaproteobacteria; order Xanthomonadales; family Xanthomonadaceae; genus Xanthomonas; species Xanthomonas hortorum_D. The sequence goes on along the minus strand of NZ_MDFM01000012.1, from coordinate 138,671 downwards.
TGTCTCGCGGGTCTGAGACGGCGTCGCTGCTGCCGGCGTTCCGCTATGCCGACACCGCTCCGGGCAGCAGCCTGATGCAGCTTGCAGCCAAGCTTGCCCCGCAACGTGAGGACTGGTCGCGCATGCAGCGCTCGCTCCTGGAGATGGTCCCGAGCGACCATGTCGTGGAGGGCACCCTGCGGCTGGGAGTGTTCGATGACGTCGACGGACCTGCGCATCCGTTCAAGCCGTTGGCAGTGGATGGAGATCCCTTGGCGTTGTGTCCCAACGATGGCTGCGGCTTTCTGAAATTGGAGGTTGCCTTGTCCATCCCTGCCTTCCGCAAGCATTACGAGGCTTGGCACGCAGTGCAGACGAACCAGGCCAGCCAGGCGCAGCGCGATCTGCTTGCCAAGGACAAGGGCCCTTCGCTGATGCCAGCGCAGGCGCTGCAGCACTACCCGCGCGACGAGGCGGCGCTGGAAGAAGCGCACGAGGCGATGCAGCGCCAGCTTGAGACGCTCCAGCCCGAAGAGGGTGAGCCCCTGGCGTTGTACAAGCTTGCCGTCGGCGGCGGCTACCAGGGCCAGCGGGTCCGGGCGGTGCCATCCGCCGACGACAACGTGCATCTTCCGCGTCAGCGCAGCCAGGCCTTCGACGTCGCTGGCGGCCCCTTGCTGCTGGGCAAGCCACCCTACGACAAGGAGAATCTGCTGCCGGTGCCGGAGGACCGCATCGCGACCGTGGCCAAGGGCGACGCCACCGCCGAGTTCCTCTCGCAGTCCTTCGGCATCCAATACAGCTACACCGGGTTCGACGATCGCTCCGGCGTCGATCTCCAGATGCTGCACAGCAAGGGCATGCTGGTCGTCGTGCCGGAGAAGAATTGGCCGGTCGATTTTGCCGACACGGACCTGGTCTGCTCCAAGGAAGATCTGAAGACGCTGTCGCGCTGGACGAACGGCCGCGACCGCAGCGCCTTGCCGCGCGACGTGGTCAGCACCGGCAGCCTGCGGCTCAAGGACATTGTGGAGCCTGGGCGCCTGGGCGCACTGCCGATTGCCGAGTTGCGCAAACGCAACATGGACACCGACGGGGACGACGCCTTCGTTTACGCAGGCTATCCCAAGCTGGCCGCGCTGATTTCGCGTGTGATGGTTGATCGCGAGGGCAGGCGCGGTCGGCAACAGTCCTTCAAGCCGCCGAAGACGGCCACGCCAGCCATCAACCCGGTCAGCGGCCACTACCAGCCCGGGCGGCTGTCGGAGATCATGTCCCTCAAGCGCGGTCAGCACATCACGTCCGCAGCCGCCACCCTGGCGGCGCGCTTCATGGCGCAACCGGACGACCTGCGCGAAGCGCTTGCACGCAACATGATGTTCGGCACCTACGATGGCATCGAGCGCGACTTGCGCAATGGTTTGCGCGAGGTGCTCGAAGTGGAGGCCCGCGATCCCCAGGTGTTGGCGAACCTCCGCGTCCAGGCGCGCGACGCGATTGAGCGCGCCCACCTGCCCGAGGCGCGCGAAGCGGCCGAGTTGCTGCACGCGCAACTGCTTGGCCTTGAGGCTGGTGCGGCCGCCAGCAGAGACGCGCCGGCTTTGCCCGAGGCCCTGGCGGAGACGTTTCCCGACCTGGCCAAGGCCTACGAGGCCGCGTCTGGCGTCGAAGCACGCATCCACGCCATCCTGGACAACTACCCGGTGTGCCGGTTGTCGCACGCGCAGTTCCCGGACGGGCAACCAGGGTTCATCGCCGGCGAGCTGGAACTGACCATGCGCAACCTTTTCACCATCGCGATCAAGGTCGGCACCGATGCGCTGAAATCCGACACTGGCACGGCGTTGTTCGGCAAGATCGTGGCGGCGTGCGAACGCTCCGAGCGGGGGTTCGACGAGCGGGTACGCATCGTGCCGTATAGCAAGGCGACCGCCCGGGCGATGCAGGAGGGGCGCTTCGATCCTGAACAGACCAAGGGACTTCTGCAGCGCATGCCGTCCATGGCGGCTGGCGTCATGGAGGACGCGCTTCACGCGCTCCAGCAGGCACGCCTGATCGACCCGCCGCAGCCGCCGACCGCGCGTCTGCGCGTCGTGCAGCCAGAGGACATTGCGTTTGAGGCGCAGGCCTTGTTGACGCGTGCGCGCCAGATGGAACCCCAGGTCACCGACATGCTGCGGCGCATTGCCGAGCGCCATGGCGGACAACTGGCCGGAACGCAGCATCAACTGAAGTCGCTCGGCTCGTTGAAGGAAAAGCTCACGCAGCGGATGGCGTTGAAAAAGCAGACGCTGCAAGAAGCGGCGGCCGGCGTCAACGACGCGCTGCGCTACAGCATGGTCCTGGAACCGCAGGACTTTACTGCCGGCCTGCGCGCTGTGCTGGCCACACTGGACGATCGCGGGCATGCACGGATCAAGCTGACCAATCAATTCACCAAGTACCCGCCAGCCTTCAAGGCCATCAATGTCACGCTGCGCAGCCCTGACGGTGCGATGTGGGAGATCCAGTTCCACACACCGGAGACCTTTGAGCTCAAGGAGCAATTCCACGATCTCTACAAGCGCGGACATGCGTTGGCGCTTGGCGGCGCTTCGCGGGCAGAGCAGCGCAAGCTGCAGGCACCTGCGCTAGAGGCATTCAATCGCGTGGCTTCGCCGCCAGAGTGCGAGGAGATCGACGACTGGCAGGAAGAGACCGCCCCGGCGTTGGCAAGCACAACGCCGACGCTCGACTCCAAGCAGAATCCCGCAAGTGCACACGCCTCGCCTGCATACACCGTGTTCGACATCGCCGCAGGCAAGCAAGAGGCGCTGACGCCGGTGTTCAACAAGCTGGCCGACGACTTGGGCGTGCAGCTTTGGGGGAACGTGCGCTACAACGCTAAGGATGGCCGGATCGAGCAGGAGCAGCACGCGCCGTTCCAGAAATCGGTCGCATCGATCAAGGACAGGATTCGGCGCCATGTGGGAGCCGGCATGACGGGTGCTCAGGCCGGTCAGAGCGTGCGCGATGCGTTGCGTTATGCGCTTGAGTTGCCTTCCGAAGATTTCGTGGCGAAGGTACTGGCTGCAAATGACGCGCTGCATCGGCACGGGATGACGTGCGTGACGCTAAAAAACTACTTTGTCTCAGGAGAAGGCATCTACAGGGGCATCAATGCCCGCTTCGCCGATGCCGAGGGCTATGCGTTTGAAGTGCAGTTTCACACTGCCGACAGCTTGAAAGCCAAGGCGCAAACGCACCTGCTGTACAAGCGGATGCAGTTGGCACAGACCAGGCTTGACAAGGAGAAGCAAAAACCGCAGCCCGACCCCGTTAGGCAGGCAAAACTGACGCAGCAGATCGCAGACCACAGAAAGGCGATGCACGAGATGACCACTAACGTGAGCAAGCCCGCTGGCGTCGAGAGTCTGGGTGATCGCGCATGAGGTCCAAGCAACCGTCCGGAAGTTCGGGGAACTGCGACTCTTCAGAAGATCGAGCTGCGCGCCAGACGACGTATCCACCGCAAATGCACGAGCGCCGAGTTCTGCTGGTGCTGGAACATCAGGGCGAGTAGGCCTTGCAGTGGGCGGCGAGTGAGTCGATCACCGTCAAGGTGATCGACCGCTTGGCGTCCGAGAACGGCGTGGGAACCGGATGCGTCTCGGCGTGCATGCTCACCGACCAGGCGCTGGTGGAACGCTTCACTGGATGGCGACGAGACGAGCGACTGGAATGCCTGAGCGAAAACGCGGGATCGGCAGGGACCCGTCTGTCTGACAGCCAGAGAATTTTTCAACAAACCCTGCCCGCCCTCAATGCCTTGCGGCGTCGAGGGTCTCCCCACGGATCATGCACGCCCGTGCCGGCCGCAAAACGCGCAAGCGGCGTGCTCATCAGGACGGAGGACTCGCTTATTCGCGCGGCGGCAGCACCGACAGCACTTCTTCAATGGTGGTCAGCCCGGCAGCGACCTTTTCCAGGCCTGTCCGCCGCAACGTGCGCAAGCCCTCGCCGCGGGCGGCGTGGCTGAAGCTGGCCAGGTCGGTGTCGGCGCGGATCAGGCTGCGCAGGCGCGGGGTCACCGGCAGCAATTCGTACAGGCCCACACGCCCCAGATAGCCGGTGCGGCGGCATTCCAGGCAGCCGACCGGGGCGTGCACGTTGAGCACCTCCGGCAGCGCTTCGCCCGGCTCGCGGATCGCCGACCAGTCGTCGTCGCTGAGCGTGTGCGGGCGCTTGCAGTGCACGCACAAGGTGCGCACCAGGCGTTGCGCCAGCACGCCGTTGAGCGTGGAGGCGACCAGATAGTGCGGCACGCCCAGATCGAGCAAACGGGTGATCGCCGAGGCGGCGTCGTTGGTGTGCAGCGTCGACAGCACCAGATGCCCGGTGAGCGAGGCCTGCACCGCCATCTGCGCGGTTTCCAGGTCGCGGATTTCGCCGATCATGATGATGTCCGGGTCCTGCCGCAGCAGCGTGCGCACACCGCTGGCGAAATCCAGGTCGATGTTCTGCTGGACCTGCATCTGGTTGAATTCCGGCGCGATCATTTCGATCGGGTCTTCCACGCTGCACACGTTCACATCCGGCGTGGCCAGACGCTTGAGCGTGGAATACAGCGTGGTGGTCTTGCCTGAACCGGTCGGGCCGGTGACCAGCACGATGCCGTGCGGGCGCTCGACCAGTGCGCTCCAGCCGGCGGCCTCTTCGGGGCTGAAACCCAACTGCTCGATGCTCTTGAATGCCGAATCCGGGTCGAAGATGCGCATCACGCATTTTTCGCCGAATGCGGTGGGCATCGTGGACAGGCGCATTTCCACCTCGCGCCCGCCTGGCGAACGGGTCTTGATGCGGCCGTCCTGCGGGCGGCGGCGTTCGGCCAGGTCCATGCGGCCGAGCACCTTGATGCGGCTGACCACCGCGGTCATCACCGAGGGCGGCACTTCCAGCACCTTATGCAGCACGCCATCGATGCGGAAGCGCATGCGTCCGGCCTCGCGGCGCGGCTCCAGATGGATGTCGCTGGCCCGCTGTTCATAGGCGTATTGCAGCAGCCAGTCGACGATATGCACGATGTGGTGGTCGTCGGCATTGACGTCGCCGGCGCGGCCCAACTCCACCAATTGCTCGAAGCTGGGCAGGCCAGCGCCCGGCTCGGCGCTGCGCACATCGCCACGCGCGCCGCGCACCGATTGGGTGACGCCGAAGAACTCCATCGTGTAGCGATGCAGGTCCAGCGGGTTGATCAGCGCCAGTTCGATGCGACGCCGGCTCAGATGCTGCACATCTGCCAGCCATTCCAGCGCCAGCGGCTCGCTGGTGGCGATCAGCACGCGTTCGGCATCCAGTGCGAGCGGCAGGATGCGGTGGCGGCGTGCATAGGCATGCGACACCACGCCGGTGACGGCGGCTACATCGATGCGGGTGGGGTCGATGCGCAGATAACGCAGGCCGGTGCGGGTGGCCATCCATTCGGTCAGCCGTTCCAGGCCGAGTTCGCCGGCCGGCGGTTGCGCGGCATGCAGCTTGAGGTTTGCCAGCAGCACCAGCGGATGCACTTCGCTGGCGTTGCGTACGCCGGCAGCGGAGAACTGCACGCGCTCGTGTTCGTGCGGCACCACCATGCCATCGGCAAGCAACGCGGCAGCGACCGGGTCGAACATCAGCCGGCCGCGCGGCAGCAGTGCCACTGCGCCTTCAGGATCGGCCGTACGCCGCTGTTCCATGCTCGATGTTCCCCTGCCGCGGTGCTCCGCGGCAAAGCGCTGCGGGTCGGCCGGTATACTAGCGCACCCCTTCCGCACGGCCCTTGCTGCATGTCCGATTCCCGGCGCGTTCCAATCACTTTTCAGGGCCTGATCCAGACCCTCAACCAGTACTGGGCCGAACAAGGCTGTGTGCTGATCCAGCCGCTGGACCTGGAAGTGGGCGCGGGCACGTTCCATCCAGCCACCTTCCTGCGCGCGCTGGGACCGGAGCCGTGGAATGCGGCCTACGTGCAGCCTTCGCGCCGCCCCACCGACGGCCGCTACGGCGAAAACCCCAACCGCCTGCAGCGCTACTACCAGTACCAGGTGGCGATGAAGCCCAACCCGGACAACATCCAGGACCTGTATCTGGGCTCGTTGCAGGCGCTGGGCATCGACCCGCTGGTGCATGACCTGCGCTTTGTCGAAGACAACTGGGAATCGCCCACGCTCGGCGCCTGGGGCCTGGGCTGGGAAGTCTGGCTCAACGGTATGGAGGTCACGCAGTTCACCTACTTCCAGCAGGCTGGCGGGCTGGAGTGCAAACCGGTGTTGGGCGAGATCACCTATGGGCTGGAACGGCTGTGCATGTATTTGCAGAGCTGCGACAACGTCTACGACCTGGTGTGGACCTACGGCCCGGACGGCACGCCGGTGAGCTACGGCGATGTGTACCACCAGAACGAAGTGGAGCAGAGCGCCTACAACTTCGAGCATGCCAATGTGGCCGAGCTGTTCCATCGCTTCGACGCCTGCGAAGCCGAGGCCAAGCAGCTGATCGAGGTCGGCTTGCCGCTGCCGGCGTACGAGCAGGTGACCAAGGCCAGCCACGCGTTCAATCTGCTGGACGCGCGCCGCGCGATCAGCGTGACCGAGCGCCAGCGCTACATCCTGCGCGTGCGCACATTGTCGCAAGGCGTGGCGCAGGCGTATTACGCACAGCGGGAGAAGCTGGGGTTCCCCGGGGTAAAGAAGTAACCAAAGCCCCTCTCCCGCCGGGAGAGGGGTTGGGGTGAGGGTCCGGAGGCGTCGCCCTCATGCACCCAAACTCCACAGAGCTTCGCCCGTACCCTCATCCGCCCCTTCGAGGCACCTTCTCCCGGCGGGAGAAGGACCAGCAAGCCCCTCTCCCACCGGGAGAGGGGTTGGGGTGAGGGTACGGAGGCGTAGCCCTCGTGCACCCAAACTCCATAGAGTTTCGCCCGTACCCTCATCCGCCCCTTCGGGGCACCTTCTCCCGACGGGAGAAGGGAACACGTAAAGGTCCACGTCTTATGAGCGAACAACTTCCCCTGCTGATCGAACTGGGCACCGAAGAGCTGCCGGTCAAGGCGCTGCCGGGTCTGGCGCAGGCTTTCTTCGATGGCGTGCTGCACGGTCTGGAAAAGCGCGGCGTCGCGGTCACGCGTGGCGATGCCAAGCCGCTGTCCACACCGCGCCGTCTGGCGGTGCTGCTGCCGGGCGTGGCCACCGAGCAGCCCGAACAGCGTTCCGAAGTGCTGGGCCCGTATCTCAACATCGCGCTGGATGCCGAGGGCAAGCCGACCAAGGCGCTGGCCGGTTTCGCCGCCAAGGCCGGGATCGACTGGACCGCGCTGGAGCGCACCAGCGATGCCAAGGGCGAGCGCTTCGTGCATCGCGCGGTGACGCCGGGCGCGCGCACCGCCGATTTGTTGCCGGAGATCCTGCGCGAAGCCATCGCCGCGATGCCGATCCCCAAGCCGATGCGCTGGGGCGCGCACGAATATGCGTTCGCGCGGCCGGTGCAGTGGCTGGTGTTGCTGTTCGGCGATGCGGTGATTCCGGCCGAGCTGCTGGGCGTGCGTGGCGATCGCATCACCCGCGGGCACCGCTTCATGCATCAGGGCGAAGTCTCGCTTGCCGCACCGGGCGATTACGTCGAAGCGCTGCGCGCCGCGCACGTGCTGGTGGATGCGGACGCACGCCGTGCGCGCATCGTGGAAGAAGTCGAAGCGGCCGCAAAGCAGGCCGGCGGCAGTGCGCGCATCAGCGAGGACAATCTGCAGCAGGTGGTCAACCTGGTCGAATGGCCGTCGGCGGTGCTGTGCAGCTTCGAGCGCGATTTCCTGGCGGTGCCGCAGGAAGCGTTGATCGAAACCATGGAAATCAACCAGAAGTTCTTCCCGGTGCTGGATGCCGGCGGCAAGTTGACCGAGCAGTTCATCGGCATCGCCAACATCGTCTCCAAGGACGTGGCCGAAGTCGCCAAGGGCTACGAGCGGGTGATCCGTCCGCGTTTTGCCGATGCCAAGTTCTTCTTCGACGAAGACCTCAAGCAGGGGCTGGAGGCGATGGGTGCGGGCCTGGCCAGCGTCACGTATCAGGCCAAGCTGGGCACGGTGGCCGACAAGGTGGCGCGCGTGGCTGCGCTGGCCGAAGTTATTGCTCCGCAGGTGGGTGCCGATCCGGTGCAGGCGCGTCGCGCCGCGGAATTGGCCAAGAACGACCTGCAGTCGCGCATGGTCAACGAATTCCCCGAATTGCAGGGCATTGCCGGCCGGCATTACGCCAAGGCTGCTGGCGAGCCTGGCGAGATTTCGCTGGCGATCGATGAAGCGTACCAACCGCGTTTTGCCGGCGACGACATCGCACTGTCGCCGTTGGGCAAGGTGCTGGCGATTGCCGAGCGTCTGGATACGTTGGCCGGTGGCTTTGCGGCCGGGCTGAAGCCGACCGGCAACAAGGATCCGTTTGCGCTGCGGCGCAATGCGTTGGGGTTGGCGCGGACGGTGATTGAGTCGGGGTTTGACTTATCACTACTTGATTTGATCAAGAAAGCAGTGGGTTTGGTTAGTTCCGCTTTGGCCTCGTCGCAAGCTAGTAAACAACAAACAGCGGCTGAAGCCGCCAAGACCCAAGGCGTCAATGTCGCAGAGCGTCAGAGCGGCGGACTATGGGTGCCAAATGTAGAGGCGACTACAGCAGAAATTTTTGATTTCGTCCTGGATCGTTTGCGAGGCTACTACGCAGACAAAGGCGTCCCTGCCACGCACTTCAATGCAGTCGCCGCATTGTTCTCGGTCGCGCCCGAGGGTGCTCCTACAGCGCTCGGCGTAGGAGCGCACCTGGGCGCGACCCACGGATCCCTCTACGACTTCGACCGCCGCATCGATGCGATCGGCATCTTCGCCACGCTGCCCGAGGCCGAAGCATTGGCCGCAGCCAACAAGCGCATCCGCAATATCCTGCGCAAGGTCGAGGGCGAGATTCCCGGCGATATCGACACCAGCCTGCTGCGTGAGCCGGCCGAAGAAGCACTGGCCGAAGCAGTGGAAGCGGCCATCGGCGACACCGGCGATGCGTTGCACCGCCACGACTATGTTGCGGTGCTCGCGCGCCTGGCGCGCCTGCGCCCGCAGGTCGATGCGTTCTTCGATGGAGTAATGGTCAATGCCGAAGACGCGCAGCTGCGCGCCAATCGGCTCGCGTTGCTGAAGAAGCTCGGCGACCGCCTCGGCAGCGTGGCGGCCATCGAGCATCTGTCCAGCTGATGGCCCTGCTGATTGCGTTGCCCGCAGCGCGAAGCCGAATGCGGGCAACCATCAACGCTGGCTGACCCAGGCGGGTGACTGCAGCCGTTGGGCAGTGCCCCCGCCCGATGCGACCTGTCGTCGGTAGCGCCTCAGCGATCTGTGCATGCCTGTCCCAGTCGTATCTGCAATTGGGGTCGTGCGGGCTGCAGCACCAATCCGTGCATCTACGCTCCATTAGGCGCGTTACAGGCGGCGATACTTTCATAGTGCTGCGGCGCGTCATCGCACCGCGTGCCATATGCGCGCCCATGTGCATGCGCGCGTGACATGCCCCATGGCACCCTGGCCACTTAGACGCGCCATTAACAGCCCTCCACGCCCAGCCCGGTATCCTCCGCCCCATGCGATTCATCTTCCGGGTCCGCCCCGTTCTCCTGCTTTTGTGCGTGCTGGCCGGCCCCGCCCTTGCCCGCGGAACCATCGACAAGATCGAAATCAAAGGCTTGGACGGCGACGACGACGCCGAGATGATCGAGAACATCGAGGTCTCCCTGTCTCTTTACGAGGCTGTCGGCAAGGAGCAGGGCGAGTCGCGCATCGAGTATTTGCTGGCACAGGCCGAGCGGCAGACGCGTGAGGCGTTGGAGCCGTTCGGCTACTACTCGCCGACCATCGAACTGGCCGCACCGCGCGAAGGCGACAAGGTCACGGTGGTGATCACCGTGGAGCGTGGCGAGCCGGTGCGGGTGCGGCAGTCGCATATCTCCATCACCGGCTGGGCCGAGCAGGACCGCTACCTGGGCCAGGATCTCAAGCAGTTCGAGCCGCACGAGGGCCAGGTCTTCAGCCACCCGCAGTACGAAGCCAGCAAGGTGCGCATCACCCGTCGTCTGGCCGAGCGTGGTTATTTCGATGCCGACTTCACTCAACGCCGCGTTGCCGTCACCCGTGCCGAGCATGCCGCCGATATCGATTTGAACTGGGACAGCGGCCGCCGCTACGACATGGGCAAGGTGCACTTCGATTACGACTACTTCCGCGAAGGCCTGTTCGACCCGTTGGTGTACTGGGACGAAGGCAGTTACTACCACGAAGGCAAGCTGGATCGCCTGCGTGAGTCGCTGACCAAGCTGGATTACTTCAGCACCATCGATATCCAGCCCAAGCCGGAAGAAGCCGACGACCAGGGCCGCGTGCCGGTGGAGGTCAAGCTCACCCGCGCCAAGCGCACCGTCTACACCTCGGGCTTGAGCTACGGCAGCGAGAGCGGCGCCGGTGTGCGTGGCGGCGTGGAGCGGCGCTACGTGAATTCGCGCGGCCACAAGATGGACACGCAGCTGGATTACGCGCAGAACCGCAAGAGCCTGACCACCAGCTACCGCGTGCCGGCGTTCCGCTGGCTGGATGGCTGGTACACCGCCTCGGCGCGGCTATACGACGAACAGACCGACTACATTGACCTGCGCAACGTCAAACTCACTGGCAGCCGCAGTGGCCAGATCAACGAGCGCTGGAGCGCGATCGCCTCGATCAACGCCTTGCGCGAGCGCTGGCGTTTCAGCAGTGGCGACGATTTCGAAGGTGCGGTGTACGAGACTTCCACGCTGGTCTATCCGCAGTTGCAGGTGAACTACGTCAACGTCGACGACCGCCTGTTCCCGCGCAGTGGCGTGTCCGGGCAGGCGTTCATCCGCGGCGGTGCCGAAGGCGCCGGCTCGGACACCAACTTCGGCCAGGTCTACGGCCAGCTGCGCTGGTTTCTGGGCGCCGGCGACAACGGTCGGGTAATCCTGCGCGGCGAAGGCGGCACCACCTGGACCAGCGATCTGGTGGCGATGCCGCCGAGCCTGCGCTTCTTTGCCGGTGGCGCCAACAGCATCCGCGGTTATGCGTTCCGCGAAGTCGGCCCGCGCACACCCAGGCCGGACGAATTCGCACTCGGTGCCAAGAACGTGGTCACCGCCAGCGCCGAGTACGAGCATTACCTCAAGGGCGGCCCGTGGGGCGGGGCGGTGTTTGTCGATAGCGGCAGCGCCTTCGACGACACGCCCGACTGGCATACCGGTATCGGCTTCGGTCTGCGTTGGCGCTCGCCGGTGGGACCGGTACGCGTGGATATCGCGCATGGCCTGAACGACCCCGACTCGCAGTTTCAGCTCTATATCGATATCGGGGCCAACCTGTGAGCACACCCACGCCAACCCCCGCACCGCGCCGTGCGCGTTTCTATCGCCGGCGCCGGTTCTGGGTGGGCTCGGGGCTGACCGTGCTCGGCCTGGTGTTGCTGGCGTTGATCGCGGTGTACTGGTTGCTGCAGACCGTGGCCGGGCGCGATGTGTTGCTGGCGCAAGTAGTGGCGCGCCTGCCGGTCGGCGCCACCTTTACCTACGGCAAGGTCGAAGGCCCGGTGGCCGGCCCGCTGACCCTGCGCGATGTCGACTTCCGTTATCAGGACATCCACTTCACCGCCGAGCGTGTGTATCTGGAACCGGACCTGCGCCCGCTGCTCGGCCGCAAGCTGCAACTGGATGCGGTGCAGGTCAGCAATGCCACCTTGAATCTGGGCAAGAGCGAGGAACCGTTCACGCTGCCGAGCTGGCCCGAATCGTTGCCGCAGATCAACGTACCGCTGGCGATCCAGGCCGACAAGATCGCGGTGGACAACCTGCGCATCACCCAGCTGCAGCAGCCGATGATCGTCCTGCACAAAGTGCAGGGCGGGCTGGAAGTGGCGACCGGAGAGTTGCGCACGCGCAATCTGGTGATCGACACCGATATGGGCGATTTCCGCCTGCACGGCGACTACATTCCCAACGACGATTACCGCGCCGACCTCACCGCCACCGCGGTGTTGCCGGCCGCACGCGGGCGCACGCCGGCCAGCCTGGGGCTGGTTGCACGCGGCGATCTGGACAAGATGGAAGTGGCCATCGCCGGCCGCGCGCCGGCCCCGCTGCAGGCCAGCCTGGTGTTTACCGGGCGCGACGCGCCGACCTGGGCGTTCAAGGCGGTGACCGACGCGCTGGATACCTCGCTGCTGATGCCGGCCAGCAACGGGCAGTACGCCGCCCCGGCCACGCCGATCGCACTGAACCTGCAAGCCTCCGGCAAGGGCGGCGCCGCCGATCTGCAAGGCAGCGTCAAACAAGGCGAGCTGAGCGCCACGCTGCAGCCCTCGCATATCAGCCTGCTGGACCAGGTCATCACGGTCGAGCCGCTGGTGATCGATACGTTCGAAGGCCGTACGCAGTTGCGTGGTACTGCGGATTTCCGCGACACCCAGAATCCGAGTTTCCGTTTCGCGGTCAACGCCAGCGGTTTGCGCTTCACCCCGACGCCGGACCCGGCCACCCCCGATGCGCCCGCTGTGCCGGTGGAACTGGTCGACGCGCGTCTGGGCGTGGCCGGTACCTTGAAGGCGTGGGCGGCAATCGGCCGCGCCACGCTGGAACGCGACGGGCAACAGGCCGCGCTGGTGTTCGACAGCCGCGGCAACGATCAACGCGCGCAGCTCAAGCAGGTGCAGGCCAAAACCCCGGGCGGCTCGCTGGATCTCACCGGCGAAGTGGGCTGGACGCCGGAGCTGCAATGGGATGTCACCGCGCAACTGGCCAAGTTCGATCCGGGCTACTTCGCGCCGGGTTGGAACGGCAATTTGTCCGGCAAAGTCGCCTCCAAGGGTCGCCAGTTGCCAGCACCGGCCGGCGGCGTATCGCCGGGCTTCGAAGCCACTGCGGATATTCCGACCCTGACCGGCCAGCTGCGGCAACGCGCGCTGTCGGCCAATGGCAAGTTCGCCCTGCGTGGCGAACAGGGCGAGGGCGAATTGCAGCTGTCGCTGGGCAATAGCCGCATCAACGCCAAGGGCAAGGTCGGCGACCAGCTCGACATCGCCGCGCAACTGCAGCCGCTGCAGCTGGACGATGTGTTGCCCGGTGCCACTGGCACGGTGCGCGGGCAGTTGCAGGTCAGCGGCCGTCGCGACGCGCCCGACATCACTGCCGACCTCGTCGGCAATGGCTTGCGTTGGAACGACTACAGCGCGCAGAGCATCAGCCTGCGTGGACGGTTGCCGTGGCGCGGCAGCGATGGACAACTGGCATTGCAGGGCACCGCGATCGAAGCCGGCGTGGTGCTGGACAGCGTGCGCGTGCAGGCACGTGGCGCGGTGGAAGCCTTGCGCCTGGATGCCGACATCGCCAACAGCATGGCCAGCGTCGCCTTGCAGGGCGATGTGCGCCGTAACGGTGAGCGTTGGCAGGGGCAGGTGGGCACCTTGCGGATCGCACCAGCCAAGGGCGCTGCGTGGGCGCTGCGGCAGCCGGCGCAGTTCAGTACCGACGGCGCGGCATTTACCTTGTCCGACACCTGCCTGGGCGCTGCCACCGGCGGCGCGCTGTGCGCCAGTGCCAACTGGCCGCGCGAAGGCATGGTGGTGCACGGCGATGCATTGCCGCTATCGCTGGTGCAACCGTGGTTGCCCAAGCAGCAAGGCCGGCAGATCTATCTGCGTGGCGAACTCGCGCTCGATGGCAGCTTCAAGCCGCGCGGCAATGCGTGGGAAGGTTCGTTCCGGATCGCCTCGCCCGAGGGCGGTATTCGTCTGGGCGAAACCCGTTATGCGGCCGTGGCCGGCAACCCCAATCGTGGTGAGTTGCTGCGCTACGACCAATTCAGCATGCAGGCCGATTTCAATCCGCAGCAGATCCAGGCCAAGCTCGGTATCGGTTTCCAGGGCGCCGGCTTTGTCGATGCCAAGTTCAATACCGGTTGGGATGCGTATGCGCCGCTCAACGGCGAGCTGTATCTCAATATGTCGCGCTTGTACTGGCTGGAGCTGGTGGTTGCCGATGTGGTGCAGCCCAAGGGTCTGGTCGAAGGCCATGTGAGCCTGCGCGGCACCCGCGACAAACCGCTGCTCGGCGGCGACGCGACCTTGAGTAACTTCACTGCCGAATATCCCTCGATGGGTTTGACCCTGAGCGAGGGCAAGGGCCGCTTCGACGCCTTGCCGGATGGCTCGGCCAAGATCACCGCATCGGCCAAGTCGGGCGAGGGCACGCTCAACATCGACGGCGGCCTGTCGTGGTTCGGTACCACCACGCCGCTGCTGCTGAATATCCGCGGCGAGAATGTGCTGGCCTATAACACCAGCGAGTTGCGCATCATCGCCAACCCGGACATGCAGTTCGGCATCACCGACAACACCATGCAGCTGCGCGGCAAGGTCACCGTGCCCGAAGCCGATATCGACCTGGAACGCCTGGATCGCGGCACCTCCGTGTCCGAGGACGTGGTGGTGCTGGACCCGGTGGACCCGGAAGCCGCGCCAGCCTCGCCGCTGGATATGGACCTGGCCATCGTGCTCGGCGACAAGGTCAACATGAGCGGCTTCGGCTTGAAGGGCGGGCTGAGCGGGCAGATGCAGATCCGCGCCCGCCCAGGCCGCGAAATGACCGCCAATGGCGGGCTGGATGTGCGCGGCCGCTACAAGGCCTATGGCCAGGATCTGACCATCAGCCGCGGCCAGCTGACCTGGAACAACAACATCGTCTCCGACCCGCGCGTGAGCCTGCGCGCCGAACGCAAGATCGGCGATGTCACCGCCGGTATCGATGTCAGCGGACGCGCCGAATCGCCACGTGCCGATGTGTGGTCGGACCCGGCGATGTCGCAATCCGAAGCACTCTCGTATCTGGTGCTCGGCCGCGGCCTGTCCACTGCCAGCAGCGACGAAACCCAACAGGTCAGCGCCGCCTCGGCGGCCCTGTCGGCCGGCAGCAGCCTGATCGCCTCGCAGATCGGTGCCAAGCTCGGCCTGGACGAAGCCGGGGTGAGCGAATCCAGCACCGTCGGCTCGGTCGTGGGCTTCGGCAAATACCTCTCGCCCAAACTCTACGTCGGCTACGGCGTCTCGATGGTCGGCAGCGGCTCGGTGCTGACGCTGAAATACCTGCTCAGCCGCGGCTTCGATGTGGAAGCCGAATCGAGCACGGTGGAGACCAAGGGGTCGGTGAATTGGCGGCGGGAGAAGTAGTCCGGGTATTAGGGCCGCAGCGCTCACCTTCGTCACGCACGGGATCGTGCTGTGTGTGGCATTGCCAGGAAGCCCCAGCGTATCCATGGCGTTGCATGGCTTGATGTATGCGTCTGCATCATTGAACCCGACATGGCATGTTGCTCACCGCCAACGCGGCTGGTGGCCGGCTCGCGCTTGCGTCCAGGCTGGTGACGCCGTGGGGCGATCCGGCCGATGACATCACTCGGCGCAGGTGGTTGCTTCAGACCTGACGTATAGCGCTGCGTCTTAGAGTGGCTAACAAAACTGCTTCGCTCACCGCCAGGCGGGCGCGCCGGTGCTCGGAATCCTCATGTACCGCTCGTACCTGCAGTTCCTCCGCGCCGTTCGCACCCACCTGGCGACTGGTCCCTACGCTTTGTTGCTCACTCTTAGTGTTGGTGTCCAGTCAGTGGCCGGTACCAAACCTTTTGATATGATGCGAAACCTTTTGCTCATGAAGTGAACTTCGCATTGACGCAAATTTCCTCGGCTTATCGCGATCCGCAGGGGTTTCTACAGTAGTTAGATTGCGTCTGTGCGTGCAGGTTGATTGATAACGCAGTGGCTGCACACATCATCGAGCGCTTAGAGCGAAGTCTAGCGTGACAGTCCTTGCCAACTTGCGGTCCGGTCCGTTGGTTAAATGCACTTGTGAAGTTCTGCAAGTCAACGTCTTGTCGGTCTAAGGTGCGTTGCGCAATTTCTGACCTGACTGCAATGAATGGTATGACGCGCGTTCCAAGGAGTCATTATGAAATCGAAAGTCGGGCCTGGGTCCACTGCACCTTCGGCTTCTTTCGAAGTTGGATCGACATCGGAACCGATTGCCCAGCCTGACCAAGATATTCGGCCTGGATTTAACGCGTCGGCCCCGCTGCTGGAGCTGCGACCCAGGCCGGATGCCAATCGGCCGCGTTCGTTGAAAGGACGTATCGCCAGCAAGCTGTCCGAACGACAGACAGTCTTCAACTTCGGCATTCCAGGCACCGGGCGTACGATCAATCGACCGCTGCGCAGCGGTGTTCCAGTAAATGACCAGCCATCTGCAGATACACACAGTGCGGATCTGGATCCATTGGCGCTAGAAGCCCGTCAATTAAAAAAGCTCGCTAAGTCGACTCTCGCGAGTCTGAAAGCAGCGCCGATAGCAGTATGGGATCGCCCGGCGTCTCCAGCCAAGCGAAGTGTTGGGAGCCAGCTGCGCTCTTGGCTCAGGCCTGCCTCGCTGCGCACCATTGTGGGCAAAAAACCGGCCAAACCCGACGCTGCGAGCCAGCAGCATAATCCCGCCAGCGTTGTGGCCATGGCCGCTGCGTTGATCGAGCGGCTGGATCATGAGCGTCAAGGCCTGGATGCCGCACTCACTGCGCTTGCCCAGGTACGTGCAGAGTGTGAGACGATCCGGCATGCGCTCCGGCCAACCTCGCTTGCCACCGCTCTGGCCAATCCAGCGCAATTACGAAACAACCATCAGCGCCTGGAACAGGCACAGGTTCGCCTGCAGTCGGCCGAAACGCATGCACGCCTCAGTCTGCAACGATTACGTGATTCGGTGCATGACAAAGAGGTCATGCGGGTGTGTGCGCTGAGCGAGCAACAGGATCAGACCAGGCAGCAGGCCGAGATTTCCCGGCAATTGCTGAGCGATCTTCAAGCTGGCCTGTGCTCAGTGGATGCACGCATCATGGACCGGCAAGCGGCCACCACGCAGAACCTGGAAGCCAAGGTCGCACAGACCCGTGCGTTGATGTCCCAGGAACGCGACAGGAGCATCGCCGAGCGCGCCGTGGTGCAGACCGAGACACGTCTGCATAGCTTGCGCAATCAACTGCAAGCTAGCAACGATCCAGCGCAAATAGCTGTTCTGGAAGCGGCTATTGCGCAGACGCAGGATATGCTCGCAGGTACGCTGCAGACGCATATGCAGTTGGAGCAGCTCCTGGCGCATGTGGAAGCCGAGTGTGCTGGTCTCAATGACGAGATCGGCACACTGCATCGGCAACGTGCTGCGGACGCTGGTGAGCGCGTTGGGATCAACGCAGCTGAGAGAGAGTTGCATCGCACGCGACAGCAACTCATCGCCGAGCAATCGACTGCCGAAGAGCTGTGCGACCAAGTGGCGGTCAAGCAGGTTCGCGAGCACCATCTGACAAATCAGATCGCAGCGACGCAGGACATCGCGCTACGGGATGCGGCTGAAATGCATGCTCCACTGCAGCGCATCGCCACCGGCCTGTCCGGTCCAGACACGCCAACGCCATTACCGGCATTTGCCGTCATCGAAATCGTTACCTCCGCCTTGACAGAGCTTATCGGCAACGATGCGGCGCGTGCAAAAAACGTTCTGGATGCAATGTATCAGCACAGTGCCTGGCATTGGCCGCGTATTGCAGAGAATATGTCCAAATCGTCGAGAACGCGCCCGACAGGTTCCAACAATACCCATCGCGACATCGTGGCGCCTTGCCGGAAGCTAGCCAAGATTCCGCGTGGCGTAGAGATCATGCAACTGCTGTCCAACCAGGGTGGCATGCCTGCACCAGCAGATAATGCATAGGCGTTGCGGGTATTTTGGAATGCCAACGACGCCCAGCTGAGCGAATCGGACTTGAATGTCAAAGCATGGCTGCAGACTGCCAAACAAGTTGCTCTTGCGACGGTGGCCGGGCGCCAGCAGACTTTCGACGATGTCCATCATGCTGCTTTCAACGCAGTGCGTAACGGATACTTCAGCAACGCTCCGGGCTCGCCCTATGACCAGCACGACCGGCGCCTGAGAAAAGCGACCAACCAATGGGTGATGCGTGCCGCCGCGTCCAGTGCATCTCAAGACAATGCAGAGACCGCTATAAAGAAAGCTCCATTGCCGCGCAGAATAATTCCGACGCTGGAAAAGACGCCTTTTGGCAAATCCACGCTGAATCGTTCCTATGCGGTAAGCGAAAGCATGGGCTTGCATTCGCCAAGGCTGCAGGTCGATCAGGCGATAGCGCGAAGGATGCGTCGGTTGGAAGACACCTTGCAGGCCTGCCAGGCTGTGCCGGAGATGCAATATCAGATCATGGCGGTGCAGGCCATGCTCAAGCACTTGAGGTCGATGGAAGAAAAGGGCGCTCACCTGTCGCAGGTGATTGTGTGCAAGCGCGACAGCAGGGCGATACGCCGCCTGTTGAAGTCAACTGTTCAGCAGCGGCAGATGGAGCAGAAATGGGACAAACCAATCGATGCCAGCGGCCGGCGTGAATTCAATATACTGCAACATTCCCAGTCGACCGAGCTGCTACCACTGCATGCGCAAGTGGCCAGTGGCAAACTTTCAGTTTATGAATTAATTGAGCTTGCCCAGCAGCACGTGCATGACATCGCGCCTACGACGCTTGCGCTTCCACTCCCCACGGATGATCTTCTCGCTGATGATCTAAGCGCTGCAGCGAAGTTGTTGAAACACCAGCACATGCGCAGCAGAGAAGACATCGTGGCGTTTTTCAAACCCCTCATCCTCAACAGCCAGTTGCGGGATCGTTTGCGTCTGGGCGCTGGAGGCACGCTCGGCATGGGCCTTCCCACGCTGCCATATGGCCCGCTATCACTGGTCGCCTCGCCGATTCTATTTTTAGAAAAATCGCACGGCAGTGAGGCGTTCGCTCAGATTTCCATGCCGATTCTCGGCATGGAAATGTCCTTCGGCAGTGCCAGGACCAATGCCGGCGAGGTCGGCATCGGTGCGAGAATCGGCGCGCAGGTCGCACCTGGGATCGGGTTCAACGCCGCCGTAACCGGCCGTGCTATCGCCGAGGGAACAACCACCAGCTCGACCACCATGCGTTTCTTCAGGGTTCGTAACAAGGACGATGAAATGCGCAGCAACATGTTGAACGCACTCGATAGCATGGTGCGATGGGATGTATTGGAGCCAAAACGAGGGCGGCAGTATGCAGGGCCGCTGGAGTGCATTTTTGCGCGCAATCCAGATGTTTCCATCAGTCAAGGCGACAATAGGACATGCACCCGCACCTTGACCGCAGGCCTTGAAGTGAATGCCCCTATGCTGCGCTTTAAAGATGGCTCCGATGGCCCATCGCAGATGCTGGGCCTGGGGCCCTCCGCCTACGTCGAAGTCGGGCGCATCCGAGAAGGGCGTACCGAGACCGGCGGGTTCATCAGTATCGTCGGTAATCGGTCCGATGCAGGGAAACAGAACGCCGGCTTGACCGCAAACTTGAACCCCATACCGGTTTCCTATATCCCGCCTCAGTCGCAGGACAGCAGATATGGGGTGCAGAGCGAGAGCTTGGGCCTGCAGTTGAGAATGTCGCGCGATCTGGCTTGGGCGCTGGAGAAGAATGAGATTTCGCCCTTTCTGATCGGCGACAGGCAGGATGCCGATCTCGACCGGCACTATTCCAGTTCTACCGACATGCTGGCTGAAATTGCGGGCAACCGTGCTGCCTGGTTATTGCGCTGCATTGAGACGCTGGAGCCGGATGCGACGGGCAGGCGTAACACGACAGACAACCGTCTGCGCGCAGCGAAGCTGCTCGATGCCTTCGAGGCAAGGGTGGCCAGCCTGGAAAAAGAAGGTCACTATTGCCAATACAACGTCAATTACTCGATGAGGCGTCGGGCTGGAGCGGAGATCGATGGTTATCGGGGCATCAAGGCACTGGCGCTGCAGCGCGGAGATAAAAAAAGCGCTGAAGATGCCCAGCACGCCATCGACGAGATTTTGCTGATGCCAGAAACATGGCGACCGCTAATGTTGATCGTCCGTGAGCGGGGACGGGATTCCACCACGAAGGGATGGCGGGGTCTGCTGCGCTTGCAAAGATTTTCCAATGTCGACAGTCAGCGCACCGTTGTGCAGTTTCCGCCAGTTTGATCGGGGTCGATGGCTGCGCCAGGGAAGCTCTGAACGGCGGATTCAATTCTGGTTCGCAACGCTGCTGATGAAATTCTCGGAGAAAATGTCAAGGTGCGTTTTGAATCCGAGTACCTTGCGCGGGCGTTTTCAGGGACGGTCTGAACAATCAATCAGCATCTCGCAGTTTAAATTAGCGTCGCCGAGATGGCGTGCAATGTTGGCTTCTACGCCGTAATCCATGCGGCATCTGGTGGCTTATCTTGCGGCCAGGCAGCGTTAGTCCCTGGCCGCCAACAACTGCCGGTGCACCATCCACAAATTGGAGAGCGCAAACAACGTCAGCACCTACGCGGTGTTCTTGGCCAGGCCGCGATAGCGGACCTTGGTGCAACCGAACTGGCGCTTGATCACGCGGAACGGATGCTCCACCTTCGCGTGCGCACTGGCTTTGAAGTGTTCCCAACGCTCTTGTCGAGCACACTCGCGTTTGTTGCCAATGGCTTGAATCGTCGAGCGTTTAGCGGCAATGAAGAATGCAGCCTCGCAGGCCCGTAGTTCTTCGCGTTTGTGCTCCGGTGTCGCCGCTGTCGCCAAACACGCTGTCTTCCTTACCGTGCAGGAGCGCGTGCATCACCGTGACATCGGCGACATTGGCGGCCGCGCAACGGACGTGGTGCACCAGCCCGGAAAACGCATCCACGCCGATGTGCGCCTTCATCCGGAAATACCATTGCTTGTCTAGCTTGGTCTGATGCATCTGCAAATGCCTCCGCAACATTGTCGCCATTGCCTACGGCTGTCGACCAAGGTGTGCTGATACCGGATAGTGCGGCGCGATCAGCGCCAGCAATTGCCGCCACTGAATACCTAGCTCATCGCATTTTGCTTTCCCGGCAGACGTTGCTTAAAGCTCTGCGCTCAGGTTGCCAAAGCCAGAGTTGATACGAATAGCTGCAGGGATGTTGCTTGAGCATTCAAGTCATTACTTACTCTTTATGCCGTCACACAAGGGCGCGACTATCTTCTTTATGCCCTCCGGCCCTACCTTGGCACTCCCGCACTGAGGTGCGTTGAGCCGAACACGATGTGTATCCTGATTTTGCAAGGTCCTCAGGCCGATTCTGCCCAGGTGCTGCCGATGCAGTTGCCGGAGTGTGCCGGGCGTGCGTTGCGCACGCTGGCATGTGCCGATGTCGATAGCTTGATCGCCGGGTTGCAGGCGGCTGGTGGCGATGCCGAGGTGGAGCTGGTGTTGTTGGATTCGGGCGATCTGCCGCCGTCAGAGCGTGCGCATGTGCATGCAACGGCATTGCGCGCGGCATTGGATGCGCTACCCACGCCCTATATCGAACTGCATACCGATGCGGCGCAGGAGCTGGAGCCTTGGCTGCATCCGCAGCACGCGCCGTTGGCGGTGGTGATCACTCCGCACGATGCATCGCGCGCCTATGCGATGTCGTTGGGCATTGCCGCGCGCTCTCTGCCGTCTGTGCACGCGCCGTTGCGCGTCGCCGCTTGAGGGAGACCGACATGTCGATCGTGATCGTGCGTGGGCCCGAGGCATCGTTGCCGCTGGTGCGTGGTCCGCAGCCGTTGCCGCGTGCCGTGATCCGGCAATTGGTGGCGTGCGCGGGGGATGCGGGCAAGACGGTGGCACTGCGTGCCTGCGGATCGGGGCAGGAGTTGCTGGATGCCTTGCGTGTGGCCGGTCAGGCGCGGATGGAAATCGCGTTGATCGATCCGGGTAGCTGCGTGGACAGCGTGCGCTTGCATCGCGTTCTCAGCGCGTTGCCATATCCGTTTGTGGAGGCCCACGACGATAGCGTGGACCGGCCGGAGCGATGCCTGCCGGAAGGGTTCGGGCAACGCATTGCGACGGTACGCGGCTACTGTGCGCAGAGCTATCTGCTGGGATTGGAAATCGCGCTCGAACATCTGGGCTGCACGGAGATCCAGGGCGATGTCCACGTCGGTACCTGAGCTGCGGCAGCTGCATTATTTCGCCGACTACGAGGGCTATTGCGACGGTCGGCCGGTGCTGTGGGGGCAACTGGCCCACAGCGTGGAGGTGCCTGCCGATGGCGTGCTGGATGCCGCCGGGTTGGTCTGCGCCTTGCGCCGTCGTGCAGCGGAGGCGCATGGACTGGAAGCGGGGCAGATCCGCTTATGTCAGGTCACGCGGCTGTAGCGGCGTGTTCCAGCCACATACAACGACGCCACCCGGAGGTGGCGCCGTTGTTCTGCCGTGACTAGGCGTCATTCAACGCAATTCACGTGTGTTGATGCTTACTTGGCCGCGCTGCTGTCCGGTACGAACTTGATCAGCTGGTTGCTGGTTGCAGCGGTGCCGAAGTTGAAGCGGCCGTAGCCGGCGCCCCAGTAAAGCGCGCCGTTCGCAATCGCGGGCGAGCTGATCACCGAGCCGGCAGCGTCGTAGTTCCACAGCGTGGCGCCGGTGTCGGTGTCGAGCGCGACCATGTTGCCGGCCATCGAACCGGCATAGAGCAGGTTCGGCGAGACGGTCAGCGAGCCCTGGCCGCCGGCTGGCACGGTCGGGTTCACGCGGTTGATGCCGGGCACCTTGACCTGCCACTTGATCTTGCCGGTCGCTGCATCCAGCGCCGCCCACGAACCGCCATTGTGACGTTCGGTATTGGCCGGCCCCAGCGTGTAGCTGGCATTGGAGCTGTTGTTGATGGCCACATAGACCTGCGACTTGTACGGGTCGAACGCGGTGCCCCATTCGACGCCGCCGGTGGTGCCGCCGGGGCCGACCTGGGTCGACCACACCTTGGCGCCGGTCTTGGCGTCGAAGGCCCAGTAGATGCCGCTCTTCTGCCCGGCGCCGATCAACTGCTGCGGCTTGCCGTCGCGCCACACGGTGAACAGCTGCACGCCGGCACCGCCGAAGTCGTAATCGGGACCGGTGAGGTTGGTTGCCTGGGTGTTGGGGCACAGGCCATTGGTAGGCGCGACGATGCAGGACAGATTCCATGCGTCGTAGCCCTGCGCGCGATTGGCCCAGACCAGCTTGCCGGTGTCCAGGTTCAGCGAGATCACCGAGTCGACGTAGTTATCCGGCGCCATGCAATCGAGCTCGTCCTGCACGGTGAGCGCGCTGCCCCGGTAAGAGCGCGCATTGGAGACGCAGTTGCCCACGCTTTGCGGAATGTTGTAGTTGTTACCGGTACCGAAATACAGGCGGCGTGCGATGGGATCGATGGCGACCTGGCCCCACGTCGATGCGCCGGTGTAGCCCTCGGGCGCGTTGTAGAACTGCCAGACCTTCTTGCCGGTGTTCAGATCCAGTGCCACCACGCTACCGCGGAACGAGAACCGATGCGTCGGATCAAGACTTTCGTAGTCCCTGGACGACACGCCCAGGTATATGCGGTTGCCGTATACCACCGGGGACGAGGTGATCTGTGCCTGCGGATTGGTTTCCACCTCGCTCTTCCACAGCAACTTGCCAGTCTTCTTGTCCAAGGCCAGCACGGTGCCGCCGGACATGTCGCCCAGGATGATGCTCTTGGGGGTAATGGCTGGGGTGGTGCGCGAGAGCGAGGTGCTCTTGCCGGTGTAGTCGGACAACTTGGCCTGCCAGTTCGGCTTGCCGGTCTGGGTGTCCACGCTATACAGCGTGCCGCCCCAGTCGGGGACATAGAGCGTTCCACCTTCCACGCTCGGGGTGGCCGAGATGTCGCCGGTGGTGGTCAAGGTCCACGCCGGCTTGAGGGTCTTGGCGGTGGTGCGATTGATCTTCCACTCGCCCGGCGCGAAGCGCGAGTTGAAGTAGCCGCCACCGGCGATGGGCCAGCTGCTGGGGCTTGCGAACGGAAGGTCGTTGCCGAAGCTGCGCCAGACCTGGCCGGAGCGGGCGAACGCCTGGGTATCCAGGGACGACACCGGCTGTTGTGCGGTTGCGGGGCGGGGCTGGGCGAAAGCCACTGCGCTGGCAAGCAGGCAGGGAACGAGCGTCAAACTGCAAAATCGCAAGCGGCGAATAGAGTTGGTCATCACGGCATGTCCATTGATGGAAGGAAGCGCTGGATCCCCCCGGATCTGCCGACTGAAGATGGCCGATTGTGGTGACCGTGCAACACAGGCGCGCCGCCGCATTCACGCAACGGTCGGGTCTGTTTGCATCTGGTAGCACCAGCTTGAAAAAATTGCGTTCACCGTGTTCGTTATTCGCACAAATGGTGATGATTCATCACTATTTGCACGTGCTGCGATAGGGGAAATGATTCGTCGAGGCGGTTGGTATTTCCATACAGAACAGCGGTCTTCAAAAAGTAACCAGGAAATTTTGCGCCACCTTGTGAGGTGGATCACTGTGCTGAACTAAAGCCCCTCTCCCCTCGGGGCGAGAAGGCACGGTTTGCGCGCCACCGGCGCGCGTGCCTTGGAGCGCCCGCGCCGCAAACGCGGGCGCGGAGCGGGGTTGGGGTGAGGGTACGGTGGCGAAGGCACACAGGAGTTTGGAGTGCGAGGCTTCGCTCGTACCCTCATCCGCCCCTTCGGGGCACCTTCTCCCGGGGGGAGAAGGGAACAGCTAGGTGCGGCTGCGTTACCTAGCGCGTCATGCACTTTGAGGCGAATGCGCAGCTTTCTGCAGTGCATCAGGAGCGATCAGCGCCAGCTGCGCGATCGCATCCTGCACCACCTCCGGCACCGTGGCGTCCACATCCACCGACACCACGTCCGCTTCGTCCAATGGCAATTCCAAGGTCTGCAATTGACTCTCCAGCAGACTGGGCGGCATGAAGTGGCCGGCACGTGCGCTCAGGCGCGCAGCGATGACGTGCGGGGCCGCATGCAGGAACACAAAGCGCATCGGCACGCCGCTGCGGCGCAGCAATTGGCGGTGGGTACCGCGCAAACCCGAGAACGCCAGCACCACCGATTCGCCGGCATGCACACAGTCGCGCAAGGTGGCCGACAGCAACTCCACCCACGGCAAACGCATTGCATCGGTGAGCGGTTGGCCGGTGGCCATCTGCGCACGTGCGGCTACGCTGTGATAGTCGTCTGCGTCCAGAAAACGATAGCCATAGTGCGCTGCCAGGGCCTGCGCAATGGTGGTCTTGCCGCTGCCCGAAACACCCATGACGACGATGGCCAGGGGCGAAGCGGACGCGGGTGTGTGGGTTGCGGCGGTGTCCATCACGTCAGGTTATATCTCCGGATCGATTCGGCATGTTGCCGGATTCCACGTTGGCGGCAGCCGATGCGTGGTGTAGCGTCGGCGCTCCTCGCCAGGTGAGCGGGCCGCCCAGCGTAACGGCGCGCTCGGCCGGGTTCAACGCACTCCAAGGCCAGCCGATGACGTCATCACCTGCAACGTCTCCTGCATCGGCGCGCCTGCGCTGGCGCGAAAAACTGGGCTACGGCGGCGGCGATCTGGGCCTGAATCTTTACTGGGCCAACATCTCCGCGTTCTTGCTGATTTTCTATACAGACACAATGCATCTGCCGGCGGCGGCAGTGGGCACCATGATTTTGCTGACCAAGATTGCCGATGCGATCGCCGATCCGGCGATGGGCGCATTGGCCGACCGCACGCGCAGCCGCTGGGGCAAATTCCGCCCGTATCTGTTGTGGGGCGCAGTGCCGATGGCGGTGACCGGCGTGCTCGCCTACACCACGCCTGCGCTGGATCAGAACGGCCGCATGTGGTGGGCCACGATCAGCTTTCTGGTGATGATGCTGGCCTATACGGTGGTGAGCATTCCGTACTCGGCGTTGTCGGGCGTGATCACCGCCGACAGCAGCCAACGCACCAGTCTGATCAGCCTGCGCTTCATTGCCGCGTTCGCCGGCACCACCTTGGTCAATTACTGCACGCTGGATCTGGTGGCCTGGTTCGGTGCCGGCAACGATGCGCTGGGATGGCAACGCACGATGATGCTGTACGGCGCGGTGGCGGTGGCCTTGTTCGTCACCGTGGCCTTGACCACGCGCGAGCGCGTGCAACCGCCGCCGCAACAACGCACGCCGGTGCGCCAGGACATTGCCGATTTGCTGCAGAACAAGCCGTGGTGCGTGCTGTTCGTGCTGTCGCTGATCATCATGATCACCATTGTCATGCGTGGTGGTGCCGGCGTGTATTACCTCAAGTACTAAGTGCAGCGGCCGGAGTTGACCGGGCTGTTTCTGGGCGGGTATTCGGTTGCGTTGGCGGTGGGTGCGGGCATCACCCCGTTGCTGACCCGGCACTGGGACAAACGCCGGCTGATGACCACGCTGATGGCGGTCGTTGGCGTGTTGAGTTGCCTGATGTTTTTCATTCCCGCCGATGCGGTGTGGGCGATCTTTGCGCTGAACATGTTGATCGGTCTGGCGCTGGGGCCCAAATCGCCGCTGGCATTCTCGATGTATGCCGACACCGCCGATTACACCGAATGGCGCACCGGCCGCCGCGCCACCGCGATGACATTCGCGGCAGCCACGTTTTCGCAAAAGCTCGGCGGTGCACTGGCCTCTGCCGGCATCGCCTGGGTGCTGGCCGGCATGGGCTATGTGGCCAATAGCGCGCAGTCTGCCGGCTCGCTGACCGGCATCGTCCTGCTGCTGACAGTGATCCCCGGCGCGGTCGCGTTGCTGGCGGCCTGGACCATGCGTTTCTATCCGCTCGATGATGGCTTGTTGAGTCGCATCCAGCACGAACTGGCCGCGCGCAAGCGCGATGAACAGGAGCACCGCTGACCGTGTCTGCAACGTCCATTAACGAGTCCGAGACAACCTCCAACGCCGAAGATCTTTCCACGTTGATGGCACCCAGCGCCGACGGCGCGCGTTATGCGCTCTACAGCCCCACCGCGATGCCGAACGCGGGCGGGTTTTTGTGGAATCGCCGCATGATGCTGCAGCTGACCTGCCGCGGCTACGCTACCGGGCAGTTCATGCAACCGGAGCCGGCTAAATATGCGCATGCGCCGCTGCTGGAAGCGCGCAATTTCATGATGCCCGAGCAACCGTACTACGCGCATCACCCCGGGCGCTTCTTCTACCTCAAGGACGAAGAGACCGGCGCGCTGTATTCGGTGCCGCACGAACCGGTGCGCGCGTCGCCGGAGCAGTTCGAGTTTTCTGCCGGCAAGCACGATGTGCGTTGGCGTGTGCGTCACGATGGCATCGTGGTGGAGCTGTGCGTGGCGTTGCCCACCGACGATGCGGTGGAGTTGTGGGAATGCCGCGTGCACAACCTGTCCGGGCGCACGCGCAGGCTGAGCCTGTATCCGTATTTCCCGATCGGTTACATGTCGTGGATGCATCAGAGCGGCGCTTATGAGCCGGCACTGGGCGGCATCGTCTGCCGCAGCGTGGCGCCGTATCAGAAGGTGGACGATTACTTTCGCCAACGCGATTTCAAGGACTGCACCTTCCTGCTGCACGAGCAGCCCCCGGTGGCCTGGGACGCGCAGCAGATGGCATTCGAAGGCGAGGGCGGTCTGCATGCGCCCTCGGCAATCCAGGCCGAGCAGCTGGGCAACAGCGACGCGCACTACGAGAACCCGGCAGCTGCGTTGCAGTATCGGCTGACGCTGAAAGCCGATGCGGCAAGCGTGTATCGCTTCGCATTCGGGCCGGCCAAGGACGATGCGGAAATCGCCGCGCTGCGCGCGCGTTATCTGTCCGAAGCGGGCTTTGCCTCAGCTGCGCGCGACTACGCGCAGTATCTGCAAGGCGGGCAGGGCTGCGTGCAGATCGCAACGCCCGATCCGGCGCTGGACAACCTGGTCAATCACTGGTTACCGCGGCAGGTGTTCTACCACGGCGACGTCAATCGCCTGACCACCGATCCACAGACGCGCAACTATCTGCAGGACCACATGGGCATGGCGTATCTGCAGCCGGCCACCGCGCGTGCGGCGTTGTTGCACGCGCTCTCGCAGCAGGAACCCAGCGGGGCGATGCCGGACGGCATCCTGCTGGTGGAGGGTGCCGAGCTGAAATACATCAACCAGGTGCCGCATACCGATCACTGCGTGTGGTTGCCGATCTTCCTGAGCGCGTATCTGGCCGAAACCGGCGATGCCAGCGTGCTCGATGAAATGGTGCGCACGCATGACGGACACGCGCTCAGCGTGGCCGAGCGCCTGGATGCGGCGATGCAGTGGTTGCTGGATGCCCGCGATGGGCGGGGTTTGAGTTTCATCGCGCAGGGCGATTGGTGCGACCCGATGAACATGGTCGGCTGGCGCGGCAAGGGTGTGTCCGGCTGGCTCACGGTGGCCACCGCGTATGCGTTGCGGTCGTGGTCGGGCATCTGCGCCGCGCAGGGGCGCACCGCGCAGGCGGAGACATTTTCGCAGGCAGTGCAGACGGTCAACGCCGATGCCAATCGCGAATTATGGGACGGCAACTGGTACGCACGCGGCATCACCGACGATGGTGTGCGCTTCGGTATCGCCGAGGATGTAGAGGGGCGCATCTATCTCAATCCGCAAAGCTTTGCGCTGCTGGCCGGCACTGCCGATACGGCGCAGCGCGAGGCGTTGCTGGACGCGGTGCGCGAACAACTGCACACGCCGTACGGGCCGATGATGCTGGCGCCGGCCTATACGCAGATGCGCGACGACGTAGGCCGCTTGACGCAGAAGTGGCCGGGCGCGGCGGAGAACGGCGCGGTCTACAACCACGCGGTCGCGTTCTATCTCTATAGCCTGTACCAGATCGGCGAGGCCGATCGCGCGTGGGAGATTCTGCGCGCGATGTTGCCCGGCCCCACGCGCGAGGATGCGCTGCAACGCGGCCACCTGCCGGTGTCGCTGCCCAACTATTACCGCGGTGCCTGGCACCAGTACCCGCGCACGGCCGGGCGTTCGAGCCAGTTGTTCAACACCGGCACGGTGGCCTGGGTGTATCGCTGCGTGCTGGAAGGTTTGTTCGGCCTGGTCGGTGAGGGCGACGCACTGGCGATCCGCCCGCAGCTACCTTCGCACTGGCCGCACGCCCAGGTGAAGCGCCAGTTCCGTGGCGCGCAGTTCGAGGTGACGCTGACGCGTGAGCCGGGGCGCATGCAGGTCGAAGTTGAAGTGGATGGCGCTCCCTGCCCGGACCAGCGCGTGCACGGCATCGTCGCCGGGCGCACGTATCAGGTGCAGGTGCGCCTGCCTGGCTAGGAGCGGCTAGCAAAACGTAGCGAACGCTCGCGTAGGGTGTGAGCGGCGTGGTTTTATTAGCGCCGCCTGCTGTTGGATGCAGTCAAACGCCTGGGTGGTCGAGGGCGCGGTGTCCTCACCGCTTGCGGGACACGCCGCAAGTACGTCCATGTAGGCTCGGTGGCGGCATCCATGCCGCCACACGGTCCCGCAATCGGTAAGGGCACCGCACCAGAAAGTTTATAGGTTGCTTTGTTGAAAGCCTGCCTATTGCTCTGCCTGCAGTGAGAAGCTGATCGGACGCGCCGTTATCCAAACAACGCACGTCACGCACTGCTTGCAACCATGCACACCGGCCATCTCCACTGGCCCTTGCCCGCCCACCGTCGCGGGACCTTACGCGGCATGGATGCCGCGTAAGAGCCTACATGGACGTACTTGCGGCGTGTCCCGCGATGGTGGGCGGGCAAGGGCCCTACAGCCAAGCCGCAGATCAGCCGCCCTGCAGCGAAACCCCCAATCCCCAATCCCCACTGCGTAAACTCCCAGGCTCGCACCGCACCGCCTAGGAACGCCCCTTGGTATCAAGCTGGATCCTGCTGCTGGTCTCCGTCGGCTATGCCGCGCTGCTGTTTGGCGTGGCGTGGTGGGGCGACCGCCGTCCGCTGTACCCGGAGCGGCCGTGGCTGCGTCCCGCGGTCTACAGCCTGGCGCTGGCGGTGTACTGCTCGTCGTGGACCTTCTACGGTGCGGTGGGTTCGGCGGTGCGCAACGGCATCGGTTACCTGCCGATCTACCTGGGTCCGCTGCTGTTGCTGCTGTTCGGCTGGCGCATCATTGAGCGGCTAGCGCTGATCGCCCGCGCTGAAAATACCGTCTCCATCGCCGATTTCATTTCCTCGCGCTACGGCCGCTCGCGGCGGCTGGCCGCGTTGGTGGCAGTGATCGCGCTGGTTGGCATCGTTCCGTATCTGGCGCTGCAGTACAAAGCGGTGGCGATGAGCCTGGAAGTGCTGACCGGGCATAGCAGTGCCGGGCGCGGCATCTTCGCCGACCCGGCCTTGTACGTGGCGCTGTTGATGGCGTTGTTTGCGACCTTGTTCGGCACCCGCCAGGTCGATGCCACCGAGCACCATCGCGGCATGATGCTGGCGATCGCGCTGGAGTCGGTGATCAAGTTGATCGCCATCGTCGCAGTGGGGTTGTTCGCCTGGGTGTGGCTGAGCGACCACCAGGTGCCCATCGCCGAGTCGGCGCGTACCTTGTTCGAACACACGCCGTCGGTGGGGTTCATTTCGCAAACCTTGCTCAGCTTTCTGGCGGTGATCTGCCTGCCGCGCCAGTTCCATGTGGCGGTGGTGGAATGCAGCGATGTGGGCGACATCCGTCGCGCACGCTGGTTGTTCGGCGCCTATCTGGTGATCATCTCGGCGATGGTGGTGCCGATCGCCTCGGCCGGCGTGGCCTTGTTCGGCAAGGGCAGCGCGGTGGCCGACGATGCGATGGTGCTGGCATTGCCGCTGAGCCAGGGCAATACCGTGCTGGCGTTGGTGGCGTACGTGGGCGGGTTTTCGGCGGCTACCGGCATGGTGATCGTGGCCAGTATCGCGCTGGCCACCATGGTCAGCAACGACCTGGTGATGCCGGTGCTGCTGCGCCGCCGTGGCAGCGCCGATGCGCGCGCGGCAGTGGCCTCGCGGGTGCTGTGGATCCGTCGCGTCGCCATCCTGCTGTTGGCGCTGGTTGCCTATGGCTATCACCGCAGCGTGGCCAACGACACCACCTTGGCGGCCTACGGCTTGATGGCCTTCGCGGCGGTGGCGCAGTTCGCGCCGGGCGTAATCGGCGGGCTGTACTGGCGCGGCGCCAGCCGCAAGGGCGTGGAGACCGGCATGGTGCTGGGCTTTGCGACCTGGATCTACACACTGCTGCTGCCGGCCGCCACGCGTGCGGGCTGGCTGCAGCCGGAGTGGCTGGTGGACGGCCCGTTCGGCATCGCCTGGCTGCAGCCGCAGCAACTGTTCGGCATGCGTGGCTGGGACCCGCTGGCGCATGGCA
This sequence comes from Xanthomonas hortorum pv. cynarae, assembly GCF_002939985.1. Classification (GTDB taxonomy): domain Bacteria; phylum Pseudomonadota; class Gammaproteobacteria; order Xanthomonadales; family Xanthomonadaceae; genus Xanthomonas; species Xanthomonas hortorum_D. Next base: position 107,376 of record NZ_MDFM01000012.1, on the reverse strand, counting down.
CGTTCTGGTCGCTGCTGATCAACGTCGGCGCGATGATGCTGGTGTCGGCGCGCTGGCGTCCGGGTGTGGACGAACGCTTGCGCGCGGCGCCGTTCCTGGACCCGTATGCGCAGCGTCCGGCGGTGGCCGGCGATTGGCCAGGCCATGTACGCGTTGCCGACCTGCAGGCGCTGGCCGAGCGTGTGGTGGGCGAACGGCATGCGCATCGCGCCTTCGTCGACCAGGCGGTGCTGCTGGAACGCGAACTGCAACCCACCGTGGTGGCCGATCGCGCCTGGGTGCAATTTACCGAGCGCCTGCTCGCCGCCTCGATCGGCGCCGCCTCCGCGCGCCTGGTGCTGACCAGCCTGTTGCGCGGCTCGGGCATGGAGCTGGGCGAAGTGGTGGCGGTGCTGGACGAAGCCGGCCAGGAGCTGCGTTTCAATCGCGAAATCCTCTCCACCACGCTGGAAAACATCAGCGCGGCGGTCAGCGTGGTCGACCCCGAAATGCGTCTGACCGCGTGGAATCGCCGCTACCAGCAGCTGTTAGGGTATCCGGACGGCATGTTGTACGTCGGCCGCCCGGTGGCCGATCTGATCCGCTACAACGCCGAGCGCGGTGAGTTGGGCGAGGGCGATACCGAAGACCAGATCGATCGCCGCATCCGCCATATGCGCGCCGGCTCACCGCATGTGTTCGAGCGCACCCGCAGCGACGGCAAGGTGATCGAAATGCGCGGCCAGGCGCTGCCGGGCGGCGGCTATGTCACCAGCTACAACGACATCACCGACTACAAACGCGCCGAGCGCGCGCTGCTGGACGCCAACGAAAACCTGGAACAACGCGTGGCCGATCGTTCGCGCGAGGCTGAGCTGGCGCAGCAATCCAAGACGCGCTTTCTGGCCGCGATCAGCCACGACGTGTTGCAGCCGCTCAATGCCGCGCGCCTGTTCGCCTCGGCCTTGCGCGAGAGCCATCAGAACAACGAAGAACAACGCCATCTGGCCGAGCGTGTGGATGCCTCGCTGCGTGCGGCCGAGGAACTGCTCGATGGCCTGCTCGACGTCTCGCGGCTGGATGCCGGCGGCTTGCGGCCCACCGTAGAGGACTTCGATGCCAGTGCGCTGATGCACGAGCTGGCCGCGCAGTACGCACCAGTGGCGGCCAGCCGCGGCCTGCAGTTGCAGGTGCATAGCCGCGCACTGTGGGTGCGCAGCGACCGCCGCCTGCTGCGCCGGGTGATGCAGAACTTCCTCGCCAATGCGCTGCGCTATACGCGTCAAGGCCGCATCGTGCTGGGCATGCGCGGGCGCGGCGAGCAGGTGGAATTGCAGGTGTGGGATACCGGTCCCGGCATTCCCGAACACCATATGCGACAGATCTTCGAAGAGTTCCGCCGCTATCAGCAGCCGTTCGACTGGGGCGAGCAGGGCTTGGGCTTGGGTCTGTCGATCTGCCAACGCATCTCGCGTTTGCTCGATCACGATCTGAGTGCGCGCAGCCAGGTCGGCCGCGGCAGCATGTTTTCGATCCTGTTGCCGCGCGCGGCCGCGGTGCCGCTGCCGCCCGTGGTGCCGGTGATTGCGGTGCGGCCGTTGCCTAGCGGCGATTCGTTGGCGGGCCTGCGCGTGCTGTGCGTGGACAACGACCGCGAAATTCTCGACGGCATGTGCGCACTGCTCGGCCGCTGGCAAGTGGAAGTGATCACCGCCAGCACCGTGGACCAGGCGCTGGAGCGCGCGCGCGAACAACCGGACCTGATGCTGGTGGATTACCACCTGCACGACCGGCTCGATGGCCTGGACACGCTGGACGCGGTGCAGGCCGCCGCAACTGCGCCGATCGCCGGCGCACTGCTCACTGCCGACGGCCGCGACGAACTCAAGCAACTCGCGCGTGCGCGTGGCTATCGGTTGCTGACCAAGCCGGTGAAGCCGGCGTCGTTACGTGCGTTCTTGAGCGCGCATCACGATGCGAAAAAGCGCTGAGGGGTGCATCTCTGCCATCACCGCGACATGCAGGACTGCACGCGGCATCGAGTAAAAGTCCCATGATGCCTATCGCGCGCGGAGCGCAATGCCATGCAGCGTAGGAGCGCACCCGGGCGCGCGAGGCATTACCGATAACGCCTCGTCGCGCCCCGGTGCGCTCCTACCGGGAACAGCCGTGCGCTTACGCAGCGCCGCTCAGGTGTTCGTACAGGATGACGCTGCCGACAATTACCAGAATCAAACCACCGAGAATCTCGGCGCGTTTGCCGATCAGGTTGCCAAGCACGCGGCCGAGCATGACGCCTGCGGTGACCATGCTGAAGGTGCACAGCCCGACCACCACCGCCACCACGCCGATATGCACGTCGAGAAACGCCAGGCTTACACCGACCGCCATCGCATCGATGCTGGTGGCAAAACCGGTGGTGGCCAAGGCCAGCAACCCATGCCGTTTCGGCGTATCGGAAGACGCCTCGTCCACATCGTCCGGTTCCTGGCGCAGCCCGGCCACGATCATGTGCGTGCCCAATGCGCCGAGCAGTACAAAGGCGATCCAGTGATCGTAGGCGGACACATAGCTGGAGGCGGCACGCCCCAGCAGCCAGCCGATCACCGGGGTGATCGCCTCGATGCAACCGAAGATCAACCCGGCGCGTAGCGCATCGCGCCACTGCGGCTTGCGCATCGCTGCGCCCTTGCCGATCGCTGCGGCAAACGCATCGGTCGACATTGCGAAACCGATCAACACAATGGAAAAAGGGGACATCGACATTCTCGGGTTGGGCACGATCGCAACGACATGCGCCCGCGCCAACCGTTGTTGTGCACGCATGCCGCTGGTCTCGCCAAACCGAAATTGGTTGCCTGCACCACGGCGCGAGGGCCGAGTATGTTGATGCAGGCGCTTCCGACGATGCAGAAGCAGGCTACTCCCCAAGGGGCGCGCAGTGTACCAACGCATGGCCGCGTTCGGTGTGCCTGCACTGCACGCGAAGGTCGGTCTGATCTTTATAGCCGTGGCTATGCGAGAGCGCTGCGGTGTACCTGCGCCTGCGCTTAAGGCGTGTGCAGCAAGGTGCTGACGGCGTCCATTTCGACATCCCTGCCGTGTTGCAGATCTTCCGCGGTGATGGTTACCGGCACGTCGGGCAATACGCCGCTATCGGGTTGTGCGCTGGTTGGAAACTGTCCGACCAGCGGCAGGTCCACTTCGATCTGCGAGTTGGGCAAGTGCAGAAAAAAGAATGCGCTGCCATTGGTGCCGCGCAGGTTGCCACCGGTGGGTTGGCCGACCAAGGTGGCCAACCCGCTGCGCTGCACTCGCTGCGCGAATGCGAAGGTGGCCGAGCTGTTTTCAGGGCCGATCAGCACGAACACCTTGCCGTCGAAGGGCGTCACATGCGGTGTCGTGCGGTCTTGCGCATCTGCATCGGATGCAGGGTTGAGCGTGTAAAAACGCGCGTCGTAGGCAACCGCACGCGTGCCCCAGTCGCGAAAGGACGCGTCCCAGGTGGTGACGTACGCCGCCAGCGCGTCGGGCAAGCGCCGGTAGCGCACCAGCGTGCGTATCTGCGGCGTCGCTCTCTCACGTGCGGGCAGATACCCAAGCAAGGCGCTGCCCACATCCAGCCCGCCCTCGTTGCCGCGTAGATCGATCACCAACGCCGGAATCTTGCGGTCGGCCAATGTGGCGAAGCTGCGTGCCAAAAATGCCTGCCAGTCCCAGTCGCTGTCGTACACCGCCCAGGTCGGCATCTGCAGCACCGCCACGCCGGGTGTTGCCAGGTCCAGACGCCATGGCGGCGCTGCACTGTCGTCGCTGCGCATGGGGATCATCGCGCGGCGTTGCGCTGCGCTGATGCCGTGGACGCGCAGCTCGCGTTCTTTTGCCGCCCCTGGCCCGCGCACGCGCAGCAACGGGTCAGCCGAAAGTTGCGGAAACAGCAGCGGCAGGTAAACGTCGAAGGCTTCGATACGTGCGAATCCTTGCACCTCCATCTGCGCGATACGCTTGCCGTCGTTGCTGCCGTCGGCGCGCGCCACGCTCATCAGCGCGGCCAGGATCTGCGCCGAGGCAATGCCATCGATCGCCAGCACTTCGGTGCCGGGCACCAGGCTGGGCTGATCGGAGCCGTTGCGATTGATGACCATCCGGCCCTGCAGCCAGCGGAAGTGGAAGGGCAACTGCCTGTCGTTGTCGAACAAGGCGTGCCGGACCGGTTCGGGTTGATTGAGAAAATTGGGGAAGCTATGGCCGCAGCGCACGCTGGCGGTCAGGCGAGAGATGGCCAGGTAGGTCTGCGCGAGCGTTGCGCCGTTTTCGAGTTCGGCACGCAAAGCATCGAAGCGCTGCGTGATCTCCTGTTCGGTGGAGTAGCGATACAGACCCGGATGCAGCGCGACATAGGCGCGTTGCAATACATCGATATCGGCGAGCAGCGCCGGGCCTGCGAGCGGGCTGTGGCTGCGCAGCGTTGATGGCGGCGTTGCGGCCCCGCCGATGCACGGTAACCAGATCGACAGCAGGATCAGCGACATAACGAGATGGCGCAGGCGCGGTGACATGGCGATTCCTTGGGTGAGAAGCCGCCAGCATGGTCAGGAGTGCCTGGGCGGACGACTCAAACACGCAATCGCTGAGCGATTTTCAAGCGATGCGACGTTGCGTGCGCCGGTAGTCGCTGGGCGTGCAGCCGGCGCAGGCGCGAAACACGCGGTTGAAGCTGGCCTTGGAGCCGAAGCCGACCGCCAGTGCGATGTCGAGGATGTCCTGATCGCCGCGCAGCAGGCGCTGCGCTTCGGCGATGCGCAGCATGTTGAGGAACGTGCTGAAGGTCTGTCCCAGCCCCTCGTTGAGCGCGCGCGAAAGATAATTGCTGTTGGTGCCCATGCGCCGCGCCAGCTCGGGCAGGCTGAGGTCCGGCTCGCGCCACCAGCCATGCGCGGTGACCTGCGCTGCCACCTGTTGCCCCAGCGCATGCCAGTCCTTGTCCTGGACGGGAGCGGGTGCCGGTTCGCCTGCTTGGTCTGCTGGCGTATTGCGCGGCAACACCGCATCGCGCCGCGGGTAGTGCACCCTGGCGTGGCGCCAGCCTTCCAGACCCAGGTAGTAGATCAGTGCGGCGGTCGCCAGATAGCGCGGAAACTCATCGACGTAAGACAGCCGATGCCACAGCCGGTCGCTGGCGGTGAAGCCCAGCCGCAACAGCACCAGCAATGCGGCGGCCAGCAGAAAGCCGCGCAGCCACGGCAGCCGCAGTTCCTCGCGCGCGCCGCTGTGATGTTCCAGCCAGCGTTGATAGGCCAGGTATTCGCGCCAGGCCAGCACCAGATAGAACGCCAGCGAGGCCAGCACCAGCGCGTCCTGCAGCGGCGCGATCCAGGGCACGTGGACGGCAGCGTTCCAGGCCCATTTGCGTTGCAGCGGCCAGGTGAACAGCCACGTGTAGTAACCGCCTTGCAGCAGCGCCGGCAACAGATGCAGCGCCCAACGAGGCGGCAAGTGCTGACGCGCCAGTTGGCGGACGTAGAGCCATAGCAGCGGCCCGATCGCCAGCTCCCAGAACAATGGCGCGTAGGTCAGGCCCGGGTAGGCATCGTAGGCGCCGGCATAGCCGAGCGTGTAGGGCGTGATCAGGGCGACCACCACCAGCAGCAGTGCGGCCAGGCAGCGGTTGGCGATGCGATTGACCGGGGCCAGCAGCAACAGGCTGGCGCCAAGCACGCCATGCGCGCTGCCGAGCAGCAGGATGGTGCTCCACATCCCGAACTTGATGCTGGACATGCGATCCCGCTTGGTCGATCGCGCCGAGTATAGGGGCGATCGGCGGCGGCCCGGGCGCAGGCGCGTTACGCGCGGCGCTCCGCTTCTGCGCGACTAATGCAGCTCGCTGGAAATCTCCGCCGTGGCCGCACACAAGGCCTGCAACGCCGCTTGTGGGCCGACCAGCTCGGGGCGCCGTTCGATGAAGGGCACCGTGAGCGTGTAGGTGGCGCTGCCGCGTTGCAGGATCGGCGCGGTCAGATCGACCACGCCCACCACCGCTTCGCTGGGCTGCATGGCGTAGCCATCGGCGCGTGCCTGCGCGGCGGCAGCCATGAACTGCGCGCGTTCGAACGGCACCTCGCTGGCATCGAGCATGTCCAGCCAGCGTGCCTGCACCTCCGGCTGCTGGAAGGCGTACAGCACCAGCCCGGAGCTGGAATGCGTCAGCGGACGGCGATGGCCCGGGCGTACCACCAGGCCCAGATCGCTGGGCACGTCCATCTGCGCGATCACCACGATCTGGTCGCCGGACGGCGCCACCAGGTGGCAGGGCTGATAGATCGCATCGGCCAGCCGCCGCATCACCGGCAACGCCGCTTCGCTGATGCTCTGCACCTGCGGCTGCTGCATGCCGAGCATGAACAACCGATTGGTCAGCACGTAGTCGCCTTCGCCGTCGCGGGTGAGATAGCCGCGCTCCTCCAGCACCTGCAGCATGCGGAAGATCTCCCCGCGCGAGCGGCCGATGCCCTGCGAGATCGCGCCCATGCTCATCGGCTGCGCCTGGCGGGCAAGCAGCTCCAGGATGTCCAGCCCCTTGTCCAGGGCAGGCGCGCGGTACTTGGCGGGTTCGGTGCTCATCCGTTTGCGGCTCCAGGCAAGGCTGCGGCGCGCCAGGGTACAGGCATCGCGGGCAGGGGTGAGGTGTGGCGCTTGCGTGCAAATATAAACAAAGATTTTATATTTGCATGGCGCTGGCGTGCGCAGTACGCTCGCCGCACAGCAACGCAAGCGCCACAGCCTTGGGAGGGGATCGGTCGCATGCATCACAGTGACATTGCCGCGTCACCGCGCGGCAACCTGGCGCGTACCGCCATGGTTCCCCTGTTGTTGATCGTCAGCCTGTTCTTTTTATGGGGCATGGCCAACAACCTCAACGACATCCTGATCAAGCAGTTCAAGAAGGCCTTCGAGCTCACCGACCTGCAGGCAGGGTTGGTGCAGAGCGCGTTCTATCTGGGCTACTTCGTGTTCGCCATGCCGGCGGCGATGTTCATGCGCCGCTACAGCTACAAGGCCGCGGTGGTGCTGGGCCTGCTGCTGTATGCGTGCGGCGCGTTCCTGTTCTATCCGGCTGCGCAGGTGCATACCTACTGGCTGTTCCTGCTGGCCCTGTTCGTGATCGCCAGCGGCCTGGCGTTTCTGGAAACCACCGCCAACCCGCTGGTGACCGTGCTCGGCCCGGCAGAGGGCGCGGCGCGGCGCCTGAATCTTGCCCAGGCGTTCAATCCATTGGGCTCGATCACCGGCGTGCTGGTCGGCCAGCACTTCATCTTCTCCGGCGTGGAGCACACCCCGGCCGAGCTGGCCGCGATGGCGCCGGCCGCGCGCGCGGCGTTCTTCGCCACCGAATCGTCTGCAGTGCAGACGCCGTATCTGGTGATCGGCGTGGTGGTGGTGCTGTGGGCGATCCTGATCGCGCTGGTGCGCTTTCCCACCGGCGATGCGGGCGTGGGCGAGGCGGCCCCCAAACGTGCGCGCTTCGGCGAGTTGCTGCGTAACCGGCTATTTGTGTTTTCGGTGGTGGCGCAGTTCTTCTACGTGGGCGCGCAGGTCGGCATCTGGAGCTATCTGATCCGCTATCTGCAGGACGCGGTGCCGGGCACGCCGGAAAAAACCGCCGCGACGTATCTGACCATCTCGTTGGTGCTGTTCATGGCTGGCCGCTTCATCGGCACCGCGCTGTTGCGCTATCTGGCGCCGGCGAAGTTGCTGGCGAGTTTTGCCACGATCAATCTGGTCTTGTGTGCGGTGGCGATTGCGCTGCCCGGTTGGACCGGCCTGTACGCATTGGTCGCCGCGAGCGTGTTCATGTCGGTGATGTTCCCGACCATCTTTGCGCTGGGCCTGGATGGCATGCACGACGACGCACGCAAGCTGGGTTCGTCGCTGTTGGTGATGTCGATCATCGGCGGTGCGCTGCTCACTGCGGTGATGGGCGCGGTGTCGGACATGGCCGGTATCCACTGGGCGATGGTGGTGCCGGGTGGGTGCTTTGCTGTGATCCTGCTGTTCGCGTTGCGCGCGCGTCGCGCTGCGCCGGTGATTGCTGGGGCAGGCGCATGAGTGTGCGGCGTCTGTGCTACGTGCTGGATCTGCACGACGACCCGCAGTTGATCGCCGAGTACGAGCGTTGGCATCAACCGACGCAGGTGTGGCCGGAAGTGGTGGCGTCGTTGCGGCAGGCGGGGATCCTGGAGCTGCAGATCTTTCGCAGCGGCGATCGCTTGGTGATGTTGATGGAAGTTGGCGACGATTACGATCCGGCGGCCAAGGCGGCGCGGGATGCGAGCGATCCGCGGATTCAAGCCTGGGAAGAGCTGATGTGGCGGTTTCAAAAGCCGTTGCCTGGCAGTGCGCCGGGGGAGAAGTGGCGCGAGGCTGGGCAGATTTTTGCGTTGAGTGAGGCGGTTGGTGTGGGGCGGGGTTAGGGTTTCGCCCAGTGTGTTTCTGCGGATGTGTTGACTCCGCAGTAGGGCGTTGGTCTTGCGTCTCTTTGCCGCTGCTGCTGCTGGCGCCGCGCATCGAAACAGGGTGTTTTTTGCAGGCGCATCGTGCGTTGTGCCTGCTGCGCAGCGAAGGCGTGACAGCAGCCAGTGACGGAGAAGGTCCTGCAACTAACTGTTGCGCATGCATGGTCCGCGCAGTTGCGCTGCGTGATGCATTGACGCTGGTGCCGCGCGGCTGGCAGGTGCTAAGCCCGTGCATCGCAAACGCTCCAACTAAAGCGGCTAACAAAAGCTAGCGAGCGTTCGACTGTCAGTGAGTGCGGTGGTGTTGTCGGCCGCATCTTGGTGGATGCAGTCAGAAGTCAGGTCCAACGCTGAGTCGGTCGAGGGCGCGGTGCCCTCACCGCTTGCGGGACACGCCGCAAGTACGTCCCTGTAGGCTCGGTGGCGGCATCCATGCCGCCACACGGTCCCGCAATCGGTGAGGACACCGCGCCAGACAGTTGTAGGTTGCCTTGTTCAAAAGCATGAACACCGACCATCTCGACTGGTCCTTGCCCGCCCACCGTCGCGGGACCTTACGCGGCATGGATGCCGCGTAAGAGCTTACAGGGACGTACTTGCAGCGTGTCCTGCGATGGTGGGCGGGCAAGGGCCCTGCAGCCAGGCAGCTGATCACGTCCGCACGCCCCTGGCGACTGCTCGCGACGTGTTGTTAGCCACTCTAAAAAACGGCTTCAGTCGCGATCAGGCAATCGAGCAAGCCCATCGCGGCTGCCGCCGCTCCTACAGTGATGCGATCTACGCTTTGCAATGCGTTCGATTACGCCTTCGAAGCGGCCAGGTCTTCGACCCAGAAGCGGCCGTCGGGATAGCGGAATTCTGCGATGGAGGCAGGGTGCATTTCGGCGGAGAAGCCGGCGGCTTGCGGTGCCAGATAGCGGCCGTGCTGGATGCGCACCGGGTCCAGGAAGTGCTGGTGCAGATGGTCGACAAATTCGATGGCGCGGTCTTCCATCTTGCCGGTGATGGCCACGAAGTCGGCCATGGCCAGGTGTTGCACCAGTTCGCACAGGCCGACGCCGCCGGCGTGCGGAAAGACGCGGATGTTGAACTTGGCGGCCAGCAGCAGGATGGCGAGGTTTTCGTTGACGCCGCCGACGCGCGCGGCGTCGATCTGGATCAGGTCCACCGCACCGGCCTGCAGCAGCTGCTTGAACACCACCCGGTTCTGGGTGTGTTCGCCGGTGGAAACCGGCACCGGGGTGATGCCCCGGCGGATCGCCGCGTGGCCGAGCACATCGTCCGGGCTGGTGGGTTCTTCGATCCAGGCGATGTCGAATTCGGCCAGCTGGCGCATCCAGTCGATCGCCGGGCCCACGTCCCAGCGCTGATTAGCGTCCACCGCCATCGCGATGTCCGGGCCGATCGCCTCACGCGCCAGGCGGCAGCGGCGGATGTCGTCCTGCACGTTGGCGCCGACCTTGAGCTTGATGGTGCGGAAGCCATCGGCCACCGCTTCCTTGGCCAGCCGCACCAGTTTCTCGTCGGAGTAGCCGAGCCAGCCAGGCGAGGTGGTGTAGGCGGGGTAGCCCTGTTCGATCAGCGTGGCGATGCGTTGCGCGCGCTGCGGTTGTGCATCGCGCAGGATCGCCAGCGCTTCGTCGCGGGTGAGCGCGTCGGTGAGGTAGCGGAAGTCGATGGTATCGACCAGTTGCTCTGGGCTGAGCTCGGCGATGTAACGCCATAGCGGCTTTCTCGCCGCGCGTGCGGCCAGATCCCAGGCGGCGTTGATCACCGCGCCGATCGCCATATGCATCACGCCCTTTTCCGGGCCCAGCCAGCGCAGCTGCGAATCGTTGGTAAGCAGGCGCGCGAATGCGCCCAGATCGGCGATGACGTCTTCCACGTGCAGGCCGACCACATGTTCGGCCAGTGCAGCCACGGCGGCGGTCTGCACATCGTTGCCGCGGCCGATGGTGAACACCAGACCATAACCGGCCAGGTCGTCCGGTGCATCGGTGCGCAGCACGACATACGCGGCCGAGTAATCCGGATCCGGATTCATCGCATCCGACCCATCGAGCTCGCGCGAGGTGGGGAAGCGGACGTCGTGGGTATCGAGGGCGATGATGGTGCTCATGGAAGTCCTGGGCAATGGAAGACGGGAATAAAACGCGCGAAATAAAACTGAAACGGGGGAACGGAAACGGAGAAAGGTGGCAGAGCCCCTCTCCCACCGGGAGAGGGGTTGGGGTGAGGGTACGAACGCGCAGCGCCGACTATGTTGAAGCGCTGCAGGTACTCATGCGTTTGCAACGCAGATCAACGAACAACGCAGATCAACGAATCACTGCACGACCAACTGCGTGTCGATATCAACGCGCGACAGCGCTTGGAAGTTCAACGCCCTCGCACGCCGCTTAAAAAAATTTGCGCATGACACATCGACACACGTGCCGACATGTCACGCCTAACGACAAAGGCACATCGCGACAAACTGCTTGGATACGTCGCTACGTACCCTCACCCCAACCCCCGCTCCGCGCCCCGGCCCGCGCTTGCGGCGCGGGCGCACCAACGCACGCGCGCTAGTGGCGCGCAAGCCGTGCCTTGGTGCCCCGAGGGGAGAGGGGCTTTAGGCTGCTTCGTGCGGATACTTAGCCACTTACCTTCACTCAATCTTCTTGGAGAACCAAGGTCCGGGAAGCCGATGGCCCTCAAGCAGCATCACGCGGATGCGCCACCACCGGCTGGCGCTGGCGACCCAGGCCTTCGATCTCCAGTTCCATCACGTCGCCCGGCTTCAGATACACCGGCGGCTTCTGGCCCAGGCCCACGCCCGGCGGGGTGCCGGTGCTGATCACATCGCCCGGCATCAGCGTCATGTAGCGGCTGATGTGGCTGACCAGTTCGGCCACGCCGAACACCATCGTGCGGGTGCTGCCGTTCTGGTAGCGGTGGCCATTGACCTCCAGCCACATCGACAGGTTCTGCGGGTCGGCGATTTCATCGCGGGTGACCAGCCACGGGCCGATCGGGCCGAAGGTGTCGGCGCTCTTGCCCTTGACCCACTGGCCGCCGTGTTCGAGCTGGAATTCGCGCTCGGACAGATCGTTGATCACCGCGTAGCCCGCGACGTGATTCAGCGCTTCGTCCACCGAGACATCGCGCGCCACATCGCCGATCACCACGCCCAGTTCCACTTCCCAGTCGCTCTTGACCGAGCCGCGCGGGATGATCACGGTGTCGTTGGGGCCGCTCACCGCGGTGGTGGCCTTCATGAACAGGATCGGCATCTTGGGCACGTCCATGCCCGATTCGGCCGCGTGGTCGGCGTAATTCAACCCCACGCAGATGAACTTGCCGATCTGCCCCACTGCGGCGCCATAGCGCAGCTCGCCTTCGAGCAGCGGCAGCGTGGACACGTCCAGCGCACGCAGTGTGTCCAGGCCGGCATTAGTGATGTGCTCGCCGGCCACATCGTCGATCACGCCGCTCAAATCGCGGATGCGGCCTTCGTTATCGATCAAGCCGGGACGTTCCTGGCCGGGGGCGCCAACGCGTACGAGTTTCATGCAGTCTTCCTTTGCAGGTGAGGAATGGAGCGGCTAGCAAACCTAGCGCGCGTGCATCGGGTGGGTAAGCACGGCGTACTCAGATCAAGGCGGACGAGCGGTGCAGATCGCATCTGGCACTAGCCGCGCCCACGTTGCGGTGGGCTGCGCCGCGATGCGTTGCCGCACTCAGTTGGACCAACCGCCATCGATGATGTGGGTCTGGCCGGTGGTGAACGAGGATTCGTCCGAGGCCAGATACACCACCAGCTGCGCGATCTCGCGCGGGTCGCCCAGGCGGCCCATCGGCTGGCGGTCGGTGAAGCTCTTCCACACCGCCTGTTCGTCGCCGCCCAGCGCTTGCACGCGCTGGCCCAGCGACGGCGTCTTGATGGTGCCCGGGCAGATCGCGTTGCAACGCACGCCCTGCGCCACGTAATCGGCAGCGATGGCCTTGCTCAGGCCGATCACGGCGGCCTTGGTCACGCCGTAGACGAAGCGGTTGGGCACGCCCTTGATGCTGGAGGCGACCGAGGACATGTTGATGATGCTGCCGCGGCCGCGTTCGAGCATGCCCGGCAGTACCGCCTTGCAGGTGTAGTACATCGCATCGACGTTGATCGAAAACGAGCGGCGCCAGGCCGGCTCGTCGCAATCGAGAATGCTGCCCTGGTGCACGAAGCCGGCGCAGTTGAACAACACATCGAACGGGCCGTGCGTCGCGACCAGTGCGGCAATCGCCGAGGCATCGGTGACATCGAGCAGTTGGGTGGTGATGGCCTCCGATTCGGCCGCCAGCGCCTGCAAGGCCGCGGCATCGATATCGGTGGCGATCACCTGCGCGCCGGCGCGTGCGCAGGCCAGCGCGCTTTCGCGGCCGATGCCGGCGCCGGCGGCGGTGATCAGGCAGCGCTTGCCATGCAGGCGGTCGTTGGGAGTTGTAGAGATCGAGACAGTCATACCGAAGAGATTCCGTGGGTGGGGGCCGCCGGCCGTGGCAGACGATAGAACGTGCGTGCGTTGTCGCCGAACACCGCTGCAGCGTGGCCGTCGGCGTGTTTGGCGACCAGGTGCTGTGCGATCTCGAACCAATGCGTGTAATCGGCGCGTTGGGTCAGCACCGGCCAGTCGCTGCCCCATAGCAGGCGTTGCGCGCCGAAGCGTGCGAACAGATGGCCGACATACGGCTCCAGCGCCTCCACGCCGGCACCGCGCGCTGCTTCGGTGAGCAGCCCGGAGAGCTTGCAGTGCACAGTGGGATGCTGCGCCAGCGCGGCCATGCCGGCCGCCCAGGCAACGAATTCGCCCGCAGCGATCTGCGGCTTGCCGCCGTGATCGACGACCACGCGCAGGTCCGGGTGGCGCTTCAGGCGCGTTTGCAGCGCCGGCACATGCACGCTGCGGATCAAGGCATCGAACGCCAGATCGTGCGCGATCAATGCGTCGAAGGCGGCATCCAGGTCGGGCTGGGCCAGCCATTGCACATCGGCGATGTCCTGCACCATCGGGCGCAGGCCCTTGAGCACACCGCCGCCGTCGCGCACCAGCGCCTCGATGCGCGCGGTGGCATCGGGCGCGGCGAAATCGACCCAACCGACCACGCCGGCAATACGCGCATTGGCGCGCGCCAGTTCGAACAGGTAACGGGTTTCGGCCTCGGTCGCGGCGGCCTGCACCACCACCACGCTCTCAATATCGGCAGCGTCCAGCGCCTGGCCGATATCGGCTGGGCCGAAGTCGCGATAAAGCGGCGCCAGTTCGGGCGTGAGCCAGTGGTAATCGCCACGGGCCAGCTGCCAGAAATGCAGGTGCGCGTCGATGCGGCTCATGGCGTGGGCATGTCCGCAGCGAGCAGGCCATCATCGCGCAGGCGTTGCCACAGCGCTGGCGGAATCGATGTCTGCAGGCGCGTGGCGGCCGATTGCACCTCGGCCACGGTGCGCATGCCGGCCACCACGGTGGTCACTGCCGGATGCGCCAGCGGGAACTGCAGCGCCACTGCACCGATATCCACATCGAACGCCGCGCAGGCAGCGTACAGGCGCTGCGCGTGCTGCAAGGTGGCGGTATCGACCGGGGCGTAGTTGTAGGTCGCACCGGGGCCGCGCGCGTCGCTGAGCAGGCCAGAGCTATATGGGCCGGCCGACAGGATCGCCACGTTGCGCTGCTGTGCCTGATCGAGCAGCGCGCGCGCGCCATGCTGTTCCAGCAGCGTGTAGCGGCCGGCCAGCATCACGCAGTCGAGCGGGAAGCGTGGCAACACCTCCAGTGCCACCTCCTGCTCGTTGACGCCCAGCCCGATCGCCCCGCAGGCACCGGCCGCCTTCAGCGCCGCCATCGCCGGCAAGGCCTCCTCCAAGGCCTGGCGCAGCACGTTGGCGTGGTTGTCGCCGTGGGTCAGCGTGCCGATGTCGTGCAGCAGCAGCACGTCGATGTAATCGGTGCCCAGGCGCTCCAGACTCGAGGCGAACGCGCGCCGCACGCCGTCGCCGCTGTAGTCGAACGCGGCGCGGCGGCCGGCCACCGCAAAGCCGTCGCGGCCGGCAGCGGCCTGCGCATCGTCGTAGAGGCAGCGCCCGACCTTGGTCGACAGCGTGTAGGCAGCGCGCGGCACACCGGCCAAGCCGCGGCCCAGCCGCGTCTCGCTTAGCCCATAGCCGTAATAAGGCGCGCTGTCGAAATGGCGGATGCCGGCCTCGAACGCGCCGGCCACTGCAGCCAGTGCGTCGCCCTCGTCGACTTCGGTGTACAGATTGCCGATCGGCGCAGCGCCAAACCCCAGCGCTGAGAGCTGCACGTTGGTGCTGCCCAACTGCTTCCGCACAACGCTCACGCGCAACGCTCCGCAGGGTTTGCGATGGTCAGGCAGGCGCGTACGGAATCTGGAAAGCAGCAGCTGGGCATCGCAACGTCCACCAGCCGGCCGGTGCCGGACTGTTCGCATATGAATATCGCAATCATAAGTGAACAGATCACGCTGCAGTGCAGCATAACGGCGGGCGTTGGTTCAGCGCGTCGTTCCTGCCCCAATGCCCAAGTTGGGGGTCGGCAGGGATTCGTGTAAAAAACAGCCAAAAGTGAGCCAACTCGCTGTCAGCAAAGGATTTCTAACGAATCCCTGCCGAGCCTCAATTCGGCGTCCACCTCGCCCCCACGTCGGCGACGTGTCAGGCCAGGCGTATTGCACCGTGCGCGGCGTGGCTGCGCTTGATGTCTTCGTGTGTTCGCCGGAAGCGGTGTCGGCCGACCTCGCCGCGCTGGTGGTGGCCTAGGGGCACTACATGCTGAGCCTGGAAGCGGCCGCACAGTTGGCCGCTGACTTTGCACGCCGGTGCGCACACCCCTGCTGATCGAAGGCGCGTAGCGCGCCCGCAGCGCACTCCGGTGGCGTCCTGGACCCTGCTTCCACGGGTGACCACACCGCGCAGCCTCAACCTGTGGGCTGCCCGGCAATGAGGCAATCCCATGCTGATCCAGCATCCCCACCCGGTGCGAACTGATCGATATTGTGATTGCCCCGTTCGGTCTGCTGCTACGCAACGGCATCGAGGTCGTCGCCCGCCGCCCGTATCCCAACAAGCGCTATCAGGTTCCCGGGGCGGTTCATGCCGCCGCTACCCGAAAACGCTCGATTGCACCCACAGTGATCCGCGAAGACCCAGGATTTTTAACGAATCCCGGCCGACTCTCTCATTGGTTTCTCCGCTGGCCGAACATGCGGCGGAAGCCCATGGCCAGGGGGGGAGTTGCGGTGTGGGTCTCATGTGCTTTGGCCGCGGGGTCCGGCCGATGGATGAATACAGAGTCGCCGTAGCCAAATTTAGCACTGCTCCACTCGGGAGTGCCCTCAGCCCGCTTGAGCTTGACGGTTTCCTGTACCCAAGTTCCGCCGGCATAGACAGGTTGGGAATCGGCGCTATATCGGTCTTGGCCATCGCACACGATGGCTTTCAAGAGCGTCGCTGGAGGCGCCAGGACGTTCTGGACTGCTTTGGTGGTATACAACCTGTCTGGAATTGCTTTTTCCAGCATCAACGTCTGCCCGGGGCCACTGATCTTGGACAACAGCGCGTGCAGGCTGCCGATGTTCTTTTCGTCATCGGGAAGAACCAGCTTGAGGCACAAGTGCAGCTTGCGGGCTCCGTCGGTGGTGGTGGTCCAGAAGGCGATGTTGTCGTTCAGTTCATTGTCCTGCTTTGCCTCGGCATAGGTAACACCGGCGTCGCTTCCCAGATCGAAGCAGCACACCTTTATGTCGTTGACACGCTCTCCGTTCAATGCCTGGGCCGCGATGGCGCGAAGCACGGAAAGCGGGCCGAGTGCCCCGTGACTGAAACCGAGCTCCTCGGACTTTACGTACCAGTCTCGACTGGAATCGAAGCCTCCGAATTGGCCACCGGTCACAACACCGCCGGCTGACCCCTCGACATTCAGTGCGCGACCTATGTCCGCCACGCTGCCCCAACTATTCCCGCAGGTCATGACTGTGACCTTGGCGTTGCTCAGCAACGTGGGGTAGTAGGCATCGGCGCCACCCAACGGGTAGAAGCACACCGGAGAGTCCGCCAGGGTCCCGCGCATGGCCTGCAGCTGCTGCGCGGTGCACGGTTCCTGAGGGCCGAGCCAGTCGCGTTCCGGTGATTCTTTGAACAGTTTGAGGATGTTGGCATGCAGGTTGGCGGGCACAGGCACGTTCCGTGCGACAGCGGGCACTTGCAGCAGGGCCTCAAGCGCCCTTGCCGTGGCTGACGTTGCGGCCTGTCCGGAGTGGGTTGCCGCCATGTAGGATCCCCCAGACATCTCCCCGATTGTCGGCCGTTTCGGACGAGATTGCAGTCCAGATAGGTGGTGGTGGGGTGCGGGTGCTGTTGAGGGACGCGTTCGTGGTGCATTGCCCTCTTCAGCTTGCTCGGTAAGGGGTGAACTGACGCGACTGGTTGCGCTGATCGGTGACGTTGCCATTTGAAAGCCCATTGAAAGCCCGAAAATCCCATCGGTCTTGGAACTAGACATTTAGCATTCTTTCGCCTGCCCACCCTGTCGCATACGAAAAACGCGAATGAAATACGAATTCAGTTCACGGGCCGAGTTTCGGTTCGTGATCAAGGTCGAGGGTCGGCAGGCAGGTTGATACCCGGATCAGCTCAAGGTTCGGCAAGACCTTTGCTGACAGCGAGTTGGCTTAGTTTTGGCTGTTTTTTTTCACGAATCCCTGCCGAACCTCAAGTTGGCCTGGCACAACCACGGTCTGCAGCACGCAGTGATGCTGGCAAGCAAACGGCGGGGTCCGGGGGGACCCCGCCGTGAACCTAGAGTGGCCAACCACACGTAGCGAGCACCGGCCGTGACCGCCTGGCCGCTGCGCAGTGGTTTTGATCGCCGCTCTTAACCGCAGCAGTAGCAGACGTTGCCTTGTCCTAAATCGCCGCCAAACTCCGGACACTCCGCCTTGCAGGCCCATGCACTGCACGATTCGGTTTTCGGCTGTGCGTTATCGACTGCCATCACCTGGAATGCACCGAAACCGGTACTGGCCAGAAACGTCGCCGCCATCAACGCACTCCGCAAAGTTACCCAACGCTTCTTCATGCATTACTCCTTTACCGTTGCAAAAGCCGCTGGCGCGTCCGTGCGGCGCAATGCGGCAACCAGGTCCTGCACCCGCTCCGTGGTATCGAAGACGCCCAGATGCGAATGGCGCACGCGCCCCTCACCATCGATGGCCATCAGCAGCGGCACTTTGCGCGCACGAAACAACATCAGCGCGCGACGATCGGTCAACGTGACCACCGGAAAATCGAAGCCATGCACATGTGCATAGCGCGCGGCCTGCGCCGCATCGCACTGGCACACGCCAAGTAACTGGGGCCGGCCAGGCAAATTGGCCTGTAATTGCCGCGCCGTACGCAGCACAGTGAGTGCCGAGCGCTGGCAGTACGGACACGTGGTGGTAAAAAAGAACAGCACCTGCGCCTGGCCCTGCGGCGCGCCAAGCAGATGACGTTGGCCCTGCGTATCGGTCACTTCGATGCGTGGCACGTACATGCCGTCATACGGTGTGCTGATGCGTGCCTGCAACCGCTGTTGTTGCGCACGCAGTTGTTTGTTCTGCCATGCCAGTGCTGCAATCAATGCACACGCCACCAGCAGGCCGATCCAGAGCCAGGGAACACGTCGTGTCATGCCATCTCCGCAAAGCGTCCTGGGAGTCCGAGACTTGCCCGGGCATCAGCTCATGGTCAATGGTGATATCGACAACTGAGATGGCGCGCGGTGCACGCGTGTGGATGCGGTCACGCCACAGCGCTTGGGCTTGCTAGAAATGTGTCTGGGTGTGTGCAACGTTTGCGCAGAGCGGGCCTGGCGTGTCGATCGGTCTCGTGCTCGGTCGCTAGGGCGTGCCGGTCGTCGATGTGCGAGTCGACGTGCACGCCCGCCTGCATGTGCGTCACTCGGGAAGACGCACGAACAGCAGGTTGAGATCGCGCATCGGCACGAAGTTGGTTTGCTTGAACTGGAAGGTCAGCGGGTCGATCTTTTTCAGCGCGCCGTCGAAGCACAGGCTGAGCGTGTCGCTCGCCGCCTGCTTGCGGATGGTCAGCTGAAAATCCTTGATCGGGCCGTTCCAGTTCTTGCCGGTGGTCAGCACATAGCGCAGGTTGGCCCAGCCCAGGCCGTGCTCACCTTCGCGGCGTTGCATGCTGGTTCTGGTCGCGGGCTCAATACAGGTGTCTTTCGCATACGACTCCAGCAGGAACGCGCTGCTCTGCGGCACGCCGGTGGACACGCTGGGCGCGTACGCATGCCGGATCTGCACGCTGCGCCGCGCGGGAAACAGTTGCTGCCAGACGAAATACTCGCTGAGCGTGAAGCGTGGCTGCTGGTCGGAGTCGATCCAGCGCGCAGGCAGTGGCTTGCGTCCTTTTGGCACGGCGCCCGATTCGGTGAAGGTCGCAACATCGTGCGCACTCCAGCCGCTCGCCGCGAACGCCTTGGAGATATCGCTGCCATCGTCCAGCAGCACGACGAGTTTGCGCGTGGTGGCGATCGGTTTGCCGTCTACCCACAGTTTGAAATCGGTCAGCTCGCTATGGTCGGCCATGCCGAAATACATCGGCGGCATCGGGAAGGCGATCGGCACAGTCAACGCACGCTCGCTGTTGTTGGTGAACACATAGTCCACCTGCACGCGCTCCTCGCTGAGCAGCAAGGCTTCCTTGTCCATGCTGATATCGGGCTGATGCAACAGGCGGATGGTGCCGTTGTCGTCGCCGAAGCTGCTGTCGTTGGCCTGCGCACTGCCGCAGCCGAGCGCGGCCAGCACGAGTGCCAGCACAAGCGGGCTGCGCGAAAAAGAAAACGTCTGCATGGATCCCCTGAAGACCGGCGCGCACCGACGCGCCGCAGGCTTACAGCATGCCATGCGCCTGAAAGTGTTGGCAGAGTGAGCACATGCGCAGCATCCGGTGCTGGCGTCTACCGGGGCGAGGACCTGGCACTGGGCCAGTCGCGGTGTACCGCACGCATCGCACGCTGCGATGCAGCGCACTGCGTGGCAAACGCAATGCAGTGCACGCGCATCAGCCGGAACGGGCGCCGTGGTCATAAGGTAGATTGCTCCTCCCCATGCCGAACCCGCACGCGCAATGCCTTCCCATATTTTCCTGCTGGCTGCGGCCGCATGCCTGTTGCTGTCATGTCCAACCGCACTCGCTGCTGCGCCGGATCTCCCTGAAAATGCAGGCCTTGTTCCTAGTTGCATGGCCGATGCCTACAGCTGCCCGCCATGGATGCCGTCGCAGCGTGAGATGCGCACGGTCATCGCCGATTATTTCTGCGATGCCGCAGACCGCGGCCTGATCAGGCCAAAAGTGAGCCGCGTCGTGCGTGCGGAGACCTCGCAGGTGACCTGCGCTGCACTGGGTCAGGAACCGGGGTCCAATTTCGTGTGCGGAGGCGAGGTGCAGTTCATCGGCCCGGACGGCCGGGTCGATTTCATCACCTTCAGCCCGACCATGCATCGCCAGGACGATGGGCGCTACGCCCTCTACGAAGGCAGCGACGAACACGACAACGAGGTGTGGCACGTGCCAGCGCCGCAAAGCACGTCGAAGGTCTGCACCGGCCGGTCTTTGCGCTGATTGCAGTCTGCGGATGCACCGAAACGTGGTGACTGCTGGCCGCAGCAGTGTGTCGGCCGCGCTCAGTCTTCCTCGGGCGGCGGCAGCACGATGCCGTCGGCATCGATGGCAAGCTTGCCGGCCATCAGCACCGCCTGGGTGCGGTTGGTGACGCCGAGCTTGCGCAGGATCGCGGTGACATGTGCCTTGATGGTGGCTTCGGACACGCCAAAGTCGTAGGCGATCTGCTTGTTGAGGCGCCCGGCGCCGAGCATCTGCAGCACGCGGAATTGTTGCGGGGTGAGATCGCGCAGACGCTGGCCCACTTCACGTTCTTCGCTGCAGGTGGGTGGAAGGTTCTGCGCTTCGGCCGGGATCCAGCGCTCGCCGTCCAGCACCGTGGCCAACGCGCGCCCGATGGTGTCCGAGTCTGCGGATTTGGGAATGAAACCGAACGCGCCATGGTCGATGGCGCGACGCATCACGGTGGGCTCCTCGCGTGCGGACACCACCACCACCGGCAACTGCGGATGCAGTGAACGCATGTGCACCAACGCACTGAACCCCTGCGCGCCCGGCATGTTGAGATCCATCAACAACAGATCGGCATCCGGTTGCGCATCGGCCAGGGTGTACAACGCATCCACCGTGTCGGCCTCGAACAACAGCACTCCCGGCATCACGCGCTGCACCGCCCCGCGCAAGGCCTCACGGAACAGGGGATGGTCGTCGGCGATCAGCAGGGTGGTCATTGAGGGGGGCCGTGAATCGTGAATCGGGAGTGGGGAATCGCAAAGGCAACAGCGAAGAGCAGCAAGGCAAGCAACGACAACAGCGGTGTGGTGACTTTGAAGATGAGAATTGGCAGCGATGAATGAATGTGTGGGTCGGGAACCCGCTTTTACGAATCCCCAATCCCACTCTCGACTCTCCACTCCTCAGGGAACCGCTCTGCCGATTCCCCATTCCCAACTCCCCATTCCCAACGCGCGTCAGCGCGTCAACCGCTCGCTCACCAACGAATCCACCACCGATGGATCGGCCAGGGTCGAGGTATCGCCGAGTTGGTCCGGTGCGTTCTCGGCGATCTTGCGCAGGATGCGGCGCATGATCTTGCCCGAGCGGGTCTTCGGCAGGCCCGGTGCCCATTGCAGGTGATCCGGCGAGGCGATCGGGCCGATCTCCTTGCGCACCCAGGTGATCAACTCCTTGTGCAGTTCTTCGCTCGGGGTCTCGCCCGCGATCAAGGTGACATAGGCATAGATGCCCTGGCCCTTGACGTCGTGCGGGAAGCCGACCACGGCCGCCTCGGCGACCTTGGGGTGCGAGACCAGTGCGCTTTCCACTTCGGCGGTGCCGATGCGGTGGCCGGACACGTTGATCACATCGTCCACGCGACCGGTGATCCAGTAATAGCCATCGGCATCGCGGCGGCAGCCGTCGCCGGTGAAGTAGCTGCCCGGATAGGTGCGGAAGTAGGTGTCGATGAAACGCTGATGGTCGCCATAGACCGAGCGCATCTGGCCCGGCCACGAATCCAGCAGCACCAGATTGCCTTCGGTGGCGCCTTGCAGAATCTTGCCTTCGGCATCGACCAGCGCCGGTTGCACGCCAAAGAACGGCAGGGTTGCCGAGCCCGGCTTGAGATCGACCGCGCCGGCCAGCGGCGAGATCAGGATGCCGCCGGTTTCGGTCTGCCACCAGGTGTCCACGATCGGGCAGCGGCTGTCGCCGACCACTTCGTAGTACCAGCGCCAGGCTTCCGGGTTGATCGGCTCGCCGACGCTGCCGAGCAGACGCAGGCTCTTGCGCGAGGTCTTCTTCACCGGCTCCTCGCCATCGCGCATCAGTGCGCGGATCGCGGTGGGCGCGGTGTAGAAGATGCTGACCTTGTGCTTGTCGATCACATCCCAGAAGCGCGAGACGTTGGGGTAATTCGGCACGCCTTCGAACATCACCGCGGTGGCGCCGTTGGCGAGCGGGCCGTAGACGATGTAGCTGTGGCCGGTGACCCAGCCCACGTCGGCGGTGCACCAGTAGATGTCGTCCTCGCGCAGGTCGAACACCACTTCATGCGTGTAGCTGGCAAACAGCAGATAGCCGGCGGTGGTGTGCAGCACGCCCTTGGGCTTGCCGGTGGAACCGGAGGTGTAGAGGATGAACAACGGATCTTCCGCGTTCATGCGCTCGGGTTCGCATTCGGCCGGCTGGCCGTCGACCACATCATGGAACCAGCGATCGCGCGGTGCCTGCATCTCCACCGCACCACCGGTGTGACGCACCACCAGCACCGTTTCCACGGTGTTGGTGCCGGGCAGTTTCAGTGCCGCATCGACATTGGCCTTGAGCGGAATCTTCTTGCCGCCGCGCAGGCCTTCGTCGGCGGTGATGATCAGCTTGCTCTGGCAATCGATCACGCGGTCGGCGATCGAGTTGGCCGCAAAGCCGCCGAACACCACCGAGTGCACCGCACCGATGCGCGCACAGGCGAGCATGGCCACGGCTGCATCGGGAATCATCGGCATATAGATGGTGACGCGGTCGCCCTTGTTGACGCCGAGATTGCGCAGCGCATTGCCGAGCTTGCACACGCGCTCGTACAACTGGCGATAGGTGACCGGGTAGGACTCGGCGTCCGGGCTGTCGGGTTCGAACAACAGCGCGGTCTTGTCGCCGCGCGTGGCCAGCTGGCGATCCAGGCAGTTGACGCTGGCATTGAGCTCGCCATCGCCGAACCAGCGGATGTGGAAATCGTCCAGCGCGTAGCTGACGTCCTTTACCTGGGTGGGTTGCTTGAACCACTCCAGCCGCTGTGCGGCCTTGCCCCAGAACTGCTCGGGGTGTTCGATCGATTCGCGGTACAGCGTTGCGTACTGCTCGCGCGTAATGCGCGCATCAGCGGCGAACGCGGGATCGACGGGATAAACATCAGCCATGGCACCCTCACTTGCGATGAACTTGTCGGAAGAGAGCGCGACAGCCGCCCTCGGTAGACAATCAGTGTGCCGTATCCATTCTGTCCCGGCGTTCAACCGGGCCTTAGACCTTGGTCTTAACCGCCAGAGCGCGTTATCCCAAATCCGTTCCCGGTTCTAGTGCGACGATCGGTCATCTTGTGGAATGCTGCGTTGCAGCTACGACCAAAGGCGAATAGGCTCGCAAGTGCGGACTGCCTCACGCTCCGCACAGCATCGCCATCAAGCGCGAGGCCTTCATTGGGGAGAGGGGTCTATGAAACACCGTACTGCACCATTGGTGCGCCATCCGTTGGCGGCTGCGTTGTTTGTGGCGAGCATTTTGCCGGGCGTTGCCTTCGCGCAAACGGCCAAGGAAAAGGCATTGGAAACGCGTATTGCCGAGCTCGAGCGTCAGGTACAAATGTTGGTCTCTGCACAGCAGCAACAGCAGGGCCAGATTGCCCAGACCCAGACGCAGGTGACCGAGGTGCGCACCTTGCAGGCGCAGACGCCGGCCGCACCTGTAGTGCCTGCCGGCAAGAAGCCGATCCAGCTGAGCAGCATCACGCCGAACGCGTTGCCGGGGACAACGTTTCGTTTTGGCGGTTTCATCAAGGCCGATTTCATGACCACCCGCACCAGCGACGGCGCATTGCCCGAAGGCGCGGTGGGGCGGTACCTGTATATCCCGACGCAGACCCCGGTCGGCGGCCAGGCCTCCAGCACCGACACCGACTTTCATGCCAAGTTCTCGCGCTTCAATCTGGGCGTGGACACCGTCACCGATAACGGCGACAAGCTCACCGGCTTCATCGAACTGGATTTCTTCGGCAACGCGCTGGCCAACCAGGTCAACAACTTGTACGGCGGCACCTTGCGGCACGCCTACATGAGCTGGAACAACTGGCTGGCCGGCCAGACCTGGTCCAACTTCATCGATTCCACGATCCTGCCCGAGGCCGCCGACATCGTCGGGCCGACCGACGGTGCGCTGTTCAGCCGTCAGACCCAGATTCGCTACACCCGCGGTGCCTTCAGTGTTTCGGCAGAAAATCCCGAGACGCTGACCACGCCCTACCAGGGTGGCAACACCATCCTGGCCTCGGACCATGGCGCGATGCCGGATCTGACCGCGCGCTACAACTGGAAGGGCACCTGGGGTACGTTCGGGCTGTCGGCGATCGCGCGCCAGTACCGCACCCGCAGCGCGCTGACCAACGACACCGACTTCGGCGGCGCCATCGCCGGCGGCGGGCGCTGGATCATCAACTCCAACAACGACCTGCGCTATCAGCTCAGCTACGGCGAAGGCCTGGGGCGCTATCTGGGTCTGGGCAACGGCTCGGACGTGGAAATCGACATGGACGGCAACATCCAGACCGTCAGCACCGTGGCTGGTTGGGTGGCGTGGCGCCACGACTACAACGCCAAGCTGCGCAGCACCATCATGTATTCGCGCGTGGATTACGACCACGACATCGCCAATACCGGCGGGCTGGCGAGCAAGTCGCAGCAGAGCATCCGCGCCAACGTCTTCTATTCGCCGCTGCCCAAGGTCGATGTGGGTGCAGAGCTGATGTACGGCCGCCGCGAAGCTGAAAACGGCGATTCCGGCGACATCTCGCGCCTGCAGTTCACCACCAAGTACAGCTTCTAAGATTCACCCCGCCGGTGGCCCGCCACGCATGTGGGCGGGCCGTGCCGCCCGCACTCCAGGAGACAGACCATGACCGTCTCGAATGAAGCACTGATCGCCAAGATCGATGCCAATCCGAAGTACCACGCGCTCAAACGCCAACGCAACACGCTGGGCTGGACGCTGACCGTGCTGATGTTGCTCGCCTATTACGGCTACATCGGCCTGATCGCCTTCGACAAGGAATTCCTCGCCAAACCGATCGGCGCCGGGGTGACCTCGATCGGCATTCCGATCGCGATCGGAGTGATGGTGTTCACCATCATCATCACCGCCATCTACGTGCGTCGTGCCAACAACACCTACGACCAGCTGACCGCGCAGATCCTGGAGGAAGCCCGCAAATGAGCAAGACTTCGCGCCTTCTCCTGATTTTGGCCGGCCTGCTGCCGGCAGGCCTCGCACTGGCCGCCGGCGGCGACATGGGCCAGGTCGACAAGCAACCCACCAACTGGGTGGCGATCGGCATGTTCGGCTTCTTCGTGCTGGGCACCTTGTGGATCACCAAGTGGGCAGCGGCCAAGACCAAATCGGCCTCTGACTTCTACACCGCCGGCGGTGGCATCACCGGCTTCCAGAACGGCCTGGCGATCGCGGGCGACTTCATGTCGGCGGCCTCGTTCCTGGGCATTACCGCGGCGGTGATGGCCAATGGCTACGACGGCCTGATCTACGCGATCGGCTTTCTGGTCGGTTGGCCGATCCTGACCTTCCTGATGGCCGAACGGCTGCGCAACCTCGGCAAGTACACCTTTGCCGACGTGGCCGGCTATCGCTTCGCGCCGACCGCGATCCGCAGCTTTGCCGCATCGGGCACGCTGGTGGTGGTGTTGTTCTATCTGATCGCACAGATGGTCGGCGCCGGTGCGTTGATCAAGTTGCTGTTCGGGTTGGACTACTGGGTGGCGGTGACCCTGGTCGGCGTGCTGATGATGGTCTACGTGCTGTTCGGCGGCATGACCGCCACTACCTGGGTGCAGATCATCAAGGCGGTGTTGCTGCTGACCGGCGTGACCTTCATGGCCGTGGCGATCATGTGGCACTTCAACTTCAGCTTCGAGGCGCTGTTTGCCGAGGGCGTGCGGGTCAAGACCGCGATTGCGGCCAACGGTGGTGCGTCGCCGGAGGACGCAGCCAAAGCGGGCCTGTCGATCATGGGGCCGGGCGGCTTCGTCAAGGACCCGATCTCGGCGATCTCCTTCGGTATGGCGCTGATGTTCGGCACCGCCGGCCTGCCGCACATCCTGATGCGCTTCTTCACCGTTCCCGATGCCAAGCAGGCACGCAAGTCGGTGCTGTGGGCGACCACCTGGATCGGCTACTTCTACATCCTGATCTTCATCATCGGCTTCGGTGCGATCGCGCTGGTGCTGACCAACCCACAGTTCGCCGATGTTGCCACCGGCACCATTCACGGCGGCAAGGGTGCGGCCAACATGGCGGCGGTGCTGGTCGGCAATGCAGTGGGCGGCAACGTGTTCATGGGCTTCATCTCGGCGGTGGCCTTCGCCACCATCCTGGCGGTGGTCGCAGGTTTGACCCTGTCCGGTGCTTCGGCGGTGTCGCACGACCTGTACGCCACGGTGATCAAGAAGGGCAATCCGGCGCCGGGTTCGGAGCTGAAGGTCTCGCGCGTCACCACCCTGGTACTGGGCGTGATCGCGGTGCTGCTGGGTATCGTGTTCGAGAAGCAGAACGTGGCCTTCATGGTGTCGCTGGCGTTCGCCATCGCCGCCTCGGCCAACTTCCCGGTGCTGATCCTGTCCTTGTTGTGGAAGAACTGCACCACGCGCGGTGCGGTGGTCGGTGGCTTCCTGGGCCTGATTTCCTCGCTGGTGCTGACGGTGCTGTCGCCGTCGGTGTGGGTGGATACGCTGGGCAATGCAGCTGGCTCGGCGCCGTTCCCGTACACCTCGCCGGCGCTGTTCTCGATGACGATTGGCTTTGTCGGCATCTGGCTGTTCTCGATCCTGGATCGCAGCCCGCAGGCGGCCAACGAACGTTCCGCGTTCAAGGCGCAGCAGATCCGTGCTGAAACCGGTTTGGGTGCTTCCGGTGCCTCCGGTCACTGATCCACCGCATCACTGAGTGCTGTCACGCAGACGCCGGCCTTGTGCCGGCGTCTTGCGTTTGGGGGAGCTGGGACCGAGCGGCCGCACTGCGGCGCGCCTCGTCGATCGTTTATGGGTGCCTGCGCATGCGGTCATGCGTCGCCTCGTCGCGCGCCAATTGGGGTGAGGTCGTCATTCACTTCGTTTCTCGCGCTACCGCTACGTGGTCGTCAAAAACCGCAACACAGACGAAGAAATTAAGTCATCGAGAGTAACTAAATTAGTCTGTAAGCCGAATGCTGATCACGTGCGGCTTGGCCTCCCTCTCCGGCAAAGGTCCGTCTAGCGAGTGCGCTACAGGCGAACCCACAGCCGTGTCGACCGGTTGGAACTCGTCCTCTCATCGTCCTCCGCACTCATAACCTGGATAGAGATCCATGACCACTCACCGTGTTACCACCCCGCTCGTTCGCGTCTGTCACGCTCTTGGCGCACTGGCATTGCTCGCGGTTGTGCCCCAGGTTGCTCTGGCTTCCTGTAGCGACACGTTAGACACCAAATGGCGCCGCATTGTTTTCAACGGTCCCAACACCACCGTGCTAGCTCACCGAGGTTTGTGGGGCAAATCCGCCGGCATCAACGATCTTCCGGAAAACTCGCGTGGCTCGTTACAGGTCGCGAACGACCAATGTATGGACGGCGTCGAGTTGGACGTCAAGCTCACCAGCGACGGCGTCCCGGTGCTGTTGCATGACTACAATCTTGGCCGCACGACCAATGTCTGGACGCAGCATCCGGGCGTCAAATACAACCCCCTCAACAACCAGGGTGTCAATCCGTCCATCACCGTCACCCCTTGGTCGCAGGTTAGTCAGCTTTACCTCCTGACCCCCGACCGCCGCACGACCACCGGGTATCACGTGCCGCGCGTTGATGAGCTATTTACTTACTTCAAACAGCACAACTTGCGGACACCGATGGTGTTCGACATCAAGGATGCAGCGACCGTGCGGGCCGTAAGCAGGGCGGTTGTAAGCACTGGACTCAGCACAGATTCTGTGGCTGCAAAGGTCAATGCCACGCTGTATCCCAGCCGGGCGTCCTTCAACGCCGATGCCGCCATGGTCGGTATCCCGGTGTTCACCACCAATATGCTCGGCAAGATGAACGTGCGTATTGCAATCGATAACTGGATTGGCACCAAGGAAACAATGGAGATCAACGTCAAGCAACTCGGTGGCTTGCTGCAGGTCGACAAAGACTACGTTAGCGAACATGGCGTGCGCGTTGGTGTATTCCAGGCGATTCATGACGGTCCGTATCCGGGCAAGTTCTACAAGAACAGTGGCGAGTGCTGCTACGCACTGTCGGATCTGTACTTCTCCTGGCAGTACGGCCGCGACACCGCCGATAGACGCGGCGAACTTGACTACATCGTCCATGATCAGGCGTTTGGCCTGATCACCACTGATGATCCGAAGGGCGCGATGGCTTACCTGCGCGCTCGCGGCAAGCACGACTAAACGCGTCGCCTGGATTGAGCCGGCCCGCGTGGCCGGTCGGAATGCGGGATTGCGGATTGCGGACCGAAACTATTCCGGCCCCTGCCGCATCGTGCCATCCGACAAGCGTCGGTATTTGAACGTGGTCCCGACGATGGCTCCGGTCGCCGTCGGTTTTATGCCCAACTGGAGCTTCGTTGAATGTATTCCATCCATTCTCTTTGTGCTGTGCTCGCAGTGAGCCTGATCGCGGGTATGCCGCTAGCCCAGGCTGCCGATGCCGATGCACGTGGCACTTCCGGCACGGTGCTACAGATCGGTACGCAATCGTTTAGCGGGCAGGAATATCGCGCGCTTGCCTTGGCCGATCTGCCGCGCGAATCCAACCCCGTCACGGCGGCCGACCCCGATTTCGTCCGTGAGTTTGCCGACCGCATGTTGTTGGTGGGCCAGGCCCGTCGCACGCATTTGCAGGACGATCCGGTGGTGGCTGCGCGCATACGCCAGGCGACCGACGCCATCCTGGCCAAGGCGGTGCAAGCGCGTACACGTGAGAATGCCCACATCGGTGCAGCGCTAGTGCAGGCGCAATTCAACGCGCACACGCACGACTATGACGAAGTCCGCTTGAGCCATGTGTTCGTGGCGCTGCAGCCGCAAGGCGATGCCCGACGCGGTACGCCGCTGAGTGATGCGCAGGCATTGGCGCGTGCACAGCAGCTCAAGCGTCAGCTGGACAGCGGCACGCCGTTCGAGGAAGTGGCCAAGCGCGAATCCGACGACGGCAGCACGGCCGCAGGGGGCGGCGAACTGTCGTCGATCTTCCTGCGCAACGTGGCCGATGTCTTCGCTGCCCAGGTACAGGCGCTTGGCGTGGGCGAGGTATCGGCACCCGTGCGTGGGCCGGAGGGATATCACCTGATCCGTGTGGACGCGCGCGTCCCCGCCACGCTGGAGACCGCGCGCGGGCAGATCGAAGTGCAGTTGCGCGACCAGGCCGCCACTGCTGCGCTGGAACGTCTGCGGCAGGCCAATCCGTTGCAGTTCGATCGCGCCGCACTGGAAGCGGCGCTGCGTTGATGCCGGCGCCTGCGCTGAACGTCGGCGCGCAGCCATGCCATCGGCCCCGATGGCGTTGGCCGGTGGTGGCCGCGGTATGCGTGGCAGCGGCGGTGTCCGCCGTGCGAATGTGGGGCCTGCGTACGCCTGCTGCGCCGCACCTGCAGACTAGCGTCGCTGCGCGCCCTGCGTTGCATGCCGGCCTTGCATCGGCGCGGCCTCCTGCGCGCGTGGGTCAGGGCCTGTTCGACAGCGCCATGCAGCAGCTGGCCTGTCGCGAGCAGGCTGAGGAACGGGCGGCGCAGATTGCGCATGGCAGTGCGCGCCTGCCGCCGTTGGACGCTCGTGGCTGCTTCGCCGGCACGCAGCTGCAGATCGAGGCGCTGCTGCGCACGGCCGCAGCGCGCGGCGATGCCGACGCGCAACGCTATCTGCTTGCGCAGCGCGCGACCGAGGTGCTGCCACGTGCGGTGTCTGTCGCACCGGCGGGCATGCCCGCGCAACTGTCGGCGAGCGACGAACAGGAGGTGGTCGCAATTGTGGCGGAGTTGGAAACGCTGGCGCTGGCAGGTCACCGCGATGCCATCGAGACGCTGGCGCAAGTGGTGGAATCGCCGCTGTTGCACGCGCCCGACCCGGTGTATGCCGCTGCGTGGCGGCTGGCGGCGCGGCAACCGCCGGGCCGCGCGCTGGAGGCTGGCGCGCCGTTGCTGGCAGAAGACGAACTGCTGGAGTCGATGACCCAACAGCAGCAGCAACAGGCACGTGCGCTGGCGGTGGAATTGTTCGGTTATTGCTGCACGCACGCTGCGGCAGCACGGTGATGCAACGCACCCAGGGCAATTACGTATCGCATGCGTGGGCGACGGCCAGGCAGCGCGCCTGCCTGCGCCTGCGCAGCTGCAGCGCCGCCACCCCTCAACGGAAATAACGCGCTTTCAACGGCAGCGTCGCCGCGCCGATCGCACAGGCATCGGCCGGTGCTTCGGCCGGCAGCAGCAGCGGCATCGGGCGGCCCTGGCCGCGGCGGGGCTGGTTGTCGATCTGTACCGCGGCGATCAGCCGCTGCGCCAGATCCGCGGGTAGGCGGCCGCCAAACACGATGGCTTCCGGGTCGCACACCGCAGTGATCGCCGAGACGATCAACGACACGCCTGGCGCGCTGCGCGCGATCCAGCGCTCGATCGCCGGCCATGCCGGGTCGTAGGCGGCCAGTAGGCTGCGCACGTCTGCAAACTCCACGCCGTCGTCGGCCAGCAGTTCGCGTAGCAATTCCAGGGTGGCGCGTTCGAGTTTCTGCGCCGGCAACATGCCGGCGAATTCACCGGCATTGCCGCGCGCGCCGCGCATGACCTGGCCGTCGATGACCAGGCCGCCGCCCAGGCCGTAGCTGAGATAGAGATAGGCAAAATCGCGATGCCGCTGGCCCACGCCCAGCATCGCCTCGCCAGCGGCGGCCACACTGCCGTCGTTGTCCATCCACACCGGCTGTGCGCAGGCCTGCGCCAGCCAGGGCGCCAGCGCGAAATCGCCGAGCGCGCGCAGCGGTTCGGGCGGGTTGATGCACCCGTTCTCACCGGTGAAAAATCCGCTCATCGCCAGCCCGATTCCCAGCCGTGGTCCAGGCGCGTGGTCCAGGCGTGCCAGCAAGGCCGCATCGCCGGCCTGCAGTTGCATCAGCACCGCATCGGCACTGCCGGCATCCAGGGCCAACTCGCTCACTGCCAGCACCTGGCCGGCAAAGTCCACCAGCGCCAGGGTCAGCGCATCGGTGGCGATGGAGATGCCCAGCGTGTGGCCATGCGCCGGGTTCAGCGACACCGCCACGCCCGGTTTGCCGCGTCCGGCGCGGGCCACGCCGCTGCCCATGTGCACCATGCCGCGCGCCTGCAGGCCTTCGATCAGGCGCACCGCGGTCTGCACGGTCAACCCGGTGCCGCGGCTGAGGTCGGCGCGGGTGAGCACGCCGGCCAGGCGCAGGCGCTCCAGCATGTCGCGCTCGTTGAGGCTCAGGCCCGGGAAGGACGGCGAGTGCAGCGGCACGGCAGAAGTGGCAATGGACGACATGGCGAGCGGTGTCACGGGGGAAGCTAGCTTAACCGCTGCGGCTGAAACAATTAATTCATAGTAAGTTATTAAATTGACGAGCTCTGCCATCGTCGGTCATCCCGTGTCACGTTTCCGCACCCGTCTGTGTCCCCGTTTTTGCCTGTTGGCGCTGTGCGTGAGCGCCAGCCCGAGTGCGTACGCCGCCGAGACCGTTCCTGCCGCGCCCGCTAGCGACACTGCCAGCGACACCGCCCCGGTGCAGCTGGATGCGGTGCAGGTTTCCGGCCAGCACCTGTCGATCCGCCAGGCCATCGGCGCCAAGCGCGAGGCGGCGGTGGTCTCCGACGGCGTGGCCGCCGACGATATCGGTTCGATCCCGGATTTTGGCCTGGGCGAGGCGCTGCAGCGGGTGCCGGGCGTGTCGATGGTGGTCAACAACGGCCGCGGCGAAGCGCAATTCATGAGCCTGCGCGGCTTCAACCCCGACTACAACAATGTGTTGATCGATGGCGTGGCGCTGCCCTCCACCGAAACCAGCCGCCGCGTGCAATCGCTGGATGTGATTCCCGCCTCGCTGGCGCAGCAGGTGGACATCTACAAGACCTTCAACGCGGACATGGACAGCAATGCCATCGGCGGCATCGCCGCGCTGCGCACGCGCAGCGCCTTCGATCACGACGGCCGCTTCGCCACAGTGCGCGCCAACGTAGCCGATTGGGAAAACCGCCGGCATCTGCAGGGCAGCACGCCGTCCGGGCAGGTGCAGGGTAGTTTCAGCGACACCTTCGGGCCGGACAACCGCTTCGGCGTGGTGCTGTCGGCCGATTACTTTCGCCGCGATTCGTCCTCGTTGAATACCGCCATCGATAGCTACAGCTATTACGCCAACGGTGTGCGGCAAAACCTCACCCCCGGCCTGGACCCGGACGGGCTGGCGATCGCGCCGGATCGTTTCCGTCCGCTCAGTTACGACAACGTGCGCCAGCGCCGCAGCGTGTTCGGCAAGCTCGAATACGACGACGGCGAAGACGTGAAACTGGCCTTCAGCGCCGGCGCGTTCGAGCACCGCAACGACGAGCAACGGCGTTCGCAATGGATCAATCGTGTCGGCAACGCCACGATCAGCGACACCAACACTGGCCGCTACGCGCAAGGCAGCGCACAGGTGGATGCCAACCGTTTCGATCAGACCCGCACATTGCGTTACGCGCAGCTCGGCGGCAGCTTTCGGCTCAACCCGGAAGGCCATGTGGATGTACTGCTCAATCGCGCCACCGGCAAGTATCAGCAAGACACCCGCGAGGATGTGTTCAGTGCGGCCGCTTCCTCGCGCTTGGGCTTTGGGTATGCGCTCGGCGACGATGCACGCCCGAGTATCGTCTTGAACGACCCGGGCTATTACGACAATGCAGCCAACTACACGCAGCAGTATTTTTTGACCCGCGTGGAAAACAGCAGCACCGACACCACAACGTTCAAAGTGGACTACAGCCAGAACGCCGATGCCGACGCGCGCGGTTGGGGCGTTCGTACCGGCCTGCAGTACCGCGATCTGCAACAGCGCTACAACCTGGATGAAGTACGCCGCAATCCATCCGGCCGCGTGACTCTGGCAACGATTGGCACCGACGATGCACGCATCTGCCCGTATGCCGATTTCAGCTGCCTGTTGCTGATCGACCCGGCCAAGGTCGCCGCCTTCGCCGCCGCATCGCCAGGCGCCTACGTGCTGGCCAACACCAATGCACGCAACAGCGCGATCAGCGATTTTGGCATCGAGGAGCGCAATGGCGCCGCCTATGTCATGGGCACCTGGCATGGCGAGCGCACGCTGGCGACGTTCGGCCTGCGCAACGAATACCTGCAGCGCGAGGTGCTCAGCGCGGTGCCGCAACCGCTGAGCAGCAGCACAAACTACGTGCAGCAATCGGCCGACAGCGATCGTCGTTTCCTGCGGCCGTCGGCGAACCTCGCCTGGGACATTACGCCGGCGTTGAAACTGCGCATGGCCGGCAGCCGCACCATTGGGTTGCCCACCTACGCCGACATCGGCCAGAACAGCAGTCCGGTGGTAGATGGCACCGGCTTCACCATCAATCGCAGCATCGCCAACCCGCTGCTGCGTCCACGCCGTGCGGACAATCTGGATCTGTCGCTGGAATGGTATCCGGACCGCGATGCGCAGCTGTCGGTGGCGCTGTTCCACAAGCGCATCGGCGATGAAATCGTGCGCCTGACCAGCACCGACACCCAGCGCGATCCCGGCGGGTTGCTTGGTACCTATCAGGTCACCACCACCCAGGCGATCAATACCGGCGATGCGCAGGTGCAGGGCATCGAATTCACTGCCATCGATACGCGCTTCGACTTCCTGCCCGGTGCGTGGTCGAACCTGGGCGCGATGTTCAACGCAACCCTGCTCGACCCGCGCACCGCCGATGTGCAGATGGCCGACGGCAGCCGCCGCGCCTTGCCCGGCCTGATGGAATCGCCCAAGCGCAGCGCCAACGCCTCGCTGCTGTACGACATCGGCCTGTTCAGCGCGCGCGTGTCAGTGCCAACTACACCGGTCAACAGCTGCTGTCTGCAGCCACCGACAACCGCGTCAACGACCGCTATTACGCTGCGATCACCAGCTACGACGCGCAGCTGGCCTGGAGTTTCAGCAAGCAACTGCGCCTGACCGTGCAGGGCCGCAATCTCAGCAATGCGCGGCTGACGCGGGTGATCGGCGCCGACCAACAACTGATGCGCGAGCAGCTCGACAACGGCCGTGCGTATTACCTGGGAGTGGACTATGCATTCTGATCGACGCGGCGCATCGGCGCTGTTGATTGCACTATTGGCAACCTTGGCCGGCAGCGCCATTGCCGACAATGGTGCAACGCCGCCGGCAGACGCGCAGTTTGTGGCCATGGAGACCATCGTCAGCGGCGATTGCTGGGGACAATGGCCGGACGATGTGCTCGCAGCGGTGAGCCGCTGCAAACCGGCCGAGCGCAATCGCATCGCCCTGCAGGTGCCCGACGATGCCGATGGCCCGGCACGTGTCGGCATCGATGGCAAGGCATGCAGCGGCGCACGCTGCGCCGGTCTGGTGCAGGTGTTGCAAGTCGCGCCCACACAACGGCTGCTGCTGCGCACGCCACCGGCACGTATCGACGCGGTGCTGGCTGCGTTGGACCATGCCCACGCCCGCGATCGCATCAGTATCGAACCGCTGGTGCAGCCGGTGCTCGCACCCGGCGTGCCGATCACGCTGGCGCCGGGTGTGCGCTACTGGCGGCAAGCAGTGAGCGCACCGCAACCGGTGATGCTGCATATCGCCGAGATCGATCTCTCTACGCCCGGGTTGCAACTGGTAGGCACGCGCGGCGAGCCCAGCGGCGGTGGCGAATTTCTCGCCAATCCCACTACCGCGTTCGTGCGCGATGGTGAGCTGACGTTGGCGATCAACGCCGATTACTTCCTGCCGTTCGATGGCGGGCATCTGTTCGACAAGGCATTCGTGCCGGCCACGGGGCAGGGCGTCACTGCTGAAGGTCTGTCGATCAATGAAGGCCATCTCGATTCGGCCGCCACCACCACCGATACACGCGTCAACGCAGCGCTGTGCGTGAGCGCGCGCAATGCGGTGCGCATCGTGCGCGGCAGTTGCCCCTCCGGCACCCGCATGGGTGTCGGCGCCGGCCCGCTGCTGCTGCTCGACGGCAAGCGCCAGCCACGCGAGGCCAGCCGCGCCGAGTACTACGACGGCCCCGAACCACGCAGCGCACTGGGCCTGGACCGCGCGCGCAAGACGCTGTGGATGGTGGTCGCCGACGGCCGCCAGCCCGGCTACAGCGCCGGCATGACCCTGGATGCGCTCACCGCGGTGTTGCAGCAGCTCGGCGCCAGCTCCGCCATCAATCTGGACGGCGGCGGCTCCAGCACCCTGGCTGCGCGCGTGGACGGGCGCGTGCGTACGCTCAACCGCCCCATCCACACCGGCATCCCGGGGCGCGAACGCCCGGTTGCCAACCAGCTCGGGGTGCGCATCGCCCCGCAGCCTTAAGCGACAAGCGAGCGGCGCGGTACCATTGGTGGTTTGAACCACGGTCCGCGCCATGAAGATTGCCTCCTGGAACGTCAACTCGCTCAACGTGCGCCTGCCGCATCTGCAACAGTGGTTGGGCACGTTTGCGCCCGACGTGGTCGGCATCCAGGAAACCAAGCTGGAAGACCACAAGTTTCCGGATGCGGCCCTCGCTGCTGCGGGTTATCGCAGCGTGTTCTGCGGGCAGAAGACCTACAACGGGGTGGCGATCCTGTCGCGCTCGCCGGCGCTGGATGTGCAGATGGGCATCCCCGGCTTCGACGACGTGCAGCAGCGCGTGATCGCCGCCACCGTCGATGGCGTGCGCATCGTCAATCTGTATGTGGTCAACGGCCAGGACGTGGACACCGACAAGTACGCCTACAAGCTGCGCTGGCTCGCCGCAGTGCACGAGTGGCTGGCGCAGGAATTGCAAAAGTACCCGCAGCTGATGGTGCTGGGCGATTTCAACATCGCCCCGGATGCGCGCGACGTGCACGACCCGTCGGTGTGGAACGAGCACCACATCCTCACCTCCACCGCCGAGCGTGCGGCGCTGGAAAAACTGCTCGCGCTGGGCCTGCACGATGCGTTCCGTCTGCATCACGACGATGCCGAGCAGTTCAGCTGGTGGGATTACCGCCAGGCCGGCTTCCGTCGCAATCTTGGCCTGCGCATCGATCTGACCCTGGTGTCGGATGCGTTACGCGCACGCGCGGTGGAATCGGGTATCGACCGCGAACCGCGCACCTGGGAGCGGCCCAGCGATCACGCACCCGCGTGGGTGCGGCTGGCAGACCTCGACGCATGAGCGAGCGCACGCTACGGCGCAGCACCTACAAGGTGGGCGAGGTCATGCTCGGGCCGGTGCATCGATTGAGTTGCCATTGCGGCGCGGTGCAGATCGATCTGGATCTACCGCATGGCCTGCTCGATCCACGCCGCTGCGATTACTCGATGTGCCGCCGCCGCGGCGCCATCGTCGCCTCGGTCACGCTCGATGGGTTGCATGTGCTGCAAGGCGAAGACGTGCTGCGGCTGTATCAGTTCAACACGCACGCGGCTGCGCATTATTTCTGCAGTGTGTGCGGCATCTATACGCACCATCGGCGGCGTTCCAATCCCAACGAATACGGCTACAACGTCGGTTGCCTGGAAGGCGTCAATCCCTATGCGTTGAACATCGCCGTGCCGGTGGAAGATGGGGTTCACCATCCGTCCGATCGCGTGCCGGCAAGCGGTTGATGTCACTGGCGGCTGAAACGACAACGCCCGGGCAAGCCCGGGCGTTGTCGTTTCAATCACACTGCGCTTCAATCAACGCACACGGCCACGGGTAAACAGGTTGACGATCGCCAGCAGGATCACAGCACCCAGCAGCGACCAGACGAAGGTCCACAACGTGATGGCTTGATTGATGCCGCCACCGAACAGGAAACCTGCGATCAACGCACCGACGATGCCGACCACAATGTTGAGGATGATGCCCTGCTGTGCGTCGCGACGCATGATGATGCTGGCCAGCCAACCCACGATGCCGCCGACGATCAACCAGATGATGATGCCCATGTTGCCGATCTTCTTGTACGCGTGCACCGGAAGTGGTGCATGGCCGCCATTCAACGCAGCCGGGCGTGAAGTACCTGTCGAGCGCGATACATCGCGCTGCCGAGTGTTCGGTTTGGTGGACGCAGCGTGACAGCGCACGCGAGCTGGCAGCATGGCCCGGTGCAGCTGTGGCTGCGCCCGCATCGGCACGGCGAACGCGGCGAGCCGCAGGCGCGGCAGTTGCTGGGCCTGGCACTGGGCATCGCCCCTGAAAACGTGCCTTTGCACCGCGATGCACGCGGGCGTCCATCGTTGCAACCGGCCTTGCCCAACCGGGATACCGGCTGGAGCCATAGCGGCGAGTACCTGCTGGTCGGCCTGGGCGAAGGCGTGCGGCTGGGCGTGGATCTGGAGCGCATTCGCGCACGCCCACGCCTGATGGACATCGCGCAACGCTTCTTCCATCCCGACGAAATCGCACTGTTGACTGCGCAGGAGCCGGACGCGCAACACGCGCTGTTTTTTCGCCTGTGGTGCGCCAAGGAAGCTTTACTCAAGGCCTACGGGCATGGCCTGTCGTTCGGTCTGCATCGGCTTGCGTACGCACTGGCGCCGGATGGTGCATTGCAATTGCAGTGGTGCGACCCCGAACTCGGTCAGGCCGCGCACTGGCAACTGCACGAATGGTGGGCTGCACCGGACTGCCGCGCGGCGCTGGCGTTCTATCCGTTGGCGGCCGACTGAAAACGGCGATCGACCTGGCGGCTGTGTCGCCAGCAGCAGGCATCGGCACAACCTGAGAGATGCTGCAGCGTTTCTGCGACCTCGCATGCCACACCAGCGCGCCCGGCTGGCAAGCGCGGGCAATGCGTTTGCCTACGTTGCACCATGCCCATGCGGCAAGATCGGTTGGCGGAACTGCGCCACGCCGTCCAGATCGCGCAGCGTCACCGTCAGCACGCCGGTGTGTGCGTCGATCTCCACTTCGCCAAAGAACTGAAATCCGGCCAGCGGCGACATGTTCGGCGCAGGTGGTGCTTTTTGAAAGATCACCGTCGGGCCGAAGGTGGCATCCAGCGCATTCGGGCCGAAACTGCCGGCATTGAGCGGGCCGGCGACGAATTCCCAGAACGGTTCGAACTGCTGAAACGCCGCTTTATCGGGATGGTAGTAATGCGCCGCGCAGTAGTGCACATCGGCGGTCAGCCACACCGTGTTGCGAATGCGCGCTGCGCTGATGAAACGCAGCAGCGCGGCGATCTCCTGTTCGCGACCGCGCGGCACGCCCGGGTCGCCATTGGCGATCGCCTCCCAACGCGCGCGCCCTGCGGCGTCCTGTCCATCGGGCACCTGCAGGCCGATCGGCATGTCGGCGGCAATCACCTTCCATTGCGCGCGTGAGCCGGCCAGTTCGCGCTGCAGCCACGCCAGTTGTTGCGTGCCGAGAAATGCAGCGTCCGCGCCGGGCTGCGGCTGCAGGTTGTCGCTGTTGGCGCCGCGGTAGCTGCGCATGTCCAGCACGAACACATCCAGCAGCGGGCCATAACCGATCTTGCGATAGATGCGCCCGTCGCCATCGGCGCGCACGCCGCGCATCGGTGCATATTCCAGAAATGCCTGGCGTGCACGGCCGGCCAGTACACCGATATCGCGCACCTGATAGCGCTCGTCCAGCTGCTTGCCAGGCGACCAGTTGTTGGTGGTTTCGTGATCGTCCCACTGCCAGATCTGCGCGACCTCGGCATTGAAGCGACGGACGTTTTCATCGAGCAGGTTGTAACGGTAATTGCCACGAAATTCGTCCAGCGTCTCGGCTACCTTGCTCTTGGCCGTGGTGGTGAGATTGCGCCAGCGCTTGCCTTCTTCGACGATCAGTTCGGCCGGGATCGGGCCGTCGGCATAGATGGTGTCGCCGCTATGCAGGAAAAAGTCCGGATTGCGTTCGCGCATCGCGCTGTAGATGCGCATGCCGCCGATGTCCGGATTGATGCCGAAACCCTGGCCCACGGTGTCGCCGCTCCACACAAAGCGCACATCGCCACGCGAATACGGCGCACTGCGCAGATGGCCGTGCACCGGCGCGCTCAACACACCGCTGTCGGCGTCTTCAAAGCGCACCCGGTAGAAGATGTCCTGATCGCGCGGCAATGCACCCAGGTCCACCCGCGCAGTGAAATCGTGCGCCGGCAACGCCACCGGCCCATCCACCCGACGCGCCTGCCGCAGGCTGGGGCGCGTATCCCATTCCACCCGCAGCCGCGCCGGGCGGTCCGCGCGGCTCCACAGCATCGCGCGGCCCTCCAGCACATCGCCGCTCTGCACCCCGTCGGTGATCATCGGCCGCCCGGAGGGCGCGGCCAAAGTGCGCGTGGACCAGCCGGCGGTTGCGGGCAATAGCAGGCCTGCACTTAAACCTTGCAACACGCGGCGGCGGGCGGGATTGGAGGCGGTCATGGCATCCTCGACTATCTGGCAGCGGCGTCCAGATATAGCGCCGCCGTCTTACCGGGACGTGTCCATTGCGCTGCATGGCGCAGTAGGTCGCGTGGTGATGGATGCAGTCACTGTATTGCGCAGCACCCGAGTGAGGGTTTGCCTGGCGACGTCGCGGAATAGCGCTTCACGCCTGCTGCGACTGTCGTGGAAGGTCGGCGCAAGTGCGCTGTGGCGGATGGGTGACGCATGAAGTTGTCACTACCGCTGCAGCACACCGCATGGACTTACGCCTCAACCGCCCCCGCTTTGCCGTCTTCGACCACGAAGCGTTTCAACGTCGAGACCGTGGCCTGGCGGTCGCGGCGGTCGGAGATGCCTTGCAGGCGCGTTTCCATCCGCCCCGGCATCAGCGTCACCGAGACATAGCCGCGCGTCTCGCCTTCGGCGTAGTGCACATGCGGATTGAGCGCCATGGTGGCGTGCAGCTCGGCATTGCTCTGGCCGTCGGAGGTGATCGAGGTGCCGACGAATTCGGTGGCCAGCGTCGGCGAGTCGGGGTCGGCCGGATCGGCCTTCAGATCGGTGACCCAGTACGAGTGGATGTCGCCGCCCCAGAACACCGGGTTGCGTAGCCGGGTGGTGGCGATCGCCTCGAGCATGCGGGTGCGCGTGGCCGGGTAGCCGTCCCAGCCGTCGGTCCACTGCCCGAGCACGCCGTCGCGGCCGTGCTGGTTCATCGGTGCCACCAGCAGATCCTGCGCGATCACGTTCCAGCGCGCGGGCGATTGTGCGAAGGCGCCATGCAGCCAGCGCTCCTGTTCCCAGCCGAGCATGCTGCGGCGTGGGTCGGTGCGTTCGCGGCAACTGTCGTCCACCACATGGCCGCCGCGCCAGCCGTTGGCCTGCGGGCAGGCTTGTTCGCTGCGGTACTGGCGGCCATCGAGCACGTAGAAGCGTGCCAGCTGGCCGTAGTCCAGCGATCGGAAGATGCGCATGTCGGCGCCATGTGGGCGATTGCGCGCGCGCAGCGGGAAGTGCTCGTAAAAGGCGCGGTAGGCGGCCGCGCGTCGGGCCAGGAAGGTGTCGACCGGAATCGCCGGATCCTGCGACCAGCGATTGGCATAGTCGTTCTGCACTTCGTGGTCGTCCCAGGTCGCCACGCAGGCGCTGCTGGCGTGCAGCGCCTGCAGGTCGGGATCGGTGCGGTACAGCGCATAGCGGTTGCGGTAGCCGGCCAGATCCAGGCACTCGCCGCTGCCGTGCGGGCGCACGATCTTCTTCGCCGCCTCGCCGTGGTTGCTGTATTCGTAGATGTAATCGCCGAGGAAGAACACCAGGTCCGGCTGTTCGGCGGCCAGATGGCGGTAGGCGCTGAAATAGCCCAGCTCCCAGTGCGAGCAGGACACAAAGCCCAGCCGCGCCGCATCCGGCAACTGATGCGGCGCCGGCAAGGTGCGTGCGCTGCCGATAGGGCTACGCGCGCCCAGCGCCTGGAAGCAGTACCAGTACGGGCGATCGGCGGCCAGGCCGGCGACCTCCACATGCACCGCATGGCCCCAGGCCGGGCTGGCGACGGTCTCGCCCTGGCGCACGATGCTGCGCATGCCCGGGTCGCTGGCCACCTGCCAGCGTACCTGCACCGGCGCGGTCAGTCCGCCGCGTCCATCGGGGTCCAGCGGGCGTGGTGCCAGCCGGGTCCAGATGACAAAGCCGTCGGCCAGCGGGTCGCCAGCGGCCACGCCCAGGGTGAACGGGTCCGGGCTACCGTTTGCGCGTGCGAACGGGCTGAGCAGTCCGGCCGCTGCCAGGCCAGTACCGGCGAGCAGAATGCGGCGGCGGCCGTGATCCACCGAGGCTGTTGAGTTGTCAGGGCCGGGCAGGGGCAATACGGAAGACGGTTCGATCAAAGACATGGGCACAAACGCAAGCTAGCGGACGCGACCATAGTGCGACGGGCGGATGTCCGTTCAATGGCAGCGGCAGTGCTGTCGCTGCTGGCGCAGGCTTACGCGCGTCATCGACTGCGGATGGCGGATACTGGGCGTGCCACCTCGGCGGATGATTTCGCCCACAGCGATGCGCATGAGCCGGTGCAGCGGCGGCTGTCGTGGTGGTTGCAGGTGTTGCGGTATCGCCAAGCCTCGACGTTCCGTGCCGGGCAAGTTCAAGTACGACGGCTTCCTGCCTGCGCGCCCACGTGCCGCGCATCGCCACCAAGCGCGGCACCCACGCGCCTGCACGGCACCCAGCTGCGATAATCGCGCCATGAACGATGCCGCACTTCCACCCGATGTAGCCGCCGCGCTGGCCAATGGCCTGCAGGCCCAATCCCTGGATGCGGCGTTTGCCGCGCCGTTGCTGCGCTATCTGACGCTGCTGGTGCGTTGGAACAAGACCTACAACCTCACCGCCGTACGCGACCCGCGTGAGATGGTCACCCGCCATCTGCTCGATTCGCTGGCCATGCACCCCTACATCGCCAGCGGCACGCTGGCCGATCTGGGCACAGGCCCCGGCCTGCCCGGCATCCCGCTGGCGATCACCCGCCCGCAGCTGCAGGTGACGCTGGTGGAAAGCAACGGCAAGAAGGCGCGCTTCATGCGCGAGGCGCTGCGTCACCTGGCGCTGGGCAATGCGCGCGTGGCCGAGTCGCGCGCCGAGGCGCTGGACGAGCCGGCCGCCTACGACCACCTCACCGCGCGGGCGCTGGATACGCTGGCCGGCATCATCGCCGTCGGCGGCCACCTGCTGCGCCCGGGCGGCAGCCTGCTGGCGATGAAGGGCGTCCATCCGCACGAAGAGATCGCCGCACTGCCCGCCGGCTGGAGCGTAGCCGAGGTGCATCCGCTGCAGGTGCCCGGCCTGGATGGCGAGCGGCATCTGGTGGTGGTGCGTAAGGCGTAGCGAAACGGGTGCATCAACCGCGCGCCGACACACAGGCGCCTTCGGTCCGTTGGGTCGGCGCGTGGCAGCTTGGGCAGCGTATGTCAGGGTTGATTTACACCCGTCGTTGGGCGGTAGGTCGGCAGCTGGTTGTCCTCGCATTGTCTGAGCTATCGCAAGCGCCCGACTGCAAACGTTCAAACCTGCGGTTGCGGCAAACCGAACTGGACCAGTAGTCAGTCTCACGCTGGGACTTCCGGCCCATGGCAGCCGCCGCCCGGGCTGCCATGATCGAGCGTTCGATCCGAACGCAGGCCGCCCGCACGTGACATCTCCTCTCGCCGCCGCACTCTCGCTCGCCCTGCTGGGCGCAAGCTTCGCCGCCACCTCGGCGCAGGCCGCCGCACCGGCACCGGTGGCATCGCCTGCCACGCTGACGGCCGAGCGCCCCGCCGACGCGCGCTTCCGCGCCATCTACGAAAAAGAGTGGGCATGGCGCCAGGCCGAGACCGGCCAGGCCGACGAAGACAGCGACACCACCGGCGACAACACGCATTTGCCCGATGTCGGCCCGGCGGCGCAGCAGGCGCGCCTGGCGGTGTGGGACGGCGTGCTCAAGCAGCTCGAAGGCGTCGACCCGAAACAACTGTCGCCCACCAACCAGGTCAACTACGCCATCTACCGTCCGCAGCTGGAAAACCTCGCCGCCGAGGTGCGCCTGCGCCTGTACGAGATGCCGTTCAATTCGGACAGCTCGTTCTGGTCCAACCTGGGCTTCATGGCGCAGCGGCCGATGAAAACTGCTGCCGAGTACCGCGCCTATATCGCGCGCCTCAACGATGTGCCGCGCTACTTCGACCAGCAGACCGCCAACATGCGCGCCGGCCTGGCACGCGGTTTCAGCGTGCCGCGCGCGGTGCTCGATGGCCGCGATGTCTCCATCGCCACCGTCGCCGAGGTCAAGGACCCCACTGAATCGAGCTTCTACGCACCGTTCAAGCAGCTGCCGGCGCAGATCCCGGCCGCCGAACAGGCGCAATTGCGCGAACAGGCCAAGACCGCGCTGAGCACCGCGGTGCTGCCGGCCTACGCCAAGCTGCTGCGCTTCTTCCGCAACGACTACATGCCCAAGGCGCGCACCACGCTGGCGGCCGAAGCGCTGCCCGACGGCAAGGCGTTCTACCGCCAGCAGATTCGCGAATACACCACGCTGGAGCTGACCCCGGAGCAGATCCACCAGATTGGCCTGGACGAGGTGGCGCGCATCCAG
Source organism: Xanthomonas hortorum pv. cynarae (assembly GCF_002939985.1). Classification (GTDB taxonomy): domain Bacteria; phylum Pseudomonadota; class Gammaproteobacteria; order Xanthomonadales; family Xanthomonadaceae; genus Xanthomonas; species Xanthomonas hortorum_D. The sequence continues at coordinate 63,705 of NZ_MDFM01000012.1, read as the reverse complement.
GCGCAGATGGACGCGATCATCAAGCAGGTCGGCTTCAAGGGCAGCTTCGCGCAGTTCCTGGCCTTCCTACGTACCGATCCGCAGTTCTACGCCAAGACCCCGCAGGAGCTGCTCGATCGCGCCGCGTGGATCTCCAAGCGCGTGGACGGGCAGGTCGGCAAGTTCATCGGCACGCTGCCGCGCGGGCGCTTCACCATCAAGCCGGTGCCGGACGATATCGCGCCGTTCTGGACTGCCGGGCGCGGTGGTGCCACCACGTACTGGGTCAATACCTACAACCTGCCATCGCGGCCGTTGTACAACCTGCCGGCGCTGACCCTGCACGAGTCCTCGCCCGGGCATTCGCTACAGGGCTCGCTGGCGCTGGAGCAGGGCGATCAACCGGCGTTCCGCCGCGAAAACTACATCTCCGCCTATGGCGAAGGTTGGGCGCTGTACACCGAAAAGCTCGGCCAGGAGATGGGCATCTACGAGACCCCGTACGAAGAATTCGGCCGGCTCACCTATGAGATGTGGCGCGCCTGCCGGCTGGTGATCGACACCGGCGTGCACCACGACGGCTGGAGCCGCGAGCAGGCGCTGGCCTACCTGCGCGACCGCACCGCGCTGAGCGAGCACGAGGTCACCACCGAGGTAGACCGCTACATCTCCTGGCCCGGCCAGGCGCTGAGCTACAAGCTGGGCGAGATCAGCATCGTCAAGCTGCGTACCGAGGCCGAAAAGGAGTTGGGTGAGCGTTTCGACATCAAGGCCTTCCACGACGCGGTGCTGAAGCAGGGCTCGGTGACCTTGCCGGTGCTGGAGCAGCAGGTGCGGGCGTTTATCGCCGACAGCAAGGCGCGCCCGGCCGACGTCAAGTCGACCCGCAACGCGGCGCTGTGATGCCCTGGGGGAGTGGCTGACAGGACCACTGTAGAGCGGCTGGTCTGTGGTTTGGCTGCAGGGCCCTTGTCCGGCCACCATCGCGGGACACGCTGCAAGTACGTCCCTGTAAGCTCTTACGCGGCATCCATGCCGCGTAAGGTCCCGCGACGGTGGGCGGGCAAGGACCAGTCGAGTTGGTCTGTGTGCATGGCTTTAAAAAAGCCGCCGACTAACTCTCTGGTGCGGTGTCCTCGCCGCTTGCGGGACCGTGTGGCGGCATGGATGCCGCCACCGAGCCTCCAGGGATGGATTCACGGCGTGTCCCGCAAGCGGCGAGGGCACCGCGCCCTCGACTCACTAAGCTTTTGACCTGAGCTTCCTATTAAGCCGTGCATGCGATTGTGTAACTGCCCCGGCCCCGATACGCTGCGCCCATGTTGCTTCGCCACGCCCGCCTGTTGCACCCGTTGCTGCGCCTGATGGCGTTGGCAGTGCTGGTCATGGGCGTGTTGGTCGCACCGGTGGCCTGCGCGCTGGGCGATGTGCATGCGCTGGCGCACGACCAGATACATCTGGAAGACACCGCGCCGCACGGCCATGACGGTGCCGACGAAGGCGATGCCGGCGAGCGCGATGGTGCCGGCCTGATGCACGCCTTGATGCACAGCGGCTACTGCCACGGCCAGAATCCGGCGGTGTTGCCGGCGCTGGCCTGGCTGCCGCTGTCCACGCATACGCAGGCCCAGCCTGTGGCCGTCTTCGCGCACTACCGCTCGCAACTGAGCGAGACCGGATTGCGTCCTCCGATCGCGGCCTGATGCATCGCCGGCAGCTGCCGGCCTGTCCATCGATCCCGATTCCGGAGACACCCTCATGTGGTTGCGACTGACGGCACTTGCCGTCTTTGCGGTCGTGCCGTGCGCCATGGCGCAGGACGTACCGCCCAAACCCCTGCTGACCCTGGACGACGCCATTGCGCGCGTCGCCCGGCAGCACCCCGATCTGCGCCTGGCCGATGGTCAGCGCGCGGTCCTCACCGCCGAAGCCGAGCGCGACGCATTGCGCCCGCCGTTGCGTATCGGCGCCGAACTGGAAAACGTGTTCGGCACCGGCCCGACCCGTGCGCTGGACCAGGCCGAACTCACTGTCACCCTGGCCGGCGTGCTGGAACGCGGCGGCAAGCTCGACGCGCGCCGCACCCTGGCCCAGGCACGCATCGATGCGCTGGCGCCGCAGCGGGCGCTGGCGCGGCTGGACGTGCTGGCCGAAGTGGCCCGGCGCTATCTGGCCATCGGCATGGCCGCGCAACGGCATGCGGTCGCGCTGGAAACGCTGGCCCAGCGCCAGCGCACCGTCAGTGCCGCGCGCCAACGGCTGCAGGCCGGGGCGTCGCCCGAATCGGTCGTGTTGACCGCGCAGGCCTTGCAGGCGCGCGCGGAGCTGGAGCGCGACCGCGCGCAGCAGGAGCTGCTGGCGGCACGTCGCCAGCTGGCGGTGTTGTGGGGGCAGCGCACGCCGGACTTCGGCGATGTCACCGGCGATCCGCTGCAGTTGCCGGCCATTCCCGAGTTCGAGGTGTTGGCACAGCTGCTCGATGCCACGCCCGAACTGGCGCGCTTGAACGGCGAGCAGCGGGTGCGCGAGGCGCGGGTGCGGCTGGCACGCAGCCAGGCGCGCCCGGACCTGGACTGGCAGGTGGGCGTGCGCCGGCTCGAGGGCAACGACGCCACTGCGCTGCTCGGCAGCGTCTCGCTGGCCCTGGGCAGCGCCGCGCGCGCGCAACCGGAGATCCGCGCCGCCGAGGCGGAGCTGTCGCTGCTGGACATCGAGCGGCAATCGCAGGCCTTGGTGCTATACACCACGCTGGCCGATGCGCATGGCCGCTACCGCGCCGCACAGCTGGAAGTGACGCGGATGCGCAGCGACGTGCTGCCCGCGCTTGCGCGTGCCGATGCCGCTGCCGAGCGCGCGTATCGCGCCGGTGCCACCAGTTATCTGGACTGGGCGCAACTGCAGGCGCAGCGCAGCGATGCACGCCAGCAGCAACTGGCCGCGGCACTGGAAGCGCAGACCGCGTTGATCGAGATTCAGCGCCTGACCGGGCAACCGTTTGTGCTCGACAGCGCTGCACAGGTGGGGCCATGAGCGCTACTTACGCTGCGCGTTTTCCCACGGCCTGCATGCCTCGGCCTGGATCTGCTGCGCCGGTATCGGTATCGGTATCGGCATTCGTAGCCGCAGCCGCATTCGCAACCGCATCGGCATCCAGCAGTCGCCAAGCGATGCTCGCGCCTACCGCGCCTACCGCGCCTACCGCGGATCCAGCGCAGATCATCTTCGTTCGTTCGCCCGACGCACTGCGCCGGCGCCAACCAGGACCAATTTCGATGAAACGTTTTTTGATTGCGCCGCTTGTGCTGGCGCTGCTGCTGAGCGGCTGCGGTGGCAACAGCGGCAACAGCGAAGAAGCCCATGACCACGCAACGCCCGGTGCCGAGGGTGAAGCCGACGCTCATGGCGAAGAAGCCGAAAAAGGCGCACACGGCGGGCGCCTGCTCGAACAGGACGGCGACAGCGTGGAGCTGGCGATTGCCGAAGACGGCACGCCGCCGACGTATCGAGCCTGGCTGTATCGCGACGGCAAACCGTTGCCGCCCAGCGCCGGCAATGTGGAGGTGCGCTTGACCCGGCTCGGCGGCATCAACGAAGTGCATCGATTGCGCGCGCGCGACGATGGCAGCCTGTTGGCCGACAGCACGGTCGGCGAGCCGCATTCGTTCGATGTGGAGGTGCGCGCCACCGTGCAGGGCAAGTCGCATCGCTGGGCCTATCCCAGCTACGAAGGCCGCACCACCATCGCGGGGAAGATCGCGCAGGACGCCGGCATTCGTGTTGCGCCGGTGGGCGCCGGCAGCATTGCCGACCAGCATGAAGTGCAAGGTCTGCTGACGCCGGCAGAAGGTGCGCAGGCGCAGGCCACCGCGCGCTTTCCCGGGCCGGTGCGCAGCTTGCGCGTCAATGTCGGCGACCAGGTGCGCGCTGGGCAGGTGCTGGCCACGGTGGAGAGCAATTTGAGTCTGACCACCTACTCCGTCAGCGCGCCGATCAGCGGCACCGTGTTAGCCCGCAACGCCAGCCTGGGCAGCAATGCGGGCGAAGGCCAGGTGTTGTTCGAGATCGCCGACCTGTCGACCTTGTGGGTGGATCTGCACATCTTCGGTGCCGATGCGGGGCACATCACCGCCGGCGCACCGGTGACGGTGACGCGCATCAGCGATGGCGTGGTGGCGCAGACCACGTTGGAACGCGTGTTGCCGGGTACGGCCACGGCGAGTCAGAGCACGGTGGCGCGCGCAGTGCTGCGCAACAGCGATGGCTTATGGCGGCCGGGCTCTGCAGTGAAGGCGCGGGTGACGGTGGCGCAGCAGCCAGCGGCGATGGTGGTGCCGGTGGGGGCATTGCAGCAGTTCCGCGACTGGGAGGTGGTGTTCGTGCGGGTGGGCGATGTCTACGAGGTGCGGCCGGTGAAACTGGGCGCGCGCGATGCGCAGCAGGTGGAGGTGGTGTCGGGTTTGGCGGCGGGTGATGCGGTGGTGGTGGAGCAGAGTTATCTGGTGAAGGCGGATATAGAGAAGTCGGGGGCGTCGCATGATCATTGATCAGCGTGTTTCCGGTTTGATTCGACGCCGACCGCACGTGCGTGCTTGCGAGCGGCTCTTCTGTTCTGCGCTTTTAAGCGACGCTCCCGGTAAGCACGGGTGCGGCGATCTCCTCGGTCATCGTGCGTGGAGGTGGGCGTCATGCTGACCAACATCATTCGGTTCGCGATCGCGCAGCGGTGGTTGATGCTGGCGTTGACGGGGGTATTGATTGCGATCGGGGCGTGGAGTTTTTCGCGGTTGCCGATCGATGCGACGCCGGATATCACCAATGTGCAGGTGCAGGTCAATACGGCCGCGCCGGGGTATTCGCCGTTGGAATCGGAGCAGCGAGTGACGTTTCCGCTGGAGACGGTGTTGGCGGGCTTGCCGGGCCTGGAGTCCACGCGCTCGTTGTCGCGCTATGGGTTGTCGCAGGTGACCGCTGTGTTCGCCGATGGCACCGATCTGTATTTTGCGCGGCAGCAGGTGGCCGAGCGGTTGCAGCAGGTCAAGTCGCAATTGCCTGCCGATCTGGAGCCGCAGCTGGGGCCGATCGCGACCGGGCTGGGCGAGATCTTCATGTACACGGTGGAAGCCAAGCCGAATGCGCGCAAGCCTGATGGCAGCGCGTGGACGGCCACCGATCTGCGCACCTTGCAGGATTGGGTGGTACGCCCGCAGTTGCGTAATGTGCCCGGCGTTACCGAGGTCAATACCATCGGCGGCTATGCGCGGCAGATCCATATCACGCCGGATCCGGCGCGCCTTGTGGCGTTGGGGTTTACGCTGGACGATGTAGCGCAGGCAGTGGAAGCCAATAACCGCAATATCGGCGCCGGCTATATCGAACGCAACGGCCAGCAGTTTCTGGTGCGGGTGCCGGGGCAGGTGGACGATATCGCGCAGATTGGCGCAATTGTGCTGGATCGGCGCGAGGGTGTGCCGATCCGGGTGCGCGATGTGGCGCAGGTCGGCGAGGGCCGCGAATTGCGCACCGGTGCGGCCACCCAAGACGGCACCGAAGTGGTGCTCGGCACGGTCTTCATGCTGGTCGGTGCCAATAGCCGCACCGTGGCGCAAGCGGCCGCGCAGCGCCTGGAACTGGCCAACGCCAGCTTGCCGGCCGGCGTGCAGGCAGTACCGGTCTACGATCGCACCGCGCTGGTGGACCGCACCATTGTCACCGTCGCCAAGAACCTGATCGAAGGCGCCTTGCTGGTGATCGTGGTGCTGTTCCTGCTGCTGGGCAATGTGCGCGCGGCCTTGATCACCGCGGCGGTGATTCCGTTGGCAATGTTGTTCACGCTCACCGGCATGGTGCGCGGTGGCGTATCCGGCAATCTGATGAGTCTGGGCGCGCTGGATTTCGGCTTGATCGTCGATGGCGCAGTGATCATCGTGGAGAACTGTTTGCGCCGCTTCGGCGAAGCGCAGTTGCGTCTGGGGCGTGTGCTCGAGCGCGACGAGCGATTCGAACTCACTGCCGAAGCCACGGCCGAAGTGATCCGTCCCAGCCTGTTCGGCCTGGGCATCATCACCGCGGTATATCTGCCGGTGTTCGCGCTCACCGGCATCGAGGGCAAGATGTTCCATCCGATGGCGATCACCGTGGTGCTTGCGCTCAGCGGTGCGATGTTGTTGTCGTTGACCTTCGTGCCGGCGGCGATCGCCTTGTTGCTCGGTGGCAAGGTGGCCGAGCACGAAAACCGTGCGATGCGCTGGGCGCGTCGCGCGTATGCGCCCATGCTGGATCGCGCGCTGCGGCACGGCCGTTTGGTCGGCATTGGTGCAGTGGTCGCGGTGGTGGTGTGTGCGGTGTTGGCCACGCGCCTGGGCAGCGAGTTCATTCCGAACCTGGACGAAGGCGATATCGCGCTGCATGCCTTGCGCATTCCCGGCACCAGCCTGGAACAGGCCATCACCATGCAATCCACGCTGGAAAAACGCATCAAGCAGTTTCCGGAAGTGGCGCATGTGTTCGGCAAGCTCGGCACCGCCGAAGTGGCCACCGACCCGATGCCGCCGTCGGTGGCCGATACCTTCCTGATCATGCATCCACGCGATCAGTGGCCGGACCCGCGCAAGCCCAAGGCGCAACTGGTGGCCGAGATCGAGCAGGCGGTGAAGCAATTGCCCGGCAACAACTACGAGTTCACCCAGCCGATCCAGATGCGCATGAACGAGCTGATTTCCGGCGTGCGTGCGGACGTGGCGATCAAGGTGTACGGCGACGACCTGGACACGTTGGTCAAGCTGGGACAGCGCGTCCAGGAGGTCGCCAGCACGGTGCCGGGCGCGGCCGACGTGAGCCTGGAGCAGGCCACCGGCTTGCCGATGCTGGCGGTGGTGCCCGATCGCGCCGCGCTGGCCGGTTACGGCCTCAATCCCGGCGTGGTGCAGGACACGGTGTCGGCCGCGGTGGGTGGGCAGGCGGCCGGGCAGTTGTTCGAAGGCGACCGCCGTTTCGACATTGTGGTGCGCCTGCCGGAAGGCCTGCGTCAGGATCCCACCGCATTGGCCGATCTGCCGATCCCGCTGCGTGGCGATGGCGAGCGCGCCGATGCTGACGAATCCAGCCGCGCGGCCGGTTGGCGTAGCGGCGAACCGACCACCGTGCCGCTGCGTGAGGTCGCGAAGATCGAAACCGTGCTGGGGCCCAACCAGATCAATCGCGAAGACGGCAAGCGCCGCATCGTGATCACTGCCAACGTGCGCGATCGCGACCTGGGCGGATTCGTCGCCGAGGTGCAGCAGCGCGTGCAGGCCGAGGTGGTGCTGCCGACCGGCTACTGGATCGGCTACGGCGGCACCTTCGAGCAACTGATCTCCGCCGGCCAGCGCCTGGCCTGGGTGGTGCCGGGCACCTTGTTGCTGATCTTCGCGCTGCTGTACTGGTCGTTCGGCTCGCTGCGCGATGCGGTGGTGGTGTTCAGCGGCGTGCCGCTGGCATTGACCGGCGGCGTGGTGGCGTTGGCACTGCGCGATCTGGCGTTGTCGATCTCCGCCGGCGTCGGCTTCATCGCGTTGTCGGGCGTGGCGGTGCTCAATGGCCTGGTGATGATCGCCTTCGTGCGCAGCTTGCGGGCCGAGGGCATGTCGCTGGAGCAGGCGTTGCGCGAAGGTGCGCTGAGCCGTCTGCGGCCGGTGTTGATGACGGCGTTGGTGGCCGCACTCGGCTTTGTGCCGATGGCCTTCAACGTCGGCGCCGGTGCCGAGGTGCAGCGCCCGCTGGCCACGGTGGTGATCGGTGGCATCGTTTCGTCAACGCTGCTGACCTTGCTGGTGCTGCCGGTGCTGTATCGCTGGCTGCACCGTGAGCGGCCGGGGTCTGCCCGTGCGGGCTAAGTGCTTGCGGCACAAAGGAAAGCCGTGCATAATGCGCGGCTCGCTGTGCCCGGATCGCTCCGGATGGCGGCACCCAGCGCGATGGGGTTGCCGGCTCGTTCCCAGCGTAAGTTCTTGATTCCCAACGTTGCGTGGCAGCTTAGCGCTGTCGGGGCCGCCGCTCCCCAGGCTATGGGTGGCAATTCATTTATCGAGGTGCGTAATGTCCCGCGTATGCCAAGTGTCCGGCAAGCGTGTGCAGACGGGTAACAACGTCTCCCACGCAAACAACAGAACCCGTCGTCGCTTCCTGCCCAACCTGCACGAGCGCCGCTTCTGGGTCGCCAGCGAGAACCGCTGGGTGAAGCTTCGTGTCTCCGCGCATGCATTGCGCACCATCGACAAGAACGGGATTGATGTCGTTCTGAAAGAGCTGCGTGCGCGCGGCGAAAAGGTCTGAGGAGTAAGCAGTCATGGCAAAAGGCAAGCGTGACAAGATTCGTATGATTTCCTCGGCCGCTACCGGCCACTTCTACACCACGGATAAGAACAAGAAAAACACTCCGGGGAAGATGGAAATGATGAAATACGACCCGGTCGTGCGTAAGCACGTGATGTACAAGGAAGGCAAGATCAAGTAATCCACCGATTACGCGATCTGCATCCAAGCAAACACCCGCCGAAAGGCGGGTGTTTGCGTTTGTGGGGTTTGGGCGTTTAGGGGTTTCTCGACCGTCGTTTTAATCGGCACTCCTCCGGGGCCAACACAACCCGGCGGACTGCATCCCTCTCCCTGCGGGAGAGGGGTAGGGGTGAGGGTACGGGGCGAAGCCACTTGCAGTAGTTTGAGTACCAGGGGCTTCGCCCGTACCCTCATCCGCCCCTGCGGGGCACCTTCTCCCGGAGGGAGAAGGGGATTACAGCCCGCGTGCGCGCAGTTGCGCATCCAGGCGCGGATACACCCGCCTGGCATTGCCTTCGAACACCTTGCGCTTGTCTGCATCGGAGATCGCCAATGCATCGATGTAGCGTTTGGTGTCGTCGAAATACTGGCCGGTCTGCGGGTCGATGCCGCGCACCGCGCCGACCATCTCCGAGCCGAACAGGATGTTGTCGATATCGATCACCTCGAACAAAAGGTCGATGCCAGGTTGGTGATACACGCAGGTATCGAAGAACACATTGCGCATCACGTGCGTGGATAGCGGCGGTTTGCCGAGCATGTCTGCCAGGCCGCGGAAGCGGCCCCAGTGATACGGCACTGCGCCGCCGCCGTGCGGGATGATGAAGCGCAGGTCGGGAAAGTCGCTGAAAAGATCGCCTTCGAGAAACTGCATGAACGCGGTGGTGTCGGCATTGAGATAATGCGCGCCGGTGGCGTGGAAGTTGGCGTTGCAACTGCCGGACACGTGCACCATGGCCGGTACGTCGAGCTCGACCATCTTTTCGAAAAACGGATACCAGGCGCGATCGGTTAACGGCACGCCGCTCCAGTGGCCGCCGGACGGGTCGGGATTGAGATTGCAGCCGACGAACCCGAGCTCGCTGACGCAACGCTCCAGCTCGGCGATCGAGTGCGCGATCGCCACGCCCGGCGATTGCGGCAGCTGGCACACGCCGATGAAGGTGTGCGGATACAGCTGCACCACGCGTGCGATCAGGTCGTTGCAATGGCGCGTCCAGATCTGGCTCACCGCCTCGTCGCCAATGTGGTGCGCCATGGTGCTGGCGCGTGGCGAAAAAATCGTCATGTCCGCGCCGCGCTCGCGCAGCAGCCGCAGTTGATGTTGCTCGATGCTTTCGCGCAATGCGTCGTCGGAGATCTGCGGATAGATCGGTGCCGGCAACTGCGGGTCGTCGTAGTGTGCGATCTGCGCCTTGCGGAAGGCGTCATGTGCAGCGGGCGCGGTGGTGTAGTGGCCGTGGCAGTCGATGATCATGAGAATGCTCGTTGAGGTGCGCAGAACGCGCTGCGCATCCGACCGATAGATGTGCAGTGCGCATGTGGACAGACGTCTGGATTCGAGTGCATGGGTCTGGGGGCGATGCAGCTCCGCGTATGCACTGCCATCGGTGCGCAGTTGTCGGCGAAGCAATGCATCGCACCCGAGCGAACCGGAATGCCGCGCTGATATCGGGCGGCTAGCCCGAAAAGCGAATCGCGTTGATCGACTGCGCAGAGAACGCGCGACGCGCGATCGTGAGTAGCCGGCACGCAGACTGCAGGACGCAGCAAACCACGCATCAACGACCCGGGTTCAAGCCAGCGTAATGCCGGCTGCCGCATCGCATGCTGGCAGCCTCGCTCAAGCAAACAGTTCACCATCGAACAGTTTGCGTGCGGTGCGCAGCACGGCGGTACGCACCACCTCACCGTGCGCATCGAGCGTGATGACACAGCTGCTCGCACCGCTCGGATGTTCGACATCCAGCTGCTGTGTCGTGCCGCCAGGCAATTGCGCCAGCGCATGCGCGGGAGTGCCGGGCAGCAGGCAGGCAGTGGCGACGGTGACCGCGCCCAGCACGCCGATCGAGGCATGGCAGCGGTGCGGAATGAATGAGCGCACGCTGATCGCGCCGCCGTTGCGCGGTGCGGCGACCAGCATCATTTTCGGCACGGTGGCATCGGTGACATCGCCCAGCCGCATCAACGGGCCGGCCTGCAGGCGAATCGATTCCAGGCGGGCTTTCAGTGTCTGGTCTGCATCGAGCGTGGCGCGGTCTTCGTAGCCGCTGATGCCAAGATCGCTGGCGCGCAGCACCACGCAGGGCATGCCGTTGTCGATCAGGGTGACCTCTACGTCGTCGAGCGTCTGCATCGCATGGCCGGTCGGCAGCAACGCGCCACACGAAGAGCCGGCGATCTCGGCAAACGCCAGCGCAATCGGCGCAGCGGTGCCGGGCACGCCGTCGATGCGGGCATCGCCGTCGTAACGCACCTGGCCGCCGGGCGTCTGCACGGTGGCGGTGGCCAGCGTGTTGGTATTACGCATGAAGATGCGCACGTCGGTTTCGCCATCGTGCGCGGGCAATAAGCCGCGTTCCAGGGCGAAGGGGGCGACGCCAGCGAGCATGTTGCCGCAGTTCTGCGCATCGCTGACCTGCGCCTGTTCCACCGACACCTGCAGGAACAGATAGTCCACGTCGGCATCGGCACGCGTGGAGCGCGACACCACCGCGACCTTGGAGGTGAGCGGGTCGGCGCCGCCCATGCCATCGATCTGGCGCAGATCCGGCGAACCGTAGGCGCGCAGCAGAAACGCATCGCGTGTGGCGCGATCGCCGGGCAACTCGTCGGCCAGAAAAAACCCGCCCTTGGAGGTGCCACCGCGCATCCACATTGCGCGTACGTGCTCAGACATAGCGCAGGCCTTTGGCCGCCAGGCGTTCGCGCATGACGTAGATATCCAGGCCCAGTTCGCCGCTGGCAAGACGGTCGCGTTTGATCAGCTCGCGCGCTTCGCGTGCCTGTGCTTCGGCCAGCACCTGCGCAGCAGTGGCGCGCGGCACCACGCAGACACCGTCGTCGTCGGCCACCACCACATCGCCCGGCTGCACCAGCGCACCGGCGCAGACCAGCGGCACGTTGACCGAGCCCAGTGTCTCCTTGATGGTGCCCTGCGCGCAGATGGCACGGCTCCATGCGGGGAACTGCATGGCAGTGAGATCGCGCACGTCGCGCACGCCGGCATCGATGATCAGCCCGCGGCAGCCGCGCGCCTGCGCCGAGGTGGCCAGCAGGTCGCCGAAGTAGCCGTCGTAGCAGTCGCTGGTTGGCGCCACCACCAGCACGTCGCCGGGCTGCAGTTGCTCGATGGCCACATGCATCATCCAGTTGTCGCCGGGAGGAATCGACACCGTGACCGCAGTACCGGCAACACGGCAACCGGCGTAGATCGGGCGCAGGCGGTGATGCAGCAGGCCGCTGCGCCCCTGCGCCTCGTGCACGGTGGCCACGCCGGCTTGCGCGAGCCCATCCACGATGGCCAGCGGGGTGCGCTGGATCCGGGTGACGACCTGGCTCATCCATCCATCCTCGTTAGGGGTGTGCCGAGTCTGTGCGCCGATCGCCTGATGGCTCAAGATTAATTTGAGGTATGCATATTGGTTTTGCTTATAGTTAGAGCATGCCGCCAATTCTGGAACCAAACCTTCGCCATCTGTACGCCCTGGTCGTGGTGCACCAGCTGGGCAGCGTCAGCGCGGCCGCGCCGCAGGTGAATCTGTCGCAGCCGGCGTTGACGCAGGCAGTGGCGCGGCTGGAACAGCAGCTCGGGGTGCGCCTGTTCGATCGGCATCCGGGCGGCATGGTCGCCACCGAGGCCACGCAGCTGCTGGTGCCGCGCATCGAGCGTGCGTTGGAGCAGCTGGGCCGTGGCATCCGGGTGGCGCGGCGTGCGCTGCGGCTGCCGGCACGCCCGGGCCTGGAGCGGCGGGTCTCGTTGGGGCAGTTGCAGGCCTTGATCGCGGTGGATGTGGCGGGCAGTTATTCGCTGGCGGCGGCGCGCGCCGGGGTCTCGCAGCCGGCGATCTACCGCGCGTTGCAGGCGCTGGCCGAGGTGATCGAGGTGCCGCTGACGGTGCGTCGCGGCAAGACCATGCAGCCCACCCCGGTGGCAGTGCGGCTGTTGCGGCAGGTGCGGCTGGCGCTGGCCGAGCTGCGCGCCGGGCTGGACGAAGTGGCCGCGCTGCGCTCGCAGCACGCCGGCCGGCTCACGCTGGGGGTGATGCCGTTGGCGCGGGCGATCCTGCTGCCGCAGGTGCTGGCGCGGTTTGTGCGCGCGCATCCCGGTGCCAGCGTCAACGTGGTCGAAGGGCCGTATGCTGAATTGCTGGCGCATCTGCGCGATGGCGAGCTGGATCTGTTGATCGGTGCGCTGCGCGAGCCCTTGCCGGTGCGCGATGTGCTGCAGGAGCCGTTGTTCGACGACGAGCCGGTGATCGTGGCGCGCAGCGGGCATCCGCTGGCCGGGCAGGCCTATGCGTTCGCGCAGTTGCTGGAGTACCCCTGGGTGATCGCCACCACCGGCACGCCGGTGCGCGCGCGCTGGGAGCAGATGTTTCGCGATCAGAGCATCGAACCGCCTGCGCTGCGTATCGAATGCGGCGCGGAGCTGACCATCCGTGGGCTGCTGCTGGAAGACGATTGGCTCACGCTGATGTCGCGCGACCAGTTTCTGTTCGAGCGCCGCGCCGGGTTGCTGTGCGAGATCGGCGCCACCGGGCCGCAGTTGCGTCGCCAGATCGGCATGACGCTGCGCAGCGACTGGCATCCCACCCGCGCGCAGTCGGCGTTCGTGCAGACGCTGCGGCAGGTCTGCGCCGAGCGCATGCAGCCGGCCGATGCGCAGGGCGGGCCGTTTCGTTATTGCGCGCCGATCAGCGGCATCGCGCCGTTGCGTTCACACGCGGCGCAGTCAGAATCGGAGTCTTCTTGAGAACGGATCGCTGATGCTGCCCGACTGGTTGCAAGGGACCTGGCTACTGGCGCTGGACTGGGCGATCCGCCTGGCCGCACTGCTGTGGATTCCGGCCCGCACCACGCCCGGTGCGGCGCGCAGCTGGCTGTTGCTGATCGGCTTCGTGCCGGTGGTCGGCCTGCCGCTGTATCTGCTGTTCGGCCACCCGTGGTTGTCGCGCTTGCGGGTGGAGCGCCAGGCCACCGCCTCGCAGGTGATCCGCGAGCAGCAACTGCCCTTGCATGCCTTGCGCTGGATTCCGCAGCAAGACTCCAGCAGCGCCGAGGTGGTGCCGCTGATCGAACGCCAAGGCGATTTCATGCCCACGCTGGGCAATGCGGTGGAGTTGCTGGACGATTACACGCAGTCGTTGCAGGCGCTGGTCACAGCGATCGATGCAGCGGAAAAGCGCGTGCATTTGCTGTATTACCTGATGTTCGACGATGCGGTGGGCGATGCGGTGGTGACCGCGCTGGAGCGCGCCAGTGCGCGCGGCGTGCGTTGCCGCGTGCTGCTGGATGCGGTGGGCGCCAAGCGTGGCTTGCGCCACTACCGCAAGCGGCTGCAGGCCGGCGGTGTGGAGGTACTGGCGGTGTTGCCCGGTGGCCTGCGCTGGCGCCGCAGCGGGCGCATGGATCTGCGCAACCACCGCAAGATCGCGGTGATCGACAACCAGGTGGGCTTTGTCGGCTCGCAGAATCTGGCCGAGGCCGGCTTTATCGAAGGCGTGCCCAATCGCGAACTGGTGGCGCGCGTGCGCGGGCCGGTGGTCAATCATCTCGAAGCGGTGTTCGCCAGCGACTGGTTCACCGAAACCGGGCAGCGCCTGGACGTGTGGCCGGACGCGCCGGTGTGCGAGGCCAACATCGCCACGCAACTGCTGCCGAGTGGGCCGGCATATCCGTTCGAAAACGCGCGCGATGCGATCAATGCAGTGATCCACCTGGCGCGCCGCAAGGTGGTGCTGGTGACGCCGTACTTCGTCCCGGACGAAGCCTTGCTCAGTGCGCTGCGCATTGCCGGGGTGTCGGGTGTGGATGTGCAGCTGATCCTGTCGGAGAGCAACAACCAGGTCCTGGCGGCGTGGGCGCAGGAAGCGTATTTCGAAGAGCTGCTGCGCTGCGGGGTGAAGATCGCGCTGTACCGCCCGCACTTTCTGCATGCCAAGCATCTGAGCGTGGACGAGGAGATCGCCCTGGTGGGGTCGATCAACCTGGACATCCGCTCGTTCGCGCTCAACGCCGAGATCGGCATGCTGTGCTACGACCAGGGTGTGGTGCAGCGGCTGCGTGCGATCGAGCAGGATTACCTGGCCAATGCACGCCAGCTGGAGCTGGAACAGTGGCGCGGTCGACCGGCCTGGCGGCGCAGCCGTGAGGGGATTGCGCGGTTGGCGGATGCGTTGATGTAGGGTTTGCGTGTGCGTGTTGTATGAAGGCGCCCCGCCAGCTGGAACGCGCGTCGATGCCTGCTGGTGCGGGCGCATTGCTGGGCGCAAGCGCACGTTGGCAAGGCCTTGCTGCGTTTGAGAGTGCCCGCCTTTCGGCGCACGCCTCAGGCAAGCCAGCGCTTTCCAACGTGACGACGAGCACCTTGCTCGTCGTCACCCAGGTCGGATTGGACGGACGGTGCTCATCGTCTTCCCGGATGTCGGACAACGCGCATCGCACGACGGCGTCTGCGCGGCGGTACGTGATCCCGGCCATGACAGCGGCCAGGGCGGCTGTCATCGGTGCGACGTGACGCATCGCCTACAATTGGCGGATGAATGAACTGCGTGATCCCGGCGATGCAGTGATCGCCATCGTCGGCGGCGGCGCATCCGGTGTGCTGGTGGCGCTGCAACTGCTGCGTCAGGCGACCGCGCCGGTGCGGATTGTGTTGATCGAGCCGCACACCCCGCTGGGCGAGGGCGTGGCGTATTCCACCACGCGTGCCGAACACCTGCTCAATGTGCCGGCGATGCGGATGAGCACGCTGGTGGAGGCGCCGCAGGATTTTGTCGATTACCTGCGCGCGCAGGCCTGCTGCCCGGAGCTGGAAGACGCGCAGCTGCCGCAGCAGTTCGTCGGGCGCCGGCTTTACGCGCCTTATCTGCGCGATCGCTTGCAGGCCGCACGTGCGCAGAGCCCGGCGACGCTGACCGTGCAGGCCGCACGCGTGCAGACCTTGCAACCCAATGCCTCCGGTGCGCTGCTACAGCTGGACGATGGGCAAACGCTGCAGGCCACCAGCGTGGTGCTGGCGGTGGGCAATGCGCTACGGCCGTTGCCGCTGCGTGGTGCCACCGGCTTGTCGAGTGCGCAGCGGGTGGAAGCCTGGGATACCGAAGCGATCGCCGCGTTGCCGCAGGACGCGGCGGTGTGCATCGTCGGTTCGGGATTGAGCATGGTCGACACGGTGGTGACGCTGGCCGCGCAGGCGCATCGCGGGGCGGTGCATGTGGTGTCGCGGCATGGGTTGTTGCCGTTGCCGCAGACGCATTGCGTTGCGGCGGATTTCGACCCGCAGCCGTTGTTGGCGTTGTCGCTGCGTGCGCGCATGCGCGCGCTGCGTCAGCATGCGCGCAAGGCGATGGCGCAGGGGTTGCCCTGGCAGAGCGTGATGGAGCGCATCCGCCCGTTGAGTCAGGCCTTGTGGCAGACCCTGTCGGTCGCAGATCAACGCCGCTTCCTGCGGCATGTGGTGCGCTACTGGGATGTGCATCGTCATCGCATCGCCGCGCCGGTGCATGCACAGCTGCAGGCGATGCATGCGCGCGGACAACTGCAACTGCATCGCGCGCGGCTGGATGTCGCATTTCAGGTGGGCGCCTGCGTGCGGGTGAGCGCCGGCGCCAGTGCCGGTCATGCGTTGCAGCTGGATGTGCAGACGCTGGTCAACGCCACCGGTGTGGAAATGCGCGTGCAGGCGATGCGCAACCCGCTGCTGCAGCAGCTGCTGGGGCAGGGCATTGCGGTGGCCGGGCCGCATGGGATCGGGGTGGGGACCGATGCCGATGGCAGTCTGATCGATGCCGATGGACGCGCCAATCAGCGGTTGCGGGTGATCGGCAGTCTGCGGATCGGCGCGTTGTGGGAAAGCCTGGCGGTACCGGAGTTGCGTGAGCAGGCAATGGCGATTGCGCGGGATGTGTTGGTAGTGCCGGGGCGGTGATTGATGGGCCTTGAGATCCAACGGGAGAGAGGCGTTGTTTCCTTCTCCCGTCGGGAGAAGGTGCCCCGCAGGGGCGGATGAGGGTACGAGCGAAGCCTCGCATTCCAAACCGCTTCACCGCTTCATCGCAATCTCAGCCGCAGCGACGCCACAACCGGTAAAATGGTCCGGTGGATGTCTCTCATTTGCTCGATCATTTAAACCCCGCCCAGCGCGAGGCCGTTTCCGCGCCGCCGGGGCATTACCTCGTGCTGGCCGGTGCCGGCTCCGGCAAGACGCGCGTGCTGATCCATCGCATCGCCTGGCTCAACGAAGTCCAGGGCGTGCCCAACCACGGCATCTTCGCGGTGACCTTCACCAACAAGGCCGCCGGCGAAATGCGCCACCGTACCGACCTGCAGCTGCGTAACGGCAGCCGCGGGATGTGGATCGGCACCTTTCATGGGCTGGCGCATCGGCTGCTGCGGCTGCATTGGCAGGACGCGCGGCTGCCGGAAGGCTTCCAGGTCATGGACAGCGACGACCAGCTGCGGCTGGTCAAGCGCGTGGTGCAGTCGCTGGAGCTGGACGAAAGCAAGTACCCGCCCAAGCAGATGAGCTGGTGGATCAACGAGCAGAAGGACGAAGGCCGCCGTCCGCAGCACATCCAGCCCGAGCCCAACGACGACTGGACCGAGGTGCGCCGGCAGGTGTACGCGGCCTACCAGGAACGTTGCGACCGCTCCGGTCTGCTGGACTTCGCCGAGCTGCTGCTGCGCGCGCACGAATTGCTACGCGACACCCCGGCGTTGCTGGCGCATTACCGCGCGCGTTTTCGCGAAATTCTGGTCGACGAGTTCCAGGACACCAACGCGATCCAGTACGCCTTCGTGCGCGTGCTGGCCGGCGAGACCGGGCATGTGTTCGTGGTGGGCGACGACGACCAGGCCATCTATGGCTGGCGCGGTGCCAAGGTCGAGAACGTGCAGCGCTTTTTGAAGGATTTTCCCGGCGCGCAGACCGTGCGGTTGGAGCAGAACTACCGTTCCAGCGCAAATATTCTGGGCGCGGCCAATGCGGTGATCGCGCACAACCCGGACCGGATCGGCAAGCAGCTGTGGACCGATTCCGGGGATGGCGATCCGATCGATCTGTATGCGGCCTACAACGAGGTCGACGAGGCGCGCTATGTGGTCGAGCGCGCGCGGCAGTGGGTGCGCGACGGCGGCAGTTACGGCGAAGTGGCGGTACTCTATCGCAGCAACGCGCAATCGCGCGCGCTGGAAGAAGCGCTGATTTCCGAGCAGCTGCCATACCGCGTGTATGGCGGCATGCGCTTCTTCGAGCGCGCCGAAATCAAGGATGCGTTGGCCTACCTGCGCCTGCTCAGCAACCGCAGCGACGATGCCGCGTTCGAGCGCGCGGTCAATACGCCCACGCGCGGTATCGGCGATCGCACCCTGGACGAAGTGCGCCGTCTGGCACGCGCCAATGCGCTGTCGCTGTGGGAAGCTGCGATGCTGTGCACGCAGGAAAATACCCTGGCCGCCCGCGCCCGCAATGCGCTGGCCACGTTCCTGAGCCTGGTCGGCCAGCTGCATGCCGAAACCGGCGACATGGAACTGGCCGAACGCATCGACCACGTGCTGATGCGCTCTGGTCTACGCGAGCATTGGGCCAAGGAAAGCCGCAGCGGGCTGGATTCGGAATCGCGCACCGAGAACCTGGACGAACTGGTTTCGGTAGCCTCGCGCTTTACCCGCCCCGACGACGAAGACAGCCAGGGCATGACCGAACTGGTCGCCTTCCTTGCCTACGCGTCGCTGGAAGCCGGCGAAGGCCAGGCGCAGGCCGGCGAAGAAGGCGTGCAGCTGATGACGCTGCACTCGGCCAAGGGCCTGGAATTCCCCATCGTGTTTCTGGTCGGTCTGGAAGATGGCTTGTTTCCGAGTGCGCGCTCGCTGGAAGAAAGCGGGCGGCTGGAAGAAGAGCGTCGCCTGGCGTACGTAGGCATCACCCGCGCGCGCCAGAAGCTGGTGCTGTGTTACGCCGAATCGCGGCGCATCCACGGCCAGGACAATTACAACGTGCCCTCGCGCTTCCTGCGTGAAATTCCACGCGAGTTGCTGCACGAAGTGCGCCCGAAAGTGCAGGTCTCGCGCACCGCCTCGCTGGGCGCGACGCGCGGCGGGCCGGTACACGGCGTGGTCGAAACCGCACCGATCAAGCTCGGTGCCAATGTCGAGCACCCCAAGTTCGGCGGCGGCGTGGTCGTGGACTACGAAGGCGCCGGTGCGCATGCGCGCGTGCAGGTGCAGTTCGACGAAGTCGGCGCCAAGTGGTTGGTGATGGCGTATGCGAATTTGACGGTGGTGTAGCGGCGGTTGGTGGTTGATGCAGATGCCGTAGGCATACAACCGATCGGCTCCATTCCGGCCCGCACGCGCGTGCAGTCTTGCTTGCGCATATGTAGCCGATTACGTCACGGTACAGCGATGACCAACGCGCGCAGACAGATGAAGAAAAAGATCGTCATTCTTGTGAGCACTTCATCATGCCGGATCACATTATGAACGCTTTCGAGGCACTCGGTCTTTTTTCAAATGCCGATAAAAAACTAGCGCAGCACTTGGAGAAATTGCCAGCCAAGCAAAAGAGAACAGCCAAAGGCGTCCTGGAGTCATCAGTGAAACTGGCGTATGTGCTGTTTGCCATGGGTGACACGCGCGCTGCCTCTGAACTGGTAGAGCCTATTTCCCAGATCCCTTTTGCCAATAGCTATGATTGTTGGACGTGGATTGAAGCTGCCTTGGTGATGAAGGGTCGGCTGGCAATTGCTCAAGGTCATAACGAAGAATGTGACGAGGCATTTCGAGCCGCCGTTGCCGCTCTTAAATCAGGCAGCGAGCTTCAAATGACGGTAAAGGCAAATGTTCACGAACGTTTTATGGATGGACAGACGCTGGACACGGCGTTTGAAGATGAAGAGAATTTCGTGGATGAGTTCGAAATGCGACTTTCCTATATCACTGCACTTATGAAGATTGAATTTTTTGGGTGCAGCGAAACTTGGACTGGCTCCAGAATAGAAAGTGAGTTGCTGAGCAATATTGCTCGGATGAACGATATCATTGTGGCCAAGGGTATCTATAAGCTTGCACCTTACAAATAATTGGGCCGCTGGAAGTTTTAGCGGCTGAGGGTGCATGCTGATCGTAACGATACAGTCTTATGGCAGTTGGTCATGCGCCGGTGCGCCGCCTTCGTGACCGGAACTTGCAACGTCAACTTGGCAGTTTACGAACGGAGCGCAGTGGTCCTGCAGGAGACGAGGTGCATGGCACCAGTTGCGCCTGTTTCACTGTGGCCAGGTTTCTTCTATCGCGGCTAATCTCCAGGTGCTCCGGCGCCGAGAAGCGATAACCGTCCATCAGCGCGGCGTGCATGTTCCTTGAACCTGTGCATGCACACGATTGGTGCATCGCTCGATGCCTTCTTCGCGGCATCCGTGGCACCCTGTGCCGGCACCGATTGCACAGAGATACGCGCACCATGCAGACCGAGAAACAAAAAATGCTCGCAGGCGAGCTGTACAACGCAGCTGATACCGAATTGCAGGCCGACCAGGCTGCCGCCGCCGACTGGATGATGCGGTACAACGCCGCCGCCGCGAAGACGTCTGCACAGCGGCGCGCGCTGCTGGTAGAGCGATTGGCCGAGGTGGGCGAAGGCGCGGTGATTCGCCCGCCGTTTCATTGCGACTATGGCTACAACATCCGTCTGGGCGCGGGCGCGTTCCTCAACTTCAACTGCGTGATTCTGGATATCTGCGAGGTCAGCATCGGCGAGGGCACGCAAGTTGGTCCTGCGGTGCAGTTCTATGCTGCCGATCATCCGCGCGATGCGGCAGGACGCGCTAGCGGGCTGGAGTTCGGGCGGCCGATCCGCATCGGCCGCAACGTGTGGATCGGCGGCGGTGCGATTATCTTGCCTGGCGTGAGCATCGGCGACGATGCAGTGATCGGCGCCGGTGCGGTGGTCACCCGCGATGTCCCGGCAGGCGCGACTGCGCTGGGAAATCCTGCGCGCGTACGCGCGAGCCGCAACGATCCCGATGCAGCGCCAACCGATTGAGGTCGTGCAGCAATCCGCGTGTCGGCATTGATCTGTATCAAGGCAGGCGCCGGCGCATGATGTCAGGCTGATTCCGCCGGCAAAGGCCGGTCATTCAAGGAGATCACCATGTACAAACGTATCCTGATCGCCATCGATGCATCCGAGCTGTCGCATCGTGGTTTGTTCCAGGGCCTTGAACTGGCCAAGGCGACTGGCGGCAAGGTCGATATCGTCACCGTGTCCGAGCCATGGGCGATGGGCATGTACGATGCGATGGGCTGGAGCGTGGGCTACGAGGCAAGCCCGGAATATCGCACCGAGCGCGAGGCCGCTGCCGAGAAGATTCTGCGCCCGGCACTGGAACTGGCGGCTGCGGCCAATATCAAGGCCACCTCGCATCACGTGCTGGATCGGTTCGCCGCCGAAGGCATCGTGCAGACCGCCAAGGACTGCAACAGCGATCTGATCATCATGACCTCGCACGGACGCCGCGGCGTGCGCCGTATGCTGCTCGGCAGCCAGACGGTGGAAGTGCTGACCAACAGTTCGATTCCGGTGCTGGTGATTCGCTGACTGGCGGATGTTTTGCTGCGCAAGAACACGCTCAGCGCATCGCACATTCCACTGTAGGAGCGCGCCTGCGCGCGAGAGGCGTTACCGGTAACGCCCCATCGCGCGCAAGCACGCTCCTACGCGGATTACGGATCAGTTTTCCATTAGCTCCGGCTGACCCGCAAAGCGGCTCGCCGGCTGTGCAAGACGCCGTAGCGCTTCGGTATGCATCAGCGGGGCGGGCTGCATCGGCAGCGTGCCAGGGCGCACCGGCGCGTGATCGCGTTGCGCCTCCTGGCTCAGCTCGCGCATGAAGCGCCATAGCGGCATGTAGTGGCCGCGGCGCGGCGAATGCGTTGCCGGCGCAGCCCGACAGTGGCGGCGCCATTGCATCGGCGGCATGCCGAAACGCTGCTGAAAACAGCGTTGAAACTGCCGTTCCGAAGCGAAGCCCATCTCATACAACAACCAGGTCAGGCTGCACTCCGGGTAGGCCTGCAAATAGCGGTGCGCGGTGCACAGGCGCTGCTCGCGGATGTAGCGGGCCACGCCGCCACGCGACTGGAACAGCCGGTACAACGAGGCGCGCGACAACGCGAACGCCTGTTGCAAGGACTCGGTACCGAGCTCGGCCTCGCCGATGTGCTGCTCGATGTAGGCCAGCAGATCGATCATCAGTGGCGCGTGCGCCACCACCGATGCCGATGCCTGCGGGACGATGGCGCTGTAATAGCCGGTGTTGCTCATGCGGGTGCTGCCTGCGGCCCACTCCCCGGGGCCTGTTATCTGATCAACCGAGAAAAGTGGCGCCAACCCATCACGGTCTTTTATGAACTCCGTGCTGCGTCACGCATCGGTGCGATCGACCGCGATCCAGGCCAACCGGCTGGCCCCTTCCTCAATGCACCGCGACGCTAGGAAGCCGCATGGACCCTGCCTGCGCTTTGGGCAGCGGCCAATGCAAAGCAAATCGCAACGGCATCGCATCGAGATCAGGGTTGGGAACAGCGCTGGCTAGCGCTGCGCTGCATGAGGTCGCGCCGATTCGCTGATTCGCTGATCTGCAGCGCGATACCGGCGGCCAAGTGAATACCGAGCTCAGCACGACCGAAGGCGCGCAGAAAGGCGATGGCAGATCACATGATCAATGCGGTGAGACGATTTGTCGGGTGATCGACGAAGGTGCTTCTAGGGTGACGCAACGGAAGACGGAAGCGTCGTCGCCACCACTCTCACGCATACGTGAAATCGTCCTGACAGCTGTCGGTATCCCGCGCTAGCGGGACAGTCACATCGCTTGCTCTTGACGCCTTCGTACACACGTTTCAAGACAGTGCTCGCTCTCCAGGAGACTTCAATGTCGTTCAATATCATCAGCTGCGATGGCGGCGGAATTCGAGGACTGATCACCGCGATCCTCATCCAGGACCTGGATCAGCACAGCAACATCCTCAGCCATGCAAATTGCTTTGCCGGCACTTCCACCGGTGGCCTGCTTGCTCTGGCATTGGTGCAAAACGTCTCGATCAACACAATTATCGAGATGTACATGACCAAAGGCGCAAGCATTTTCGAACCCAACGGGTGGCTTCTCGATCAACAGGCCGAGTCGCAACAGCAAGGGGTGGACGCGACACTGGGTAGCGGGCCGGGCTTCTTCAGCAGCCAGTACAAGAACGATGGATTGATCCAGATCGCAAGCGGATTGTTGGGTACAACGTCGCTTGCAGATGCGAAGCGGCTCGTCGTCGTCAACGCCGCGCGCCTGTGGGACGCGACCAGTGGGAACTGGATGCCTGCCACGTTCTCCAACGGCGTCAACAATGCGTACAGGCAGATCAGCATGGTCGATGCCGCATTGGCGACGTCTGCCGCGCCAACCTACTTTCCGCCTTATCGGATTGCCGGAGCATACGGCGACTATGGGTTCTTCGCCGACGGCGGCGTGTTCGCCAACAATCCGGCCATGACCGCCGTGGCCGAGGCCATTGCAAGTGGCCTGGTGAACAGCGTCGGCGATATCCAGCTGCTCTCGCTTGGAACCGGCAGCAGCCCGCAAGGAATTCCATCGACCGCGATCGGCAACCCGCTCGACTGGGGCGCAAAATCCTGGCTATATCCCTGGGCAAGCGGCTCGGTGCCGGCCATGCCGCTACTGAATCTGACCATGGATGCAACGGCCGAACTTGCAAGCATCCAGGCCGAGCAGGTGCTGGCCGGCAACTTCAAGCGCGCCAATGTCGAACTGCAACGTCCTTACGCACTGGATGACTGGAAGCATGTCGCTGATCTTGCCAGCGAAACCCACGCTTACCTGCAGACAGATGCGTGGAAACAGACGCGTGACTGGGTCGCCAGCCGCTGGACATAGGGCAGGTATCGGAATGTTCGCGCAGTCCAATGATGTGCCAGGGTGCCGGACGATC
Organism: Xanthomonas hortorum pv. cynarae; assembly: GCF_002939985.1. Taxonomy (GTDB): domain Bacteria; phylum Pseudomonadota; class Gammaproteobacteria; order Xanthomonadales; family Xanthomonadaceae; genus Xanthomonas; species Xanthomonas hortorum_D. Next base: position 40,188 of record NZ_MDFM01000012.1, on the reverse strand, counting down.
GGTAGTCCGTGGCGAGAGGCGAGTCGGGACGGCCTTCCCGGTCCCGAAAAAAAGGAGCAATCACGATGGCTATCACGATCCTTTCCGCGGTGTACGGCACCGGCAATGCAGGAATCGATGTCACCCAGGTGTGCCAAGACAGCGTCAACACAGGCAATGACGATATCACCGCAAGCAATGCCTTCTTCGGGACCGATCCTGATCCGGGCAAGGGCAAAAGCTTTGCGATTCTTTACAAAAATCCGGCATTGAATGGCGGCAATCCCATCGCGCTCGGTTGTGCGGAAAATGGTCAGATCGATCTGGTTCCCAATCCGCCTACTGCCAGTACGCCCATCCCGGTGCCTAGCAAACCCAGTTTTATAGTCGTCCGTGCGATATACGGTACTGGCAACAATGGTTACGACGTCACCGCGACCTGCCAGTGGCTGGTCAACAATGGCGGCACCACGATCCCGGTGAGCAACGCGACATTCGGCGGTGACCCCGATCCCAACGTCCAGAAGAGTTTTGCCATCGTCTATACCGCCGCGGGCGGCGGCGCGCAGCAGTTCCGTGCCGGTGAGGAAGGTTCGACATTGACCTTGAGTTAGCAGGCTTTGATCAGAGGTCTACAGCAGTCACATGCGTCGAAGGATGCGGTCTGACAAATCCGCGGCTGTCCGGTACCTTCTCCCACCAGCGGGGAAGGGCTGGAGAATATGCGGCGTAGGAGACGCTGACGGCTGAGCGTGATGCTTGGGGTGCCAAGCCTCGGCTAATCAGATCCCAAGAGTGCGTCAATAAGATCGAACCCGCTGGCTTGGATGATTTGACGAGCCAGTCGTCCGTCATCAGCCAGGGCTGCAAGCCAGCTGGTCTTCGCATCTTGTTGAAGGTTGAACGAAGCCAATGAGCCACGTTATTTCTGCCACACGCTATCTGGCCTTTGCTCTTGCCGTGTCGAGCACGCCTGCATTCGCCGCCGAACCGATCACCGGAAAATGGTTTACCGATAACCAGCAGGCACTGGTCGACATCCAGCCCTGCGGCACGTCGCTGTGCGGCACCATCGTCAAGGTGCTGCGGGCCAAGCCCGGTAGCCGGAAGACCGATGCGTTCAATCCGGATCCGGCCAAGCGCCACACCCCCATGGAAGGCACGGTGATCCTCAGCGAGCTGGTGGATGCAGGAGATCTGTGGAAAGGCAAGATCTACAACCCCGAATCCGGCAAGACCTACAACGCCAAGATCAAGCGTGGCGCCGATGGCTCCTTGAAGGTGGAGGGCTGCGTGGCCTTCCTATGTCAGGGGCCGACCTGGCAGCCCGCACCTTGATGGCTGCCTGACCTGGCCGGCCCGAGGCGCGTTTGCCAGGTGCGGCGCAAGCGAGCTAAACCGTTTGGTTTTGAAACGCCTACCCGGCCGCCAATGCGGGATACTGCGCTCCCACGCAGGCGAGATGGGCCCGATGTCCGAGCTGCCGATCACCGAGTTGTTGCAGGCCTGGCAGCGCGAGGAGCCCGGCGCGGGCGATGCATTGGCGCGGCAGGTGTACATGGTGCTGCGCGAGACGGCGTTGCGGGTACTGCGGCGCAATGCGCGCGGCGGGCTGCAGGCCACCGAGCTGGTGCATGAGGCATGGATGCGGCTGGAGCAGGGGCAGCAGGGATTTCGCTCGCGTGCGCACTTCTATTCGGTTGCCGCACTGCAGATGCGCCATCTATTGGTGGATCTGGCGCGGCAGCAGGCCAGCGCCAAGCGAGGTGGGCAGGCGGTGACGTTGACCATCAGTCTGTCCGATGGCGCGCCGCGACCGGAGGCCTTGCTGATGGTGGCCGATGCCTTCGACAAGCTGGCGCGCGTGGACGAGCGCAAGGCCAAGGCGTTCGCGCTGACCGAGCTGGTGGGTTTCAGTGTGGCCGAGGCGGCCGAGCAACTTGAGGTGTCGGTGCCCACGCTGGAGCGCGATCTGCGCTTTGCGCGGGTGTGGCTGGCGGCGCAGCTGTGAGCGTCGTGGCCACTTCCTGGCAACGCCTGGAAGCGCTGTTTCATCAGTCCTGCCTACTGCCGGTGGAGGCGCGCGAGGCATTCGCGCGTGCGCAGGCCGGTGACGATGTAGTGCTGCGCGATGCGTTGCTGGCGATGCTGGCGGTGGAATCGCAGGCCACGCTGCGCGTGCGTGCGCCGTTGAAACAGGCCGTGGCCGCCTTGCGCGCACCATTGCCGGAGCTGCCGGCCGGCACGCGCTTTGGTGCATGGGCGATCGACCGCCTGATCGGCGCCGGCGGCATGGGTCAGGTGTATCTGGGCCATCGCGCCGACGGCGCTTACGAGCGCGAGGTGGCGATCAAGCTGGTGGCCGCCGAGGCGCTGGATGTGCAGGGCCGCGCGTTGTTCGAGTTCGAATGCCGCTTGCTGGCGCAAATGGTGCACCCGGCGATCGCGCAGATTCACGATGTGGGCACCGATGCGCACGGCCGCCCGTATCTGGTGATGGAATACCTGCGCGGTGAGCCGATCACCTGGTGGTGCGATGCGCATCTGCTCTCGCTGCATGCGCGCGTGTTGTTGATGCTGCGGGTGAGCGAGGCGGTGCAGCACGCGCACCAGAAAGGCGTGATCCATCGCGACCTCAAACCCAGCAACGTCTTGGTCAGCGAGATCGATGGGCGGCCGATGCCGGGCGTGATCGACTTCGGCATCGCCATCGATGCGGCCAACCCGGGCATGACCTCCGCGCATGGCCGCGGCACGCCCGGCTACATGAGTCCGGAACAGGCGCGCGGTGCGCTGGACGTGGACGCGCGCAGCGACATCTATGCATTGGGCGCAATGTTCTATGAGTTGAGCTGCGGGCTGGCACCGGTGGCTGGGCAGAATGGGCTGCCGCAGCCCCCCTCGCAGCGCGTGGCGGCAGTGCCGGCCGATGCGCGTGCGCGGATCTGCGCCGCACGCGCGACCACCCACGCCCGACTGCAGCGGCAATTGCGCGATGGCCTGGATGCGATCGTGTTGCGCGCGTTGGCGCCGGAGCCCGTTGCACGTTACGCGTCGGTGTCGGCCTTGCTGGACGAGTTGCATCGTTGGCTTGATGGGTATCCGCCGCGTGCGTTGCAGGCGAGCCGTTGGTGGCGGCTGCGCAAGTTCGCCCAACGCCATCGCAGTGGCGTGCTGGCTGCCGGGCTTGTGTCGATCGCGCTGATGGGTGGTCTGGGCGCCACGTTGTGGTCGCTGCAGCAAGCCGCGCGCGACGCGCAACGCGCGCAGGTCACCGGTGATTTCATGAGCTCGGTGTTGTCCAGCGTGGACCCCGGCATTGCGCAGGATCTGGACAGGACGCTGATGCTGCGCGTGCTGCAGCAGGCCTCGCAGCGCGCCGCGCGCGAGCTGGCCGATCAACCGGATGCACGCACCGAGGTGGAACTGACGCTGGGCCGCACGCTGATCGCCTTGTCGGACTATCCGCAGGCGGTTGCGCATCTGCGCACCGCGCAGGCGCTGGCGCAACAGAGCGCGGGTGCCGGCAGCACGCCGGCGCTGGAAGCGGCCTCCATGCTGGGCCAGGCGCTCAGTGGTGCGGGTCAAGCGCGCGAGGCCGAGCGTGTGCTGCGCGCCGGCATGGCACAGGCCGCGCGCGGCAACGCGAAGCAACAGAGCCTGGGTAACGACATGCGTGCCCGGCTGGCATGGGCGCTGCGCGATCAAGGCCGCATGCTGGAGGCGCTGGCGGAAAGCCGGCATGCCTACGTCGCCGCATTGGCCAACGTGGCCACCACCGCAGAACGCCGCATCGATGCCGGCAACAGCTACGCCGGCATGCTGGCCGAGAATGGGCAGCTTGCACCGGCCATCGCCTTGCAGCGCAGCCTGCTGCGCGAGCGCATTGGCGTGCGTGGGCCAGAGCATCCGCTGGTGCTGTCGATGCGCAACAGCCTGGCGGTATTTTTGCTGATGCAGCGCGATTTTGCCGCTGCCGAAGCCGAACTCGCCCCGCTGCTGCGCATTACCCGCAAGCTGTACGGAGACGCCGCCGCCGATACCTTGATGGTGGAAGGCAATCTCGCCGACACCTTGCGTCAGCAAGGCAAGCTGGCCGAAGCCGGCCCGCATTACCGCGCTGCGATGGAGCGCGCACGCGCCGCCTTCGGCGACGATGCGCGAGCCACGATCACCTACCGCAGCAACCATGCCTTCTGGTTGCTGGATGCCGGGCAGGTGCAGGCATCATTGGTCGAACAGCGCGCTTGCCTGGCCTCGTCCTTGCGCGTGTTGGGTCGTGCGCATCCACAGACCGCCGAGATCCTGCGCGGCATGTCCGAGGCCGAGCGCAGGCTTGGCCAGACCGCCGCTGCACGCGACCACGCGCAGCAGGCGCTGCAGATGTTGACCGGCATCTACGGCGATGCCGAAGAACCGCTGCTTGCCGCACGCCAGACCCTGGCGCTGGCCGCAGCGGCCAAGGCAGTGCCGGCCACCTCAAGCGCAGAGACCACCACCGCGGTTGCGCAACGCTGATACGAAGTTGGCATCACCGGCACCAGCGGCCAAAGAGCCGCTGCGCTTACGCTCTACGAATCCCGAATCCCGAATCCCGAATCACCAGCTATACAACTTCCAATACACCTTGTTGACCTTGTCCTTTTCCGCATCGGTATGGCCGTCGTGATCGCGGTCGTACAGGAAGTAGGGCGCACCGCGCGCGGGCGTCACCCGCACCATTTCCAGCTGGCCGTTGACGCGGTACTCGTCGACCTTGTCGCCGTTACCCATGGTCTTGCTGGTGACATCCGCACCGGCCGGCACATTGCCGCTGGCGCCGCTGGTGGCACAGCCGCCGAGCAGCAGTAATGGCAGCAGCAAAAGACTTGCTCTCATCATCGTCGTCATCCGTTCTAGGTCGTTGCTCAGTATGCGCTGGGCGGCGTGGGGTGAGCGTGCAGCGGTAGAATTGGCCGATGAGCAAATTAGTCCTGATCGACGGGTCCAGTTACCTGTATCGCGCGTTCCACGCGCTTCCGCCGCTGACCAATGCCCAGGGCGAGCCCACCGGTGCCTTGTTCGGTGTGGTCAACATGCTGCGCGCCACCTTGAAGGAACGCCCGGCTTACGTCGCGTTCGTGGTGGATGCGCCCGGCAAGACCTTCCGTGATGACTTGTATGCCGACTACAAGGCCAATCGCCCGTCGATGCCCGACGACCTGCGCGCGCAGGTGCAGCCGATGTGCGACATCGTGCATGCGCTGGGCATCGACATCCTGCGCATCGACGGCGTGGAAGCCGACGATGTGATCGGCACGCTGGCCTTGCAGGCCGCCGCCGATGGCCTGAGCGTCACCATCTCCACCGGCGACAAGGACTTCGCCCAGCTGGTGCGCCCGGGCATCGAACTGGTCAACACCATGAGCGGCAGCCGCATGGATTCGGACGAGGCGGTGATCGCCAAGTTCGGCGTGCGCCCCGACCAGATCGTCGACCTGCTCGCGCTGATGGGCGACACCGTCGACAACGTGCCCGGCGTGGACAAGTGCGGCCCCAAGACCGCCGCCAAATGGCTGGCCGAATACGACTCGCTCGATGGCGTGATCGCCAACGCCGACAAGATCAAGGGCAAGATCGGCGAGAACCTGCGCGCCGCATTGCCGCGGCTGCCGCTCAACCGCGAACTGGTCACCATCAAGACCGACGTAACCCTGGCCAGCGGCCCGCGCGCGCTGGACCTGCGCGAGCCCAACGCCGAAACGCTGGCGGTGCTGTACGCACGTTACGGCTTCACCCAGGCGCTGCGCGAACTCGGCGGCGCCGCTGCCCAGGCCGGCCTGCTGACCGAGCCGATGCCGCTTGGCGCCGCCGCAGCCAGCGCCCGCACCGAACCCGGCCGCGCGCGCGGCACCGGCTTCGTGTCCGGCCCGGTCAGCGCCCCGGTGGAAGTGGACCCGGCGCTGTCGGCACCCGGCCAGTACGACACCATCCTGACCCAGGAACAGCTCGACAACTGGATCGCCCGCCTGCGCGCCGCCGGCCAGTTCGCCTTCGATACCGAAACCGACAGCCTGGATCCGCTGCAGGCCGACCTGATCGGCCTCAGCGTGGCCGCCGAGCCTGGCCAGGCGGCGTATCTGCCGTTCGGCCACAACTTTCCCGGCGCTCCGGCCCAGCTCGAGCGCAGCCAGGCGCTGGCCCAGCTGGCACCGTTGCTCACCGACCCCGCCGTGCGCAAGCTCGGCCAGCACGGCAAGTACGACCTGCACGTGATGCGCCGCCACGGCATCGCCCTGGCCGGCTACAGCGACGACACCTTGCTGCAGAGCTTCGTGCTCAATTCCGGCAGCGCCCGTCACGACATGGACAGCCTGGCCAAGCGCTACCTGGGCTACGACACGGTCAAGTACGAAGACGTCTGCGGCAAGGGCGCCAAGCAGATCCCGTTCGCGCAGATCAGCCTGGACGACGCCACCCGCTACGCCGCCGAAGATGCCGACATCACCTTGCGCCTGCACCACGTGCTTGGCCCCAAGCTGGCCGCAGAACCGGGCCTGGAGCGCGTCTACCGCGAGATCGAGATGCCGCTGGTGGAGGTATTGGCGCGCATCGAAGCCAACGGCGTATGCGTGGACGCGGCCGAACTGCGCCGCCAGAGCGCGGACCTGTCCAAGCGCATGCTCGCCGCCCAGCAAAAAGCCACCGAGCTGGCCGGGCGCACCTTCAACCTGGATTCGCCCAAGCAGCTGCAGGCGCTGCTGTTCGACGAGCTCAAGCTGCCTGCCGTGGTCAAGACGCCCAAGGGCCAGCCCTCGACCAACGAAGAGGCGCTGGAAGCCATCGCCGACCAGCACGAGCTGCCACGGGTGATCCTGGAGTACCGCGGCCTGACCAAGCTGCGCAGCACCTACACCGACAAGCTGCCGGAGATGATCCACCCGCAGTCCGGGCGCGTGCACACCAGTTACCACCAGGCCGGCGCGGCCACCGGGCGGCTGTCTTCGTCCGATCCCAACCTGCAGAACATCCCGATCCGCACCGAAGACGGCCGCCGCATCCGCCGCGCCTTCGTCGCCCCGGCCGGGCGCAAGCTGATCGCCTGCGACTACTCGCAGATCGAGCTGCGCATCATGGCCCACCTATCCGGCGACCCCGGCCTGGTGGGCGCGTTCGAGTCCGGCGCCGACGTGCACCGCGCCACCGCCGCCGAAGTGTTCGGCCGCACCATCGACACCGTCAGCAATGACGAGCGCCGCGCCGCCAAGGCGATCAACTTCGGCCTGATGTACGGCATGAGCGCCTTCGGCCTGGCCCGCCAGCTCGGTATCGGCCGTGGCGAGGCGCAGGACTACATCGCGCTGTACTTCAGCCGCTACCCCGGCGTGCGCGACTTCATGGAAACCACCCGCCAGCAGGCGCGCGACAAGGGCTACGTGGAAACGGTGTTCGGCCGCCGGCTATACCTGGACTTCATCAACGCCGGCAGCCAGGGCCAGCGTGCCGGCGCAGAGCGCGCCGCGATCAACGCGCCGATGCAGGGCACCGCCGCCGACATCATCAAGCGCGCCATGGTCAGCGTGGACGCCTGGATCGCCGACCACGCCGAACACGCGCTGATGATCCTGCAGGTGCACGACGAACTGGTGTTCGAAGCCGATGCCGACTTCGTCGACACCTTGCTGGGCGAGGTCACCGCGCGCATGTCGGCCGCAGCTGAATTGCGCGTGCCGCTCGTGGTCGACTCCGGCGTCGGCGATAACTGGGATGAGGCGCACTGACCCATCAGATAACGCTGATATGCTGAATGCGCAGACCAGACATTATGCGGATTAGGCCTGCGCCGATGGAATGAATAACCGCTAAATTCTACATATTTTTAACAGTTATCTTCACGATCCATCAATGTAGAAAATGTTGTTATATCCCTCGACGGGCGCAACGCCTGTCGGCAGATCTCTCCCATCCCCTGGAGCAGATCTCGGAGCGGAAACTACTCCCCAAGTTTCCGTTCCCTGGCCCCGCCGACCTCCCCCTGGTCTGCGGGGCTTTTTATTTTCAGGCTTGAATTTTGCTCTGCAACATAACCGGCTCATTGCGTAAGGCGAATGATTCGGTTGCGCCGGCAATCACGAATTTAAATAGGCTCGATTAACTCAATCGATCAACACAGCGTTTCATTCAACGCTGTGTTTTTAATCGGCGCATTCAGCCTAACCAATCGCGCGGCACCAGATAGTCCATCAGACGCGCCTCGGCGCTGCCCGGTTCCGGTGTGAATCCGTATTCCCAACGCACCCGCGGCGGCAAGCTCATCAGGATGCTTTCGGCGCGCCCGCCGCTCTGCAGCCCGAACAGGGTGCCGCGGTCGTAGACCAGGTTGAATTCCACGTAACGGCCGCGACGGTAGAGCTGGAACTCGCGCTCACGCTCGCCGTACGGCGTGTCCTTGCGGCGCTCGACGATCGGCAGGTAGGCATCCAGAAAGCCGTCGCCAACCGCGCGCTGATAGGCGAAATCGCGTTCGAAGTCCTTATCCAGGTCGTCGAAGAACAGCCCGCCCACGCCACGCGTCTCGTTGCGGTGGCGCAGGAAGAAGTATTCGTCGCACCAGCGCTTTTGCGCGGCATAGCGCTCCTCGCCAAACGGCGCGCACAACGCCTGCGCGGTACGGTGCCAATGCAGTACGTCTTCGTCGACCGGATAGAACGGGGTGAGATCGAAGCCGCCGCCGAACCAGGCCGCCACCACGTCGCCATCGCGCTCGGCGCGGAAGTAGCGCACGTTGGCGTGGGTGGTGGGGATGTGCGGATTGTGCGGATGGAACACCAGCGAGACGCCGCAGGCGCGCCAGGTCGCCCCGGCCAGCTCGGGCCGATGCGCACTGGCCGAAGGCGGCAAGCGCGAGCCGGACACATCCGAAAACCCGATGCCGGCCTGCTCGAACACCGCCCCGTCGCGCAGGATGCGGGTGCGCCCACCGCCGCCTTCCTCGCGCTGCCAGAGGTCCTCGGCAAAGCGCGCGCTACCATCGATGGCTTCCACGGCAGCGCAGATACGGTCCTGCAAGCCGGTCAAATAATCGCGTACACGGTCGAATTCGTTCATGTCCCAATTCTAAGCGGTGCATCGAGCTCAGTGCATTGGGCCAAACGCGCTAGTTTGTCGCAGGGCGATGCAGTGCTCCGCGTAGACCGCGAGCGGCGAGGGCACCGTGACCTCGACTGATCAGCCTTTGGCTGCATCCAAGCAAAGGCGAGACTCGACAGATGTTTGAACCCAGGCTTTGATGGTGCACTCTTTTTCCTCGAATGGCTGGCCAACTTCATCGACGCCTACAACTACGGTCACAGGCTCAAAGTCCTGAAGGGTCTGACACCGTACGAATTCATCCGCAAGCAGTGGACATCCGAACCCGAGCGATTCAAGGTGGATCCGATCCATTTTATCTAAGGAACCTCTGAACAACGCACCGCAGATAAGCGACACTACCCCCATGTTGAGGAGTGATCCATGCAACTGACGTTCGGTGACGCTGAAGGCCTGGGCAAGCGCAAGCAGACCCGGCGCGAGATCTTTCTGGCCGAGATGGAGCAGGTGGTTCCGTGGCAGCACTTGCTCGGTCTGATCGAACCGCACTATCCGGTGTCGGGGCGCCCTGGTCAACAGCCATAAGCACTGGCGACGATGTTGCGGATTCATTTGCTGCAGCAGTGGTATGCGTTGAGCGATCCGGCGATGGAAGAAGCGTTGCACGAGATTCCGATCTTGCGACGGTTTGCCGAGCTCGGTGGCTTGGACAACGTTTCGGAAGAGACCACGATTCTCAACGTTCGCCGCCTGCTGGAGACCCATGGCCTTGCCGCGCGGATGCTGGACGCGGTCAACGCGCATCTGGGGCGCAAGGGTCAGAGCCTGCGGTCGGGCACGATCGTCGATGCGACGCTGATCGCTGCACCCAGTTCGACCAAGAATGCCGACCATGCGCGCGACCCTGAGATGCATCAGACCAAGAAGGGCAATCAGTGGTATTTCGGGATGAAGGCGCACATCGGCGTGGATGAATTTTCCGGGCTGGTGCACCACGTCCATTGCACAGCCGCCAATGTCGCCGACGTCACGGTGACGCACGCATTACTGCATGGCAAAGAAGACAGCGTGTTCGGCGACAGCGGCTACACCGGTGCGGACAACCGCGAAGAACTGCAGACCTGCAAGGCTGCATTTTTCATTGCCGCCAGGCGTTCGACGCTGCAAGCCATCGGCAACAAACGCGAGCGTGCTCGGGAACAGCGTTGGGAACACTTTAAGGCCAGCGCGCGCGCGAAGGTGGAGCATCCACTCCGGGTGATCAAGCGCCAATTCGGTTACACCAAGGTCCGCTATCGCGGCCTGGCCAAGAACACCGCACACGTGGTGACCTTGTTTGCGCTCTCCAATCTGTGGATGAAGCGAAAGCAGTGACTGCCTGCCATGGGGAGCGTGCGCCTGTAACCCGGGGAATTCCCAAGGAAAGTGCCAGAAATGGCGGAAGATCCGAAGATTCAAACGCGACTCTCCGGACCGACGCGACATCCCGCACTCTCAGGCCTCGTTATTCAGACCTTCCCTAATGCGGGAAGGAGAGCACAGGGATTGGGCATGCCTCGGACGAACGCGAACGTTGAAACGAGGTGGCTGGGCGGGTTAGGCTCTCGCTACGTCTGATCGACGGCGACATAGAACGTGGTTGACATGGATGCAAAAGTACAGGTCGCGGCGCCTGCTCAGGTGCTGGCGCGAAAGGGGGTTTCCCTACGCGCGTCGAGACTTGAAGACGCGGCCGCTTGGCTGGCGTTTCTGCAAGCGCTGGATGACGAGACAGGTTTCATGCTCTTCGAGCCGGGGGAGCGCGCGGCCAGCGTCGCTCGGTGCGAGGACGCTATACGCCGAATCCACGCGGTATCGGGCGCGATGCTGCTGCTCTTGTGGAACGCGGCAGGGCATGTAGTGGGTTATGTCAAAGGCGACGTAGTGGCGCTGCAACGAAAAGCCCACGTGATGGCCTTCAGTGGCGCCGTGCATTCCGGCTACCGGGGGGATACCGGGCGCGCAATCCTCGATCTCTTTACGGCACAAGTCGGCAAGGAAGGCGTGATCAAACGTCTGGAAGCGGTCGTAATGAGCAACAACGTGCGCATGCTTTTGGTCGCGCTTTCCGCCGGCTTTTCGGTGGAAGGCGTCCGAAAGAACGCGGTTCGTCTGAAGACAGGGATGATCGACGAATATGTCATCGTTAAGTATTTTGACTGACGTGACTGCGTTGCATCGCGAATTCTTCGCCCGCTACGCGTCGCTGGCGAACGACGCCGCTTATGTCGAAGCATGCCCGAGCGCGACGAGCGTGCCGGTGTTCGGCCCCGTCAGTTCGCTGCTCGACGTCCGACGCAATATCCGTGAGGCGCTTGTCCACGACGGGGCATGCGTCGCGAAGACGCCCGGAGTGGATTTCGAGGCGTCGCTGGCGCAGCAGGTCTCGATTCTGGGGCTTGCGCTTCCGGACTCCCTCGGGGCGGGATATAGCACGATCGCGGTGACCCCGAACCGGAAGTACTACGCGAGCTCCTCGATCGGGCAGCCGATGCATTCCGACGATGCGCACCGTGCAACACCGCCGCCGGTGATCAGCCTGTACTGCGATGTGCCATCCGCCGACGGCGGGATCACGACGCTCGCACCGCTGGGCACCTATCTCGACGGGCGCCGGTTCACTCTCCCGCCGGCCTGCTTCGCTCGCGATGCGCTGACGTTGGTCGGTGCTATGGGGTTGATCCAGCGCCCGCTCTTGATCGACGGGCCCCGTCTTGGCTGCGCGCTTCCCAGCATCGCGATGGAAATCCAAAGCGACAGCGAAGTCCTCAATGTCTTGGCCGAACTGCTGGACTGGTGCCATCGCCCGGCAAACCAAGTACGGCTCCGACTTGAGTCCGGTGACGTTCTTTTCATCGACAATTTTCGTTGGGTTCACGGCCGGACCGCGTTTCCCGCGGACCAGCCACGCAGGCTCTATCGTGCGTCTTTTGCCTGTGCCGACTGAGACGGTCGAGCCCGGGTCTGACGCGTCCGCTTCACTGACTCAAGCGCTGCGCCAACTCGATGAGATCGAATGGCCGCGGCGCGCGAGCCAGGTCGAGCCGGCGCCGTTTCCGACCGACGCATCTGTGGTCGATCTCGCGTGGCGGTCTGTGGTTCCCGCAGCGGATTGGCCGGGGGATGCCCCGCCGGCCCCGGCGCCATATGAAGATCCGCTTGCCGGTATTGCCGAGCAGGCATTTGGCGCCGAGATTGAATGCCTACAAGAGCGCGTATCGGTACTCCTGGACGGAGCGCCGCTGCGCTGGGGCGCCAGCGCGGTCATGACTCTTGTCGACGAGGCCTACACCCGGCCGCTCCATCGGCTGTGGGCTCGTGGATGGGCCGCGGCGTTCAACCAGCTTAAGCTCGATGGACGCCTCGGACTTGACGCTCGCGTGTCGCACCTGACCAGCGCGCAACGCGCATTGGTCGTCGCCACCGCGCGCGATCGCTATTCACGGCTCAACGAACGCATGGGCGCGATGCGCGACGCGTTGCTGGGGGAGGTGCGGGCATTATGCCTGCGATTAACCTCCGACATGGACGAACTTGCCGCCAGGTGCCGTGCCGGGGGGCGTCCGCAGGTCATCACGCGAGTCGTCCCGCTCGGGGACCGCCATCGGTCAGGCTGGGTGGGGTGGGTCCAGCTAAGTGATGCGGCGCAATCTCGGACGTGGGACGTCGTCTACAAGCCGCGCTCTATAGGCGTGGACAAGGCGTTCTACGACATGGCTGCCGCACTAGCCCAGCCGGGCGACCCGACCGTCCACGCGCCCTGGTTCCTGGATTGCGGCGCGTACGGCTGGATGGAGTACTGCGCCCCCAGCGACTGCGCGAACGCCGAAGAGGTGGAGGCGTACTACGAGCGGCTCGGTTGGCTGACCGCCTTAGTGTTTGTGCTCGAGGGCCGCGATTGCCACGCTGGCAACGTGGTCGTCCGCGGGGCCTCACCGGTATTCGTCGACCTCGAATGCCTGTTTACGCCGGCAGCGGACCGGGACGGGCAAGAGCCGCAGTATCCGCCAATCACGGCGACTGCGGTCCTTCCCATGACGCGCTTCGCGCTGGGGGCGTTTAGTGGCATGGACGTCAGCGGCTTCGCCGGCGGCCAGCAAGGCGCGCACTACTACCAGACGTGGCAGATCGCCGAGACGCCAACCGGAGCGCTCACTTTGCGCCGCGAGCGACGCCCAGTTCCACAGGCGACGAACGTGCCTCGAATCGCGGGCGCATCTATTAATCCGTACGGCTATTGCGCGCCGTTTCTGCGCGGCATGCGGCGAGCGTTTGCACGACTGCAGTCGGTCGGGTCCGGTCTTCTCTCGTTTGCGGATACCGTACGGCTCAATGACCTGGAGACCAGGATCGTACTGCGCAACACGAGCGAGTACGTCAAGTGCCTTGAGGAATCAACAGCGCCGTGCGCAGTGTTGTCGGGGGATGCGGAAGACAGGTTTCTCGCCACGGCGCTGAAGCCCGTGCCTGGCGTGGATCCGGCGGACGAGCGCGACTGCCTGTGCCGCGGCGTCATACCGCGCCACGGCGTCACCCCCATCGAGAGCGGCGCGCAGCGGTCACATCGTCCAGATCGCAGTCGCGCACCGAGCGGTCCAGCGAGCGTCAGCGGCGTCGAACGCGTGCGCACCCTGCTCGATACCGGTCTATCGTCGGCGACGGTCGCTGCGCAGTTGACCCTGGCCGAGCAGGCGTTTGCCGCCGGCGCGCGCAATGCTCGGGCGGTAGCATTCACATCGCCTGAAATGCGTTCGCCAGGTGCGGCGTGCACTCTGCTGGCGCGCGCCATCGCTTGCATCGACACGCGGCTGTCGGGTGAAGACGCGCCGGACTGGATCACCGCCACCTCAAGCCGCGGGGGTGCGCTGGTGCTGACCCGCATGCACTGGGGCGCATTCACGGGACGCAGCGGAATGGCGGCGGCCTATGCAGCGGCCGAGGCAAGCGGAGTCGTATCCGCACAGCGGACCTTAGCGCGGTTCCGGCGTGCCACGGAATCGGACGCCGGCGCAATCGCCGCGTCGCTGCCTGTCGAAGGACTCGACGGGTGCGCCGGCGTACTGGCGTTTGCCGTGGGGTGCGGGATGAGGACTGGCCGGAGCCGCCTGCAGGATGAGCTGCTCGCACGCCTGCGCGCCGCGCCGGACGCCCGTACGATTGGGCCGATGCCTGCAGGCACGCTGATCGGTCTAACCGCCGCGTTCGAACTTGATCCCGCACCGGCCTTGGCAGAACTCATCGATGCGCGTCTGCACGCATTCGTCTGCTCCCCGCAACTCGCCCGGCTCATTGATCGCGATGTCGCAGCGCCGTCGGTCATGTGGGCCAGCCCTTGGGCGATGGTTCTCGCCACTGCGCGTGCGGCGCGCGCGGTTGGGAACTGGCATGCGCTCGCACATGTGTCACAAACGATCCGGGCCCGCGATCTCAAGGCGGACACCGTCCACGATCGATTGGTTCGGCTGCGCCTACTGCTCGACGCGGGCGGTGACTCGGACTCGACCACTCTCTGGCACGAGATTGCTCAACTGCGATCCTTGGTGTCAGCAACGACGCTCGGATCGCAGTACGGACTAGGCGCGCTGTTGGGTGCCGCGCGCTGTGCCCGTGAACGAAGCGCCAGCGGCGACGCACTCGCCGACGAGATCACCTCCGCCTACCTGACCTGCGCGCAAGCGTGGCTGGATGCCTGTGAGGATTCGATTCTCAACCGCCCACTTTTTGTCGATGCCGCTCGCGGCATCGCTGGAGTTGTCTTGCGGCTGACGCAGGTGCGTGCTAAAAAGGAATTGCTAGGTGCTTTTATTTTCTAGCACACGCAAGCACAAGGAGCGCCGCTTTGCATAAGTTGAAGAGGTGACGTTCTTTTATCAACGACAACATGGAGCATGAAATGAACAGCCAGCAGAACGACGTCGCCTTCGAAATCGAAGTGATCGAGGAAGCCACCGCTCCGGTGGATTGCCTCTGCAATACTGTGACCTGCCCGTAATCAGACGGGACTCGGCGGCCTGCGCGCGTCGTAGGCCGCTTGTGGCGTGTATGTTGACCTGACTATGGCAACGAATACTACGGTCCAGGCTGCGCTGGCTCGGCTAGTGGTGAACCCGCCCGCTGCGCTACACGTACTTCGCGGGGGCTGCCCCGCCGAATTCGGCGTAGTGCTGGCACCTGATACCCACGCGGCTTTGAACGTGTTCTTTGAGTCGCATGGCGCTGCATTCCGGGCCTCAGTACTCATGTTGCGCAAGCGGCGTCTGGACAATATCCTCGACGCTCTAACGGTAACGTCGCGATTATTCTCTGAGTACGAGCTGTCGTGCTATTGGGATGATTATCTCGCGTCCATCGCGACCCAGGCGCCGACACCCAAGAATCCGCTGCTCGAGTCGGTGGCGTTCGGGCGTTTCGTCATTGAGACGCTGCCGGCGGATGATCCACATGTCACGCTGGTCGAATATGACGTCACCCGCAACGGAGTTGCAGCCGCCGCGGCCGCCGCCAGCCGCTACACACTTCACGAATCGCCTGAGCGAGGCTTACTGCTACTGCATCCGGCTTCGCAGATCGTAGGATTCATGGTAAACGTCGCGGGTCTCGTGAAAGCTGTCACCTCCGGCATGACGCGCAATGCGGTACTGGATGCGATCGTCAAAGGTCCTGAGCGCATTCTATTTTTCAAGAACTGGAAGCGCGGCGGCGTCGGGACTCTCAAGTTGGGTTCTGCCGTGGAAAAGTCGCTCGGGTTGTTTGACGGCCGCTACTCGCATGCCGAACTCCTCAACCGGCACCCTCATCTGTCGACGCTAGTTGCGTCGTTGCTAACCGCAGGCGTCCTTGCGCCTTGCATCCCCGACGCCATGCACGAGGGCTGAACCATGTCGACAATGGTCGGTGTGAACTACAAGAGTCAGCTCCGTGAGGAGCTACTCGCCAATACGGGGTCGCTGGACATTCTCGAGGTCACGACCGAGAAACTGTTCATCCAGAACGACGATCCAGTGCTTGAGATACTAATGTCACGCCTGCCGGTGTCGCTGCACGGACTCGATCTCTCGCTTGGCTCGTCTAATGAGATGCCGGAGACCTATTGCGCCAACCTTGCTCACACACTTTCCGCCACGTCCCACGAGTGGTTCAGCGACCACCTCTCGCTCACTGCCGAGGACGGGGTCGAGGTCGGGCATCTGATGCCCATGCAGTTGTCGAACGAGGACCTCGAGCGCACCGTTGCGAAGATCCGGGCAGTTCAGGCGTTCAGCGACCGGCCCTTTCTCGTCGAGAACATCACTTCTTACTACCCAATCCCGGGTTCGAGCATCCCCGAGGCGGATTTCCTGCGCATGCTGTGCGAGGCGACAGGCTGTGGCCTGCTCCTTGATGTGAACAACCTCTACATTAACGCGTCGAACCACCACTTCGATCCGATGACCTATTTGGAGCAGCTGCCGCTCGACCGCATCATCGAGGTGCATCTAGCCGGCGGGTCACGTAAGTTCGGCATGATGGTCGACACGCATGCCACGGATGTTTGGCGCGAGGTGTGGGAGCTGTTCGATCAGGTGTGTCGGCACATCCGGCCGGCGGCCGTTATCATCGAGCGCGACTCCAATTTCGGTTTGTTCAGCGACACGCTGGCCGAGCTCGATATTGCCCGCGGCATCCTGGCCCGACATGGGTTGCGGAAGCCGCTAGCGCTGACTGTCGCCGCTGCTTGACGCCATGTACTACCTGTTTGGGGACGAAGTTGTCACAAGCCTGCTGCTGCGTCGCGCAGGGGCACTGCACGCTCAACGATTAGACGATACGACGGCTGTCGCCGGGTTCAACCAATTTTTGCAGGCCCACTCGATCATAGAGGCAGCGATCGATTGGGTGGGCCCGCGACTCGTCGATTTCGAAGGCCTGAAGCCTTACGCGCCTCTGTTCGCGGAGCAGAAGAAGCGTTTCTTTGCGGAGAACTCGTCGTTGCTGCGCGAGCGGCTGGCGAACGGCTACTTCGACCGGGCATTGCAGACGCTCTCCGACAAGGCACCTCGGCTGCGCCAAATGGCGGACTTCTGTGTCCGGTTGATCGTCGTCAACCAACTGAGCGAATACACCAACGGCACCACCGAAGACACCATCGGCGTCGCGAACTTCAACTTCAAGGACGATTTCGACGAACTGGATTTCCACGAGCTGCTTGTCCACCAGCTCGTGCATATGCTGCTTTTCGTCGATGACACGCTTGACCCCCACATGGCACAGGACCGCAAGGACGTGCAGGTCGAAACCGGCTTGCCCTTCGTGATGGGCGGCACCTGCTTCCCGATCTACCTGGCGTTTCACAGCTATATCGTTGCCGTCGAGATGCTGCTGTACCGCGAGGCCACCGGGCAGCTGGAGGCGTGTCCGGTATACCATCGCTCGACGGTGCGGGTGATCCGCATCATCCATGCCTTGGGCCAAGCCATGCGTACGAACTGCGCGATGTTCGACGCGCGCGGACGCGACATTCTGGACCGGGCGTTCGTCCGGGCCGAGGCGGCGGTGGGACGTGTTCAAGCGGCGGCAGCCTATGCGCCCGCATAGCCGCTCGCTGTCCACCTTTGATCTGCTGGGGTTGGCCCTGCGCCACTATCGCGTCGAGCTCAAGGAGCGCGTGACGCGGTACAAGCAGGTCCTGCTGGTGATCGCCTTGCTTGCGCTGCCGGGCCTGCCCGCCTTCAAGGCGGTCGTGTTGGCCCCCCTCCAGCAGATCTTCGCCCGGAACTCCGCGGCCGGGGCCAGCGCGGTCGGGTATGTCCTCGTGCTGGCGCTCTGGGCGGCGCTCCAGCGTGGTGCCGTGGGCTCTGTAGCGGCGGCCGCGATCATGAACAGCCTGCCCCTGCCGCGGCTCCAGGTGTTGCTCCGCGACGCGCTGTTTCTCGCGTCGGTGTCGACCCCTTGGACGGTGCTGCTCGCGGTTGCTGCAGGGACCGCGCCACACCCCATGAATATGGTCGAACGCGGCGTGGCCATGCTGGCGGTCAGCGCGATCGCACTCACCGTGCAGTTGGCGATACTGCGTGCGCGTTACGCCGTCGCGGCGATCGGCGTCGGCGCGGCCGTTCTTGCGTGCGGGGACGCAAGACCTGGCGCAAGGATGCTTGCGGCGACCGCCATCATCGCCGCGGTCGTCTGGCTCGGGCGCTGCCCGCCGTTGCCCCGCGATTTTCGGCCACGCCAAGCCAAGCGCTGCGCGGCAGGCGGACTTGCCGCATGGCGGTGCACCACGCTGACAGCCCTGTATTGGATGGGCCTGTACCGCGGGAGGCATGGCGCCTACCGCCTTACGCTGGCACTGGTCGCTGCGCTTGGGGTATTTGTTGGCCTGCTGGTTGCCCAGTCCGACGGGACACCTTCCCGCGCGGTCGGACTAGCCGCCGCCTATGCGGCACTCGCGACGGGTGTTCTCGGGCTCGGTTTTGGCACGCTGACGGGGCACCAACGGGCCTATGCGGGTGTTCTCGCGCCGCTGCCGATCGCGCGTCCGGTGCGGGTGCTCCAGGCGATCGTGGCGGTCGAAGGTCCGGCGTTACTGTTTGTCGGCGTCCTGTTGTCCCTGGTTGCGGCCCGCAGCGGGCTGCGCTATGGAGCGCTGGTGGCGATCTGTGCGCTGCTGCTCAGCGCGTTCCAGTACGTCGCCTACCGCGCGTGGCCGAGGCACACGATCGCCGCCGGATTGCTGTTCTCCATTTCTATCGTAGTTGCCACCTCCTGGGTGGCGTCCGTATGGGCGCGATGACCATGCTTCCACTGTCCTTGACTGAACTGACGATCTCGTACGGGCGGACGAAGATCTTTGATGAGCTGACACACGCGTTTCCGACCGGCTGTCACGTCATCGCAGGCCCTAATGGTGCAGGCAAATCGACCTTGTTGGGCGCCGTGTGCGGCGTCATTCCGTATCGCGGCCGGATCTCCATTGCCGGACACGATTTGAAACGCAATTTCATCGACGCGCGCCGCAACCTGGCCTTCGTCCCGGATGCGGCCACGTTTTACCCCTTCGTGACGGGAGAAGAGTACGCACGCCTGGTGGCGCGCGCGCACGGACAGGGCGAGGCCGTGGGCGGCGCGCGATTTACACACCTCGTCCACCGCCTCAACGTCGAACCCTACCTCGGCACGACGTTCGGCGAGGCGTCGCTCGGCACCCGCAAGAAATTCATGCATCTGGCTGCATTGCTGATCGAGCGCCCACTGCTCGTGCTGGACGAACCGTTTAACGGACTCGACCAAATAACCGCCGACGCGCTCGTCGAGCTGATCCATGATGCAGCCCGCGTAGGGACAGTCCTGATGACCTGTCACCAGCCGGCGTTCGTCGAGGCCACTGAGGCCACCTTATGGCACATTGGGCAGGCGCCGCACGACCTATTGCGCCCTGAGGCACACGCGCGTGCCTTCGCCTGACTTCGTCCGCTTTCGGACCGGGCAGTTCCTCGCCATCCTCGGCGGTCGCTGCAGCTTCCTGAGTCTGTCGTGGTGGCTGCTGGCACGCACCGGGTCCAAGGCCGACTTTACGCGGTTGGCGCTTATTTTTTCGTTGTGCGGGCTGGTCAGCCTCCCCATCTTCGCGTCGCTGGCTGATCGCTGGTCGCGCAAGGCCTGTGCCCTCGCCGCGGACCTTTGGTCGCTTGCAGGCGTGATCGCGCTTTGGGCTGCGACGTGGGACGGGCACTACCGCCCGCTGGTCACCGAGCTCATTGTCGGCTCGCTTGCGTTGGGCGTGAGCCTGATGACGGCCGTGTCCGGCAGCATCATTCCGTCGCTAGTGCAGCGCGAACGCCTCGGGCAGGCTTTTGCGGCGATTACCGCCTCACAGGCCCTCGTCTTTCTGCTGGCGCCGCTGCTCGCCGGATTCGGCGCGACTTGGATCCCGTTGTCGCTGGCCCTCGCGGTCAACGCGGCGATGCTCGTGGTTACGCTGCTGTTGACCGCCTCGATCCGTGCCCCCGAGGCGGCGTTGCCGGGTGGGGTGCGCGATGGCTGGTTCACCAGTCTGACGGCGGGGGTGCGGCTGTCGATTCGCATTCCGGCAGAGCGGGACTGGAACGTGATCGGCGCGGTCATCAACGGGTGCGTCATTCCGTTTGTCTCCCTGACAGTGCCCGTTCTCGTTCTCCATGAGCAACGGCAGCCCGCGTGGCATGTGGGCGCGTTCAGCGCCGCCATGGCCATCGGACTCTGGGCAGGCAGCCGCCTGACGCCGCGTCGGCGTGGTTCGGTGTCATCCTTGTCAGCGGCTGTCGGCAGCGTTGCGCTCATCGGCGCGGGCATTGGCCTCTACGCAGTATGTGCATCTGCGGGGACGCTGGCGGTCGGTTCGTTCGTGTGCGGCGTGGGGACCGGGCTGCATAACGTACGGTGCGCGGCGTATCGGAGCGCGGCGACACCGGCGGCGTTCCGGGCACGGCTCTCAAGTTGGGGCAAGTGGTTGAGCCAAGCGGCCGTGCCGGTCGGGCTCGGCGGCTTCGGATGGCTGCTGCAGCACACGTCCGCCTGCGTGGCTGCAGCCACGGCCGCCGGGATCGTCGGGTGTTGCAGCATGGCGCTGTACTTCGCGCAGGGGGTTCGCGAGCTGTTGGCGCGCCCTCTGCTGGACGCGCATGACTACTACCTCGTCCGCTACCCGGCTGCGTTCGGGGCGAGCGACCTTCGCGAGCAACCCCGTGCATTTCCTTAAGGAGAACATCCAGTATGCCTCGGCGTTCCAGCGCCACGGCTATATCGTGCTGCGATCGGCATTTTCGGGCGCGGCCCTCGACCGATTGCGAGTGCTGGCCGATTTCCTCGAAGCCGCACCGGAAATCGCCGGTCGCTGGATGAAGTATTTCGAGCGCGGACCCGGGGGCACGCGTCTTCTCAACCGGGTCGAGGCGTTTCTCGAGCATTGCCCCGAGGCGCCAGCAGTGTTTGACAACCCGGCGATGCATGACGCGGTCTTTGCCGCCTTCGGGCGGCCGTATGTGCTCTTCAAGGAAAAGCTCAACCTCAAGCCGGCGGGCGGCGGGGGCTACGCGCCGCATCAGGACGCGCCTGCTTGGCGCCTGCTGACGCAAGAGGCGGTCTCGGTAATGGTCGCGGTGGACGAAACAACGGCGGAAAATGGAGCGCTGCAAGTCGATTGCGAGTTCGCGTGCGGTCGCACCCTGCTTCCCCATTCGCACGGTCAGTTGGTGGATGCATGCTCCATTTCGTGGGAGGCGCTCTACCTGTTGCCCGGCGACGCGGTCGTGTTCAGCGCGTTTCTGCCTCACCAGTCCAGCCCCAATAGAAGCCGGTCCCACCGCCGCGCCTTCTTCCTGACTTACAACGCCTCGGAAGAAGGGGACCTGCGCGAGGTCTATTTCGCGCACAAGCGTCGCGTCTTTCCACCGGAAGTAGAACGGGCTGACACGGCCGCCGTGGCCGGTTGGCGCTCGCGCCTTGCCCGCGAACTGTTATGACCGATCTCAGCGCACTGCCCGAACCGGTCGATGCGGCCGATCCAGTCGATTGTCCCGCACGCTGGGAGCAGCGTGCCGACAAGTTCGCGTACACGCTCGTGTGGGCGCGCACTCAGATCGGTGAAGCGACCTTCGGGGCGGGCAACCTCGCCGACCAAGGCCTCATCAAGGTGTTCGAGATCTGCTATGACATGGCATGGCATGCGCTCAACGAGTACCTGCGCTGGCAGGGCCTGATCGATTTGCATGGACCGCGGGACACATTCCGCGAGGCCTTCGCGCGAGGTGTCGTCGGCGACGGCGAGCTGTGGATGGAGATGTGTGCGTGCAGAGCGCTGGCGGCGAAGTCGCACCATGGCGTCATTGCACGCGAGCTTGCCTGCGCCATCGTCCAGCGCCATCTGCCGCTGCTCGAATCGCTCGCCGCACGCCTCAAGGCGTTTCGCGATGAGCGACGTTGACGCCCCGGCGCCAGGCGGCGTGGCCGCTGCGCACTGGCAGTGCATGGGCGCGGTCTTCGCCCAATGCGCCACGGTGGAAGAGGTATGCCTGTACGGATCGCGCGCACGCGGAACGAACCGGCCCAATTCCGATATTGATCTGTGCGTAACCTCCAGCACACTCGACTTTATTGGTCTGGCGCGGCTTGGCGAGGCGCTGGCCGATCTGGGCTTGCCATGGAAGATCGACCTAACGCTGCGTCGGACGCGGACCCCTCCGGTCACGGCGCAGCCAGCATTCAACCTAGCGCACCAGATCGCGCGCTATGCGGTTCCTGTCTTCGTTCGCGCGTCTGAGCGATGAGCGCGCGGCGTTCCTTGTGAACCGCCTGCGCTGAGCAGGCCGATGAACGGCTCGAAAAAGCCGGCAAGGCGCCGCAGGTCGGCGTCCACGGCGCTGGCTCGCACCGGCATCGCGAGCTTGCTGGCGGCTCACCGCAACACGTTGAGATACGCGTCACCGACTCGTGCGTCAGGTGCTTCTAACAGCGGTTACCAAACAGCGTGCGACGCATCTCATCAAGCTTCACGTCGTCCAATAGCTCCGCCAAATTTACCCGCGACTGTTCACTCGAAACGCATCTACATCCAAGTACAGGACCGTTGCCGCGAACTCGGGGCTAAGCTTTCAGCCTCCGCAAAATTAATCTAGTCATAGTTCAGAGGTCTTCGGACACCTAACTGCACGCTGTCGAAGCCGTCCGACGAGTTAAGCGAACGCTTAGTCCGAGCGCGACGACGCAAACTCCGCACATACTGCGGGAGTGCAGAGCCGCCACGCCAGCGCCGCATGCACGCAGCCGATCGCCAAGGCGCCCAGGCCGGTCAACAGCAACGCGGCCTGGCGGGTCGCTTGCAGGCGCGCCTGCAGCTCCGGCCACTCCGGGCTATGCACGACATCGGCGGGCAACATCGCCTGCACACCGTCGAACAATGGCCCGATCAACGCCAGCCCGCCGAAATTCAGCAGCCCGGTCACCAGCAACACCAGCACGAACCCCACCCGCGCCCATTCGCGTCGCTGCAGCAAGGCCCAGCTCAACCACGCAAAGGCGGCCGACAGCACCCCCCCCACAACCGATAACGACAGCGCATGATCGATCAGCCACTGCCATGATGCCGGCAGGACGATCCCCTCCGGCAGCCCCAGCGACGCGGCGTCTGGCATCAGCGCGAGCATTGCGATCTGCAGCAGATTTGCCATCGCACTGACCACCCCCAGCAGCAACGACACCCACGCCAGCGGCGTGACGAAGCCGCCGCGTGGTGGTGAGGATGCGGCGACTGCCGTGCTCATTGCAGCGACGCGATGTGTGCGGCCACCGCCGCCTGGCCATCAGGATCCAGCGACGGCTGCATTTGCGCGTACCAACCCGGCAGCGCATCGGCCGGCAGGCACTCGCGCAACAACGGCGTGCTGCGCTCAAGGAATGCTTCGAAAAACGGCAGCCCGCGCACATACAGGAAATGACTGTCGGTGATCGACATTCCCGCATACGCCTCGCGCAACCACTCCAGATGCGGCAGCGCGTGCGCACCGTGGCCGGCGCGGGTGAGCGCGGTGAGGAAGCTGGTGCGTGCGGTGGCCGGCGAGGTCGAGCGTTCCTGTGCGTTCAGATCGTCGAAGGTCAGCAGCCACTGTTCGCCACGATCGATCTCGTTGCACATCACCGAGGTGGTCGCCAATTGCAGCGCGTTGTGCGCGGTGGGCTCCAGCTCATACAGCGCCAGCCAGTGCGGGTACGCCTCGCGATACCGGTCCAGCGCGCTCAAGGCCAGGGCGCACAAGCGTTGCGCATCCGCACCGATCTCCAGATGTGCCTGGGCGGCGTTGTAGGCGCCCACATGATCGCCACGCTGAAACGCGGTCAGCGCCGGCTGCAATGCGGGGTCGATATCCACGGCAGCTTCCGCATCGTCTGCGGCGGGTGAGGGCGCTGCTGCCGGTTCCGTGCGCGGCGGCTTCGCCGCTGCGGTCTTGCGTCCAAATAAACGGTCCCACAGGCCCATCGCATCTACCTTGTGCGCGCCGGTCGGTGAGTGGAAGGCTGCCGCTGTGCCGGCGGCGCACCGGTCCAGCGACGGACCGGTGCAGAGGCAAGCGCAATGCGCCAGCGATCCGCGGGTCCTGCAACAAGCTTAGAGCCAGATGCGTACGTTGAGGTGAGTGCGACGCAGGCTGCCACGCGATGGAGCGCTTTGCGCCACTTGGCGTCCGAGCGCACCGGCAACCTGGCGCCCTGCGTGCCACGACGGATGCGCCGCAGCAAGCTTCGTTGTCGTCGCATCGGCACCGCCAAAGCCTGCACCGCGCATCACCGCACCGGCGCCGCTAGCCTTACGGCTTCACCTGCTCATTGAACAGTTTGAGGATGCGCTTGTATTCGTCCAGCCATGAATCGGCACGCGTAAAGCCGTGGCGTTCCAGCGGATACGGCGCCACCTGCCAGTTGTCCTTGTGCAGCTCAATCAGTTTCTGGGTCATGTCGACCGAGTCCTTGAAGAACACGTTGTCGTCGATCATGCCGTGGGCGATCAGTAGATGGTCCTGCAGCCCGTCGGCGTAGTTGATCGGCGAGGAGATCTTGTAGGCCTGCGGATCGAGCTCGGGCGTATTGAGGATGTTGGAGGTGTACTCGTGGTTGTACTGCATCCAGTCGCCCACCGGACGCAGCGCCGCACCGGCCTTGAAGGTGCCGGGGCTGCGGAACAGCGCCATATAGGTCATGAAACCGCCGTACGAGCCGCCATAGATGCCTGCACGCGAGCGGTCCCCCTGCTTCTGCGTCACCAGCCAGTCCAGACCGTCCAGATAGTCTTCCAGTTCCGGGTGGCCCATGTTGCGATAGATCGCGGTACGCCAATCGCGGCCGTAACCCTCCGAGGCGCGGTAGTCCAGATCCAGCACGATGTAACCCTGCTGCACCAGCAGGTTATGGAACATCTGCTCGCGAAAATACGGCGTGTAGCGTTGGGAAACGTTTTGCAGATAGCCCGCGCCGTGCACGAACATCACGATCGGATACTGCTTGCCGGGCTCAGGGTGTTGCGGGCCGTAGTACTTGCCCCAGACCGTGCCGGCGCCGTGTTTGGATGGCACCTGCACGTACTGCGGTGCGATCCACGGCTGCGCCTTGAAGGCGGGCGTGCGCGTGTCGGTCAACACCGTGGCCTGGCCACCCGCCGCCGGCACCACCGCCAGCTGCTGCGGCAGGTAACTGTCGGAGTAACGCACCAGCAACTGCTGCCCGTTCGGCGACAGACTGAAGCCTTCCACGCCGTTCAAGGCTGTCACTTCGGTGAGCTGGTCGGTGCGCAGATCCAGCTTGCACACCTCGTAATCGCCCGGCCATTTCTGATTGCACAGGAAATACATGCCGCTGCCATCGGCGCTGGGCGCCGGCATCGACACCTCCCACTTGCCACGGGTGCGCTGACGCGGCTTGCCGTTGCCTTCCACCGTGTACAGCTGCGAATAGCCGGATTCTTCGGACAGCAGCCACAACGTGCGGTTGTCGGGTAGCCAGCCGAAATCGTTGAAATCCCAGTTGATCCAGGCGCTGTCGCTGAGGCGATGCCGCGGCTGCAGCTTGGCGTTGGCCAGATCCACGCTGGCGATCCAGCGGTCCTTGTTGTCCACCGCGCGGATTTCCACCGCCACATTGCGGCCGTCATCGCTCCAATGCACGGCCGGCCCGCTGCCGTCGCCATCGCTTTCCACACGCACGCCGCGGTTGCCCTTGAGCGCATCGCGCTTGGCGGCCTTGCGCAGTGCGGCCAGCGGGTCGGTGGCAATGCCCGGCAATGGGTCGAAAGACAGCGGCTTGGCAGTGCCGGCGCTCACATCGACCAACCACAGCGCATGAGCCACCGGCGCATTGCGACCGACGCGGGTGCGCACTTCCTGGAATTCTTCGTAACCGGATTCGGTCACGTACTTGGGCATCTTGCCGGCCTGGCCTTCCTCGGCACTCTTGGCCTGGGTGACCACCAACAGATGGCGGCCGTCCGGCGACAACGCGCTGTCGACGATCTCCACCTCATCGCCCAGATACACCGGTGCAGTGGCACGCGTGGCGTCGGCGCGGCGCCAGGTGTCTTCCTGCGTGCGCAGCGCCTCGCGCTGCTCGCGGTCGCGGCGCAACGTGGCCAGCGTGGCCAGTTGCTGCTCGCGCAACACATCGGCCTTGGGCGCCGCATTCGGATCGCGCTCGGCCTTGACCACCGCAACCTGCGCGGTGCCGCCATCGGCGCGCCAGTGATACCAGTTGTTGCCCGCACGCCAGATCGCACCTCCGTCGCTGGCGAATTGCGGACGCGATTCGACCTCGTTGCTGCGGGTCAGCTGGGTCAGGGCGCCCGAGCGCAGATCACGCAAAAAAATGTCGCCATTGCGCGCGAACAGCATGCGCTGACGCGCCGCATCATAGCTGGGGTTATCCGCATCCAGACCGGCGCGGGCGTTGTCGGCCACGCGTTCTGCGGCTGCACCGCCGATGCCCTGGCGATAGGTGTCGCGCACCGGGCTGCCCTCGCGTTTGAGCAGGTATTGCACCTGTTTGCCATCCCACTGCCACCAGGCCTGATCGACCGACGGCCCGATCCAGTCCGGGTCGGCCATTACCTGTTCGATGGTGAGCGGTGCGGCGGACTGCGCGTGCGCGGTGACAGCCAGCAATAACAAGGACAGCGGCAACAATCTGGGCATCGGAAACGACTGGACGCAACGAAAGAGCGGCCAAGCCTAGCAGCTCGCTTCGACCGGGGGCTTGGGCCACAGGTCATGCGCGGGGTGGGTGGTTGAATGTGTCGTCGAAGCGGCGGGGTCTGTGCCAGTGGCGAGCTCGACCAGATGCGCCTGACGGTAAATGCGCAGTCCACGCACGGCAACACGCGCGACCTGGCCGATCTCACCGCATCACTTTTAATATCACTTTCGGTGCATTCCACGTCGCGATGCGCAGCTGCCACAACGCCAAGGAAGCTTTACGCACGCCAGCGGCGACGCTGCGAACATCCGGCACTGCGGCGTAGCCACAAACCCTGCGACTTGCCAGCAGCCCAGGTGGCGGCCAAGCTAGCGCGCTTTTGCGACTGTCGGTTCACATGTCCAGCCTGCCCGCCTTTGTTGTCTCCCACCCGATGGCCGTTGGCGCGCCCGGCCGGCCGTTGGCCTGGCGGGCAGGGCAGTCGGTGGATCTGGCCACCTTCATCGCGCACGTGCATGGTCTGGCGCAGCAGCTGCCGGACGGCCGCCACGCGGTGAATCTGTGCGAAGACCGCTACCGTTTCATGGTCGCCTTCTACGCCTGCGCGCTGCGCGGCCAGGTGTCGCTGCTGCCGTCGTCGCGCGCACCGGCGGTGGTCGGTGAAGTGCAGGCGCGCCACGCCGATGCGTATTGCCTGGGCGATCTTGCCTTGGAGCTGGCACCGCCGCGCTATTGGCGAATGCCGGCCGAGCTGCCGCAGGCCGATGGCCCGATGCCGCAACTGGCAGACGATGCCCTGGTGGCGATTGGCTTTACCTCCGGCAGCACCGGTAGCCCGCAACCGAATCCCAAGACCTGGGGCAGTTTTTTGACCAGCACGCGCCAGGATCTGGTCGCGTTGGAGAGCCTGTGGGCGCACACCGATGCCGTGCCGCACGTGGTGGCCACGGTGCCGCCGCAGCATATGTACGGCATGGAATTGTCGGTGCTGCTGCCGATGGTGACCACGCTGGCCGTGCATGCCGGGCGGCCGTTCTTCCCCGACGATGTGGCGCATGCGCTGGCGGAAATTCCCGAGCCGCGCCTATTGGTGACCACACCGGTGCACCTGCGTGCGCTGGTCGAATCGGGCGTGCAGTTGCCACCGCTGGCCGGCATCGTCTCGGCCACCGCACCGCTGGCGCAGGACATCGCCGCGGCGGCCGAAGCACGCTTTGGCGGTGAAGTGCGCGAGATGTTCGGTTCCACCGAAACCTGCGTCTTCGCCGTGCGGCGCACCGCACTGGAAGCGGCGTGGACACCGCTGCCCGGCGTACGCCTGGAAACACAGGCCGCCGGCACACTGGTGCACGCACCGCATCTGGCAACGCCGGTGCTGCTGGCCGACATGATGGACGTGGCCGCAGACGGCCGCTTCCAGGTACGCGGCCGTCAGGCCGATCTGCTGGAAATCGCAGGCAAACGCGCCTCGCTGGCCGACCTCACCCGCCGCCTGCTCGCCATTCCCGGCGTGATCGACGGCACCATCGTGCAGCTAACACCGGACCCCGGGCAGGCCGTCGGCCGCATCGCCGCACTGGTGGTCGCCCCGACCCTGGACGAAGCGCAGATCCTCGCCGCCCTGCGCATCAGCGTCGACCCGGTGTTCCTCCCACGCCGCCTGCGCAAACTCCCCGCATTGCCACGCAACGAAACCGGCAAGCTGCCGCGCGATGTGGTTTTAGGCTTGCTCAACGGCTGAGCGATACTTGCCGGACACCAAGGAGGAGTGGGCGCATGCGCAAGGGATCTGCAAACAGGAAATTCGCGATCGCTGCAGTGATTGCGATTGCGATCGTGGTGACGTGTGTGGGGTGGCTACGATGGCATCGCTCCGATCGTTCAATTGAGGCAGTCCCCCTGCGTGCACCCAGCGCTGTCATGCCGGGCAGGCAGGCCAAGCCTGCCGTAGCTTCGGCGCCGCTACCTCCTGCTGATACGCCGTTGCGCCAGGTCTTCGACGAGCTCAGTCGTCGCGCCGAGCAAGGTGATCCCGCTGCTGCGTGCCGACTGGCAATCGAACTGGAACGTTGTGATGGGATCCAGCAACAACTTGCCACTTACGACGAGCTGGTATGGCGCGCGAAGCGTGCCCGTGAGCGAAAGCTCGTCACCACGAATGAGGGCGGCAATTTTGATGCCTGGAACAAGATGCTGGACGGCATGGCGATGGGGTTGGTGAAAACTGCCGATCGCTGCGAAGGTATCCGGCAGGTTTCCGTGGCCGAGCGGGTCGCGTTGTGGCGACAAGGTGCGCTTGCCGGAAATCCAGGTGCATTGGCGCATTACGCGGCCGGTAACGCGTTTCGGCGACGCGACATGCTGGAGCTTCTACCCGAATTGCAGCGCTATCGGAAAGAAGCGGAGACCCTTGCATTGCAGGCAGCCTCACGCGGAGATCTGCAAACCTCGCTGGCCTTGGCGGCTGCCTATTCGCCGCGCCGCGACAACGGTGAGCGTTTCTTCCTGGCGCAGGTAGTTAAACCGGACCTTGCACGGTCATTGGCATTGTATCGACGCGGCAGCCAGCAGCTGCCTGCCACCGCGAGCCCGCGATCGCGCGAAGTGATCGACGACAACATCGCCTGGTTACAACAGCACGCGACAGCCAGCGATCTCACAAGGGCCGACGCGTTGGGCACTGAGTGGGCGGGAACGTGGTCTGCCACGCCGATGCCTGAATCAGCCAGGGTGATGGTGAGCGAAAATGGCGGTGTGGGCGATATCGATCCAGCGCAATGCGCTCACTAACTCACCCATGCACCCCATCGATCTCCACCGCCAACTCGTCGCGGCAGATCACCGCGTGTAGCAGCAGGCGCGGCACGGCATCGCCGAAGCGGGCGTCGAGCGCCTGCGCAACCTTGGGCAGATCGTCGTGCTCGCGCACGTAAACCTTCAAACGCGTGCCGGCGCCGAATTGCGCGGGCAGGGCGGGGGCGTGCTGGCGTGCGGCGCCGAGCAGGGCGTCGAAGTTGGCAAAGGTTTCTTCCAGCTGCGCGAGCAACTGGCCGGTGTGCATCGAGGCATGCCCGACCACCGCGGCGGTGCCTGACAGCAGCAGTGGCATGTCGCTGCCGGCCGGCGGCAGCATGGCGCGCGCAAAACTCGGCGGCTGCGGGCCGTACTGGCGCGGGTAGTTGTAGGCGCTGACCTGGCGCGGATTTTCCAGCGGCGTGCCGGCATCGGCGGCGGCCAGCCAGTAGATCTGGATGATGCGCTCGGCATCGCAACGGCCCACTGCGGTAGCGGCAGGCAGCTGCGCAGTATCGAAGGCGCCCAGGCCGCGTGCACGGCCGATGCAGAACTGCCGATAGCGTTCGCGGTCGCCGCTGCCCAGGGTGATCGCATCCAGATAATTCCAGATACGCAGCAGACGTGGAGTCTGGCTGCCGGTGACGAAGGCGGTGATTTCCGCATACGCCTTGGCGGCGGCTTCTTCGATGTCCACATCCTGCTCGTCGATCTCGATCACGCCGAACTGCAGGCGCCCGTCGCTGGACCAGGCGATGTTGCCGTCGCGCCCACTGCGCACCGGTGCATCGCTGCGCCACACTTCCAGCACGCTGGCCTGATACGGCTGCAGCGGCACGCGCAGGTAACGCGGGTCGTCCAGACGCGCCGCCGCAGTGCCGAAGCCGAACACGGCCAACACCTGCGGATCGGTGAGCAGGGCAGACGGGTCGGTCTGGTCGACATAGTCGACCTGCAGGCGGGGATGGCGCACGGCGTGCGTGGTCTGGGCCTGGAAAGCGGTCATTGCGTGTCTCGTTGTTGCGTATCGCGTTGCAAGGTGTCGCCGTCGAAGCCGAGCGTGGCCTGACGCCGGCGTTGCCGCCAGGAGTGCCAGGCGCGCGGCATCATCGACAAGGTGGTGATGGCGTAGATGGCGCGGAACGCACGCAGACGCAGGCGCACCTTGGGGCTCTCGAACACGTCGCCGGCCAGCATCGCCACCACGGCTTCTTCGATCTGCCAGGTGTTCTGCGGTTGCGCAAACAGGGTGCGCATGGTCGGCGAGGTGAAGCGGTAGATGAACCACTTGAACTCATCCACGCCGCGCTTGAGTTCGCGCTGCAAGGCACGCTGCAGTTTCGCCTCGTGCTGCGGCGTGCGCAGGGCCTGGTCCACCATCGCCGCGCCGCGCTCGGCGCTGTGCATGGCCAGAAACACGCCCGAGGAAAACATCGGGTCGACGAAGGTGTAGGCATCGCCGAGCATCAGCCAGCGCGGGCCGGCCATGCGCGTGCATTCGTAGGCGTAGTTGCCGGTGGCATGCACCGGTGCCACGCGCTCGGCGCCGTGCATGCGCGCGGTGACTTCGGCATTGAGCGCCAGTGTGCGCATCAAAAAGCCTTCGCTGTCGCCCTTGCGGGTCTTCATGTATTCCGGGTAGCAGACCGCGCCCACGCTCATGATGTCGTCCGGCAGCGGGATCAGCCACATCCAGCCATGCGCATGCCGGTAGATGCTGATGTTGCCGGCATCCTCGCCCGGCCGGCGCGTCACGCCGCGGAAATGGCTGAACAGCGCGGCCGATTGATGCTTGGCATTGGCGCGTTTGAGCTTGAAGCGGTTGCCCAGAAAGGTGTCGCGGCCGCTGGCGTCGAGCAGATAGCGCGGGCGGAACTGCTGCTCGCCGTCCACGCCGCGTGCCTGCAATACCGGCTGTTCGCCATCGAAGCTGACCTGTTCGACCTTGACCTGCTCGCGCGCATCCACGCCAACCGCACGCGCGCGCTCGAACAACACCTGGTCGAACTGCGCACGCGGCACCTGGAAGGCGAAATCGGCCTTGGCATCCAGCGCACGCGAGAAGCGAAAGGTGTTGTAACCGCCGGCATCGTTGGGAAAGTCAGCGCCGCGCTTGAGCACGCCGATCCTGCGCACGTCTTCGAGTACGCCCAGGCGTTCGAGGATCGGTACGTTCATCGGCAGCAGCGATTCGCCGATATGAAAGCGCGGGTGCTGCTCCTTCTCCAGCAGGGTGACCTGCCAGCCCTGCTGCGCGAGCACGATGGCGGCGGCGCAGCCCGCTGGCCCGCCGCCGATGATCAACACATCCGGACACTCGGGTCCGGGGGCCGGCCCGGCTGCCGGCATGGCAGTCGGGGTGGGGCGAACAGCGGTGGAAGTCATCCTGGACCGAACCTGCAGCGGGCGAGCGTCATGCAGTCATGATAGCCTGACCGGCAGCCCGGACAGGTGCACCCGGATTGCCTCACCGCTCTCACCCGATCACCAACAAGCCGACTGCGCGGCCGCTCAACGGACGTGGCCGGTAGCCGGAAGTGGCAGCCGCGACAACGTACACTGCGGTTCCAAAGCATCGCCCGCCTCGACCCGAGGGTTGTTTGCGACGCGTTGCTGTTGTTCGAATTGATTGCCTTGATTGATTTTTCCGAATTTGTTGCCCGACCCTCACCTGTGGAAGCTTCTGGATGTCCCTGCAAACCGCTGCCGAACGTGAACTGGCCGAACTCCTGGTCGAAAGCCTGAACCTGGAAGACGTCCAACCCGCCGACATCGATCCGGAGGCGCCGTTGTTCAATACCGGGCTGGGACTGGATTCGATCGACGCGCTGGAACTGGCGCTGGCGATCAGCAAGCGCTATGGCTTCCAGCTGCGCTCTGACAACGACGAGAACCGTCGCATCTTTGCGTCGCTGCGCGCATTGTCGGCGCATGTCGAAACCAACAAGACCGTCTGATCTGCCCACTGTAGCGCCTGCCGATGCACCCCCGTGGGTGCTGGGGCTGGGCGTGCTGCTGGCGGTGGCGTACTCGCCGTTGGCGCACTGGGCCAACGCCAGTCATCGCCCGGACCTGGCGGTCATCGCCGGGGCCTTGCTGGTGCTGATGGTGTTGATCGAACCGATGGTGGCGCGCCGGGCCTGGGCCTGGGCGCTGGCGGTGTTGACGTTGGCCGGCCTGAGCGCGTTGTGGCACTCGCCGTACGCGATGCTGCTGCTGGCCGCGCCGCCAGTGGTGTTCACCGGCTGGATCGCCTGGTTCTTCGGCCGCAGCCTGCGCCGCGGGCGCACGCCGTTGATCAGCCGCATTGTCGAAGGGCTGTATCGCCAGGCCGGCATGCCGATCACGCCCGAGCAGTACCGCTATACGCGTCGGCTCACGCTTGCCTGGGCGCTGCTGCTGTGCGCGCTGACGCTGGTGAATCTGGTGCTGGGCCTGTGCGCCGAGCCCAGTGGGGTGCTGGCGCAACTGGGCTACGCCTCGCCGCTGCCGATCAGCGACGCGCGTGCCTCGTTGTTTGCCAATCTGCTGGCCTATGGCGTGGTGGGCGGGTTCTTCGTGGGCGAATATCTATTGCGCGGCCGCTGGTTTCCACAGCGTCCCTATCGTAATCTGCCAGACTTCTTGCGCCAGATGGCGCGGCTCGGGCCGGAGTTCTGGCGCGATCTGCTGCGCTGAGTGCGTGGCCAGGGGCAGCGACGTACGTGCACATTTTCAGGGACAAGACAAAAATGCCGTTGGCAAGGATGCCGTCGCGCCTGGCGTGGGCCATGTTCAACCTGTTGCAGCTGGCCTTTACGCTGATCTTCACCGCTGGCGGGATCGTGTATTGCCTGGTGTTGCTGGCGATCACCCGCGACCCCGATCGGTTGCTGCGCATGGGCGGCTGGATGTGGTCGCCGGTGCTGTTTCGCGGCGCCGGTGCCCAGGTGATCGTGGAAGGCCGCGAGCGCGTGGACTGGTCCAAGAATTACCTGTTCGTCAGCAACCACCAGTCGGTCATCGACATCTGCGCGTTGTTCTATGCATTGCCGGTGCCGCTGCGGTTTCTGCTCAAGGACGAAATGCTCAAGGTGCCGTTCGTGAACTGGTTCGCGCGCGGTACCGGCATGCTGTTCCTGGACCGCGACAGCCGGCGTGCCGGGGCGATGGTGCGGCGTCAGGCGGCCGCGCTGCTGCGCGAGGGCAAACAGTTGTGTCTGTTTCCCGAAGGCACCCGCAGCCGTAGCGGCGCACTGCTGCCATTCAAGGCCGGGCTACTGCAGGCCGCTATCGATGCAGGTGTGCAGGTGGTGCCGGTGGCGCTGGATGGCTGCGGCAAGGTGCTGCCGGTGGAGGGTATGTTCAGGGTGCGCCCCGGCATCATTCGCGTGCGCATCGGCGCCCCGATCCCGGTAACCGGGCCGGATGCGCCGGACCGCCAACAATTGACCGAGCAGGCACACGCCGCCGTGGCGGCCATGCTTCAACCCAGGATCTGAGTTACCCGCTTATGGATTTCGTCGTGCCACATGATCATCCCTGCCTGCCTGGGCACTTCCCGGGTCGCCCTGTGGTGCCCGGCGTGGTCGTCCTCGATCACGTGCTGCAGGCGGTGGAAGCGGCGCATGGCCCACGCGCCGCGATGCGCTTGCCGCAGGTGAAGTTCGTACAGC
Organism: Xanthomonas hortorum pv. cynarae; assembly: GCF_002939985.1. Classification (GTDB taxonomy): domain Bacteria; phylum Pseudomonadota; class Gammaproteobacteria; order Xanthomonadales; family Xanthomonadaceae; genus Xanthomonas; species Xanthomonas hortorum_D. The sequence continues at coordinate 5,968 of NZ_MDFM01000012.1, read as the reverse complement.
CCTTGCTGCCCGGCCAGACCGCGTCGGTGACACTGGACGGCGCTGGCCCGCGTTGGCGCTTTCGCGTGCAGCGCGCCGACGACTTGCTGGTCAGCGGCGAGCTGGTCGCGGAGGCGGCGGCATGAACAGCCAGTGGAAACAACGCCCGGAAGGCGGCGGACGTTTTGCGTTGTGGCTGATCCGCGGCATCGCCCGGTACGCCGGGCGCTCGGTGGCACGCGCGCTGCTGTACCCGATCACGCTGTACTTCCTGCTGGTGCGTGCGCCCGAGCGCAGTGCCTCGCGTGCCTATCTGGCGCGTGTGCTCGATCGCCCGGCCACGCTGCGCGATGTGGCGCGGCATATCCATACCTTCGCCTCGACGATCCTGGACCGCGTGTACATGCTGTGCGGGCAGATGCAGCGCTTCCAGGTCGACATCACCGGCCTGGATCAGCTGCACACCCAGATGGATCGCGGCCGCGGCGTGCTGATCTTCGGCTCGCACCTGGGCAGCTTCGATGCGCTGCGCGTGCTGGCCACCGAACGCCCCGACGTGCAGGTCAAGGTGGTGCTGGACAAGGCGCATAACCGCGCCATGACCGACCTGCTGGGCGCGCTGAATCCGCAGCTGGCCGCCAACATCATCGACGCCGGCATGGATGCGACCTCGATCGTGATGGCGATCAAGGACGCCACCGATGCCGGCGCGCTGGTGGCGTTGCTGATCGATCGCCCGCGCGAGGGCGACCCGGCATTGCCGGCGATGTTCCTCGGCCGCAACGCGATGTTCCCGACCTCGCCGTGGCTGATCGCCGCGGCGCTCAAGGTGCCGGTGGTGCTGGCGTTCGGCCTGTATCGCGGCGGCAATCATTACGAGCTGGCGTTCGAGACCTTCAGCGAAGGCCTGGACGTGCCGCGTCGCCAGCGTGCGCCGGTGCTGGCGGTACTCATGCGCGATTACGCGGCCAGGCTGGAACATTACACACGCTACGCGCCGTACAACTGGTTCAACTTCTACGATTTCTGGAACACCCACCATGCCGATGTGCCGCACCCTGCCGTGGATGCTGATACTGCTGTTCAGCGCCGCACCGCTATGCGCCGCACCGCCTGAGACGCTGGACGTCGGCCAGGTGCTGCAGCGCCTGGCACGCCCCGCACCGGTCAGTACCGAGTTCGTCGAACTGCGTGGCTCGGCCCTGCTGAAGACACCGCTGCGCGTGCAGGGCCATTACCGCCGCCCGGATGCGCAGACCTTGGTGCGCGAGGTCAGCGCGCCGTATCGCGAGACCACCACGTTGCAGGGCGACGAAGGCGTACTGGAACGCGAAGGCAAAGCGCCGCGGCGCTTTTCGCTGAGCCGGGTGCCCGAGCTGGCTGGTTTGAAATCCGGCTTCGGCGCTTTGCTGGCCGGCGACCGCGCGCTGCTGGAGCAGCAGTACCGCGTCAGTGGGCAGGGCCAGCCGCAGGCCTGGCAACTGACGCTGCAGCCCAAGGACGCCGCCGTGGCAAAGCAGGTGCGCGAGTTGCGTCTGTACGGGCGTAACGATGAGCTGCGCTGCATCGAAAGCCTGCCGGCCAAGGGCGATGTGCAGCGCACGCTGCTGGCTGGTGCGGCGCGTGATGCTGCAAGCGTGACCGATGCGGCGGCGCTGACCACGCTGTGCCATGGGTCGGGCGCGTGATCCATCGCGTGTGGGTGTTGCGTGCGCAGTCGGGACACGCGCTTAGCAAGCAAAAAGCGACCGCCTTCGGCAAATTAGAGGCGCCGGTGCTGCACGCCTTCAGCAGAAAGAACGCGTCACTGAAGCTGGATGCCGCGCGCGCGGCCGGTGGACGTTCCGCTGGCGCAGTGAGGCTTTCGCATGGCGCTTAAATTGAATGCAAACCGCCGCATCGGCCTTGCGCTGCTGTGGCTGGCCTTGCTGGCAGTCGCCGGCTTCTGGTTGAGCGAGACGCTGAAAGTCACCGGTGACTTGCGGAAATTCATGCCCGCCCCGCGCACGCCCGCGCAGAAATTGCTGATCGAAGAACTCGGCGAAGGCCCCGGCTCGCGCCTGTTGTTGATGTCGCTGTCCAACAGCGATACGGCCACGCTGGCCGCGCAGTCGCAGGCACTGCAGCAGGCCTTGGCCGCACAGCCAGAGCTGTTCGAGCTGGTCGGCAATGGCGGCAATGCGGGGTTGGATGCGATCCCCGAGCGCTTGCTGCCGTACCGCTATCTGCTCAGCGACAGCTTCGATAAAACCCCGCTGGATGGGCAGACCTTGCAAGCGGCTTTGCAGGCACGCGTGCAGGATCTGGGTTCGCCTGCGGCCGCGATGGTGGAGCCGTTGCTGCCGCGCGATCCCACGCTGGAAATCCTGCATCTTGCAGAAACCCTGCAACCTGCCGCCGCGCCGCAGACGCGTAACGAGGTGTGGTTCGACCGCGCCGGCACCTCGGCCTTGCTGATCGTGCAGACGCGCGCAGCCGGCTTCGATCCCACCGGCCAGCAACTGGCGTACGACGCGGTGCAAGCGGCGTTTGCCAAGGTCAGCAAGGGCACCTCAACAACACTCATTTTGACCGGCCCCGGCGCGTTTGCGGTGGAAATCACCGCACGCACGCAGGGTGAGGCGCAATGGATCGGCACGCTGGATACGGTGGTGCTGGTGCTGTTGCTGCTGGTCGCTTATCGCAGCTGGAAGATTCCGGTGCTCGGCGTGCTGCCATTGGCGAGCGCGGGTCTGGCTGGCTTGGGCGCGGTGGCGTTGCTGTTCGATGGCGTGCACGGGATCACCGTGGCGTTTGGCTTCACCCTGATCGGCGTGGTGCAGGATTACCCGATTCACCTGTTCAGTCATCAGCGCCCGGGGCTGGAGCCGCGCGACAACGCGCGCCATCTGTGGCCGACGCTGGCCACCGGCGTGGTCTCCACCTGCATTGCCTACGTGACCTTCCTGTTTTCCGGGGTGGACGGCTTGCGGCAGCTGGCAGTGTTCACCATCGCCGGCTTGGCCACCGCCGCCATCACCACCCGTTGGCTGCTGCCGTCGTTGATCGACCCGGCGCCGCGCGACTATGCCGATTCGCGCATGCTCGCCGCGCTCTGGCGTGGCATCGCGCGCTTGCCGCGGCCGCGCATCAGTCTTGCGGTGATTGCCGTGATCGGCATCGCGGTGATCGTGTTTGCGCCGGGGCAGTTCTGGCAGAACGATCTGTCGAAATTGACCCCGGTGCCACCCAAGGCGCTGGCGCAGGACACGCAGTTGCGCCAGGAACTGGGCGCCCCCGATGTGCGTTACGTGCTCGCGTTGCCCGCAGCGAACGATGAGGCTGCGCTGCAGGCCAGCGAGCAATTGCGCCCGCGCCTGGACGCCCTGGTGCGCGCCGGTGCATTGACCGGCTACGACATGGCCGCGCGCTATCTGCCCAGCGCCAAGACCCAGCGCGCCCGTCAGGCTGCGTTGCCGGATGCGGCGCAAGCCCGCGCGCTGACCGACAGCGCGGTGGCCGCCACGCCGTTCCGCAGCGATGCATTTGCGCCATTCCTGCAGGATCTGGACGCTGCCAAGCAGGCCGCCCCGCTGTTGCCGAAGGACCTGGCCGGCTCGCCGCTGGCAACCTCGGTCGGTGGGCTGCTGCTGGGGCGTGGCGATCGCACCACCGCCCTGGTGTCGTTGACCGGCTTGCGCGATCCGGCGGTGTTGGCCGCAGCCGTACAAGGCAGCGGCGCGCAGTTGCTGGATCTGAAAGATGCTTCCGAATCCCTGGTCGCCGCGTATCGCGGTCGTGTGCTCGGTGCATTGGTGCTGGCTGCAGTGTTGTTGGCAGTGACCGTGGCCATCGCGCTGCGCAGCCCGCGCCGCATCGTGCGGGTGTTGTTGCCGATGGCGCTGACCACGGTGCTGATCCTGGCGATCCTGCGCGGGATGGGGGTGGAACTCAATCTGTTCCATCTGATCGCGCTGATTCTGGCGGCCGGTTTGGGCCTGGATTACGCGCTGTTCTTCGACCACGCCGGCGACGATCACGCCGACCAGCTGCGCACGTTGCATGCGCTGATCGTGTGCAGCCTGATGACCTTGCTGGTATTCGCGCTCTTGGCCGCGTCCAGCATTCCAGTATTGCGTGCGATCGGTAGCACGGTGGCACTGGGCGTGTTGTTCAATTTCATCCTGGCCTTGCTGGTGTCGCGCGAGCCGGCGCTGGAACGCACAAAGAACGGAGAACCGCATGCAGGGACGTGACGCGATTGCCGCGCTGATTCCGCATCAGGGCAACATGTGCCTGTGGGAAGAAGTGGTGGAGTGGAATGCGCAGCGCGTCGTATTGCGCAGCCATGCCCATCGCAGCGAGGCGCATCCTCTACGTGCCAACGGCCGCCTGCGCGCGCTGCATCTATGCGAATACGGCGCGCAAGCCATGGCCGTGCACGGCGGCTTGCTCGATCGCGCATCGGGCAAGCCGGTGCGCCCGGGCATGTTGGTGGCGCTGCGCGCAGTGGAATTGCATGTGGCCTATCTGGACGCGCTGCCGGATGCGATCGTTTGCGAGGCGCAGGTGCTGATGCAGGCAGAGGACAGCCAGCAATACAGCTTCCGCTTGATGCATCAGGACCAGTTGCTCGCCGAAGGGCGTGCCACGGTGATGCTGGGTGCGGTGCAGGCCCCGTAGGAGCGCGCTTGCGCGCGATGAAGCGTTACCGCTGACGCTTCATCGCGCGCAAGCGCGCTCCTACGGAAGGTGGGCGATCAACGCTGGCGATCTATTCCTGCGCTTGCTGCGAGTCGTTAGGATGACGCTCTTTCCGCCGTCGTTTCTGCGGCTTTCATCGAGGCTTCCATGAGTACATCCGTTCCTCAGCGCCGCGCGCTGGTTACCGGCGGCAGCGGCGATCTTGGCGGTGCGATCTGCCGTCAGCTGGCTGCACAAGGTCGGCACGTGATCGTGCATGCCAACCGCAATATCGCGCGTGCCGATGAAGTGGTCGCAGCGATCGTGGCCGACGGCGGCAGTGCCCAGGCGGTAGCGTTCGATGTGGCCGATGCGCAGGCAAGCGCCGCAGCGCTGGCAAGCTTGCTGGAGGTCGGACCGATCCAGATCGTGGTCAATAACGCCGGCATCCATGACGATGCACCGATGGCGGGCATGAGCGCCGAGCAATGGCATCGGGTCATCGATGTCTCGTTGCACGGGTTCTTCAACGTCACCCAGCCCTTGCTGCTGCCGATGGCGCGCACGCGCTGGGGCCGTATCGTCAGTGTGTCATCGGTTGCGGCGGTGCTGGGCAATCGCGGGCAGACCAACTACGCCGCTGCCAAGGCCGCGCTGCACGGCGCCAGCAAATCGCTGTCGCGCGAGATGGCCAGCCGCGGTATTGCAGTCAACGTGGTCGCGCCGGGCGTAATCGAAAGCGAGATGGTCGGCGAGAGTTTCGCGCCGGAGGTGATCAAGCAGCTGGTGCCGGCAGGGCGCGTCGGCAAGCCCGACGAAGTCGCCGCACTGGTGACGTTTCTGTGTTCGGAAATGGCCGGCTACATCAACGGCCAGGTCATCGGCATCAATGGCGGGATGGGCTGAGAGCGGCTACAAAACGACTGCGCTCGCCGCCCGGCGGGCGCGGCCTGCCTTGTAGTTCCCGTCAGCACTCGACCAAGTTGGCAGGTGCGATGCCCTTACCGCCTGCGGGACCGTGTGGCGGCATGGATGCCGCCACCGAGCCTCCAGGGATGGATTCACGGCGTGTCCCGCAGGCGGTGAGGGCATCGCGCCCTCGACCCGCTCGGCTTGGAACATCCAGATTGCGCTGAAGTTCAATATCTCGTTCGCCTTGAGAGGTAATTGAACGGTGCGGATACGTCAGGTGTAAAGCTGCTGATCTGCGGCCTGGTTGCAGGGCCCTTGCCCGCCCACCCTCGCGGGACACGCCGCAAGTACGTCCCTGTAGCAACTGTGTTGTTGGAGGGGCTTTGGCCACTCCGTAAGCCGGGCACGGTGGTGC
>NZ_MDFM01000011.1 GCF_002939985.1 Xanthomonas hortorum pv. cynarae | reverse complement strand
CGGCAGGCAGTGTTCGATCAGAGAAAATTGTGCTGGCGTGATCTCCATGCTCAATAGTTTAATCGCTCGGGCCATTAGTGTTAACATGCCCTAGTTGACAACCGCATTACACGCGAGGACGATCCTCACTGCTGCGGCCAATCTCGCAGCCGGATTTAGCAGTCCGAACCTTCCGAGGCGCACCAGCGCCCATCGACGGATGACAGGCGTTTTTTTATGTCTGTCGTTCGTGGTGTTCGCGTGCCAGCCAGCTTTATGGCGGGCGGTGCGCGGAGGCCGTAAGGCCTGCCGGCCCTCGGACCGGTCTGCTAACCGCGCATCGTCCGCCACCTTCGTTTAGCAGCGACGTGGCAGACCTCAACTCTCCGAGGAACTCCAATGACACGCGTCAGACCTGCCAACACAAGCAGCACAAGCTCACTGCTGCGCACCACGATTCAATCTGTTGCCAGCGATCTTCCCATAGACACCATTTCCCGCATCGCTAACGCAATAGAATCGATGCATCAGAGACACGAAGCCAACAAACAAGACGCGCCAGAGGATGTGTTCTTCCGTCGCCTGGATGAAGCACGTGCGGCAGAAAGCACCACAGGCATCCACTGGTCCGATTTGCCGATGCAATTCGGCTTAGCGCTGCAGTGCGCGCAGCTGGATCACTGTGTAAGTGGATTGCACGGCTTGCTGGAGTTACTGCAAGCAGATGAGTCCGCCTGTGCCAGTGGTCAGGCAGGACTCGGCGGTGACCTAACTGAACGCTTGTTTTACGCTTCGCGAGCCCTGGCATCATCTGCACGCATGACTCTGCAGAAAATGATCGAGCACATTGGCTCCGCACAGGTATGACGGGACTTTGGGCCGTCCAGTTGTTTTGTATTGCGCTAATTGCTGGCAAAGTAGGCGCAGACTTCCTGGAGACAAATTCCAATGAGCGTGCGACCATCGTTGGCAGGCCAACAGGATGGCTCAAAATACCAGGGGAAAGTTATGAAAATTATTTCGTTCTTCAACCACAAAGGAGGCGTCAGCAAGACTACGTCTACCTTCCATGTAGGTTGGAAGCTCGCTGAACTCGGCTACAAGGTCTTGTTAGTTGACGCAGATCCACAATGCAACTTGACCGCTCTCGCGCTCGGATATACTGACGACACCGATATTGAAGAGCATTATTTACAGTTCCCCAACTCTGACATATATGCTGGGCTAAAGCCAGTTATAGATGGCGATCTCAGAAGGCTGGAGCCTTCTAATCCAGCGTCAACCGCGCATGATAATCTCAGCATCTTGTGTGGGAATATAGCTCTTTCTGAGGCAGAAACTCAGCTGAGTGTTGCATTAACAACGCGTAATTCAATACCTGCCATTCGAAATTTGCCCGGAAGTATTGGAGAGCTGATTCGTCTCACTGGCAACTCTATCGACGCTGATTATGTACTTGTTGATATGAGCCCAAGCGTAGGCGCCCTTAATCAGTGCATATTGATGGCAAGCGACCATTTCATTGTACCAACCGCACCCGATTTCTTTTGCGTCCAAGCCGTAAGATCACTCGCCAAGACGATACCCCGATGGTCTGAAGAGATTAGTTTTTTTCGAGATCAAGAGCTTATCTATCCGATCCCGATAGAACCACCAGTCATGCTTGGCTTCTTGTCACAAAAGTATCGCCCACGCAATGGCGCTCCCGCGAAATCTTTTCAGCTATGGATTAATCGTATCGATAAGGCTGTAGATGAAGAACTAGCACCTGCCTTGAACGCAAAGAAAATGATTGTAACTTTCAAGCGCTTTCAAGCGAGCGTTCCAGGCTCACTCCCTTTCAACTTAGCAAACATATCTGACTTCAACTCGTTAGTTGCCCAATCTCAGAAATATAGTGTTCCAGTTTTTGCGCTTTCAGATCAAATGATCGAGCAGACCGGAGAGATCCTTTATAACATGCAACTAAGTCGAGCGGAATTTGGCCGAGTTTTTACCGCACTCGCAGAGTCGATAGTTAAGCTAACAAATTGAATGGCTAGTTGGCGATTATCTAAATTTGAAACTCTAACCGAGCCTAGGTTAGAGTTTTCTTTTGAAATTGACACTTCGGAAAAATAGAGCGGACCCACTGACTCCTCGGTCAGCCCGTTTTTATCCACAAATCCAGAACTAGATGTTGCAAATGCAGGGCCTGACCTTGCGGCATGGAATACAGAACAGCTATTCGCCATGCAGGGACTAACGCAATAACTCCACCGTTTTCAATGCATCCGTCACTGGCCCAAACACAATCTGCCGCAGCAGGCGCGCCTCACCGGGGTCCACCGCGTGCGTGGCACCTTGCTCGTAGCTCTGCAGCAGCGCGTGCGATTCCCGCCTGATCGCGATCGCTAATTCATCCAGATGCCGCAATGCCAGCTTTCGCGGCACGCCGATGGAGTCGCCAAATGCAGCGACATCATCGCGACCGATGGCGGCGTAACGGCGAGTATTGCCCATCGGGAAGACCAGCTCGTCCACGCCCCAATCAGGCGCCTTGTAGACGCTGGTGCTGAGCAGGTCGTAGTGCGGGGCGAGTTCCCAGCCGTTGGCGCCGCGCAGAAAGCTCAGGTTCTTGAGGTGGGCGTCGCTGTTGCCGATGAAGAAGTTGAACAACTGCCAGCGCAGCAGCGCGATGCGGGTGGCCGCGGGCATGCGGCTGATGCGTTCGAGCGCGCGCAAGTTGTCGCTGGTGGCTTGTTGGTATTTGTAGAGGCGATCCAGCGACAGCAATTGGCAGCCGTCCAGCGCGTAACGGCGCTGTGCCTGCAGGCCATCGCCGAGGCGGTCGAAGCGGCGCACCAGATACACCGGCTCCGGCACGCGGCGCACGGCCACCTGCGCCACCGGCAGTCCGCAGGCAGCGGCCAGCTGCATGCAGAACCATTCATTGACCGCGCTGTGTGGATAGTCGTCCACATGTTCGTGGTCGGGCTTGAGAATGTGGGTGGACGCAGCCGTGCCCACTGGCTCCCACAATTGCTCCCGATCCAGCACCACCGCCAGCTTGTGCTGGGCGCCCGCCAACGACATGCGCTTGGGTGCGCCGTGGGTCAGCGGTTGCCGAGGCAACGCGCGAATACGCGCAGACAACTCCGCATCGGTCAACGGCTGCAGCGCAGGCGGCGGCAGTTGCTGGCCTGGCCGCAGCAAGGTCAACGCGCCGGCCGACTCCGGGCCGAAACGCTGCAACAGGCCGAAGGCATCTGCCGCGTCGATGCCGGCGTCGCTGGCAATCAGCCGGCGCCCGCCCTCTTCGGGCAGCAGATTGTCGAAGAACCACTGCACTGGACGCTGGCTGCCGCCATCAATGATCTCGCCGGCGCTGCGCGGCAACGCAGGAGACAGGTCGAAGCCATCCATTCGCCACGCTTGGTCGTACGCGAGCACCCACAGATTGCTCTGCTCCCGCAACTCGCCGACGCGGCGGCTTCCCAGCCACAGCTCCAGGCTGCGTGGCGCGTCGGCATTGTTCATTCGGGGTGCTTGTCTACAGGGGCCGGCAGCTCCATCGGCAGGTCCAGCTGGACCTGGATGCCCAATTGCCGCAGCAGCTCGAACACCCGGCCCAGTTGCACGGTGTCCTTGCCGCGCTCGACATTGCCCAGCACCACATGGCTGGTGCCGGCCAGCGCAGCCAGGTCGTCCTGCCGTAAGCCTTGTGCCTTGCGAACAGCGCGGACGTAGGCGCCGATGTCGGATGCCTGGTCGATTGGGACGCGCATAGCGAATGGCCAAATCTAAAGCGGACTTTAGATTAACCCCACAATTTTATGGCAACAAGTGAAATCTAACGCAGACATTAGATTGGCTATTTTCAAGGCATACGCCCCGCGGAAACTAACGCTGACTTTAGTTTTCGAATCTTACGCATTTGTCGTCGTGCAGGGCGGGAAAAGCGGCCCGCGACTTGCCCAGTTGCATCGCCACACGACGCGAGATGCCTTGAACTGCCTCGACTGCACGTTGATCACTTACGCTGCTCGCACCGCCCGCCGGAGATCCCACGACAGGCAGGTCGGATACGTTGACCAGACCTCGCGATGGCGGCGCACGTTCGGCCGGGAACTGGCTACAGTCTGCGCAGGGCCGTGTGTGCCCGCCTCATCCACCTGCGCTCCAAAGGATCTGCATGTCTCTGCATCGTCTTGCGCCCCGCCTGGGTCTGGCCGTTGGCCTGCTGTGCGTCTGCGCCGCACACGCCGCCGAACCGGCAGCGGCCCATCGCCTGCTGCGTGTCACGCTGGACGGGGCGAGCGATCAGCCCGTGTCCGGGCGCCTGCTGGTCTTTGCCACCCTGGCCAAGGACGCCCAGGCCGCGGCCAAGGACGGAAAGGACGGCAAAGCCGGCAAGGTGGAAGCGGTGGACGTCAGCCCGTTCCGCCCAACGGCGGTGGCCGTGGCGGCGCAGGAGGTGACCGCGCTCGCGCCCGGTGCCAGCGTCGAGATCGACCTGGACAACATTGCCTTCCCCAGCGCGTTTTCTGCGCTGCCGGCCGGCGAGTATCTGTTCCAGGCCGTGCTGGATCCGGACCATAGCTACGGCTATGCCGGCCGCGATGGCGGCGATCTGTTGAGCGAGGTCACCGCGGTGACGCCGGGCAAGGGCAAGCCGCTGCCCACGCTGAGGCTCAGCAAGCAGGTGCCGGTGTCGGACGACCCCCTGGCAGGTGTCGCCGCGTGCACCGCAGGCAATCCGCGATGCCGTCCCGGAGGCCAAGCTGCATAGCGCGGATGCCTCGATGGTGAGCCCGTCACTGAGCGCCTTCTGGGGCAGGCCGATCTCCATCCGCGCGCGCGTGCTCACCCCGCCCGGCTACGACACCAAGGCCGCCGCCCGCTATCCCACCGTGTATGTCACCCATGGCTTCGGCGGCAACTACAACCGCTTTGCCGGCAGTATCGCGGCGACCTGGAGCGCGATGGCGGCCAAGCAGATGCCGCCGATGATCTGGGTGTTCCTGGACCAGGCCACGCCCACCGGCACCCACGAGTTCGCCGACTCGGTCAACAACGGCCCCTGGGGCACCGCGCTGACCGAAGAGCTGATCCCCGCGCTGGAACGGCAGTACAAGATGGACGGCAAGGCCAGCGGCCGGTTCTTGAACGGGCATTCCTCAGGCGGCTGGGCCACGCTGTGGCTGCAGACGCGCTACCCCAAGCTGTTCGGCGGTACCTGGTCCACCTCGCCCGATTCGAGCGACTTCCGCGACTTCACCGGGCCGGATCTGTACGCGCCCAATGCCAACGTCTACCGGCGCGCCGACGGCAGCCAGTTCCCGTTGATCCGCGACCAGGGCGAGGTGGTTGCCGATCTGGAAACCTTCGCCAAGCTCGAACGCGTGCTGGGCCCTTACGGCGGCCAGATGACCTCGTTCGACTGGGTGTTCTCCCCGCGCGGGCCCGACGGCCGCCCGGTGCCGATGTTCGACCGCGACACCGGCAAGGTGGACCCGGCCGTGGTGGCCTACTGGCGCACCCACTACGACATTTCTGCGCGCGTGGCCGCGCAATGGCCCACGCTCAAGCCGGATCTGGACGGCAAGATCCACCTGATCGTCGGCACCGCCGATACGTTCTACCTGGATGGGGCCGCGCATAAATTCCAGGCGGTGCTGGACGGCCTGGGCGCCAAGAGCGACTTCCGCTACCTGGAAGGCCGCACCCACTTCGACCTGTACAAGGAGGGCGACGACAGCAGCGCCCTGATGAAGAAGATCGCCTGGGAGATGTACGCCGTGGCGCGACCGAAGCGGTAAGCGCGCCCATGCACAGCCGGCGCTGTCGATCGGCGGGCCAGCCGTGCACACGCCAAAGCGCGGCGGCCGGCAGTGTCGGAGCTCAGGCCGAGCGCTTGGGCAACTCCCACTCCAGCTGCTGCCTGAGCACCAGCAGCAGCACCTGCAGGCCGCCGCCGCGCACCAGGGCGGCGGGTGTCTGCCCGTCCAGTGCGTTCATGGGTTTGCGGAACCAGCCGATCAGCGCCTCGTTGTTGCCGCCGTTCAAGGCCCAGGCGTGGCAGACGATCTCGCCCAGGGCCTCGATGCCGGCGCTGCCCAGCAGCCTGAGGTGCTCCGGCGTGAAGGCGAACAGCGACAGCACCAGCTCGGCGTCGGCGGCCTTGCCGTGATCCAACTCCATCTGCTGGCTGTGCGCGGTGCTGTAGATCGACGCCTGCGCACGGAAATCTTCGGCACGCCGCATGCCGGTGAGCAGTGATGCAATGAGGTCGGCACGTTCCATAAAGCAGTCCAACGATGTGATAGCGCGCACGCTATCTGCCCCGCCCTCGCCGCTCAATCAGGAGTCTCCTGACAGGCGATGCGGGCGTCAGCAGCCGTTACATTCCGCATCGGCCGGCATGGGCGGCGTTGCTGACCTGGCGACGGCTTCGGCAGCCGGTTGCTGGTGGGACGCGCCTGCCGAAGGGCGGCGCCACTGTTCGCAGTGTTTAACGCCCGGATTGCTAGCATCCGGGCGCGTCACTGGCAGCAGCCCGCCCGCAGGGCTGCAGTATTGGAGTGTCACCTCATGAGGAGTTGTCAGATGCCCTGGAAATCCGCTCTCGCCGTGCTTGCCCTGTCCACCGCCGCCCTGCCGGCCGTGGCCCAACCCGACCGCCAAGTGGTCGAAGACATGCTCACCCGCTCGGCCAATGTCTGCCCCGGCCACAGCACCGACCGCACCTCGCCCACCGTCAAGGCCGTGCCCGTGGGCGCGCTGCGGGTGATGCTGGAACGCGGCCTGGTCATGTGCCCCGACCGCCGCCTCGATGCCGCCGCGCCGGCGGTGTTCTACGGCCGCCTGGGCGTGTTCGCATGGAACCCGGAGGTGCCCGCCAGCTCGGCGGTGATCGTCAAGCAGATCGGCAGCATGACCCGCAACGAGGACTACCCCGTCGAGACCCTGGTGTGGGACGCCAAGGGCACCGCGCTCAAGCAGCAGACCGTGCCGATGTTCGAGCCCAGGCCGGGTGCGGCGGTGTTGTACAAGGTGCGTTGAGGCTGACGCGCGATAGCGGTACCGATTCGCCCGGCTGCACGCAATGTAGTTGCGTCGCTTGCAGTCCGGGCTCTGCCTATACTCAACTCCAGCATGCTGCGCAGGAGGATGCATGAGACACCCACTGGCCTTGGCCGGGCTTGCATGCATGGCACTGGGCTTCTCCGTTCCGGGCTGCAGCGCAACGCAAACAGGCGCCAACACCATGACCAACGAACAAGGGTGCGTCCGGCAACGTGGCGGCCCGCAAGACCCCGGCACCAGCCCGCCGCCGGTGATGGAGGCGTGCCTGGGTCCGTACAAGTTGCAGATTCCCGCCAACTATTTGGACGACCAGATGGGGCCGAACTTCGATGGCAGCTTCGGGCTGTATCTGGAATACCCGGAGTTGAACGCGTTCGCTCCTGGTGAGCGTGCCCACCTGAAGTTGGACGTGGCTACCCGCACCGTCAATATCGGCTATCGCTATCTTGACCGCGTGGACCCCGATGCATTTCTTCGGCGGCAGTACACGCAGGACGGCGCAACGCAGGACACCCCAGAAGCGGATATCAACACGCGCATCAAGGGCGAAGAAAAGGATGGGCTCACGCCTTACTACGCCAACGTCACTGCGTACCGCGAGCACTATCTGACGCAAGGACTGAAACCGTCCAATTCCATCATGGAGGCAAGCTACTACAAGGATTGGTATGTCAGCCGCGACGCACAAGGGAACATCGACATCATCATCAAGTGCACGTCCCGCGAGGTCGAACCGTCCGGCGTGGAGTTACGCGAGGGCAAGCTTGTGCGCAGCAAGGAGCGGGAACTTCCCAGCTGCGAGCACGTGTTCGTCATTCCGGAGATGAAGGTCGCGGTGGAGATCAATTATGTGCGCGTTGCATTGAAGGACTGGAAGAAGATCCAGGACCGCGCGCGCAGTGCATTGAAAGACTTCATGCCGGCGCCCGCCGGCACCTGAGCGCTTGCCAGCGACAAGGAGGTGATGCATGCCAGAACTGACGCAAGACGATCTTCGGATTCTTTCTGCCTATGCGCGGGAGGAGAATCGCGAGCTGTATTGGAACTACCTCGCCCACAAGGATGGCAACGACGGCTACGGGCTGCTTGCCTTAGGTGTGGTGCGCAACGACAACGCGCCCGGAGCGACCGCGAACATCTTCGCCGACAACCGTGCACGCAACGGCGGCATCAGGATGAGCGAGCGCGAATGGAATCAGTTTGGCGTCGACCTCATGCGGCACGATCTGGACGAACGCCGGGGCCAACTGGATGCCGGGCGCCCGGATCTTGCACTCAATCTCCCTGTCCGTGACGTGCAGGACGTGCATGACCGCAGCTTCCAAGCGCACCAGATCGATCCCAACGCCTGGACGCCACGCGAGTTTCTGCAAGCCGCACGGCGCCATGGCGGCGAAGGCGAAGCGGAACAAGCCTGGACGATGATGCTGGACAACACGGCCCTTGGCTTGTCGCGCATGCGCACGACCAGCTGGGACACCATGCACACCTACAACGACCAGGAGCTGGATGCGACGGCGTACATGGGGCACATGGCTGGGGCAAGAACATTGGCAACCCAGGCACTGCCCAACACGGATCCAGACCGGATTGGGGCAGTCAGTTCCTATGCGCTATACGACGCGCGCTCCAAACAATGGACCCAGGTGACCTCAACAGGGGAAATGCCCACATCTCAACCGATTCGAGATCCCACCCAACTGCAGGAGCTCAACGACACGCGCCAACTCAGGCTGGACCGGCAGGAGCTGAGGCGCGAGTTCCATCCCGATGACCCGTATCGCAACCTGCCCATCGTCCGCAGCCCTTACCTGTTGTCCGACAACACGCCGTCCAATGCGCAGGCACAGGCAACGCAGGTAGCGACCGCCGTGTCCGGCGTCACGCCCGACCAACCCGGTCACCCACGGTTCGCGCTGCATCAGCAATGTAGCGCCGGCGTCGATGCACTGGACCGCCAACTCGGGCGCCAACCCGACCAGCGCAGCGCATGCATGACCGCCAGCCTGACCACATTGGCGGCAGCCAATGGGCTCGACCGTGTGGACCACGTGTCTCTAAGCCAAGACGGCAGCGATGCGCAGGCAGGCCAATATGTGTTCGTAGTGCAAGGCGATCCCAAGAACCCAGCGCATCTGCGCGCGCACATGCCAACCGACCAGGCGGTTACGACGCCAGTGGAAACCTCGTTCCGCGAACTGGCGCAGATCGATCAGCGCCAGCAGTTGCAGCAGCAGAACGCGCAGACGTTGGCTCAACAGCAAGAGGCACCAACGCAAGGTGGGCGCACACTGGGCGTTTGATGTTGGTTGTTGGAGCCGGTACCCGTGCGACTTCCTGCCGCGCCAAGTCAGGCAGTTGGGTCTGCGCCACCACCAGCGTGTAGCCGCTGCGCATCGATCTCATCGACAATGCCACGCACCGCGCGGGCGGCATTGAAGATGCTCTCGCCCAGAACCGACAGACTGGTGGCGTCCAGCGGCTTGCCGCTGCACACCGCCACCATGTCGCTTTGCGCAGTGATCGTGCGCAACAGCGTATGGAATCGGTCGATCTGCTCGACGGTGACGCCGAAGGTGAAGTGTTCCTCGTGCGTTTGCGCCCTGCCCTCTGCCGCAGTCGTCTTGCGAGTTTTTGTAGTCGTCATGGCATCCGTCCTCGACGTAAGCGGACGAGATGTCCGCCACTTGAATTTATCCCTTTTTCGGATATTTGAAAAGGGGATATAGCGTCGCAGCAGACTTTCACGTTTGCAGCCATGCCCACCAAGTCGATCCACAAAAAGGATTACGCGATTCTGCTGCGGCAGCTGCGCGAGCTGCGTCTCGCCGCCGGGCTGACCCAGGTCGAATTGAGTACCGCCTTGGGCCGTCCCCAGTCTTATGTCAGTGATGTCGAGCGGGGGGAACGGCGGATGGATCTTCTCCAACTGCGCGACTTCTGCAACGCGTGTGGTGCATCGGTCAGCACGTTTGTGGCCGACTTCGAGCAGGAGCTGAAGTAGCACCCGAGAAACGTGGTGCGGTTGCTTATGGCTGCTTCATTGGCCCGACAGTTGCGGTGAAGTGTCTCGGCTCGCCCGTGATTGGGTCATCGAATGCCAGCGTATGCGCGAAGAGTTGCAGCGGCCGTGCCGGGTCATCGGGCCGCTGATCTTCCAGGTCGGGATAGAAGCGGTCATGCAGAATCGGCGCGCCCAGCGCGGCCATGTGCACGCGCAACTGGTGCTTGCGCCCGGTGACCGGCTCCAGCCGATACGTCCACATGTCTGCGCCGCGCGCGACCACATCGATCACCGTCTCGCTGTTCGGCTCGCCCACGCCCTCGCGCATGCGGAAGAACGGCTCGCCCGGCTCCAGCCGGCTGCGATGCACATACGGAAACATCAGCCCTGGCAGCGGCGGTGCCACTGCCAAATAGTGCTTGCGGATGCGTCGCTCGCGGAACAGCGCCTGGTAAATCCCGCGCGTTGCAGGATTAGCAGAAAACAACACCAGCCCCGCAGTATCGCGATCAATGCGGTGCAGCGGCACCAACGCGGGGTTATCGAAGCGCCGCACCAACCGCGTCAGCAGTGTCTCGCGCACATAGACGCCGGCTGGCACAACGGGCAGAAAGTGCGGCTTGCACGCCACCACCACATGCGCATCGGCATACACCACGGTTTCTGTCGCCGCGATGGCGGGCTCATCCGCAACCTCGCGGAAGTAATAGATCTCCGCACCTAATCGATACGGCGCTGATACCTCCAGCACCTGCTCATTCGCATCCAGCACACGCCCACGCGCGAAGCGGTCACGCCACGTGGCGGCATCCACACTCGGGAAACACGCGCATAGCGCCTCCAGCACCGTCGCCCAGGTTCCCATCGGGAGCTGGAAGTGGCTGGCGGGAATACCATCAAGGATCGGGCGTGTTGAAACCATGGCGACAGCGATTCGCGCTCGAACAGATAGGGCTGGATCGTACTTTGCCCGCGTTTGACTGTTGCTCGGTCTGTGCAGAGGCATGCGCACCTCATCGGTGAAGAATGACTTTCGGGCGATACGCAGGACACCGCATTAGGCAATGCTGCTGCTCTTTGCCAAGAGATGGAACTCGATGCGTCGTCCTACGATCTACGCAGCCGTTGCCTGCCTTGCTGCACTCCTTGCGCCACTTGCCACCGCAGCGCAGACGCCACCGCCGTCATTTACCGCGTGTGCCGACGCTGCGGCGCACACACCATTGGCCGGTAGCGAATGCCTGCTCGCCCAGGTGCCGCTGCGTCACGAAGCACCGGATGCCGGCACCATCAACCTGTTCGTCCGCCGTTTGCCGACACCGGACCAGACCAAGCGACGCGGCGAAGTGTGGTTGATCGCGGGCGGGCCGGGCGAAGCCGGCGCCTCGCTGTATCCAATGATCAGCACTTACCAGCGCGCCTTTCCCGGCTATGACCTGATCATTCCGGACCATCGCGGCACCGGGCGCTCCACCCGCCTGTGCCCTGTGCAGGAAGCGCCGCAAAGCGCAAACGGCGTGGGCCTGGCCGGCGCCGAATGGGGTCCGTGCATCGGCGCGCTCTACGCAGATTCTCAACGCACCAAGGCCTTCACCATTACTGAAGCGGCACAAGATCTTGCCCTGCTGATCCGCCAGCAACGACGCAAGGGCAAGGTGCTGCTGTACGGCGTGTCCTATGGCACGCAGTTGGCACTGCGCACCCTGCAGGTAGCGCCCGTGCCGTTGGATGGGCTGGTGCTGGATGGACTGGTGCCGCCGGAAACAGCCACCCAGTGGGACTTGAGCCACCGCACCACGGTGGTCGATGCGGTAGGCCGCGCGCTGTTGGATGACGCCCACACCGCGACTTATCGCGGCGTGCTCGATCGCAGCGACAGCGCCGCATGGCGCACCCAAATCCCCGGCAAAGACCTCAGGCGCTTTCTCGGCATGCTGCTCAACTTCCCCACCCTGCGCGACCGGATTCCCGCCATCATCGATGGCCTGGCCCGCGACGATGTCACGTTACTCACCGCATCCATCGCCGATCTGCAGACAGCGCTAGCAGCCATGGGCCAAGGCGGCGAGAACCAACCCGCATTGCCGCTGGTCATGCTGATCGCCGTCTCCGAAAACAATGCACGGCCAACCCTCACCCACGAAACCGTCGCGGCCGAAGCCAAGGACGCCCTGTTCGTCAGCCCCATTCCCGGCCTGCTGGTGGACGCCGGCCTGCCCACCTACCCGCGCGACACCTGGTTCGGCCGCAGCCCCACCACCCTGCCGCGCACGCTGATCATCCACGGCACGCTAGACCCCAACACCCCGTATGCCGGCGCGCAGGCGCATGCCGCGCTGCTGAAAGCGGCAGGCCAGCTGACCTTCAGCACCGTTGAGCGTGGCGCGCATCTGCTCGCGTTTGCGGCACCTGAGTGTTTTGCAAGTGCGGTTGCTGATTTTGTGGGGCGCCTGCCGGTTGCCGGCCGTTGTCACGAACCTGGGAAATGACGATGGAACCGCGTACCAAATTACTCTGACGCCATGTATTCGGTTGGACACCAACTCACTGAGTGATAGGGTGATATTTCTGAACTCTCATCACCTCCTGGACCCAGGTTGCATTATTAGACTTTTGTCCGCGTATATATAAACTACGAATCGTTTAAATGGGAGGTATAGCGTGGCAGTCGAAGACGATATTCGGGCATGCCTTGGTGAAAAACTTGCGCAATATGCCGCTAATAAGCATCGAGGTGGGTCTAGCGGCGCTAAGGGCACACGCTACGAAGATCATTTCGCAACATGGATGCTGGTGCAGGCAGCGGCCGCTTTCATCGAAGATCCAAGCACTGGCGATCCACACGTCACGAGTCAGACGCTAGGCTTCGTTGACGATCTACGGGTGTCCTCAAATTTGTCGACGGATTACTTCCAATTGAAGAACGCCGCGACGGTGAGTTGGACATCCGGCGAACACCCAATAGCGGCTGATTTCAATTATCAGTTCTTGCTGTCGAAGCATCGAGGTGAACCCACACCCCGCACGAATCTGACTGTCTCGGACGCGGGCTTGGCTGTGGCTCTTTCCGGAAGTATCCCGGTTGATATTAGGTGCCACACGGCAGTTTTAAATTTCCCCTGGCTGGAGACTACGAATCGACTAGTGCTTAGTCATGCACCGTTACGCGCACTCTTGGAACGATTAGCGCACGTGGAGAATTCACCTCCCGATACACTGGCAGGTGTGTTCTATGCGCTGACAGCTGCTTTTCTTGAAACGCCTGAGGGGGACCGGGTAGGCAACGTGTTAAGCCGGGCACGCAACATGTTCCCCGGGCAGATCCGGATGCTTCCGGCATCGACCGCTTGGGAGGACTCCTTACTCCCCGCCTTTACTGCAGTGCTTGCGGCTATTCAGGGGCTGGAGTATCGTGCTGAGCGTGGGTTTTTCCATTGGTCAGGCTACGGTACGAAAGGTGTCTTCAGTTCCGATGTGGCTAGCGATGTGTTCTTGTCATTCCAGGACATAGTGATTGATTCCCGTCCGTCCACGTTTGAAGCATTCGAAGCCCTACTTCCATGAGCAGAACCTTTACGGTTTTCGCAGAAAAAGATCCTGAAGCGCGTGCGTTGGTCGATGCACTGCCCAGCTTGAAGGGTGATGTCGCAGCCTATCGTGAGACGATGCAGCTTATCGGCCGACATCTAGCTTCAAGTATTCGGCGCGAGCTCGATGGCAGTACTGGACAAATTTGTGTTGTATGCACCGTCGAAGATGCAGACTTCCTGGCTCGCGGTGTACTCGAATTGTTAGAAGAGCATACCTCTGAAGGTCGAGTACGGATGCTTTGCCTCTGGAATCAGCGGGTAAAGTATCAAGGCTTGTCGACATCTCCAGTCGTCCGCAGCTACGAGGAGGATTTCGACCACGGCAATGCGATTTTGATCGTAGTCAAGTCGATCATTTCAGGCGCATGCGTCGTCAAAACCAACCTGACACGCGCCATTTCTCAATCCGATCCCAAACGTGTGTTTATCGCATCGCCTGTCATGTTGGTCGGTGCTGAATCGCGTCTTGCGAAGGAGTTCCCGGAGACCGTGGCGAGAAAATTTGAATTCGTTCATTTTGCTACTGACACGGAAAAAAATGGTGAGGATGTAGTGCCCGGTATTGGTGGGTCAGTCTATGAATTGCTTGGGCTTGGCGAGGGCACTACAAAGAACCGCTACGTTCCGCAAATAGTGCGAGAACGTAGGAGACGTTTTTTTCCTTACCCGCAGTCAACCTAAGCGTAGATAGCCATCGATCAGGCGAACCGACGTATGAGGTAGCTGGCCTTATTTCGCGTATTAGAGCACGAGGCGCGGTCTGCCCGGAATTCACCGCAAAGAAGGGACATCGGTTTTAGCTTAAGCGAATTCTACGACGTTCAGCAGAGTTTGCTGAATACAATGTTGTGCGCTTTAGTGCTATCAGAACAGTGAGCCCTGCAGCGGCGTCCCGGATGGTGTTGCCGTCGGCGCTAGAAAATTTTGGGGAAATCGGGCGTAAGGCAGCACGTTTTTTTACTCAATCGCCACGCCAACTCCCAGATCCTGGCCACGGTCATCAGAGTCAGGTTGAGCTTTTGAACTGCGCGAGCCTTACTTAATATTTGAGCCATCGTTTTCGAGCCGTTACGACCAAGAGGCCTTGACCTCCCGCACATCCCCCACCCGCCATCCTAGCCGCAGACTCAACTGGAGAACACACGATGATGAAGTGGATGGGCACCGCGCTGGCCGCGGCACTGCTGGTGAGCGGTTGCGCCAAGGTGGAGGGCGAGAAGTTCGTCGGCCACTGGGTCAACGTGCAGACGCAGGAAGAGACGATGGACATCGAGCGCAATGGCGAGACCTTCATGGTCCGCAGCACCACGCCGAAGTTCTTCAGCCGCAAACCCAAGACCGAGAGCTACCCGGCGGTCTACAAGGACGGGGCGCTGCAGGTCAGCAACGATGGCGAGACGGTGAACTTCGCCATCGATGAGGCCAACGGCCACCTCAACACCGGCGGCGAGCAGTACCAGCGCGTGCCGGCCAAGTAGGGCCGCCGCTGTCGCCAGCGCCCGCGTGCCGACCACCACCGTCGCACGCGGGCGTTTTGCATTTGTAGCCCTGCCGGTTTGTCAATATCTTTGCAAGCACGTCCGCGAACGCTCTCAACGCGTCATCGTTGGCCCAGGCGGAGTGACTGTCTGTTGCGATTGCTCAAGCGCTTGCTGCTGCTCTCGCACCTGCGATTGAGCTTGATTGATCGATTGCACGCGCTCAAACGATTGGTTTTCAGGTGTTTGCACCGCCTGCATCGTGGCCATGTCGGCACGAAGGTGCGCTGGGTCGCTCTGAATACCCTGAACCAGAAACACCTTTTCTCCGGCCGCAAGCTTGTCTGTTGGGCTATTGAGCAGCACATGGTCCACACGCGTCAGGCCTTCTTCCTTTGCGAGCACAAGCAGGCTGGCCGTCATGCGCTGACTTGATGCATCCCACTCCCGGCCATGCTGCGCATCGAGCTTTTCCACGCCACCTTTGATTTGTTGGTATAGCGCGTGATCTACGTGATCTTGCTGCGTTGGCAGAGATGGCCTTGCCGACAATGGCGCTTGTGAATCACGGCTCGGCACGTCCTGTTTCACATCGTTGACGAGGCTATCCGTACCAGACTCTGGCTCCGGCCTACCGTGTTTGCGCTGCAGTGGTCCAATGTGCTTGTCGTAATAGTCCCCGTAATACTGCTCGTACGTCTTACTCGGCCCAACGGAAGGCTGCTCAGTCTTGAATACCTGGGCAATCTGATTCAACGCTGCATCACGCGTGATTTGGCCTGCCATTTGCTGATCAGCAATTGCTTCGTACTGCTTTGGTCTCGTACCGCTACCAGCGATACCGATATCGGGACCTTGATGATTCAGAATCTCACGCCGGACCAACGCGTTACTGAGTGTTGCGGCAGCTTCGCCGCGCAGCATGTTGGTGACGTATGCATGTTTGGAGGAATGATCAGGCTGCTCGGTAAACCGATGGTGTCCAATTTCATGAGAGAGCGAACGGGCGATGCGCGCACCTTGCCCGATTGCATTTTCGTCAATGACCACTTGCGTGCGGGGAACCAGATAAGTTCCGGCACCAGCGGCTCCCCAGACAACACCGACATTATCCCGGTTGAGCTGCGCAAGACCTGCTTGAAGTGTGGGCGACTGTTGCAGGAAAGGTATCACCGCGGGATCTGACAGTGGCGAGGACGGCTTCACGGCCGCGGCTCCTGGCGTGGATTGCTGTGGCTGGGGATATTTCGACTCGTCGGTGCTTTCCATCATGCACTCCTTTGCAGGGGTCCAACTAAGCAACTTACTGCTTGCTGATTGTAATAAAGCTTAGGTTGGCCTGATCTTTAGTCAGCCCAAGGATGACGGTGACCTGTCCCCTCTGAAGCGACCAATAGGCGCTCGAACCCGCTGCGTCTGGCCGCGGCGGGTAGAGCAGCGCATCTGGCCAAGGCACATCCTCAAGCGCCGGGCCAGGCGCAGAAAAGTCGAGCACCAGCGTCGCATGCGAAGGGGCGTCCTGCGTGCTACGGAGCTCGATACGCTGCAAGGCCGCACCGGCCAGCACACCACCCTCACCGACCCGCACCACCATCGCTTCTTGCGATTGACGAGGGCCAAATTGTGTTTGAAGCTGGGCACTGAGTGCTGCGACATCTTGGAAATCGGTGCCGATCAAACGATCCACATCTTGCTTGAGGCGTTCCGTCATGTCTTTGCTCCTGGTTTCAATCGGGGGCTTGGCAGCTGCTACAGCTGAGTGACTGCGTGGAGTGCCAGAAGCACATCCCGAAGGGAGGGTGCATGCCAGCAGCCCAAGCGGCAACAAGATTGCTCGCGGGAAGGCTGCATGTCCCAAGCCAAATGGCAGACCATGTGATCCCCGAATGCGAAGGGCCATTTCTTTATCCCGCGCTAGAACTGTCGTGGAAATCTAGCACGGCAATATCCACCTGGAATAACCAAAGCGCTGCCGCCAACGGCGACAGCATGTCGGGAGGTTCGAACTTTTTACGGTCTGCAGGCGTTGCACGGTATCGTTTGTATCGGCGGCTCCAACGCCCAACGGCGAAATGATCCTTGCTTGCGCGAATCGCGTTACCGGCCGTCGATGGCGCTTGCACCCGGGCTTCATGGGGTGGAATGCGCCGGATCAGGCTGAGCGTTCGTGCCGGATCAGCTCACTTTTTGATCCATCACCGATACGCCTTAACCCTTTCTACATTCCCTACCCGCCATCCTCGCCGCAGCCTCAACTGGAGAACACACGATGATGAAGTGGATGGGCACCGCGCTGGCCGCGGCACTGCTGGTGAGCGGTTGCGCCAAGGTGGAGGGCGAGAAGTTCGTCGGCCACTGGGTCAACGTGCAGACGCAGGAAGAGACGATGGACATCGAGCGCAATGGCGAGACCTTCATGGTCCGCAGCACCACGCCGAAGTTCTTCAGCCGCAAGCCCAAGACCGAGAGCTACCCGGCCGTCTACAAGGACGGGGCGCTGCAGGTCAGCAACGATGGCGAGACGGTGAACTTCGCCATCGACGCGGCCAACGGCCACCTTAACACCGGCGGCGAGCAGTACCAGCGCGTGCCGGCCAAGTAGGGCCGCCGCTGTCGCCAGCGCCCGCGTGTGGACCTTGCCGGTCGCACGCGGGCGTTTTGCATTTGTGGCTCTGCCGGCGGCGGCGATCGGCCCGCGCCTGCCCCCAAAGAACGCCAAGCCTGATGCACCGCCCGTCGCACCGCCCACTCTCCCCTGCCATCCAGCGCGCGCAAGCCTTACAGTGCGCAGGCACGCCAGGGTCATGGCGCTGCCCGACCGATCAATCCAGCAACTACGAGGGTGTCATGAGCAAGGGGATGGACCAGAAAAAGAGCCAGAAGAAAGAGCCGGCCAAGACGCTGAAGGAAAAGCGCGCGGCCAAGCAGGAAAAGAAGGCCAAGTAAGCCACCCGGCCTGCCAGACGGCGAACGGGGTCAGGCGGATCGCCTGACCTCGCGTTTTTAGGGCTAACACCAGGCGTTGAGCACGCGCGTTCCGCCTGTTCGTCATGAGCCGCTAGGCCATCGATCTGAGCGACCAATAGCACCAGCGCCTCGCGGCACTTGGCTGCTTTGCAGGGCAAGGCGATCACACCGGCAGTTTGGTCGCCACGATCCACATGGATGGGCTTCAACGACGCCTGGTTTCCGCTACAGCGATGGCCCAGCTCGGACGCTTCATACCGCCATGCCACGAAACGTCTCCAGGATCCGCGCTGCGTCCTGGGAAGGCGGCAGGCCGAAGGTGCGTGCGTATTCCCGGCTGAACTGCGTTGCGCTTTCGTAGCCCACGTCCAGGGCGGCGGCGGTGACGCTCTTGCCATGCGCGGTGAGCAACTGGCGCGCCTGCAGCAGCCGCAGTTGCTTTTGGTATTGCAGCGGGCTGAGCGCAGTTGCCGCCTTGAAGTTGCGATGAAACGCCGATTCGCTCATGGCCGCCTGGCCGGCAAGCGTGGCGATGCGCAGGGGTTGGGCGTAATTGGCGCGGATCCAGTGGATCGCCTTGCGCAGCCGTGCCAGCGTGGAATCCGGCGTTGCCACGGCCCGCAACACGCCGCCCTGCGGGCCCTGCAGCGCGCGGTACAAAATCTCGCGCTCGTAGGCAGGCGCCAGTGCCGGGATATTGGCGGGGCATTCCATAAGGCCCAGCAGGCGCACCCAGGCGCCCAGCATTTCCCCGGTCATGCTGGCGACGCAGAACGACAACGCATCGGCGCCTGCCGCTGAGGTGGCGGCTTGCGCGGGTAGATCGTGCAGCAGGGCGGCGATGGTTTCCGGGTCGAGCGTGAGGCTGACCGCAAGATAGGCAGCACCGTCCGGTGCGGGGTGCACCTTGCCGATGGCGGGAAGGTCGACGGTCATGACGAAGTAGCTCGCCGGGTCGTAATGCAGCGTGCGGTCTCCCACCGTCATCGACTTACCGCCCTGCAGGATCAGGTTGATCATCGGGTCGTAGACCGCTGCCAGCGCGTGCTCTGGCACCTCGCCCTTCACCATCGCCACGCGCGGGATGCCGGTCTCGGTGCGGCGGTTTTGGGCATGCCGGGTGAGCCGCTTGAGCTCGATAAGTGCTGAATTCATTCGTTATCAGACTACGCGGCGGCCCGCCCGACAACCGCAAAAGCAGGATCAGGCAGGCCCGTGCCGGCTTCAGGCAGGCACCCCGGCGCCCTGCCCTCTAGCCTGAGGACACCTTCAGACAAGAGCGCAATGCCATGAATATTGCAGTCATCACCGGCGGTAGCCGCGGTATCGGTGCCGCCACCGCGCTGGCCAGTGCCCGCCGTGGCATGGGCGTCATCCTGACCTATCACCAGAACCCACTTGCGGCCGAATCGGTGGTGGCGCGCATTGCGGCCGATGGCGGCAAGGCCATCGCGTTACCGCTGGATGTGGCCGACACACGCAGCTTTGCCGGGTTCGCTGCGGCCGTGCAGGAGACGCTGCACACGGTCTGGCAGCAGGACACCCTGGCCGGGCTGGTGAACAATGCCGGCTACGGGGTGTTCAACCCGATCGAAACCGTCGATGAGGCGCAGTTCGACGGTCTGTTCAACGTGCATCTCAAGGGGCCCTTCTTTCTCACCCAGGCGTTGTTGCCGCTGCTGGGCCGCGGCGCGGCGATCGTCAACCTCACCAGTGCCACCACGCGCGTGGCGTTTGCCGGGGTTGCGCCGTATGCCGCGTTCAAGGGCGGGTTGGAGGTGCTCAGCCGCTACATGGCCAAGGAGTTCGGCGAGCGCGGCATCCGCGTCAATGCGGTCTCGCCGGGGCCCATTCGCACCGAACTCGGCGGCGGGCTGACGCCGGACTTCGAAGCCATGCTGGCGGCGCAGACAGCGCTGGGCCGCGTTGGAGAACCCGAAGACGTTGCCAACGTCATCGCCATGCTGCTGTCCGATGATGCGGCCTGGATCAACGCCCAATCCATTGAGGTTGCCGGTGGGTATCACGTGTAAGCCTTACCCGATCACAGTGCTCTTTTGCCGATAGCACGCACGACATCCAACTTTCTCAAGATCGCGGCAGGAAGCGTTGCGCAGCAGAAGCACGGCGAGTGCCCGCAGGCTACGGTACGGATCAAGCCGCCAGCCGCTTGATCCGTGACGGCAGGTCGCCCAGCGCGCGGTGCGCTTCTTCCAGCTCGTAGTCGGCCTGCAGGCCCAACCAGAAGCGCTCGGTCGTGCCCAGCGCCGCGGCCAGGCGCACGGCGGTGTCGGCGGTGATGCCGCGCTTGCCCAGCACGATCTCATTGATGCGGCGCGGCGGCACGGCGGTGGCCCGCGCCAGTGCGTTCTGGCTGATGCCCATCGGCTCGAGAAACTCTTCGAGCAGGATTTCGCCGGGGTGGATGTTGGGTAGGACTGTCATGGACAGATGCCTCTTGCTCAGTGGTAATCGACGATTTCGACCTCGGCGACATCGCCCTCCATCCATCGGAAGCAGATGCGCCATTGGTCGTTGATCCGGATGCTGTACTGCCAGCGCCGCTCGCCCCTTAACGCTTCCAGCCAGTTGGCAGGTGGAATACGCAGATCGTCGAGGTGCGCGGCAGCGTTAAGCATGCGCAACTTGCGGCGCGCGACCGACTGGATGTCGGACGGCACCCGGCGGGAGCGCTCACCCAACCAGATCTTTTCGGCTTCCTTGTCGACAAAGCTCCTGATCATGTGCTGACCATAACGTGATCCGTTATATGACGCAAGCCGTTATGGCTGCAAGATCGACCGTGCCGCCGTGCCGCTTTGCCGAAAGCTCTGGAGCGGCGCAACCTCCATCAAAACAATGCACCCTGCACCGGCTCGCTGGGAGTGGCTCAAGAACCGGCACTGGATGAGGAGCACGGCTTGCCCGACGTCTTGGCGCTTCCTGCATCACCTCGATCTAGCGCAAGTCGTCGCCGGTGCCGTCCGCCCGGTCTCCTGCATCAAGCTGCTGCAACACGCGATCGAAATCGCTCACGAACAGCTGGTCCTGCACGATGCGGTACTTTTCGAACTCGCTTTCCGCATGCGCTTTGGCGATCTCGGCGGTGACGCGCCCTGCGTCCTGCAACACCTGCCGGTCAGTCGCTTCGATGAAACGATTCAGACGCGTTTCCCAATCCTGCATGGTCATCGGGATCTGCCGCAGCGCCATGTCCTCGGCCAGGTCCAGATAGGCCGATACAAGGCGTTGCAACTGCGCCATCTCGCCGGTGGTCAGGTAGTTCTTGGCAACCGCCACATCGAACTTTTGGATCTTCCCGCGCGGTGCATCGGCCCAGGTGGTCAGGCCCATGTGCTGCTTGCCCGCATCGGCGCGGTGGTAGACGACTTCTGCTGCGGTTTGCCCGTGGATGGCCCAGTGCAGCTTGTTCTGCACCGTGGCGAAGAACCGTTGGGTTGCCTGCGCCGTGGCGTCGTAGTCCAGGGCGGTGGCGTAGATGTCGGTGATCTTCTGGTAGAACTTGCGCTCGGAGAGACGGATCTCGCGGATGCGCTGCAGCTGCTCTTCGAAGTAGCGCTTGCCGAGCACCGTGCCGTCGTTCTTCAGGCGCTCGTCGTCCATCGCGAAGCCCTTGATCGTAAAGGACTCGATGATGGTGGTGGCCCACTTGCGGAACTGCACCGCGCGCTCGGAATTGACCTTGTAGCCCACGGCAATGATGGCCGCGAGGTTGTAGTGCTTGGTGTCGTAGCTCTTGCCGTCGGTGGCAGTTATTCGAAAATTTCGAATAACTGCATCTGCCTGCAACTCGTTGTCAGCGAACACCTTTTTCAGGTGGTAGTTGATGGTGTGGGTTTCGACATCGTAGAGCTGGGCCAGCATCTTCTGCGTCAGCCAGACGTTTTCGTCGGCATACGCCGCCTGTACGCCGCCCTCGCCTGCGGCGGCCACGAAGGTCAGGTATTCGGCCGCCGACGAGCGGACGAGAGAAATTTCATGCTTTTTCGCCATCGATGCCTCCCATGCTGGCGATACCGCACAACCAGGCGTTCTTCGGCCAAGAGGTTATCCGGGCACGCCCGATGACGGTGATAGGCGAACGTGCCGTTCTGCGGTAAGTGATGTTGCCATTGCGCCGGCTTGCGTCCATCAGAACAACGACCCCTGCACGGGCAACGCAGTGGGTGGTTCTGTTGCTGGCTTGGCGGGTGCCGCCTGCTGCTGCGCACCCAACCGCCACGCCAGGCCCGAGATGCGTGCGGCGTGCCGGGCGAGCGCGGCGCGGATGACCGCTTCGCTGCCGGCCAGGTGCAGGGCGCGGCGGGCGCGGGTGATGCCGGTGTAGAGCAGTTCGCGGCTGAGCACGCGGGCGTCGCGGGTGGGCAGTTGCAGCCAGACGGTGTCGAACTCGCTGCCCTGGGCCTTGTGCACGGTCATGGCGAAGGCGCTTTCGTGCGCGGGTAGCGCGGCGGGGTGGAAGCCGCGCACCTGGCCGTCGCCGTCGCCTTCGAACCAGGCGACCAGCGGGGCTTGGGCACGGCTGTCTGTGCTTGGGACGTGGCGGTTGGCGGTGCCGCCGGACTGGCCTGGCCCTGAAGACGGCGTTTCGTCGCTGCGCCCCGAAAAGGGACTCGCATCGCTTCGCAGGCAGATGCCGACATCGCCATTGAACAGGCCGTGGCGGTAGCTGTTTTCGGTGATCAGCAGCAGGCGGCCCTGGAACCACGGCGAGGCGCTGCCGAGACGGCGGGCGCCGGAGCCGGTGTCGGCCAGCAGTTGTTCGATACGGGCGTTGAGGCCGCGTGCGCCCTGCGGGCCGGCGCGCACGGCGGTGAGCAGGCGCAGGCGCGCGGCATCGCGCAGGGCGGCGGCCGGGTCGTGCGCGTCCGCCAGCGCGCGCC
The DNA here is from genome assembly GCF_002939985.1 of Xanthomonas hortorum pv. cynarae. GTDB lineage: Bacteria > Pseudomonadota > Gammaproteobacteria > Xanthomonadales > Xanthomonadaceae > Xanthomonas > Xanthomonas hortorum_D. The sequence goes on along the minus strand of NZ_MDFM01000011.1, from coordinate 134,913 downwards.
AGTGGGCGAGCAGTGCGTCGCGGCCCAGGGTGAGCGGGTCTTCGCCGTCTTCGTGGAAGTGCACGCCGGCCAGCTCGCCGCTGCGCAGCAGGGCGAGGGCGGTGTCGGCGTCGCCGGTGCGGATGGCGTCGGCCAACGGGGTGAGTGCAAAGTTGTCTGCTTGGCGGTAGCCGCGTAGCAGGTGCACGCGGTGGCCGGCCAGGCCGCCGGTGTGGGTGTGGCTGACGGTCTGGGTGCTGGCAGGCGTGCTGCCAGTGGGCGCGCTGCCGAGCAGCGGTTGCAGCGCCTGTGCGTCGTGCGGCTGCAAGGCGTCGCCCGGGCCGGCGGCCTGCAGGATGGCGGCGAGCACGTCGCCGGCTTCCACCGAGGGCAGCTGGTCGGCGTCGCCGAGCAGGATCAGCTGGGTACCGTCGGCCACCGCTTCGACCAGCTTGCACATCAGCGGCAGGTCGACCATGGAGGCTTCATCGACGACGATCAGGTCGAACGGCAGCGGGTTGTCGGCGGTGTGGCGGAACTGCGGGGAATCCGGGATGACGCCGAGCAGGCGATGCAGGGTGCTGGCGCCGGTGGGCAGGGGGTCGGCCAAGGCAGGGTCGATGCCGTGGGTGATGGCGCGCGATACGGCGGCGCGCAGGCTTTCGGCCATGCGCTCGGCGGCGCGGCCGGTGGGCGCAGCCAGGGCGATGCGTGGGGCCGGGGTGTTGGCTGCCTGGGCTTGCGCGATGCGCAGCAGTAGCAGGCGGGCGATGGTGGTGGTTTTGCCGGTGCCGGGGCCGCCGGTGACCAGCAGCAGGGTGCGGCGCAGGGCGAGGGCTGCGGCTTGGGCTTGGCGGTCGATGGATGGCTCGGGCAGGCCCGTACCCTCACCCGCCCTTCGGGCACCCTCTCCCGGGGGGAGAGGGGTTGGGTCCGTGGGGAGAGTGGCTGAGGTCGCGTTTGGGAATAGCTGCGCGAACAGCGGCGCTAGTGTGGCTGCGTCGAACGGGGGCGGCGACTGGGCGGCGATGCGTTGCAGGCCTAGCGCCAGGCGGCGTTCGTACTCGCGGTAGCGGCGCAGGTAGAGCAAGCCGTGTTCTAGGACCAGCGGGCAGTCGGCGGCGGCCGGGTCTTCAGGATGCGGTTGGTCGACCCAGCGCGAGGCAGCCAGGGTGCGTTGCCAGTCGGTGGGATCTGGGAAGGTGGGCGATGGGCCGTCGCGCGCGTCCAGCAGCATGGCGGCGCGGGTGGGGTCCAGCCCTGCGTGGCCGCTGGTAACGGCCAGCGAGGCGAGTGCGGCGCCGGCCAAGACCAGGGAGTCGGTGTCCGGGGCCAGACGTTGCAGGCTTTGGGCGAAGGCGAGATCCAGCGTGCGTAGGGCGCCGGCCTGGTTGAGGGCGGTTAGGAGGTTTGGGTGGTTCATGGGGTGGGCGTTCCCATGGTGGACGTACCCTCACCCCAACCCCTCTCCCGAGGGGAGAGGGGCTTTAAGGCGTCACTGGAAAGAGGCTCCGTGGGATTGCCGGCGAACAGGGCGTCCAGGGCTTGGACCAGCGCCGGGTCGAAGCGCCAGGCGTGGATGCCAGGCACAGGCGTGTTGGGTGCAGGCGTGTCGGACATGACGTCGCTGGCGGGGTCGGAACCGGAGACGGAGCTAGCGCCGTTGACGGAGTCGGAGTCGAAACCGGAACCGAGGATGGAGCTGGAGTCCGCTGCGGGGTTACGGGTGGCATCCAGGCCGCGGCAGAACAGGTAGCGCACGCCGCCGAAGTCGCGGGCGTAGTCGTAGGCCTCGCCCAGGCGGAAACGCAGCCAGCGGTGCAGGGCCACGGTGTAGATCAGCGCCTGCAGCTCGTACTCGCTGTGCGCCATGGCGCGGGCCAGGGCGTCGGCGTCGTAGCTGGGCAGGCGGTTGGATTTGTAGTCGAGCACGTACCAGCGGCCGTCCACGGTGTAGGTGAGGTCGATCAGGCCGGTCATCAGGCCTTCCAGCCGCTGGCGCGCGCCGAAGGCCTGGCGCTCGCCGACCACGCCGAAGCGATGCAGCAGTGCGAGCAATGCCTCCACGCGAGTGGGCCGCATGGCGAAGTGGAATTCCATCTCGTTGCGGCGCTGCGGCTCGGGCACGGCGGCCAGGGTGGTGCCTTCGGGCAGGGCGACGGTGAGGGTTTGGCCGATCAGGGCGGTGAGCATGGCCAGGCCGTCGTCCAGTTCGTCTTTGGTGTAACCGCCGCGTTGCAGCGCCTCGAGGATGGCGGCGGCCTGGCCCTCGGGTGCGGGCAGGCCGGGCCGCCAGGCCTGCCAGGCGGCGAAGTCGCAGCGCTCGAATACGTCGTGCATCACCACGCCGAAGCGGTTACCGGCAAAGCGCGGGTCGAAGGCGTCGACCTCGGCGGCCACCGCGATCGCCTCGCTGCCGGACGGCTCGTCGCTGCCGCCGCTGCCGACCACCGTGGCGCTGGCCATCGGGTCGGTGGCAGCGCCGGCATCGGCATTGGCCAGCTGGGTGAAGCTGTAGACCCACCACTCGGGTGCGATATGCCGCTGCGGGGTGCGCGCCGGCGGCACCTGTGCCTCGATCGGTGGCGGCAGGCGTGGCAGGGTGGCGGGCGGCGTGGACGTGTCGACCACCACTGCGCCCTCGCCGGCCGCGCCCTGCAGCGCGTCGAGCGCGCGCAGCATGCCGGACAAAGCCGTGCGCTCGTGCTGGTGGAAGGGGCCGCTGGCGATCCACAGCGCGTGCTCGGCGCGGGTCAGGCCGACGTAGAGCAGGCGGGCGTCTTCGGCGCGTTGTTCCTGCTTCCAGGCGGCTTCGGCGGCGCTCCAGGTTGGATCGTCTTTATCAGTCTTCCAATGCAGCTGGCGTCCGAGGTCCGGCGCGTGCACCACGCAATGGCGGCCGGCGCCCTTGTCGCTGCGGCCGATGTCGATGTAGGGCAGGAACACCAACGGATATTCCAGGCCCTTGCTCTTGTGCAGGGTGACGATCTGCACGCGGCGCGCGTCCGATTCCAGCCGCAGCTGCTGGGCTTCGTCGTTGTCGTCGGCATTGGCGATGCGCCGCGACAGCCAGTCGACCAGGCCGTGCGGGCCGAGTGCGCGGGCGTCGGCCTCCTGCAGCAGTTCGGCCAGCTGCAGGTAGTTGGTGAGGCGGCGCTCGCCATCGACCAGGGCGAGCAGGCGTTGCCCGTGCGCGGCACCCAGGTCGCCGATCAGGGCGAGCGGGCCACCGCGTTGCCAGCGCTCGCGCCAGTCCATTGCCTGTTGCTGCCAGCGGCGGTGACGCTCGCCATCGTGCGCGAGCGCGGCGATGGCGGCGGCGTCCGCGCCGATCAGCACGGTGGCCAGCGCGGCGCGCAGGCGGCTGTCGTCGCCCGGGTCGAGCAAGGCCTGCAGCAGGGCCAGCAGTTCCAGCGCTTCGTCGGTGGCGAACAGGCTCTGCTTGCCGGCGGCAACCGCCGGAATGCCCATCGCGCCCAGTGCCTGCTGGATGCGCGTGGCCTCGCCATGGCTGCGCACCAGCACGGCGATATCGCCGGCCTGCACCGGGTGGCCATTGACGGTGGCGGTGCCGTCGCGGCCACCGGCCAGCCAGCCGCGGATGGCCGCGACGCAGGCGGCGGTGGCCAGCTCGCGGGCGCGGCCGGCGCTCCAGGGTTTGGGCTTTCCTTTGATTGGCGGCGGCGGTTCCGGCGCGCGCCACAGCGTCAGCGCCGGGGCGGGGCCGCCATCGCGTTGCAGGTCGGCATCCACCCGCTTGGTGCCGGGCCGCACCGGGTGGAAGGCGATGCCGTCGGTGAGGAAGGCCTCGCGGTAGCCAGCCTGCGCGTACAGCGCGTCGATTGCCGCCAGCACGCCGGGGCGCGAGCGGAAGTTGTGGCTCAGCGGCGGGGCAAGTTCGGCAGTGACCGCGGCGGCCAGATAAGTGCGCACGTCGCCGCCACGGAAGCCGTAGATGGCCTGCTTGGGGTCGCCGATCAGAAACAGCGCCGGCTCCAAATCGGCAGCGCGTGCGAGCGGGCCTTCGCCGAACACGTTGGAGAAGATCGCCCACTGGCGGTCGTCGGTGTCCTGGAATTCGTCCACCAGCGCGATGGCGTATTGCGCGCGCAGCCGTGTGACCAGGGCCTCGGCTTGCGCGCCTTCCAGTGCGTGCGCAACGCCATCGACCAGGTCGTCGTAGGTCTGCACGCGGCGCTGGCGCTTGAGCAATGCTAATCGTGCGATGGCATCGTCGCGCAGTGCGTGCAGCAGACGGATGCGGCGACGGGTGCGCCATTCTTCGACACGGGCCAGCGCGGTGAGATAGCCGTCGATCTCGTGGCTCAGCGGCGAGGCCGGTGTGCGCTCAACGAACTTCTTGTTGGTGCCGGCGGCCAGTTCCGCGGCGGTGAGTTTGATCAGCTTGGGGTGCGGCGCGGTGTGCGTCGATGGCGCGGCGGCGAAGCTGTCGAACCAATGCCACAGCGATGCGAGCCACTCGGGCTTGTAGCTGACCTTGCTCAGGATGCCGCCGTCGATGGCGGACATGATCGCTTCGAAAAACGCGGTGCCGTGGGACTGGAATGCGGCGGCCAAGGCGGTGCTGGCGTCTTGCACGGCCTGCAGCAGCGCGGCCGCATCGTCGGTGGTTGTGGCCACCGCCGGCAATAGCGTCGGATGACGGACCAACGTGCGCAGATCGCTGGCCAATGCATCGGGGCCGCCCGACCACAGCGCGATCAGGTCTTCGGCCATCGCCGCATCGGCGGCGCGTTGGCGCCACAGATCTGCAGCGACTTCGCCCAGCAGTTCGCGGTCGTTGGCGAGCAGTTCCGGCGCGGCGAAGGCCTGGCCGCTTTCCAGCGCATGTTCGCGCAGCACGCGCGCGCAGAAGCCGTGGATGGTGAAGACGGCGGCCAGGTCGATTTCTTCCACCGCCTGCTGCAGGCGGCGGCGTAAGGCGGCGGGTGTTTCGGTACCGGTGGCCAGGTGGGTGGTGAGGATGGCGCGGGTGAGGAGGACGTCGGGCGCTTCCTGCAGGAGCGGCCCTGGCCGCGACGGGTCGTCGGCGAGGCCGGTCGCGGCCGGGGCCGCTCCTACGGGGGCGGTGAGTGTTTCGGTGCCAGGGGCCAGGTGCGTGGCGAGAAAGGCGTCGGGCGCTTCGTGTAGGAGCGGCCCTGGCCGCGACGGGTCATCGGCGAGGTCGGTCGCGGCCGGGGCCGCTCCTACGGGGGCGTCGGGGACCAGGGTTGCTGCCAGCACCAGGCGCTCGCGGATGCGGCGGCGCAGTTCCTGGGTGGCGGCTTCGGTGAAGGTGACCGCGAGGATCTGACCGATGCGCAGCCCGCGCTCGACCACCAGCCGGGTGAACAGGGTGGCCAGGGTGAAGGTCTTGCCGGTGCCGGCGCTGGCCTCGATCAGGCGTACGCCTTGCAACGGCAAATGCAGATACGGGTCGGTAACGGGGCCGGTGCTCATTCGACCTCTTCCTGCGCGCCGTGCCAGTGGCGCCAGCTCTCGATCAAACGCTCCGGATCCAGCGTGGCGTCGGCGTTGCCGCATTCGAGCAGGTCGTACACACGATGGCTGGTGATGGCGAACTCGGCGAAGCGCTGCGCATCGGCGAACGGGTCGCGGCCGCGGTTGACCAGGCGCAGCTCCGGGCTGTGCGATTCGCTCCAGCCGAAGCTGGATTGCCACTGCCCGGCGGCGTCCTTGATGGCCTTGTCCAGATCGTCGCTGCGCGCGGCCTGGTGATATTTCCAGCTGCTGTAGGGCGCGAACGCCAGCGGCGTCTGCAAGCCCTGCCAGTAAACCTGCAGCAGTTCGGCCAACGCGGTTTGCGCCCGCGTTTGCGACAGCGGTTCGGGGTCGATGGGATGCGGGCCCAAACCGTCTTCGTCTTCGAAGAAGCGCACGTAGGGCGCGTGTTCGCCGGCGGCGCGCAGCAGCAGCCATTCCAGGCCGTGGCGGATCGCGCTGCGGCCACTGAGCGCACCGACCTGCACCCGCCCTACGCCGCTCGCATACCAACCTGGCACGCGGCCATGCACCTCGACATCGCCGATCTGCACCTGCAGGCGGCGCGACTCGGCCGGCGCCTCGCCACGCCATTGCCGGAACGCCTCGGCATAAGGGCGCAGTTGCGCCACCCGCTCATCGAGCTGGCGACGCCCCAACGGGCCGGACGGCAGCAACGCACGTGCACGCAGACGCTCGTAAAGCCGCTCGGTGTCGCCGGCCAGCGCGGCGTCGAAGACATGCTGCTGCAGGCCGTATTGATCCAGCCCGCGCGTGGGGGCGAGCAAGGGTTCGAGGTCGCTGTCTTCGCCGGCCGGATCGGGCAGACGCATGCCCAACCGATGGCGCAGAAACTGCCCGGCCGGGTCGGCGAACAGGCGGCGCAGCTCGTCGATCGAGACGCTGCTCGGCACTGCGATGTCATCGGCCGGCAACGCACCGGCCACCCACGGCGCGAGCGGCTGGCGCTGGCCGACCAGGCTGTCCACCGCGGGCCGCCATTGGCGGCGATAACTGAAGCGGCGCGGGTCGGCGCCGTGATCGCCCGGCGCACCGAACGCGGCGGCGGCGAATGGCTGCAACGGGTGATGCACGACCAGCGTATCGATGGCCTTTGGGTCGGCGTGATATTGCGCGGCGCTGGCCAGCAATTCGCTGACCAGCACCGACGGTTCGCGTGCGCTGCCATCGCGCGCATCGGCGCCGAGGTAACTCAGATAAAACACTTCCTGCGCAGAGGCGAACAACTGCAGAAACAGAAAGCGGTCGTCCTCGCGCGTTGAACGATCGCCGTGGCGGCGGCGCTCGGTGCCCAGCTCTGCAGTGAGGCGATTGAGTCCGGCAGCGGGGTCGCGACGCGGGAAGTCGCCGTCGTTCATGCCGAGCAGGCAGATCGCGCGGAACGGCAGCAAGCGCATCGGCACCATGCGGCCGAAACTGATGCCGCCGGTGAGCAGCGGCGCGCGCGTGTCCGACTCGCCCAGCACTGCGGCGAAGTGCGCACGCACCACCTCGGCGGGAACTTTGCCGGCGTACTCGGCGCGCACTGCGTCGCGGGCGAATTGGTAGATCAATGTGCGCAAGCGATCCAGCGCGCGCTGCGCACGCGGTGCCGAGGGCGTGGTCGGAATCAGCTCTTCCAGCAGGCCGAGCAGACGCTCGCGCCACTCGACCGGCGTCTTCGCTTCGGCAAGTAACGATTGATGGCGTTCGAGCACGCGCAACAGCTTCAACAAGGTATCGAGTGCGGCCAGCGCGCTGCCTTCCAGCTGCGGCCATGGCGCCACGCCCTCGATATCGTCGTCGGCGCCGCTGGCATGGCCGAGCAGCAGCCGGTCCAGCGCGAAGCGCCAGGTGTAGGCGTCGTCGCTCGGTGCCTGGTGCTGACGCCGATGCGCCGCATCCAGCCCCCAGCGCGCGCCGGCCGCGTGCAGCCAGCCGCGCAGGCGTTCCAGCCCGGCTTCGTCCAGGCCGGCGGCCTCGGCGATCGGCGCACTGGCCAGCAGGTCGAGAATCTCGTGCAGGCCGAAGCGTGCAATCGGCAAGCCGAGCAAGGTGAGGAACACCTCGGCCAGCGGCTCGCTCGCCAACGGGCTGGCATCGGCCAGCGCATACGGCAGCGCGTCGTCGTTGCCGTGGCTGCCGAACACCGCGTCCATATACGGCACGTACGGGTCGATATTTGGCGACAGCACCGCGATCTCGCGCGGCTGCAGCGGCGGGTCGAAGCGCGCATCGTCGAGCAAGGCGCGCAGTTGGTCGTGCAGCACCTGCAGCTCGCGCAGGCGGGTGTGGCAGGCGTGCACCTGCAGGCTGGGGTCGTGCAGATTCACCGCAGGCAACAGTGCCGGCACCACCGGCGCACGACGATGGAACAGGTCGCTCTGCATGCGCCGCAGCAGGCTGTCGCCCAGACCACCATGGGCCAGTGCGCGGCGGCCGGACTCCAGCGGATCGGCGTAGGCGGCGATCTCGGCCAGCGGATGCACTACCTCGTAATCGCCGACCAACGCCATGAAATCGCGCCCGGCCGCGCCCCAGGCCTGCAACAGCGGGTTTTCCTGCACCTGCTCGGCGAACAGCTGCACCGCGCCGTCTTCGCGGCGGCGTTGCCACAAGGTTTGCAGATCGCCCCAGTAACCTTGCGTCGGCGTGGGCAGATAGAAATGCAGCGTGCCTACGCGCGCTTGCGTGGCCAGCACGCGCAGCACGTCGGGCGAGATGTTGAGGATGGCGAAGGCAAACAGGCGCTTCGGCAAGCCCTGCGGCAGCGGACCATCGGCCCGCGCAAACCGATCCAGATACTGGCCGATGCGGCGGGCGCGGTATTGCCGCCCGGACGCGATGCTGCGCCACAAGCGCGCCTGCGGGTCGTCGGGGTCGGCGCCGCCTTCCCAGCGCAGCAACCAGTCGCGTCGCCAGGCCTGGTACTTCTCGAACACGTTGCCCAGCTCGCCGGCCAGCGCCCAGGGCTTGAGCGCATCGCCATCGGACAAATAACCGGCCAGCGGCGCCAACGCCGCATCGCTGCCCAGATCGGCCTGCAAGGCGTCGTACAGGCGCCACTGCGTGGTCGCCATGTCCAGATCGTCGTCGGCCGGGCCGAGATTGCATTCCAGCGCGCGCGCGACGAATTCGCCGGGGGTGAGGAATTCCAGATTCGCTGCAACACCGTGCTCGGCCGCCAGCGTGGACTGCAACCAGCGCCGCATCGCCACCTGCGGAATCAGCACCACCTCCGGCTGCAACAACGGCTGCTCCGGCACCGGCCGGCGCAGCTCCTGTGCGAGCAAGGCGGCCAGCGTATCCAGCGCGTTGGACGGGTACAAACGAAAATCGGGCGCCGGCATCATCGGCCCATGATGCCGTAGCGTGGTCGCACTCGGCGAGCATGGCGTGTGTCACGGCACGGTGTGTTGCACGAAAACGTTCAGCACCGCACGTGTTTGATCCTGACCCGATGCGACAATACTGCACGCGCCGGTTCGGTTATGTTCAGCCGTGTGACGGTTACTCTATCGCGTTGGAATTCTGTTAAAGGCTTCGATGACGGCGTCCGCATCCCCTGTCGTGCAGTTGTCCGGTGTCCGCATCGATCGCGGCGGTCGCACGATCCTGCGCGACGTCTCGCTCGATGTGCCACGCGGCAGCATCACTGCCGTGCTCGGTCCCTCCGGTAGCGGCAAGTCCACCTTGCTGGCCGCGCTGACTGGCGAGCTGCGTCCGGTCGCCGGCACCGTCACCCTGTTTGGTGAAGAGATTCCGCGCGGCAACCGTGCGCTACTGGAGATGCGCCGCAATGTCGGCGTGCTGCTGCAGGGCAATGGCTTGCTGACCGACCTGAGCGTGGCCGACAACGTTGCGCTGCCGCTGCGCACGCATACCCGCCTGCCGGCACCGGTGCTGCAACGCCTGGTGCAGATGAAGCTGCACGCGGTCGGCCTGCTCGCCGCTGCCGATGCCTGGCCGCGCGAGTTGTCCGGCGGCATGGCGCGGCGGGTGGCGCTGGCGCGTGCGCTGGCACTGGACCCGCCGCTGATGATCTACGACGAGCCGCTGACCGGCCTGGACCCGATCGCCTCGGGCGTGATCATGAGCTTGATTCAGCGCCTCAACGACAGTCTGGGCCTGACCAGCATCATCGTCAGTCACCACGTGCACGAAACCTTGCCGATCAGCGATCAAGCCGTGGTCATCGCCAATGGCGGCATCGTGTTCGCCGGCACGCCCGCGCAATTGCAGGACAGCACCGACCCGCTGGTGCAGCAGTTCCTGCATGGCCAGCCGGACGGCCCGATCGCCTTCGATGCGGCGCCGCGGCGCGACCGGAGTGCTGCCTGATGGCCATGGTCGAATCGATCCGCGCCTTCGGCCGCGCCGGGCTGTTCTCGCTGACCGTGCTGCGCGGCTCGGTGCCCACGCGCGACTTCATCGCCGAGTTGGTGCGCGAGATCTACAAGGTCGGCGCGCGCTCGCTGCCGATCATCGCCGTCGGCGGCGCCTTCGTCGGCCTGGTGCTGACCCTGCAGGGCTACCGCACGCTGACCACCTACGGTGCCTCCGATGCGCTGTCCACCCTGCTCGGCCTGTCGCTGTACCGCGAGCTGGCGCCGGTGCTGACCGCGCTGCTGTTCATTGGCCGCGCCGGCAGTTCGATCGCCGCCGAGCTCGGCCTGATGCGCGCTACCGACCAGATCAAGGCGCTGGAGCTGATGGCCATCGACCCGATTGCCAAGGCCGTGGCGCCGCGCTTCTGGGCGGCGGTGCTGACGGTGCCGTTGCTGACCGGCGTGTTCTGCTCGCTGGCCATCACCGGCGGCTACTTCGAGGCCGTACACGTGTTGGGCATCGACAACGGCACATTCTGGTCGGGGTTGAGCAATAGCGTGGACTTCTGGGACGACTTTGGCGTGGCAATGCTCAAATCGGCGATCTTCGGCGGTACTGCCGCACTGGTTGCCGCCTACGTGGGCTTCCACGCCGAGCCGACCATCGAAGGCACCTCGATCGCCACCACCCGCGCGGTGGTGAACGCCTCGCTGCTGGTGCTGATGTTCAACTTCGTCCTTTCTGCAATGTTGTTTAGGTGAGTGGAATAACTATGGCCATGCGTGGACCACGACTCGAATTCGCCGTCGGCGCCTTTTTGCTGCTGACCCTGGCCTCGCTGCTGGTGCTGGCGGTGGCCTCGACCAACCAGCGCTGGGGCTTCGGGTCCAGCCAGTACACGCTGACCGCGCGCTTCAGCCAGATTGGCCAGCTGCGTGCGCAGGCGCCGGTGAAGATCGGTGGCGTGACCATCGGCAAGGTCTCCGACATCAGCCTGGATCCGACCAAGTTCGATTCGGTGGTGACCTTGTCGCTGGACACCAAATACAAGGATCTGCCCGCCGACACCTCGGCCGGCATTTTCACCAGCGGCCTGCTGGGCGAGAGCTACATCGGGCTGCAGCCGGGCGGCGACCCGGAAACGCTCAAGCCGGGCGAAGAAATCGGCTTCACCCAGCCGGCGGTGGATCTGCTGCAGCTGGTCGGCAAGTACATGTTCAGTGGTGGCGGTAGTGGTGGCAGCAATGCCCCGGCCGCCACCGATGGCCAGGCCCCGCCGCCTGCCCCGCCCGCTTCTCCCTCTACGGAACCTCACCACCAATGAAAACCACCCTGCTTTCCGCCATCCTGGCCTCGACCCTGCTGGTGTGCGCACCGGCCACCGTGCTGGCCCAGCCGGCCGCCGCCAGTGCGCCTGCACAGGGCGCGGCGACCAAGACCGTCATCGATAGCAGCACGCGCATCCTGAGCACGCTGGACCAGCGCCGCGCCGAGTTCCGCGGCAACCCGGCCGCGCTGCGTCAGTACATCGATGGCGAATTGAACAAGGCCTTCGACCGCGACTACTCGGCACGTCTGGTGCTGGGCGTGAACGGCCGTGGCGCCTCCGATGCGGACGTCAAGCTGTTTGCCGATGCGCTGGCCGACAACCTGATGCAGCGTTACGGCACCGCGTTGCTGAACTTCGAAGGCAAGCCGACCTTCCGCGCCAAGTCCGAGAGCGCGCTGCCGGGCAACCGCGGCGTCAAGGTCTCCACCGACCTGCTGCGCGCCGGCAACGACCCGACCCCGGTCGATTACATGATGCGTAACGTCAGCGGCCAGTGGAAAATCTTCGACGTGATGATCGAAGGCATCTCCTACGTGCAGACCTTCAAGACCCAGTTCGACGGCCCGTTGCGCGAGAAGGGCATCGCCAAGGTCGCTGCAGAATTGCGCAGCGGCAACCTGCAGGTCGGTGCGGCACCGGCCAATGGCAAGTAACAGCTCCGTGCAACGCAACGGCGACACGCTGGCACTCACCGGCGTGCTCGACCGGGCAGCGGTCACTGCGGCCTGGCCGCAGGCGATCGCGCAGCTGGATGGCGTGCGCACGCTCGACCTGTCGGGTGTACAACGCCTGGACAGTGCCGGCGTGGCGATGCTGGCCGAACTGGCTGCACGCGTGCGCAGCACTGGTACCGTGACGGTGGTGGGTGAGGCGTCCGGTCTGGACGAATTGCGCGCCGCTTATCGCTTGTCCCCTACTTTCGATTTTCAGGCGTGAGCGCCACCCCATGACCCAGTTACGCCCCCTCTCTTTATTGGCCGCCTGCCTGCTGCTTGGTGCATGCGCCAGCCAGACGCCGAAGTCCGCCCCGCCCGCAGCTGCGACCAGCATCGCGCCAAGTGCTGAAGCACCGGTCCGCGACGATGCCGGAGTGACCGCGCAGCCGGCCGCTGCCGGAGTCGCTGCACCTGACGCGTTGCCGGCCACTGCCGTCACTGCCGCTGCGCCCAGCGACCAGGCCAGCGCCGATGCCAGCGGCAGCAGCTCAGGGGCGCCTACCGCCGCTGAAGACGACTTCGACGCGCTGTATGGCCCCACCACGCCGCAAGCCGGCGGCAATGGTGCCCCGGCACAGCCTGGCGCACCGGCCTACGACCCGTGGGAGCGCTACAACCGCGGCATGCACCGCTTCAACATGGCGGTGGACCGCGGTGTGGCGCGTCCGCTGGCGACCGCCTACACCAAGGTGGTGCCGAGTCCGGCGCGCCTGGGCGTGACCAACTTCTTCGACAACCTCGGCACGCCGCTGACCATGGTCAACCAGCTGCTGCAGGGCCACCCGGTGTATGCGGTGCAGTCGCTGGGCCGCTTCGTGATGAACTCCACGTTGGGCGTGGCCGGTCTGTTCGACCCGGCCTCCGCAGCCGGCATTCCGCGCCGCAGCGAAGACTTCGGTCAGACCCTGGGTGCCTGGGGCTGGCGTAACTCGCGTTACTTCGAGCTGCCGCTGTTTGGCCCACGCACCGTGCGCGACACCGTTGGCCTGGGTGGCGATATTCCACTGTCGTGGGTGCGCCAGGTCGACGATGGCGGTGCGCGCTTTGCCCTGCAGGGCTTGCAGCTGGTGGATACGCGTTCGCAGCTGATGTCGCTGGATTCGCTGCGCGACCAGGCACCGGACGAGTACGCCTTGACCCGCGATGCCTGGATGCAACGCCGCAACTACCAGATCGTGCGCGATCTGCGCAGCCATCGCGAAAAGAACACCGAGCTGCCCGACTATCTGCGCGAAGACAAGGACAGCACCGTGCCGGTGGACGCGATGCCGATTCCGCAATGGATTCGCTGATCGGTTGAGTTCGCGGTTTGAAGTCACTACGAAAGCCCGGGAGCGATCCCGGGCTTTTTTGTTTTTAAAGCGGCTCTGAGTGCGACAGCTGTGGCGAAACTACCGAGCATTTCAAAAGCGCCCTCTACCGCATTCAATACCGACCCCAACCTGGGCCATTACCAGAGCCGTAGCACGCAGTCGGTAATTGATGGGGAAACAGCGTAGGGTGACGCGGCTTGAGCGCGTGAACCTTGTGGCCTCGCCTGGTCGGCTCACCTCCGGTATCTCGGCATGTCGAGGCCGTCACCGAGATACGTCTTCATGGCCGTCACCGCTTTCGAGCAACAATTTATCCGATTCGAACCGAGCGCCGATGCGCGAGCGGCCTGGTCCGAGGTCATGCTTGAACGGCATGGTTTGTATTGTGCGTTCGACGCATCGAAGTCGTTACATTCCACGACGCAACACTGGAATCTTGGGAATGTGGTGTTGACCATGGCAGACCTGAGCGCCATGGCCCTGGCACCGGCCGGCGAAAAGCAGGCCGCGTGGCAGGGGGAATGGCTGTATCTGAAACTCATGACCGGCGGTGAAGTCGATATTGAAATGGCCGGCGTGCAGCAGCGCTTTGCGGCCGGCAGCATGTTCATGCTCGATCCGAGTGGTGCGTTCAGCGAGTCCTTTGCCTTACGCAGCCAAATGACGGTGTTGCGGATTCCAAAGTCGGGTTTGCGCGATCGTGGCCTGCGCCACGCGTTGAATGGCTTGCTGGTGCCGGATATGGAGTCGGCGGACATGCGTGCCACGCGTGATCTGATTCATTGCATCGCCGCGCAGCACGTTTCGCCAAGCACGCACATGCGGCATCTGATGGAGCAGCAGTTGCTCGATCTGGTGGACGCGATACTCGCCACCCCCACCGAGACGGTGAAGCAGCGCAGTGGCGCGGCGGTGGTGTTTCGTGCAAAGCGCTACATCCATCAGCATCTGGGCGATCAGCAGCTCGATAGCGCCGCAGTTGCCGCAGCGGCGCATGTGTCGGTCAAACATTTGCAGCGCCTGTTCCGGGCCGAAGACAGCGGTGTGATGCGGTATGTCTGGCAGGTGCGCCTGCAGCACGCGCACCGCTTGTTGAGCGAGAGTAATGGGCAGGCGGCAAGCGTCCAGGAAATCGCCTGGCGTTGCGGGTTTGCCACTGCCGCACATTTCAGCCGTGCGTTTCGGGCCTGCTATGCCATGTCTCCCTCACATGTGCAGATCCCCCGCCTACGTTGAGCAGGCATGCTTTGAACAGATGCGTTTGCTTATTTCAAAACGCGCCTCGCGGACACGTACCACGCGCCTTGCAGATAAAAGAATCCGACGGTACGCGGCATAGAATCGATCCGTTGTTGAACAACTGATTCATGCCCGGAGCGCGCAATCGGATTGCGCCCATTCCTTTTCTTTTCATCGCCGACTTATCGGCAAGTATCGTCGCGCCTGGCGCTTGGCGATGCTGCCCGTCCACGTTTCAAGGATTTCTGCATGCAAGCGCACCGCACTGAACTAGATACCGCCGAGTTTTCTCGGCGGGTCGACGATAATCAACGTCACCTAAGAAACAATCTGGCCGCCGAGTACGATTACATTATCTGTGGCTCGGGCACGTCGGGCTCGGTTGTCGCACGCCGCCTGGCGCAAAACCCTGACATCACCGTATTGCTGCTGGAGGCGGGCGGCAGCGACGATGTGGCCAGCGTCAGCGACGCTTCGGTCTGGTTTACCAATTTGGGCAGCGAGCGTGACTGGCAATTTCAGGCGCAACCCAATCCGCATTTGAATGACCGTGCGATCCCGCTCTCCATGGGCAAGGTGCTCGGCGGCGGTTCGTCGATCAACGTCATGGTCTGGGCACGCGGGCACCGCAGTGATTGGGATTACTTTGCCAGCGAGTCGGGTGATGCGGCCTGGAATTATGCGGCGACGCTGGCGACCTACCGGCGTATCGAAGACTGGCGCGGCGAGCCGGATGCCGAGCGCCGGGGTACCGGCGGCCTGGTGCTGGTGCAACCGGCGCCCGACCCGAATCCGGTGGCGCCGGCCATGTTGTCTGCCGCGGCGCACTTGGGGATACCGACCTTCGACGACCAGAACGGTGCCTTGATGGAAGCCGGCAGCGGTGCCGCCATCGCCAATCTTTGCATCGAAAACGGGCACCGCCGCTCGATCTTCAGACGCTACGTCTATCCACTCATGGCACAGCCGAACCTGACGGTGCTGACCCACGCCCATGTCTTGCGTGTGGTGCTGGAAGGCAAGCGGGCAGTCGGTGTTGAAGTGCTTCATGCAGGCAAAGTTGGTCGCATCAAGGCCAGGCAGGAAGTCGTGCTTTCGGCTGGTGCGCTCCACACCCCGAAGATCCTGATGCATTCGGGTATTGGCGAGGCCGGTCATTTGCTCGAACACGGGATCGAGGTGGTACAGGATTTGCCGGGCGTCGGGCAGAATTATCAGGACCACATGATGGTGTCGGGGTGCATCTGGGAATATGAGCAAGCGTATGCGCCGCGCAACAATGCCGGCGAATCGACCTTTTTCTGCAAGAGTCATCCAGACATGGACACGCCGGATCTGCAGACATTTCTTGCGGAAATCCCGATCGCCAGTGCCGAGGCGCAGGCGATGTTCAACCCGCCTGCCGCTGCCTGGTCGCTGCTGCCGGGGCTGGTGCGCCCCAAGAGCCGTGGCTCGATCACCTTGAGCGGATCCGACCCGATGGACCCGCTGAAGATCGATACCGGCGCATTGTCGGCACCGGAAGACGTGCAGGCGCTGGTTCGCGGGGTGGAGATCTGTCGCGACATCGGCAACAGCGCATCCATGCGTCCCTTCGTGAAGCGTGAGGTCATGCCGGGTGCCTTGCACGGGAAGGGGCTCGAAAACTTCGTGCGCAATACCGCCTCCACCGTGTGGCATCAGTCGTGCACGGCGAAGATGGGCCGCGATGCAATGTCGGTGGTGGACGCGCAGCTGCGGGTCTATGGCATCGACGGGTTGCGGATCGCGGATGCCTCCATCATGCCGCGAGTGACGACCGGCAATACCATGGCGCCGTGCGTGATCATCGGCGAACGCCTTGGCAAGCTGTTGACCTGTTGACCTGTTGATCGACGCATCGCGCCGTGTGTGCAACGCTTCGATCACTCGAGCAAGAACGGCGATCTATCAGGTCGCCGTTCTTTTGAGCGTGCAGCTGCGTGACCAATCGATCAGCGTGGCAGATCCGCCATCGCGTAGCTGCAATGTCATTTGCCAGAACGCAACGCAGGTTCGGGCCTGATCGACGGCGTGCGGTCGACATAGGTGAGATAGTGTTTCCATAGATCGTGCGACCGCTGATCGTTGAGGTCGACGATGCAGCTTGCTGCCTTTGCCGGCCCAACCGTCGCATTGCCCCACTGCTTGCGTACGTTGCCGCATTGAAGATCTTTGTACCTCGTCCAAGCCGCTTGTGCGTTGTCGAACGCCTCGGCTGGAACATTCAAGACAGTCATCGCCCTTTCGCGCGCGGCGGTCAGATAGTCATTCAGACGGTCCTGCGATAGGCCGACTTCGTCATTCCAGCATGCGTTGCTTTCGGCTGTTGTGGCTGGGTTGAAGCATCGGGGTGCTGCCTGCAATGCCGGGCAGCCGAGGAGCGTCAGGATGAGAAGGATGTAACGCATCGACATAGGCTATTGGAGTCTGTTCTAGCGCGATGATGGGGCTTGCGTGCTGCATCCGTGTTCCGCCTCCGCCGTACCCTCACCCCAACCCCTCTCCCGGGGGGAGAGGGGCTCAAGCAGTCGCTAATGCTGCATCGACTGCCTGGCGCAGGCGTGCGTCGTCTGCGGGGACGTCGGGGGCGAAGCGGGCGATGACCTGGCCATCGCGGGCGATCAGGAATTTTTCGAAGTTCCACAGCACGCCGGGTGCCGGGTTGGGTTCGATGCCATAGCCGGCCAGTTTTTCGCGCATCGGGCCGTCGCCGGTGGCGTGTGGACGTGCGCTGGTCAGCTGCTGATACAGCGGATGCGTGTCCGTGCCGGTGACCGCAATCTTGGAGAACATCGGAAAGGTCACGTCATAGGTAAGCTGGCAGAACTGCGCGATCTCCGCCTCGCTGCCGGGCTCCTGGCCCTTGAAGTCGTTGGCCGGAAAACCCAGCACTTCCAGACCCGCCGCCTGCTTGTCGCGATACAGCGCTTCCAGGCCTTCGTACTGCGGGGTCAGGCCGCATTTGGAGGCGACGTTGACCACCAGCAACACCTTGCCGCGATAGTCGGCCAGCGTGGCGGGCTCGCCGTCGATACGGGCCACGGGAATGTCGTAAAGCGTCTGGCTCATCGGTACGTCCTGGGCTGGGAGAGCCGAGAGCATAAACCGCTGAAGCCGAGCGAGCGATGCGGGTGTCTGACGGTGCTTGCGGTTGGCTGTTGCTTACAACTTTCTGTTGCTGCAGTTGGCTTTGCTGCGGCCGGCTATTGCGACAGCTGGCGACCACTGCGTGCACTGGCGGATCAGCTGATCCGCCAGTGCCAACGCTTACGCACATGCAATGCCATCAATCGATGCACAGCGCGGCCTGGCCCATGCCGCCGACCACTTCCTGGCGGCAACCGAAGCGGTCGCTGTCGCGCTGGCAGGTACCCGAAGTGGCGGTGCCGGCGGGCACGATGCTGGTGGCCAGGCAATCGCCACTGCAATCGGAGTTGTCAGTGCAGGTCTTGCCGGCATCGGCGTACGGCACCACGCAGCGCACCGTCTGCATGCGACCGACCGGGCGTAGTTGCCCACCTTTTGCCCGGCATTCGGCAGCATCAGCAGAGACTGCGCGCGGTGGTTGTTGGGCGCTCGCTGCAGCGCCCGGCTTGGCAGCCGGAGTATTACTGCATGCGGTCAGCAGCAGGGCGCAGACCCCTGCATAGATCCATCGACGCGACACGGCACTCTCTTCTTGAACAAGGTGCGTGCAAGCATCGCGGTGGCGATGTCTGCGTGGTGTGCTTGGCGTTGGGCGCAGGAATGACACGGCGCACGCCTGCCGTTGTAGGAGCGGCCCTGGCCGCGATGAGGCGTTATCGGTAACGCCTCGTCGCGCCCGGGTGCGCTCCTACGTTGTCCTCTCCTGTGGTGCCGCTGGCCTGCCGGAATGGCAGCGCGGTGTCGCGGCATGCGGCTGGATCACTCCTGCTCGTCGCCTGCGTCTTCTTCGCTGCTGCTTCCAGCGTCGTCGTTACCGGCATCGTCCAGCAGTGCCTGCGAGTGTTCGTTGGACAGCGTTTCCACGCCGCGCAGGCGCCGTTCGATGGTGCGGGTCTTGCGGCCGGCATCGCCCAGGGTCTTGCCGACGGTGTTGATCTGGCGTTCGGCCTTTTCCAGGATGCCGGCGAACTTGCCGAACTCGCTCTTGACCGCGCCGAGCAGGCCCCACACTTCGCTGGAGCGCTTTTCGATGGCGAGCGTGCGAAAGCCCATCTGCAGACTATTGAGCAACGCGGTGAACGTGGTGGGGCCGGCGATCACCACGCGGTGTTCGCGCTGCAGCACATCGACCAGGCCGGGGCGGCGGATGGTTTCGGCATACAGACCTTCGGTGGGCAGGAACATCACGGCGAAATCGGTGGTGTGCGGCGGGCAGATGTATTTGTCGCTGATCGATTTGGCCTGGATGCGGATCGCGCGTTCCAGCTGATTGCCGAGCAGGCGGATCTGTTCGATGTCGCCGGCTTCCTGCGCGTCGAGCAGGCGTTCGTAATCTTCGCGCGGGAATTTGGAATCGATCGGCAGCCACACCGGGGTGTCTTCGTGCCCACGACCGGGCAGGCGCACGGCGAAATCCACTGCTTCGCTGGTGTCCGGGCGCACGCGCACGCTGCGCGCATACTGCTCGGCGGTAAGCGTCTGTTCGAGGATGTTCTCCAGCTGCACTTCGCCCCAGCCGCCGCGGTTCTTGACGTTGGTGAGCACGCGTTTGAGATCGCCCACCCCGGTGGCCAGCTGCTGCATTTCGCCCAGGCCGCGCTGCACGTGTTCCAGGCGCTCGGAGACGATCTTGAAGGAGGCATCCAGGCGCGTGTTGAGCGTGGTCTGCAGTTTTTCGTCGACGGTGGCGCGCATCTGTTCGAGCTTGCTGGAGTTGTCGTTCTGCAGGTTGGCCAGCTGCTGTTCCAGCGTGGCGCGCATCTCGCCGATGCGCAGCTCGTTGCGTTGGGTGAGCTCGTTCAAGCGCTGGCTCAAGGCCTCGGTGAAGCGCTGCTGCGACTCACCGGCTTCTTGCCGGCCCTTGCGTGCGTCTTCGGCCAGTGCCTCGCGCAAGGTGGCCATGTGCGTGTCGGTGCGTGCGATCAATTCGGTCAGCTGCTGGCCGAACACCTGGATGCGGGTTTCCTGCTGCTGGCCGAAGCCTTCGAGCTGGGTGCGCAATTCGGTCAGCCGCAAGGTGAGCAGTTCGCCGGTGCGTTGTTGGGCCTGGCCACTTTCTTCGCGCGCCTTGCGTGCGTCTTCGCCGAGTGCGTCGCGTAGCAGGTCCAGGCGCTGGTCGGTGCGCGTGGAGAGCTCGGTGAGATTGCGCGCAAAGGTTTCCAGGCGGCCGTCCTGCTGCCGCGCCAGGCCTTCGAGCTGCTCGCGCAGTTCGCCGCGCCCGTCGCGTTGCTCGGCACGCAGCGCCAGCTCCAGGCCTGTGGTGGAGGGACGCCGCAGCAGCGCGAGCAGCTGCAACACGAGGACTACGACGAGCAGTCCGAGAAGGATCAGGGATTCGGATGACATGCGCGCAGTGTAACTGCCACCGTCGCAGGGGCTGCGTCGAGAGTGGACGCAGTGCACAGGATGACGGGCGTGTCGGGTTGCGCCGTGGCACAGTTCTCATCTTGATTCACTGCCTGTGTTGCTTGGCATGCCAGCGCAGAGTGCGTTGAAGCGCCCATCACCGACGTGGTTCCAACCTGCATGCAGGGCACCACGCAGCTCCCCGTAGAGGCAACGCTACGGCAGGGGCGACTACTCGGGCGTGGTGGCATGTACGTTGGCAGGCATGGATGCAGAATTGCAGCGTCTGCTTCCACACGGTGCGCGCATTGCCCGCCGTCATCGCCCTATGTCGCCATTGGTTATTGAGGATCACATGCTGGAACTCTACGGAAAGCTGACCTCGATCAATGTGCGCAAGGTGCTGTGGCTATGCGAGGAGTTGGCGCTGGACTACACGCTGCACGCGTATGGCAGCGGGTTTGCACCGGTGGACACGCCAGCGTTTCGCGCGCTCAATCCCAACGCGCTGGTACCGGTGATGCGCGATGGCACTGTGGTGTTGTGGGAATCGAACACCATCTGCAGGTATCTGGCCGCGCGTAACCAACGCGACGATCTGCTGCCGAGTGCGCCCGCTGCACGTGCATTGGTGGAGCAATGGATGGATTGGCAGGCCACCGAGCTCAACAACGCCTGGCGTTACGCGTTCATGGCGACGGTGCGCGGCAGTGCGGCGCATACCGATGTGCAGGCGATTGCAGCGAGCGTGCGCGAATGGAACCGGCACATGGCCATCCTCGACGCACAGCTGCAGCGTGGCGGTCCGTTCGTACTCGGGGCAAACTTCACCTTGGCCGATATCGTGTTGGGGGTATCGACGCAGCGCTGGTTTGCCAGCCCGATCGAGCGGCCGGTATTGCCTGCGGTGGCGGCGTATTACACGCAGCTCGGAATGCGCGCCGGGTTTCAGCGGCATGGGTGTAATGGGGTGGCTTAGGGGTGCTGGACCTGGCCGGATCGCAGCATGTTGTGGATGGGGAATAAGCATCGATCAGGCAGCGATCGAGCTGATGCTGCGTCGCCTGTCCGTACCCTCATCCGGCGCTGCGCGCCACCTTCTCCCGATGGGAGAAGGAATCAAAAGTCCCTCTCCCATCGGGAGAAGGGCTGGGGTGAGGGTACGGCTTCACGG
Organism: Xanthomonas hortorum pv. cynarae; assembly: GCF_002939985.1. Lineage (GTDB taxonomy): Bacteria > Pseudomonadota > Gammaproteobacteria > Xanthomonadales > Xanthomonadaceae > Xanthomonas > Xanthomonas hortorum_D. The sequence goes on along the minus strand of NZ_MDFM01000011.1, from coordinate 113,817 downwards.
AATCCTTTCAGAGGCCGTCAAACCCTGTCCATAAAGGTAGCAACCGCTCCGCGCCACTCCAAACAACATCACCACCGATAGCATTGCTGCAGCGCGTTGGGCGACACTCGCGCATTCTTTTGGTTCCTTCGAGGTCCGCATGTCGTCTTGGCTCAGGCGCAAATCCATCGATCAGGTCACCGTGCACGAGGCTGGCCGGCAGCTGGTCCGCAGCCTGAGTTGGCCGCATCTGATCGCACTCGGCATTGGCGCGATCGTGGGCACCGGCATCTATACGTTGATCGGCGTGGGTGCGGACAAGGCCGGCCCTGCGGTGCTGTTGTCGTTCGTGGCCGCCGGCATCGTGTGCGCCTGCGCGGCGCTGGCGTATGCGGAAATGGCCACGATGATGCCTGCCGCCGGCAGCGCCTATACCTACAGCTACACCGCGCTCGGCGAGAGCATCGCCTGGGTGGTGGGCTGGAGCCTGGTGCTGGAATACTCGCTGGTGGTGAGCACGGTGGCGGTGGGCTGGTCCGGCTATTTCGTCGGCTTCCTGCAATGGCTGGGGGTGGAGTTGCCGCACGCGTTGGTGGCCGGGCCGCACGCAGGCGGCATCGTCAACCTGCCGGCGGTGGTGATCACCTTCCTGGTGGCCGGCATGCTGATGGCCGGCACCAAGGAAAGCGCCACGCTCAACGCAGTGCTGGTGGTGTTGAAGATCATCGCGCTGGGCGTGTTCGTGGCGATCGCGCTGCCGGCCTTCAATAGCGCCAACCTGCAGCCGTTCATGCCCTACGGCTTCTCCAAGGCGATGGGGCCCGATGGCGTGGAGCGCGGGGTGATGGCAGCGGCCGCGATCATCTTCTTCGCGTTCTACGGGTTCGATGCGATTTCCACGGCGGCCGAAGAGACCAAGAACCCGGGGCGCGATCTGTCGATCGGCATCGTCGGCTCGATGATCGGCTGCACGCTGATCTACGTGCTGGTGGCGCTGTCGGCGGTGGGCGCGATGAGCTTCACCGTGTTCGGCAAGAGCCCGGAGCCGTTGGCGCTGATCCTGCGCGAACTCGGCCACGGCAAGGCAGCGCTGGTGATCGGTGCGGTGGCGATCATCGCGTTGCCGACGGTGCTGCTGGCGTTTCTGTACGGGCAGAGCCGCATCTTCTTTGTGATGTCGCGCGATGGCCTGCTGCCGCGTGGCTTGTCCAAGGTCAGCGCGCGCACCGGTACGCCAGTGGCGACGACGTTGTTTACGGCGGTGCTGGTGGCGGCGTTGGCGGGGGTGGCGCGGTTGGATGAAATTGCCGCGCTGGCCAATGCCGGGACCTTGGCGGCGTTTACGGCGGTGGCGGCGTGTCTGCTGGTGCTGCGTGTGCGTGAGCCGACCCGTGCGCGTGCGTTCCGCACCCCATTGGCGTGGGTGGTGGGGCCGGTGGCGATCCTGGGCTGTCTGTATCTGTTCTGGAGTCTGCCGAGTACGACGCAGCTGTGGTTCCTGGTCTGGAACGTGCTGGGTGTGGTGGTGTATGTGGCGTATGGGCGGCGGAATAGTCGCTTGGGCAAGGCGGGTTAGTCCCTTCTCCCACCGGGAGAAGGTGCCCGTAGGGCGGATGAGGGGCGCCTCATACATCTTTCAATTGCCAACCATGACAAACGCGTCGCCACGCGCCTTCAAGAGTGAATCATCGATGGGAAGGTGTTGGTGCTAGCAGTGCTGTGCTGCGCGGCTGCGATGAGTACTCAGCCGCCAAATGCAGGTGAGCTGTGCCCTTCTCCCACTGGGAGAAGGTGCCCGTAGGGCGGATGAGGGTCCGGGCGAAGCCTCATGTCATTCAATTTGGTAAGTGGCTTTGCCCCGTACCCTCACCCCAACCCCTCTCCCGGGGGGAGAGGGGCTTTCATCCGTCGGCCTGATGCTTGCGGTTACTGCGCGGCTGCAGGCGTGGCACAGAACGAGATTGGTAATGCATCCGCTTGCGTGCCCCAGCCTTGGGTCGGCGCTTGCTTGGTGAGCGCGAACGACAGCGTGCCGCCCTGCTGCAGTTGGGCCCAGTCCAGGAACACCTGGCGCTGCGGTGTGCCGTTGAAACGCACGCCCTCCACATATTGCAGCGCGCGGCCATCCGCACCGGGGGCGTCGATGCGCAGGCGCTTGCCGTTACCCAGGTCCAGCGTCGCGCGCCTGAAACGCGGGGCATGCAGCAGAAACTGCCCGCTGCCCGGCACCGCCGGATACAGGCCCAGGGCGCTGAACAGATACCAGGCCGACATGGTGCCCAGATCGTCGTTGCCGGTGACGCCGTTGGGGGCGTTGGGGGCGTTGGTGAACAACTGCTGCGCGGCACGCACCACGGTGGCGGTCTTCCATGGTTGGCCGATCAACGTGTACATCCACGGGGCGTGCAGGTCGGGTTCGTTGTTGGGGTTGTAGCGGTACTGGTTGTAGTAGCTGTAAGGGCCGACCACCCAGTGCGCGCGCGCAGCAGTGAGCGGGTCTTTGAGCAAGTCGTCGTAGGCGAAGAAGGCGTCCAGCCGCTTGCCGGCCTGTTCGCTGCCGTGCATGGCCTGCAGCATGCCGGGGATGTCCTGCTGCAACAGCCACTGGTATTGCCAGGCGGTGCCTTCGTGGAAGCCGTGCTGCGAGCGCGGGCTGTAGTGATCGTCCGAGGGCGCGTACCAGCTGCCGTCTTCCAGACGTGGGCGCGGAAACCCGCTGAAGCCGGTGTCGGCATCGCGCACGCCGGCGTCCCAGACGCGGTGCCAGTTGCCACCGCGTTGGCGTAGTTGCGCGCTGTCGTCGCCGTGGCCGAGCGCTTGTGCCATCTGCGCCAGCGCGCAGTCGGCCAGTGCGTATTCCAGCGTGGCCGAGCCGCCGTGGTGCGGGTCCACGTCCATGCCCTTGGACGGGAAGGCGCGGTCGTACTGCACGAAGCCGTTGGCCAGGTAACTGGCATTGCCGGAGCGGCCGGAGTGGCGCGAGTTGGTCGGCGGTTGTTCGAAGGCGTTCTGGCGCAGCGCTGCGTAGGCCTCGGCCTCGTTGCCCTGCAGCGCGCCGAAGCGCCACAGGTCGACCAGGAACGGGGTGACCGGGTCGCCGGTCATGATGTTGGTGTCGTAATTGGCGTAGCCCCAGCGCGGTAACCAGCCGCCTTGCTGGTGGATGGCCAGCAGCGAGCGGCCGATATCGCGTGCGCGCGCCGGTTGCAGCAGGGCCAGCAGCTGGTTCTGCGAGCGGTAGGTGTCCCACAGCGAGAAATATTCGTAGTAGGTCCAGCCGTCGGCGCGGTGGATGGCATCGTCATAACCACGATAACGGCCATCGGCGTCGCTACCGGTCAGCGGCTGCAGCAGGGCGTGATACAGCGCGGTGTAGGCCACGGTGCGGTCGTCGGCGCTGGCGCCGTCCAGCTGCAGGCTGGCCAGTTCCTTGCGCCAGGCCTGTTGCGCGCGTTGGCGCATCTGCTCCAGGCCCAGCAGCTTGCCGCCCTGCCTGCCGTCGGCGCGCAGGTTGTTGCGTGCACCTTCGGCGTCCACGTGCGAGATGGCGCTGACCACGGTCACCGCACGTGCGTCCTTGCCCTTGCCCAGCGGGAAGCTGAGCCAGGCGCCGTTGGGCTTGAGTTCGCCGCCCATGCTGTGGCGCGCATCGGGCACGCCGCCGTCTTCGCCCCAGACCCCGTGGGCGGTAAACGGGCGGTCGAATTCCAGCCGGAACCAGGTGGTGTATTCGTGGCCGCCGCAGAAGCTTTGCGTGGTCAGTTTGCCTTCGACCACGCGGTCGCCGACCACTTGCACCTGGCTGCCGATCACCACGTGGCGATCGTTGGCCTGGCCCAGGTTGACCAGCACATGGCCGGTGTCGGCGCCGGGGGCGAAGGTATAGCGCTCGGCGGCAGCGCGGGTGAGCGCAGTGGCTTCGGCGTCGATGCCGCCGTAGTCGGTCAGGCGCACCTTGTAGTAGCCGGCCTGGCCGATCTCGCCATCATGCGTGTAGCGGGCGGCGTAGCGCGTCTGGTCGAAGGCCTTGGCGTCGCCGGTATCGAAGTCGCCACCCGGGCCGATGCGGCCGGTGACCGGCAGCACCGAGACCTGCCCGCCCTGCTCCCAGCAACCGGCCCCGGACAGGAACGAATGGCCGAAGCCGCGGATGCTGGGGTCGTCGTAGCGCCAGCCGGCGTAGTGCGCGCCGATCGGGCTGACCTGGACCAGGCCGAACGGGGCCGAGGCGCCCGGGAAAGTGTTGCCGTCGTCCTTGCTGCCGATGAAGGTGTTGACCTGCGCCGGGTCCTGCGCAGCCAGCGGTGTGGACACCACCATGCCGAGCAGACATAGGCCGGCGGCGGCGCGGCGCCAGAATGGCGCCGGAGCACCCTGCGAGACGGAACGATTGGACGGGACTGCGGAGAGCATGCAAGACACCTCGGGGGAGAGGGCGACCGGAGCCGCAGGTGGAGGATCCATGCCGACCGCTGCACCACGCAGTGATCGAGGCACAACGACTGCGTTCGAGCAACGACCCTCAGCGTAATCGCGATCTCGCGCCCGACTGGCTTACTTGGATCGATCTAAATTCGATGCGGTCACAGCTATGTGTCGGCAAAGATTAAGCATTCTCAACCATCTGCCGCACACCGCAGCGCAGCAAAGTGTGCGGGCTCTTGCAGTTTTGCGGGTGTTTTAGACGTGTTGAAGCGGTCCGTTGCGCGCAATCGGGGGCTGCCGTTCTGAGGCGTGCCAGCGGTGCTGAAGGGTAAGCCCGGCTTGGGGGTCGATTTGGCTGCGCTGTGAACGTGTGGTTGAGGCGCCCTTTGGGCGTGTTGCGCGTCGGGGGCCGGACCCTCACCCCAACCCCTCTCCCGGGGGGAGAGGGGCTTGGTTCCTGCAGGGTTCGGTTCCTGATGAGGCCTGGTGCCTGGTGCCTGGTGCCTGGGGGCTTGGTCGCTGGGAGAGCTATGTCTCTGGGAGCGGCTCGGTTTCTGGGTGAGCGCACGGCGTAGCCGCGTGCGCTCCAGCTTGCCCATAAAAAAGCCCGGTCAGTGACCGGGCCGGGCGACGCTGGCGTGGCGGCGGGAGGGGCCGACGCGCCGGTGACGCAGTTGCTCAGATCCAGCGCATACCTTCGAACGGGTTCCAGCTGGTGCTGCCCTTGGCCTTGTCCAGGTAGTAGGCATAGTTGGCGATCATGCCGGTCAACAACGACAGCGGCAGCCACAGCACATTCTGAAACGCGGCCGGCAGGAACGAGGCCACGATGCTCAGCACGAGGCTGATGCCGATCAGACTCAACGCCTTGCGCCACAGGCCGATGATGAAGAAATAGATGACGCCGAAGAAGAAGGCATAGAAGTTCATGCCGACCTTGACCTTTTCGCCAAACGGCAGGGTCTTCAGCGCCTCCTTGTAGGCCGGCTCCTTGGGGCCGCCGTGACGGTCGAAGAAATCGAAACGGAACTGCCACTTGGGACTGAGCTGGGTGCGATCGAAGGTGTCCATTCCAAACCATGTAGTTGAAAACGGTTACATGATAGGCGATCGCGTATTCATCGGCACGCGTTTCAGCGCTCCAGGCCTTGATCTGGTGGCGGATCAGTCAGCTTGGCCGCGCGGGCCAGTGCGGCCGCTTATCGATCCTAGCGCTGGTCGCTCAGGCCGCTGCCACGGCGTGACCGGCGCAACGCATACAGCGAGCGGTCGGCGCGATCGACCACCGCCGCCAGCGCTTCGCCGTCATGCCGCAAGGCGGTGCCCAGGGTGAACTGGATCGGTGCGTCGGCGCTGGCGGCCACATAGTCGCGCGCCAGGGCGTCCAGTTGTAGCTGGGTGGGCTGGTGCAGCAGCACCAGGAATTCATCGCCGCCCAGCCGGACCAGACGGTCCTGGGTGCGTAGCGGCTGGTTGAGGAACCACGCCATCTGCACCAGCACCTCGTCGCCGCGCTGGTGGCCATGGGTGTCGTTGACCAGTTTGAACTTGTCCAGATCCACCACGATGCAGCCCCAGCGCACGCTGGGGTCGCGCTTGTCCAGTTCGTCCAGGAAGCGGCGGTTGTAGCAGTTGGTGAGCGGGTCGGTGAACGACCATTCCAGCAGCTGTTTTTCCTGCTGGTACTGGTTGGTGATGTCCTGGGCATGCGCCAGCACGATGGTGGCCTCGGAGTCGATATCCAGCACGTTGCGGTACTGCCAGTGGCGCAGGCTGCCGTCGCTGGCGACCAGCTCGATCACCCCGGCATCCTGGCCGTCGAGCACCATGCGCGACAGATAGCCCTGCAAGGCGGCATGCCGCTCGGGGCGCACGAACTCCTGCAACGCGCGGCCTTCCATGCCCTCCACCTGGCGACCGAGCGAGCGTGCCGCGGCCGGGTTGATGCTGATCAGGCGGCCGTCCATGTCGTGGGTGCAGATCAGGCCCAGGCTGTACTGGAACATGTTGCGGAACTTGCGTTCGCTGGCGGCCAGCGCATCCACTGCGCGATGGCGGTCGGTCACGTCCTGCACTGCGCCGATCAGGCGGGTGCGTCCGTCCACATGCTCCACCGACCCGGTGCTGTGCACCCACAGGCGCCGGCCGGTGGCGCTGATCAGCGGCAGCTCCAGATCCCAGGGCGTGCCGTCGCGCACGCAGGCGTCGACCGCCTCGGTGATCACCGCGCGTGCCTCCAGCGGGTAGAAGCCGATCCCCTCGTTCAAGGTCGGTTTGTAGCCCGGAGGCAGATCGTGCAGGCGGCAGGTCTGATCCGACCAGGTCAGGGTGCCGCTGGCCACATCCACTTCCCAGCCACCCACCCCGGCGACCCGGCCGGTACGTTCCAGAAACGCCTCGCTCTCGCGCACACGCTGTTGCAGTTGTTCGTTGGCGGCCTGGCGTTCCAGCATCACGCGGCGCTGCTCCAGGCCTTCGGCGGCGACCCTGGCCAACTGCTGCAAGGCCTGCAGCTGCGCCGGCTCCAGCGCGCGCGGGCGCTGGTCGATCACGCACACGGTGCCCATGCGCAAGCCGTCGGGCAGCACGATCGGCGCGCCGGCGTAGTAGCGGATGGCGGGCGATTCGGTGACCAGGGCGTTGTCGCAGAAGCGCGGGTCGGCCGGCGCATCGCGCACTTCCATCACCGCATCGCCCTGGATGGTGTAGGCGCAGAACGCCAGTTCGCGTGGGGTTTCGGAGACGCCGGGCAGGCCGATATTGGCCTTCCACCATTGCCGGCGCTCGTCCACCAGCGACACCAGCGCGATCGGGGTGCCGGCGATCGCCTGCGCGGCGGCGGCCAGCGCATCGAAGAACGGTTCGGCGTCGGTGTCGACCACCTGCAACAACGCCAGACGCGCAAGGCGCTCGGCCTCGCTGGCGGTGGATGACACGGCGGTGTCGCACTGATTCAACGGAAAGCTCGCTCGTGCCCCGGGCAATGCGTTCAGTCTAGCGGAGTGGGCATACCTGGCAGGGACTGGCGATGCGAGGTTCCGTGCGCTATCGCACAGGTACGCGCGCGTGCGCCGACGCTGCGGCCGTTGCGCCACCTCAGTCGGTGACGCTGGCGTCCGTCTTCGCCTCGGTGGCGGCGCGGTCGTCGCGCATCTGCAAGGCCAGATACAGGCGCATGCAATCGTCGGTAGTGCTCAGGTCCACCGCGCACAGTTGCTGGATGCGCTGCATGCGGTAATCCAGCGTGTTGCGATGGATGCCCAGCACCTTGGCGGTGGGCGCCATGCGCATGCCGGCGCCGAACCAGGCCGACAAGGTATTCAACAACTGGCTGCGACGTTCCTGTGCCAGCAGGGCCTGCAGCGGCTTGCGCAGTTCATCGGCCTGCCAGGCCTGGCGCAGGTCGTCCACCAGCACCGGCAAGCGATAGTCGTCGTAGAAAAACGCATCGGCCTGCGGCGCGCGCGCCTTGCCGATGCGCATGGTGGTGCGCGCGACCTGGTGCGACAACGCCAGCCCGTTGGGCTGCGGAAAATACTGGCCCAGGGCGAGACGGATCCGCAGCGGGCTGCTGGCGCGCATGCGCTCGAGCAAGGTGTGCGCGCGGCGGCGTTGTTCGCCCACGTCCCAGTGTCCGCGGCGGTCCAGCGCCGGCTTGAGCACCACCAGTTCGTTGAGCGCGGTGGCGGCGATCAGGTTGCCGCGTTCGGGCGTGGACAGCAGCGTGTGCAGGCGCTGCAGCTCCACCAGCATGGCATCCAGATCCAGGGTGTCGCTTTCCACTTCGATCACGGCGGCCACGCGTGGCAGGTCGAGCGCGATGCCGAGCCGCTCGGCCCAGCCGGCCAGTGCCGGGGTCGGGCCGTCGGCGCGGATCAGGCCAAGCGTGACTTCTTCGCGCAGGCGCGCGTCGCGGGCCAGCAGGCGCAGCAGGCCGGCCTGTTCCAGCATGGCTTCGGCGGCCATGCGCACCAGTTCGGCCTGTTGCCCGATCCGCTGCGGGTCGCCGGTGAGCCCGACGCAGCCGACGATGCGGCCATCCACGATCAGCGGCGGATTCACGCCCGGCCGCACTGCATCCAGTTGCTGCGCCAGCGCCGCATCGATCTCCACCCGGCCCTGTCGGGACAGCACCAGCAGCGCGCCCTCGTGTAACTGGCCGATGCGCGCCGGCTCGCCGCTGGCGATGATGACGCCGGTGTGGTCCATCACATTGACGTTGCCGTCGATGATGGTCATCGCGCGGTCGACGATGGACTGCGCCAGGGTGCGGTCGAGCGTGAGCATGGGCTTGGGGGTCTGTTGACGCGAACGAGGGAGATCACGGTGCCATGGTCGGCGCGTGCATGTTCGACATGGGTGTGACTGTGCATGGTGCGGCGGCGGTGCTTCTACCGCCGTTGCTGACAGCCTGTGCCGCACGGGGTTCGATTCGGATGCGTCAGGCGAAGATGCGGCGCGCTGCGCACCCGTCGTGAGTGAGCAGCCGACTTCCCGGAAGCGGTGGCAGTCACGCCGGCAACGCGTCGCGCCGTCACCCTGCAGGCGCCAGGCATGTCGCGCGCGCCGATGGGCTGCAGTGGGGCAGGCACGAGGAGGGCCGGCGTGAGGCATCCGTGCGCTGCCGTCAGCGGCCTTCTCCGACTGCAGGCACCTGCGCCAACGCGCTGCCCACCTGCAACGTCGCCGCCACATTGCGGGCGGCGATGCGCACGTTGCTGGCGGCTTCGGCCAGCGCCTGCTCCACCGTGCAGGCGCGATGCACCACTGCGAACATCGCATCGATGCCATGGCCATGCAGCAGCGCGGCGCCGTTGCCCAGGCAGCCGACGATGGCGATCACCGGTTTGCCGTGCCGCTGCGCCACCCGCGCCACCCCCACCGGGGTCTTGCCGTGCAGGCTCTGGCTGTCCAGACGGCCTTCGCCGGTGATGACCAGATCGGCATCGGCGACCAGCGCATCCAGCCCAAGCGCCTGCGCGACGATCTCCACGCCGGGCCGCAGCTGCGCGCCCAGATACGCCACCAACGCCGCGCCCAGGCCGCCGGCCGCACCGCCGCCGGGCAGGTCGTGCAACTGCACGCCGAGGTCGCGTTGCAGGAGGTTGGCGTAATGCTGCAGGTTGCTATCGAGCTGACGCACCATGCTGGGCGTGGCGCCTTTCTGCGGGCCGAAGACTGCCGAAGCGCCGGTGGGGCCGATCAGCGGGTTGTCCACATCGCAGGCCACTTCGAACTGGCAGTCCTGCAGGCGCACGTCCAGGCCTTCGGTCTCGATGCGCGCCAAGGCGGCCAGCGCGCCGCCGCCTGGGCCGATCGGCGCGCCTTGCGCATCCAGCAACCGCACGCCCAAGGCCTGCGCCAGGCCGGCGCCGCCGTCGTTGGTGGCACTGCCGCCGATGCCGATGATGAAGCGCCGCGCGCCGGCATCCAGCGCGGCCAGGATCAACTCGCCCACCCCCGCGGTGCTGGTACGCAGCGGCGCGCGTTCGGCCGGTGGCAGCAGCGCTAGGCCGCTGGCGGCGGCCATCTCGATCACGGCGGTGCGGCCGTCGCCGGTCAGGCCGAAGAATGCCGGCACCGGGGTGCCGAGCGGGCCGCTGACCGTGCAAGCGATCACCCGCCCGCCGGTGGCGGAAACCAGGGCGTCGACCGTGCCTTCGCCGCCATCGGCGACTGGCACCTTGGTGTAGTGCCAGTTAGGGAACACCTCGCGGAAGCCGGCCTCGATCTGGGTGGCCACCTCCAGCGCGGACAGGCTTTCCTTGTAGGAATCGGGGGCGATGACGATCTTCATGGGGACACTCGCTTGAATGGGCGCATCACTGGTTCACCGCGCGCGCCGGCACCCGCAGCACCAGCGCGGCGCCCAGCAGCATGGCGCCGGCCAGCACGTACAGCGCCAGCTCGGTGCTGTGGGTGGTGTCCTTGATCCAGCCCACCAGATACGGGCTGACGAAGCCGGCAACCTGGCCGGTGGAATTGATCAGCGCCAGCCCGCCGGCCGCGGCGGCGGCAGTGAGAAAGCCATTGGTCAGCGGCCAGAACAGCGGCAGCCCGCTGACCGCGCCCATTGTGGCCAGGGTCATGCCGAACAGGGCCAGCGCCAGGTTGTCGGTGACGCTGGCGGCGATGCACAGCCCGGCTGCGCCCATCAGCAACGGGATCACCAGATGCCAGCGACGCTCGCCACGACGGTCGGCCGAGCGGCCCATCAACACCATGAACACCGCTGCGGCCAGATACGGGATGGCGCTCATCAGGCCGATCCGGGTCGGGTCGGTGACGCCGCTGCCCTGGATGATCGAGGGCAGCCAGAAGTTGATCGCATACACCCCGCTCTGGATGCAGAAGTACACCGTGCCCAGCATCCATACCGCCGGGTTGCGCAGCACCGCGCCCAGCGAGGTGGAGGCACCGGCCGGCTTGCGTGCTTCGTCGTCTGCCAGCGCGCGGGTCAGTGCCTGTTTTTCCTGCGTGTCCAGCCAGGTCGCCTGCTGCACGCCATCGCTGAGCAGGAACCACACCCCGATGCCCAGCAGCACCGTGGGCAGGCCTTGCAGCAGGAACATCCATTGCCAACCGGCCAAACCGCCCTGCCCAGCCGAAAAGTGGCTGAGGATCCAGCCCGACAACGGCCCGCCCAGCACCCCGGAGATCGGGATGGCCGACATGAAGACGGTCATGACCCGGCCGTGCTGGGCGCGCGGAAACCAGCGCGTCAGATGCAGCACGATGCCCGGGAAGAAGCCGGCCTCGGCAGCGCCGGTGAGCAAGCGCAGGGTGTAGAAGCCGGCCGGGGTGCGCACGAACATCAGGCAGGTGGAGAGCAGGCCCCAGCTGACCATCATGATCGCCACCCATCGGCGCGCGCCGATGCGCTGCAGGATCAGATTGCTCGGTACCCCGCAAGCCAGATAGCCGATGAAGAAGATGCCTGCGCCCAGCCCGTACACGGTCTCGCTCATGCCCAGATCGCCGAGCATCTGCAGCTTGGCGAAGCCCACATTGACCCGGTCCAGGTAATTGAACAGGTAGCAGACGAACAGGAACGGGATCAGCCGCCACAGGATCTTGCGGTAGGTCGGGCGCATGCCGTCGGGGGGCGGCAGGGGCCGGGAGGCTTGGGTCATCGCACGCTCCAGCAGTCGGTGGGCCCACCGGTGCCCGGCGCGGCGGCGCCACACTCGGGGGTCGGCGCATTCTAGATTGAGCGTTTTCCCGGAAGCATCGTCAGGGTGCTGCCTGTTTGCGGGCAGGCAGGTGTGAGTTTTTGTGCAAATGCCCAACTTCCATCGGGGGCACGCTCGGCGCGTGCCGGGCCAGGAAAAACGCCACGGCGATCATGCTGTTGGATGCAGGGCTGGCCGGCCCAATAAGGCGACGGCCGCCCGGCCAGGTCACCGTCTGGCTGACGGCCAGCGCCGGTGCACTCCAGTCACCCGGTCAGCCCGTCCGGCAGAGAAGCCAGTGCGGCAACGCGCGGATACCCCATACCGCCGAGCCGACGCAGCACCCCGCACCCGCACCCGCACCCGCACGGTAGACCGCCTTGGCTTTGCGAATCCCAAATCCCGACTCCCGAATCCCCGCACAACCCGCCCTACCGATTCCCTACTCCCGATTCCCGATTCCCCGCCGCATACGCCTGCGCCTGGCCCATCACCCGCAACAGGTTGCCGCCCCAGATGCCGGCGATCTGCTGTTCGGTGTAGCCCTTGCGCAGCAGCCAGGCGGTGATGCGCGGGAGCTTGGAGACGTCTTCCAGGCCGACCACGCCACCGCCGCCGTCCCAGTCCATGCCGATGCCCACGTGCTCGGGCCCGACCAGCTTGAGCACATGCTCCAGATGGGCGAAGAAATCCTCTTCGGTCGCCCGCTTGATCGGGTAGCGTGCATCCAGCTCCTTGAGTGCGGCGCTCAGGGCGGTGCCGTCGGCGATCTTGACGTGTTCCCAACCGCCGTACTGGTCGGTCAACGCCTTTTCGGCGGCCTTGCGCTCGGGGCTGGCGCCGCTGTCGACCAGATAGCCGCCGTAAGAGTTCACCTGGATCACGCCGCCATGCGCGGCCAACTCCTTCAAGCGTGCGTCGTCGATATTGCGCGGATGGTTGAAGACCGCACGCGCGCCGCTGTGCGAGAGCACGATCGGCACCGGCGATAGCGCAATCAACTGGTCGAATACCGCATCGGAGGCGTGCGATTGATCGATCACGATCCCCAGCGCCTGCGCCTGCTGCACCAGTTGCTTACCGGCCGGGCTCAAGCCCTTCCACTCCGGCCCCTTGGGGTCGGTGGCCGAATCGGCGAACTCGTTGTTGAGAAAATGCACGGTGCTCATCAGGCGCAGGCCTTGCGCGTAATAGAAGCGCAGCAGCGTAGGGTCGGCCACCAGCGGGCTGGCGTTTTCCATGCTGATGTACACCACGCGCTTGCCATCGGCCTTGATGCGCGCGGCATCGGCGGGCGTGGTGGCGAAGGCAAACTGCTGCGGTTGCGCGGCCAGCAGGGTGTGAATCTTCAACAGCCGCTGCAGGCCGGCATCGCGGTCGCGCAAATGCGCCGCCGCGCTACGATCGCCTTGCCCGGTGTAGACCGCCCAGAAGCCGCCATCCAGCGCGCCTGCGAGCATGCGCGGGTAATCCACCTGCGACAGCCGGTTGCCGGCATGCGCCTGCAACACGTCGAAGTCCGGGCGCTCCAGATTGGCCGGCGTATCCAGATGCGAATCCAGCGTGACCAGACGCTGTTGCAAGGCGGTGGCACGCGCCAGCTCGGCCTTGGAAAATTCCAGCGCGTGGCTGGGTGCGGCCACGGCCAGACTCAGGAAGATGGCGGTGCACAGGCGGTGCAGGGTCATGACAGCTCGCAGAAGGTGGGGGTGGATCGATCATAGCCGCGCAGGGATCGGCCGATCCCTGCGCAGAACGCGGGGCGCGGCGCGGCGCGCCGCGATGCGCAGTCGCAGACATCAGCGCCTGCGACCACGCACAACGCATCACTTGCGCTCGAAGAACTCGTGATAGGCCTTGGATTTGCCTTCCGGCGACTTGCCCACACCATTGCGGATCAGCGTCTTGCCGTCGGCAGAAAACGTCCAGAATTCGCCCACGATCACGTCGTCGTCCTTCATCTTGAGGATCTGGTAGGTATCGGCACCGGTCTTGCTCACCGCGATCTGGTTGAAGCGCGCCTGCTCGTTGAGTGGGCTGGGTTTGCCATCGAGCGTGGTGACGTAATCGACCTTGTACGGGGTGGCCGGGCGAGTGGTGTTGATGGAGTGGTATTCGATGCGGTTGTCGGAGAACTGCACGTTGATGGTCAGGCGCATGCCCTTGGGAAACTTGCCGTCGCTCCAGTTGGATTTGGATTCCACCAACGTCCAGGCGCCATCGTGCGGATCGGCCGCGAATGCGGTGGAGGTAGCGGTCAGCGTTGCGATGGCGAACAAGGCGGTGGTCAGAAAGGTGCGCATGGGCAGTGTCCTTGGATGCTGGGATGTCAGGCGGTGATGCCGGGTGGCGGCTTCAGGTGGGGCCATCGTCGGAAGGCGATGATCAGAAGTCGGTGCGTGATTCCAGGTGTTGTTCGACCTGCTCGCGGGTGGTCCACAAGGTGCGGAACTCGCCCTTGGATAGCAGCTGTAGCTGGTCGCTGATGTGTGCCGAGCCGGGCTGGCTGGCATTGCCGTAACTCATCAAGCCTTTGGCCTTGATGGGCGTGGAAAACTCCACCAGCGAGACCCAGGTTTCGCCGTGTTGCGGCAGGCGTTGGCCATCGGCATTGGGCGGGTTCCAGGTGATCACATCGAACGCGCCGAGATTGCCGAAACCGCCGCGGCCAGGCACATCGACCTCGCCCAGATGGAAGCGCGACACCTCGCCGTAGGGCCGATCAATCGCGCCATAGGTCTTCTTGGTGCTGGCGACGGCCTGCTTGAGTTGACGCAGCGCCAACGCCGGGTCCTTCAAGCCGCTGGGTGTGGTCAATGGCGCGGCCAACGACCACGGCGTGGCGTAGCCGGCTTGCGAGAGGTAACGCGCATCGCCGGTGAACAAGCGCGCCCATTCCTCGAACAACAACGCGCCGCGGCTGTCGGTTTCGAAGTGGCGGTCCCAGGCCTTGAGCACGTTGATCGCAGCGAGGATGTCCGGGTCGGTACTGTCTGCGGCGGCAGCGTACAGCTGCGGCAACGTGCGATCGGCCGCCAGCGCCTGCGCGGTGCGCTTGAGCGCGACGAACTGGTCGAAGTCGATCTTGTCGTGCTCGGCCAGCATCTTTACCGAGTTCTGCGCACGCAGCGACATCGGCCCGACCGGTGCGACATACGCGGGAAATGCGCTCGGTTCCAGCACGCGCGGCCAGCTCGCCAGCCACGGCGGGTCGTTGGTGTTCTGCACGAAACCACCGGCCGGGTTGATCACCTTGGGCAGCTCGTCGTAGCCGTGCACCTCGCGCCACAACGTGGCTGCGGTATCGCCAGGCACCAGCCCGCTCCAATACTTCAAATCGCCCTGCGCATGCTTGGGCAGGATGCCGTTGTCCAGGAACAGCACGTTGCCGGCCTTGTCCGCATAGACGATGTTGAACATCGGCACCTGCAGCTGTTTCAGCGCGCGCTGGAACTGCGCAAAGTCCTGCGCCTTGCCCATGTCCCAGTACTGCTTGAGCATGTCGGGGCGATCCAGGCCGGCCACGCGCAGCGCCACGGTGGCTCCGTCGTAGCGCTCGAACACCGGGCCATGCACGCTCTGGCGAATTTGCAGCGCCCCTTCCTTCAGCGCGCCATCGGCCTGGCGGATCTTCAGCGTTTTGGTCTCACGCTTGAACGGCAGCACCTTGCCGTCCAGCAGATAGCCATCGCCCGATAACGTGAGTTTGTAGGTGGTCTGGCCGAGCAAGGTATTCACCGTGTTGGTGAAACCCAGCTGCTTGTTGAAACCAAAACGCAGGATCGGCAGGCCCACCTGGGTGGCGCCATACAGATCGACGCCCGGCCCGTTGAGATGCGCTTCGTAATAGGTGAAAAAGCCGCTGCCCCACGGCAGATGCGGGTTGGCCAGCAGCATGGCGTGGCCGTCGCGGGTCTTCTTGGGCATCACCGCCCAGGCGTTGGAGCCGTCGCGGGCCTGGCCGTCCTTGGGCGGCTCGCCCAGCACTTTTGCAGGCGAGGCGATGTAGACGTAATTCATCAGCCGGTGCGCATGCGCCACCACGTCCATGCCGGTGATCGGCAGCACCACCTTGACCTCTGCGTCCAAGGCATCCGGGTGTGCGGCGGCGTAATCGTTGATGCCTTGCGCGAATGCGTCCAGATCGGCGCGAAAGCCCGGATCCTGCTGCCGGTACCACTGCTGCGCGCGCGCGTAGACATCGTTGGTGGCCAGCCAGCGATCCTGTTCGGCGTATTTGTCGCCCCAGTATTCGGCGGCGCGGCCGCGCGCTTCGCCATAGAGATGCAGCAGCAGATTGCCGTGGCTGTGCGTTTGCGCCCAACCGAAGCCGTAGAAGGTGCCGGCCTCGGTCTTGGCGTAGACATGCGGCACGCCGTAGTGGTCCCACAGGATCTCGCCTGTGTCTTTACCACTGCTGGCGAGTACCGCCATCGGGGCGCATGCCAGCGCGATCAACAGCAACCCTGCGTAGGTGAAAGCGCTGCGCGAACGCACCCGCATCAAAGACAATTGCGGCACTGGATCACTCCTCAAAAGGTGTACGTCAACTTGGTGTAATAGGACCCGCCGGTGAAGCCATACGGCACGCTGGTCACATAGAAACCGCTACCGGTACTGGCGACCACGCCGATGTTTTTCGGGTATTGGTTGAACAGGTTGTTGGCGCCGAGCGTCCAGGTGATGCGATCGGACAGTGCGTAGGACGCCTCCAGATCGGTGATCCATTTGGCCGGCACGTGCTCGTCGTTGGCCGGGTTGTTTTCCAGCACGTCGAAACTGCCGAAGCGGTTGACGCGCACGTTGAGCGCAAACCCGCCGATTACCCAATTGCCGCCCAGCAACAACTTGCTGCGCGGGGTACGCGACAGATAGCCGCGCGAGGCGCGGTCGAACAATTCGTAGCCGGCGCCCAGCGAGTCCAGCGCGGCCGGGTTGTCGGCGATGCGGGTGATCTCGGTTTTGTTGTAGTTGTAGCCCAGGTTCCAGTTGACCTGGCCCCAGTCGCCGGCCTCCATGCGCCAGGTGGCCACCACGTCCACGCCTTCGGTGCGGGTGTCGATGGCGTTGGTGAAGTACTGCGCGCTGTCGACCCCGGACACGCCGGCGCGGGTGAGCAGATCGGTGATCGCCGCACCGGTGATGTAGCCGGTCATGCCGATGCGATCGTCCAGATCGATGCGGTAGGCGTCCACGGTGAGGCTGAGCGCGCGGCGGGGGTTGTAGGTGAAGCCGATGCTGGCGTTGGTGGATTCTTCCGGCTTCAGCGGTTCGGCGCCGAGTGCGAGCGCGGCGGGGGAATCCACCGGCAGCGTCTTGGCCAGGAACAGTTCGCGATCGCCGTTATCCAGCGTGCGCCAGCTGCTGTTGGTGGCCGCGTACAAGGCCTGCGCCAATGCCGGCGCGCGGAAGCCGGTGCTGGCCGCGCCCCGCAGCGCGAAGGTAGGCGTGATGGCCCAGCGCGCGGTGAACTTGCCCACCGCGGTATCGCCGGCCGAATCGTCGAAGCGCTCGTAGCGGCCGGCCAGGCCCAGCGACACGTTGTCGGCCACGTCCCAGGTCAGGTCGACATAGGCCGCGCCGCTGTTGCGATGCAGGCTGCCGGCTTCGTCGGGCTGGAAGGTGATCGCACCCTGCGCGCCGGGCGGCGGCGCCTGCCCGGCACGCGGATGGCCGGCCGGGAACACGTAGTCGCCAGCCGCATACGCCGCCTGCTCGCCGGCCTGGATCTGGTATTTTTCGTAGCGGTGCTGCACGCCCAGCGATACCTGCAGCGGGCGTTCGGCCAGTTGCAGGCCGCGGGTGATGTCCAGGCTGGTGGTCCAGTCGGTGGAGGTCAGCTGGCCTAGATAGAACGCGGTGGGGCTGGTTGGCCCCAGGCTGGCATTGAGCGTGTGCAGCCCGTCGCGTTCGGAGGCGTTGCTGCCGTAGCTGGTGGCCAGGTCCCAATCCCACTCGCCCCACAGGCCCTTGATGCCGGCAGTGAACTCGTAATCGGTCTCGTCGATACGCAGGCGCGGGCTGTACCCGTCCGGGTAAATCTCCTGCAGGGTGTTGTTGGCGTTGGGATTGCGGAACGACCATTCCAGGTCGCTCAGGCGGCGGCTGTAGGTGGCGTAGGAATAGCCGCGCAGGTCGCCGCCCAGGCCGAGTTCGGCGTTGTAGGACAGGTTGGCGCCCTTCTGCCAGGGCTGGCCGAAGTTGCGCGTGATCAACCGGTCGGCGGCGGCCTCGCGCGGGTCCGGCTGGCCGTTGACCGGGTAGTACAGCCGGTAATTGTCGGCCACCGGCACTGCGCGGTTGGAGGTCTGTTGATAGCGGGCGTCGGCGGCCAGATAGACGAAGCCGTCGCTGCCCAGTGCCAGGCCCTTGCCGATGCTGGCGCTGCTGCTGTCGCCATCGGCGCGGTCGATGTTCTGGCCCCACAGGATGTCGGCCTTGCCGCCGTCGGCATCGGATTTGAGAAGGATGTTGATGACGCCGGCGATCGCGTCCGAGCCGTATTGCGCGGCGGCGCCGTCGCGCAGCACTTCGATGTGGTCCACCGCCGAGACCGGGATCAGGCTCATGTCCACCGGCACCGAACCGCGCCCGACGATGCCGGCGATGTTGATGCTGGCGGTGCGATGGCGGCGCTTGCCGTTGACCAGCACCAGGGTGTGATCCGGGTTGAGCCCGCGCAGCCCGCCGGTGGCGATCACATACGAGGTGCCGTTGCCGGATTTGGCCGGCGCATTGAACGAGGGCACCAGATCGTTGAGCGCCGACAGCAGGCCCGGGCGGCCGGTCTTTTCCAGTTCTGCCGCGCCGATCACATCGATCGGGGTGGGACTTTCGGTGACGGTGCGTTGCACGCCGCGCGCGCCGGTGACCACCACCGCATCCAGATTGCCGACTGCCGCGTCTGCGGGCGGCGCGGCGGCGGGTGCGTCCACTTGTGCATAGCCCACGCCGGGATGGCCGTGCAAGGCGGCGGTCATCGGCTGCGCCGAGGCCAGCGTGATGCGCTCGCCGTCGTCTTCGACCACGCTCAAGCCGGTGCCGGTCAATAATTGCCGCAGCGCTACTCGCGATTCCAGCGTGCCCTGCACGGCCGGCGTGCGCACCTGCTGCAGATATTCGCCCGGTGCCACGATCTGCACGCCGGCCTGCCGCGCGAATTCGGGCAATGCCACCACC
Source organism: Xanthomonas hortorum pv. cynarae (assembly GCF_002939985.1). Classification (GTDB taxonomy): domain Bacteria; phylum Pseudomonadota; class Gammaproteobacteria; order Xanthomonadales; family Xanthomonadaceae; genus Xanthomonas; species Xanthomonas hortorum_D. The sequence goes on along the minus strand of NZ_MDFM01000011.1, from coordinate 95,062 downwards.
GCGTTGCTCTCCGGTAGCGAGAACGTGCGCCCCTGCGGTGAGGCGGCCAACGCATGGCCCGCTGCCATCATCGCCACGGCCGTGCCGATGGCCTTGCTCAAACGCCTTGTTGCTGCCTGCATCACTGTTCTCCGCGGGCGCGCGTGCGCCGCTGTTTGATCGCTGTCACCGTTGCTGTCTGGCTCCCCTGTGTGTTGGATGCGTCGCCGCCGCTTTTCCGCCATGGACATCGCAGGTGCTGGCGGCAGCGCTGCCGATCGATCCGCATCACTGCGCGATTGCCCCGCGCAGATGGATGCCGCCACGGGTGCGTTCGATCTGCAGGCCCATGCTCAGTGCGACAGAGCGCGCGAAGCCTTCCGGATCGTTGGCCGAGTACAGGCCGACCACAGTGCGTCGCGCCACCGCGGGGTCGTCGATCAGGATGCGCATGTCGTTGTAGCGAGCGAATTCGGCCGCGGCCTGCGCCAGCGTGTCGCCATCGAAGGCGATCATGCCGTCGCGCCAGACCAGCAACTGCTGCACGCGTTGCGCATCCAGCGGCTGCAGCTGCACTGCCCGCGTCGGGCTGACCATCGCCAGCATGTTGGCTGCCACCCGTTGCGGTGCGCGCTGGTCGGCATCCACTTCGACGGTGCCTTCGCGCACGAGGACCTTGACTGCATCGTCCTGGCGGCGGCGCACGCTGAAGCTGGTGCCGACCGCGCGCACTTCCGAGCCGGCCGCCATCACCACGAACGGGCGATGGCGGTCCTTGGCCACGTCGAACAAGGCCTCGCCACGCAGCAGCTGGATCTGACGCCGGTCGGCGCGGTATTCCACCACCACTTCCGAGCCGGAGTTCAGCGTCACTGCCGAGCCGTCTGCCAGCGGCAGCCGCAGCACCTCGCCGATGCGGGTGAGGTGATGGCCGCTACCGGGCGCTGCATTGCCCGGCGCGCCATGTCCAGGGACGGACTGCTGCAATGCCAGCATGCCGGTGGCCGCAGCGACCACGCTGGCAGCGAGTGCGGCCAGCCAGGTGGCGCGTCGATGCATGCGCCGTGCCTGCGTCGCTTCGGCGGTAAAACCCTGGCCCAACGCACGCGCGCGATCGAAATGCAGATGCACCGCGTGCGCACGTGCATACGCACCGCGATGGCGCACGTCTTCGGCCAACCAACGGTCGCGCTGTACGCGCTCGGCCGGCGTGAGCCGGTCGCCGTCCTCGCGTCCCACCCAGGCGGCGGCAATGTCGTCGATGGTGCGCATGCTCAGCTGCCGCGTTGCGGGTCGGCGAGGCGCGTGGGCAGCGCATCGTGTGCGGCGGCCGGTGCGCAGACGCGGGTGCGGCCCATGCGGGCCATCAGCAAACGCAATCCCTTCACGATGTGTTTTTCCACGGTGTTCTCGCTGATTCCGAGCCGCGCGGCGATTTCGCGCTGCGACAGTCCATCGACCTTACGCAGCAGAAATACCTGGCGGCATTTGTCCGGCAGTGCCGACAGCGCTTCGCCGATACGGCGCAGCTCCTGACCGGCAATGGCGTGGCGCTCGGGTGAGCGCTCGTCCTGTGTGATGTCCAGGCGCTCGATTTCCGCCACGCTTTCGATCGAAACGATCCTGGCGCGGCGCACCTGCTGCAACAGCACCGACTGCGCGGCGGTGAACAGATAGGCGCGCGGGTTGGCGATATGGGCCACCTCGCCCAGCCCGGCCAGGATGGCGTAGGTTTCCTGGATGACATCGTCGCAATCGACGTTGCCGGGCGCGTGCTTGCGCAGCCAGCGCCGCAGCGCCGGCTCGTGCGGCAGGATCTGCGTCGCCAGCCAGGCGGCGCGCTGGGAATCGATGGCCGGCATCTAGGGCGCGGCCTGTGCGGTGCCAGCACGCTGGGGTGAGGACGTCATTGCATTCTCCGAGTGTCGAGCCGATCCCCTGCTCCCATCTCAACGATGGATCAGCGGCGCGGATCCGCCATTGCGTCTGACGGGTGGGGTGGCGTTGTGGCGCTACCCGCGCAGCGATTGCGGCGTGTGCGGCTGTACGCGCTGTCTGCCAGGCCGGCCACGCTGCGTGCGTTCTCCGAGTGTCGAGGGAGCGCGATGCGGAGCGGCGGCCACGCGATCGCGCGCGTGCCGGCATGCGCCACGTATAAGGTGCGCAGCCACGCCGAACCGAAAACCTGAAACCGCTGCGTTTTGCAGGCGCCATACGCCTGCCGCCAGGCATGAGGCGCGCGCTACAACTCGCCCAGCCCCGGCGGATTGGTCTGCGAACGCGGCACCGCTTCTTCGGCCAGGTTCCAGCGCGCCAGCGCCTTGGCATACAGGCCGCTGTCGATCTGCACGTTGATCGCCTGGGTGATCGCCTCGGCCAGGCCGCTGCCCTTGCGCGTGGTCACCGAAATGGCCGCCGCCTGCGGCCACCCACCGGGGAACAGCCCTACCCGGCGCACCTTGCCGTCGCGCGCGGCATAGGCGCCGGTGGCATTGGGCTCGAACGAGACATCGGCGCGCCCGGTGATCACCGCCAACCGCCCCACCACCGCATCGTCGAAATACTGAAACTCCACCGGTTTCAGTCCCGCCGCGACATTGCGCGCATCCCAGTGGCGCAGGATCTGGTCCTGATTGGTGCTGGCGCCCACCACCACCTTCAACCCGGCCACATCGCTGGGTCGGGTGATCTGTTTGATCGGCCCATCGCTGCGCGTGTAGATGCCAAGCAGGTCGTAGCGGTAGCTGGAAAAATCGAACTTCTGCTTGCGCAGCTCGGTGACAGTGACATTGGCGATCACCGCGTCGTACTTGCCAGATTCCAGCCCCAGCGGCCAGTCCGCCCATGCCACCGGCACCAGATTCAATTGCAGCCCCAGCGCGGTCGCGACCAGACGCGCGATGTCCGGCTCCACGCCGATCACCTGCTTGCCATCGGCGGCGTAGTCGCCCAGCGGCAACGCTGCCGCCACGGTGGCCACGGTCAGCGCGCCGGGTTTGACGAAGCGATGGCCGGCCGGCAGCAGGGCGATGGCGGCCTGGTCCGGCGGTGCCTGCAGCGGCGGCAGTTCGGTGGCGGCGGGTTTGCGCGTGGTGGCCTGCGCCTCATTGGCCGGCTTGCGCGTCAACAGGATCGCAGCGATGCCGATCGCCAGCACCACCACGATGGCGGCAATGTTGAACAGGCGGCGGCGGGACGCGGGGGGCTGGGTCATGCGGACATCCTTGAGAAGGTGCTACTTGGAAAAGTCGCGCTTGAACCGGTGGTGCCCGCAAACGCGATGTGCGGAAAGGCGTTGCTTGAACCGCCCGTCATCAGCGCGCGATGGCCCGGCACGCAAGCTGCAGCGCGGCGCGCACTCACAGCACCTTGGCCAGGAACTCGGCGGTACGCGGATGCGCCGGCGCGCGGAACAGGCGCTCCGGTGGCGCGGCTTCGACCACCCGGCCGCGTTCCATGAACACCACGCTGTCGGCCACGCGGCGCGCAAAGCCGATCTCATGGGTGACGATCACCAGCGTGGTGCCCGAGCGCGCCAACTCTTCGATCACTTCCAGCACTTCGTTGACCAGCTCCGGGTCCAGCGCCGAGGTGGGTTCGTCGAACAGCAGCACCTTCGGCCGCAGCGCCAGCGCGCGCGCGATCGCCACGCGCTGTTGCTGCCCACCGGAGAGCTGACGCGGATACGCATCCAGCTTGTCGGCCAGACCCACACGGGCCAGCAACGCCTGCGCCTGCAGGTGCGCCTGTTCGGGCGCGATGCCGCGCACCGCGATCGGCGCTTCCATCACGTTCTCCAGCGCGGTCAGATGCGGGAACAGGTTGAAGTTCTGGAACACCATGCCGATGTCGGCGCGGCGGCGGCGGATCTCTGCTTCGCGCAGTTCGTGCAGGCTGTCGCCAACGCGGCGATAGCCGACCAATTCGCCATCGACGGTGACATGCCCGGCATCCACGCGTTCCAGATGATTGATGGTGCGCAGCAACGTGGACTTGCCCGCGCCGGACGGGCCGATGATGGCGGTGACGCTGCCGGCGGGGAGCTCCAGGTCCACCGCATCGAGCACGCGCTGCTCGCCGTAGTGCTTGGTCACACCCTGGATCCTGACCACCGCACCGCGGCCCACCGCCACCGCATCGGCAACGGCATCGACGGCCGCCACCGGCTGCGTGGCTGCAATGGCCGAACGCTGCCACCAGGCGCGGCGGCGCGAGGGCAGTTCGCGCAATGCACCGCGTGCGAAGCGACGTTCCACCTGCGCCTGCAGCAACGACAGCAGGGTGAGAATCACCAGGTACCAGACCGTGGCCACCATCAGCAGCGGCACCACATCCAGGTTGCGCCGGTAGATCACCTGGATGGTGTAGAACAGCTCCGGCAACGCCAGGATGTAGACCACCGAGGTGCCCTTGGCGAGGTTGATCACATCGTTGAAGGCGCCCGGCAAGATGGTGCGCATCGCCTGCGGCAATACGATGCGTCGGATCTGCCGAACGCGCGGCAAGCCCAATGCCGCAGAGGCTTCGAACTGGCCCTGATCCACCGATAGAATGCCGCCGCGAATGATCTCTGCCGAGAACGCGGCCTGGTTCAACGACAAGCCCAGCACTGCGGCAGCGAACTGGCTGATCAACGCGGTGGTGGGATACGAAAACAGCGTGATGCCGGTGAACGGTACATCGAGGCTGATGGTGGCGTAGAGATAGCCCAGGTTGTTGAGCAGCAACAGCAGCACCAGCAGCGGGATCGAGCGGAACAACCACACATAGCCCCACGACACGCCGGCCAGTAACGGCGACCCCGACACGCGTGCCAGGGCGAGCACGGTGCCCAGTGCAAAGCCGAACAGCGTGCCCAGTGCAGTCAGCAGCAGCGTGCGGCCCAGCCCGGCCAGCACGGGTTCGGCGAAGAACCATTCGGCAAACACGTCCCAGCCCCAGCGCGGGTTGCCGAGCACCGATTGCAGCACCGCCAGGATCAGCAGGATCGCCACCAGCGTGCCGCCGGTCTGCAACGGATGCCGGGCCGGCACGATGCGCGGTGCACTGCGTTGCTCGCGCGTGGCTGCGGCGGTGCGGCGGTCGAGTTCGGGGAGGGTCTGACTGCTCATGGCGTCTGCGTCGAAAGGGAAGAAGGCCGCAGCGCGCGCACCGGCAGCGGCACCGGCAAGTGCTTTTCGAACGGCAGGTGCAACACGGTTTCCGGATCGGCCTGCTGGTCGTACAGCGCCGCGTAGCCGTGGGTCAGATACAGGTGCACAGCCTCGGGTTGGCGGAAGCCGGTGGTGAGATACACGCGCCGGTACCCTTGTCGTATCGCCTGGGCTTCCAGCTCTTCCAGCACGCGCCGCGCGATGCCCTGGCGGCGTAGATCGTCGCGCGTCCAGATGCGTTTGAACTCGGCGGTATCGGCATCGTGGTGCCGCATGAACGCGCCGCCGCCGATGGTCTGACCATCGCGCAGCAACAGCACGAAGGCACCGTGCGGCGAGGCGAAGGCTTCGGCCGGGTAGCGCAGCAACTCATCGCGCGCACTGCCGCCGATACGCCGGATCACATCGTGATAGCGGTTGCTGTATTCGCGCTCCAGGCCAACGAACAGCGGCTGCGCGCGCGGGTCGTGCACGGAGGTGTAGAGGAACTGCTCGCTCATGCCAGTGCCCGCTGTGCAGTGACGTCCGCCTCGATGCTGAGAAAGCGCTCGGTCAGCCGCACCCAGTAGCTGGCGGCCGGTGCGATCACCGCATCGTTGAACACATAGCGCGGGCTGTGCAGCGAGGCGCTATCGCCATTGCCGACAAACAAAAAGCTCCCTGGGCGCTGCTGCAGCAAGAACGCGAAGTCCTCGCTCGCAGTGCGCGGCGCCAGCCCGGCCACCACGCCATCGGCGCCGAACAATTCCACGGCGGTGTCGCGGGCGAATGCGGTTTCGGCGGCATGGTTGATCACACTGGGAAATCCCAAAGGGAAGTCGATCTGCACCTGCGCGCCGAAACTGGCGGCGATCGCTTCGGCCAATGCCGGAATGCGTTGGCGCAGGGTCTCGCGCACCTGCGGCAGAAACGCGCGCACGGTGAGCTTCAAGTCCACGCTGTCGGGGATCACATTGGCGGCTTTGCCGCCGTGGATCGAGCCGACCGTGATCACCGCCATCTCGCGCGGGTCCACATTGCGCGAAACGATGCTCTGCAACGCAGTGATCAGATGCGCGGCCACCAATACCGAATCCACCCCGGTCTGCGGCTCGGCACCATGGCCGCCCTTGCCGAGTACGCGGATCGACGCCCAATCCACCGAGGCCATCGCCGGACCATCGACAAAGCCCAGCCGCCCGGCCGGCACGCCGGGCCAGTTGTGCAGGCCGAAGATCGCATCGACCGGAAAACGCTCGAACAAACCATCGGCCAGCATGCGCGTCGCACCCGAGCCGGTTTCTTCGGCCGGCTGAAAGATCAGCTGCAAGGTGCCGTCGAAGCGGCCGTGTTTGGCCAGGTAATGCGCGGCCGCCAGCAGGATCGCAGTGTGGCCGTCATGTCCGCAGGCATGCATCAGGCCATGCGTGCCGCTGGCATAGTCCAACCCGGAATCCTCGGTGATCGGCAAGGCATCGATATCGGCGCGCAGGCCCAGCCGGCGCGTGCCGCTGCCGCGCACCAGCGTGCCGACCACACCGGTGCCACCGACGCCGGTGGTGACGGTGTAGCCCCAATCCGACAACAGCCCGGCAATGCGCGCACTGGTGCGGTGTTCTTCGAACGCCAGCTCCGGATGACGATGGAAGTCGTGCCGCAGCGCGATCGCTTCTTCGGCGAACGCGGCGATGCGGATGGACGGATGCGGATGGGTGCGTGCCGACAACACGGACATGGCCTGCTCTCTCAACCGGCTTTGCGCGCGGCATCGGCCACTGGCGCGTAACGGCTGGCCTTGTACGGCAACCCAAGATGATCGCGCAGCGTCACCCCTGGCGGCGTGCGTTGGAAATAGCCGCGCGCTTCCAGCACCGGCAACACCTGCGCCACGAAATCGTCCAGGCCCTGCGTCTGCACCGCGAACCCAAGAATGAAGCCGTCGCTGGCGCCGGCATCGAACCAACGGATCAACGCGTCGGCCACCTGCTCGCCGGTGCCGATGAACTGCGGCCGCGGGCTCACCGCTTCCAACGCCACCTGACGCAGCGTCAATGCCTGCATGCGCGCATCGTGTTTGATCTTGTCGGTGGTGGAGCGGAAGCTGTTGGCCCCGATGTCGCCCAGCTCCGGGAACGGCGCATCCAGGGCGTACTGGCTGAAATCGTGGTGATCGAAAAAGCGCCCCAGATACGCCAGTGCCTCGTCGATATCGGCCAGTGCGGCGATCTGCTGGTACTTGGCTTCGGCCTCTTCCGGTGTGTTGCCGACGATGGGGCCGATACCGGGAAAGATCTTGACGTCGGCAGCGCTACGGCCATGCGCGATCGCCGCATTCTTCACTCGCTGCGTAAACGCACGCGTGTCTTCCAATGACGGCGCATGGGTGAATACCGCATCGGCATATTTGCCGGCCAGGCCGATGCCATCGTCGGAAGCGCCGGCCTGAAAGATCACCGGCTGCCCCTGCGGCGAGCGCTGGATGTTCAACGGCCCTTCGACCTGGAAGAAGCGCCCCTTGTGGTCGAGACGACGGAACTTTTCTGCATCGAAAAACGCACCGCCCACGCGGTCGCGCACGAACGCAGCGTCGTCCCACGAATCCCACAAGCCCTGCACCACCTCCAGGTATTCGTCGGCAATCTGATAGCGCAGCGCATGCTCGGGATGGGCGCGGCTGTAGTTGCGTGCCGAGCCTTCCAGCGGCGAGGTCACCACGTTCCAGCCGGCACGTCCGCCGCTGATCAGATCCAGCGAGGCGAACTGCCGCGCCACGGTGAACGGGTCGCTGTAGGAGGTGGACAAGGTGCCGGCCAAACCAATCGTCGTGGTGGCGGTGGCCAGCGCCGACAGGATGGTGATCGGTTCGAAACGATTGAGAAAATGCGGAATCGATTTCTCGTTGATGTACAGCCCGTCGGCGACGAAGGCGAACGCGATCCCGCTGGCTTCGGCCTTGCGTGCGATGGCGATGTAATACGCCAGATTGACGCTGGCATCGGCAGGCACGGACGGGTGCTTCCAGGCGTTCATATGACCACCGGCGCCTTGCAACATGATGCCGAAGGGAATGGGACGTGGCGTGGTACTCATCGCGGCAATCCTTGTGGAATAGGGGACTTCGGTAGCGCGGTCGATGGCAGTGCGGCGCTGACCGCGCGCTTGGGCATCAGCATCACGACAATGCGTGCTCGGCAATGGGTTGCGCCACGCTGCGAGTCGCTGCATCGCGGACGCTCAGTGCAGCCGTGTGTGGTGCGCTACGTGCGAGCAATTCCAGCGAGGTACGGCGTGCCTGTGCATCGGCCACCGGTGCATCGATGACGAACTCGCCCACGCCGAAGCGGCGATGCAGCAGTTCCAACTGCGCGTGCACCTGCTCGCCAGTGCCGGACAACACGCTGGGGCGCAGTTCTTCCAGCCGGTAATCGCTCACGCCCACCTGGCGCGCGTATTCGGCAGCGGCTTCCGGATTGGGCAGGTTGACGCTCTGCCCGGCACCGAGCTGTACGCGATACAGCCGCAACGCACCGACATGCTGCGCGGCCGCTTCGGCCGTTTGCGCGGCAAACGCAACCACCGCCAGCAACGGCTGCAAGCTGCTGGCGCGCCGATACGCATCGAAGGCCCGTTCGATATGCGCGTGGTCGCCATCGAAGTGACCGGCATAGACGAACTGCCAACCCAATTGCGCAGCCAGGGTGGCGCTTTCCGGGCTGGCACCGAGCAAAAAGCGCTGCGGCGCCTGCGCCGGGTGCGGTGTGGCAATGGCCGCCGCATGCGGATGCTCCGCCGGCAGCGTGTTCGACAGAAAACCTTCCAGATCGGTCAATTGCCGCGCAAAGTCGGCCGTGCCCAGGCGGCCATCGGCAAGCGCGCGGGTGGAGGCCGGCAAACCGCCCGGTGCCTTGCCCACGCCCAGGTCCACGCGGTCCGGCGCCAGCGTGGCCAGCAGGTTGAACAATTCGGCCACCTTGTACGGCGCGTAGTGACGCAACATCACCCCGCCGGTGCCGACTCGGATACGCGCGGTCTGCGCCAGCACATAAGCCGCCAGCACTTCCGGTGCAGGGCTGGCCAGTTGGGTGGTGGCGTGATGCTCGGCAAACCAGTAACGGTGATAGCCCAGCGCTTCGGCCAGCTGCGCCAATGCCACGCTATCGCGTAGCGCCTGCGCCGCAGTGCCGCCGTCGGGGATGTAGCTCTTGTCGAGAATGCTGAGGAGATAGCTCATGGCCCTGCCGCGTTGGAAGAAGAGGACTGCCGCCAGCGCGACGTGTCGGTGATTGCGTGGGTGAGTTCGAGCGCGTTGCGATCGATTGCCCAGGTGTTGGCGCCGGTTGTCAGGGATGCAGCTGCGGAATCGCGTACAACTCCGCCAACGTGGCAAGGATCGGTTCGCTGCCGGAGACGTATTGGCGTGTGGCGTGCTCACCGCTTGCATGGGTGCTGTGCACACCGGAAGGCAGCACCAGCTTGGGCAGCGATTGATCGCTCTCGCCGACCAGGCCGATCACATCGCGACGCGGCCGCGGAAAGCCGACCCGGCGCACTTCCAGCCGGTCGCGCAATCCATCGATGCCCGACAGCGCGCCTTCCAGCAACAAGCCATGCCGACAGAAAAACCGCTGCCCGGCAAAACTGGGATCTTCGAAATCGTGTTCCAGCAACAACAAGATCGGTTTGGACGTCGATAGATCGGACGTGGACAAAGCAGACATGGGGGTGGCGTCCTCGCTACGTGGAAGCATCGACACCAAGGCGATGCGTGGTGTTTCCAGCCTAGTGACCGCCAGCGCGCAGATCGCGCCAGAAATCGACAATGTCCGGTCAGATGCGGCCAGCGAAATGGCCGTTGGCAATGACCTGACTGCTTTGAGTTATGCATGCGACAGAAGCCGATCGCGCGCCCAGGCGAAAAGTGGCGCGCGTCACGCGTCGGAACGCGCGCGACAAGAGCGTGAGGTGGTGGTTGTCTTGGGAGGATTTGGACGCTGTGTGTGCGTTGATTGCAGAGCGGGTGATCTGCGGCTTGGATGCAGGGCCCTTGCCCGCTCACCATCGCGGGACACGCTGCAAGTACGTCCATGTAAGCTCTTACGCGGCATCCATGCCGCGTAAGGTCCCGCGACGGTGAGCGGGCAAGGACCAGTCGAGAGTGTCGGTCTGCATGGTTGCAAGCAAGGCATGACGTGCGTTGCTGGATGACGGCGCGTCCGATCAGTGTGCAAATGCAAGCCGAGCAACGGACAAGCTTTTAAGAAAACTACCGACCAACTCTCTGGTGCGGTGTCCTCGCCGCTTGCGGGACCGTGTGGCGGCATGGATGCCGCCACCGAGCCCCCAGGGACGGGTTCACGGCGTGTCCTGCAAGCGGTGAGGGCACCGCGCCCTCGACCGACTCAGCTTTCGACTACATCTAAACCCAGCTACGACTCCAATCTCCGTTGTGCTGTGTCTCGAAGTAATCGAGCCTTGTGAACAGGTCTCTTGCAAGGCGAATGATCCGTAGCTTGGCCACAGCTCCCTCAACCAACGCGACGTGAGAACATCCAAACGGCACCTGATGCAGACGGCGTCAGAAGCGATAGTTGATGCGGCCAAACCAATACGTCCCCACGGTGCCGAGCACGTCGCCGTATTCGTAGGTGAAGGTGGTGCTGGCGCGCTGGCTGGCGTTATGCGCGGCCTCGGGAATCTTGCGTGTGCGCTTGTCGCCGAGGTTGTCCACACCGGCATCCACGCTCCAACCATTACCAATTGTGTAGCTACCACTGAGATTGCTCACCAACACCGGGCTCAACTGATATTTTTGCCCGTTGGTCAGCCGCTTGAGTGGGCCCAGATAGTTGAGATTGAGGTTGGCGCTCCACCGCCCCTGACTCCACGACACGCCGGCCACCTGGGTGTAGATGGGCGAGCGATGGCGCAACGCATACTCGCTGGTTTCGGTGAGCAGGCCGATGTTGGGCAAGCCCTGCAGCGCACCCGGCACACCGCGTACCTGAGTGATTTCGGTGCGCCCGGCGTTGGCCGCATAGGTGTAACGCAGACGTCCCCAGTCGGTGTCTTGGGTGGCTTCCAGCGTGAACTCCACCCCGCGCGTGCGGGTGTCGCCAATGTTGGTGAAGTAACTCACGTAATACGCCTCGCCCGACGGAATGGCGATACCGGCGCTGCCCAACAAGCCATTGATGGTGGCCTGTTGCGCAGCGCTCAATGGGCTGTTGCCGTAGTCGACCACGTTGGCTGGATCCAGCGCGTTGTAACCGATCTGGCTGGATTGCCCGAGCTGATCGCGGATGTCGATCTGATACACATCCAGTGCCGCATGCACATGTTGCACCGGATCGAAGGTCAGGCCCACGCTGTAGTTGCGCGCTTTCTCCGGGCGCAGATCGCTCGCGCCCAGCGCGCGCGCCACCGGCGAATCCACCTGCGCCACCAGCGTCGTTCCGCACGGGCAATTGCCGGTGACCTGGTAATAACGCGCGGCCAATCCCGGTGCATGAAAGCCGTTGCTCACCGTCGCACGCACGCCGATGCGATCGTTGACATCCAGGCGCGTGGACAGGCGCCCGGTGGTGACATCGCCGAAGTCGGAATGGTCTTCGTAACGCACCGCCGCATCCACGAACCAGCGCTCGGTGACATTGGCCGAGGCGCCCAGATACGCCGCCTTGCTGTTGCGCGTGGCATCGGCCGCATCGGCTGGTGCAAAGCCGATGAAAGCCGCCGCGCCGAAGCCGGTGTACGACTCCCATTGACCGGGATTGCGCCGATAATCTTCGTGCTGATATTCCAGCCCGGCGCTCAGCTCCACCGGCGAGGCCAGCGCCGGCAGCGCGATGGCGCGGCGCAGATCCAGATTCGCCAGTTGCTGCAGATAATCGACCTTGCCGTCATAGAAATCGGTCGGCGCGCCCGGATACGCCAGCGAGAAGTTGGCCGAATCGCGCGTGTAGGTGCGGATGGTGTCGCGGTTGTAGGTCACGCTGGCGTCGTAGTCCCAACCGGCCAGCGCGCCCTTGAATCCTGCAGTACCGTTGTACTGCTGCTCCTTGCTCTGGATCGATGGCGAGAACCCATCCGGCTGCACCGTCAGCACACCGGCCGCATCGTAGACACCGAAGATCGTCGCCGGCTGGCGGAAGTTCTGCGCCGCGCTGGCGGTGCGATCGCTGGCAGTGCCGGTGACATAGACCTGCAGCGCATCGCCCAGGCCGCGCCCTGCGTTCACTGCCGCACTGGTCAGCGCGTAATCGGCCGAACTGTAGATGCGGTTGGCCTGCGCATCGCGGCTGGCCTCGGCCGGGTTGCGCGTGGCGCCGGCCGGCAGGCGGTTGTAACTGCCGAGTGCGACCAGGCGGCCATCGGCGCCGATGGCCGGATAACTCAAATAGTCCGGTTGATAGGTCAATGGCCGGATCGCGCTGTGCTGGCGGGTGCGTTCGGCCGAGAGATTGACGAAGCCATCGTCGCCCCACGGCAGCCCCAGGTTGCCGCGCACGCTGGTGCGGCTGCCGTCGCCATCGCTGCTGCTGCCGCTCTCCAGCGAAGCACTCCCGCCGCTGGCCTGGGTCTTGAGCAGGATGTTGACCACACCGGCGATCGCATCGGAGCCATAGATCGCCGAAGCGCCATCGCGCAACACCTCCACCCGGTCGATCGCCGCGATCGGAATCAACGCCAGGTCGGCCCAGGCATGGCCGGGGAAGCCGCCACCATTGGCGCCGCTGACATAGGCGCTGGCGTTACGCCGTTTGCCGTTGATCAGCACCAAGGTGTAACCCGGCGACAGATTGCGTAGCTGATAGCCGCGCACCAGGCTTTCCTGGTCGCTCTGGTAGCCACCCACCTGGCTCAGTGACGGCAAGGTCCGTTGCAGTGCGTCCAACAGATTGCCCTGCCCGGTCGCCACCAACTCCTGCGCCGACACCACATCGATCGGGGTGGAACTGTTCTTGACCGTGCGCGTGCTGCTGCGCGAGCCGGTCACCAACACCGTGTCCAAGGTGGCGGCAGCAGCCGCAGGCGCATCGGCCGGCGCGGCATTGGCGGGATCGGACAACAACGGCGCTGCGAGCAGCAGCCACGGACGGAATCGGCGCATTGGAGGGCCTTGAACGGGATGCCGTCCATTCAAGGCGTTGCGCGCACCTGCCACCATCGGTGCGCACGACAACCGCTGGCAACATCGCGCCAGCCACATTTCCATTGGCGATGTGGTCACAACCACTGGTCACCACTGCAGGCAGCCTGCAGCGTCGCGACGCGCTGCAAACGCGGCCTAATACGCGACATGAGCGAACCCGACTCCCCGCACGTCACCGCCGCGCCCCTGGTCGCGATTCTGGCCTACCAGCAACTGGGCCTGTTCGAGTTCGGCTGCGCAGTGGGGCTGTTCGCGCCGCAACGCCCGGAGCTGGACGTGGAGTGGTACCGCAGCGTGGTGTGCGCGTGCGAGCCGGGCGCGCTGAAGACGCTGGGCGGCTGCCTGTTGCAGGCACCGGCCACGCTGGACCGGCTCGACGATGCGGACGTGATCGTGATCCCGGGCTGGCGCAATCCCGACGAATGCCCACCGGCTGCACTGCTGGACAAGCTGCGCGCCGCCCATGCACGCGGCGCGCGGCTGGCCTCGATCTGCTCGGGCGCTTTCGTGCTGGCCTATGCCGGCCTGCTGGATGGTCGCAGCGCCACCACCCACTGGCGGCTCACCGATCTGCTCGCCAGCCGCTTTCCCGCCATCGAGGTGCGCGCCAACGTGCTGTATGTCGACACCGGCAGCATCCTCACCTCGGCCGGCTCGGCCACCGGCATGGACATGCTGCTGCACATGGTGCGCAAGGATTACGGCACGCATGTGGCCAACCTGGTCGCACAACGGCTGGTGCTGGCACCGTGGCGCGATGGCGAACGCAGCCAGTTGGTCAACCGTTCGATCCCGCTCGGCGAACCGAACCGGCTGGCCGTGCTCACCGAATGGATCCGCAGCCATCTGGATCAACCGCACACCCTGGCCAGCCTGGCCGAACGCGCCGCGCTCAGCCAACGCACCTTGCAGCGGCAGTTTCTCGAAGCCACCGGGCTGTCGCCGATCGACTGGGTGATCCGCGAACGCGTGGCGCTGGCACGCGAGCTGCTGGAAACCACCGACCGCCCACTGCACTGGATCGCCGAGCGCGCCGGCTTCGGCTCGCTGGAATCGTTCCGCCGGCATTTTCGCGTGCTCGCCCAGGCCAGCCCGGCCGCGTACCGGCGCCGGTTGCAGATCGCCTAGCGCGCCACAGCGCGAGCGATGCACACGTTGCAGTTCTGAAAAATACCTAAGCAAAGCAATTGCGCACGCTGCGTGGCTACGCACACTTGCGCGGCCACCGCAGCCGGCGGCCATCCCCCAGGTTCTTTCGACACCGCGCAGCCCTGCGTGTGTGCGGCTGCGTGCGCGCATCCCATCCTCTCGCGAGAACCTCCCATGTCCACCGCATCGCGCGCCCTGCCCCAACGGCGCCCCACACCGCGTCTGACCACCGGCCTGCTAATGGCCGGTCTGATCGCCACCGGCCTGTGCGCCGCCTCTTCCGCCAGCGCTGCCGGTTGTACCGCCGGCACCTGGGTCGCCCGCAGCAATGAAGCCGGCATGCCGGCGGTGCGCTACGAGACCACGCACTTCGCGTTCCGCTGGAACGGCGATGGCGTGTCCAGCGCCGACGTGCGCGCTGCCGGCGAGCATCTGGAAATGGTCTGGGACACCTTCATCAACCGCCTGCAATTCCCCGAGCCGGCCTGCACCAGCGCCACCAAGTACAAGGCCAGCATCCATCTGGATCCCGGCTTCGGTTTGAGCGGCGGGGTCACCGGTAGCGGCAACATGGGCATGTGGATGGCACCGGGCGGCCTGCGCGACCACTGGGGCCTGGCGCACGAACTCACGCACGCCTTGCAAGGCCAGACGCTGAGCCTGCGCGACTCGGACTTCACCGGCTGGATCTGGGAATCGGACGCCAACTGGATGACCCATCAGCTCCCGGAATTCCATTCCAGCGACGTGCGTTGCTCCAGCATGCTGGTGAACTACCCGCATCTGTATCTGGGCTCCACCCGCGATCGCTACTGCAACTGGCAGTTCCTGGAGTACCTCAAGAACCGCTATGGCTACGCCATCATCAACGACCTGTGGGCCAAGGCGCCCAAGCCGGGCGATCCGGCACAGCGTAGCGCCGATCCATTTACGGTGATCCGCACCAACATGGGATGGACGCAGTCGCAACTGAACGATGTGTTCGGCGATTGGGCACTGCGCAACGTCAACTGGGACTACACCAGCCCCGATGGCAGCGACCAGGGCGCGCTGTATCGCGCGCGCTACGGCAGCAATGCATCGTTCGATCCGCAACGCACCCAGGACTGGGACAACCGCGATCGCGCGTTGCGCATGACCGTGCTCGATCCGGTTGCCGGCCAGGCCAACCGATACCGCGTGCCATTCGAATGGGCACCGCAGCGCTGGGGCTACAACCTGGTGCAGCTGATTCCCGCCAGCGGCGCCACCAGCTTCACGGTCGCCTTCGAAGGCCATGTGCAGAGCGCACCCGCCGTCACCACCCTGCCCAGCCTGGCCACCGACCCGGCCAGCATCCCGCTGCCGGATTCGGACTGGCGCTGGGGCGTGGTGAGCATCGACAGCAGCGGTCGGGCGCGCTACAGCGCCTTGCAACGCGGCGCCAAGGCCAGCGTCAACGTCACCCGCAACAGCGGCGACCGCGCGGTGTACCTGATGGTGATGGGCGCGCCCAGCACCGTGCACAAAATCAAGTGGGACCAGTCCTACTACGCGATCTACCGCTACCCGTGGAGCGTGACGCTCACCAACGCAGCACCGGCCGGCAGCCAGCCCGGCGCGCCCACGCCCACCCCGGTGGGGCGCCGCCACGCCAATGGCGGCGGCTGGGTCGCCAGCACCGCCAACGTCGCCTCCACCGCGTACGTAGGGCCGCGTGCGCGCGTATTGGCCGGCAACGTGCTCGGCAACGCACGCATCGACGGCCATGCCACGGTGATGGGCGGCACCGTGCAGGGCAATGCGGTGCTGGACGGTCTGACGGTGTGGCATCCGGGCGCAACGATCGGTGCGAATGCGCAGGCCAATACGGCCTTCATGGGGCCGGGCGCCTTCGGCGCGGTCACCATTGCCGGCACCACGCAGGTGCGTGGCGATATCGAATTGCGCGAAGGCACCACACCCACGCAAGGCGTGTTCTACGGTTACGCCGATGGCGCGACGATGCGCAATCCCGAGTTCGGGGCCGACCTGCGCCAGGCGGTACCGGAAATCACCGCGCGCCCTGCCGGCTGGTGAGTCCGCAGTGACGGGGTGACCTTGCAACCTGCAGCACGCGTACAAGCCCACGCGTGCTGCAGCTCAATCGCCCAGTTCGGCCAGACGCGCGCGCACGCTCTCCACGTCGATGTGCTCGCGCACATGCGGCCACTGCCGCGCCCATACCGAACGCAGCACGATCCACGCCCCGAACACGCCCAGGCAGGTCGAGCCCAGCGCCAGCAGCAATGGGTGCAACGGCGAGCCTCTGCCGGTCTGGAACAGATACATGAAGGCCCCGGAGAACAGCAGCCACACGCCGAACACCGGCCAGTTGCTGGCCAGCAGACTGGCATTGGGCCGCTCGATCTCGCGCAGCAACCGGGTCAGCGCCTTGCGTTCGTCATCGTCCGGTGTCATCGACTGGCCGCTCCACGGGTTGATCGCCGTTGATTGATTGCAGCGCTAAATCACGCGGCAGAAAACAGCCTTCAGATAGCGCGATTCCTGCACGTGCGCCATGAACGGATGGTCCGGACCGGCACCGGCCACTTTCAGGATCTGGATGGTGCGCCCGGAGAAATACGAAGCGCGGCGCAGCATGTCCAGGAATTCCTGCTCGGCCACCAAGCCGGTGCAGGAGAAGGTGGCGAACAAGCCGCCGGGCTTGACGACGCCCAACGCCAATTTGTTCATGTCCAGGTATTTCTTCAACGCCGGAATCACCTGCTCGCGGTCGCGGGTCATCTTGGCCGGATCCAGGATCACCACATCGAACTGGTCGCCGCGATTGGCCGCGTCGCGCAGCCACGGAAAGATGTCGGCCTGCACGAACTTGGGGCGCACGTTGTTGAGCTTGGCATTGCCCTTGGCCAACGCGATCACGTCCTCGTCGATGTCCACGCCCAGCACCTCCGAGGCGCCGCGCGCGGCCGCATACACCGCAAAGCCGCCGGTGTTGCAGCACAGATCCAGCACCGTCTTGTCCTTGACCTGCTCGCTCAGCCACTGACGGTTTTCGCGCTGATCGGCGAAGAACCCGGTCTTGTGCGCACCGGCCGGGTCGGCGCGGAACTTGATGCCGTACTCGGTGATCACCGACGCTTCGGTGGTGGTGTTGCCGTGAAAATCGAAGCTTTCCTGCTTTTGCACGTGCTCGTCGGCAAAGCTGTGGAAGCGGCAGCCCGGGAACTGCTCGCGCAGCGCCTCGTAGATCCATTCGCGATGGCGAAACATGCCGGCGGCGAAGAACTCCACCACCACCAGATCGCCGTAGCGGTCCACCACCAGGCCGGACAGGCCGTCGCCTTCACTGTGCACCACGCGCCAGGCATCGGACACCGCATCCAGGCTCAGCCAGTCGCGGCGCAAGCTCACCGCCGCGGCGATCTTGCGCGAGAACCAGCCCGCATCCACCGGCACCGACTGGTCGGTTTCCAGGATGCGCACAGCGATGCGCGAATGGCCGTTGTAGAAGCCGCGGCCGATCCACTCCCCGTCCACGCCGACCACATCGACGATGGTGCCGGGTTTGGGCTTGGCGGCGGGCTTTTCCACCAGTTTCTGGAAGATCCACGGGTGGCTGGAGCGCCACGCATTCTTGAGTCGGACGACGGGGACTGGAGTATTCATCCGCCCATTGTATCCGGCTGGATTGACGTGCCTGAGTCCGCAACGCAGAATCGGGCTCAGAAGGGGAGTAGCTCCCAGGAACGGCCAACAGAACGTCGCAGCGGTCATGCCATCGTTCGGGAAGTCGCTCCAGCGTTGTCGCCGTCATTACGAGCCCTGTCATCAGGCGCTCCGGTGCAACGGCAACCGGCCCACACCGGTTGCGAGCGAGACCTTCGCCGCGCAGGCGAAGGTCCGTCACCCGGAATCCACGATTTCGGTGTCACAAGGCCTCAGCCCACCGGCTGTCCAGGTCGTTTCACTTTTCGGGATTCTTTTATGCAAACCATTGGCAATGTCTGGTTATGGGGTGGCTTCGCGATCGTGGTGATCGTGGCGCTGATGGTCGATCTGGTGCTGATGCGCCACGGCGGCGCGCACAAGGTGACCTTCAAGGAAGCCACCTGGTGGAGCATCGGCTGGGTGCTGCTGGCACTGGCCTTCAACGCCGGGCTGTGGTGGTACCTGCAGGGCAGCATGGGCGACGCGGCGGCCGACCGGATCGGGCTGGAGTTCCTGACCGGTTATCTGGTGGAGAAATCGCTGGCGGTCGACAACATCTTCGTGTTCCTGATGGTCATGACCTACTTCGGCGTGCCCGAAGAACAGCGCCAGCGCGTGCTGATCATCGGCGTGCTGGGCGCCATCGTGCTGCGCGCGATCATGATCTTTGCAGGCTCGGTATTGCTGACCAAGTTCCATTGGCTGCTGTACGTGTTCGGCGCGTTCCTGCTGCTGACCGGTATCAAGATGTGGTTTTCCGCCGGCAAGGAGCCGGATCTGGAAGCCAACCCGGTGTTGCGCTGGATGCGCGGCCATCTGCGGCTCAGCCCGCAGTACGACGGCAACCTGCTAAGCGTGATCAAGGACGGCAAGCGCTGGTTCACGCCGCTGTTCGTGGTGCTGATTTTGATCGCGGTGATCGATGTGATCTTCGCGGTGGACAGCATTCCGGCGATCTTCGCCATCACCACCGACCCGTTCATCGTGCTGACCTCCAACGTGTTCGCGGTGCTGGGCCTGCGCGCGATGTTCTTCCTGCTGGCCGGCATGGCCGATCGCTTCCATTTGTTGCCGTATGGCCTGGCAGTGATCCTGGTGTTCATCGGCACCAAGATGATGATCATCGATCTGTACAAGATCCCGGTGCTGGTCTCGCTGGCGGCGGTAGTGCTGATCCTGATCTTCACCATCGTGCTGAGCCTGCTGCGTCCGCCCAAGCCGGCGCGGCACTGACGGGCCGGGATTGGGGATTGGGGATTCGTGAATGGCAGCGCCGCGTGCACTGCTCCCAACCATGCGCACCGACCGTCTCCATTGGTCCTTGCCCGCCCACCGTCGCGGAACCTTACGCGGCATGGATGCCGCGTAAGAGCCTACACGGACGTACTTGCGGCGTGTCCCGCGATGGTGGGCGGGCAAGGACCCTGCAGCCAAGGCGCAGATCGTCCGTGATAAGGCGCAGGCCGATCCGCCAACGACCGGCGCCGGGATTGGATTATCCCGTCGCCGGGCCTGCTTATCCCGCGCCGGATAGGCTTGTAAAAAACCCGCGCGACGCCATCCGTGAAGGCATGACACAGCATCCTGTTGCCGCCGCGGACGCCACCGCCCAAGACCGTCTGGACCGTTCCCGGGTCTTGCGTGCCTTCAACTTCAGCCTGGCCGCGGTGTTGCTGCTGGTGGCGGTATTCACCGCCCAGGGCATGTTCGACTGGCGCGCCTGGGCCGTGGCACCGCTACAGGCCGACGGCCTGCTCGGCATTCTCACCGCACCGCTGCTGCATGGCTCGCTCGCGCATCTGGGCGCCAACGCGGCCGCCCTGCTGATCCTCGGCACGCTGGCCGGTAGCGTGTATCCGCGCGCCACCGCCATGGCGCTGCCGCTGTTATGGCTGGGTTCGGGCCTGGGCGCCTGGCTGCTGGGCGAACCCGGCAGCCGCCACCTGGGCGCCAGCGGCGTCACCCACGGGCTGATGTTTCTGGTGTTCGTGCTCGGCCTGCTGCGCCGCGACCGCCCGGCAATCGCCACCAGCATGATCGCCTTCCTGTTTTACGGCGGCATGCTGCTGACCATCCTGCCGCACGAGGCCGGCGTGTCCTGGCAATCGCACCTGGGCGGCGCCGTGGCCGGCCTGATCGCCGCACTGCTGCTGCGCCTGCGCGACCCACAACAGGCCAAGCCGCGCTACAGCTGGGACGACGAGGACGAAGACGCCGCCTGGGAAGTCAGCAACGCCGAACGCGACGTGCTGGAACCGCCGCCGCCGCGCCAGGTGCCGGTGCTATGGCAACGCCAGGAAGACGGCTCGCAGAATGTGGTGCTGCATTTTCCGCCANGCCTGCGCGCGATGAGGCGTTATCGGTAACGCCTCATCGCGCGCGGCCACGCTCCTACAACGGCTGATCGCGAGGGGACACGACATTCCCAGCCGTTACAGAGCGCTTCGCAACCAGCATCGGCGTTACTTGCGCTCGCTCAACGCACGCCGCGCCAGGCCCGGATCATCCGCAAAGAACGCATCGATACCGGCATCCAGATACGCCTTCAGCTCGGCCAATGCACCGGCTTCGTTACGCTCGGTCACCGCGCCATTACTGCGGTTGTTGACCGCCAGAAAATAATTCTCCGGACGGAACGTATACGGCTGCACCTGCAACCCAGCCGCATGCGCATCGTGCACCAGGCTGGTCGGCGTGCCCAGGCGTTGCTGCGCATCCAACGGAATGATGCTGCGGATGTCCGGGCCGATCGCATCGGCATAGCTGGCGATCTGCTTCAGCCCTTCGGGCGTGATCATCTGCCCGTAGGTGCGCGGCGCGTTGCCCACACCCGCATCGGGCAGCGCCATCTGCGCGCCACCCAGCAACTGCAGCAGACGGATGTTGCTGGTGCGTCCAATCTTGCCGCGCAGGTCACGCAAATTGCCGGTCTCGAACGACTGGATCACCACCGGCGCGGTCTGCGTGTAGGCATGCGCACGCAAGCTCGCCAGCACCTTGTCTTCCATCGCCAGATGCAGCGCACTGAAATAGCTAGGGTGCTTGATCTCCGGAATCAGCCCGATCGTGCGCCCGGTCGCTGCCGATTCGGCTGCGACAAAATCGATGATCTCGTCGAAGGTCACGATCTGAAACTGCCCATCCCAACGCGTGCCACGCAATTGCGGCAGCCGCTCGCGCGCGCGCAACGTCTTCAATTCGGCAAGACTGAAGTCTTCGGTGAACCAGCCTTCCATCGGCTGGCCATCGATGGTCTTGCGCGTCTTGCGCGCGGCGAACTCCGGATGGCTGGCCACATCGGTGGTGCCGCCAATCTCGTTCTCATGCCGGGCCACCAGCACGCCATCCTTGGTGGACACCAGATCCGGCTCGACGAAATCGGCGCCATCGATAATGGCCTTGGCGTAGGAGGCCAACGTGTGTTCCGGGCGCAACGCGCTGGCACCACGGTGCGCAAAGATCTGCACCGTTTTCGCCAACGGCGCTTCTGCAACTACGGGGCCGCTCATGCCGACCATCATCGCTCCCAACACTAGAACACGGTGGAACTGCATCATGCATTTCTCCAACGAAAAAGCAGCCATCAAAACCAAGGCATGATCGCCAGGCGAACGCGGCCGATTGGCGGTGCGGCGTGTACGACGTGTACACCCTGCTTTCTCCGCATCGTCCGCACCCGCCTGACAACCACGCGCTACGTCTTGTCAGCCACTCTAAAACTATCTATGTCAATCGACACCGGGATCCGTGAGCAGCAGCAAAACGCGCTGTCACGAATCCCCAATCCCGATTCCCCAATCCCTGACTCAGAACTTCGCATCCAGCGTCAAAAACACCTGCCGCGGCGCACTGGCATGGAACGCCAGCTGACGCCCATTCGGATCGCTGTTGGCGAACGCTGTGAGATTGGATGCATAGCGCTTGTCGGTGAGGTTGGTGACGTTGAGCGAGAGCTTGAGCCCCTGCAGCACGCCGGCCTGACCGAAGTCGTACCCGGCGCCGGCATCGAACGAGGTGTAACCACCAAAGCCCTGGTCGTTGGTGTAGGTGTAATAGCGCTGCCCGGTGTACTTGCCGCGCAGATTGACGTTCCAGTTGGCGTAGTTGAAGGCGATTTCGCTGGCGAACATGCGCTTGGGCGTATCCACCGTGGTCTTGCCGGCAGTGGCAATGGTCACACCGTTCTGCACGTAGTTGTCGTCGTAGGTCGAACGGTTGATCGAGGCCGAGTTGTACCACTGCAGGTAGCTCGTAGGCTTCCAGATCACGGTCAGTTCGCCGCCGCGGCTGCTCACCGAACCCACGTTGAAGAACCGCGTGGTGCAGGCCGGCGTGGTGCCCTGCTGGATGCTGGCGCAGGGATTGAGCGAGAGCAGACGGTTATCGAAGGTGACGTCGTAACCGACCAGCGAGGCTTCGAAGTGATCGCGTACAAAGCGATAACCGGCTTCCATGGTGCGCGACTTTTCCGGCTCCAGCGCACCAGCGCTGGCATCGAACGAGGCCTGGGTCACCAGCAAGGGACCGCCGGCGCCGCCGCCCTGGAACGCGGCGATGTTTTCCGCGTAGGAGGCGAACACTTCCTGCCCTTCGGCCAGGCGATAGCCCAGACCGATCTGCGGCAGTACCGACTCGCTGGCCTTGATCGAGCCGGTCGCCACCGGCGCTTCCACCGCCACGCCCGGCGTCTCGCGCGCGGTCATTTCGGTACTCGGGCTCTTGATGCCCAGATCCACGCTCAGGCGCTCATCGAAGAACTTGAAATTGCCCTGCACGTAGAACTGCCGGGTGGTGATGACGTAGTTCTGCGAGAACAACCGGCGGTCCGGATCCTGCAGGAACTTGTCGTCGCTGACCGGGCCATCGATCCAGTAGAAATTGCGTTCCACATCGTGGTGGTTGCGCTCGTACCACAGCCCGGCTTCGAGGTGATGCGGGCCCAGGTTCCAACCGAGCGAGGCGATGCCGCCGGTGCGGTTGATCCAGTAATTGGTGCTACGGATCGAGATCGGCAGGGCCTGCGGCGTGCCCGGGTTCGATGCCTGGCCCGGCGACCACCAGTGGCCCTGACCCTTGTTTTCGTGGTGATAGACCTGGGTGTGCAGGCTGATCGCATCGTTGGGCTGGAAATCGCCGGCCACGTAGAACAGATCGTCGTCGCGCAACGCACGGCTCTGGTAATAGGCATCGTCGACGTTGTCCACGCCGCCACTGAAACCACAGCGTGCCGCATTCCGCGTGGCAGGTGCGCAGTACGCCGCGGCCAACGCACGGTTCCAGTCCGGCGCGTACAGATTCCAGTCCCAACCCAGGCCACGCGCCATGCCGCTCTTGGACAGATACGAATAATCCGCCTGCGAGGTGCGCGAGGTATCGGCGAACGCGGTCAACTTGCCGCCGTCGAACTGGTACACACCCTTGGCATTGAACTGCCGCGTGGTGGTCGGCGAATCCGGCCGTGCCCACATGTCGGCTTCGGCGTTGATGCCCGACACATATGCTGAAAAGCCGTTGTAGTCACCGGTGTCCACACGCAGGAAGGTGCGACGGTTGGCATCCGACCCAACCGTCTGCGACAGCTGCCCGCCGAACACGCTGGACGGATCGGCCGAGTAGTACTGGATGGTGCCGCCGAGGTTGCTGGTGGAGGCGGTGCCCAGCGCACCGATGCCCGAGGCCAGCTCCACGCCGCCGAAGTTCTCGGCGATCAGCGCGCGGCTGATATTGAGGCCGTTGTAGTTGCCGTAGGCGTTGTCGCCCAGTGGCAGGCCGTCGAGCGTATAGCCCAGGCGCGTGCCGTTGAAGCCACGCAGGCTGATGGTCTGCGACTCTTCGTTGGCACCGAAGGCATCGTTGGATTGCACGTTGACGCCCGGCATGCGGTTGAGCAGCTTCTGGATGCTGGTGCCCGGCGGCAACACCGGAATGTCCTGCTGGGTGATGCGCTGCACCTGACGCGTTTCGCCCTGGCCGATCACCGAGACCGCATCGAGCTGCTGCACGGTCGTGCCGGTATCGGCAGTCACCTCGGGATCGGCGGCATGGGCAGCCGGCGACAACACGAGCGCGGTAAGAACGGCGGCACTTAACAGATGGGTCTTGGGCATGAGCGGCATGGGGGACAAGTCAAAAGATGACGGCAAGCGTGCGACAGCTGTCTTGCGCCGATGCGACCGGGACATGACAGTGCTGCGACAGTCGCTGCGCATCCCGCGCCAGTGCTGCGTTGCGCTGGCATGCACATGTCATCTGCGCGTCGTAATCTGCGAGCTCTTCCATGCGCGTTGTTGAGGGTTGGTCCATGTCGCATCGCAGTGCTCGCTCTTATCCTCGGACGCTGACCGGCATCGCCATCGCCGCGCTGGTCGTCGGCAGCGGCATGCTGAGCGCGCGGGAAAAACCAGCATCGACAGGCTCGGTGATCGCCACCGATGCGCGTGGATATCTTGAAAAAGAACAGTTGCCCGACAGCCTGCGCCTGGTGCCACCACCACCGCAGGAAGGCAGCGCCGCGCTGGCCAACGACGAAGCCATCGCCAAGGCCATGCTCGCGTTGCGCGGCACACCGCGTTGGAACCTGGCCACACAGGACGCCGCACTGACTTTCCCCGCAGCCGCCAGCCACTTCAGCTGCGCGCTTGGCGTGCAGATCGACCAGACCAGCACCCCACACCTGCTGCGCCTGCTCGAACGCAGCATGCGCGACGCCAGCAGCAGCACCAGCGCAGCCAAGGCACGCTACCAACGCCCGCGACCGTTCATGCGCAACGACCAACCGATGTGCACGCCCGCCGACGACGCCGCGCTGCGCAAGAACGGTTCCTACCCCTCCGGTCACACCGCCATCGGCTGGAGCTGGGGCCTGATCCTGGCCGAACTGGCCCCCGCACAACGCGACGCACTGCTCGCCCGCGGCCGCGCCTTCGGCGACAGCCGTCTGGTCTGCAACGTGCACTGGCAGAGCGATGTCATCCAGGGCCGCATGATGGCCGCCGCCACCGTCGCCGCCTTGCACGACAACCCTGAGTTCCAGAAAGACCTGGCTGCCGCACGCCGCGAGATTGCACAGGCAAGCGCAAAAAAACCCGCAACTACGGCCTTATCGCCAACGTGCGATGCGGAAAACGCCGCGCTACAGACGGTGTTGCCGGATGTGATGTAAGTCGGCTTGCAGCGTTGCTGCAAGCGTTCGCCGATTATCGATGTCGACAACGGAGCGTGTGGCCGCGTAATGCGGGGCTCAATGTTTGTTCCCGAAACCGATTGGTTATGCAGCGCACCAGTAGCGAGCGATGACATCGTCTGAACATCTGTCGCGCCGAGCAACCGTTCTACTTACCAATACAAAAACTCGAAAAGATCTTGCCCAGCAACTCGTCGGCACTCAGCTTGCCGGTGATCTCGCCCAGCGCTTCATGCGCCAGGCGCAGTTCTTCTGCGGCCAGTTCGAGTTGTTCGAATCCCAGTTCCAGATCCGCCGCATCCGCGTGTTGTTCGGCGCGACGCAGTGCCTCGACATGCCGTGTGCGTGCGGAGAATTCGCCATCCACGCTTTCTACGCCATCGCCCAGTGCGAGTTCGCGCAGGCGGATGTGCAACTGCTCCAAACCCTGCCCGGTCACTGCAGAGACTGCGATTGCATCGCTATCGAGTTTCAGAGCATCTACCAGCAGATCGCACTTGTTGTGGATCCACAGCTGCCGCGGCACCACATCAATGGCATCGCCGATCGCATCGCGTGCAGCTTGCGGGTCGCGTGCATCCAGCACGATCAGCGCCAGGTCGGCGCGCTGCAGTTCCGCGCGTGCGCGGCGCATGCCTTCGCGTTCGATCGCATCACCGCCATCGCGCAAGCCCGCAGTGTCGACCAGGGTCAGTTCGAAGCCATCGAGCTGGATGGTTTCCTGCAATGTGTCGCGCGTGGTGCCAGCGACATCGGTGACGATGGCGCGCTCGCTGCCGGCCAGTGCATTGAGCAAGGAACTCTTGCCGGCGTTAGGCGGACCGATCAACACCGCATGCAGGCCGTCGCGCAGTTTGCGTCCACGTTCGGCATCGCGCAGCAACTGCGCGAGCAAGCTGCGCGCGTGCGTCAGTCCATCGCGCACCTGCGTGCCGCCCAACGTGTCCAGCGGCTCATCGGCAAAATCGATCGCCGCCTCCACGTGGATGCGCAGCCGCGTGAGGCTGTCGCTGACTGCATCGACGCGGCGCGAGAACACGCCATCCAGCGAGCGCCGCGCGGCACGCGCCGCGCGCAGATCGCCGGCGGCAATCAGGTCGGCGATGGCCTCTGCCTGCGCAAGATCGAGTTTGCCGTTGAGAAACGCACGCTCGCTGAATTCGCCCGCGCGTGCCTGCCGTGCGCCCAGTGCGATACAGCGCGCCACCACCTGCCGCAGCAACACCGGGCTGCCATGGCCTTGCAACTCCAGCACGTCTTCGCCGGTAAAACTGTGCGGCGCCGGAAACCACAGCGCGATACCGTCGTCGATCACCTCGCCCTGCGCATCGCGAAAGCGTGCATAGCGCGCGTGCCGTGGCTGCAACGTGGCAATGCCCAGCGCGGCGGCGATCTGCGCAGCCTGCGGGCCGGACAGCCGCACAATGCCGATGCCTCCGGTTCCGGCGGCGCTGGCGATGGCAACAATGGTCGATGGCGAAGAAGACATAGGCTGTTGGTACGGCGTGTGGTCAGAGACGTGGCTTGCAGGCGCGCATGCAGAAAGCCCGCCTTGCGGCGGGCCTTCTTCATATCACTTGGCGTTGGCCTGGATGATCTTGCTCGGCTTCTCACCGTGCTGGCGGATCATCCACCACTGGATCAGCAGACCCAGGCCACCGTTGACCACCCAGTACAGCACCAGGCCGGCCGGCATGAAGGCCATCATGACGCCGAACACCAGCGGCATGAACTGCATCATCTTGGCCTGCATCGGGTCCATGCCCGGGGTCGGGGTCAACTTTTGCGTGGCCCACATGATCGCGATGTTGAGCACCGGCAGGATGAAGTACGGGTCGCGCGCGGTCAGATCCTGGATCCAGCCCAGCCACGGCGCCTGACGCAGCTCCACCGATTCCACCAGCACCCAGTACAGCGCGAAGAAGATCGGCATCTGGATCAGCAGCGGCAGGCAGCCGCCCATCGGGTTGATCTTTTCCTTCTTGAACAGCTCCATCGTCGCCTGCTGATACTTGACGCGATCGTCGCCGTAACGCTCCTTCAACTGCGCCAGGCGCGGCTGGAAGCGGCGCATCTTGGCACCGGACTTGTACTGCGCGGCCGACAACGGATACAGCGCCAGGCGTAGCAGCACTACCAGGCCGATGATGGCCCAGCCCCAGTTGTGCAGGAAGCTGTGCAGATGGCTCAGCACCCAGAACAGGCCCTGGCCGATGATGGCCATGATCGAGAAGCGGCTGTAATCGACCACACGGTCCAGGCCCTTCACGTCTTCCTTGGCGATCAGGCTGACCAGCTTCGGGCCCACCCACAGGCGCGCTTCGGTGCTGGCGGTCTGGCCCGGTGCCACGGTGAAGGCCGGGCCGCGCAGCTCGGCCACGTCACGCGGGCCGTCCTGGTTCAACACATACAACGAGGCCTGGTCCTTCTGCGGAATCCATGCGGTAAAGAAGTGGTGCTGCAACAGCGCCACCCAGCCACCGGTGATCTGGCGATTCAGACCGCCATCGTCCATGTAGTCCTTGAACGCGCGACGCTCGTAGCCTTCCTGCGGGCTATACCAGGTCGCCCCGTTGAAGCTGAAGGAATCCGGGTTGGTCATGCCGCGGCTGAGGATGGTCGGCACCCGGCTCAGCTTGCGGAACACGTAGCCGTTCCACGGCGCGCCGCTCTTGTTGATCACCTCGTCCTTGATCGAGATCGCATAGCGACCACGTTCCAGGGTGAAGGTGCGGCGGATCGACACGCCGTTGGGGCCATTCCATACGAACGGCACCACCAGGCTGTTCTGGCCCCTGGCCAGTTCGAACGCAGCGCCCGGCTGTTCGGCACGGAAGCCGCCCACGCCCGGTACCGGCGAATGCTCGCTGGCCCAGCCACTGGTGGCGTTATACGGGTGCGCGGCGTCTTCGGTCAGCAGGCTGACCGGCGCGGTGCCGTCCTTGGTCTGCGGAAACTGCAGCAGTTCGGCATCGAGCACGCTGCGGCCATCCAGCTTCAGGCGCAGCACGTCCGAGGTTAAGGTGACCACCGGAGCAGCCCCGGCAGCGGCCGGAGGTGCCGCAGTAGTGCTGGTGGCTGACACCGTGCCTGGCACGCCCGCCTGCGGGATGGCCTGGGCCGCCGGCACATTGGCCGGCGTCGCAGCTGCATCCAGATCGCGCGCAGCCGGCACCGACTGGGTCGTCGCCACGGCCGGCGCATTGGCAGCCGTCTTGTCCTTGCCCCACTCCATCCACAGCAACGCCGCGACCATCAGCCAGGCAAAAATCAGGAAAACACGGGTCTGGTTCATCGGGCAGCAACTCGCTCAGTCGGAACTGGGTTCCGGCTCTGTCGGGGAAAGGGAGGATGGGTGCATCGTCCTGGCGGGCGGCATTGTGCCGGGCGCAGCAGGCAGGGGCAATGCGCCGGCACGGCGCAGCAGACGCAGGAAGGCGTCGCGAATCTGTGGATTGGTCGCTTTTGCGGCGGCCGAGCGCGCCACGATGACGTAATCACCACCGGCCAGGTCGGGCAACAGGTGCCGCATGGCATCGCGCAACACGCGTTTGATGCGGTTACGCCCAACCGCACGCGTATCGACCTTGCGCGACACCGCCATGCCCAGGCGCGGCGGCGTATCGCCGGTCCGCCAGTGCAGGCTGAGCAACGGGTCCGAGGTGCGACGTGCAGTATCGAAAACGACCGTATATTGCGCACGCGTACGAACCCGCGCAGAGCGAGGAAATCGCCTGCACGGGTTCGATGCGTTCACGGTAGGGACTGCCTCGGCCGCGGGGAGCGGCGCGGCAATCAAGCGCTCAGGCGCTTGCGGCCCTTGGCGCGGCGGCGAGCCAGGATCTTGCGGCCGTCGGCAGTTGCCATACGTGCGCGGAAGCCATGGTCGCGTGCTCGCTTGAGGTTGCTGGGTTGGAAAGTACGCTTGGTGGCCATGGGGCCCTCTGCATGGATGGAGACGAATAGAACCGGAAATTCTATAGGACCTCTACAGCGCCGGTCAACTCCCCAAACGCTTTACCGCAGGTGAGGATGGCAGCAGCCTGTGGATGGACCTGTGAATAAGTCTGGGAAAACCCTGCCCTCGGTGCTAGTCTGGCCCATCCTCTTTTCACTACCGGGCTGCGAGCACGGCGCTTTTCTGCGCGCCGCAGCCAGTAACAGATGATCATACTTTGATGGATGCTTGGCCCCGCTGTCTGGAACGTCTCGAAGCTGAATTCCCGCCCGAAGACGTCCACACCTGGTTGAAACCCCTGCAAGCCGAAGACCGCGGCGACAGCATCGTGCTGTACGCGCCGAATGCCTTCATCGTCGACCAGGTCCGTGAGCGCTATCTGCCGCGCATCCGCGAACTGGTGGCGTACTTCGTCGGCAATGGCGAAGTGGCGCTGGCGGTCGGCTCGCGTCCCCGTGCGCCGGACCCGTTGCCGGCGCCGATGGCCGCGCCCAGTGCGCCAGCTGCCGCACCGATCGTGCCGTTTGCCGGCAACCTGGATTCGCACTACACCTTCGCCAATTTCGTCGAAGGCCGCAGCAATCAGCTGGGGCTGGCCGCGGCCATCCAGGCCGCGCAGAAGCCGGGCGACCGTGCGCACAACCCGCTGCTGCTGTACGGCAGCACCGGCCTGGGCAAGACCCACCTGATGTTCGCCGCCGGCAATGCGCTGCGCCAGGCCAATCCGGCCGCCAAGGTGATGTATCTGCGCTCGGAACAGTTCTTCAGCGCGATGATCCGGGCGCTGCAGGACAAGGCGATGGACCAGTTCAAGCGCCAGTTCCAGCAGATCGATGCGCTGTTGATCGACGACATCCAGTTTTTCGCCGGCAAGGACCGCACGCAGGAGGAGTTTTTCCACACCTTCAACGCGCTGTTCGATGGTCGCCAGCAGATCATTCTCACCTGCGATCGCTATCCGCGCGAAGTCGAGGGCCTGGAGCCGCGTCTGAAGTCGCGCCTGGCCTGGGGCCTGTCGGTGGCGATCGACCCGCCCGATTTCGAAACCCGCGCGGCCATCGTGCTGGCCAAGGCGCGCGAGCGCGGCGCCGACATTCCGGACGACGTGGCGTTTTTGATCGCCAAGAAGATGCGCTCCAACGTGCGCGATCTGGAAGGCGCGCTCAACACCCTGGTGGCGCGTGCCAACTTCACCGGGCGCTCGATCACCGTGGAATTCGCCCAGGAGACGCTGCGCGACCTGCTGCGCGCCCAGCAGCAGGCGATCGGCATCCCCAATATCCAGAAGACCGTGGCGGACTACTACGGCCTGCAGATGAAGGATCTGCTCTCCAAGCGGCGCACCCGTTCGCTGGCGCGTCCGCGCCAGGTGGCGATGGCGTTGGCCAAGGAGCTCACCGAACACAGCCTGCCGGAGATCGGCGACGCCTTTGCCGGCCGCGACCACACCACCGTGCTGCATGCCTGCCGGCAGATCCGCACGCTGATGGAAGCCGACGGCAAGCTGCGCGAGGACTGGGAAAAGCTGATTCGCAAGCTCAGCGAGTGAGCCGTTGCGTCCCTTGACGGCCCGCTTGGAGAAAAGCGTGGAAACGTTGGGGTCAAATGCGGGAGAATCTGTGGATAACGTTGCCTCGCGGTTCGAGCGAAAAACTATCCACAGGTTTTACCGCTAGACCAGGGGCACTAGTCCAACGACTTTCAGGCGCTGAAATGTCTTTGGAAACAAATAGTTATGGTGGTTATCCGCTGAAAACGGCCCTACCATCACCACCAAGCTTTTGATTTATTCCATTATCTTTTAAAGCATAGGGGCACGGAACCACATGCGTTTTACACTGCAGCGCGAAGCCTTCCTCAAACCGTTGGCCCAAGTGGTCAATGTGGTCGAACGCCGTCAAACCCTGCCTGTTCTGGCCAACCTGCTGGTGCAGGTCAAGGACGGGCAGGTCTCGTTGACCGGCACGGACCTGGAAGTGGAAATGATCTCGCGCACGATGGTGGAAGACGCGCAGGACGGCGAAACCACCATCCCGGCCCGCAAGTTGTTCGACATCCTGCGCGCCCTGCCCGATGGCAGCCGCGTCACGATCTCGCAGACCGGCGACAAGGTCACCGTGCAGGCTGGGCGTAGCCGCTTCACTCTGGCTACGCTGCCTGCCAACGACTTCCCCTCGGTGGACGAAGTCGAGGCAACCGAGCGTGTGGTGGTGCCGGAAGCCGGGTTGAAGGAACTGATCGAACGCACCGCGTTCGCTATGGCCCAGCAGGACGTGCGCTATTACCTCAACGGCTTGCTGTTCGATCTGCGCGACGGGCTGCTGCGTTGTGTGGCCACCGATGGCCACCGTCTGGCGCTGTGCGAAATGGAGCTGGAGAAGGCCGGCGGCGCCAAGCGCCAGATCATCGTGCCGCGCAAGGGCGTCACCGAATTGCTGCGTCTGCTGGAAGCGGCGGACCGCGAAGTCGAGCTGGAAGTCGGCCGCAGCCATATCCGCGTCAAGCGCGGCGATGTGACCTTCACCTCCAAGCTGATCGATGGCCGCTTTCCGGATTACGAGGCAGTGATCCCGATTGGCGCCGATCGTGAGGTCAAGGTTGACCGTGAAGCGTTGCGCGCCTCGTTGCAGCGTGCTGCGATTCTGTCGAACGAGAAGTACCGCGGCGTGCGCGTGGAAGTCTCTCCCGGTCAGCTCAAGATCAGTGCGCATAACCCGGAGCAGGAAGAAGCGCAGGAAGAGATCGAGGCCGATACCAAGGTTGACGACCTGGCGATTGGCTTCAACGTCAATTACCTGCTCGATGCCCTCTCCGCGTTGCGCGACGAGCATGTGGTGATCCAGCTGCGCGATGCGAACTCGTCTGCGTTGGTGCGTGAAGCCAGCAGCGAGAAGTCGCGTCATGTGGTGATGCCGCTGCGTCTTTGACGTTGCGTTCCACGTGGAACACGAAGGGCCCGGCATTGCCGGGCTTTTTTGTTTGGGGGCAGCAAGACTGAAACCGACGCTGTATCGGTTTATCGAAAACAAATGGGTCTTGCTCTGCCGTGATTCCCGTTTCATTGCCGAGTCGCAGCTGGGTGCCTGTCCGATATTGGTTGTGCACCGCATTCTGAAGCGAGGCTGCCAACGGTGATGTCGAGGTCGTGCTTACGGAGTCAGTGCTCGGCCTGTAGCGGCGCGCCGTCGGCCAATCGCGGTTAAGAGCAAGATGACACCTACGCCTCAAATCTGAACAAGTTCACGTTTGGGGTGTCAGGAACATCCGCGGCTGAGGCGAACCGGTGTCTTCCATCGTCTGATCTTGTGGGCATTTCAAGTGCGTTTTTGACTTATGCACATATGGCTTTGCTTTTAAATCTAGAAATAACTTAAGAGCTTGGTGGTGATGGTAGGGCCAGATTTGGCCGAAAACTACCTTAAGTGCTTGTTTAAAAAGTAGTTTTAGGTCGCGAAACCCTGTGTTTTCAGCCCTGTTTACTGGCCTGTAACCTGTGGATAAGCAGAAGGACCCTCCTGAGCGTCAAACTTATCCACACGTTATCCCCTACCTGTCCCTGGCCGGCCTTCACAGGCGTTTGCACGGAACTGGCAGCGATCACGTATCCTGCGCCCCGACCGGGACGCCGGATTAGCTCAGAGCAAACCGATCGATGCACGTTGTGCGGTTGTCCATCCATCGACTGCGTCGTTTCCAGACCGTCGAGCTTTATCCCGCCAGTTCCTTGAACTTGCTCACCGGCGATAACGGCGCCGGCAAGACCAGCGTGCTCGAGGCGCTGCATCTGATGGCCTATGGCCGCAGTTTCCGTGGGCGGGTGCGCGATGGGCTGATCCAGCAAGGCGCCGACGATCTGGAAGTATTCGTGGAATGGCGCGAGCGCAGCGGCGAGACTAGCGAACGCTCGCGTCGCGCAGGTCTGCGCCATAGCGGCCAGGAATGGACCGGCCGGCTGGATGGGGAAGATGTCGCGCAGTTGGGATCGTTATGTGCCGCGCTGGCGGTGGTGACGTTCGAGCCGGGGAGCCATGTGTTGATCAGCGGCGGTGGCGAACCACGCCGACGCTTCCTAGACTGGGGCTTGTTCCACGTGGAACCTGACTTCCTGGCGCTATGGCGGCGTTATGCACGTGCGCTCAAGCAGCGCAACGCATTGCTCAAGCAAGGTGCACAACCGCGCATGCTCGATGCCTGGGATCACGAACTCGCCGAATCCGGTGAAAGCCTGACGTCGCGGCGCCTTCGCTACCTGGATCGCCTGCAGGAACGTCTGATTCCTGTTGCAACCGCGATCGCCCCCTCGCTTGGGCTGTCTGCGCTGACGTTCGCGCCGGGGTGGAAGCGCCATGAGGTGTCGCTTGCCGATGCATTGCTGTTGGCACGGGAACGCGACCGCCAGAATGGCTACACCTCGCAAGGCCCGCACCGCGCCGACTGGACGCCTGCATTCGACGCGCTGCCGGGCAAGGATACGCTTTCGCGTGGCCAGGCCAAGCTGACTGCCCTCGCCTGTCTGCTGGCTCAGGCGGAAGATTTCGCCCACGAACGGGGCGAATGGCCGGTGATTGCATTGGACGATCTGGGTTCTGAGCTGGATCGACACCACCAGGCGCGCGTCTTGCAGCGGCTCGCCTCTGCGCCTGCGCAGGTACTCATCACCGCGACCGAAATACCGCCGGGGCTTGCCGACGCAGGCGAACTGCTGCATCTGTTCCACGTGGAACACGGTCAAATCGCCGTTCAAGCCGCGTCGGAGTAAGCAACCACGGCACACGTGGGCCGACTGGTATAATTTGTGCGCTATCCCCCTTTTCCCACGGCGCGAAGCGGCTCCTGCCGCCCTCGCCCGTGTTGTGGAGCTAACGGCACGCGCATGACCGAAGATCAAAACACCCCGACCACACCCAACAGCACCTACGATTCCAGCAAGATCACCGTGCTGCGTGGCCTGGAAGCCGTCCGCAAGCGCCCCGGCATGTACATCGGCGATGTCCATGACGGCACCGGCCTGCATCACATGGTGTTCGAGGTGGTCGACAACTCGGTCGACGAGGCCCTGGCCGGCCATGCCGACGACATCGTGGTCAAGATCCTGGTCGATGGCTCGGTCGCCGTCTCGGACAACGGCCGCGGTGTGCCGGTCGACATCCACAAGGAAGAAGGCGTGTCGGCGGCCGAGGTCATCCTCACCGTGCTGCATGCCGGCGGCAAGTTCGACGACAACAGCTACAAGGTTTCCGGCGGCCTGCACGGCGTGGGCGTGTCGGTGGTCAACGCGCTGTCCGAGCACCTGTGGCTGGACATCTGGCGCGACGGCTTCCACTACCAGCAGGAATACGCGCTGGGTGAGCCGCAGTACCCGCTCAAGCAACTCGAAGCCTCGACCAAGCGCGGCACCACGCTGCGCTTCAAGCCGGCCGTGGCCATCTTCAGCGATGTCGAGTTTCATTACGACATCCTGGCGCGGCGCCTGCGCGAGCTGTCCTTCCTCAATTCCGGCGTCAAGATCGCGCTGATCGACGAACGTGGCGAAGGCCGCCGCGACGATTTCCATTACGAAGGCGGCATCCGCAGCTTCGTGGAGCATCTGGCGCAGCTGAAGTCGCCGCTGCACCCCAATGTGATCTCGGTGACCGGTGAGCACAACGGCATCGTGGTGGACGTGGCCCTGCAGTGGACCGACGCCTACCAGGAAACCATGTACTGCTTCACCAACAACATCCCGCAGAAGGATGGCGGCACCCATCTGGCCGGGTTCCGCGCGGCGCTGACGCGCGTGCTCAGCAATTACATCGAGCAGAACGGCATCGCCAAGCAGGCCAAGGTCGCCCTGACCGGCGACGACATGCGCGAAGGCATGATCGCGGTGCTGTCCGTCAAGGTGCCCGACCCCAGCTTCTCCTCGCAGACCAAGGAAAAGCTGGTCAGCTCGGACGTGCGTCCGGCGGTGGAAAACGCCTTCGGTGCGCGCCTGCAGGAGTTCTTGCAGGAAAACCCGAACGAAGCCAAGGCCATCACCGGCAAGATCGTCGACGCCGCGCGTGCGCGCGAAGCCGCGCGCAAGGCGCGCGATCTGACCCGCCGCAAGGGTGCGCTGGACATCGCCGGCCTGCCCGGCAAGCTCGCCGACTGCCAGGAAAAGGACCCGGCGCTGTCAGAATTGTTCATCGTCGAGGGTGACTCGGCAGGTGGCTCGGCCAAGCAGGGCCGTAACCGCAAGAACCAGGCGGTGCTGCCGCTGCGCGGCAAGATCCTCAACGTCGAGCGCGCCCGTTTCGACCGCATGCTGGCCTCCGACCAGGTTGGCACGCTGATCACCGCGCTGGGCACTGGTATCGGTCGCGACGAGTACAACCCGGACAAGCTGCGCTACCACCGCATCATCCTGATGACCGACGCCGACGTCGACGGCTCGCACATCCGTACCCTGCTGCTCACGTTCTTCTACCGGCAGATGCCGGAGCTGATCGAGCGTGGCTACATCTACATCGGCCTGCCGCCGCTGTACAAACTCAAGCAGGGCAAGAGCGAGCTGTATCTCAAGGACGACGCGGCGCTCAACGCCTACCTGGCCAGCAACGCGGTCGAGGGCGCGGCGCTGATCCCCGCCACCGACGAGCCGCCGATCACCGGCGAGGCGCTGGAGAAGCTGCTGATGCTGTTCACCGGCGCCAACGAAGCGATCGCGCGCAATGCGCACCGCTACGACCCGGCGCTGATGACCGCCTTGATCGACCTGCCGCCGCTGGACGTGGCAAAGCTGCAGGCCGAAGGCGACCAGCATCCCACCCTGGACAAGCTGCAGGCGGTGCTCAACCGCGGCACCCTGGGCACGGCGCGCTACCAGCTGCGCTTCGACCCGGCCACCGACAGCACCTCCGCCACGCTGGTGGCGGTGCGCAAGCACATGGGCGAGGAATTCACCCAGGTGCTGCCGATGGGCGCGTTCGAAAGCGGCGAACTGCGTCCGTTGCGCGAGGTGGCGCTGGCGCTGGATGGTCTGGTGCGCGAAGGCGCGCAGATCGTGCGCGGCAACAAGACCCACCCGATCACCAGCTTCGCGCAGGCGCATGCCTGGTTGCTGGAAGAGGCCAAGAAGGGCCGCCAGGTGCAGCGCTTCAAGGGCCTGGGCGAAATGAACGCCGAGCAGCTGTGGGAAACCACGGTCAACCCGGATACGCGTCGCTTGCTGCAGGTACGCATCGAAGACGCGGTGGCCGCCGATCAGATCTTCAGCACCTTGATGGGCGATGTGGTCGAACCGCGCCGCGATTTCATCGAGGACAACGCGCTGAAGGTGTCCAACCTGGATATCTGAGCCTTCCGTCGTACGCGCGCGCGTCGCCTCGGCGATGCCCGCGCGGGCGCGGTTTTCGCAGGACGACGATGAGCGCAGATTCTCCAACGACCCCGGCTCCGGCCTCCGCTGCCGGCAAGTCCCGGTTGTTTCCCGCACTGCTCGGCTTCTGGATCGACGTACTGATCGCCACCGGCCTGCTGCTCACGCTCAGCGTGGCCGGCTTTGCGCTATGGGGAGCGGTACGCGGCTTCAGCCATGTACAGGCGGCCAAAGCGCAGGGCCTGACGCCCTCCTCCGCGCAGATCATGGCCGCGATCGGCCAACCCGGCGTGATGGCGCAGTTGCTCACCGCGCTGGTCAGCACCGCCACGCCGGCGGTGCTGCTGTACTACTGGCGTCGCCGGGCCACCGCTGGCGAACAGGCCGCCTCGCGTGCCGCCACGCGGCGTGCCTCGACCTGGGGCTGGACCGGCCTGATCGCCGTCTCCGTATTCGTGCTGAGCAATCTGGTCAGCGTCGCGGCATCGGCGCTGGGCATCAAACCGGTGCCGACCAACCTGCCGCTGATGGAAGAAGCGATCAAGCAATGGCCGCTGGCCTTGGTGCTGTTCGCGGTGGCCATCGCCCCGGCGTACGAGGAATTGCTGTTCCGGCGCGTGCTGTTCGGTCGCCTGCTGGCCGCCGGGCGACCGTGGCTGGGCATCGCGCTGAGCAGCGCGATCTTCGCGCTGGTGCATGAAGTGCCCGGCATCAGCGGCAACGGCCCGGCCGCCATCGCCCAGTTGTGGTTGATCTACGGCAGCATGGGTGCAGCATTTGCATGGCTGTATTGGCGCACCGGCACCCTGTGGGCACCCATCGCCGCGCACGGCATCAACAACGCCACGGCCCTGGCCGCGCTGTACTTTTTCGGGGTCGGCTGACCCGTTTGACGAAAAGTTAAGACGAGCCTGCCAAAATGCCCACAGGGTTCCAGGGGGAATGAATGAAAGCCAGGCTGTTGATCGTTGTTGCCGTCCTTACGCTGACGGCATGTGCCACCACAACTTCGCCGACCGGCCGCCGACAGGTGGTGGGAGGCGTCACGCAAGACCAACTCGACAAGCTTGGCGCGGAGTCGTTTGCGCAGACCAAGGCCAAGGAAAAGGTCAGCACCGACGGCAAGCAGAACGCCTACGTGCAGTGCGTGGTCAATGCGCTGGTGGCGCAATTGCCGCCGCAATGGCGCGAAACCCGCTGGGAAACCGCGCTGTTCGTCGACGACGAAGCCAATGCGTTCGCGCTGCCCGGCGGCAAGGTCGGCGTGAACACCGGTATCTTCACCGTCGCCAAGACCCAGGATCAGCTGGCCGCCGTGCTCGGTCATGAAATCGGGCATGTGATCTCGCGCCACCACGAAGAGCGCATCACCCGCCAGCTCGGCGCGCAGACCGGCCTGGGCATCATCGGCGCGCTGGCTGGCGCGGCCTACGGCGATGGCGCGGCCAGCGCGGTGAACCAGGTCGGCGGCATGACTGCGCAGACGGTGTTCCTGCTGCCCGGCTCGCGTACCCAGGAGAGCGAGGCCGACGTGGTCGGACAACGCCTGATGGCGCAGGCCGGCTTCGACCCTGCCCAGGCGGTGACGCTGTGGCAGAACATGATGGCCGCCAGTGGCAACCGCCAGCCGCAATGGCTGTCCACTCACCCCGATCCGGCCAATCGCATCCGCGAACTGCAGGCCGACGTCAATCAGCTCGAGCCGGTCTACAAGCAGGCGCGACAAGACGGCCGGGCGCCACGCTGTGGCTGAAACCGCCCCTGATACGTACCGAATATCGCAACACAGCATGGAAACCGTTTTCGGGAACTGAGACTTTCTGCTAAGTTTGCCGGCTCAGATTTTTCGTACAGCTTCCATTCCGCTTTTCGTACCGCCCGACGGCGGCTCGTCCGAGGTGAATCATGAAACTGCTCAAGCGCAAGCAAGCCCTGTTGTCCCTGTTCATCGCCGCGTCGCTGGGCGGGGCTGTCGTCGCCGATGCGGTCGCGCAGTCGGATCGCTCGTCCGAGCGTGCCAGCCGCAAGTCCAAGAGCAGCGGCAAGGCCGAAGAGCTGTACCCGCAGTCCACCCGCGCCGCGCCGACGATCAAGCCCTCGTCCAAGCTGGGCAGCAAGCTGCAGAAGCTGATCGAAACCTTCAACAAGGGCGAGGACTACCCTGGCGTGCGTACCCAGGCCGATGAAATCCTGGCCAATTCCGCTGCCAATGAAGCCGACAAGGCGCTGGCCGCGCAGCTTGCTGCACATGCTGCGTACAACACCGACGACACCGCCGCTGCCAAGAAATACCTGCAGCAGGCGATCGGTCTGAATGCGCTGGACAACAACGGCCAGTTCCAGTCGATGCTGATGCTGGCGCAGTTGCAGATGCAGGACGACCAGCAGGCCGAGGGCCTGGCCACGCTGGACAAGTACCTGGACGAAAGCAAGTCGCAGCGCCCGGAAGATCTGATCCTCAAGGGCCAGGCGCTGTATCAGGCCGAGCGGTACAAGGAGGCGATTCCGGTGCTGAAGCAGGCCATCGCCGCCTCGCCCGAGCCGAAGGACACGTGGAACCAGTTGTTGATGGCTGCCTACGCCGAGGCCGGCCAGACCGGCGAGGCCGTCGCGACCGCCGAGGCGATCGCCGCCAAGACGCCGAACGACAAAAAGGCCCAGCTCAATCTGGCCAGCATGTATATGCAGGCCGACCAGATGGACAAGGCCGCAGCCGTCATGGACAAGCTGCGCGCTGCCGGGCAGTTGACCGAGGAGAAGGAGTACAAGCAGCTGTACTCGATCTACGCCAACACCGAGAACAAGGAAAAGGACGTCATCGCTGTCATCAACGAAGGTATGCAAAAAGGCATCCTCAAGCCTGATTATCAGACATACCTCGCGTTGGCGCAGTCGTATTACTACAGCGAGGACGTGCCCAAAGCAGTCGAGAATTGGCAGAAAGCCGCACCACTTTCCAAGGACGGCGAGACCTATCTGAATCTGGCCAAGGTGCTGCATTCGGAAGGGCGTATCCCCGAAGCCAAGCAGGCTGCCCAGCAGGCGATCGCCAAAGGCGTCAAAAAACCTGAAGACGCAAAGAAGATCATCAACCTGAAGTAAAAAAGAAAATAAACCCCCGAAATCCCTGTGTTTTTAGTGGTTACAGGACTCGGGATTGGTATAAGCTTGGGAGTTCCTGCGGTGTCAAAGCCGTCCGAAAACCTGGGGATCATCACCGTGATCCGGGGCCCCCACTGAAAGAGCCATTGGCGCATGACGGAACAACTCGTTATCCACAGGCATGACTATGATGCCGGGAACCAGGGTCTGAGCTGGGCCCGCATTATCGGCATCGCGTTTGTAATTGCTTTGCACCTCACTGCACTGATGATGTTGCTGATCCCTGCAGTGGCGCCGAAGGCTCCGGCTGAGAAGGAGCGCACCACCATGGTCACCTTGGTGGATGCACCGCCTCCTCCCCCGCCGCCGCCGCCGCCGCCACCGCCGGAAGACAAGCCGCCGCCGCCGGTCAAGAATCTGTCGCCGCCGAAGCCGTCACCGGTTCCGCCGCCGCCGGAAGCTCCGGTAGTCGACGTTCCCGAACCCCGTCCCAGCGATATCGTCACGCCGCCGAGCCCACCGTCTCCGCCGCAACCGCCGAATGACATCGGCGCCAGTGTCGATATCTCGTCCAAGAACATGAACCCGCCGAAGTATCCGCCGGCTGCATTCCGTGCCGGTGTACAAGGTGAGGTCATCCTGATCGTGGATGTGGATGCAAGCGGCAACGTGACCAATGTGTCGGTCGAAAAGTCCAGCCGCAACCGCGACCTTGACCGTGCCGCGATGGACGCAGCACGCAAGTGGAAGTTCAATGCTTCCACTGTCAACGGGCAGAAAGCCGCCGGACGTGTCCGCGTCCCGGTCAACTTTGCTCTGAACTGATCCACGGGCCGGCTACGGCCGGCCCAGGATCCTGTCTTCCTTTCGCTCCACCCTTCATCACCACACACAACAAAGGTAAGCGTCATGCTGCAGGAATTCTTTATCGCCGCCGCTGCAGGGGGCTCCAATCCGTCGGCCGCTCTTTCGCAGATGGGCTTCGAGCATCTGATCACCGAAATGACCTCTCAGCCCGGCGACTTCGCCGTGTCCTGGGTCGTTCTGATCACCCTGATCGCCATGTCCGCTGCCTCCTGGTACTGGACCGTCATCAACATTTTCCGCGCCACCCGTCTGAAGAGCGCGGCTGACCGCGTCACCACCGCGTTCTGGGATGCCCCGAATGCACAGGACGCCATCCGCGCCATGGAAGAGCAGCCCGCTTCCGAGCCGTTCTCCAAGATCGCGCTGGACGCAGCCCAGGCTGCCGCTCACCACCAGCGTGCCGAAGGCACCAGCGCCGGCGGTCTGGGCGAGAGCCTGAGCCGTTCCGAGTTCGTCGATCGCGCCCTGCGTCAGGCCGTGACCCGCGAAAGCACCCGTCTGCAGTCCGGCATGACCCTGCTCGCCACCGTCGGTGCGACCGCACCGTTCGTCGGTCTGCTCGGTACCGTGTGGGGCATCTACGGCGCGCTGATCAAGATCGGTGCAACCGGTTCGGCTTCCATCGACGCCGTTGCCGGCCCGGTGGGTGAAGCGCTGATCATGACCGCGATCGGTCTGTTCGTCGCTATCCCGGCGGTGTTCGCGTTCAACTTCTTCTCCAAGGTCAACAGCTCGGTGATCGCCAAGTTCGACACCTTCGCTCACGACCTGCACGACTTCTTCGCCACTGGTTCGCGCGTTCGCTAATCCGTAGTAAAGAACGACTTCGCAACGATTTAGACGGAGCCCGTTATGGCCTTCAGTAGTGGAAACAGCGGTGGCCCGATGGCCGACATCAATGTGACGCCCCTCGTGGACGTGATGTTGGTGCTGCTGATCATCTTCATCATTACGGCACCGCTGATGTCCCATAAGGTCAAGGTGGAGCTGCCCGAGGCCAACCTGGTCCAGAAGGAAGAGCCGGAGAAACGTGCCGCGCCGATCACCCTGGCCGTCAAGGAAGACGGGTCGCTGTACTGGAACGACGAGCCGGTCTCCAAGGAAGCCTTGGAGTCGCGCCTGTCCACCGCCGCACAGCAGACACCGCAACCGCCGCTCAACCTGCGTGGCGACCGCACGACCAAGATGCGTACGATCAACGAGATCACCAAGATCGCGCAGGGTCAGGGCATGTTGGACATCGGCTTCGTCGCGACCAAAGAGAAGGGGCAGTAAGCCATGGCATTCAGTACCGGTGGAAACCGTGGCCCGATGGCCGACATCAACGTCACGCCCCTGGTGGACGTGATGTTGGTGCTGCTGATCATCTTCATCGTGACCGCGCCGATCATGACCTACCCGATCGCCGTGGATCTGCCGCAGCGGGTGCTCAACCCGCCACCGCAGACGACCGAACCGCCGCCGCCGATCGAGTTGCGGATCGACGCCAGCAACCAGGTGTTCTGGAACAACAGTCCAGTGCCGGTGGCTCAGTTGCAGCAGAAGATGGAAGAAGTGATCGCCAGCGATCCGACCAACCAGCCGGAACTGCGCATCGATGCGAACCAGGACGCGGAGTACGAGGTGATGGCCAAAGTCCTGGCTGCGGCAAAGAACTCGCAGATGAAGAAAATCGGCTTCATGCAGTAAGACATCGCAAGACCGCAACACAACAGTCATGACGCGACTGCAAACGCCACCGGAAACGGTGGCGTTTTTTTAAGCGTGATCGATTCGCAGCGCGACGCTTCGGCTTGCTGGTCGAGCATTGTTTTTGCACTGCGGCCAGTGCAGATGCGGAGTATTCAGTGATGGCCAAGGTATTGGCTGCGGTGAAGAACGCGCAGGCCGATCGCATCGGTTTTATGCAGTAGATAATGCAGTTACTACTGAAGTAAATGGTGCAGTAAATAGCGCAACGGGGCAGAAAAACTCTGCTCCGTTGCGAGTAATGGGATGCATAACGTGCAGCTGCCTTAAAGCAACCGAGAAAAACGACAAAACGCAGCGGCCGGCGCCATCAGGCGTCTGGACCGCATGTGAGAATTCGGTGTTATCTAAGACCTCAACACCGCCGAGCTACGTGTTTCGGTAAGTGCCGTTGCTTCGATAGACGCGCTTAGACGATTGAATCTCTCAAACGCTAGCCGACGCGCTGCGCAATATCTCCAGATACGCACGCACAGTCGCATCCAGACCTCGATACAAGGCTTCGCTGATCAGCGCGTGGCCGATCGAGACTTCGAGCACGCCGGGGACGGCGTTGAGAAAATCGCCAAGGTTGTCCTGCGACAGATCATGCCCGGCATTGATGCCCAGACCTGCGGCGCTGGCACGTTGCGCGGCGCCGGCAAACAGCGCGAATGCAGCGTCTGGCTGCCCGCTCAGATGCGCCTGCGCATACGGGCCGGTGTACAACTCGATGCGATCTGCACCAAGCACTGCCGCTTGAGCGATCTCGGCATTACCGGCATCGACAAACAAACTGACGCGCGCACCAATCGCCTTGAACGAGGCAATCAGTGCGGCGAGCTGTGCGGGGTCTTGCGCAAAATCGAAACCGTGGTCGGAGGTCAGTTGCCCGTCGCCATCGGGCACCAGGGTGACCTGCTCGGGGCGCGTGAGGCGACACAGCTCCAGCAGTCCCGGATAACCATCGCGCGGTGGCGCGAACGGATTGCCTTCGATATTGAATTCGACGCCGTGCTCGCGCGTCAGCGCGCTCAGCGCCAGCACGTCGTCGGCGCGGATATGCCGCTGGTCCGGGCGCGGGTGCACGGTGATGCCGTGCGCGCCGGCTGCGATGCAGGTGCGCGCAGCCTGCACCACATCCGGATCGTGCCCGCCGCGCGAATTGCGCAGCACTGCGATCTTGTTGACGTTGACGCTGAGCTGGGTGGTCACAACGTCGCTCTCAGGCCTGCGGCTCGCCGTCGCGCGTGGCTGCCAGTGCGGCGGCCTTGCGGGCCTCGGCGATCTCGCGCAGGCGGCGCAGCTCTGCCGGGTCGATCATGCTGCTGGTATCGCGCTGGGTATCGTCCATGCGCGATGCGAACCAGCCGCGCGTCCACAGCAGCAGCAGCAGCAAAGCCACCAGCAGCGAGACAACCAGCAACCACACGTGCGGCGTGCTGAAAGCCAGCACCAGCGCACCCAGTGCCATAAGCAGAAACAGCCAGTGCATGACGAGCTCCCCAATCAGTGGCGGCAGTGTAGCGCCGCGCCCGGCGCGGTTCCACGTGGGTGCGGCGCGTGCGGTTCAGAGCAGTGGCGACAGCAGCCGTGCGAAGGCTTCGGGAAGGCGCGAGCGCCACAGGGGGCGGCGGCGTACGAAGCGCACTTCCTGGGCTTTTTCCAGGTCGCTGCCGATCAGCCCGGCCAGTTCCGCCGCCACCG
Source organism: Xanthomonas hortorum pv. cynarae (assembly GCF_002939985.1). Classification (GTDB taxonomy): domain Bacteria; phylum Pseudomonadota; class Gammaproteobacteria; order Xanthomonadales; family Xanthomonadaceae; genus Xanthomonas; species Xanthomonas hortorum_D. The sequence continues at coordinate 51,073 of NZ_MDFM01000011.1, read as the reverse complement.
CCTGGTCGCGAAACAGCATCGACAACTCGAAATTCAGGCGGAAGCTGCGGCTGTCGAAATTGGCGCTGCCGACGATACTGATCTCATCGTCGACCAGCAGCGCCTTGGTGTGCAGCATGCGCGGACCGTATTCGTAGATGCGCACGCCGGCTTCGAGCAGTTCGTCGAAATACGAGCGTGCCGCGTAGGTGACCAGGCGCGAATCGCTGACGCGCGGCACCAGCAGGCGCACGTCCAGGCCGCCCAATGCGGCCGAGGTCAGTGCCATGCGCGCGGCCTCGCCTGGGACGAAGTACGGCGTGACCAGCCAGACCCGATGCCTGGCTTCGTGGATCGCAGCGACCATCAGCCGATGGATCGCCTCCCACGAGGAGTCCGGCCCCGACACCAGCACCTGCGCATCGACATCGCCTTGCGCGCGGGTTGGCACATCCTCCGGCCACAGCTGTTGACCGTGGAAGGCCGGGCGGCCCTGCCGGGTGGCGTAGAGCCAGTCTTCCAGGAAGACCAGCTGCAGGCTGCGCACCACGTGGCCCTGCAGACGCACGTGCAGATCGCGGTAGGCGTCGCTGCGCACCTGCTCGTTCTCGTCGTCGGTGACGTTGATGCCGCCGGTGAAGCCGATCCGCCCATCGATGACGATCACCTTGCGGTGGGTGCGCAGGTTCAACCACGGCCGCTTGAACGGCTTGAGCAGCTGCGAGGGATGGAACCAGGCGGTCTCCACCCCGGCCTCGCGCAGCGTGCGCAGGCTGCGCCGTGTCATCGCCGAAGAACCCACCGCATCCAGCAACAAGCGCACCTTGACGCCGGCGCGCGCGCGTTCCATCAGGGCCTCGCAGATTGCGGTGCCGCTGCGGTCCGGCTGGAAGATGTAGTACTCCAGATGGATGTGGTCGCGCGCGTGACTGATCGCCTCGATGATGGCGGCGTAGGTGGCCGCGCCGTCGACCAGCCAATGCACTTCGGTGGCGCTGCTGGGCGCCAGGCCGGTGGTGGACTGGGCGATCTTGGCCAGCTCGGTGCAGTCGGCATCGGGTGGGCAGACGCTGTCGTAGCTTTCCATGCCCGAGCGCGAACGGCCGCGACGCAGGCGCTGGCGTTTGACCTTCTGCGGGCCGAGCCAGTAATAGATCAGCAGGCCCAGATACGGCAGCGCGGCCAGCGACAGCACCCAGCTCAGCGTGGCCACCGGCTCGCGCTTCTGCAGCACGATCCAGCTGGCGATCCACAGCAGGTACAGCACGTAGGCGGCGAGGAGAAGCGCTTCGAGGTGGGGAATGGTGGCCAGCCAGTCCCACGCGCCCTGTGCAGATGCGAGCATGCGCGGATTCTACGGCCCGCACGCCTTACTGCGATGACCACGCGGCCAACGCAATGGCGGAGCACGGGTCTGAACGCTGCATCGTGTAGCTTGCGTCGTCGCGGCGTGTGAGATCTGCCGGCCGTACGATGGCGCGATGGCAACTGCAATCAAGGGCCGGGGTGCGACCGGCCATCTGCCCGGACGCTTCGAAACCACCACCCAACAGGCGGTGGACGACGGCTGGTACGCGGACGACAGCGAGGAGTTCGCCGCGCCGGCATTGCGTACGCAGGTCACCGAGGAAACCGCGCGCAGCATCATCAGCCGCAATCAATCGCCGGATATCGGGTTCTCGCAATCGGTGAATCCGTATCGTGGCTGCGAGCATGGGTGCAGCTACTGCTTTGCGCGGCCCTCGCATGCGTATCTCAATCTCTCGCCCGGACTGGATTTCGAGACAAAGTTGTTCGCCAAGACCAATGCGCCGGAGGTGTTGCGGCGCGAGTTGTCGCGGCCCAGCTATGTACCCAGCCCAATCGCATTGGGCATCAACACCGATGCGTATCAGCCGATCGAACGTAAGCACGCGCTGACGCGGCAATTGATCGAAGTGCTGTGGGAGACGCGGCATCCGTTCACGCTGATCACCAAGAACGCGTTGGTGACGCGCGATCTGGATCTGCTTGCGCCGCTGGCGCGCGAGGGGCTGGTCAACGTGTATTTTTCGGTGACCACGCTCGACCCGCACGTGTCGGCCAAGCTGGAACCGCGCGCGTCCGCGCCGCATGCACGCCTGCGCGCGATGCGTGCATTGCACGAGGCCGGCGTGCCGGTCGGGGTGATGGCCGCGCCGGTGATTCCGTGGATCAACGACCACGAACTGGAAGCGATCCTGCAGGCCGCCGCCGATGCTGGCGCCGACAGTGCCGGCTACGTATTGCTGCGGCTACCGCATGAAGTGGCGCCGCTGTTCCGCGACTGGTTGCAGACCCATCATCCACAACGCGCCGAGCATGTGATGAGCACGATCCAGCAGCTGCGCGGCGGCAAGGATTACGACAGCGCCTTCGGCACGCGCATGCGCGGACAAGGCGTGTATGCGGATCTGCTGGCGAGACGCTTCGCGCTGGCCCACCGCCGCGCCGGTTTCGATGCACGCCAGATGCCGCCGTTGGACACAGGCAAGTTTCGGCGCCCTGCTCCGCCGGCCAAGCCGGTCAAGGAGTCGCCGCAGGGGCAGTTGTTTTAGGGGCGGGGATTTGTGATTCGGGATTGGGGATTTGTAAGAGCAGCTGTGATTCGGCAGTTGGGATTAGAGATGCGTAACAGCAGCAGCACTGCAGTGCCCGCTCTTGCGAATCCCCAATCCCCAATCACGCATCCCCGCCGTACAGCGCCTGCGCCGACTGAAACAAAATCCAGCTCGTCGCAATGAACTTGTCGCCGCCGACCGGGCGGTTGCCGCGGTGGGTGTGGGTGAACGCGGTGGGAGCGATCAGCAGGCTGCCGGTGCGTGGGCGGGCCTTGCGCTGCTGGAACAGGAATTCGGTTTCGCCCTGCTCGAACTCCTCGTTGAGGTAGAGCGTCCACAGCAGATGGCGGTGCAGCGTTTCGGCGCTGGCATCGCGTGGATACAGCTCGCAATGCCAGTACGGATAACCGCCCTGGTCAGCGGTATACCACTGCAGATTGATCGCTGCCGGGCGCAGGCAGGTGCGCGCCAGATCGCCCAACGCCTGATCGCTCATCTGCACGATGTCTTCGGCAACCAGGCGATGCGGGCTGCCGTCGTCGGTGGTGACCTGCAGCATCAGCGGCGAGACCAACGCTTGCGGATAGCGCCGCAGATAGCTGAGCAGGCCTTCGAATACTGCTTGTTGCAGGCGGTTTTCCACCTCGGCCCACTCGGCCACACCGCTGATGCGCAGATCGCGGCTGTGTTTGAGTTCGGGAAACACGCCGCTGCCGATGCGCCCGGGTTGCAGCTGCTGGCTGTCGCGCATGCGTTGCACGATGGCGGCGCAATCCTGCCGCGACACCGCGTGGTCGGTGATCTGGATGAAATCGGGTTGGTCCATGCCATGACGATAGCAACCTCAACATCGGCCTGCACAGTTGGTGCCTCGATCGCACCCCACCTGGATCGTTTCGCTGCGCCATATCGCAGATTCAAGAGCTTCGGTTCGATGCAATGGTTGGAAGCAACTCGCTAGCCTTGCGTGTTTCGTTGATCAGCAGGATGAGTGGATGCCAAGGCCAAGCGTGAAAACTCCGCACGGCGTTGTTCCCCCGTCGCTGTCCCTGTCGATGACGAATGACGATGCTGCGCTCCGACAAGGCGCTGTAAGCGGCTGCAGCGTGTGCACGACAGAAAAAGAAAAACCCCGCCGAAGCGGGGTTTTTCATCACGCGTACCGGGAAGCGTCGATCAGAACTTGTAGTTGATCGAAGCGGCCAGCACGTCGCCCTTCACCTTGTAGCTGCCAGCCAGACGGTCGCCGGTGGCGCTGACGGTATCGCTGGTCGGGTCGCTGGTGAACAGGTGGGTGTAACCGAAGTTGTATTCGGCCTGCTGCGACGGACGCCAGCTCAGACCCAGCGACACCCACTTGCGGCTCGCATCCGGCACGCGCACGTCGCGATGCTCGGCGGTGGTCGGGGTCTGGTCGTACGCCACACCGCCACGCAGGGTCAGCGTTTCGCTCATGCGGTAGTCGGCACCGATTGAGGCGAAGGTGGTATCGCGGTAGGAGAAGTCCAGCACGGTATTGGGCTGATTGGAGGCGAAGTCCAGCGTCACCTGGTCGAACTTGCTCCAGGCGGTGCGGGTGACATCGGCCATGATCGACCACTGTTCGTTGACGTTGTGGGTGAAGCTGGCCGTGGCGCTGGCGGGCAGCTTCACGGTGGCGCGGCCGCTGGTGTCAATGAAGGTGCCGGGTGCTGCGTTTGCGAACACCGCCGAGGCGTTGCCCGGCATTGTGAAGTCGACATCGGCGCCAGTGATTTTGTGCTCCACTTCCGAGCGATAGGACAGACCGATGTGGGTGTTCTCATCGATGCTGAACAAGCCGCCCAGGGTAAAGCCCACTTCGGTGCTGTTGCCCTTCATCTTCAGCGAACCATCGGCATTGCCTGGTGCAAAGCCCGGAACCCGCGAGCGGGCCAGGATCGAACCGGCGTCCACCGCGTTGCGCAGTTGGATATCCAGACGCTCCGCAAACACCGAGGCGCCGAAGGACACGTACGGGTTCACGTCGTAGGAGAAGGCGACGTTGAAGTCGATCGCCTGCAACTCGGTCTTGGTGCCGTGGTAACGGCCGACCCAGTCGCGGTCGTATTCGGTCTTGAAGCCGAACGGCACGGTCAGCGAGGTACCCAGGTGCATGTTGTCGTTCTCGCCGAACGGCACATGGAAGTACATCGCCGGGACCGGCGCGATCATGCCGGCGTCGCCGCCATTGCCGCCGGAGACCGGGGCGCCGTTGGCATAGTTGCCGCTTTCAGGCTGGAACTTGGCCGAGAAGCTGATGGCGCTGACGTCGGCCTGGAACAGGCGACCGTCGAGCTGACGCATGCCGGCCGGGTTGTTGGCGATGATCGAGGCGTCATCGGGGGCGCTGCCGGAACCGGCGAAGGCGCGGCCAAGACCCTTGGCGCTGTTTTCCTTCAGCTGGAACGCGGCGCCGTGGGCCTGGCCAACGGCCAGCACACCGGCGATACCAACGGCCAACAGGGTGGCGCGGCCGAGAGTGGAAGCGGTAGACATAAGTTGTTGCTCTCCGGATAAAGACTGCAGTGGTCGGTACAGCGCCCGCGCCCAGCGCCGAACAGCAGCTGGAGCGCGCCGGAGACCCCCCCCCGACATACGACGCCGTACGCAGTATAACCACGACGATTAACCGAACAATAACGAAGTGCGTTTTGGCTGGCTGGACAGGTTGGGGATGGGTTCAGGAGCGTGAACCCGCTAGAGTGCCACTCCGATGTTCGTCTCTCTCCCCTCCCGCAAGAAACCTACCCCCCGCTGGGCGGTACCGTTGCTGTTCGCAACCGTCTGGCTGGCCTACCTGTGGTCGATCAGCCGGCCGGGCGAGGCACGCAACACGCTATGGCTGGACTGGGGCGCGCTGTCCAGCGGCGTCTCCAACTTGGGCGACTGGTGGGCGACCCTGCGCGACGGCAGCGTGCTGCGGCTGTTCACGGCCCTGTTCCTGCACGCGGACTGGTCGCACCTGCTCGGCAACCTGGTGTTCCTGCTGATCTTCGGGCTGCCGGCCGAGCGCATTCTGGGGCCGTGGCGGTTGTTGCTGCTGTTTCTGGTCGGCGGCGCGGCCTCCAACCTGGCGGCGATCTTTGCGATCGGCACGCCGGACCGGGTGATCATCGGCGCCTCGGGCGCGGTGTCGGCATTGATCGGCACCTATCTGGCGCTGTTTCCCGGCGCCAAGTTGGGCGTGGTGCTGCCGCTGGGGGTGTTTCTGGAATTCATCCGGGTGCCGGCGCCGTTGCTGATCGGGGTGTGGGCGATGCTGCAGGTGGTGTTCGCCTACATCGGCCCGGCGTTCGGCATGGTGGCGTGGTCGGCGCATATCGCCGGTTTCGTGTTCGGCATCGTCTATGGCCTGTACGTGCGCGCGGCGATCGCGCGGCGGCTGCGCAAGCGCCACGGGTTCTAACGCGGCGAGCGACGCGTGGTGGATGGCCCGACGACGCTGATGCAGGCGTTGCGTGCTGGCAGTGACCGGTTGCGCTGCCTTGGCCATGCTGGCGCGCCTATAATCGCCGGCATGGTCAAGCCTTTGTACAAAGTCACCTTCCTCAATCACGGCAAGGTGTACGAGCTTTACGCGCGTGAGGTCACCAGCAGCCATCTGTGGGGCTTCAACCAGATCGGCGAGCTGGTGTTCGACGTGCACGACGGGTTGGTGGTGGATCCCACCGAAGAACGGTTGCGCGAAGAGTTCGGCAATACCAAGACGCTGCACCTGCCGATGCAGAGCATCGTGCGGACTGCACGGGCGCACCTTGGGCATCTGGAGTTATGGGCGGATCGGCCAGCGCGTGGCCGGCTTCGGGCGTGCGTTCGGCATGCAGGTGCTGGTGTGGGGCGGCGAAGCCTCCTGCGCGCAGGCCGCGCGCGATGGGTTCGAGATCGCCGCCAGCCGCGAGGACCTGTTCGAACGCAGCGATGTGCTGTCGCTGCATCGGCGCCTGAGCGCGCAGACACGCCATCAGGTGACCGTGGACGATCTGGCGCGCATGCGCCGCGATGCCTTGCTGGTGAACACCAGCCGGGCCGAATTGATTGCGCCAGGTGCGCTGTTGGCCGCGTTGGACGCAGGCCGTCCGGCGCAGGCGGCGGTGGATGTGTTCGAACGTGAGCCGGTGCTGGATGCGCGCGATGCGTTGCTGCAGCATCCGCGCGTGTTGGCCACGCCGCATCTGGGCTATGTGGAACGCGACAGCTACGCGCTGTACTTCGAAGCGGCATTCGACAATGTGCTGGCGTTTGCCGCTGGCACGCCGCGCAATCTGGTCAATCCCGAGGCGTTGGCGATTGCGCGATAGCGGTTGTTTGAGTGGTGATCGCGTTCGGGAAGGCTTCTCGCGACTAGGGTCGCTCCTACAAAAGCATTCGCACTGCGGCACGGCTCGTTGCGTGACGTTACATCCGGTCAGCGCTACGGTTGACGGGTGATCGAGATGTGCGGGTAGATGGCGTTGCAGTGCCAGCGCACATTGATCGCGCCGAGTGCGCAGCGGGTGTAGCTCACCCGCTGCGCCGTGTCCGGATCACTTGACCGGTTCGGCCGGTTTGGGTTTTTCCGCAGGCGCGGTCGGTTCGGCTGGCGCCGCTGGCTTGGCTTTTTCAGCCGGCTCGGTGGGCTTGTCGGTGGGCTTGGGCTTGTCGCCGGTCGCCGGACGCGCTGCTGCCGGCTTGGGTTCGGCCGCTGTCTTGGCGGCCTTGGCCTTCTGCGCGGCCTGCGCCTTGGCTTTGAGCGCGGCTTGGGCCTTGGCTGCCGAACCGGGCTGCTTGAGTTCGGCCAATGCAGCAGCGATCGGGCCGTCGCCCGGCAGTACGTCGCCGGCGCTATAGCCCTCTTCGCCCTCGGCATCGCCACGCAGATGGCCGGGCAAGGTGGCTTCGCTGTAGTCGGTCAGGCTGGCCGGCAGGTCGGCATCGCCCGGTTGCTGTTCCGGGGTGAGCAGCACTTCCGGCACTATGCCGCTGGCCTGGATCGACTTGCCGCTGGGCGTGTAATAGCGCGCGGTGGTGAGCTTGACCGAGTCGCCGTTGTCCAGCGGCAGCACGGTCTGCACCGAACCCTTGCCGAAGGTGCGGCTGCCGATGATGCGCGCGCGCTGGTTGTCGCGCAGCGCGCCGGCCAGCACCTCCGAGGCGCTGGCCGAGCCGGCGTCCACCAACACGATGACCGGCACCCCGCCGAGCAGGTCGCCCGGGGTGGCGTCGAACTTGGCATCGCTGATCGAAATACGTCCACGGGTGCTGACGATGTTGCCCTTGTCGAGCAGATCGTCGGCGACCTGTACCGCGGCCGTCAGCAGGCCGCCCGGATTGCTGCGCAGATCCAGCACCAGGCCGCGCAACTTGCCGCCGGCCTGCAGTTGCTTGAGGTTCTTCTGGAAGTCGGCACCGGTGTCGGCCTGGAAGGTGCTGATGCGGATATAGCCGTAGCCCGGTTCCAGCAGCTTGCTGCGCACGCTGGCCACGCGGATGGTCTCGCGCTGCAGGGTGACGTCGAACGGCTTGGGCGTCTTGTCGCGCACGATGGTCAGCACGACCTTGCTGCCGGATTCGCCGCGCAGCGGCTCCATCGCCTTGCTGGCGTCGATCGGCTTGCCGTCGATGGCCACGATCACATCGCCGGCGCGGATGCCGGCGCGCGCCGCCGGGGTGTCGTCGATCGGGGCGATCACCTTGAGCGTGTTGTCCTGTTGCTGCAGCAATTCCACGCCGATGCCGTCGTAGGCGCCAGTGGCCTGTTCGTCGAAGGCCTCGGCGTCTTCCTTGTCGAAATAGGTGCTGTGCGGGTCCAGATCCGAGAGCAGGCCACGCACGGCGGCATGCATCAGCTTCTTGTCTTCGACCGGATCCACATACGCCTGCTTGACCGCGTTGTAGACCGCCACGAAACGGCGGATCTCTTCCAGCGGCACCTTGGACACGGCGGCTTCATTGGCTTCCGGATCGTCCGCAGTGGCCTGGGCGGCGGCGGTGCCGGCCTTCTGTGCCCAACCGGGCGACGCGAACAAGGCCAGCGACAGGGCAACGGACAGGACAGCTACGCGCATGAAGCACTCCGGAAGAGAGAAGACGCCCCACAACGTGGCGCCGCCTGGATTATGCGCGAAGCAGCGATAAATCCGCGTTGAATTGCCGTTGCCTGCTGCAACTGCGCAGATGCATGCGCGGTGGCGTCGCTGTGCGGTGCGCATCGTGCTGGCGATGACGCGGCCAGACGCGCTGCCGGGCATGGGCGACAGCGCACCGGGAGCGCCCGCCCGATGGCTGCGCAAGCAGCTTGTCCCGGTTCCCTGAGTGGTCGCCTCAATGGTCGCTTCAACGCGATGCACGTCTGGTCACCGGGACGCGGCAACGCGTGGCTCACCGCTCACCGCACCTGCACTCAGCGCCGCTGCAACCAGCTCGACGGATCCACCGGCTGCCCGTTGCGACGCAGTTCGAAGTACAACGCCGGCACGCCCTGCCCGCCCGAGCTGCCGACCTTGGCCACCGCCTCGCCGCGCTTGATCGAGGCGCCGGCATCGCGCAACAGCGTGTCGTTGTGCGCGTACAGGCTCATGTAGCCATTGCCGTGGTCCACGATCAGGATCATGCCGTAGCCGGTCATCCAGTCGGAGAACACCACCGTGCCATCGGCCACGGCGCTGACGGTGCTGCCCTTGGGCGCGCCGATCAGCACGCCCTTGCTGGTGTGGCCGTCCGGCAAGGTGGCGTTGAAGCGGGCCAGCAGGTTGCCCGACACCGGCCAGCTCAGCCCACCGACCTTGGGGGCCGGCGCGCTGGCGATCACCTTGGGCGGCGTCTTGCCCGGCCGGTCGGGACGATCGGTGCGATCGGTTTTGGCGCGCTTTGCCTGCGCGGCGGCTTCGGCTGCGGCGCGCTTGGCGGCCGCGCGCCGTTCGGCTTCGGCTGCGGCGCGCTTGGCGGCCGCGCGCCGTTCGGCTTCGGCCTTGGCGGCGGCCGCGCGCAGATTGGCGAGCAACTGTTCCAGCGACTTGGCGTCCTGGCCCAGGGCTTTTTCGCGTTCGGCGCGCTGTTTGTAGCGGTCGTCCAGCTGGGCGACGGTGACCGCCTGCTGCGAGCGATCCTTCTGCAGCGAAGAGGCCTGCGCTTTTTGCTGCGCACGCGCGCTATCCAGTGCCTGGCGCCGGCTGGCGATGTCCTGTTCCACTTTCGCCAAGGCCTCCAGCTGCGTGGTCAGCGCCTGGATGCGCTGTGCGCGCGCGTTCTGCACGTAGCGATGGTCGGCCAGCCGGCGCGTGGCATCGCCCACCGTGTCTTGCGACAACAACACCTTCAACGGCGCGTTGCGGCCGAGCTGATCGGCGGCGCGCAACAGCGCTGCCAGCTGCGCGCGCTGGGTCTGCAGGCCGCGCTGCAACTGCGCGCGATCCTGCTGCAGTTTGCTCAGATGCTGCTCCTGCTCGCGCATCGCCGATTCGGTTTCGCTCAATGCACGTGCGGTCTTGGCCACCTTTTCATCGGCCTGGCGTAGCTGCTGGGCGGCGGTGCCGCGCTTGCCTTCCAGTTCGCGCCGGTCGGCAGTGATGGTCTTCAATTCATCGCGCAGCTGCTGCAGTTTGCGCTCGGCCTCGCGCTGGCTTTGCGCGCTTGCACCGGCGCTGCCGAGCACTGTGCAAGCCAGCAGCGCGCAAGCCAGCATGGCCGCCGCCAGCCACGCGCGTGAGCGGCCGGTGGCGGGGGCAAGCGGCAGGCGCGAGCGCGGTGCGGGCGAAGGGGGCAACGAACGGTCCAGTGACTTCAGGCAGGTGCGCGATTGTAGCCAAGCATGGTGTGATCGCCGCCACGCCCCAGATCGCCGCCGCCGCGCGAGGTTCAGCATGAAGTCCCAGCATCTTCTCCTGATGGTGTCCCTGGTCTGCACGAGCGCCTGGGCCAACGAGGACATCAGCAAGGTCAATGGTCGCATCAGCGCCGAGGCCGGCCAATCCTATGGCGCCCTGGACACCGTCAACGGCTCCATCGAAATCGGTGCCGGTGCGCAGACCAAGAGCGTGGAAACCGTCAACGGCAGCATCCAGATCGGCGAGCGCGCGCGCACCGGTGGCGTCTCCACCGTCAATGGCGCGATCACGCTGGGCCAGAAAGTGGTGGTGTCCGGCGGGCTGGAGACGGTCAACGGCAGCATTCTGGTGGAGCGCGGCAGCCAGATCAGCGGCGGCGTGGAAACCGTCAACGGCAGCATCGGTCTGGTGGAAACCGAGCTCGGCAAGGGCATCGAGACCGTCAATGGCGATATCACCGTGGGGGTGGGCTCGCATGTGCATGGCGGGATCGAGGTCACCAAGCCCAATTTCAGTCTTTCGTTCAAGCCGTCGCGCAAGCCGCGGGTGGTGATCGGCCCCAATGCGGTGGTGGATGGGCAGCTGCAGTTCGAGCGCGAGGTCAACCTGTATGTGCATCGCACCGCCAGGATCGGCGCGGTTACCGGCGCCACTGCGCGCAGTTTCGACAGCGACGTGGCGCCCAAGGACTGACGCGCTCACCACAGTCAACGCCTAGAATCGGGGGACCTTCGCCGCACGAGGAGTCCCGATGCCCCGCAAGATCCTGTTGTGCCTGGCCGCGACGCTGGCCCTGGCCGGCTGCAAACGTGAGCCCGCCGACGCACCTGCCGCGCCCAGCGCGCAGACCCCGGCCGATACCGCACCCAGCGCACCGGTCAGCCGGCACGCGTTCTCGCCGGAGATGACGACCGGCGACTTCGCCGAGTTGGTCAAGACACTGGCCTCGGACGATTTCGAAGGGCGCGGCCCGGGCACCGCGGGCGAAGAGAAGACCGTCACCTATATCCGCGACCAGATGCAGCGCATCGGGCTGCAGCCGGGCAATGGCGATAGCTGGTTCCAGGACGTGCCGATGGTGGAAACCACCGCCGATGCAGCCACCGCACCCAGTCTGCGCAGCGGCGATCAGACCCGCGCACTGGCCTTCGGCACCGACATCGTGGTGGGCACGCGCACCGGCCAGGCCGAGGTCAAGCTGGACAACAGCGAGCTGGTGTTCGTCGGCTACGGCGTGGATGCGCCCGAGCAACAGTGGAACGATTACGCCGGCCAGGACTGGAAGGGCAAGACGGTGGTGATGTTCGTCAACGACCCCGGCTTCCACACCGGCGATGCCAAGCTGTTCGACGGCAAGCGCATGACGTACTACGGGCGCTGGACCTACAAGTTCGAAGAAGCCGCGCGCAAGGGCGCCGCTGCCGCGCTGATCGTGCACGACACGCCCGGCGCCAGCTACGGCTGGGATGTGGTGAAGAATTCCTGGGCCGGCCCGCAATACGACTTGCCGGCCAAGGACGACACCGATCCGCGCCTGCCGGTGCAGGGCTGGATCAGCGCCGAGACCGCCAAGCAGCTGTTCGCCAACGCCGGGCTGGATCTGGCGCAGGCCTACAAGGACGCCAGCAAGCGCGGCTTCAAGCCGGTGCCGTTGAAGGCCAGCTGGTCGGTGGACCTGAAGAGCACCATCGCCGAAAAGACCTCACGCAATGTGGTCGGCGTGCTGCCGGGCAGCAGCCACGCCGATGAGGCGGTGCTGTACATGGCGCATTGGGATCACCTGGGCAAGCATCCGGGCGAGAGTGGCGACAACATCTACAACGGCGCGGTGGACAACGCGACCGGCGTGGCCGGCATTCTGGAAATCGCCGATGCCTTCGCGCATCAGGATCCCAAGCCGGCGCGCTCGGTGGTGTTTGTGGCGGTGACGCTGGAAGAATCCGGCCTGCTCGGGTCCAAGTATTACGTGGCCAATCCGAGTTTCCCGCTGGACAAGATTGCTGCGGTGATCAACCTGGATGCGATGTCGGTGGCCGGGCGCGCGCGCGATGTCACCGTGGTGGGCATGGGCAGCTCGGAGCTGGAAGACATTCTCAAGCCGATCACCGCGATGCAGGGCCGCACGCTGCACGCTGAGGCCACACCGCAGAGCGGCTCGTATTTCCGCTCGGATCATTTCAATTTCGCCAAGGCCGGTGTGCCGGCGCTGTACGCCGATGGCGGCGAGGACCTGCGCGAGGGCGGCACCGCTGCCGGACGTGCAGCAGCCGAAGACTACGGCCGCAATCGCTACCATGCCCCTGGCGATGAATACGATGCGGCCACCTGGAAACTCGATGGCACCCTCGAAGACTTGCAGGCCGTGTATGGCGTGGGCAAGGAAGTCGCCGCTGGCGAGCGTTGGCCCAACTGGTATGCCGGCAACCCATTCAAGGCCGCGCGCGACCGCATGATGGTCGGCAAGCCGGGTGCGGGTGCAGTAGCGGATCCGCAGGCACCTGCCTCTGCTGCTGATGGCAAACAGGCCGATGGCAAGCAGGTAGCGCCGGCGCGTTGAGTACACCGAGTGCGCGCACGGCCTCAAGCACGCATGTGTGGGGTCGTGTTGCGATCGATCGAGTTGCGGCAGTGCGGGTGACAACAAGGCCGCACTGCCTGCGGTGTCAATAAACGGGGCCTCCAGTTGGAGGCCCTGTTCAGTGCTGCAGTGATGCCCGGCAAACGTGCTCAAACACCACCACGCGATTGCGTCAGTGATGGATCAGTCGTTGTCCGCGCTGACCACGTGCCCATCTTCCGGATCGATGTGCAGGTCGACCTTCTGTCCGCCACGTTGCTCGGCGTCGGCCTTCCACAGGCCGTCCTTGAACTTGAGATCGTGCACGTTGGAATAGCCGTTGGTTGACAACGCCGCGCGGATGTCGGCCTCGCTCAACTTGGAGGTGGTCTGGTCGCCGTACACGCGCCCGGTCACCGGGTCGATACGCACATCCACATCCTTGCCATCGCCGCTGCGCGCATCGGCGGTCCACACTCCGTGCTCGAACTTGACGTCGTGCACCTTGGTGTAACCCTTGCTGGTGAGCATGCTGGTGATTTCGGCGGACGTCAGCGCCTTGGCCGGCTTATCGGCAGCGGCCTGCGCGAATGCGCCATGCGATGCCAGCGCGAGTGCGCCGATCAGCGCGGTCTTCATCAATCGATGTGCCATGAGACTGCTCCTGCAGTGAAGTGTGCCCATGCTGGACGCGCTGTCATCGCCATCGGGTGAAAAAACCGACGTCGCGGTAGCACGAGTTCAGGCAGCTGAAATGCTCGCACTGGTCTTCATTCGCCTTGCACGTGATGTTTACCTTCCGCGGGAGGCGGCTGCAGTGGTAGGGCAAGGTCGTCGATGACGCGATCGGGATGGTTGCGCTGCGATTCGCACCGGCGCCAGAACGATGCACAGCCCGGACGGACGCATAAAATCGAGCCGCCTTGCGGCGGCTCGATCCGATTACATCAAGGTGTGACACCTGTTACGCCCACTGCCCACGGAGACAGGATCGACATCTGCGGCCGGTCGGTGCCGTCCTTGTTCGGCTGTAGGGTATACGCGTAGGAGCCCCACCAGGCACCTGCGGCCCACCACGTCCAGCCCAACCAGACATCGTCGTTTCTTTTCATGTACTTGAGCATGCCGTACAGCGCACTATTACAGGTCTTGTTGCTGGCACTGCCGAATTCGCCAAGGAAACCGCGCTTGTGATTGGCGCGTAGCCAGTCGGTGAAGCTGCGCAGACGATCGGCACCGATGCTGGAATTGACGCACACGTTGGTCGTGCCGCTGGAATCTGCGTCCAGATACTGATGCACCTCGAACGCATAGTTGTTGAGGGGATCGTAGATGGACGCCAGCGCGGTGGCATTGGAATAGCCATCGCTTGTGAGCGAGGACCAACTGTGCGCACCGGTCCAGAGAACGCCTGGGACCAGGATCAAATTGTTCGCACCGGTGGCGCGGATGGCGTCGATCGCCGCCTGGGCGCTACCGGCCCATCCGCTGGCAGACACGCCATTGGGCTCGTTCATCAGGCCGAAGATCACGGCATTGTCGTTGCGGAACACCAGCGCAAGACGCCGCCATAAATCGGCGAACGTGGCGTTTTGCACCTCGCTGCTACCGATCTTGTAGCCGTTGTATTTGGCGTAGTTGTGGATGTCCAACACCAGATACATGCCCGATGCCTTGGCGCGTGCCACCGCCTGTTGCACCAATGCCAGTTGCGCCGGATCCAATTCGCCGCGCGCACTCGGTTGCAGGCGCTCCCACAGGATGGGAAGACGAATGGTATTCATGCCTACACCTGCGAAATAGGTGTAATCGCTGGTTGCCGGATACATATAGTCCTTGTTGAGGACTCCCGGCTTTTTGGAAGACGCGAATTCTGCGCCTGAGAGATTGACGCCGGCGTATTTCAGTACGCGCGTTCTTGCGTGGGCGAGCGGCAACGTGCCGATCAGAAGGAACAGCAGGGCGCAACGAACAAGGTTGCGAAGCGAGTGAGAAACGGCAGACATAAAGCAACTCCTTAGACGACGGGGAAGATGCGTCACAGCACCCTTTGTGCTTGCGATCTGCGCGAAATACGCCGCATCCGTCGTCTTTAATGCATCTGCCGTACCGAATTTCCGGTTGCATTAACTGCGAAGTAAATGTG
Source organism: Xanthomonas hortorum pv. cynarae (assembly GCF_002939985.1). Lineage (GTDB taxonomy): Bacteria > Pseudomonadota > Gammaproteobacteria > Xanthomonadales > Xanthomonadaceae > Xanthomonas > Xanthomonas hortorum_D. The sequence continues at coordinate 35,989 of NZ_MDFM01000011.1, read as the reverse complement.
TCGAATGGAGCGCAGTCACATATCGCACAGGTCACTTTTCGAATCAGCGCGTTATAACGTGGGCATGGAATATGCGGAAAAGCAGGCTTTTCAAGCCGCGACAGATGCATCGCTGTGTCGAAATGCCATCGTATGGACGCGCTCGCTGTCAACGGTCCGGCGTCGGATCACTGACGTAACAATGCAGTAGCACGTGCAGCGAACGCATAAGCGTTTGCCGTCGTCGTCTATGTTTATCGCAGGCGTTATTAACTAAGCGATACGCTTTCCACGGTTGTGTGGCTGATGCGCCGGGCAGGACCATCCGGATGCATGCACGCGAGCTTGGCAGCAAGCTGCTGGGGCAACCAGCGCCCTAGCATTAGAGGATCACGCACCAACTGAAACACCGCCGTCCCCGGCGTCAGTCAGGTGGTGACGGCTTTTCAACTGCAATGAGGGTGTTGCACTTGGATAGTGAGTCCAAGCTGTGTGACCGCACGTTGCGATGACGCACACAAAAGAGCCGCCTTGCGGCGGCTCGATCGGATCATGGCGAGATCACATCAAGGGCTGAAGCGTGTCGCATGGGTCGCCTGTGGCGACAGGATCGACATCTGCGGCTTGTCGGTTCCATCCTTGTTGGGATGCACGTTGTATTCGTAACTGATGTTCCACCATGAACCGGCAGCCCACCAGGTCCAGCCCAGCCAGACATCTGCATTGGTTTCCATGTACCCGAGCATGCCCTGCAGCGCTGCATTGCAACCTGCGTTGTTGCCGGTGCCGAATTCGCCCAGGAAACCGCGTTTTTGATTGAGGCGCAACCACTCGGTGAAACTGCGAAGACGATCGGCGCCGACGGTGGCACTAACGCAGACATTGCTGGTGCCGCTGGAATCGGCATCCAGGTACTGATGCACTTCGAACGCGTAGTGGTTGAGTGGGTCGTAGATGGAGGTCAGCGCGGTGGCGTTGGAATACCCATCGCTGGTGGGCGAGTACCAACTATGCGCGCCGGTCCATAACACGCCGGGGACCAGAATCAAATTGTTTGCACCGGTGGCCCGAATGCTGTCGATGCCTGCCTGTGCAGCGGCTGCCCAGCCACCTGCCGATACCCCATTGGGCTCGTTCATCAGCCCGAAAATCACCGCGTTATCGTTTTTGAACACCAGCGCAAGACGGCGCCACAAATCGCTGAAGGTCGCAATCGGCACTTCAGGAGTGCCTATTTTATAACCGTAATATTTGGCATAGTTATGGATATCCAGTACCAGATACATGCCCGATGCCTTGGCGCGGGCCACTGCCTGCTTCACCAATGCCAATTGCGCCGGATCCAGTTCGCCACGCGCGCTGGGTTGCAGACGCTCCCACAAAATGGGCAGGCGGATCGTATTCATGCCAACGCCGGCGAAATAGGTGTAATCGCTGGCAGGTGCGTACATATAGTCTTTGTTGAGGACTCCCGGCTTTTTCGACGATGCAAACTCGGCACCGGAAAGATTGACTCCGGCGTAGGTGAGTGCGCGTGTCTGCGCATGAACATGCGGCAAGACGCCAAGCAGGATGAGAAGCAGTGCACAGCGAACAACGCTGCGCAGCGAGCAGGAAACAGAAGACATAAAGCAACTCCTTGAACGACAGGGACGATGCGTCGCAGCCGGTTGCGTGCGATTTGCGCCAAGTGCGCTGCATCGGTAGGACTTAATGCATTGGCTGTTCCCGATCGCGCAGCACACTGAGCGTTAAGTAAATGTGCGAGCTCACTCCCAGTCACAATTCGCCGGGGTCACATTCCGCACCAGCACGCTGTAACGCGCGGCAGAAAAAAGCGGCCGCGCACGCTTCGGCACACGGTCAGCGCGGACCGTGTGCTGTCGAAAGAACGTCGTATGGATGCGTCTGCTGCCAACTGCATGACGCCGATTCATTGGCGCCGTGCACGGTTACGCCTGCATGCTCAGCGCGTGCGAGGCGTGGTTTGCAGACGGATGCGAGGTGCCGCTGTTAGCGGGCGATACGCTGCGCGCGGGCGCTCAGGATCGTCATCTGTGGCTTGTCGCGTCCCTGCGCATCGGGCTGCACGTTGAATGGATAGGTCCGGTTCCACCATGCACCGGCCGCCCACCAGGTCCAGCCGATCAACACATCGCTGTTGGTTTCCATGTACCCCAACATGTTGTTGAGTGCGCTGTTGCAGGTCGCGTTGTTGCCAGTGCCGAATTCGCCCAGAAATCCACGCTTGTGATTCAGGCGCAGCCACTGGGTAAAACTGCGCAGACGTTCGGCACCGACGGTGCTGCTGACGCAACCGGCGCTGGTACCGCTGGAGTCGGTATCCAGGTATTGATGCACTTCGATGGCATAGCGATTGAGCGGGTCGCGAATGGATGCCAGTGCCACGGCATTGGATTGCCCGGCAACGGTGGAATACCAGCTGTGCGCGCCGCTCCACAGCGCACCGGGAACCAGAATCAGATTATTGGCGCCGGTTTTGCGGATGGTGTCGATCGAGGCTTGTGCCGCGGTGGCCCAGGATTGCGGATTGATGTCGTAAGGCTCATTCATCAGCCCGAAGATCACCGCGTTGTCGTTCTTGAAGGCGATCGCCAGACGGCGCCACAAATCGGTAAAGGTGCTGATCGGCACGCGGCTGCTGCCGATCTTGTTGCCGTAGTACTTGGCGTAGTTGTGCACATCCAGAATCAGATAGACCTTGGCGGCCTTTGCATTGGCGACCGCCTGGCGGATCAGTGCCAATTGCGCCGCATCCAGTTCACCGCCAGCCTTGGGTTGCAGGCGCTCCCACAGGATGGGTAGCCGAATGGTGTTCATGTGTTTGCCGGCGAAGTAGCGGTAATCGCTGGCAGCCGGATACAGGTAGTCGACGTTGAGCACGCCGGGTTTTTGCGAGGAGTTGATTTCTGCGCCAGAGAGATTGACGCCGGCATACTTCAGGCGATTGCCGCTCTGTGCATGTGCAAGCGGCATGATGACAAGCAGCAGAATTGAGAACGCGCAGCTAAGCAGCCGGCGTGTCCGGGGGGGAGAGGGCAACATGGGTGACTCCTGAAGCATTCGCGTGGGGAGATGCATTGCACTGGCGTGGACCTGCCACGTGCATGACGACAATGCGACGCCTACACCCTAGGCATATCCGTACATTCAAACTACGAATGCGAGATATCACTTAATTGGAGTTGTGAGCGACTTGGCACTTATTGCCAAACATACACGTGCTTTGATGTGGTGAGGCGCACATCGCGCGATCGTCATTGCCGCACACAGGTCGCACTCTGCGCGGCAGCACTGCATCGACTGCTGCGCATTCGAGATGGAGTGACGTTGCAGGTTGTCTTGCGATTACAACACTGCACATCGATGCAGTGGCGTGCCTTGCATCAACGCAGATCGCAATTGCACGTATAAAACTCACCTGGTGCGCGAACGGGACGTCGGCACTTGCGATGCATTGCACGTGAGGTTTGTGCGCTGCGTCGTGATTGTGGCAACACTCCATCACTGCGGATCCTGCAAGACGCGTCGCGCGATTGCGGGGCCACCGCGCATTTGCGGGTGGCGCTGTGCTGCCAGCGCCCGCACATCTGATGCTTCGGCATGGCGCATGTCATATATGCACGAAAAAAAAACGGTGGCCGCAGCATCTTGCTGCGACCACCGCATTCGAACAGACCGGCGTGTGTTACTTGGTGGCGCGGCGTGCGTACTTGCTCAGGATGGAGATCTGCGGCTTGTCGCTGCCATCCTTGCCCGGCTGCACGTTGAAGAAGTACTCCGGCTTCCACCATGCACCGGCGGCCCACCAGGTCCAGCCCAGCAACACGTCGCTGTTCTTTTCCATGTAGGTCAGCATGCCTTCCAGCGCCTGGTCGCAGACCGGATTGTTGGCGGTGCCGAATTCGCCCAGAAAGCCTTTCTGCTTGTTCTCGCGCAGCCATGCGGTGAAGCCGCGTAATTTCTCTTCGCCAACCGTGGCGCTGATGCAGACCGGCTTGGTGCCGCTGTAGTCGCTGTCCAGATATTGATGCGCTTCGAAGGCCAGGTTGTTGCCCGGGTCCTTGACGATCTCCAGCGCCTTGGCATTGGAACCGCCATAGTTGGCGCTGCGCCAGCTGTGCGCGCCGCTGTAGGCGGTGCCCGGCACCAGGATCAGGTTCTTGGCGCCGGTCTTGCGGATCGCGTTGATTGCGCCTTGCGCCGCTGCAGCCCAGTCGGTTGCGGAAATCCCGTTGGGCTCATTCATCAGCCCGAAGATCACCGACGAGTCGTCCTTGAATTCCAGCGCCAGCCGGCGCCACAGATCCGCCACTGCGGCGGCGGGCACATCGCTGGTGCCGATGCGCTTGCCGTTGTACTTGGCGTAGTTGTGCACATCCAGGATCAGGTATTGCTTGTTGGCCTTGGCCGCCGCCACCGATTTCTTCAGTAGCGCCAATTGCGCCGGATCCAACTCGCCGCTGAGCTGTGGCTGCAGGCGTTCCCACAGGAACGGCAAGCGGATCGTATTCATGCCTTTGCCGGCGAAATAACTGAAATCCGACGCGGCCGGATAGGTGTAGTCCTTGTACAAGGTGCCCGGCTTCTTGCGCGAATTGAACTCGGCGCCGGAGAGATTGACACCGACATATTTCAGGCCGGCAGATTCTTTTTTCGCGGCGGCGGGCTCTTTTGCCTGCGCCAATGGCATCGCGGCGAGCAAGGTCAGTGCGAGTGCGGCACTGCGTAACGAGGGGAAATGTGCGGGAGAGCGAAACATGAAGCCTCCTTCGGCATCGACGTGAGTGGCCGCAGGGGGAGGGCACGGCCAGCAGGGATGGTGCAGGGCTGGATGGTGGTTGGTCAGCGTAGAAGCTTTGGCGTTAGTGCGCCGTTCACGCCTACTGCAGCGATTTGATCGCGCAAACGCCTGCAAGGCGCACCACGCCGCTGCGGTGGCGTTCGCAACCCGACAGGCAAGACGCACTGTCGCAGGAGTGCGACAGGCGCCTGTTTTAAGCTAGAGGCTGCTTACTTTTGTCTCCTGCACCATCGCGGGGGACGTGACGCCCGGAGCCCCCTCATGAGCAAAGCTCACGCTTACGCCGCCCAGACCGCCGATCAACCGCTTGCACCGTTCGTGTTCGAACGGCGCGCACCCGGCCCCGACGATGTACAGATCGACATCGCCTATTGCGGTGTGTGTCACTCTGATCTGCATACCGCACGCAACGAATGGCACAACACGCTGTATCCGTCGGTGCCCGGCCACGAGATCGTCGGCCGTGTGACGGCGGTGGGCGATGCGGTCACTGGCTTCAAGGTCGGCGACCTGGCCGGTGTCGGCTGCATGGTCGATAGCTGTCGCAGCTGCGCGTCCTGCCAGGAAGGCGAAGAACAGTATTGCGAGCAGGGCTTTACCGGCACCTATAACGGGCCGATGTTTGGCGGCGAGAACACCTACGGCGGTTACTCGGACCACATCGTGGTCGATCAGAAATACGTGCTGCGCATCTCGCATAGCGACAACCTGGCCGCCGTGGCGCCGCTGCTGTGCGCCGGCATCACCACCTATTCGCCGCTGGCGCATTGGAAGGTCGGTCCCGGCCAGAAGGTGGGTGTGGTGGGCCTGGGTGGCCTGGGCCACATGGCAGTGAAGATCGCCAAGGCGATGGGCGCCACCGTGGTGTTGTTCACCACCTCCGAGAGCAAGCGCGCCGATGCGTTGCGTCTGGGTGCCAGCGAGGTGGTGATCTCCAAGGACGAGGCGCAGATGGCTGCGCAAGCCAACACACTGGACTTCATCCTCAACACCGTGGCCGCCCCGCACAACCTGGACCCGTTCCTGGCTGCGCTCAAGCGCGACGGGGCGATGGTGCTGGTCGGCGTGCCCGAGCATTCGCACCCTTCGCCGAGCGTGTTCAATCTGATCATGAAGCGCCGCACGCTGGCCGGTTCGTTGATCGGCGGCATCCGCCAGACCCAGGAGATGCTGGATTTCTGCGCCAAGCACAACATCGTCTCGGACATCGAAACGATTCGCGCCGACCAGATCAACGAGGCCTACGAGCGCATGCTCAAGAGCGACGTGAAGTATCGCTTCGTGATCGACATGGCCACGCTGGACAAGGCGGCCTGATTCCCCAACACGCCCGGCAATCGATGCAGCCCTGCAACAGGGCTGCACATCAGGTGCCTGCGAACGACTGCAGCGTGGACCCGGCAGTGACCGCGTCCACGCTGCTGCCGGATGACACCGGCCACCGGCTGCAAGCATCGCCGGACCGCGATGCGATCAACCAGGTCAGGCGCCCTGCGCAGCGGCCACTCTGCCGTCCTGCGCCGGATAGGGCGACACCAGCGGCGTCGTGGGGCGTGTGGTGCGCGCCAGCATGGGTGCGGAGAACAGCAGGTTCAGCGCGGGCAGGCGGCCCGGCGTGCGCAGCAGGCACAGCAGGGTGGGCGCCAGCACGCCGGTGCCCAACAAGGCGAAGAACAGCAGCGACCCATCGTGGATCCAGCGCGGCAGCAGATAGGCCAGCACGATGAACGGCGGGAAGTGGGTCAGATAGAACACCACCGAGTTGCGGCCCACATAGCGGATCGCCTGCGCGGCCGGTTGCTGGTTTGCCCAGATTGCTGCAGCGATCACCAGCGGCAGCGCGATCACCACCAGCGGCAGGTAGCCGATCCAGATACCGTGCAGCGCGGTGAGATTGGCGATCAGCACGATCGCGCACAGGCTCAGGCACGACAGTGACCAGATCCAGCGCGGTGCCTGCTGTAGCAGTGCCGGCACGCGACCGGCCAGCAGCGTGCCGATGTAGAAGAACGCGAAGTAATAGAACGGGTCGGCACCCTGGCGCAGCAATGGGCCCAGGCACACCGAGCCCAGCAGGGTCGTTGCCAGCACCAAGGGGGCCGGCAGCCGACGCAGCAGTGGGATCACTGCAAGAAACACGAACAGGTAGAACAGAAACCAGGTCAGTGCCACATTGCCCACCGCGATCCTGCCCAGGTCCAGCCAGGCGATGGGTTCGGCCTTGGCCAGCACCGAGCCTGCCTCGCGCAACGCGAAGATCAGCAGCGACCAGATCAGATAGGGATACAACACGTGCCGCAGCTTGCCGCTGAAGTAGGTCGCGATCCCCTTGTCCAGCCCACGCGCCACGAACAAGCCCGAGAGCAGGAACATCAGCTGCATGCGCAATGGAGCCAGCGAGCGGTTGATACGCTCGATCGACAGCATCAGCGTGCTGCTTTCTCCGGCTGCGCCGCTGCGTAGCTCGGGATAGGCGTCGAAAGCGAAGCCATAGGCGTGCAGGACGATCACCATCAGTACGCTGGCGCCGCGCAGCCAGTCCACCCAATCATCGCGTTTCTGGTTACCGGTAATGGTCTGGTACGTCATGAGGTTGCTCCTTCGGTGGGGCCCACGGCTTTGCCGCCGCGGTGTGCGACGACACGAATCAGGTCTGGATTCCACGGCGGTGTTGTCCACGCGTGGGAGGAGGGCGGATACCGTCGTTGCCGAGGACATCCGGGTAAGCGCAGAGCGTTGCGCGTGTCAGTTGAGGGGTGGCTGGGCTGCGTGATGCGGGGACGGCTTATATGTGACTTAGATCACACTTTTTTGGCGCATGCAATCGTCGAGGCTGCAGATAGATGCAGGCCTGTGTGTGCGCTGATGGCAAGGTCATGCGTGGGTGCGGGCGCCTTGCATGATCGATGGCCGCTTGAGTCTGCAGTTGCCGGGATGCAGTGGAGCGCGTGCTCAGCGGTAGGCGGCGTTGCGGTGTTGCGTTGTGGTCTACGCGCGCTGCCAGCATCAGCCTGATCGGCAGCAGGACAAATCACCGCACGCAGCAGCAAACGCCGCACGATCGCTTGAGCGAAGTGCCGATCGCGAAAGACAGGGGGATTGGTCGTGGAGCGTTCCGGGTCGGGCGAGGCGCGACCTTGCGGGATGCGATGCCCGTTGCGCATCGCCGTGGATGCATTGCGTTGCATCGCGGTGCGTCACGCGGGCATGGCCGCTCACGCAGCGTGCGGGTTGCCCGCACGCGAGCCTGCACCAGCGGTGGGCGCATCGCCCACCGCTGGCAATCACTCAGGCCGCAGCGGGTTCCTTGACCTGCGCCTTGACGCCGAGCAGCTGCACGATGCTGCCCGCCGCATCGCGGCCTTCGGCCACGGCGGTCACCACCAGGTCGGCGCCGCGCACGCAGTCGCCACCGGCGAACAGGCGTGGGTTGCTGGTCTGATAGGGCAGGCGGCCGTTGTCGTCGGCAGGGGCGACGATGCGGCCGTTGCTGCCGGCTTCCACGCCTTGCGAGGCCAGCCAGTCCGGTACGGTCGGCGAGAAGCCGAAGGCGATGATCACCACGTCCGCTTCCAGCAGCGATTCGCTGCCTTCCACCGGTACCGCATTGCGACGGCCGCTGGCATCGGGCTCGCCGAGCCTGGTCTCCACCACGGTGACGCCAATGGCTTCGTCGTCGGCGCCGGATTCGATCGACAGCGGCTGGCGGTTGAACAGGAAGCGCACGCCTTCCTCGCGCGCGTTGGCCACTTCGCGTGCCGAGCCCGGCATGCTGGCCTCGTCGCGCCGGTACGCGCAGGTGACCTTGGCCGCACCCAGGCGGATGGCGCTGCGCACGCAGTCCATGCCGGTGTCACCGCCGCCCAGTACCACCACGCGCTTGCCGTTGAGATCGGGCAGCGCCATCTGGTCTTCCCAGCCGGCGATCGGCCGGCCGTGCGGGTCGTTGCCGCTGACGATGCGGCTGTTCTGCACCAGGAACGGCAGCGCCGGCAGCACGTTCTTCAGATCCTGCCCGGGCAGCCCGCCATCGGTGTAGCGGTAGGCACCGGTGCCCAGGAACACCGCATCGAATTCGCCCAGCAACTGCTCGATGCTGACGTCGCGGCCGACTTCCACGCCCAGGCGGAACTGCACGCCCATGCCTTCGAGGATTTCGCGGCGTTTGCCGATCACCGACTTGTCCAGTTTGAAGCTGGGAATGCCGAACTGCAGCAGGCCGCCGATCTGCTCGTAGCGGTCGTAGACCACCGCTTCGATGCCGGCACGCACCAGCCGGTCCGCACACGACAGGCCGGCCGGGCCGGCGCCGATCACCGCCACCCGCCAGCCGGTGGGCTGCACGTTGCCCAGATCCGGGCGCCAGCCCATCTTGAAGGCGGTATCGACGATGTATTTTTCCACCGCACCGATAGTGACCGCGCCGAATTCCTCCAGCGTGCAGCTGCCTTCGCACAGGCGGTCCTGCGGACACACCCGCCCGCAGACTTCCGGCAGCGGATTGGTGGAATGGCACAGCGCGGCGGCTTCTTCGATGCGGTTTTCCTGCACCAGCTGCAGCCACTGCGGGATCGCGTTGTGCACCGGGCACTTCCAGCTGCAATACGGATTACCGCAGTCCAGGCAACGGCCGGACTGGTACTGCGCGTCGGCCTTGTCGAACTTGCCGTACAGCTCGCCCCAGTCACCGGACGTACGCAGCTCCACCGGAATGCGCGTAGGCATGGTCCGGGGCAGGTCGAGGAATTGGAAGGCTTGCTTGCGGCTCATAGGGCGGGAATCGGGAATGGGGAATGGGGAATCGCAAAGGCGGTTCTGCGAGACGGGAGTGGAGCAGACGAACCGGGCTTTTCACCATTCCCGATTCCCGATTCCCCAATCCCGTCACTCAGGCGGCGCGCCGCAGCGACTCTGTCAGCGACTCGATGCTGGCGGCCTTGGGTTTGACCAGCCAGAACTTGCCGATGTAGTCGCGGAACTCGTCCAGGATCTGCTGCGCCCAGATGCTGCCGGTCAGCTCGCGGTGGCGGCTGATCAGGGTGTGCAGGTGCTGGCGATGGTTCTCGAAGCCTTCGGCAGAGACGCGGTGGATGTCGATCAGCTCGTGGTTGTAGCGGTCCACGAAGTCGCGTTCGATATCCAGCACGTAGGCCAGGCCGCCGGTAAAGCCGGCGCCGAAGTTCAGGCCCACCTTGCCCAGCACCAGCACCACGCCGTCGGTCATGTATTCGCAGCAGTGGTCGCCTGCGCCTTCCACCACCGCCAGTGCGCCGGAGTTGCGCACCGCAAAGCGCTCGCCCGCGCGGCCGGCCGCGAACAGCTCGCCACCGGTGGCGCCGTACAGGCAGGTATTGCCCACGATCGGCGTGCTGCGCGCCTCGAAGCGCGCGCCACGCGGCGGACGCACCACCAGCCGGCCGCCGGCCATGCCCTTGCCGACGTAGTCGTTGGCTTCGCCTTCCAGCTCCAGCTGCAGGCCACCGGCGTTGAACGCGCCGAAGCTCTGCCCGGCGGTGCCGCGGAAGCGCAGGTTCAACGGCGCATCGCTCATGCCGTGGTTGCCGTGCGCGCGCGCGATGGCGCCAGACAGGCGCGCGCCGATCGAGCGGTCGGTGTTGTGAATCAGGAAGCGATGGTCGCCGCCGGTCTTGTTAGCGATCGCATTGGCCAGCAGGCCGTCCATCTGCGTGGCCAGGCTGTCCGGCGATTCGTACAGGCGCTGGGCGGCGCAATAGCTGCCGTCGTACTGCGCATGCGTGAGCAGGCGCGAGAGATCGACCTTGACCCCGGCGCGCGGCGAGACCTCCAGCTGTTCGAGCAGGTCGGTGCGGCCGACGATCTCGTCCAGCGACCGCACGCCCAGGTACGACAGCCACTGGCGCACTTCTTCGGCCAGCAGGCGGAAGAAATGCTCCACGCGCTCCGGCAAGCCGGTGAAGTAGTTCGCACGCAGGCGCTCGTCCTGGGTGGCCACGCCGGTGGCGCAGTTGTTGAGGTGGCAGATGCGCAGGTACTTGCAGCCCAGCACGATCATCGGCGCGGTGCCGAAGCCGAAGCTGTCGGCGCCCAGCAACGCGGCCTTGACTACGTCCAGGCCGGTCTTCAGGCCGCCATCGGTCTGCAGGATGGTGCGGTCGCGCAGGTCGTTGGCCACCAGCGCCTGGTGCGACTCGGCCACGCCCAGTTCCCACGGCACGCCGGCGTAGCGGATCGAGCTGATCGGGCTGGCGCCGGTGCCGCCGTCGTGGCCGGACACGGTGATCAGATCGGCGCCGGCCTTGACCACGCCGGCGGCAATGGTGCCGACGCCGGCATGCGCCACCAGCTTCACCGACACCAGCGCAGTCGGGTTGACCTGCTTGAGGTCGTAGATCAGCTGGGCCAGATCCTCGATGGAATAGATGTCGTGATGCGGCGGCGGGCTGATCAGGCCGATGCCGGGCTTGGCGTAACGCAGCCGGGCGATCAGTTCGTTGACCTTGTGGCCGGGCAGCTGGCCGCCTTCGCCGGGCTTGGCGCCCTGCGCGACCTTGATCTGCAACACCTCGGCATTGACCAGGTATTCCGGGGTCACGCCGAAGCGACCGGAAGCCACCTGCTTGATCTTGGAGCGCTTCTCGGTGCCGTAGCGGGCCGGATCTTCGCCGCCTTCGCCGGAATTGCTGCGCCCGCCCAGGCGGTTCATCGCAATGGCCAGCGCTTCGTGCGCCTCGGGCGACAACGCGCCCAGGCTGATCGCGGCGGTGTCGAAGCGCCGCAGCACATCGGCCGCCGGGGCGACCTCGTCCAGCGGGGTCGGGGTGTCGGCACGCTTGAGCTGGACCAGATCGCGCAGCGTGGAGGCCGGGCGCGAATGCACCGCATCCACGTATTTCTGCCAGTCGCCGGCATCGCCGGTGCGGGTGGCGCGCTGCAGCGTCATGACCACGTCGGGGTTGTACATGTGGTACTCGCCGCCGTGCACGTACTTGAGCAGTCCGCCCACTTCCGGCTTGAGCTGGTCGTTCCAGGCGCGTGCGGTGAGCTCGCGCGCCTCGGTGTCCAGCCGTGACAGGCCCACGCCGCCGATGCGTGCGGGCGTCTCGGCAAAGCACAGCTCCACCACGTCCGGGTCCAGCCCGACGATCTCGAACAACTGCGCGCCGCGATAACTGGCGATGGTGCAGATGCCCATCTTGGAGATGATCTTGGACAGGCCCTTGTAGATGCCCTTGCGGTAGCGGCGGCCGATCTGCGACTGCTCGCCGCCCTTGCTCAGCTGCAGGATGCCGCGCCGGCCCAGGTCGAACAGCGTCTGGTAGGCCAGATACGGATACACCGCAGTGGCGCCGAAGCCGAGCAGGCAGGCCATGTGGTGCGGGTCGCGCGCGGTGCCGGTTTCGATGATCAGGTTGGCGTCGCAGCGCAGCCCCACCTTGCACAGGTGGTGATGCACCGCGCCGGTGGCCAGCAGCGCATGCGCCATCGGCCGGTCCGGCACCGGGTAGCGGTCGGACAGCAGCAACATCACCGCGCCGGCGCGCGCGGCGGTCTCGGCTTCCTGGCAGATGCGTTCCAGGCCGGCCTTGAGGCCTTCTTCCACGCTATAGGACAGGTCGATCAGGCGATTGCGCTCGACGTACTGCTCCATTTTCAGCAGCTGGCGCAGCTTGCGCTGGCTGAGCACCGGCGAGTTGAGGATGACGTGGTTCACCGTCTCCGCGCCGGCGTGGAAGATGTTGGTCTCCTTGCCGAGCTGGGTGGTGAGCGACATCGCGATGCCTTCGCGCAGCGGGTCGATCGGCGGGTTGGTGACCTGCGCGAACGCCTGGCGGAAGTAGTCGTACAGCGGCCGGGTCTGGCGGCTGAGCACCGCCATCGGGGTGTCGTCGCCCATCGAGCCGGTGGCTTCCTGCTCGGTCTCGGCCAGCGGGCGCAGGATCTGCTCCACTTCCTCGGTGCTGAGCTGGAACAGCTTGTGGTAGCTGCGCAGGGTCTGCTCGCTGAAGGGTTCTTCCACCAGCGAGGGGTCGATCAACTCGGTCTGCAGATAGGTCACGCCCTGCTGCAGCCATTGCTTGTACGGCGCGCGCGCACGGTTGATGCGGTCGATGGCATCCGAGTCGAGCAGGTCGCCGCGCTTGAGATCGATCGCCATCATCTCGCCCGGGCCCAGCTTGCCCTTGCGGGTGATGCGCTCGGCGGGCAGTTCCCACACGCCGGCTTCGGAGGCGACCAGGAAGTGACGATCGGAGGTCAGCATCCAGCGCGCCGGGCGCAGCCCGTTGCGGTCGAGCATGCACGCCGCATAGCGGCTGTCGCAGGCGACGATGCCGGCCGGGCCGTCCCACGGCTCGGTGTTCAAACCGTAGAACTCATAGAACGCAGCCAGGTCGGCGTCCTTGAACTCCAGCGACTGGGTCGCCGGCGGCACCAGGATGCGCAGCGCCTGCAGCAGGTCCATGCCACCGGCGACCAGCAGCTCCAGCATGTTGTCCAGGCTCTGCGAATCGGAGCCATGCATGGAGATCACCGGGTCGAACTCGGCGATGTCGAAGCGTGGGGTCTGCCACACCTTGCTGCGCGCCTGCGCCCAGCGGCGGTTGCCTTCGATGGTGTTGATTTCGCCGTTATGCGCGAGCAGCCGGAACGGATGCGCCAGCGGCCAGCGCGGCAGCGTGTTGGTGGAAAACCGCTGGTGGAAGACAATCGCGCTGGAGGACAGATCGCTGCGCTGCAGGTCCGGGTAGAACGTGCTCAGCTTGTCCGGCAGCACCATGCCCTTGTAGCTGATGCCATTGGGCGACAAGGTGGTGACGTAGAAATTGTCCACTTCGCGCAGCGCCTGCTCGGCGCGCCGGCGCGCCAGGAACAGCGCCAGGGTGAAGCCGTCTTCGCTCTGCTCCGCGCCTGCATCGACGAATAACTGCTCGATACGCGGCAAGGTATCGCGCGCCAGCTGCCCGCACACGCTGTCGTCGGTGGGCACCACGCGCCAACCACGGAAGTGCACGCCGGCGGTGTGCAACTGGGTTTCCAGTTCGGCACGACATCGCGCCGCATCGGCATCGTCCAGCGGCAGGAACACCACACCGGCCGCGTAGCGCGTGCCCAGCGTAATGCCGGCATCGCGCGCCAGCCCGCGCAGGAACGCATCGGGTTTGCGGATCAGCAAGCCGCAGCCATCGCCGGTGAGCCCGTCGGCGGCCACGCCGCCACGGTGGGTCATGCGCGATAGCGCCGCAATCGCGGTGTCTACCAGCGAGCGGGAAGGTTGGTCGTCCAACTGGGCGACCATGCCAAAACCACAGGCGTCACGTTCGTCGCGCGCGCTGTTGTAGAGACCGTAGTCGTTGAGCCCTTGGCGAGTGCGGGGGGCCATGTCTGCCTCTTTGCGATCTGGAAGAGCGGCGACGACGTTGCAGCGCTCGATCCGTGGAGCGTTTCGAAGAGGTCACCGGATGATCGACTAGACCACAGTTGATGCGGTGCCGCAATACACCGTTACAGCTGCAACAAGGGCTGCTGCAACGCCCTGTGCCAGCTGGCTTGGCGCCCGTTCGCCAACAGGCGCCAGGCGGTGCTCAGCCGCAGCGCACCGAGGCGATCAGGTTCTTGGCATCCACTTCCAGATTGAGCCGTTCGCCGTTGAACTCCATCGTGGTCATCTGGCCGGGTTTGAGCACGCGTACCGACTTGGCGCCGGCATCGCTGCGGGCCTGTTCGCTCACTGCATCGGTCAAGGCCTGGCCGACCAGCGACTGCACCTGGGTGGCATCGCAGCTGCCGATCGGCGGGGCCTCGGGAGCGGCGGCCGGTGCGGGGGCTGCGGCTTGTTCGGCCGCTTGCTGCGCCTTGGCGGTGACGGCTTCCTGCTCGTCCGGTTGCGGCGAGCCGCAGGCACTCAAGGCCGCCAGCACGACCAAGGAACAGGCCAGGCGGGCGGTAGGCAGGACAGAGCGCATCGATGACTCCAGCACAGTGGGGGAGGTCCAAGCATAAGCAGAAAATCTGCTGACGGGCATCGCTTGCCCACATGGCGTTGTCGCAGCGTTGACGCTGCCTAGTCCTGCCCGGCTCAACAATCGGCGCCTGTCCTTCGATCCGTGCGCAATGAAAGCCAAACGTGTTCTTCGCAATGCCGCAGCCACCGCCAGCGCTGCCGGCAAGCTGGCCACCGTGGCCGCCAGTGCGGTGGCCGCCACTGCCGCAGCGGCGAGCGTGGCAGCGGTCGCGCAGGCCAAGGCCACCGCGCGTGCGGCTGGGCTCACCTACGTCAACGACCAGCAGCCCGGCATCAGCCGCCGCAAGGCCGGCAAGAGCTTCAGTTATCGCAGTGCCGACGGGCAGCGGGTGGCCGATGCCGATACCTTGCAGCGCATCCGCGCACTGGCCATTCCGCCGGCGTATACCGAGGTGTGGATCTGCGCCAAGCCCAACGGCCATCTGCAGGCCACCGGCCGCGATGCGCGCCGGCGCAAGCAATACCGCTATCACGCCGAGTGGGCGCAGGTGCGTGGCGAAGGCAAGTTCGAACGGGTGATCGCCTTCGGCCAGGCGCTGCCCAAGTTGCGCCGCCGGCTGCGCCGCGATCTGGTGTTGCCCGGATTTCCGCGCGAGAAGGTGCTGGCGATCGTGGTGGCGTTGCTGGCCGACACGCTGATGCGCGTGGGCAATGCCGAATATGCGCGCAGCAATCGTTCCTATGGCCTCACCACCTTGCGCAACCGGCATATGGAATTTCTGCGCGGCGGGCGCGCGCGGCTGAAGTTCCGCGGCAAGAGCGGCCAGGATCACGAGATCGAAGTGGACGACAAGCAACTGGTCAAACTGATCCGGCAATGCCAGCAACTGCCGGGGCAATCGCTGTTTCAGTATCGCGACGACGACGGCCAGCTGCAGCCGGTGGATTCGGGCGAGGTCAACGAGTATCTGCGCGAGGCGATGGGCGAGGATTTCACCGCCAAGGATTTCCGCACTTGGGGCGGTACGCTGGCGGCACTGCAACGCTTGGCGCGGTTGCCGTTACCCGAGCGCATGAGCGAACGCGCGTTGACCCAGGTGCAGAACGATGTCATCCGCGAAGTGGCCGATGCGCTGGGCAACACGCCCTCGGTGTGTCGCAAGGCCTATATCGACCCGTGCGTGTTCGAAGGCTGGCGCGCCGGCGAGCTGCAGGCCATGGCCACCGGCGTGCGCGGCGAGCGCCAATGGGAGGCGGCCACGCTGCGCTTTCTGACGGATTCGCGTAGCAAGCAAGGCAAGGCGGCCAAGATGACCAAGGCCACCAAGGCCACCAAGACGAAGCTCAGCCGCAGCAAAAAATCTGCGTGATGCTGTTGTTCGGCGAGATATCGCTGGTGAGGTGATCGGTAGCCCGGTCTGCGTCACGCCTATGTCTGTCTACTTGTAGATTTTTATCTGCAGCGTCCAGCACGCCCGCAATGCCACAGCTCACGACAAGCGCGAGCAGATCGTTGGCCTGCATCGTGTTTTACCTTGTGTAGGTGCGACGCTGGATGCGATAGGTCGTTGCAGGCGGAACGTTGCGATATGTGCGCCCGATCCTGACGGCCTCCAGATCGAGCGCATCGAGAATATGCGCCGGCACCGAGCATTTGAATCCATAGGTAAACAGATACAGCCGCCCGCCAGGCTTCAGCTGCAGGAAGGCGCCGCGCAGAATCGCAGCCACCTGGTGTGCCGGCATGTTCAACAGGCCAAGGCCGCAGACCACGGCATCGACGTACGCGCCATCGATGCGAGGCAGCGATTCAAGATCGCAGACATCCATCTGCAGCAAGCTTGCGCGCGGGAAGCGCTGCGTGAGCAACGCAGAAAAGGTAGCGTTGTACTCGAGCAGAACGAGGTTCTTTTCCTGCACGCCTTTGTCGATCATCGCCTGGGTAAACACACCGGTCCCCGGCCCGAGTTCGAGGACCCGACCGGTACGCGCCGACAGCTCGGAGGTGATGATGGAGGCGAGGGCGCGTCCGGAGGGGAGTATCGCTGCAACGGAGCAGGGTGCGGTGATCCATTCGCGAAAAAACGACGTCATATACGAACGAGCCATCTATCCTCACAACGTTGAAAGAGTTCGGCCAAGCTGCATCTGCGCGCAGCACTGCAGGATGCGCGATGGTGAAAAAACAAGGCTAAAGCAAGAGTCTGTCCGGAACCTGTTTTGGCTGCAGATCGGTGGCGAGAGTTCAGGTTTTTATCAGCATTGGTGCACTGGCGATTCGAATGCTTCGCTGCAATGCGCTGTCATCGGATAAAAAAACGATGCGTGATCGTCGGTGCAGGTGATGACCGCATATAACGCGCGGCGGTTGCATAAATGCCTGCATCGCACAGATGATCGACAGACAGTGGCGCCAGCCTGCGTGGCAGCCGACGCATCAGGCCATGTTTGCAATCGGTGCGCAGTGCGGCAGGTGTTGATCGGGCGAATGCGTGTCGAATGATCCTGACCAGCGATTGCCAAGACACGCGCCCAACACGGCCGTCACCGCATGCGCAGACGAGCTGCGTGCAGCGGGGGTTGTCTGGCGTGCGCATCGTAAGCTTTGAGGGGCCGGACATCATGGTGTCTGAATGACCGCCAGACCGCGCCATGGAGGTGAGCAACGTGGAAATCGGCGAGACATTGCGCACCGCCAGCAGCGGCGATACCGAACCGCAACCTGTCTAGCGCTCTGTGGACAACCGGTAATGATTATTCGTGTGCACATGCAATTGCGCGATGGTCTGGTGCCGTTATCGAGCATTGCGGTGTGGGCGCTGGAAAGCGGCCCGAGCGAAATAAGCCGCCACCATCGACAGCGATGTCACGGTGAGCGCAGATCTTGGCGGGATGGGTTGAGCAAGACGCTGCCGCTGACTAAGAGCGGCTAGCAAAACGTAGCGGGCAGTCGTCAGGTGTGCGTGGACGGCTCGGAGGAGCCGGAACGTAAAAGTGGTACATGCCGAATCCGAGCACCGGCCACGCGCGCCTGGCCGGTGCGCAGTAGTTTTGTTAGCCGCTCTAAGTGTTCTAGCACTGGACGCTGCACATGCAAGCAACCCTACATGTGCCCGTTCCGGTCGCTGTCATATGCACGGCAATGCGGATGCGCCTAAGACAACGCCAACGCTCAGCCGCAATAAATCGCGGTGATGTTGTTGTTCGGGCCGGTCTCGACGGTGAGGTGATCGCCACCGCTTTCGCTGGCGCCCTGGGCCGGATCGGCCAGGCCGCTGGCGGTGGTGCCGCCGGTGGCGCGTTCGCCGCGACGCACGCTGACCTGCAGGCTGTCGCTGTCCACGCGCGCACGTTCGATGGTCTGCGCCGCCGCGGCCAGGCCCACCGCGCCGCGCACCTTGTCGATATGGCACTGGCCGGAGATGACCCCGTCGATGGGCTGCACCTGCACGAGCTGGTTGGAGGCACAGGCCGAGAGCAGCAACACGGCAGCGAGCGGGGCGAGGGTGCGGATCATCGGGGAGCTCCAGCGGAAGAATGCCGCAAGCGTGAAGAAAGCGTTGTTGGCGTGGCATGAAGACTGCCGGCCGCACGCATCGCTGTGCCAAGCGTGGCATGCCCTACCGCGGTCCAAGACGCAGGGTGGAGGCCTTTTCGCGTGACGCAGATGGTCCAGCAGCTAGTTCCGCACCCGCGGCACTACCCGCGGTCCGATCACCCGGCTGATGAGCCCGGGCGACCTGGGCCAGTTGGTCAAGCCGTTCGTGTTCCTGGACCTGTTCACCGTCAAGCCGGGGCCGTCTGGCCTGAGTCTGCGGCGGGCGCTGCACACGCCCGCCCAGTGTTTTCGTTTTCGCTTTCGCCTGCGCCTTGTCTGCCTGTCTGCGCGATGCAGTACCGAGAAGCACTACATCACCGACCAGCGCAACGCACAGGCGCAGACCGGTAGCAGGGCAAGCGGCAGCGCACCCGCATGTATTTCACCCGCCGACACGCACACGTGTACGTGCTCGGTTGCATCTCCAACATCGTGGCAGTACCACGCAACCCCACACAATCAGAGGCTTCATCATGAAACTGCTCCATCTCGATTCCAGCATCCTCGGTGGTTACTCGGCCAGCCGTCAGCTGTCGGCGGCCACGGTTGCCAAGTTGCAGTCCGGCCACAGCGATGTCGCAGTGACTTACCGCGATCTGGCCGCCGAGCCGCTGGCGCATCTGTCCGGCGCGCATCTGGCGGCCCAGCAGAATCCCACCGGCGACCAGAGCCCTGAACTGGCGGCCGAACTGGCCACCAGTGCAACGGTGCTGCAGGAGTTTCTGGACGCCGACACCGTGGTGATCGGTGTGGCGCTGTACAACTTCACCATCCCGACCCAGCTCAAGGCGTGGATCGATCGCGTGCTGGTGGCCGGCAAGACCTTCCGCTACAACGCGCAAGGTGTGCCCGAGGGGCTGGCCGGCAACAAGCGGGTGATTCTGCTGGTGGCACGTGGCGGCTTCTATGGCGCCGGCTCGCCGATGGCATCGCTGGAGCATGCCGAAACCTACATGCGCACTGCGCTGGGCTTTGTCGGCGTGCACGCCCCCGAGGTGATCGTGGCCGAAGGCCTGGCCACTGGCGCAGACGCCCGCCAGGCGGGTATCGCCAGCGCCCAGCAGCAGATCGATGCGCTTGCTGCCTGAGTGGCGTCGCGGCTGAGGCGTGTCCAGCGGCATGAGCTGCGCTGGCGAGCATGCCACCGGTTCGCCCGGTGCCGATCATTCAAACGTGGCGAGACTGCATCGAGCGGACAGCATGCCGCTCGATGCACTGCGTTGCCCGCGTGGCAGGGCGCCAACAGCGCTTCAAGGGATGTCGGCGCCACGCTGCGTGCGCGTGCTCAGCGCTGATGGTGCTTCGGTGCGGGCGTTGCAACCGCCTTCTTCCGCATCACGACAATCACCGCACGCCGGGTATCGCGGCGCTATTTGCCAAGCCAGCCACCTCTTTGCATTCAGGCCCATTCAATCGCGTCGTCACGGCCCGGATAAACGCCGAGACCGCACGCGGCAGATGGTGTCGGCTTGGGTAGAGCGCGTACAGGCTCTGGCCCTTGCGTTGAAAATCCGGCAGCACCACGGTCAGGCGGCCTTCGTCGATATCCGGCCAGGTGAGTGCCTGCGGCAACAAGGCGATTCCGAGCCCGGCCACCGCCGCAAGCCGCAGCGCGCGGGCGGTGGTGGCGGCCATGCGCGCCTGCACCTGGACGTCTTCGGCAAGCCCGGACGGGCCGACCAGCGTCCAGGTGGCATAGCCGCTTGGATGCGGAAAACTGATGCAGTCGTGCTGCGGCAAGTCGTCCAGCCGCAACGGCCTGCCGCGTGCCTGCAGGTAGCCGGGGCTGGCCACCAGGACATCGTTGGTGTCGGCCAGGATCTGGCGGCCGACATAGCCCAGGTCCGTCATCACACCGCCACGAAAAGCCACATCGATGCGCTCGGCGATCAGGTCGGCCTTGCCATCGCTGAGCACGAATTCCAGGCGCACGCGCGGATGCGCGGCGAGAAATTCGCCCACCCATTCGACGCGAAAAAAATCCAGGCCACCAGGCTCTGCCCGGCCGAGGTCAGTCCGTCTACCGCATCGGCGCAACGTTCAAAGAAGGCTTGCCCGGCGTCGGTGAGGGTGAGCTTGCGGGTGGAGCGCTGCATCAGGCGCGTGTCCAGTTGCGCTTCCAGCTGCTGCACGCGCCGGCTCACGCTGTTGGGTGCAGTGCCCAGCCTGCGCGCGGCTTCGGCAAAGCTGCCGCTACGCACGACCTGCACATACAACGCGATGTCATTGAGATCGATCACCAGCGGCCTTGGCGCGTGTAAACGCGGAGTCTAAGCGTGGCGACTGCGCGTCGTCGATCATGGCGGTGTCGGGTGCTGTCTGCGGTAACTCAGGTGCACCGGCAGTAAAGCGCGTCATGCCTGCGGGTTTGCTGCGGGGCCCTTGCCCGCCCACCATCGCGGGACACGCCGCAAGTACATCCATGTAGGCTCTTACGCGGCATCCATGCCGCGTAAGGTCCCGCGCCGCTGGGCGGGCAAGGACCAGTCGAGATGGTCGGTGTGCATGTTTTCAAGCAACCAGCAAACTTTCTGGTGCGGTGTCCTCGCCGCTTGCGGGACCGTGTGGCGGCATGGATGCCGCCACCGAGCCTACACGGATGTACTTGCGGCGTGTCCCGCGAGCGGCGAGGACGCCGCGCCCTCGACTAGCTCAGCTTTTGACTGTATCCAGACGCCTCTACGACTCAAATCCTTGGCCGCTTTTGCATCTTGTGTCTCGATGCAATTAGACATTTCGGATAGATCAGATGCAGAGCGAATGATCTGCAGCTTGGTTGCAGGGCCCTTGCCCGCTCACCATCGCGGGACACGCTGCAAGTACGTCCATGTAAGCTCTTCTGCGGCATCCATGCCGCATAAGGTCCCGCGACGGTGAGCGGGCAAGGACCAGTCGAGATGGTCGGTGGGCATGCTTTCAACAAAGCAACCTACAAACTCTTTGGTGCGGTGTCCGCGGGCTTATTGCGTGCGCGTCAGCCCGTGGCGGTGCAGCAGCTGCCGCAGGCGACGCTGCACGCGCTGCAGATCGGCGTCGGCGGCTTCATCGAGAATGTCTTTGGCCAAGGCATCGAATTGCGGCCAGAACTGGCTGGGGTCGCGTACCCGCTGCGGCCACACCGACAACATCTTGCCCAGGTCGGAAAGCTGGTGATTGGTGTGGGTGCGTGTGCGCATGCTCATGTCGCGTCTCCCGGCCAGTCCAGGGCGACAGCGTGGACCGCACCGTCGTCAATCAGAGTGAAAGCAAGCTCGGCTTGCATCACCCCATCGATCTCCAGCCGGGCTTCGACACCGGGGCGCTGGGTGACGTCGATGACGTAGGTACTGCTGCCGAAGCGATAGCGCAGCTGGTACTCCGGCCAGCTGGCCGGGATGCACGGCACGATGTGCATGCGCTCGCCATGGCGTTGCAGGCCGAGCAGCGATTCGGTCAGCAGCCGGTACATCCAGCCGGCCGCGCCGGTGTACCAGCTCCAGCCGCCGCGGCCGGCGTGTGGCGCCACCGCATAGACATCGGCCGCCAGCACATAGGGTTCGGCCTTGTAGCGCTGTACGCCCGCCGCGTCGCGGGCGTGGTGGATCGGGTTGATCATGCCGGCCAGTTGCCAGGCCCGCGCGCTGTCGCCCAGATGCGCGAAGGCCATCGTCGCCCACACTGCGGCATGCGTGTACTGGCCGCCGTTCTCGCGCACGCCGGGCACATAACCACGGATATAGCCGGGATCGTGTTCGGTGTGATCGAACGGCGGCACCAGCAGCTTGACGATGCCGGTCTCGGCATCCACCAGTTGCTGACGCATCGCCTCCATCGCCTGTGCGCTGCGCGCCGGGTCCATCGCGTCGGACAACACAGCCCAGCTTTGCGATAGCGAATCGATACGGCATTCGTCCGAATCGCTCGAGCCCAGCGGTGTGCCGTCGTCGAACCAGGCACGCCGGTACCAGCGCCCATCCCAGGCATGCTGTTCCAGCGCGGTGCGCAAGGCGTGTGCATGCGCACGGCAGGTCGCTGCGAATGCGCCATCGTCGCGCTGCACCGCCACGTCTGCGAACCGCAGCAGTGTGTCGTAAAGGAAAAAGCCCAGCCACACGCTCTCGCCCTTGCCGTCCTTGCCGACCCGGTTCATGCCGTCGTTCCAGTCGCCGCTGCCGATCAGTGGCAGGCCGCGTTCGCCCAGGCGTGCCATGCCGCGTTGCAGGGCGAGCACGCCGTGCGCGTACAGCGACTGCACGTTGCCTGTGATGTGCGGCAGGTCGTAATACGATTCTTCCTCGGGCTTGAGTGCGCGCCCGTCGATAAAGCTGACGCGCTCGTCGAGCACGCTGGCGTCGTTGGTGACGTCCAGATAGCGGCACAGCGCCTGCGGCAACCACAGAAAATCGTCCGAGCACTGCGTGCGCACACCGCGGTCTTGCGGCGGGTGCCACCAATGCTGCACATCGCCCTGCACGAACTGATGCGCGGCGCAGCGCAGCAGGTGGGCGCGGGTGAGCGCCGGCTGCGCGTGCACCATCGCCATGCTGTCCTGCAGCTGGTCGCGGAAGCCGTACGCGCCACCGGACTGGTAGTAACCGCTGCGCGCCAGGAACCGGCAGGCGATGGTCTGGTAGAGCAGCCAGCCGTTGGCCAGCAGATCCACCGCCGGGTCGGGCGTGGTCACCTGCACGGTGCCCAGAATCTGCTGCCAATGCGCGCGCACTGCCAGCAGTGCGGTGTGCGCTGCGGCAACGCCACGGCTCTGGCGTGCCAGTGTCAGTGCGCTCTCGCGATCGACCGCGGCGCCCAGGCGGAAGACCGTTTCGAAGCTTTGTTCGGCTGCCAGCGTCACAGGGATCTGGATCGCCGCGCACGGGTCCAGGCCGGCACCCACGCGCCCGGACAAACGCTGCCGCGTGAGCGCGGCAGGTGCGGCCAGGCTGCCATTGCGCCCGAGGAACTCATTGCGGTCGGCGGTGATGCTGCGGTTGGGTGCATCGGCATCGAAGAACGCCACGCGCCCGTCGAACTCGGTGTTGTATGGATTGCGCGCGGTGAGCACGCTGCTGCCCAGGTCGACCTCGCTGACCACATGCAGTTGCGAGCGCGTGCGGATGTCGCCCAGCACCCATTCCACGTAGCCAGTGACGCTGAGCCGGCGTGGACGGCCGGAAAGATTCTTCAGCCGCAGATGGCTGAACTTGATCGGCCGCTCCACATCCACGAACACCCACAGCTCGCTGCCGATGCCGTGTTCGATATGGCTGTAGACGCTGTAGCCGAAGCCGTGGCGCACCGTGTAGCGGCCACTGCCGCGGCATGGCAGCGCCATCGGCGACCACACCTGCCCGGTGTCTTCGTCGCGCAGGTAGAACGCCTCGCTGGAGGCATCGCCGACCGGATCGTTATGCCAGGGCGTGAGCCGGAATTCGTGCGCGTTTTCGGCCCAGCTATAGCCGGGGCTGCTGTCGCTGACCACGCTGCCGAACTGCGCATTGGCCATCACGTTGCACCACGGCGCCGGTGTTGCGACGCCTTCGTCCAGGGTGATGCGGTACTCGCGGCCGTCGGCGGCGTAGGCACCCAGGCCGTTGTCGAACAGCACCGGTTCTTCGGCGGCAGCCTGCAGGGTCTTGTCCAGGTACGCGGCATGCGTGCTGGCCAATTCATCGGCGCTGTCCGGTTGCCGCATCGGCTCCAGCAACGGCGGCTGCGCACGCGCGCTGGGGTGGCGCTGCAGTTGCGCATCCAGCGTGCCGTTGGCATCGCTCAGAATCGCCCGTGCCACGGTCTGCAGCAGCACGCGGTCTTCCTGCGAGATGTGCTCGATGGCGCGCACGAAGATACCGCCGGGGCGGTCGAGCACATTGGCCTCGGGGTCGGCGGCGATCAGGCCCAGGATGGCGTCCTGCAATTGCTGGCGATAGCCGGCCTGGCTTTCGTTCCAGATCACCAGATCCGCACGCAGGCCTTTCAGGCGCCAGTACGCGTGCGCCTGCACCAGCTGGCGCACCAGGTCCAGATTGTCCGGGTCGGTGATGCGCAACAGCACGATCGGCAGGTCGCCGGAGATGGCATGACTCCACAGCGCCGACTGGCCGCGATGGTTGTGCAGCAACACCTCGTTGTCGGCGCGCAGTTGCGGGTCGACGAACAGCACGCGTGCGGCCAGCCGCTCGTAGAGCATGGCGTCTTCCAGCGAGGCGTTGATCTGCCGGCGGGTGACCTGGCTCTGGGTCAGCGCCAGATCGAATACGCGGTCGGCCAGACGGCGGTCGCGGTATTTGTCGATCAAGGCGGTGCAGGCGGCACGTTGGGTGCCCACGCCGTAGACCATGTCCACCTGCGCCTGTTGATCCGGCGCCAGCGAGATGCGGCAGCGGATCGCCACGATCGGGTCCAGCACCGAGCCGGCCGCGCCGGACAGGCTGGCCTGATCGCGCAGGGCCAGCGGATTGCGGGTGCTGCGTCCGCGCCCGACGAACGCGGCGCGGTCGGTCTCGTAGGAGATCGTCGCCACATCGGCATCGTGCACCGCCACCAGATGCAGCATCCACGGCTGCGCTTCGTCGTGCCCGCGCGGGCGCCGCGTGCACAACAGTGCCTGCTTGTCGGCCAGGATTTCGGTCTGCACGAACAGATTGCTGAAAGCCGGATGCGCCTCGTCGGCCTGCGCCGGCGCCAGCACCACTTCGGCGTAGGTGGTGATTTCGATCACCCGCGTCTGCCGCGAACGGTTACGGATGCGCAACCGGCGCAGCTCCACATCGTCCTCGGCGGAAATGGCGATTTCCAGATGGCTGTCGTAGCGCTGGTGGCTGCCCTTGAACTCGGCCTTGGCGTCGGAAAAGATCGCTTCGTAACGCTCCACCGGCACGCAGGTCGGCTGATGCGCGGCCGACCACACCGCGCCGCTGTCCACATCACGCAGATAGCAGAACGTGCCCCAGTGGTCGCGGGTGCCGTCTTCGCGCCAACGCGTCACCGCCATGTCGCGCGCGCGGCTGTAGCCGCCACCTGCGGAGGTCAGCATGCCGTGGTAACGCCCGTTGGAGAGCAGTTGCAGCGCCGGCTGCGGCAGGTTGGGGTCGCGATGGATGCGCAACGCCATACCCGCCTCGGTGGCCACCGGGCGCTCGGCTGCTTCGACCAGGCCTTTGACGTAGACGCCGGCACGCGGTGCGCGCTCCTGCAACAGCAATAACGTGGCCTGGAATTGCGGGTCGGCGACAAAGCGTTTTTGCATCGGCGCATCGCGCAACACGTGGTCCAGCGCCAGCAGCGCCATGCCCTGGTGATGCGACATGAACGAGCGCACCAGCGCGTGTTGTTCGCCACGCGGCACGCGCGAGGGCGTGTAGTCGATCGCTTCGTACAAACCGAAACGCCCGTCGAATCCCAGCGCCTGCAGCTGCTGCAGATTGCGGCAGGCCGCATCCGGTTCGACCATCAATGCCATCGCGCTGGCATACGGGGCGATCACCAGATCCTGGCCCAGCCCGCGCTTGAGCCCGAGCCCGGGTACACCGAAGGCGCGGTACTGATAATTGCGCCGCGTATCGACCGTGTTGTAGCCCGATTCGGACACGCCCCACGGCACCGCGCGCGCCGCGCCATAGCGGATCTGCGCCTGCACCGCGCCGCGCATCGAGCGGCTCAGCAATGTCTGCGGGTAGCTGGGCATCACCAGATCCGGCATCAGGTACTCGAACATCGAGCCGCTCCACGACAGCAGCGTCGGCTCGGCGCCGGTATCGGTGAGCGTGCGCCCGAGGGCGAACCAGCTCTCCTGCGGCAGCTTGCCCTGGGCGATCGCCACGAAGATGCCTAAGCGTGCCTCGGAAGCGAGCAGATCGTAACGGCCGCTATCCAGACGATGGTCGTCGACGTTGTACCCAATCGAGAGCAACTGCTGGGCGGGGCTATAGAGGAAGTCGTAGTCCATCTGCGCCAGTTGCCCGGCGATATGCGCAAGCCGTTGCAGCTCCAGTACGCGCTTGGCGGCCCAGGTCTGCACGCTCGGTGCGTGGCTGCCGTTGGCGAGCTGGCGCAGCGTGGCGACTGCAGCGCCGGGGGTTTGCGCCGCGTGCGGATCGGTGCTGGCAAGCGCCGGTGCGCAATGGCCCAGCTCGGCCAACGCCGCCTTGCAACTACTCACCAGGCGTTGCGCCCACGGTTCCTCATCCTCGCCACCGTTCGGCATCGAGGCCAGGATCAACTGGCTTTGCGCCAGCAGCAGGCGCAGCGCTTCATCGGCCTGGTGCAGGGTTGGCGTGGGTTGGTTGCGGATCGCCTGCACGCTGTGCGTCATCGCACTCAGTGCGGCGGTGACGGCGTCGCTGCGCGGCTGCGCCTGCAGGGTGAGCACGCTCAGGGTGTCGGCCAGCCCATCGAACACCGCCATCGAGACCGCAGGCGCATCCACCAGCGCCAGCAGCCCTTGCCGCAGCGTCAACAGATGCCCGACCAGGTTGCCGCTGTCGACGGTGGAGACGTAACGCGGCACCAGCGGCACCAGCGTCTCGGTGTCGTACCAGTTGTAGAAATGGCCGCGATAACGCGGCAGCGCTTCCAACGTGGTCAGCGTATTGGCCACGCGGCTCATCACCCCGGCCACCGTCAGGTAGCCCAGATCGTAGGCCGCCAGATTGGCCAGCAGGCCTAGCCCGATATTGGTCGGCGAGGTGCGGTTGGCCACCACCGTGACCGGGTATTCCTGCACGTTGTCCGGCGGCAGCCAGTGGTGTTGCGCAGTGCAATGGCTTTCGAAAAACGCCCAGGTGCGCCGCGACAATCCGCCGAGGAAATCGCGTTGTTCCTGCGACAGCTGCGCCACCGGCGCGGCGGGCTGCTCGCCCAGCCAAGCCATCAACCACGGCGCGCCCATCCATGCCAGCCCCAGCGGCAGCGCCGTCCACAACGCCAACGGCGACCACCATGCCACTGCGGCGATTACCAGCGCCGCACTGCAGGCGGCGCCGGCCATCAGCTGTTGTTCGGCATTGCCGCTGCGCGCGCTGCGCTCCACTTCGCTGGACGGCGCCCACTGCAGCAGATGGCGCTGGGTGATCGACATCCGCACCAGCGTGCGCGCGATGGCCGCCAGCTGCAGCCCCGCCTCGAACGGCAGGCAGGCCAGCACCACGCCGGTGCGCAGCAGGTGCTGACGCAGCCCCACCCCAACCTGGCGCGCGTGATGACGCAACCCCAGACCCTCGGGCGGATGCGCCAGCGCATACACCGCCGAACACAGACCCGGGAGCAGCCACAACACCAGCATCCATAGCGTCCAGCGTAAGGGAGTGGGCGAGCACAGCCAGCCGATCAGCAACAATGCAAACGCCGCCGGTGCCACCAGGCTGCGGCGCAGGTTGTCCAGCAGCTTGCCGCGCGACAACCACGACAACGGATTGCGCGCGCGCCGGCCACCTTGGTCGGGCACCCACGGCAGCAGCCATGGCAGCAACTGCCAGTCGCCACGCACCCAGCGCGCGCGGCGCTTGGCATCGGTGGCGTAGCGCTGCGGATGGCGCTCGTACAGGCGCACGTCGCTGAGCAAACCGGCGCGCACATAGCAGCCTTCCAGCAAGTCATGGCTGAGCACGCGGTTATCGGGGAAGCGGCCGGCCAGTACCTGCTCGAAGGTGGCCACCGCATAGATGCCCTTGCCGATGAAGGAGCCTTCGCCAAACAGATCCTGATACACGTCCGACACCACGCGGGTGTACGGGTCGATGCCCGGCTCGATGCCGAACATGCGCGCAAACCGCGATTCGCCACCCTCGCTCATGCCGGTGCCCAGGCCGGGCTGCAGGATGCCGTAACCGGCCTCGACGATCTGCCCGGCCGTATCCATGCGCGGCACATTCAACGGATGCGACATCGCCCCGACCAGCGCGCGTGCCGCATCGCGCGGCAGGTGGGTGTCGCTATCGAGCGTGATCACATAGCGCACCTGCACCAGCGCGGCGACATCGCCTTGCACCTGCAGGAATTCGTGGGCTGCCTGCAGCGGCGCATCGCCCGCGCACAACAGGCGGTTGAGCGCTTCGAGCTTGCCGCGCTTGCGCTCTGCGCCCATCCAGCAGCCTTCGCCCGCGTTCCACTGGCGTGCGCGATGCAGCAGGAAGAAGCGATCGCCGTGCGCATCGGCATAGGCCGCGTTGAGCCGGTCGATGTGCTGCGCCGCATGCGCCACCAATGCCATGTCGCCAGGCAACAGCGCTTGCGCGGCATCGAGAAAATCGGTGAGCAGCGCGAAGTACAACTGCTCGTCGCGGTTGGCCAGGTAATGCACCTCCAACGCGTCGACCAGCTCGTCGATGGCCTCGGGGCTGACCAGCATGCTCGGCATCACCACCAGCGTGCGGCAATCGGGTGGAATGCCCAGGCTCAGGTCCATGCGCGGCAACGGATGCGGGCGCACCCACAGTGTGGCCACCCAGTTGACCAGGGCGATGCCCAACTCGCTGGCGGCCAATAGCGCGATGCCGGCGGTGATCCACCATAGCGCTGGTGGCAATGCGCTCACGCCCTGCAGCAATACACCGCTCCACAGCACGGCGATCACGGCGATCGGCAGCAGGTACACCGGCAGCGCAACGCGTCGCGCGCGCGGGCGCGGTGGTTTCGGTGTGCCGGGTGCGGCTGGGTCGCGCAGCGCGCTACGCAGCAGCGGCAATCCCGTATCCACCAGGTAATAGCCCACGTGGCTGGCCACCGGTGCATCGGAGCCCGGCTGCGCGGCCAGGCGCAGGACGCACTCGGCCACCGCCGGCTCGTCGCGGTCCAGGCGCTGCGCCAGATGCTCCACCACATGCCGGTAGCTATCGCGGGTGTGGAAATCCATGCGCGCGTAGACGTCGGCCGGATCCTTGCGCAAGGTCTGCTCGACCACGCTCATGGCCTCGACGAAATCGCGCCAATCCATTTCGTCCAGAAACCGCAGGCTGCCGATGCTGTTGCTGATCGCCACCTGTTCGGCCGCCTGGCGTTGGCTCTCGGCATGCACCAGGCCTTCCACACTGTGGCCTTCGCTTGCCAGCCACTGCTCCACCCAGGCGCTGGCCATCGACAACACCGGCCCGCGGCCCTGGATGCCGCGCGTGAGCTCGGCCACGAACGCGCCGGTGGCCGGCGGCTTTGAGCGCGCCATGTCGGCCACCACCACCACCACGTCCTTGGGCTGCGCCGCCGCCGTGGCGTTGAGCAACGCGGCCCAATGCGCCGCCAGCCGGGTGTCGCGGCCATCGTGCATGATGTCTTCGGCAATGCGGCGCAGGTTGTCGATCAGCGCCAGCCGCAACATGATCGGAATCGCCCACAGCTCGCCGAGTTTGAGTGGCGCCACCTGTTGATAGGCTGCAATGAAACGGCTCAGCGTGATCGTATCCACGCGCCCGTCGCCATGCGCCACCACTTCCAGGCCCAGCTCGTAGACGCGCGGCAGGCCAACCGAGGTGGGCGTGCGCAGACGCGGCAATTGCCGGCTGTAACCGGGTGGAAGATGCTGACGCGCCAGGCGCATCTGTTCCTCGACCAGATAATAGTTGTCCAGCAACCACTCGCCGGCCGGATGCAGGCGCAAGCCATCGGCCGACATTTCGGTCAATCGCGCTGCGGCCGTGCCGAGTGCGCGTTCGTTGAACTTGAGTTGCGACAACAGCAGCTCGCGGGTTGGCCCGGTGTAGAGCACATGCGCCTGCGCCAGGCTGTGCCCCAGCGCCTCCATCTGCTCGTCGCCAAACAAGGCGGCGCCTTCAGGCACTGCATCCCGCACCGACGGATGCTGCAGGGTTGCTGCTGGTTGGGTAATCGACTGCCACCAGAGAGAGAACGCAGAAGCCTTCCGCTGTGGCGGCATGGAGACATAACCTGTGCAGCATAAGAGCCGCTAGAGGCGACGATCATGCGCGCTTGCCCTGTGTGGCATGTGAAGGCAGCAATGCGGACGCGTTGCAGTCGTTGGCTGATCGACGCACGCTTCACGCCGAGATGGGTGATGGAAGACTGCACGCCCGCGTCCACCCAGGCGGCGCAAAAAGCGCTGTACTGGCGGCGATGATCGCCGGTTGAAGATGCGGCCAGTGCTGCAGCTGGGATTCGTTTTTCGCGCCGGTGGTTCTGCGGCAACCGCACGCAACACGCCACAATGCCGCAGCCTGCGCGGCTGCCGATGGGATAACGAACATGCCGCTGAACACCGCCCTTTTCACCCGCAAGGTGTGCCACGCATGATGTCGACACGCAGGATCTCGATAAGCACGATCTCGATAAGCACAACAGCGCTGTGCTGCCTGGTGGTGTGCCAGCTGATGCTCAACAGCGCAGCGGCGGCCCAACCGACGCACGCCACGCTGTCAGTTGCCGGATTGGAGCAGCCCGCGCAGATCCGCGTGGATCGCTGGGGTGTGGCGCACATTTATGCCAAAACGGACAACGATGCGTTTTTCGTGCAGGGCTTCAACGTGGCACGCGACCGCCTGTTTCAGCTGGATCTGCTGCGCCGCAAAGGGCTTGGTCACTTGTCGGCGGCGTTCGGGCCTGCCTATGTGCAGCAGGATCGCGCCGCGCGGCTGTTTCTGTATCGCGGCAGCATGGCCGAGGAGTGGAACAGTTACGGACCCGACGCGCAGCGCGATGTGACGCGCTTCGTTGCCGGCATCAATGCCTACATCGATTGGTTGGGCACCCATCCGCACGCGCTGCCGTATGAATTCCGCACGTTTGCGTATCGCCCGGAAAAATGGGGGCCGGACGATGTGCTGCGCATCCGCACTACCGGCTTGAGCCGTAACGTCAAAAGCGAAGTGGCGCGTGCCAAGGTCGCGTGCAAGGCCTCGCTTGCCGTCGATGCTGTGCGCCAGAAGTTGCAACCGGCCTGGACCACCCGCGTGCCAGAGGGACTGGATCCTTGTCTGCCCGAAGATGTCTTGAAGGTCTACGAATTGGCGACGCAAAGCCCCAGGCTCAGCGCCGACACGCACGTGGCCGACGCGCAGACAACGCCACTGCGGCCAGGCGAGGACGCCTTCGCCGAAGGCAGCAACAACTGGGTCATCGCACCGCAAAAATCGGCCACCGGCCACGCGGTGCTGGCCGACGACCCGCATCGCGCCTACAGCGTTCCCAGCTTGCGCTATTTCGTGCATCTCAACAGCCCGGGGCTGGACGTCATCGGTGCCGGCGAGCCGACTGCACCCGGTATCGCGATCGGCCACAACCAGAGCAGCGCATTCGGGCTGACCATCTTCAACATCGATCAGGAGGACCTGTACGTCTACCGTCTGAATCCGGCCGATAACGCGTCGTATTGGTACAACGGCAAGTGGGAGCCGCTGCACACCGAACACGCCTCCATCGCGGTGCGCGATACCGCGGCGGTCACCGAGCAGCTGCAATTCACCCGCCACGGGCCGGTGATCTACGTCGATGCAGGCAAGCACATCGCCTATGCGATCCGTTCGGTGTGGAGCCAACCGGGCACGGCGCCCTACCTGGGGTCCTTGCGTTATCTCAGGGCGGACTCGTTCGAGCAATTCAAGGACGCACTCGTACATTGGGGCGCGCCGTCGGTGAATCAGGTCTACGCAGACGTCAAGGGCAACATCGGTTGGGCCACTGCCGGCATGACGCCGCGCCGCGTGCAGTCCGACGGCTTGCTGCCGGTGCCTGGCGACGGCCGCGACGAGTGGAACGGTTTCTGGAACGCCGATGTCCTGCCGTCATCGAAGAATCCCGCAGCAGGTTTCATCACCACCTCCAACGAAATGAACCTGCCTGCCGGCTACCCGTATGCGCAGCGCAGGATCGGTTTCGAATGGGCCAACGACGCGCGGCATGCGCGCATCACCCAGGTGCTGTCGCAGCTGCCAACGGTGAGCGTGCAGGATTCGGAAAAATTGCAGAACGATCAGGTGTCGTTGCTGGCGCAGCGGCTGGTCGCACTGATCAAGCCGCTGCACGCGCAAGATGCCGCCACCACGGCGGCGCTCGCGTTGCTCAAACCCTGGGATGGCACGGTGAGCGCCACCTCCTCCGCCGCCGCGTTGGAAGAAGTGTGGTTCAGCCGCTATCTCGGCGATGCCTACAAGGCGCTGGTGCTGCGCCCCTCCGAGGCGGCCACCTTCGGCATGCCGGATGCGGCGGTGTTGATGCAGGCACTGGAACACCCCGGCGCCGCGTTCGGCCCCGCACCGGCCGCACGCCGCGATCAACTGCTGCTGGAGTCGCTACGCAGCGCCTATCAATCGCTGGTCGACCTGCACGGGCCGGATCCTGCGCAATGGCCGTGGGGCAAGTTGCATACCAACAAGGTTGCGCATGCCATGAGCGCGGCGGTGGGCACCGATCACGCGCTGCTGGACGTGGGCCCGTTCGCCAAGGGCGGCAGCCCGTATACGCCCAATCAATCCAGCTACGACCCCACCACTTTCCGCCAGACCATCGGCCCTTCCGCACGGCTGATCATCGACCTGGGCAACTGGGATAACTCGCGCGCCATGAACTACCCCGGCCAATCCGGCGACCCGGCCAGCCCGCACTACCGCGACCTCGCACCGATGTGGCTGCAGGGTAGCTATTTCCCGTTGGTGTACACGCGTGCGGCGGTTGATGCGGTGACGGAGCAGATAATGGATCTGGTGCCGGCCGCACCGCCAAGCCCAATACCAAGCGCGACGCAAGGCGATCACCGCGACTGAAAACGCTCAGACCTCCATGCTTCCAACTCTGCGCAGATGCTTAGCGCGATGCCGGCTGGACCCGAACTTCCTAAGCGCAGCCCCACGGGCGACCTCAATGTTGGGATCAGGTGTGCGAGGAGATCTGGCTTGACGAACTTGAGCAGATCCTCGCGACGGCGGGCAGGGCCAAGCAGCCCGACAAAGGCGCACGACGATGCTGCCAGCGCCTGCAGCGATTCAAGATCGAGTTCGAAGTTGTGGTGCATCAACAGCACCGCATCCGGACAAAAAGTAGCCAGCACCTCAGTGAGGCGTATCTCGCCTGAGGCACGCACTGTCAGATCAATGGATGCACGTCCGGCGTACCAGGTGTCGAGTGCGAGATTGGTTAGTCATGTAGAGCGTGTCCTGCATGCAGTTGCTGAGGCCACGGATGACTTAGCACATGCGTTAGTTGACTTACAGCTGCTACCTGACAAAACGAGCATGACCGCCCGATCTGGAGGCACAGGCGAACAATTGATCGAACACGTCAATGATGGCCCTTGAGTGTGACAAGCCACGCTGGTTGCCCGTGATTGGTGGCCTTGCCGGCATACTGGCGGCGGCTCTCGCAAGTGTCGGTGGCTCACTACTCCAAGTCCAGCATGGCACTCGGTCTTGGCTATGGGAAGTGTGTGGCTGAAACTCGTACAAATCTATGTGTTAATCACTGTAGTGGAAGACGGACAGCTCTGTTCGGGCTTGCCAATCGTAGGTGTGATGGCCGAGAAGCCAGATAAGTTGATGAACAGCATGTACATCGCGAAAAAGGAGCAGTAGCTTGCGCATAAAGCTCAGGTAGGAAATGACTTCCTCACGTTGCTGACTAATACCCTCCTTGTGAGGGTAGTAACTGATCATTTGGCTTACTTCATCATACCTAACGGCGTTATGCGCAATCGCATTGCGAATTCCTGGATGCACCGCGGCCGGATTGAGGGGCACCCAACTGTCTTGCAGATATTTGAACTTTTCCGACAAAGTCTTGTTGGCAAAGTTATCGAGAGAGTTCAGAGCAACACCCTGTTGGATGGGCGCAAAAGAATTAAAGTCTCTGCGGTGGGATAGGTTGTTCAACGCAGCGATTAGATTCAATTGACGGGAGTATACTTCGCACATATCTTTATAAAGATCTTTATATGTGCCAAAGTCTTTTGAAGAGACGCGACCCGATGAAAGTAGGTCATCTGGACCCTGGATCAAGTCAAGAAAAATAGCCGGGCGGAGAGATATTTCGGCGCCATACGTCGGGGCGTATAGATCCACACAGTCATGCCGAAGATTTTCCAGGAACTTTGTTTTATGCAGATGTGCTAGAAAATCATCAAAAGCGGCAGGGTCGATCTCGGCCAATTTTTCAAGTCGCTGGACGGCCCTATCTGTCCAAATGCTGTCTTCTTCAACATTAATCAGGGCAGCGGAAACTGTTGATAGGAAACTATATAGAACATCGTCGAGGACGCCCTGCTCCAAAGATGGGCCAAAGTCGTGACCGATGAGTGCCGAGGCACGCTGCTTGAAGAGCTGCTTGTTCGCTCCGAAGTACAGACGGATAGTGCGGCGGATATCATCCTCCTGCAGTGCGAGTCGATTTAGTAAATTCATTTTTTCAGAAAACTTGATCATCAACGGCAGTGCATCATCTGGGTGCTCGGCTCGTAATGCCCTCATGGCTGCAAAAAAAGGAGTATTGCCGATTACGTATTTGCCGCTATGCACTGGGAAGTCCAAGTGCAGGTTGAAAAAGGGGTTACGCCCGTCGAATGGACCCCCATAGGAACGATCTTCAAGTTGAGAGGCATTTTTGAAGATGAGGCTACGACCTGAACCTGTACTAATATCTAACGTAATCTCCATCAGCGACCGGCAATGAGGGCAAGCCAGCTGCAATGGCTGAATTGGACGATTCGAAAATCCGATACGACAGTCCGTATCTTTGTCGCAGGTCCTGCAGGTTAATGTTATACCTAAATTCAATTCGCGCCTCTCTTATATTCTTCTAGGTTCCAAGGGGCTAATTGTATATTTATAAAATTAATTTAGAAAATGCAGTATTCATCATGGCATGAATCGCTAACCTTAGAGATTTTCCTTCTTTGGCATGCAGCCATTTCATATTACATCCAAGTAATCGAACAGCAGAATTTACATTGAGAGAAAGACATCTGGGTCGCCATTCCTCACCTTGGCGCAACACTAGGGGTAACTCATAGTCTTAAGAGTCAAATCGGAAGCGCGCTGATTGTTATCATTTTTTTGGATGCTTGAACGCAGCTCTTGGAGACGAAGCTGCAGGGCTTGACCCTCTGTTATATGTAATCGTTTAAGGCGAGCTACGCGGCCTGCTACGGTATTCAGCTGTTTGATGAAATCGACGTCAAGTAGCCCTTGGCCTACGCTTGCCTGCCGTTCGACTAAATAGACCGCAGCGCGGATCGCCTGTCGTTCAGGATTTGTCAGAGCCGCGCGCCGGTTTACTAGTAGTTTAGTTGCGCGCATTTTGTTATGGGCGCGCTGTATTTCTTGCTTTCCTCGATGTGCGCGGTAGCCCAAAGACGTCATCATTCCGTATAGTCGTGCGATATTGCGTGTCAACGCTTCTGGTTTCATGTTTAGGCGCGATGAGAAAGTGACATCGTCGACATAGCGTGAGTAAGTAACCCCTTCTGACGCTAGACTCAGGTACAGCGAGTGCTCTCGTCGCCAGAAAGCCAAGTTCGCAAGGTGAGAGCTTGTGACGGCGCCTTGGGGTAACTTTCCATCCTTGGTGGTTAAAGCTGTTAGAAGCCTTGCGACACTATCGGAAAATCCAAAGAAACCGCGCCACACTTCAAAAATTACGTTCGAGCTCGTGCTAGAGCGTGTTATGAACTTTGAAATAGAGCGGCTGCATTTCCAAGCATCAGGATCGTGAAGACGACAAAGTGCAAACCGGCCAA
>NZ_MDFM01000010.1 GCF_002939985.1 Xanthomonas hortorum pv. cynarae | reverse complement strand
GCACCACCGTGCCCGGCTTACGGAGTGGCCAAAGCCCCTCCAACAACACAGTTGCTACAGGGACGTACTTGCGGCGTGTCCCGCGACGGTGGGCCGGCAAGGACCCTGCAGCCAAGCCGCAGATCAACCGCCCTTACTCCGGGTCGTAATCCAGATTCGATGCCAACCAGCGTTCGGCCAGCGCAAGTGTGATGCCCTTGCGTTTGGCGTAATCGGCAACCTGTTCCTTGCCCACTCGCCCGACCACGAAATACTGGCTCTTGGGGTGGCTGAAGTAATAACCCGACACCGCTGCGGTAGGCAGCATCGCGAAACTTTCGGTCAGCGTCATCGTGGTGTTGCGCTCGGCGTCGAGCAGATCGAACAAGGTGCGTTTTTCGCTATGTTCCGGGCATGCAGGGTAGCCGGGCGCAGGACGGATGCCGCGATAGCGCTCGGCGATCAATGCCTCATTGTCCAAGCCCTCGTCTTCGATGTACCCCCAGAACTCGGTACGCACACGCTGATGCAAACGCTCGGCGAGTGCTTCGGCCAGACGGTCGGCCAAGGCCTTTAGCAGAATGGAATTGTAGTCGTCGTGCGCCGCTTCGAAACGGGCCACATGCGGGTCGATACCAATGCCGGCAGTGACTGCAAACGCACCAATCCAGTCCTGTTTGCCGCTGGTCTTGGGCGCGATGAAATCGGCCAGACAGAAGTCGGGGCGGTCCACGGGTTTGTCGACCTGTTGGCGCAAGAAGTGCAGCAGCTGCCGGGACTGGGAATCGGGGATGTGGGATTGGCTGGGCTGCCGCGAATCTCCAATCCCGATTGCCAAATCCCGGTGGTCCGTCAGGACCACTTCCACATCATCGCCCACACTATTGGCCGGCCACAGCCCGAACACGGCCTTCGCGGTCAGCCACCTCTCGGCGACGATCGTGCGCAGCATCTTGCGCGCATCGCGATACAACTCGTTGGCCTGCGGACCGACCACGTCATCGCTGAGAATTGCCGGGAACTTGCCGGCCAGTTCCCAGGCCTGGAAGAACGGGGTCCAGTCGATCAGCTCGATCAACTCCTGCAGCGGATAGTCGTCGAACACATGCACGCCCGGCTGACGCGGGGTAGGCGGCACGTAGTTGTCCCAATCGCCATCGAAACGCTGCGCGCGTGCCTTTTCCAGCGAGACCAGGCGTTTTGCATCGCCACGATTTCTGTGGCGGGTGCGGATCTCCGCGTAGTCGGCATCGTTGGCGGCCACGAAGGCCTGGCGCAGATCGCGCGAGATCAGCGATTGCGCAACACCCACTGCGCGCGAGGCGTCCTTCACCCACACTGTGGGCGCTTTGTAATGCGGGTCGATCTTCAGTGCAGTGTGCGCGCGCGAGGTGGTGGCGCCACCGATCAACAACGGAATCTCGAATCCCTGTCGCTGCATCTCGCGCGCAACATGCGACATCTCTTCCAGCGACGGAGTGATCAAGCCGGATAGCCCAATCAGATCGGCATTCTCCGCACGCGCCCGGTCCAGGATCACCTGCGCCGAGACCATCACGCCCAGATCCACCACGTCGAAGTTGTTGCACGCCAACACCACCCCGACGATGTTCTTGCCGATGTCGTGCACATCGCCCTTGACCGTGGCCATGATGATCTTGCCGTTGGATTTGCCGACATCGCCGGTGCGCAGTTTTTCCGCCTCGATGTACGGCAACAGATACGCCACCGCTTTCTTCATCACACGTGCGGATTTGACCACCTGCGGCAGGAACATTTTGCCGGCGCCGAACAGGTCGCCGACCACGTTCATGCCGTCCATCAGCGGGCCTTCGATCACATCCAGCGGGCGCGTGGATTGCTGGCGCGCCTCTTCGGTATCGGTTTCCACGAACGCATCGATGCCATGCACCAGCGCATGCGCCAGACGTGCGCGCACCGGCTTCTCGCGCCAGGCCAGGTCTTCGACCTTGGCGGCGCCCTTGCTGCCTTTGTAGCGCTCTGCAATTTCCAGCAAGCGTTCGGTGCCGTCCTTGCGGCGGTTGAGGATCACATCCTCCACACGCTCGCGCAGCTCCGGGTCCAGCTCGTCGTAGATCGGCATGCCGCCGGCGTTGACGATGCCCATGTCCATGCCGGCCTTGATCGCATGGAACAGGAACACCGAATGGATCGCCTGGCGCACCATTTCGTTGCCGCGGAACGAAAACGACACATTGGAAACGCCGCCGGAAATATGGCAATGCGGCAGCGTGCGCTTGATCTCCCGGGTGGCTTCGATGAAGTCCACCGCGTAGTTGTCGTGCTCCTCGATACCGGTGGCCACGGCAAAGATATTCGGGTCGAAGATGATGTCTTCCGGCGGAAATCCCACCTGCTCGGTCAGCACCTTGTAGGCGCGCGCGCAGATCTCGACCTTGCGCGCACAGGTGTCGGCCTGGCCCACTTCATCGAAGGCCATCACCACTGCGGCGGCGCCATAGCGCAGCACCTTGCGCGCCTGTTCGATGAATTGTGCTTCGCCTTCCTTGAGCGAGATCGAATTGACCACGCTCTTGCCTTGCAGGCACTTCAAGCCGGCTTCGATCAC
Organism: Xanthomonas hortorum pv. cynarae; assembly: GCF_002939985.1. GTDB lineage: Bacteria > Pseudomonadota > Gammaproteobacteria > Xanthomonadales > Xanthomonadaceae > Xanthomonas > Xanthomonas hortorum_D. The sequence continues at coordinate 158,467 of NZ_MDFM01000010.1, read as the reverse complement.
GCTCCACTTGGACGAATCCACCATCACTGGAATACGCGCGATATCTGGCTCGGACATGATCAGGTTGAGAAAGCGCGTCATCGCTTTTTCGGAATCGATCAGGCCCTCGTCCATGTTGACGTCGAGGATCTGCGCGCCGCTGGCAACCTGCTGGCGTGCGACTTCTACCGCTTCTTCGTAGCGCTCTTCCTTGATCAGCTTGCGGAACTGCGCGCTGCCGGTGACGTTGGTGCGCTCGCCGACGTTGACGAACAACAGATCCGGGGTGATGACCAGCGGTTCCAGGCCGGACAGGCGGGTATAGCGGAGTTGGTCGTTCATGCGCGCATCCGCAATGGTGTTGCGCACGCAAAAGCGCGTGACACGTTGGCTGAAAAAGTGTCGCTAGTGAGCCTGTCGCTCATGCGGCTTGCTCGTAAGCGCTAGGGAGTCGGCGCGGCGGCAGATCGGCCACGGCCTCGGCAATCGCGCGGATGTGATCCGGCGAGGTGCCGCAGCAGCCGCCGACCAGATTGAGCAGGCCGGCTTGCGCAAATTCGCGCAAGGTTGCGGCCGTTTCTTCCGGGCTTTCGTCGTACTCGCCGAAGGCATTCGGCAGGCCGGCATTGGGATGCGCGCTGACATAGGCATCGGCGATCTGCGACAGCGTTTCCACATGCGGGCGCAGATCCTTGGCGCCAAGCGCACAGTTCAAGCCCACCGACAGCGGCCGCCCGTGTGCGACCGAGGCATAGAACGCCTCTGCCGTTTGGCCGGACAAGGTGCGACCTGAGGCGTCGGTGATGGTGCCGGAGATCATCACCGGCAAGCGCCCGCCGCGTGCTTCGAACACTTCTTCGATCGCATACAGCGCGGCCTTGGCGTTGAGCGTGTCGAAGATGGTTTCCACCATCAGCGTGTCGGCACCGCCGTCGATCAAGCCGTCGATGGCCTCGCGATAGGTCTCGCGTAGCGCATCGAAACTGGTATTGCGGTACCCGGGGTCATTGACGTCCGGGCTGATCGATGCGGTGCGGCTGGTGGGGCCGAGCACGCCGATCACGAAGCGCGGCTTGTGCGGAGTGAGCGCTTCGACCTCGTCGCAGCACGCGCGCGCAACCTGCGCGCCGGCCTTGTTCAATTCGTACACCAGGTGTTCGAGGTGATAGTCGGCCTGACTCACCGAGGTTGCATTGAAGGTGTTGGTTTCCAGCAGATCGGCCCCGGCATCCAGATAGGCGCGATGGATACCGGAGATGATCTCGGGGCTAGACAGCAGCAACAGGTCGTTGTTGCCTTTCAGGTCGTGGCTTTGCGGCGCGTGATCGCAGCCCGGCCCGTGCACATGCACCTGTGCGCTGTCGTAGCCGTCGGCAAAGCGGGTGCCACGATAGTCGGGTTCCTGCAGATCATGGCGCTGGATCATGGTGCCCATCGCGCCATCGATGATGAGGATGCGCTCGCGCAACGCAGCACGGAGTTTTTCGGCGCGCTCGGGATGCAGCCAGGGCAGCGAGAACGGGATTGGGGGAGTAGGGAGCTGTGCAGACGTCATGATCCAGTTCTCCCTGAGTCAATGCTCTTGCTTTCATCCAATCCCGAATCCCGAGTAACCACTCCCGGCTTCATCGCAATCAACGAAATCACTTCGAAATGCGGCGGGCGCTTCTCGCGCGTCACCGTCTCCAGGCTGGACACGTCCAGCCCGGCTTTCTCCGCGAACTTGCGCAATTCCTTGGACGCAAAGCCGAGATTGACGTGGCCATAGGCATGCACCGCGGCGCGATGTTCGTGCTTGGCCAGGCTGCACAACAGCAAGCGGCCACCGGGGCGCAGCACGCGCGCGGATTCGGCCACCGCTTGCGCCGGCTTGGCCGCGTAGGTGAGCGCATGCATCAGCACCACCAGGTCGAAGCTGGCATCGGGGAACGGCAGCGCATGCATGTCGCCTTCGCGCACTTCCACATTGCGCAGCTTGCGCAGGCGTTCGCTGGCGGCGGCGACCACGCGCGCGCTGGTGTCGATGCAGATGTAGCGGGTGGCGTGCGGGGCCACCAGCTCGGCCAGCACGCCGTCGCCGGAGGCGATGTCGAGCACGTCGCCGGTTTCCAGCAAGGGCAGCGCCGTGCGCGCCAGCGCTTCCCAGGTGCGCCCCGGGGAGTAATGCCGCTCCATATCGCCGGCCACCGAATCGGCCCAGTTCTGGTCGGCGGCGCGGTTGGCCAGCACCGCGGCCACGCGCTCGGCGTCCTGGCGCAACAGCGGGTCGTCGCTGCCGGTGCTCAGCGCCAGCCACAAGGCGCGCTGCGCCGGGTCCAGCGAGACTTCGTCGAAGCGGTAATAGGCCGAGACGCCAGCGCGGCGGTCGCGTACCAGCCCGGCTTCCTTGAGCTTGGCCAGGTGGGTGGACACGCGCGGCTGGGCCAGACGGGTGATGGCCGACAGCTCGGCCACGGTGAGTTCTTCCTGCTCAAGCAAGGTCAGCAGGCGTACTCGGGTGGCGTCGGCAAACACCTTCAGGCGCGCCGACCAGTCTTCCAGATCCATGAATATCTCTATATCGCGATATGGAGATATTTTCGGCCCGGCAGGGTGTGGGGTCAACTACATACGCATGCGAATGGTTGGGGCTACAATGGGTGCTCAGCCTAGGCCTGGAGGGATGCGACGTGGATTTCAGCTTTACCGAAGAACAATTGATGATCCAGGATGTGGCGCGCCGCATCGCCCAGGAAAAGATCGCCCCCAGCGCCGAGCAGTTCGACCGCAGTGGCGAGTTCCCGCTGGACAACATTCGCCTGCTCGGCGAAAACGGCCTGATGGGCATCGAAGTGCCGGCCGAGTACGGTGGCGCCGGCATGGACCCGATCAGCTACGCGCTGGCGATGATCGAAATTGCTGCCGCCGACGGCGCGCACTCCACCATCGTGTCGGTCAACAATTCGCTGTTCTGCACCGGTATTTTGAAGAACGGCAGCGAGGCGCAGAAGCAGCTGTACGTGCGTGCGATTGCCGAAGGTGCGCAGATCGGCGCATTCGCGCTGACCGAGCCGCAGTCCGGTTCGGATGCCTCGGCAATGCGCTGCCGCGCGGTCAAACAGGCCGATGGCAGCTTCGTGATCAACGGCAAGAAGAGCTGGATCACCTCCGGCCCGGTCGCCAAGTACATCGTGCTGTTTGCGGTGACCGAGCCGGACAAGGGCTCGCGCGGCATCACCGCCTTCATGGTTGACGCCGACCGCGCCGGCTTCCACCGCGGCAAGACCGAACCCAAGCTCGGCATCCGTGCCTCGGCCACCTGCGAGATCGAGTTTGCCGATTACATCGCGCAGCCCGACGAGGTGCTGGGCGTGGAGGGCGAGGGCTTCAAGACCGCGATGAGCGTGCTCGACGCCGGGCGCATCGGCATCGCCTCGCAGGCGGTCGGCATCGCGCGTGCGGCGTATGAAGCCACCTTGGCCTACGTCAAGGAGCGCAAGGCCTTCGGCGCGGCCATCGGCACCTTCCAGATGACCCAGGCCAAGATCGCCGACATGAAGTGCAAGCTGGATGCGGCGCTGCTGCTCACGCTGCGTGCGGCCTGGTTGAAGGGGCAGGGGCGCAAGTTCGGCACCGAAGCCGCCGTGGCCAAGCTCACCGCCTCGGAAGCGGCGATGTGGATCACCCATCAGGCGGTGCAGATCCACGGCGGCATGGGCTATTCCAAGGAAATGCCACTGGAGCGTTACTTCCGCGATGCCAAGATCACCGAGATCTACGAAGGCACCTCGGAAATCCAGCGTCTGGTGATTGCGCGCGCCGAGACCGGTCTGCGCTGAAGCCGGCCACATTTCAGCGCTGCCGCTGGATGCGGCAACGCCATCGGCCCAAGGTGCGCAGCGGTCGATCCGGCAGCTTGGTGCAGGCAATTGCTTCGCAGTGCCGGGTAGGAGCGCGCTTGCGCGCGATGAAGCGTTATCGATAACGCTTCATCGCGCGCAAGCGCGTTCCTACGCGAACATGAGCGGTCTGGCATCACGGATGCGCCGTGCCGGTGGCCTGACAACGGCACATTGCAAGCACTTCATCGCGAATGGCTGCGTCCTCGCTTGTCGTGCGCGCCGCGCGCGGAGCACAATCGCTGCTTCTCCAGCCTCTGGTGCGCACATGCTCCGGTCTTCGCACGCTGTGTTTCCTCGCCTTTCGCTGTCATCCATTGCGCCCGTGCTGGTGTGCTGGGGGCTGTTGCTGGTCTGCGGCGTGGCAAGTGCACAAACGCCACCGCCCTCGATCGTGCCCACCGACCGTTTGCAGGAGGTCTGGTGGGCGCAGCGACACGCGCAGGTGCTGGAGCAGGTGAAGCAGCACGCCGACACGCCGCTGTTGTTGGTCGGCGATTCAATCACGCAGAACTACGAAAAATCCAAGGCGCCGGATGAAGATTTCCAGCCCACCTGGCAAACCTTCTACGGCAGCCGCGGCGCGCTCAATCTGGGCTTCAGCGGCGACGGCACCGAAAACGTGTTGTGGCGGCTGGCCAATGGCGAGCTCGACGGTCTGCAACCCAAGGTCGCGCTGGTATTGATCGGCACCAACAACACCGGTCATCTTGGCCAAACGGCCGAGCAGACCCAGTTGGGCATCGACGCAGTGGTCGCGGCAATCGAACAGAAACTGCCGCGCACGCACATTCTGTTGGTGAGCGTGCTGCCTAGCGATATCTCCAGCGAGAAGTCGCGTCGCGATGCGCAGATCAATCAGGGTCTGGCGGTGCGCTACGGCGATAATCCGCGCGTGACCTATCTGGATGTGGGGTCGATCTTTCTGCGCACCGGAAAGCTGCGCACCGAGTTGTTCTACGACACGCGCTTCCGTCCGCCGGCCGGCGCGCTGCATCCCGACACTCGGGGCCAGCGCATGTTGGCCGAAGCGATCGAGCCGACCCTGGCACGCTTGCTGGGCGAGCCGCCGGTCAAGCCGGTTGCAGAGCTCGGCCACGACTTTGCGACCTCGCTGATTCCGGTCGATCGACTGGAGCAGGATTCCTACGATTGGTACGCCCGTCACCATACGGCGTTGGCCGCAGCACGCATATTGAAGCCGGAGGTAGTGATGATCGGCGACTCGATCACGCACTTCTGGGCCGGCCCGCCGCAGGCCACACGCGTCAGTGGTGCGGCATCGTGGCAGTGGTTGTACGGCGCGCGGCCGGTGCTGAATCTGGGCTTCGGCTGGGATCGCACCCAGAACGTGTTGTGGCGGATCCGCCAGGGCGAGCTCGACGGCCTGGATCCGCAATGGGTGGTATTGCACATCGGCACCAACAACCTCACCGGCACCGCGCAGTCGCGCGCGAGCACACCGGCCGAGGCCGCGCAGGGCGTGGAGGCGGTGGTGAGCGAAGTGCGTCGCCGCTTGCCCAACAGCAAGCTGATCCTGATGGCGATCATGCCGCGCGGCCGCCATGCGGGCGATGCGCAGCGCGCACCGATCGCCGAAACCAACCGGCTGCTGGCCGCGCGCTACGGCAAGGACCGGTCGGTGCGTCTGCTCGATATCGGTAAGCAACTGCTGCAGCCCGACGGGACCTTGCCCGAGACGCTGATGCCCGACGGCACGCACCCCAGTGAGGCCGGTTATGCGATCTGGGCGAAGGCCTTGCGCGAGGCGGGCATTACGGCCTTGCCGTAACGATAGAGTCAGCAGCAGCTTCGAATGAGGCTGCTGTCGGTCAAGCCGTGTAGCAGCACTCAAGAATTTTCAGATCCCAGAAACCAGAAGACCCCCGATCGCTCGGAGGTCTTTTTAAACTGGTGCCCAGAAGAGGACTCGAACCTCCACGAAGTTGCCCCCGCTAGCACCTGAAGCTAGTGCGTCTACCAATTCCGCCACCTGGGCAAGGTGAGCCGCGAATTTTGCAGGCTCCTGGCGGGATTGTCAACGGGTGAACGCTGCGATCTACGCCTGGACGGGCCGGCTTTCAGCCCACATCACGGCTGCACGGGGTAATATGGTGGCAATGACCAAGAAAAACACCCCAGATTCCGATCGGCCGAGTCGCCGCAATTCCGCCAACACTGGCGAGCCCACCACCGCCGAAAAACAGAAGTTGCCGGGGTGGATGCCTGACTTTCTGGTTCGCGCCGCCGCTGGCGCCTCGACCAAGTCCGCAAACAAGCGCGCTGCCGATAAAGCCGCGCAAGCCTCGCCGGAGCTGCAAGTAGCGCCGCCGCTGCCTGAGCCGCCGGCTCCACGCGCACCGCATCCGCGCAAGAGCGGCCCGCCTGCGCCGCCTCCGGAACGCCTGCAGTCCGTCCAGCCTGCAGCAGCTGTCACTGCTTCTCCTGCTGCCGCCGCTGAATTCAAGGATCCGCACGCCGATCGCGAAGCACTGCGCTACGCCGAGCCGATCGCCAGTCGCGAGGCCATCCTGCAGCTGCTCGAAGCCTGCGACGGCCCGCAGACCGCCGAAGAAATCGCCGAACAACTGCATCTGAGCGACCGCATCGACGCGTTGGGCAAGCGCCTGTCCGCGATGGTGCGCGAAGCGCAGCTGGTGCAGAACCGCCGCGGCGGCTACGCACCGGTGCAGCAGACCAGCCTGATCGCCGGCGTGGTGATCGCCAATCCGGAAGGCTTCGGCTTCCTCAAGCCGGACGAAGGCGGCGACGACCTGTTTCTGCCGCCGTACGAAATGCGCAAGGTCATGCACGGCGATCGTGCGCTGGCCAACGTCACCGGTATCGACCGCCGCGGCCGTCGCGAAGGTGCGATTGCACGCGTGCTCGAACGCCGCATGTCGCGCATGCTCGGGCGTTTCTTCTACGAGCATGGCGTGGCCTACGTCGACCCCGACGACAAGCGCGTGCAACGCAATGTGCAGATCGCACCGGACGGCATCGGTGAAGCGCGCGAAGGGCAGTTGGTGGTGTGCGAGCTGATCGCGCCGCCGGATGCGCGTCGCCCCGCGATCGGCAAGATCATCGCGGTGCTCGGCGACAAGCTGACCCCGTCGCTGGTGGTGGAAATGGCCATCCACGGCCACGAGCTGCCGCACGAGTTCTCGCAGGAAGTGCTCGACGAAGCGGCCGCGGTGCCGCTAGTGGTCGAGCCGCAGATGATCGGTGGGCGTGTGGACCTGCGGCAGATGCCGCTGGTCACCATCGATGGCGAAGACGCCAAGGATTTCGACGACGCGGTGTATTGCGAACCCAACGCCGACGGCTTCCGTCTGGTGGTGGCAATTGCTGACGTTTCCAACTATGTGCGTCCGGGCACGCCGCTGGACGACGAAGCGCAGAAGCGCGCCACCTCGGTGTATTTCCCGGGGTTCGTGGTGCCGATGCTGCCGGAGACGCTGTCCAACGGCATCTGCTCGCTGATGCCCAAGGTCGACCGCATGTGCTTCGTCTGCGACATGCAGGTGGGCCGCGATGGCGAAGTCACCGGCTCGCGCTTCTACGAAGCGGTGATGAACTCGCACGCGCGTCTGACCTACAACCAAGTGTGGAAGGCGGTTGGCGAAGACGATGCCGACACCAAGGCCTTTATCGGCCCGTTGCTGCCGCAGGTGCAGCGTCTGCATCAGCTCTACAACGTGCTGTCGAAGGCGCGCACGCATCGCGGCGCGATCGAGTTCGAGACCTCCGAAGTGCGCTTCGTGCTCGACAACACCGGCGAAGTCACTCAGGCCGGCATGCTGGTGCGTAACGATGCGCACAAGCTGATCGAAGAATGCATGATCGCCGCCAACGTCGAGGCCGCGCGTTATCTGCTGAGCATGCATGTGCCGGCGCCGTACCGCGTGCACGAGCGGCCGCCGGAGAGCAAGTTCGAAGACCTGCTGGAGTTCCTCAAGGAATTCCAGCTGAGCCTGCCGGCCTGGAGCAAGGTGCGCCCTGGCGATTACACCAAGCTGCTGAAGAAGGTGCGTGCGCGCCCCGACGCCGCGTTGCTGGAATCGGTGTTGCTGCGCAGCCAGAGCCTTGCGGTGTACTCGCCCGACAACAACGGTCACTTCGGTCTGGCGTTGGAAGCGTATGCGCACTTCACCTCGCCGATCCGGCGTTACCCGGATCTGCTGGTGCACCGCGCAATCAAGCATGCCTTGACCGGCGCCAGCCCGGAAAAATATATCTATACCCCGCGCCAGATGTCGGCATTGTCGCTGCAGTGCTCCGAGCGCGGACGGCGTGCCGACGAAGCCGAGCGCGAGGTCGACGAGCGTTATCGCGCCGCGTGGATGGAAAAGCATGTCGGCGGCCAGTTCGATGGCGTGATCAGCGGTGTGACCGGCTTCGGCCTGTTCGTCGAGTTGAACGAATCCAAGGTCAACGGCCTGGTACATGTCACCCAGTTGCCGCAGGACTATTATCAGTTCGACCCGATCCGCAAGACGCTCAGCGGCGAGCGCCGCGGCCGCGCGTTCCGCCTGGGCGACCCGGTGCGGGTGCTGGTGCTCAAGGCGAGCATGGAAGAGCGCAAGATCGACTTCCGTCTGGCCGAAGATGGCGCAGCGCCCGAAGCGCCGTTGCCGCAGCGCGAGAAGCCGGCCAAGCGCAAGAAAAAGCAGTACTAAGCGCGACGACACCATCGCGAGTCGCTGCCTGGCGGCGGCTCGCGATGCGTGCGGATCGCAAGATATGACGCTACAGGTCCTTGCGAGCACAAGCTCGCAACGATCTCCGGTCATCCGTGTTCAACAGCGCTGAGGCAACGATGGACGCAGCACTCGAGTACAGCGGTGGCTGCCAATGCGGCGCGGTGCGTTTCCGCGTGCGCGGCAGGCTTATGGACGCCTCGATCTGCCATTGCCGCATGTGTCAGAAAGCCTTCGGTGCCTATTACGCGCCGTTGGTCTCCGTGCGCGGCACCGAGTTCAGCTGGACACGTGGCGAGCCGAAACGCTTCGCTTCTTCCTCGCTGGTGTCGCGTGGATTCTGCGCCGAATGCGGGACGCCGCTGACCTATGAAGCACCCGATGGCATCGCGATTGCTGCCGGTGCGTTCGATACGCCCGAACGGTTGCCACCGCTGATCCAGTACGGTGTGGAGCGCAAGCTGCCCTTCATCGATGCGTTGGGTGATCTGCCGGCGCGTACCACCGAGGACGATGTGGCTGCATTGGCGTTTCTGGCCGACCTCGTGTCAAGGCAGCATCCGGATCACGATACCGAGCAGTGGCCGGTGTGAGTTCGCGCCCGCAGGCATGAGCGCACCTCGCACCGGTTCGCGGCGGCCAGCGAGCGTAGGTGTCGGCAGCATCACCACGGTGCGAGCGTGATCTTGGCTCATCGCGATCCGCTCCACCGCGAGCTCCTCGTCGGCACCTCCATCCGCGCCCCGGCCGTGACGTGGCAGGCCGCAGGCCCTACCATTCCCCTTTATCTCTTCGTATGCCCGCGCAATGAGCAAGCAGAATCAGTGGATCGTCGGCGTCAACGCCGTTGCCTCGTCGGTCGAGAACGACGCCGACAACGTGCGCGAGGTGTTGATCGAGGCCGGTAGCAAGAATCCGCGCCTGACCGAGATCGAAGAGCAGGCGCGCCGCAAGGGCATCGAGGTGCGTCGCGTCAACACGCAGGCGCTCGACGGTGTGGGTGGGCAGGTCCGCCACCAGGGCGTGGTCGCGCGGTACGCAGCGGCGCGGCTGTGGGCAGAAAACGAGCTCGAAGCCCTGGTGACGGCCGCCGAAGGACGTGCGCTGTTGCTGATCCTGGATGGCGTGCAGGACCCGCACAATCTCGGCGCCTGCCTGCGCAGCGCTGCCGCCGCCAGCGTCACTGCGGTGGTGATTCCCAAGGACAAGTCGGCCACCGTCAATGCCACCGTGCGCAAGACCTCGGCCGGTGCGGCCGACCGGATTCCGGTGGTGGCGGTGACCAATCTGGCGCGGTGCCTACGCGATCTGCAGAAGCAGGGCGTGTGGCTGTACGGCCTGGCCGGCGAAGCCGAGGCGTCGTTGTACAGCGTGGACCTGCGCGGCAATGTCGGGCTGGTGCTCGGTGGTGAGGCCGATGGCCTGCGCCGGCTCACGCGCGAGCATTGCGATGGCCTGGTCAAGATTCCGATGCCTGGCGATATCGAAAGCCTCAACGTGTCGGTGGCGGCTGGTGTGACCTTGTTCGAAGCCGTGCGCCAGCGCCTGGGCGCGTAATCGCATTCGCGCCTAGAGATATGCGCGCGGATTGATCGCCAGCCCGAAGCCGTCTCGTTCAACACGCACGCATCGCATGTACCCGCAACAATCGCGCAGTTGCGCGCACGATTGCGCAGATGTTGATCGCGATGTGTTGCCGAGCGAAGACGCAACGCTTGTGCATCAGCACTTTCGACAACACGCCTATCGATTACCGACGCGCGCATGCGTTATTGCCTACCATATCGTCAGCAAACGGCGTGTTGTGTCCGATGAATCATGGGGTGGGCGCCTGTCGTACAGGCCAGAGCACGTGCGCCGTCAGGGCGCCGGCACGAGGAGATAGACAGTGGCAGCGCTGGCTCAATGCCGGTGCCTGCCTGCTGCTGGCGTTATGCGCGTTCGCCGCGGCTGCCGCACCCGCTGCAACGGCGCAATTGCGCGACTACGCGATCGACAGCTGGAGTTCGCGCAACGGATTGCCGCACAACTCGCTGCGCGATATCGCCCAGACCCACGACGGCTACCTGTGGTTCGCCACCTGGGAAGGCCTGGTGCGCTACAACGGGCTGGAATTCAGCGTGATCGATCGCAGCACGCGCCCGGGCTTGCCCGATAACGGCGTCGGTGCGTTGTATGTCGATCGCGACGGCGCACTGTGGCTGAGCGATGCACGCGGCAATCTGGTACGTCACAGCGCCGATGGGCAATGGCGGCGCTGGGAGCGACGAGGGCAATGGCCGCAAGCGCTGATCCACGCCATGACCATGGATGCGCAAGGTCGCATGTGGTTGTTGTTCGAAGGGCACGGGCTTGGTTGCCTGTGGCCGGATGGGCGCTTCGAGTATTTCCCCCCGCGCGATGGCGTGCCGCTGCAGAGCAGCTTTCCACGCATGCTGTTTGACGACCAGGGGCGGTTGCTGATCGGCACGCTCGACGGGTTGATCTACCGCGAACTGGATGGACACATGCATCGCGCGCCTGCGGCGTTCGGCCTGTCGCCCGGCCTGGCATGGCCGTATCGCGCCCCGGACGGCACGCTGTGGGTCGTCGCGGGCGAGCAGTTGTATCGCCTGCAGGGCGAGCACGCCGAGCTGGTGCATCGCGTGCCGGGGCAGGGACACTTCACCGCGATGTTGCAGGATCGCCATGGCGACCTGTGGCTGGGCAGCGAAAACCAGGGGCTGCTGCGCATCGGCAGCCACGGTGTAGAGCATCTACCGGCCGGGCGCAGCCTGCCGACCGGGCGCATCGTCAGCCTGCGCGAGGATGCCGAAGGCAGCATCTGGGTCGGTGCCAATGGTGGCCTGTTCCGGCTGCGCGAAACCTTGTTCAGCAGCTACAGCCAGCGCGATGGCTTGAGCGGGGACTACGCCCGCGCGGTGCTGGAAGACCGCGACGGCAGTCTGTGGATCGCCAGCACCGCAGGCCTGGATCGCATGCTGCCGGACGGGAGCATCGTGCCGGTGCCGGTTGCCACTCCCTCCGGACGCAAGCTCTCGGTGCTGAGCCTGGCGCTGGATCGGCACGGCGACCTGTGGGTGGGCACCTATGCCGATGGCGTCTTCGTCCTGCGCGACGGACGCGTGCTGCGGCACTACGGCGAGGCCGAGGGCATTCCCAGCGGGCATATCCGCGCCATTGTGATCGACGACCACGCCGCCGACCACGCAGTGGTGTGGCTGGCCACGCAGCGCGGCGTGGTGAAGTTGGTGGACGGCAAGCGAGTGGCGTTGACGATCGACGGCCTGCCCGACGGTGTGGTGACCGCGCTGGCGCGCATCAATGGTGCGCTGTGGATCGGGTCGGTCGATGGCGCCTCAGTGCTGCGCAACGGCAAGCTGCAGCAGTTGGGATTGGAGCGACTTGGCGGGGCCCGCAGCGTGTTCGGTTTTCAGAGCATCGGCAACGCTGTCTGGATCTCGACCGACCGCGGCCTGTATCGGGTGCGCCAGGGCGCGCTCGCACGCGTGGGCCTGGAGCAGGGCATGCCGGTGGATACGGTGTTCCAGCTGGTCAACGACCGCCTCGGCAACGCGTGGATCAGCAGCAATCGCGGCGTCCTGCGCACCGAACTCGGCACGCTCGACGCGGTCGCCGATGGACGCGGCCAGCTCACCGTCGAACGTTATGGCGAGATCGATGGCATGGGCAACGCGCAGGCCAATGGCAGTTCCAGCCCGAGCATGATCGCGCGCGCCGACGGCTCGTTGTGGGTGGTCACTGCAGGCGGCATCAGTACGGTCGATCCATCGCGGTTGCAGCGCTTTCGCGAGCGCCGCGCGCCGCCTGCATTGATCGAGAGCGTGCAGCAGGATGGCCGCCCGCTGGCCTGGCGGCAGCAGGCAAAGCTGCCCGGCGGGCATCGCTTGAACGTGTCCTACGTCGGCATGAGTTTTCTGTTGCCGGAGCGGATCGAGTACCGCACCCGCCTGGAAGGCCTGGACAACGACTGGACCGAACGTGGCCGACAGCGCAGCGTGGAATTCATCGGATTGCCGCCCGGGCGCTATCGTTTGTACGTGGCGGCCCGGCACCCTGGCGGTGCGTGGAGTCCGCACGAGGCGATGTGGGCGTTCGAGGTCTTGCCGCTGTGGTGGCAACGCCACGACGTGCGTTTTGCGGCAGTGCTCGCTGCGCTGCTTGCGCTCGCCTTGTTGTACCGGTTGCTGTTGCATCGCTACAAGACCCACAACGCGCGCCTGGCCGAACTGGTGCGCAAACGCACCGAAGATCTGCAATTGCAGGCGCAGCGCCTGCTGCAGGCCAACCAGGAAAAGAGCGAGCTGCTGACGCGGCTACGCATCAAGTCCGACGTGTTCGAGCGCCAGGCGCACGAAGACGCACTGACCGGGCTCCCCAATCGTCGCCACTTCGACGAAGCGCTGGCGCGCGACATCAGTCGCGCACGCCGCAGTGGGCGCTCGCTGGTACTGGCGATTCTGGATATCGATCACTTCAAGCGCATCAACGACCATTACTCGCATGCCAGTGGCGATGCGGTGCTGCACGAAGTGGGTGTGCTGCTGATTGCCGCTGCACGTGCCTCGGATCTGCCGGCCCGGCTGGGCGGCGAAGAATTCGCCCTGCTGCTCGCCGACACTTCGCTGGAAGAGGCGCAGGCGCTATGCCTGCGTATCCGCGCGCTGTTCCATGCGCGTCAAGACTGGGGCGGCGTGGACGGCCTGCAAGTGACCTTTAGTGCCGGCGTGGCCGAGCTGCGCGATGACGACACCGGCTCATCACTGATGCAACGCGCCGACCATGCCTTGTACGAAGCCAAGAGTGCAGGGCGCGATCGGATCTGCGTGGGCTAGGCGCTGGGTATCGGGATTGGGGATTAGGGATTAGGGATTCGCAAAAGCGAGCTAACTAGCGATTCCCTTCTCCTACGGGAGAAGGTGCCCCGCAGGGGCGGATGAGGGTAAGGCCGCACGCAATGGCGCCGCCAAATGCAAATTTTTCAAGCAGAGGCACCCCATGCTTTTGCGAATCCCCAATCCCAGCTCAAACAGGCCCCGGCCAGGCATTGGCAATCTTGCAAAACAACCGCGCAGTCTGCTCGGTGTCGTACACCGCGCTATGCGCATCGGCCGCATTCCAGTCCAGGCCCGCAGCTTGCGCCGCGCGCGCCAGCACGGTCTGCCCGTACGCCACACCGGCCAAGGTCACGGTGTCGAACACGCTGAACGGATGGAACGGATTGCGTTTGTGGCCAACGCGCGCGACTGCGGCGTTGAGGAAGTTCAGATCGAAATGCGCGTTGTGGCCGACCAGGATCGCGCGCTGGCAGCCGTACTTCTTCACCGCTGCACGCACTGGTGCGAACACATGATCCAGCGCGTCTTTCTCCTGCTTGGCGAAGCGGAACGGGTGGTCGAGCACGATGCCGGTGATTTCCAGCGACTTCGGGTCGATCTCCAGGCCCGGCGCCGGCACCAGATGTGCGCTGGCGGTGTCGCCCGGAAAAAAGCGACCTTCGGCATCCATTTCGATCGGCACGCAGGCGATTTCCAGCAGCGCATGTTTGTTCCAGTCGAATCCACCGGTTTCCACATCCACCACCACGGGCAGATAGCCGCGAAAGCGCCGCGACATGGGCAAAAAGGAGGAAGCAGGCTGCAGGTCGACCGGTTCGTTCATCGGCATAGCCTAGCAGGTCGCACGCCGTGCTCGATCGTGGCCGTGTGCCGGCCGCACATGCCCTGTGGGCAAAGCGCTGCGGCAAACAAAAGCCCGACCCGTGTTGCCACGGATCGGGCCTGCTTGACGACGCGTTCAAGAATCCGCGTTAGCGGCCGGCGACCACGCTTGCGATCAGGCCGGTGGCTACTGCAATCAGCACGTAGGTGTTGTCCACCTGGCGCCATTCGTGCCCGCGCGGCGGCTTGTTCAGATGATGCTTGTGGTAATCGGCGACGCGATTGCCGCGATGGTCCGGCGCCAGGCGCTCGCCGCGCCGGTACGGCGGGCCGCGGCGGTCGTTGCGGTGATCGTCGTTATGGGTGCTGCGGCGATCGTCGCGCTTGTCGTCGTGCCTGTCATTACGATGGTCGTCGTGGCGGTCGTTGCCGCGATCATCGTGACGCTGCGCAGCGCGGTCGCGATCATGATCGCGGTCATCGTGTTGCTGAGGCGCAGCGAACGCTGCAGCGGAGGTCAGCAGCGACAAAGCCATGAGAGATCCAATGATGCGTTTCATCTGCGTACTCCTGCGTCACAGGAACGGCCTGTGTGATTTCACCCTAGGCTTGATTAGCTGAATACGTAATGAAATAAAGCGCTGCGGCCTATTCCTGGGCTGTCGGCGGAGGCCGTCGGCGTCTTGAATCAGATCACGCGAGTAGTGTCGTCGCTCTTCACTCGCGGCGGCAGCGGCTGCTCGCCATGCACCAGGAACCACACGTTCTCGGCGATGTTGGTGGCGTGGTCGCCGATGCGCTCCAGATTCTTGGCCATGAACAGCAGATGCGTGCAGGGAGTGATGTTGCGCGGGTCCTCCATCATGTAGGTCAGCAATTCGCGAAACAGCGCGGTGTACTGCGCGTCCAGGCGTGCATCTTCATCGCGTACGCGAATCGCCGCATCGGCATCCTTGTTGCGATAGGCCTGCACGGCTTCGCGCACGGCATGCGCGGCCATCTGGCCCAGCGCACGCAGGCCCACGGTCTGTGGCAGCGGCGGTGCGGAGTTGAGCGCGATCGAGCGCTTGGCGACGTTGGCCGCGTAATCGCCGATGCGTTCGATGTCGGCAGGAATACGCAGGCCGGCCAGGATCTCGCGCAGGTCGCGCGCCATCGGACCGCGCAACGCCAGGCGCATCACGTCGTGACTGATCGCATGCTCCAGCGCATCGATCGCTTCGTCGTTGACCACGATGCGATGTGCGGCGTTGTCGTCGCGACGCTCAACCACATCCAGCGCGGCTTCCAGCTGCGCCACCGCCGTGTCGCCCATGCGCACGATCTCGGCGACAAGACGGTGCTGCTCCTCGTCGTAGCTTTTGACGATATGGTCGTTGAGGTGCTGGTTCATCGTGATCTCGATTCGTGGCAGTGGTGGATGTCCGCCGTCACCTTGGCGACATCGCACGTGATGTTGATGTCGTGCCGGGCGGTGCGACGGAGCTGCGTCAATGCGGCGTTGCGATGTCTGGCGCTACATCAGCCGAAACGACCGGTGATGTAATCCTCGGTTTGCTGCTTGGACGGCTGGGAAAAGATCGTTTCGGTGCGGTCGTGTTCGATCAGGTCGCCCAGATACATGAAAGCGGTGTAGTCGGACACGCGCGCGGCCTGCTGCATGTTGTGGGTCACGATCACGATGGTGTATTCGCGCTTGAGTTCTTCCACCAGCTGCTCGATGCGGCTGGTGGAAATCGGATCCAGCGCCGAGGTCGGTTCGTCCAGCAACAACACATCCGGTCGCAGTGCCACCGCACGTGCGATGCACAGCCGCTGCTGCTGACCACCGGACAGACCCAGTGCGCTTTGCCCCAGCTTGTCCTTGACCTCGTCCCACAGCGCACCTTGACGCAGCGCCTGCTCGACACGGTTCTGCATGTCGGCCTTGGACAGTTTTTCGTGGTGGCGAATGCCGTAGGCGACGTTTTCGAAGATCGTCATCGGAAACGGCACCGGCTTCTGAAACACCATGCCGACCTTGCTGCGCAGCCGGTTCATCGGGTACTTGGGCGAGAGGATGTTTTCACCGTCCAGCAGCACTTCGCCGCGCGCTTCCATCTTCGGATACAGCGCATAGATGCGATTGAAGATGCGCAGCAAGGTCGACTTGCCGCAACCCGAAGGCCCGATCAGCGCAGTGACGCGCTTTTCCGGAATCTCGATGTTGATGCTCTTGAGCGCGTGGTACTTGTCGTAATAGAAATCCAGATTGCGTGCGGCCACCTTCACCGGCGCCTGCGCCGTCGGCGCCCCCTTGGCGGCCGGAACAGCGATGCGATGCATCGGCTTGGCGTTTTGGAGATCGTTCATGTCGGGTGTCCGGAAGGAAAGGTCAGTCATTGGAAATCTTGTTGCGCAATAGCAGCGCGCGTGCGCCCAGGCTCACCAACAACACGAACGCGGTCAGTACCAGTGCGCCGGACCAGGCCAGGGTCTGCCAGGTCTCGTAGGGGCTGCCGGCGAACTGATTCATGATCACCGGCACGCTGGCCATCGGCTGAAAGATATTGCTGTTCCAGTATTGATTGCCGAAGGCGGTGAACAGCAGTGGCGCGGTCTCGCCGCTGATGCGTGCCAGCGCCAGCAGGATGCCGGTGAGAATGCCGGCCGAGGCGGCGCGATACAGCACCTGCACGGTGACCTTCCACTGCGGGATGCCGAGCGACAACGCCGCTTCGCGCATCTGCGCCGGCACCAGACGCAACATTTCGTCGGTGGTCCGCACCACCACCGGCAGCACGATGAAGGCCAGCGACAACGCACCGGCAAACGCCGAGAAGCGCCCGCCGGTCTGCATCACGTACAGCGTGTAGACGAACAGGCCCAACACGATCGACGGCGCCGACAACAGGATGTCGTTGACGAAACGCACCACCAAACCGGTCTTGCGCGCATTGCCGTATTCGGCCAGCCAGGTACCGGCGGCAATGCCGAGCGGGGTGCCGATCGCCAGCGCCAGGCCGCACATCACCGCACTGCCGAAGAAGGCGTTGAGCAAACCACCTTCCTGCATCGGCGGCGGTGTCATCTTGGTAAACAAATTGAGGTCGATGCCCGGCACGCCCTTGGACAACAAGGTCCACAGGATCCAGGCCAGGAAGAACAGGCCGAATAGCGCAGTGACGCACGACAGCAGCAGCGCCACCACATTGATCACGCGGCGGCGGTTGTAGAGGGATTGCGAGACCGAGGACATCAGTTGCCCTCCCGACGCGACAGCTGCATCAGCATGAAGCGCGCAATCGCCAGCACGATGAAGGTCACGATGAACAAGACAAAGCCGAGCAGCAACAACGCCGAGCGGTAGGTTTCGGTGGCCTCGCCGAAGTCATTGGCGATCAAGGCAGCGATGGTGGTGCCAGGCTCCAGCAGCGACGGCGACAGCCGCACCGTGTTGCCGACCACGAATGCCACCGCCATGGTTTCGCCCAGCGCACGGCCCAGGCCCAGGAACACACCGCCGATCACGGCGGAGCGGGTATAGGGCAGCACGATGTCCCAGCTGACTTCCCACTTGGTCGATCCCAGCGCATAGGCTGATTCCTTCAAACGCGTGGGCACGGTGAGAAACACTTCGCGCATCACCGAAGAGATAAACGGAATCACCATGATCGCCAGCACGAAGCCTGCGGTCAGCAACCCGATCCCCAGCGGCGGGCCCTGAAACAACGGGCCGATCAACGGCAGCGTGCCCAGGTGATCGTTGAGCCAGGGCGTCACGTGCTCGGTCATCACCGGCACCAGCACGAACAGGCCCCACATGCCATAGATGATCGACGGGATGCCGGCCAGCAATTCGATCGCGGTACCCACCGGACCGCGCAACCAGCGCGGCGCCACTTCGGTGAGGAAGAATGCGATGCCGAAACTCACCGGCACCGCAATCACCATCGCGATCAACGCGGTGACCAGGGTGCCGTAGATCGGCGCCAGTGCACCGTATTTGTTTTCCACCGGATTCCAGTCGGCGGAATAGAAAAAGCTCAGGCCCTGCATCTGCAAGGCATGGCGTCCGCCCCACAGCATCGACAGCGCGGCGCTGCCGAGCGCCAGCAGGACGAAAACGACCGTGGCGGCCAGCGCAAGCTTGAACAGACGATCGGCACGCGCATCGCGCAGATCGCGGCCGCGTGGTGCGGTCATCGCTTCGGGAATGGCGGTGGCATTCATTCGATTGGACTCGTCACCCGCGCAATCGCGGGAGCGTGAGACAACAGGAACGGCGAGGCGCCCGCAGGCACCTCACCGCAGCGCAACCCGCCACAACAGCGGGTGCAGGGCATCACTTGAACTCGCTGGCCCAGTAGGCCTGGATCTGCTTCACCAGCTCCGGCGGCAGCGGCACGTAATGCAGTTCGCTGGCCTGGGTCTGGCCGTTTTCCAGCGCCCACTTGAAGAACTCCAGCGTCGCCTTGCTGCGCACCGCATCCTTGGGCTGCTTGTGCATCAGCATGAAGTTGGTGGCGGTGATCGGCCAGGCCTTCTCGCCCGGTGCATTGGTGATCACCAGATTGAAGTCCTTGGCATTGGCCCAGTCGGCGCTGGCGGCCGCGGCGGCGAAGCTTTCCGCATTCGGCTCCACCCACTGGCCGGCTGCATTCTGCAGCGAGGCGTAGGGCATCTTGTTCTGCAGGGCATAGGCCAGTTCGACATAGCCGATCGAACCCTTGATCTGCTGCACGTACGAGGCAACACCTTCATTGCCCTTGCCGCCGACGCCGCCCGGCCACTGCACGGAGGTGCCTTCGCCGACCTTGCTCTTCCACTCCGGGCTGACCTTGGACAGGTAGTTGGAGAAGTTGAAGGTGGTGCCCGAGCCATCAGAGCGATGCACCAGGTTGATCTTGGTCGCCGGCAGGGTCACGCCCGGGTTGGCCGCGACAATCGCCGCGTCGTTCCACATCGTGACCTTGCCCAGAAAGATGTCGCCCAGCAGCGCGCCGGTCAGACGCAGCTTGCCCGGGGCGATGCCTTCCAGATTGATCACCGGCACCACGCCGCCGATCGCCGACGGGAACTGGCCCAGACCTGCCTGGGCAAGCTCGGCGCTGTCCAGCGGCTTGTCGGTCGAACCGAAGTCCACCGTGCCGGCCTTGATCTGCGCAATACCGCCGCCGGAGCCGATCGATTGGTAATTGACCTTGTTGCCGGTGGCGGCGTTGTAATCGGCCGACCACTTGGACACCAGCGGGTAGATGAAGGAGGCACCGGCGCCGGAGATTTCAGCGATCTTGCTGTCCCCGGCGGTGGCGCCTGCGCTGGGAGCGCCCTTGGCGGTGTCGCCGGACTGCGCATCCTTGCCGCCGGGCGAACACGCGGCCAGGGCGAGGGCGATGGTGAGAGACAGGGCGGTCAGGCTGGCCGACTGCAGTTTCATGGAAGCTCCGAGGCTGGATTGGCCGGGTGTCCGGCAGGCGACGCTATGAAATGATGTTTTTGTTACACACGCATGACAGTGCCTCCTGGCGAAGGCATCACAAAAAAGACGCGACCCCGAAAGGGCCGCGTCCCGGTGCCGACGCCGGGGAGAGAGACGGCGTCGTTCCTGTTGCTATGGCTCTCTCTTTACTTGGGCAGATTCTTGGCCCAGTAGCCTTCGATCTGGGTCACCAGGCTGTCCGGCAGCGGCACGTAGTCCAGCTGCTTGGCCTGGGCATCGCCCTTGCTGTAGACCCAACGGAAGAAGTCCAGCGTGTTCTTGAGGCCTTCCGGGCTCTTGGGCTTTTTCTGAACCAGGATGAAGTTGGTGGCGGTGATCGGCCAGGCGTTGTCGCCGGCGGCGTTGGTCATCACCAGATAGAAGTCCTTGCTGTTGGCCCAGTCGGCGCTGTTGGCAGCGGCGGCGAAGGTCTCATCGGACGGCTGCACGAACTTGCCGGCAGCGTTCTTCATCGCGGTATAGGCCATCTTGTTCTGCAGCGCATACGACAGCTCGACATAGCCGATGCCGCCCTTGATCTGCTTGACGTAGGCGGCCACGCCCTCATTGCCCTTGCCGCCGATGCCGGTCGGCCACTGTACCGCGGTGCCTTCACCGACCTTGCTCTTCCAGTCCGGGTTGACCTTGGACAGGTAGTTGGTGAAGTTGAAGCTGGTGCCCGAACCGTCCGAGCGATGCACCACGGTGATCTTGCCCTCGGGCAGCTTCATGCCCGGGTTGAGCGCGGCGATGGCCGGATCGTTCCAGGTGCTGACCTTGCCAATGAAGATGTCGCCCAGGGTCTTGCCATCCAGCTTGAGCGCACCGGGTGCGATGCCCGCCACGTTGACCACCGGCACCACGCCGCCGATCACCGCCGGGAACTGCGCCAGACTGGCCGCTGCCAGTTCTTCCGGCTTGAGCGGCGCATCGGACGAGCCGAAGTCCACACTGGCCGCCTTGATCTGGGCAATGCCGCCGCCCGAACCGATCGATTGGTAGTTGACCTGCTTCTTGGTGGCCGCGTTGTAGTCGGCCGACCACTTGGACATCACCGGGTAAATAAACGACGCACCGGCGCCGGTGACATCGGCGGCCTGGGCGCACAGCGCCAGCGAGGCGGCAAGCACGCCCACGGCCAGACGGGTCTTCAAAGAGTGGATCACGGAACAGCTCCTGTAGCGAAGGGATAAGGACGTCCCGCGTGCATGCCATTGCAGGGCAGGGGCATGACCGCGCGATGTCGGAGAGATGACATGACCATGACGGCGTTGCGCTGACGCGCTTTGCCGGGTGTGGCGAAGGCGGTTGCCGCCGCCGCGCGCTCAGCCAAGAACGCCGCGGCGGCCGAACCGTTGCTCACTTACCAATAGAACTGCGCACGTGCCTCGATGATCGACGGGTTGTCGTCGACCAGGCCACGCGTGGCGCTGCTGTAACGGGTGCTCTCCACCTTCGCGTAGTCCAGCGCGAACTTGAAGTTGGAGCGCCAGTACCAGTTGGCGCCGATCGTCCACACATCCATCTTGCCGCCCAGCACGCCGTCCACGAACGGGGTGCTGCCATTGGAAACCAGGTGGCCGTCGTTGAGGTCCAGCGTGTCGTAGCGCACCGCCAGCTGCCACAGGCCGGAGGCCGGCGCGTTCGGCAGCGGGGTGGTCGGCACGCCGGCCTTGTAGCCCCAGGTCTCGCCGGTGATGTTCCAGACGCCGCTGACATACCAGCCATCGCTCTTGTAATCGTTGGCGTTGTTGCCGATGCGCTTGGCGTTTTCCTGGAAGAATTCGCTCTGCAGCTTGAACGGGCCGGTGATCCACATCGCCTCGGCACCGGCCACACCCACGCTGTCCACGTTGGTGATGGCGCCGCTGTCGATCAGGCGGATGGTGGTCAGGTCGGCGTCCGGACGCGCGCGCAGGCGCAGGGTGTCGTCATCGGTGTCGTAGCCCAGATAGCTGAGGCCGAAGTGCAGCACGTTTCCGCTTTCGTTGATCGGCGCCCAGGTGCCGCGCGCGCCGTAGCCGCTGCCATGAGCCTGGTTACGGGTCAGTTCGCGGCCGAACGCACTGGCAGTGATGCTCCAGTTGTTGTCGCCCATGCCGTAGGCCACGCCCAGCCGGCGCGAGATGCCGTAGGTATTGGTCACCGCGGCCTTGGAGACGAAATCGTTGTTCTTGGTACTGGAGAGTTCTTCCAGGCTGTTGGGCTGCTTGAACTGACCGATCTGCAGGTAGTTGTTGGCGTTGCCGGCGAACTTGTACTTGATGTTGTTGTCGAGGAAACGCCCGGTGCTGCGGATGGTGGTGCCGCGGATGGTGACTTCCTTCAGCACGCTCGGGTCATACCCGGCCACCCACTCGAAGTTGCCCGGGCCCTTGCCCTTGAGCACCAGCTCGGCGCGACGGATGCTGAATTCGGAATTGTCGCCGTTGGCGCCGATCGGGCCATTGAGGTCCTGCACATCGTTGTGGAACCAGTTGCCGTCGGCCTGGACCAGGCCTTCCAGCGAGACTTCGGAGCCGCCGATCACATCGATGGCGATTTCGGCATGCGCAGCGGGCGCGGCCAGCGCCAGCAACAAGGCCGAGCCAAGCAGGGTAGGAGAAAGTTTCATGGGTGCCTTGCGACCTGAGGAGAAAGTGAGCGCAGGCTAGGGCGTGAAAGTTGCGTTAATGTGACAACTTCGGACTGCATCGCAATTTGATTTTTTCCAATAAAGACAAAGATTTACGAGTTTTTAAACTTTGTCAGTGTGTGTCATAAGTCTGAACGACGGCCGGTTTATGACAGTTGCGATAGCGCTTCTTTACTTGCCGCTGGCGGGCTCAAGCTTATGGCGACCTGAATCGATGCCGTGAAATGCCGACCAATCAAGCGCTTTGTGCGTCGCACCACTTGCGCAGGCGCGTTCTAAATTGTTAGTTTCGAGGGCATGTTTCCTCGATTCCTCCAATTGCTGTTGGTCTGCCTACTCGCGCTCACCGCGTGGTCGGTAGCCAATGCGCACGATCGCATCCACGATGCGCTTGTGGGCGATGGCTTGGCGGTGATGGTGGATGCTGGCGAAGAACGTGACGCAGCCGAAGATTTGCAGGACGACGGGGACGCACAGACCCAGGTCGATACCCATTCTGCAGACGACATCCCCTTGCTCTCCCAAGCATGGCCGGTGGTCGCACGCTATTTTCCCTCTTGGTACGCGCACTACGCGCCGGCATCTCAAAAACGCGACCTGATTCCGCAACTGCGTCCTCCTAACGCACTGCGCGCCTGATCCTTCGTTTGTCGCGTCAACCGGTGCTGCGCACCGGACTTATTTGATTTGTTCGTCTTTGCACTTCGCGGTTTGCGCCGTGGATTGCCATCCGTTGCCTAGAGGTATCTCCCATGCAAAGCTTGCTAGATGGTTTTCGTCATTTCCGTAAGGAAGTGTATCCGCGCCAGAGTGCGCGCTTTCAGGAATTGGCCGGTGGCCAGAGTCCGCACACGTTGTTCATTACGTGCGCCGATTCGCGCGTCATGCCGGAGCTGATCTTCTCCGCCCAACCTGGCGAATTGTTCGTCTATCGCAACATCGGCAACGTCGTGCCGCCTTACTCGCAACACGTCAGCGGCGTTGTCGCTGCGATCGAGTACGCCATCGCCGTGCTGGGTGTGCGTCATATCGTGATCTGCGGCCATACCGATTGCGGCGCCATGAAGGCAGTGCTCAAGCCGGAATCGCTGGAAGATGTGCCGTCCGTGGCGGCGTGGCTCAAGCACACCGACTCGGCGCGCCATGTCACCGCCCATCACGGCCACGATCCGCACAGTCAGGATGCGCTGGACTGCATGACCGAAGAAAACGTGGTCTCGCAGCTGGACCATCTGCGGACGCAGCCGGTGGTTGCGGCACGTCTGGCCGCTGGCACCTTGCGTATCCACGGCTGGATCTACGACATCGCCCATGGCGAGATCCGCGCCTTCGATGCCGAGAAGGGTGGCTTCCGTCCGTTGTTGGCGGAAAACACCCCCGAAGCCACCCCACGTCCGCGACTGCAGCAAGTCGTGCGCGCTGAACTGGCCTGATGGAGCACATCATGAACACATCAGGTATCGGCGGATATTTCCGTCAGGGACTGTTCGGGCGTGATTTATTGGCGTCTGTCGTTGTCTTCCTCGTCGCGCTCCCGTTGTGTATGGGCATTGCGATCGCATCCGGCATGCCGCCGGCCGCAGGTCTGATCACCGGCATCATCGGTGGTCTGGTCGTTGGCTTTGTGGCGGGTTCTCCGTTGCAGGTGAGTGGGCCTGCCGCCGGCCTGGCTGTGTTGGTGTTCGAGTTGGTCCGGGAGCACGGCATCGCCGCGCTCGGGCCGGTGATCCTGTTGGCCGGTGCGATTCAGCTGGTCGCCGGTCTGTGCCGTGCAGGCGTGTGGTTCCGCATGACATCGCCGGCCGTGGTGGCCGGCATGTTGTCCGGTATCGGCATCCTGATCGTGGCCTCGCAGGCGCATGTGTTGATGGATGCCGCACCCAAGGCCCGCGGTCTGGAAAACTTCGCTGCACTGCCGGCCGTGTTGTGGCAGGCGATCAGCGAAGGCACCGGTCGAACCGCCTTGTTCGTGGGTCTGGCCACCATCGGCATCATCCTGGCGTGGGACAAGCTGCGTCCGCAGCGTCTGCGGTTCCTGCCGGGTGCGTTGATCGCGGTGGTGGCGGTCACGGCTGCAGTGCAGTTGCAGGGTTTGAACGTCGCCAAGGTCGATGTACCGACCAACCTGTTCTCTGCGATCAGCATCCCCAGCATCTCGGACATCTTCGGCGTGTTCAACGCGACCTTGCTGGTGTCTGCGGTGACGTTTGCCTTCATCGCCAGCGCAGAAACCTTGCTGTCGGCGGCAGCGGTGGATCGCATGCATCAGGGCGCACGCACCAACTACGACCGTGAACTGGCGGCGCAGGGTGTGGGCAATATGTTGTGCGGTTTCCTGGGCGCATTGCCGATGACCGGCGTGATCGTGCGTAGTGCGGCCAACGTGCAGGCCGGTGCGGCCACGCGCATGTCCACGGTGCTGCATGGCGGTTGGCTGTTGGTGTTCGCGATGCTGCTGCCGTGGCTGTTGCGGATGACGCCGGTGGCGTGTCTGGCCGGCATCCTGGTCTACACGGGCGTGAAGATGATCAAGATCGGGCAGGTCAAGGAGCTGGCGACCTATGGTCGTGGCACCGCGGCGATCTACCTGGCGACCACCTTTGCGATCGTGGCGACCGACCTGCTGACCGGCGTGCTGATCGGCTTCGGTCTGTCGCTGTTCCGTCTGGCCCTGCATTCTTCGCGCCTGAAGGTGGACGTGCGTGAGCACGAGCACAAGAAGGACGAGATGCATCTGACCCTGCAGGGTTCGGCAACGTTCCTGAAGGTGCCGGCGATGGCGCGGACGCTGGAAAGCGTGCCGCCCAATACCGCACTGCATCTGGACGTGGCCAAGCTGCACCACGTCGACCACGCCTGCATCGAATTGCTGCGCGACTGGAGCCGGAATGCGGCCTCGCGCGGCTGCGAGTTGGTGGTGGACTGGAACGAGCTGGATCGACGCGTGGAAGGTCAGCCAACGGTGGAAAGCGTGCTGGTCGAACAGCGTGTCGAACAAGCCAAGGCGGCGTAAACCTGCTGCAAACCGCCCGGCGTTCGCGCCGGGTGACCCCTGTCGTGACCGGATGATGCATGGCGCCGTAAGACGCATCATCCGGTCGCGATTTTTTTTCGGCCGGGATTCGGGATTCGGGATTTGGGAGTGGAGATTCGTAAAAAGCCTGGGTTTGCGGTGCCGATACGATGCAACTGGTGCGACTGGGCGCTGCGCAGTCGTCGATGGTTTTGCTAGATCAGCCACGTTTGAGTGGGAGTGCGTCAGCTGCGCAAAGGTGCTGGCCGCTCGGCAGACGCCACGGTCTTGTCGCGATAGCGGCACAGGTCGTGGATCACACAGGCCGGGCAATCCGGTTTGCGTGCCTTGCAGACGTAGCGGCCATGCAGGATGAGCCAGTGATGCGCGTCGTGCAGAAACTCCGCAGGAATGACCTTCACCAGTTTGTCTTCGACCACGCGCACGTCCTTGCCCGGCGCAAGTCCGGTGCGGTTGGCCACGCGGAAGATATGCGTGTCCACCGCCATGGTGGGCTCGCCGAATGCGGTATTGAGCACTACGTTCGCGGTCTTGCGGCCGACGCCGGGCAATGCTTCCAGCGCAGCGCGGTCGTGCGGGACTTCGCCAGCGTATTGCTCGAGCAAAATACGACAGGTAGCGATGACGTTCTTGGCCTTGGCGTTGAACAGACCGATGGTGGCGATGTAGCGCTTCAGGCCTTCTTCGCCGAGATCGAGAATATCGCGCGGCGTATTGGCAACCGGGTACAGCTTGCGGGTGGCCTTGTTGACGCCGACGTCGGTGGCTTGCGCCGAAAGCAGCACGGCGATCAATAACTCGAACGGGGTGGTGTATTCCAGCTCGGTAGTCGGGTGCGGGTTGAGTTCGCGCAGGCGCTCGAACATTTCCTGCACTTCGGGCTTGTGCATGATGCTGCCGCGACGTGCCGGCAGGGTGGGGCGGATCGCGTTCATGGCTGTGTTCCACCTGCGGCCTTGGCCTTGGCGCGCGCCAGGATGGCGGCCGCCAACGGCGGCAATGCGGCAGCGACGGGTTGGCTGGGTGCTGGTGCGGGCGTGCGGCGAGCATCGCGTTCGGCAGCGCGGCGCTGCAGGCGCGCGGCGCGTGCGCGGTAGCGTTCGCGCGCGGCCCAGGCGTCACGCAGGCGCTGTTGTGCGGCGAGCAATACCACGCTCACCTGCGGGCAGGCCGCATCCAGCAGGTCGTCGCGTGGATCGGGCAGGTACTCCATCAGGCCGAGCGCCAGCGCGCCGTCTAGATCGTCGGCTTGCACGCAGTCGAATAGTTGCAGCGGCAGGGGACGTGATACCGGTATGGGGTCAGACGTCATGGCGAATCTATCAGCGATTGAGAAAGTGTGCGGGGCGTTTTTCGAGAAAGGCGCGGGTGCCTTCGCGCATGTCGTCGCTGGCGAACAACAGCGCAAATTGTGCGGTTTCCAGCTGCAGACCTTCTTCGATCGCGCATTCGCCGCCGAACACCACCGCATCCAGAATGCCGAGCAATGCGAGCGGTGCAGCAGCGGCCAGGCGTTGTGCCAAGGCGAGTGTTTCTTCCTGCAGCGCCTCCGGCTCGACCACGCGGTTGAGCAGGCCCAGCTGCAATGCGCGTGCTGCATCGATCGGCTGGCCGAGCAGACACAGTTCCAGCGCAGCAGCACGACCGGTCAGGCGCAACAGCCGCTGGGTGCCGCCAAAGCCGGGGATCAGGCCGAGATTGATTTCGGGCTGCCCCAGGCGTGCAGTGGCTGCGGCAATGCGCAGATGGCAGGCCATGGCCAGCTCCAGTCCGCCGCCCAGCGCAAAACCATTGATCATCGCGATCACCGGTTTGGGCATGCGCTCGATCCGGCGCATCAGCTGCTGGCCGAGCAGCGAGAACTCGCGCCCCTGCATCGCCGACAGATCGCGCATTTCGGCGATATCCGCGCCGGCCACGAAGGCTTTCGGGCCCGCGCCGGTGAGAACCACCACGCGCACGTCATCTGCGCTGGCGGCATCCTGGAACGCCTGATCCAGCGCCCGCATCGTGTCCTGGTTCAAGGCGTTCAGTTTGTCCGGTCGATTGACCGTGATCGTCCGTACACTGGCGTGGTCGGCGATCAGAATGACGTGATTGGACATGGAAATCCTTGCGAACGTAAAAAATTAGTAAATACGGAACTTCCGAAAGCCTTGCTGGTCATAGCTTTCGTGATAAGTAGCGGTTCGGTATCGCGGCCGCTATCCTAGCGCGTCATCTCAGGCGGCAGACCCGTCCTGTGCCACCACCCTGGAGAATTGTTTGATGAAGTTGCGTTCTATCGCGGTCGCTGTGGCGGCCCTGGCCCTGACGGGCAATGCACTGGCCCAGGACACAACGTCCGAGAAAGGCAAGTTGAGCTACTACTTCGGCTATGACTACGGCAACAACCTTGCCGAGCTCACCGGTCGCGGCGAGCAGCTCGACATCAATGCGGTGGTGAAGGGTCTGCAAGACGCCTATGCCAAGAAGCAGCCGTCGATCACTGCCGATCAGCTGAAGCCGGCCGTCGAGGCGTTCCAGAAGCGTGAGCAGGGCCGTGCCCAGCAGGCCAAGGCCGAGTATGACAAGGCTGCTGCCGCCAACAAGACCAAGAGCGACCAGTTCCTGGCCAAGAACAAGGGCACCGCTGGCGTGCAGACGCTGCCGAGCGGCGTGCAGTACCGCGTGATCGAAGCCGGCAAGGGCGCCAAGCCGACCCAGGCCAGCACCGTGCAGCTGGAAGTGGCCGGTCCGTTCCCCTTCGGCGATCGCGAGAAGGCACGTCCG
Source organism: Xanthomonas hortorum pv. cynarae (assembly GCF_002939985.1). GTDB lineage: Bacteria > Pseudomonadota > Gammaproteobacteria > Xanthomonadales > Xanthomonadaceae > Xanthomonas > Xanthomonas hortorum_D. The sequence goes on along the minus strand of NZ_MDFM01000010.1, from coordinate 130,327 downwards.
GCGCAGCAGATTCCGACCATCAAGGTCAGCGAAGTCGAGATGCAGGCCATGCGCGATACGCTGCTTCAGATGCCGGCCGGCTCGAAGTGGGAAGTGACCTTGCCGCCGGAGAAGGCCTACGGTGCCGACCCGCGTACGCCGTTCCCGCCGAACGTGGCTGTGCAGTTCGAGATCAAGCTGGTCAGCGTCAAGTAATTGCGTTTGATGTTGCTGCGACAACGCCGGCCACCAGGCCGGCGTTGTCGTTTGGGTCCACCGGACATGCGCGAGCGCAAAATTCGGTTGGAGGTCTTGACGATGCGGGGCGGCAGGAGCGAGCGATGACCGACACCGATTCGAACGACGGCAGTCTGCCCAGCCCATGTATCGGTGTATGTTCGTTGGACGCGCAGTCGCACTGTGTCGGCTGCCTGCGCAGCCTGGATGAAATTGCACGCTGGATGAGCATGAGCGACGCCGAACGCCGGACATATCTGCAGACGGTTCTGCCTGCGCGCGAATTGGCGGCGCGGCTGCCCGAATGCGCGCAGCTGCGGCGTGCGCTGTATCCGCTGGACACCGCGCCCGATGGGCCGGGTTGGAACCATGCCGAATTGATCGATCTGACCGAAGGCGGCGCCTCTGCCGAAGCGGCGGTGTTGTGCGGTCTGATTCCACGCGAGCACGGCAGCATGGTGCTGTTGACCCGACGCACCGACAGCCTGCGCCATCACGCCGGGCAGGTCAGTTTTCCCGGTGGGCGGATCGAGCCTTCCGATGCCGATGCGGCGGCTGCGGCGCTGCGCGAGAGTTGCGAAGAAATCGCGCTCGGCGCAGATCAAGTGCATGCATTGGGTTATCTGGATCCGTTTTTGACCGTGAGCGGGTTTCGCGTGACGCCGGTGGTTGCGGTGATCGACCCGGCGTTTGTGGCGGTGCCGCAGCCGGACGAAGTGGCCGATGTGTTCGAGGTGCCGTTGGCGTATCTGATGGACCCGGACAATCTGCGCAGCGTGGAGCTGGAGTTCCGCGGCCGGCCACGCCGTGTGCTCGAATACGATTGGCCGGGCCAGCGTATCTGGGGCGCGACCGCTGCCATTCTTCTCAATCTTCGTCGTCGCCTGGAGCAGGTTGCATGAGTGTTGATCCCGACTGGACCACGCTGGTCGATAGCGCCACCTTGGCGGCCGCGTTGCACCATCCACAGCTACGGCTGCTGGACGCCCGCGCCGCGCCGCCGACTGCGCCGGACCCGGATGCAGCGCGCAACGCGTATGCGCAGGGACATTTGCCGGGCGCACATTACGCCGATCTCAATGACGATCTGGCCGATCTGTCGCGGCCTGGTCAGGGGCGGCATCCGCTGCCGCACAGCGCGGCCTTCGCCAAGCGGCTGGGCGAATGGGGTATCGATCCGGACAGTCAGGTCGTGGTCTACGACGCTGCCGACGGCAGCATGGCCGCCGCGCGTGCGTGGTGGATGCTGCGATTGATGGGGCATCGTCGCGTGGCGGTACTGGATGGCGGATTGGCCGCGTGGCGCGCTGCCGGATTGCCGGAACGTATCGAGCCGCCTGCATTGCACGCTGGCGCGGCGTATCCGGGCAGCTTCGATAACGCTGCGGTGGTCGAGGCCGAGCAACTTTTGGCGCGTCTGGATCAGGCGCCGGGATGGCTGCTGGATGCGCGTGCCGGCGAGCGTTTTCGCGGCGAGGTGGAGCCGGTCGATCCGGTGGCCGGGCATGTGCCTGGTGCGGTGAGTCGCCCATTGGGTGTTAGCCTGCGCGATGGCCGTTTCAAGCCGGCAGACGAATTACGTGCGGAGCTGTCTGCGCTGCTGGGTGCAACTCCACCCGAGCACGCGGTGGTGATGTGCGGATCGGGCGTGACTGCCTGCCATTTGCTGCTGGCATTGGAAGTGGCCGGTCTGTCTGGCGCGCGTGTCTACGCCGGCTCGTGGAGCGGCTGGTTGCGGGACCCGGCACGTCCGGTCGCGACCACTGCCTGACCGATTGCAGGCACAATAGCGACAGGAACGGTGACCTGTGGGGACGCAGGTTCGCTGCGCGGAGCGCAGTTTCTCGCAGTGTTGGGTGACTCATGCGGTTGCAGTTACAGATCGGCGCGCTCTGCGTTGCGGCGTGGTTGATGGCCGCGTGTTCGGCGGGTTCGACCACTGGCGTCAACGATGCGCGTCTGGCCGGTCGTGGACAAAGCGACGCGCGCGCGGTGTATCAGGTCGAGCTTGAGCGTGCGCGGGCACAGCGTCTGACGCGTTTGCGTGCGCCCGATGGCTGGCTGAGCTACACCGGCTCCGGGCGCGTGCGTGCTGGTCAGTACCGCGTGGGCAGCGATCCGCAGAGCGACATCGTGTTGCCGGCCGGTCCCGCGCAGTTGGGGCAGCTGACGCTGGACACCGATGGCCGTGTGCACTTTGAAGCGGCCGCCGGTGCGCCGGTGACATTGAACGGGCAGCGCATCGATCGCGTCATGTTGGAACCGGAGCGTGCAGGGCAGCGTGGCGATCGCCTGGACGTGGAGGGCCGGCAGTTCTATCTGGTGCAGACCGGCAGTTTGTTCGGCTGGCGTTTTCGCGATCCGGCTGCGCCGGCGCTGACCCAAGTCGATGGGCTGGACTATTTCCCAACCGATCCACGGTGGCGCCTCCAGGCGCGCTGGGAGGCCTATTCCACGCCACGCACGACCACCTTGTTGACCTCGATCGGCACCCCGCTCACGGTCGATATACCGGGCGAGGCGGTGTTTTCGCGCCATGGCCACGAGTACCGCTTGCAGGCGCTGGCGCAGGAGGGTGGGGAGGGCCTGTTTTTCCTGTTCGCCGACCGCACCAGCGGCAAGGAAAGTTATGGCGGTGCGCGTTATCTCTACACCGCTGCGCCACTCGACGGCCGCATCGTGCTGGACTTCAATCTGGCCGAAAATCCGCCCTGCGCGTTGACGCCGCACGTGGTCTGCCCGATCGCGCCACCGGAAAATCGGCTGGATGTCGCAGTGAATGCAGGCGAGAAAACCTATCGCGCGCCGGAGCGCTGAGCGCCGCGCTTAGCGGGGTGTGTGCGACCACGTCACTGCCGCTTCGATGCGCGGCCATGGAAACATGGGGCCGGGGTCGAGCTTGCGTTGAATCTTGCGCGATGGATCGTCGCTGGCCGCTTCCTGGGTGGTGTCCAGTGCCTGATGACCGGCGATGCGGCTGATCGATGGCAGCTGCTGTTGCAGCCATTGCAGCAGGGTGATCAGCGCGACGATTTGCGCGTTGGGATAGGGCTCGGTCATGACCTGGTAACGCGAGTCCAGCCAATGCGGATAGCGGCCGCTATTGACCAGTTCGATGCCCAGCGTATGCGGGTTATGGCCGCGCACGTGATGGGCCACGCGTTCGAGTGCGACGTATTGCTGGATGCTGCCGTTGCGGTCGATGTAGTAATGCCCGCTGTTGCCGGTGCCGCTGTCGTAGAGCACGCGTTCGCCATATTCACGCGCCATTGCCATGTCGGGCAATTCGGTACAGTGGATGACCACCATGTCGATCTGTGTGAGCGCACGTCGCGCCAGCCGGGATTCGTAGGACAACGGCGCGTAGGTGATCGGCGGAGACGGAAGGACGGCATCGGACATGGGGCGGATGCTAGCATTCGACGATGGCTTTGAATCCCGACAGCCCTTTGGGCAAATTGATGTCAACGCTGCCGCAGATCGGTCAGGTGACCTGGATCGGTGTACGCCCGGCACGCGACGTGGACATGATCGCGGTGGATGCGGCGCAGGCCACCACCGGCATTGGCTTGGTGGGCGACCGCTACAAAGGCGGCAGCGGCAAGCGGGGCGTGACCTTGATCCAGGCCGAGCATCTGCCGGCGATTGCAGCGCTGGCTGGCTACGCGACCATCGCGCCGGCCACGTTGCGGCGCAATCTGGTGGTATCCGGCATCCCGCTGACCGCCTTGAAAGGGCGGCGCTTCCGCATCGGCGATGTCGAGCTGGAAGGCACCGACCCCTGCGACCCGTGCTCGCGCATGGAAGATGCGCTGGGCGCGGGCGGCTACAACGCGATGCGCGGGCATGGCGGGCTGTGCGCGCGCATCCTGCGTGGCGGCGTGCTGCGCATCGGCGATACGGTGCAGGCGCTATGAGCCGCGGTCATTGCATCCTGTCGCACGGGTTCGAAAGTGGCCCCGACGCGTTGAAAGTCACCGCACTGGCCGACGTCGCCGAGCAGTTGGGCTGGACCCACGAGCGCCCGGACTACACCGATCTGGACGCGCGCCGTGAGGTGAGTTCGCTCGGTGATGTGCAAGGCCGGCTGCAACGCCTGCTGGAGATCGCGCGTGCAGCGGCCGACAAGGGCCCGTTGGTGCTGGTCGGTTCCAGCCTGGGCTCGTATATCGCCGCCCAGGCGTCGTTGCAGGTGCCAACGCGTGGGTTGTTTCTGATGGTGCCGCCGACCAGGATGGGGCCATTGCCGGCGCTGGATGCGGCGGCCGTGCCGATTTCGATCGTGCATGCCTGGCGCGATGAATTGATTCCTGCTGCCGATGTGATCGCCTGGGCGCAGGCGCGCAATGCGCGCTTGTTGCTGGTGGACGACGAACATCGGTTGGCGGCGCATGTGGACGCGTCGGCGCGTGCCTTCGCCGAACTGTTGCAGAGTCTGTGATGCGTCCGCACCTGATTGCGTGCTGCATGCGGAGTTGCCGATGGATGTGTTGATCCGCGAAGCGAGCGACGGCGATGCCGCAGCGATCGAATTGCTGACGATGGTGGCGTTCATGCGCTCCGACCACAGCCGCCATGACGAGCAACACGTGATTGCCGCGTTGCGCAACGACGGCGCGCTGGCGTTGTCGTTGGTGGCCGACCACGACGGCTATGTGGTCGGGCATCTGGCGGTATCGCCGGTGTCGTTGTCGGACGACTCGCCAGGCTGGCACGCGCTGGGTCCGCTGGCGATCAGGCCGGGGCATCAGCGCCAGGGCCTGGGTACGCGCCTGGTGCAATCTGCACTGGCGAACTTGCGCGAGCGCGGTGCAGCCGGTTGTCTGGCACTGGGCGAACCGGCGTTTTTTAAACGTCTGGGGTTTGCGGTGGAACCGGGCCTGGTATTGCCCGACGTCCCGGTGTCCGAGCTGCAGGCGCTGGCTTTCGGTGATCGGTTGCTGCCGCTGGCCGATGTGTCTTATCACCCGGCCTTCGGGCTGGGTTGAGGCAAGTTTGCTTGCGCCCAGCGCTGCACGGGCGTCGTCGCACCACCTGCAGGTTTATACTGGTCGCACAGCAACTCATTGAGGATTGGTCCAATGCGCCATTGATGCCGCCGTCGTGATGACGGCCTTACCCGCTGCTGGTCTGCTTGGATCGGTGCGTGTTGGCATGCAATGGAGACACGTATGACCTGTTCGTCGCTGACGCTGGAGAGCGTTGCGTATCTGCTGCCCGATGGCAGCCCGCTGTTTTCTGATCTGACGATTCACATCGACCAGCGCCCTACTGGCCTGGTCGGGCGCAATGGCGTGGGCAAGAGTGTGCTTGGGCGGCTGTTGGCCGGTGAGTTGCTGCCCAGTGCCGGGCGCTGCGTGCGCAGCGGCAGCGTGTATTACCTGCCGCAGCGGGTGAGCGTTGCGCCTGGACAAACCATTGCCGAGTTGGCAGGCATTGCGCCGTTGCTGGACGCGCTGGACAGGATCGCTGCTGGCAGTGTGGCGCCAGCCGATTTCGACCTGGTTGGCGAGCGCTGGAGCGCGCATGCGCAATTTGCCGCAGAACTGGAGCGACAAGGCTTGGGCGGGCGCGATCCATATGCACCGGCGGCGCAACTCAGCGGCGGCGAAGCGATGCGCGTGGCGTTGGCCGGTGCATTTCTGGCCCAGCCGGATCTGTTGATTCTGGATGAGCCCAGCAATCATCTGGATGGCCCGCGACGCCAGCGGCTGATGGATCACCTGCAGGCGTGGAGCGGTGGCCTGGTGGTGATCAGCCATGACCGCAGCTTGCTCGAGGCGATGCAGCGCATCCTGGAACTGTTGCCGCACGGGTTGCGCAGTTATGGCGGCAATTACGCGTTCTATGCCCGGCAACGCGCGCTGGAACGGCAGGCGGCCAGCGATCTGCTGGCCGAGCGCAAACACGCACGCGCACGCGGCGAGCAGGCGCTGCGCGAGCAGCAGCAGCGTCAGCAACAACGCCAGGCACGCGGCGGCCGTGCTGCCGGGCAGGCCAATCAAGCGGCGATCCTGCTCGGCGGGCAGAAGCAACGCAGCGAAAACAGCGCCGGGCGGCTGCAGCAGCAACGTCAGGCCAAACAGGCACGGCTGAGCGAGTCGGTGGTGCAGGCCGCAGCGCAGGTGGAGGCCGATCCCGCGATCGCCGTGCTGGCGCCGACAGCGCCAGCCGGTGCGTCGCGACGGTTGGCCACGCTGCAGCAGGTGGAACTGGCCGACGAGCGGCTGGGCGGGCGTTGGGTGGATCTGTTGTTGCATGGGCAGGCGCGGATTGGCCTGGTCGGCCCCAATGGCAGCGGCAAGTCCTCGTTGCTGCGGTTGTTGGCCGGGCACCTGCAGCCGAGCGCAGGACATTGCGAGGTGCATGTGCCGGTGGCCTATCTGGATCAGGACCTGGGGCTGCTGGACCCGGCGCGCTCGGCCGCTGCGCAATTGCACGCTGCCGACCCAGGCGCACCAGCCCACGCACAGCGCCTGCGGCTGGCGTTGCTGGGGCTGGACCAGCAGCGTGCCGACCTGCCCACCGGCCAGCTCAGCGGCGGCCAACGGCTCAAGGCCGCGCTGGCCTTTGCGCTGTACCGGGCGCAGCCGGCGCAACTGCTGTTGCTGGACGAGCCGACCAACCATCTGGATCTGGCCTCGGTGAAGGCGATCGAGGCGCTGCTGCGCGGCTACCAGGGGGCGCTGATCGTCGCCTCGCACGATGCCGCCTTCCTGCAGCGGCTGGGCCTGCGGCAGCGCCTGGATACTGCGCAAGCGCAGTGGCGGCTGGCACCGTGGTGAACCGCGTAGCGGGCGATGCGGCCGCCGGGCTGGTAAAGCCGGCGCCGATGGCTGACCATTTGCGCCCCGCCCGCGGCGGCCACGGCATTGCCCTCCACGGCGCCGGCCCAGCGTCCTGCTCTCACGCTCGCCACGACGGCCAGCGTCTCCATCGATACCTGCCTACGTGAAATTCTTCGCATCCTGTGCCAAAGGCCTGGAATACCTGCTTGCCGACGAGCTGCTGTCGCTCGGTGCCAGCAAGGCCACTGCCACCATCTCCGGCGTCAACGTCGAAGGCGACATGCGCGACGCGCAGCGCGCTGTCCTATGGTCGCGCCTGGCCAGCCGCGTGCTGTGGCCGTTGAACGAGTTCGATTGCCCGGACGAGGACGCGCTCTACGCTGGCGTTTCCGAGTTGCCGTGGGACGAGCATCTGTCTGTCGGCCACACGCTGTCGGTGGATGCGCATGTCTCCGGCACTGCGATCACGCACGCCCGCTATGCGGCGCAGCGCATCAAGGATGCGGTGGTCGACACCATGCGCCGGCAGGGCCTGGAGCGCCCGTCGGTAGATCTGGAGAGCCCGGATCTGCGTCTGAACCTGTCGCTGCGCAAGGGCCGCGCCACCATCTCGGTGGATCTGGGTGGCGGCCCGCTGCATCGGCGCGGCTGGCGCATGGCGCAGAACGAAGCGCCGCTGAAGGAGAACCTGGCGGCAGCCGTGCTGCTGCGCGCCGGCTGGCCGCGCGCGTACGCCGAGGGCGGCGGCCTGCTGGATCCGATGTGCGGCAGCGGCACCTTGTTGATCGAAGGCGCGCTGATGGCCGCCGATGTCGCACCCGGCCTGCAACGCTATGGCAGCGATCTCCCCAGCCGCTGGCGCGGCTTCGACCGCGAGGGCTGGCAACAGCTGGTGAGTGAAGCGCGCGAGCGCGACACTCTCGGCCGCGCCGCGCTCAAGCAGGTGATCCACGGCAGCGATATGGACCCGCATGCGATCCGCGCGGCCAAGGAAAATGCGCAGGTGGCCGGCGTGGCCGAGGCGATCTGGTTCGGCGTGCGCGAGGTGGGCGATCTGCAGACCCCGCCGCAGGCCACCGGCGTGGTGGTGTGCAATCCGCCTTACGACGAACGCCTGGCCGCCGACGCGGCGCTGTATCGCCGCCTGGGCGATACCTTGCAGCGCGCCGTGCCGCAATGGCGGGCCAGCCTGCTCTGCGGCAACGCCGAGCTGGCGTATGCCACCGGCCTGCGTGCGGGCAAGAAGTATCAGCTGTTCAACGGCGCGATCGAATGCGCACTGATCGTCTGCGACCCGATCGCAGTCCCGCGGCGCACCCCGCTGGCGGCGCCGACCGCGCTCAGCGAAGGTGCGCAGATGGTCGCAAACCGTTTGCGCAAGAATCTGCAGAAGTTCAAGAAGTGGCGCGCGCGCGAAGGCATCGAATGCTTCCGCGTCTATGACGCCGATCTGCCGGAATATTCCGCCGCCATCGACGTGTATCAGCAAGCCGATGGCGATCGCCGCGTGTTTCTGCATGTGCAGGAATACGCCGCGCCGGCGACGATTCCCGAAGCCGATGTGCGCCGTCGTCTGGGCGAACTGCTGGCCGCTGCACGCGAGGTGTTCGAGGTGCCGGGCGAGCGCGTGGCGCTCAAATCGCGCGAGCGCGGCAAGGGCGGCAGCAAGTACGGCCGCTTCGAGCAGCGCAATGAGGTCATCAATGTGCGCGAGCACGGCGCGCTGCTGCGGGTGAATCTGTTCGACTACCTGGATACCGGCCTGTTTCTGGACCATCGCCCGTTGCGCGGCACCATGGCCACGCAATCCAAGGGGCGGCGCTTCCTCAATCTGTTCTGCTACACCGGCGTGGCCAGTGTGCAGGCGGCGGTGGCGGGTGCGAGCTCCACCACCAGCGTGGATCTGTCCGGTACCTATCTGCAGTGGTGCGCCGACAACCTGGCCCTGAACGGCCAGGCCGGCAGCAAGCACAAGCTGGTGCAGGCAGACGCGCTGGCCTGGCTGGAAGCCGAGCGCGCGCATTTCGACGTGATCTTCTGCGACCCGCCGACCTTCTCCAACTCAGCACGCGCGGAAGACTTCGATATCCAGCGCGAGCATGTGCGGCTGTTGCGCGCGGCGGTGGCGCGTCTGGCGCCGGGCGGGGTGCTGTATTTCTCCAACAACTTCCGCCGCTTCAAGCTGGACGAGGAACTGGTGGCCGAGTTCGCGCAGTGCGAGGAAATCAGCCCGCGCACCATCGATCCGGATTTTGAGCGGCATGCGCGGATCCATCGGGCGTGGCGGTTGACGGCGTGATGAAGTGGCCCGGTCGCGTCTGACCGGGCGGTGTGCGCGTTGCGCGCCTGGTATCGCCTGCGCTTGGCTGGCTGCCGTGCGCCGCACCACCGGCGGCGCTTGATCACGCAGGCGCAATCGCGGCCGGGCATGCGAGGGCAGGGCGTGGCCGCAACAAGCCCGGCACAGCGCTGCGGTATGCTGATTCGCATGCTTTGGAGTCAACGATGACCGCACCACCCCGCATCGCCTTTCTCGCCAGTCACGCCGAGCCGGCGGTGACCGCGCGCGCCCATCTTGTGCAGCGCTATGGCGATCATCCGCTGGCCACCGCCGACATCGTCTGCGCCCTGGGCGGCGACGGCTTCATGCTGCAGACCTTGCACCGGCATGGCGCTGCCAGCAAGCCGGTGTTCGGCATGAAGCTGGGCTCGGTCGGGTTTTTGATGAACCAGTACCGCGACGACGAAGACGACCTGCTCGCGCGCCTGCAACGTGCCGAGCCGGCGCATCTGCGCCCACTGGAAATGCAGGTGCAGACCGAGTCCGGTGCCAGCACGGTGTCGCTGGCCTACAACGAGGTCTCGCTGCTGCGCCAGACCCGCCAGGCCGCGCATCTGAGTGTGGATCTAAATGGTCAGACCCGCATCGCCGAGCTGATCGGCGACGGGGTGATGGTCGCCACGCCAGCCGGCAGCACCGCGTACAACTATTCCGCGCACGGGCCGATTCTGCCGCTGGGCTCGCACACGCTGGCACTGACGCCGATCGCCCCGTATCGCCCGCGTCGGTGGCGCGGCGCCATTCTCAAGGCCGATACCGAAGTGTGCTTCCGCGTGCTGGACCCGTACAAGCGCCCGGTCAGCGTCACCGCCGATTCGCACGAGATCCGCGACGTGATCGAAGTGACCATCCGCGAGTCCACCCAGCGCCAGGTAACGCTACTGTTCGATCCCGAACACAATCTGGAAGAGCGCATTTTCAGCGAGCAGTTTGCGGTGTGAGGGGCGGGGATTGGGATTCGGGATTGGGGATTGGCAACGGCAGCAGCGCGGCACGTCGTCTTTGGAATCGCTCGCACGCGCTACGATGCTGTGCGGATGGGCGATCAACTCCCGACCTACGGTTCCTGCTTCAAACCAATCCCAAATCCCGAATCCCAAACCCCGGCCCCACAATGACTGACAACTCCCCCAGGCTCCTGACCGTCGCGGTCACCTCGCGCGCGCTGTTCGACCTCGAAGAAGGCCACGCGCTGTTCGAGGCCGATGGTGTGGAGGCGTATTCGGCGTTCCAGCGCGAGCATGAGGACGACATCCTGGAGCCGGGCGTGGCATTCCCGGTGGTGCGCAAGCTGCTGGCGCTCAACCACGATGTGCCCGAAGACGCGCCGCGGGTGGAAGTGATCTTGTTGTCGCGCAATTCCGCCGATACCGGCTTGCGCATCTTCAATTCGATCCAGCACTACAACCTGGGCATCGTGCGTGCGACCTTCACCTCCGGGCAGCCGACCTGGCCGTACGTGAAGCCGTTCGGCACCGATCTGTTTCTGTCGGCCAATCCGGAATCGGTGCGGCGTGCACTCACCCATGGCATTGCGGCGGCGACCATCATGCCGCGCGCGCCGGGCGAACGTGCCGAAGCCGCAGCGGCGATCGTGGACAACGACGAGAGCCGCTTGCCGACGCAGCTGCGTATCGCCTTCGACGGCGATGCAGTGATCTTTGGCGACGAGAGCGAGCGTATTTCGCGCGAGCAGGGCGTGGAGGCGTTTGGACGCCACGAGCGCGAACGCGCGCGCGAGCCACTGTCGGTCGGGCCGTTCCGCAATTTTCTGTCTGCGCTGCACACGCTGCAGGCGGCATTTCCGCCGGGTGAGGCGTCGCCGATCCGTACTGCGCTGGTCACTGCGCGCTCGGCACCGGCGCATGAGCGGGTGATCCGCACCTTGCGCGAATGGGGCGTGCGTCTGGACGAGGCTTTGTTCCTCGGTGGGCGGCACAAGGGGCCGTTTCTGGAGGCGTTTGGTGCGGATATCTTCTTCGACGATTCGCAGCACAACATCGACAGTGCGCGCCAGCATCAGCATGTGGCGGCCGGTCATGTGCCGCATGGCGTGGCCAACGATCCGCCGAGCAGGTGAGCGACGCACCGAAGCCGTCTGCACGCGCCGCACTGCGCTCCAGCTGGCGTCAGTTGGAGCTGTATTTCGCCGACGACACCGTGCAGACCCGCATGTCGCGCTGGGCGCCGTCTCGGCTGATGCTGCCGTACACGCGCGGCATGCTGGCTGCGTTATGGCTGCAGCCGCGTCCCGAGCGCATCGGCATTGTTGGATTTGGCGGCGGCGCGCAGGCCAAGTTCTGCCATCGTTATCTGCGCAGCACGCGCATCGAGGCGGTGGACGCCGATGCGCAGGTGCTGGCGTTGCGCGATGCGTTTGCCGTGCCGCGCGACGATGCGCGGCTTGAGGTTACGCACGGCGATGGTGCGCAGTGGATCGGCACGCGCGCAGGGCGCTACGACCTGTTGCTGTTGGATGCTTACGATGCCGACGGCATTCCGCCCGCGCTGTGCACGCATGAGTTCTACGCCGATTGCCGCACTGCGCTGACGCCCAGCGGTGTGCTGGCGTTGAACCTGTTTCAGGTGCCGCTTGCCGGGCATCTGGCCAAGCTGCGCGATGTCTTCGATGGGCGGGTGCTGCTGTTGCCCGAACCGGATCTGCGCAATCAGGTGCTGTACGCCTGGAATGGCAAACGCACGCCGGGCACTGCGGAGCAGGCGTTGGCGTCGTTGCCGTGGTCGGCGCGTCGGCAGTTGCGGCCGGCGATGCTGCGGCTGCAGGCGGCATGGATGGAACGGGCCTGGCGGTATGCGTAAGCCGCTCTAGCTGGGCGGTTTGACACTCGTTGCAAGCGGGCGTGATGTAGGAAACTACAGTCGCGCCTGCAAGCGCACCGTTACGGGGTGAGCGAATTCCCGGAGTCAGCCAGCGGCAACTGGATATCGGTCAGCCGCCAACGCAAGCCTTGTCGGGTCAGCACGAAGACCACCGGCGCTCCGGTTGCGGTGCGCGTGGTCGCGGTGAAGCGGCGGGTGGATTCGAAGCGCTGCTCGGCGCCTTGCAGCGGACGCGCCGGCGCTGGCGCCGCATAGGTATCCGGGCTGACGGTCTCGCCAGTGACGCGATTCCACACGCTATGGCCTTGCAGCAATGCACCGATGCCGAGCGGGGTGACCAGCGTGTCCACGCCGGCGCCGCTGATGCCACTGGCAAGCTGCAAGGCGAACCCGCCGAGCAGGCTCGATTGCATGCTGCTGCCGGCCTGGCGAATCAGATAATCGTCCAGCTGCGCCTTGAGGTTGACCCGCAGGCTGGGGAAATCCACGTGGCGTTCCAGCTGCCCGGCATCGCGATTGGCGACTGCCTCACTGATGCCGCGAATGGCCAGGTACGGGCCTGCAACGACATAACTGGCCAGTAGCAGCACGGCCAGCACAGGCACTAGCAACCAGCGTTTTTTCATGGTGTGCATTCCATTGCTGGTGGTGGCAGGCGAGATCGCGAGATACAGCGCCACGCAGTGGAAAACCGCCAGCTCACGCCGATGGCCGGTGCAGCTTGCATCGCTGCCTGCGCTGCGCGCTGCATCAAAATTCCAGATCCAGTGCGGCGCACAGATAATCGACAAACGGCGCCAGCACCACCAGATCCGCTTCGATGGTCTGGCGCAGGCGCGGGCCGGTCATGATGGTGTCCTCCAGATGCCGCAGATAGGCCCAATTGCGATGCTTGAGATCGTCGATGAACTCGAACTCGTTGGGGAATCCGCGCGGTGCACGCACCAGTTTTTCGCTGTCGTCCAGCGCGAATTTGCGGCGCAGTTTGGGTTCGTACGCGGCCGCTTTCCAGTTGGCGGGATTGTCGAAAATGAACTGGCGTAGCTTGCGCTGGGTATCCGGCTCAGGGTGCCACAACCCCGCACCGACAAAGCTCTCGCCCGGCTGCAGATGGAGGTAGAACGAGGGCGCCGGCACCTGGCGGCGGCGCTCATGAAACAGGCGCGCGCCTTGCCAGTTCTTGTACGGCGATTTGTCGTTGGAAAACCGTGCATCGCGGTAGATACGAAACAGCGAACCGCCCTGGGTCTTGGGATCGGCGCGATAGTGTTCGCTGACCTCGGCTAGCGCCGGCTGCAGGTCGGTGATGAGCTGCAAAAACGGTTGGCGCACGTGCGCCTCGTACTGATGCCGGTGGTCGTTGAACCAGGTCTTGTCGTTGTGGCGGGCCAGGGCGCGCAAAAACTTGAAGCTGGCGTCGGAAAAATAGGTGGTCATAGCGTGCGTTGGAGGTCCGAACCCCAGGCGGCGAGCTGGTCGAGTAGGGCTTGCTTGGTAGCATCGTCGGGGTGAGCAAGCCGTAAATCCGCGATCTGCGCATGGAACTGGTCGAGCGTGACTTCGCCCAAACCACGGTCTTCTAGCAGGCGCTGGCGGCGGTACACGTTCCAGCGTTCCTGCTCTTCGAACGACAGCGTCTGCGGCCAGTTGCGCGCGCGGTAGCGGAACAGCAACTCGATCAGGCGCGGGTCGCGAAAGCGCGATTCCAGCGCGCCCAGTTCGGCCGGCGCACTGGCACGCACCTGCGCCAGCAGGCGCTTGTCGCCTTCGGCCAGGAAGCCGTCGTAGAGCGAGGCATCGGCGTCGTTGACCGCTGGTGCCGCAGCGCGCTCGTTGCCGTACACCTGGCGCACTTTTTCGGCGAGCTCGGGGCCGAGTTCGCGCAGGCGCGCGGCTTTGGCCAACACCGCGTCGTGGTCGATGCCCAGGCGCTGGAAATCCGCTTCCCGCAAGTGTTGCCAGGCCACCAACGCCGGCGACTTGTTCAGATGCACCTCTTTCAGCGGAATGCGCTGCTCGCCTTCGGGCAGGTCGGCGGCGCGGATATACAACCGGTCGGCGATCTCATCCGGGCTCAGGCGCAACAGCACTTCCGGATCGCCGTCCAGGTCGAACACGATCACGCGGCTGTCGATGCGCGGATGGCGCGTCAGCGGCAGCACTGCGGCGGCGCACATGCGCGCGGCGGGATAGCGCTGCGAAATATGCAGTACCGGCTGCATGGCGATGACATCCAGCAACGTCGCCGCAAAGCGCTTGTCGCGCAGACGCAGCGCGTACTCCCATAATTTCGGTTGATGTTGCTGGAATCTGCGCGCCATGCCGATGGTGGCGTACACGTCCGAGAGCGCTTCGTGCGCATCGCCTTCGCGCACCGCGTTGGCATCGGCCAGGTGTTCGAGCTTGAACGAGGTGGCGCCGTCTTCGCGCTGCGGCCAGACGATGCCATCCGGGCGCAGGGCATGCACCAGCCGTAACACATCGAGCAGATCCCAACGCGAATTGACGCCGCGCCACTCGCGCTCGTAGGGATCGTAGAAATTGCGGAACAGACCGCAGCGCACGAACTCGTCATCGAAGCGGATCGAGTTGTAGCCCAACGTGCAGGTCTGCGGCCGGCTCATCTGTTCGGAAATGCGCGCAAACGCTTCGGCCTCGCTCACGCCTTCGCGCAGCGCGTGCTGCGGGGTGATGCCGGTGACCATGGTCGCGTACGGGGAGGGCAGCAGATCGTCGGCCGGTTGCACGTAGAAACTGATCGGCTCTTCGATCACGCGCAGTTGCGCATCGGTGCGCACGGCGGCGAACTGCGCGATGCGCGTGCGGCGCGGATCCTGGCCGAAGGTTTCCAGGTCGTAGAAGAGAAAGCTGTCAGGCATGCCGTATCAAATCCAGATCCGCGGCGCGCTGCGGAGGGCGCCGCCAGTGCTGGCTAGTATCTCTCATCCGCACGCCGGCTCGCTGACGCAGGCCTGTGCGCGACGATCAGTGCAAGGGATCAGTGCGCGCCTTCCAATGGCTCAAGACGCGCATGCACGACCGCTTCCAGCGCGGCCCAGTCGATGCGCGACAGATCGGTGTGCCCGCGCGTGGCTTCGACCAGGATCTCGCGCTGGATCTCGCTGCGCGCCAGGGCGATCGAATAGCGCGTGCGCAGGAAGGTCACCATGGTGTAATGCGGCACGAAGCGGGTGGGCCAGCGTGTCTGCAGTTCCTGTTCCAGCGCGCGTTGCAGCAGGAACGCGGCATCGCCGACGCGGTCGCGCATTTCCAGATAGTTTTCCAGCGCCATCTGCTGGATCGCTGCCGCATCGTCGCGGCGCGCCGCTTCGAACGCGGCAAACGCGGTTTCGAGATCGTCGTGCGCGTCCAGCTGCTCCGCCAATGCCACGCAGTCTTCGAAGGCGCAATTCATGCCCTGGCCGTGGAACGGCACCATCGCATGCGCGGCGTCGCCGATCAGCAATGCGCGGCCGTCCAGATGCCAGCGGTCCAGCGTCAAGGTGCCGAGCAGCCCGGGCGGATGTTCTTCCCAATGCTCCTTGAGCTGCGGAATCAGCGGCAAGGCATCCGGGAAGTCGCGCGCGAACAAGGCCAGCGCTTCGTCGCCGGTGCGCGTGGTGGCAAAGCTCGGCTCGCCCGTGTTGGGCAGAAATAGCGTGACGGTGAAGGTGCCGCCATCGTTGGGCAGCGCGATGCACATGTAACGCCCGCGTGGCCAGATGTGCAGCGCGTTGCGTTCGATGCGGAAACCGCCGCCTGGTAACGGCGGAATTTCCAGCTCCTTGTACGAGTGATCCAGAAATTCGATGCGCTCGCCCAATGGCGATTTGCGCTGCATCGCCGCGCGCAGTGCCGAGCCGGCGCCATCGCTGCCGATCAGGCTCTGGAAGTGGATCTCGTGCGGCTGGTCGTCGCGGTCGTCGATGAAACGCGCGTAGCCGGCATCGAAGTCCACCGTGTGCAGGCGGCGGTAGAAATGCACACGTGCACCGGCCTGTTCGGCCAGATCCAGCAATGCGACGTTCAATGCGGCGCGGTGGATCGACCAGATCACTTCGCTGTCGTCGCGCCCGTAGCGTTGCAGCTGCGGCTCGCCAACCAGCGGATGCACCATGCGCCCGCGCATCATCACCGCCTTGGCCATTACTGCGTCTTCGGCGCCGGCCTGGCGTAGCGCGTGGCGGCCGCGTTCGGCCAGCGCCAGGTTGATCGAGCGGCCGGACTCGTAGCCCTTGATGCGCGGATCGCCGCGGCGCTCATAGACGGTGACCTGCCAGCCGCGACGCGACAACAGGATGGCCAGCAGGCAACCGGCCAGTCCAGCGCCGATCAGTGTCAGGGAACGAGGAGAGACTGCGCTCAATGCGGTATCCGGCAGCGGCCGGACGCGGGTGCCGGCGAAGAGGAAGAAAATGAAGCGGCTGACAACAGCGCAAGCCGGTCAGCCAGGTGCGGGCTTGGAGTGTACGTGCGCGTGTGCCGGTTCCGGCTCACGCGCGGATCTGTTCGATGGCACAGTCTGTGCTGTACGTGCTCAGGCAGCGGCCCAGGTTTCCACCTGCTCGACCAACCGGTGCAGATCGCAGAAGCGGTTGTACAGCGGCACCGGTGCGATGCGGATCACGTCCGGCTCGCGCCAGTCGCCAAGCACGCCGACCGACTGCAGATACTCGAACAGCGAGCGCCCTTGCGCGCGCCCGCCGGCCACCCGCAGCGACAGCTGGCAGCCACGCTGCGCAGGGTCGGACGGGGTGACGATCTGCAGCACCTGCGGCACGCGTGCGTGGATCAACTGTTCCAGATGGCCGGTGAGCTGCTCGGATTTCGCACGCAACGCAGGCATGCCGGCCTTGTCGAACACATCAAGCGACGCACGCAGCGGGGCCAGCGCCAGTACCGGCGGATTGCTCAGCTGCCAGCCTTCGGCACCGGGCGAGGGCACGAACTGCGGGTCCATGCGAAAACGGGTCTGCTGTTCGTGCCCCCACCAACCGGCCATGCGCGGCAGGTCGCTGTTGGCGTGGCGTTCGTGCACGAAACAACCGCCCACCGCACCGGGCCCTGCGTTGAGATATTTGTAGTGGCACCACACCGCGAAATCCGCGCCGTCGTCGTGCAGCGTCAGCGCGATATTGCCGACCGCATGCGCCAGATCGAAACCCACCGCGGCGCCTTGCGCGCGCGCCAAACGCGCGATGTCGCCCAGGTCGAAGGCCTGGCCGGTGCGGTACTGGATGCCGGGCCACAGCACCAACGCCAGACGCGGGCCATGCAATGCGATGGCTTCGGCAATCGCCGCCATCGACAAGGTGCCGTTTGGCTCATCGGCTTCCACTTCGATCAGGTGCGTGGCCGGATCCAGCCCATGCAGGCGCAGTTGCGATTCCACCGCATGGCGGTCGGACGGAAACGCACCGGCTTCGATCAGGATCGCGCCGCGCTCGGGCGTGGGGCGGTAAAAGCTGGCCATCATCAGATGCAGATTGACGCTCAGCGTGTTCATCGCGACGACTTCGCCGGGCAGTGCGCCGACCACGCGCGCCAGACCATCGCGCACCAGCTGGTGATAGGTCAACCACTGGGTGGGGCCGGTGAAGTGGCCTTCCACTGCGAGTGCGCCCCACTGGTCGAGCACTTCGGCGACCATTACGCGCGCGGCGCGCGGCTGCAGGCCCAGCGAATTGCCGACGAAATAGGTTTGATCCTGGCCGCCATGCTGCGGGAACACGAACGCATCGCGCAGGCGGCGCAGCGGGTCGGCGGCGTCGAGTGCAAGGGCATGGGCGCGGGACAGCGGGTCGGTCATCGTCAAGGCTCGCAGCGCGGGTCGGTGAGGTCAGTTTACCCGCCGGCGGTGGGTGCGCCGTCATGCACGGTCGGTGCCTCTGCAGAGGCACCGGTTGACGCTGGTCGGGCCGGGCGCAACAGATGGGTCAACGTGCCGATGCTGTCGGTGATGCGGTCGACGGTGTCGGCCAGTGCAGCGGTGGTGGGCGAGTTGTCGGGCAGCGCGGCCAACGCATCGGACAAACGGCGCTCGGCGCTGCGCAAGGTAGCCGCTGCGGGGATGCCGCCGTGGATCAGGCAGTCGATCAGGTCCGACAGCGCCTGATCGGCCTGTTCTGCAAATGCAGGCAATGCCGCCAGCGTGGGTAAAGGGTGGCCATCGCGCAGCACCGCTTCCAGCGACAAGGTGGCGCGGATCAGCCGGTTGCCGTTGGCCAGCAGCGATTCGGCGAGTTTGAGTTCGTGCAGATTGCGCCGGCTGCGTGGCTCGCCGCGCAGACGTTCGATCGAGGCCTGCGCATTGGTACGTGCCACACGTGCGGCGGCGCGGGTATCGCTTAAATCCTCCATCTGGCCGAGCAACAGATGGCGCAGATGATCGCGATACGCGCTGAGCAGTTGCGCCAGCGATGCGCGGATATGCCGGCGCTCGCGCGTGGGCCACAACGCATAGGCGATCAACGCCCATGCGCTGCCGGCCACCGTTGCCTGCAGACGCGCACCGATGGCGTCGCCCGGTGCCAGGCCTTCGAACGACAGCAACAGCACCAGCATGCCGGTCAGAAACGCGACGCCGATACCGTAATTCACCTGCGTCAACAAGCGGAAACCCAGGCAAAACAGCGCCAGCAACGCCAGCCGGATGCTGGCGCCATCCATCGCAAAATGGGCGAGTAACGTGGCCACCAACAAGCCGACGAAGGTACCTGCCACACGCAAGGCGCCGAAGCTGAAAGTGCCGCCGAAATCCGGCTTGAGCACGATGGCGGTGGTCATCGGAATCCAGAAGCCGTGCGGAATCTGCTGCCAACGCTGGAAGGCGATCGCCAGTGCCAGACACACGCCGCAACGCAACGCATGCCGAAACGCCACCGAGGACAGATCCAGATTTGCGCGTAAGGTGGCCAAGGTTGCGGCGGGCCTGAGTGCCGCAGGTAAACGCGCTTCGGCCAACTGCGCCTGGATCTCGCCACGGCTGCTGGCCCAGTGCGCATTGCGGATCAGGGCACGCAACTGACCGCCCAGGCCTTGCGCGCGCGCCACCGCCACACGCACCAGCCGGCGTTCGCGGGTGTCGGCGTTGTCGTGCTGAAACTGCGCCAGGGCCGCGACCAGATCGTCGAAGCCGGTCATCGAGGAATCCGCCGCTAACGGGTCTTCGCCCACCGTCATTGCGTGTGCGAGTTGTTCCAGCACGATGGCGCTGCGTTCGAGCACGCGCTCGATCGCAGGACGTGCTTGCGAATCTGTCAGGCGCGTGTCGGCATCGGCCAGCGACAGCAGCTCCAGCCGTACCCGATCGCAGAGCTCGGCAATGATGCGAAAGCTCTGCACGGCGATCGCGCGCGAGCGATGTTCGCCGTGCAGCATCACCATCGCATCGAGCACTTCCTGCGTTGCCGGCGGCGCGGCGCTGGCTTCGGGGCGCTGGCGTGCGATGCCTGCCAGCTGGCGCATCAGATCGGCCAGTGCGAAGCGTTCCGGGCGATAGCGTTGCAGCGGCCACGCGGCCAATGCCAGCACGACCTGGAGCAGGCCGCCGGCGAAGATCAGCGCGGCTACGCCCGGTGCCTGCGCGATCGGCAAGCGCATATCGGCGCTGACCACCAGCAGGATCATGCTGGTCAGGCCCACGCGCGCCGCCACCGGGCCGAGCGCCACCAGCAGCCCGCCGCCCAGGCCGAGCAACAGGCCGGCGACCACCAGGGCAGGGGTGTTGTGGCCGACCCAGATGCCCAGCAATGCGGCCGCACCGGCGGCCAGCGCGGCCATCAACATGCGTTGCAGGCGCGCGCGATACGGGCCGGGCTGGTCGGTGAACATGGTGTTGAGCGCGCCGGTGCACACCGCCAGACCCGCAGCGACATGCCCGGTGGCCACGCCCACCGCCAGCGGCAGCACCACTGCGGCGGTGTTGCGGAGCGCGACACGCAGCGGCACGTCGCGTGGTTTGAGGTCGATCAGTGCGC
Organism: Xanthomonas hortorum pv. cynarae; assembly: GCF_002939985.1. Taxonomy (GTDB): domain Bacteria; phylum Pseudomonadota; class Gammaproteobacteria; order Xanthomonadales; family Xanthomonadaceae; genus Xanthomonas; species Xanthomonas hortorum_D. The sequence continues at coordinate 110,162 of NZ_MDFM01000010.1, read as the reverse complement.
GCAGCATGGCATCGGTGGCAGTGCGTTCGATCGGCAGGCACGTTGCGCGTCTGCGCGGATGACAGTTGTGCGGATGAAAGACAGGCGTGTTGTTGGCCGGCGTGCGGTCGCTGCGTCGCCTGCCATTGCAGCCTCGCTGCACGGCACGCGCATCGGCCACTGTCGTTCGAGCGCTGTCGAGCGCCTCCCGCTACGCGTGTTCTGCATCGTCACCCTCTGCGCCACTTACGCCTCAGTTGCGGCATAACGCTCGGGCGCCGGATGCACGTGCCCGCACTGGGTGCAGGTGCGCAGCGCAAGCGAGCGGTAAAAATGATCGAACACCGGCGGAAAATCGGTTTCGATGTTCTGCAGCGGAAACATCGCCTCGTACAGTTTGTGATTGCACTGCGGGCAATACCACTGTAAGCCGTCCTGCTCGTTGGGCAAGCGCTCGCGCTCGATCACCAGACCGATCGAGCCGGCCGCGCGCTGCGGCGAGTGCGGCACCTTCGGTGGCAGTAGAAAGATTTCGCCGGCGCGGATCGGAATGTCGCGTGCCACGCCTTCGTCCTGCACCTTCAGCACCATCTCGCCTTCGAGCTGGAAGAACCACTCCGGGCCTTCGTCATAGTGATAATCGGTGCGCGCATTCGGCCCACCGACGATCATGATGATGAAGCCGTCCTGCTGGATGCACTTGTTGCCCACCGGCGGTTTGAGCAGGTGGCGGTATTGTTCGATCCAGGCATGCAGGTTGATCGGCGGGACCAGCATGGACGTTCCTCGGCAAAGAAGACCTCCAGCATAGCCAACCGACGGCGCCGATGGGCGCCGCCGTGGTGGGTGAGGCGCGAGGTGCGACTCAGCGTTCGGTGTGATCGGCCTGTATCTGCGCCAGCGCCGTGTCGTAACGCTCCTGCAGCAGCTCGGAGCGGTCGATCGACATGCCCAGATCGTGCACGCGGCCATCGCGCAGGCTATAGACCCAGCCATGCACGCACAGGTCCTGGCCGCGTTCCCATGCATCGCGCACGATGGTGGTGCGGCAGACATTGACCACCTGTTCCAGCACATTGAGCTCGCATAGCCGTGCGTGCTGCGCCGGCAAGTCGCCGGCATCGTGCAGACAGACTTCATGCTTGTCGGCCACATCGGTGACGTGGCGGATCCAGTTGTCGACCAGGCCCATGCGCTTCTGGGTGAGGCTGGCGAAGACGCCGCCGCAACCGTAATGGCCCACCACCAGCACGTGCTTGACCTTGAGCACGTCCACGGCGAACTGGATCACCGACAGGCAATTCAGATCGGTGTGCACCACCACGTTGGCGATATTGCGGTGCACGAATACCTCGCCCGGCGCCATGTCGATGATCTGGTTGGCCGGCACGCGCGAATCCGAGCAGCCGATCCACAGATATTCCGGCGTCTGCTGGGTGGACAGCTTGGAGAAGAATTCCGGGTCTTCGCGACGGATGCGCTCGGACCAGGCCTGGTTGTTTGCGAGTAAATGGTTGAGCTCGTTCATGCGCGCAGTATTCCAGAGGAAAGAGGGCAGAGTGTGTTCGAGAGAGGAGCCATAAAGCGGTGGTGCAGAAATCGACTGTGTGCCGTGCCGGTCAGGCGGTGCCATCGCGTGCGCGCAAGGCATCGCGCATCAGCGTGGCCAGCTCGCGTGACTCGCTGGAGGCTTGTTGTTCCAGCGCATCGCTGACCGCAGCGACATTACCGGCCGGATGGTTCTGACTGAGCTTGAAGGTGAGCTCGATGCGGCTGGGCACGAAGCGAAAACCGACCAGGCCGCGCAGTTGCCGGCGGTGGCTGTCGCGCTCCATCTCGAACAACCAATCACTGCCCACACGCTGTTCGAAATGCGCGCTCATGCGGCCGATCAGATCGCCGACTTCCCGCTCATCGGTGATCTGGCTGCAACGGCCATGCAGATGCGCTACCGCGTAATTCCAGGTCGGCACGCGCGCGGCAGGCTCCTTGTCCAGATACCAGCTGGGCGACACGTAGGCGTGCGGTCCCTGCACCACGATCACCGCATCGCCGGACTGGCGTGCCTGCGGGTTGGGGCGCGCCCAGTGGCCTTCGATGATCACGGCCTGCGCATCGCGTTGGTACAGCACCGGCAGATGCGTGATTGCCGGCTGGCCGTCCTCGCCCTGGCTGATCAGAGTGACGAACGGGTCGCGCGCGATCAGCCAGTCCAGCAAGGCCAGATCGGTCTGCACAAACGCGCGTGGGGCGTACATGTCAGGCGCGGCCACCCAGGGTCACGACCATGCGTTCGCGCAGATCCGCATCGTCTTCGCCGCGCGGCGGCGAGACTTCGTTGAGCGAGAAACCGCGCATCAGCGCGTCTTCTTCGTCCAACCCGTCGAGCGAGACGAATTCGGCATCGAACAAGGCCGCACGGGCGCTGTCTTCGCTGTCGTAGGGCAGCGTCTTGCCGTCGCTATCCAGCACCTCGGCGGTGCCTGCCTCATTGACGCGCAGGCGTGCCCAGATCAGCGTACGGCCGATCGTGGCCAGCCACCAGGAATCCTGTTCGCCCTGGGCAGTGTCTTCGTACGTATTCATTGCATTACCTTGGAAAGCAGGCCGAGCAGGGCCGCCATGCCCAGGCCGAAAAAGATGGTGAGCAGCGACAGCCAGGCGGGAGTGGCCAGACCGGACAGCGCGCTGTCGCGGTGGCTGCGGTAGCGCCGCGTCAGCAACCAGCGCAGCGCGGTGGGACTGATGAAGGCCGGGTCGCCGAAGCTGGCCAATGCCTCCGGGTGACGGTCGCGCATATGCACCAGCGTCAGCGGCCAGAAGATCAGCAACGCGGTGAGCCCGGCCACTGCGACACCGACAAAACACAGTGCGAAGAACAGCGTCATGTGGAGTGCTCCTGGGGCGGGGCGTCGAAGCGGCTGATACGTGCAGTGAGGTGGGCCACGCACGTCTGCGTCCCTGGTGGACGGTGCCTGATCGCCAGGGACGCAGCAGTGGTCACATCAGAACTCGGCGCTGCCCGGCGCGCGCGGGTAGGGGATGGCATCGCGGATATTGCTCAGCCCGCACACATACACCACCAGCCGCTCGAACCCCAGGCCGAAGCCGGCATGCGGCACCGAGCCATAGCGACGGAAATCGCGGTACCAGCTGTAGTGCTCCTTATCCAGGCCGAATTGCGCCATGCGTGCATCCAGTACATCCAGGCGCTCTTCGCGCTGGCTGCCGCCGATGATCTCGCCAATGCCCGGTGCCAGCACGTCCATCGCCGCAACGGTCTTGCCGTCGTCGTTCAGGCGCATGTAGAAGGCCTTGATGTGCTCTGGATAGTTGGTCACCACCACCGGACGGCCGATATGTTCTTCGGTCAGCCAGCGTTCGTGTTCGGTCTGCAGGTCCAGGCCCCATTCGACCGGGAAGTCGAACTTCTTGCCGGAGTTCTGCAGCAGCTTCACCGCTTCGGTGTAATCGATCTGCTCGAACGGGGCATTGATGAAGGCTTCCAGCTTGCTGATTGCGTTCTTTTCTACGCGCTCGGCCAGGAAGGCCAGATCGTCGCCGCGCTCGTCCAGCACCGCGCGGAACAGGTACTTGAGGAATTGCTCGGCCAGGCGCGCGTCTTCGGCCAGATCGGCGAAGGCGATTTCCGGCTCGATCATCCAGAACTCGGCCAGATGGCGCGTGGTATGGCTGTTTTCGGCGCGGAAGGTCGGGCCGAAGGTGTAGACCTTGCTCAGCGCCAGGCAATACGCCTCCACGTTGAGCTGGCCGGACACGGTGAGGAAGGTTTCCTTGCCGAAGAAGTCGCGGCTGAAATCGACCTCGCCCTTCTCGTTGCGCGGCAGGTTGGCCATGTCCAGGGTCGAGACGCGGAACATCTGCCCGGCACCTTCGGCGTCGGACGTGGTCACGATCGGGGTGCTGATCCAGTTGAAGCCGTTCTGATGGAAGAAGCGGTGCACCGCCTGCGCCAGACAGTTGCGGATACGCGTGACCGCACCGAACAGATTGGTGCGCGGGCGCAGATGCGCCACTTCGCGCAGGAACTCCGGCGACATCGGCTTGGGCTGGATCGGGTAGGTCAGCGGGTCCTCGACCCAACCGACGATCTCGACGCCGCTGGCCTGGATCTCGAACGACTGGCCCTTGCCCTGCGACTTGACCAGCACGCCCTTGGCGATCAGCGAGCAGCCACTGGTCAGACGCTTGACCTCGTCGAAATTGGGCAACGTGTCGTTGGCCACTACCTGGATCGGAGCGAAGCACGAGCCATCGGTCACGTTGATGAAGGCCAGTCCGGCAGATCCGCGCAGCGTGCGCACCCACCCCCGTACCGTGACTTCGCCGCCTTCGGGGAGTTTCCCCGCAAGCGCATGTTCAACGCTGACCACCGTCATGACTTGTCCTCGCCGTAGCGACTTTGAATGGTCTGCGAGTTTACTGGCTGCGGGCGCGCTGGCGCGAGCATCTGAACCGCTTGTGGGTCGAGGTGCTTGTTGCAGGCTTGCTGCGTCCCCATCTGAGGGAGGTGCCGCAGCTGAGGACGCCGCCTCGTTTGTTGCGGCCTCGCTATACTTGCCACCATTGTTTTTCGGAGCGCCTCCATGGCCATCAGCCTCACCCCCGCCGCGCTGGAGCGCGTGCAGCGTTTCGTGCAGCAGACCCCGGGGACGCTGGGGTTGCGCTTCGGCGTGACCAAGACCGGTTGCTCGGGCTGGGGCCATATCACCGACCTGGCGCGCGACCAGCGCGATGACGATGCGGTGTTCGAGCAGGACGGGGTGCGCATTTTCGTGGACCCGACCAGCCTGCCGCTGGTGGATGGCACCTGCATCGACTTCGGCAAGCACGGCCTGAGCGAGACGTTCACCTTCAGCAATCCCAATGCCACCGCCGAGTGCGGCTGCGGCGAGAGCTTCACGACGGCAGCCGAGCACCGCTGAGCGCGACCTGAGCCAAGCGGCGCCGGAGTGTTTCCTTCTCCCACCGGGAGAAGGTGCCCCAAAGGGGCGGATGAGGGTACGGGCGAAGCCTCGCGTGGCTGAACGACATGAGTGGCTTTGCCCCGTACCCTCACCCCAACCCCTCTCCCGGCGGGAGAGGGGCTTAAGCAGTCACTGCGCAGACATCACATTCGTAATGCCTGGTCGCCGGCACAGCCGGTTGCGGCTAAGCGCCTGAACTGCGATACTTTCCTGCTTCCTACCCGGTTCCGGGCAGGAGCCCTTGCTCCACCGGCCGCCTTGCGCGGTTCACCGGGGAGCTGTCCGGCCCACGTGGCCACATCCGAAAGGTAATAACAACATGAGTCGTCATTACGAAGTCGTGTTCCTGGTCCATCCGGATCAGAGCGAGCAGGTCCCGGCCATGATCGAGCGCTACAAGTCGCTGATCGAGGGCGGTAACGGCACCATCCACCGTCTGGAAGACTGGGGCCGTCGTCAGCTGGCCTACCCGATCCAGAACCTGGTGAAGGCGCACTACGTGCTGCTCAACATCGAAGTCGACCAGGCCGTGCTGAGCGAGCTGGTGGAAAGCTTCCGCTTCAACGATGCGGTGCTGCGTCACCTGGTCGTCAAGCGCGATGGCCCGGACACCGAGCAGTCGCTGATCATGAAGAGCAAGGACGAGAAGGGCGACAAGCCCGAGCGTAGCGAGCGTCGTCGTCGTGATGACGATGAGGGCGATGCTGCACCTGCCGCCACCGATACCGACGGCGACAACGCCGAAGCCGCTTAAGGAGCGCTGTCATGTCCAAGTTCTTCCGTCGTCGCAAGTTCTGCAAGTTCACCGCCGAAGGCGTGAAAGAGATCGATTACAAGGATCTCAACACCCTGCGTCAGTACCTCACCGAGAACGGCAAGATCGTGCCGAGCCGCGTGACCGGTACCAAGTCCAAGTACCAGCGTCAGCTGGCGACGGCCGTCAAGCGCTCGCGTTTCCTGGCGCTGATTCCGTACACGGACAATCACGACGTCTAATCCGAGTCCCTCGGAAGAGCCCGCACATCCATGTGCGGGTTATTAGAATATAGAGGCCGGTCATTCGAGATGCGGTGTTGATCGTGCTCTTGCGATTCCCAAATCCCGATTCCCGAATCCCCGTCTTTTCGGACAGCACCCGTTGCGCCAGCCAAGTGCCGGCGCTAACGAATAACGGAGCACCACCATGGATCTGATTCTTCTGCAGAAAGTGACCAACCTGGGCAACCTGGGCGACAAGGTCAGCGTCAAGCCGGGTTACGGCCGCAATTTCCTCGTGCCGCAGGGTAAGGCCGTGCCGGCCACCGCTGCGAACGTGGAAGCGTTCGAAACCAAGCGTGCCGATTACGAAGCCAAGGCCAACAGCATTCTGGCCGATGCACAGAGCCGCGCCACTAAGTTCGAAGGCGCCAGCGTCACCATCGGTGCGCATGCGTCCACCGAAGGCAAGCTGTACGGTTCGGTCGGCCCGCGCGACATCGCCGAGGCGTTCACCGCCGCCGGCCTGCCGCTGGAAAAGAGCGAAGTGATCCTGGGCGAAGGCGCATTCCGCAATGTCGGCGAGTACGACGTTGTGCTGCACCTGCACGCCGATGTGGAAACCTCGGTCAAGGTCATCGTCGAATCCGACGCCTGATCCACGCCGCACGCTGTATCCGAAGGGCGCCTTGTTAGGCGCCCTTCGTCTTTATGGCGCCGCCGCCAGCGATGGCCGGCCCGTTATACTCATGCTCCATTGCCGGTTCCACGGCCTGCTGATCTTGTGGATCAAGGGTTTAGGGACTGGCTTCACAGGAAAAAGCGCCTGCCGGCTTCGTCCGCGCGGTGCCCGGAACCTCCAGTCCCATGCGCCTGTCCACGATCAAGCTGTCCGGTTTCAAGTCGTTCGTCGACCCGACCACGTTGCATCTGCCCACCAACATGACCGGCATCGTCGGCCCCAATGGTTGCGGCAAGTCCAACATCATCGATGCGGTGCGCTGGGTGATGGGCGAAAGCTCGGCCAGCCGCCTGCGCGGCGACTCGCTGACCGACGTGATCTTCTCCGGTTCCTCGGCGCGCAAGCCGGTGTCGCAGGCGACGGTGGAGCTGATCTTCGACAACTCCGATCACACCATCACCGGCGAGTTCGCCTCGTTCAACGAGATCTCGGTCAAGCGACTGGTCAGCCGCGACGGCACCAGTGCGTATTACCTCAACGGCACCAAGTGCCGACGCCGCGACATCACCGACCTGTTCCTGGGCACCGGTCTGGGCCCGCGCAGCTACTCGATCATCGAGCAGGGCATGATCAGCCAGATCATCGAGGCGCGCCCGGAAGACCTGCGCGTGTATCTGGAAGAGGCCGCCGGCATTTCCAAGTACAAGGAACGCCGCAAGGAAACCGAAACACGCATTCGCCACACTCGCGAAAATCTCGATCGCCTGGGCGATCTGCGCGAAGAAATCACCAAGCAGCTGGCGCATCTGCAGCGCCAGGCGCGCCAGGCCGAGCAGTATCAGGCCTTGCAGGAAGAGCGCCGGATCAAGGACGCCGAATGGAAGGCGCTGGAATACCGCGGCCTGGATGGCCGGCTGCAGGGCCTGCGCGAAAAATTGAATCAGGAAGAGACCCGCCTGCAGCAGTTGATCGCCGAACAGCGCGATGCCGAAGCGCGCATCGAAACCGGCCGTGTGCGTCGCGAGGAAGCCGCCGAAGCGGTGGCCAAGGCGCAGGCCGATGTCTATCAGGTCGGTGGTGCGTTGGCGCGCATCGAGCAGCAGATCCAGCATCAGCGCGAACTCTCGCACCGCCTGCACAAGGCGCGCGATGAGGCGCAGAGCCAGCTGCAGGAACTGACCCAGCATATCAGCGGCGACTCGGCCAGATTGGCGGTGCTGCGCGAGGCGGTGGCCGCGGCCGAACCGCAGCTGGAACAGCTGCGCGAAGACCACGAATTCCGTCAGGAATCGCTACGCGAAGCCGAAGCGCGCCTGGCCGACTGGCAGCAGCGCTGGGAAACCCACAACCGCGACACCGGCGAAGCCTCGCGTGCCGGCGAAGTGGAGCGCACGCGTGTCGATTATCTCGATCGCCAGTCGCTGGAAGCCGACCGCCGCCGCGAAGCACTGGTCAACGAGCGCGCCGGGCTGGATCTGGATGCGCTGGCCGAAGCGTTCGAGCAGATCGAGCTACGCCACGAAACCCAGAAGACCTCGCTGGACGGGTTGACCGAGCAGGTCGAAGCGCGCAAGCACGCGCTCGGCGGGCTGCAGGAACAGCAACGGGCAAGCCAGGGCGAACTGGCCGAGGTGCGCAAGCAGGCGCAGGCCGCACGTGGTCGGCTGTCGTCGCTGGAAACCTTGCAGCAGGCCGCGCTCGGCCAGGAGCAGGGCGCGGCGGTGGCGTGGCTGAAGTCGCGCGGTCTGGATTCGGCGGCGCGCGTCGGCGAGCGCATCACGGTCGAAGGCGGCTGGGAAAATGCGGTCGAAGGTGCACTGGGGCAGTTGATCGAAGGCGTGCTGGTGGATGCGCCGGAGCAACTGGTCGATGCGCTGGGCGAGTTGGGTGACGGCCGCATCGCGCTGGTGTCCAGTGCCAGCGACAACGCCAACTTCGCACCGACCTCGCTGGCGGCCAAGGTGCAGGGGCCGATCGCAATCCGTCGCCTGCTCGCGCGCCTGCACGCGGCCGAGGATCTGGATGCTGCACGCACGCTGCAGCGCAGCCTGCCCGAGGGCGATTCGGTCATCACCCGCAATGGCGAGCGGCTGGGCGAGGGCTGGGTGCGCGTGTCGCGTTCCGGCGCCGCCAAGCAGGGCGCCTTGTTGCGCGAGCGCGAGATTCAAGAATTACGCGCGCAGATCGAAACCTTGCAGGAGCGCGAAGCCGACCTTGAGCAGCGCCTGGGCAGCTTCCGCGAGCAGTTGCTGGCTGCCGAGCAGCAACGCGAAGATGCACAGCGTCAGTTGTACATGGCGCACCGCAGCGTCTCCGAACTGGCCGGTCAGCTGCAGAGTCAGCAAGGCAAGGTCGATGCCGCACGCACGCGCATCGAACGCATTGAAAGCGAATTGTCGCAGCTGCTGGAAACACTGGATACCAGCCGTGAGCAGGCACGCGAAGCGCGCGCCAAACTCGAAGACGCGGTCACCCTCATGGGCGATCTGCAGGGCACCCGCGCGGCGTTGGAAAACGAACGCCGTCAGCTCACCGATGCGCGCGACCAGGCCCGCGATGCCGCACGTGGCGTGCGCGATGCGATGCACGCATTGGCGCTTACGCTTGAATCGCAACGCACGCAAATCACCTCGCTCAGCCAGACACTGGAGCGCATGGACAGCCAGCGCGGCCAGCTCGATACGCGCCTGGAAGACCTGGTCGCCCAGCTCAGCGAAGGCGATTCGCCGGTGGAAACGCTGGAGCACGAGCATCAGGCCGCCTTGAGCGAGCGTGTGCGCACCGAGCGCGTACTGAGCGAAGCGCGCACCATGCTGGAGAGTGTTGACGGCGAACTGCGCAGCTACGAACAGACCCGTCAGCAGCGCGACGAACAGGCACTGGGCCAGCGCGAGCGCATCTCGCAGCGCAAGCTCGATCAGCAAGCCCTGGTGCTCAGCGCCGAACAGTTGGAGGCTGCGGTGGTGAAGGCCGGCTTCGTGCTCGAAGATGTTGTCAACGGCTTGCCCGAATCGGCCAATCTGGCCGAGTGGGAGGCGGCGGTCGGTCAGATCGATGGGCGCATGCGGCGGCTGGAACCGGTCAACCTGGCCGCGATCCAGGAATACGGCGAAGCGGCGCAACGCTCCGAATATCTCGACGCGCAAAATCTCGATCTCAACACCGCGCTGGAAACCCTGGAAGAAGCGATCCGCAAGATCGACCGCGAGACCCGCGGCCGTTTCAAGGACACCTTCGACCGCGTCAATTCCGGCGTGCAGGCACTGTATCCGCGGCTGTTCGGCGGCGGGCATGCCTATCTGGAACTCACCGGCGAAGACCTGCTCGACACCGGCGTGACCATCATGGCGCGCCCGCCGGGCAAGCGCGTGTCCAGCATCTCGCTGCTGTCCGGTGGCGAAAAGGCGATGACCGCCGTGGCGCTGGTGTTTGCGATCTTCCAGCTCAATCCCGCGCCGTTCTGCCTGCTCGACGAGGTGGACGCGCCGCTGGACGAGGCCAATGTCGGCCGCCTGGCCAACATGGTTCGGGAGATGAGCGAGAAAGTGCAGTTCCTGTTCGTCAGCCACAACAAGGCGACGATGGAGGCCGCGCGTCAGCTCTCCGGCGTGACCATGCGCGAGCCGGGCGTCAGCCGTCTGGTCAGCGTTGACCTGGAAGAAGCCGCACGTTTGGCGGGTGCGGCATGACGTGCCATGCTTGTTGGAATATCGACACCTGTCACTCTTATGCGGAGGCACGCTGAATGTCCGACATGGCCATGATCCGGATCGGGATCCTGATCGCTGGACTGCTGCTGGTCGCGGCCATCTTTCTGTTTGGTCGCCCGAAAAAATCGCCGCAAGGGCGCCGGGTCGACAAGGACGACGGGCAACCGCGCGAACGCCGCGAGCCGGTGATTTCCGGCGAGCCGGGCGTGGAGGGCGACCCGTTCGAGCGCACTGAAGGTGCCGAGCAGAGCGAACTCAATCTGGACGATGCCGATGCGGCCGGCGGTAACGATGTCGGCAAGCGTCCGAATCAGGACTTCGACAAGATCGTCTCGCTGTTCGTCGCAGCCAAGGCCGGCCAAGTGCTGCGTGGCGAAGACGTGGTGGTGGCTGCAGAGAAGACCGGGTTGGTGTTCGGCCACATGAATGTCTTCCACCGCTTGGTGGAAGGGCACCCGGAGCGCGGGCCGATCTTCAGCATGGCCAGCATCCTCAAGCCCGGCAGTTTCGACATGGCCAACATCCGCGAGATGCAGACCCCGGCGATCGCATTTTTCCTCACGCTGCCGGCGCCGATGACTGCGCTGGATGCCTGGGAAAAAATGCTGCCGACCGTGCAGCGCATGGCCGAACTACTCGATGGCGTGGTGCTGGACGACAGCCGCAATGCGCTGGGCCGTCAACGTGTGGCGCATATCCGCGATGAGCTGCGCGCCTACGATCGCCAGCATCAGGCGCCGCCGCTAACCAAGTCGCCGCGCTGGTGATTCCCTCTCCCGCAGGAGAGGGAATCAAAGCCCCTCTCCTGCGGGAGAGGGGTTGGGGTGAGGGTACGGCGCGAAGCCCTGGTGTGGTTCCAACTGCACGAGGCTTCGCTCGCACCCTCATCCGCCCCTTCGGGGCACCTTCTCCCGAGGGGAGAAGGGATTGCCACTCAGTGCTTAGTGCTCAACGCTTCGCCTTGGCAAACGCCTCGCGAAAACGCAGCATCTCTGCCTCGGTGCCGACGCTTATGCGCACGCGCTTGGGCCAGATCGGCCAGCTGCGGCCGGCGATGACGCCCTGTTTCTGCATCGAATCGGCGAACACGCTGGCGTCGCGCTTGACGTCGAGCAGGAAGCAGTTGGCCTGCGTGGGCAGGCAGGTGTAGCCCTTGGTCTTGAGCCAGGCGACGGTGTCGTCGCGCACGCGCGCATTTTCCGCGCGCCGGGTCTGCAGCAGTTGCGGGTCGCGCAGGCTGGCGATGCCGGCGGCCATTGCCGGGACCGACAACGGGTTGCTGCCCAAGCTGGCGAGCTTGGTCTGCAGCCCCGGCGGCGCCAACGCAGCGCCCAGGCGCAGGCCGGCCATGCCGTAGAGCTTGGAGAAGCTGCGCAACACGATCAGGTCCTGGCGCTGACGCACCAGATCGGCCACCGACGGTTCGTTGCTGTAGTGGATGTAGGCTTCGTCGACTACCAGCACTGCGCTGGCCGGCTTGTTTGCCAGCAGCCATTCGATGTCGGCACGCGGGGTGATGGCGCCAGTGGCGTTGCCGGGGTTGCATAGATAGATCAGGCCGGCGGTTGGGTCGGCCTTGGCCATCGCCTTGACGTCGTGCGCGCCATCGGCCCGCAGCGGCACCTTGCGCACCGGCACGCCGCGCGCGGTGGCGCTGTCGACGATCGGATCGAAGCTCGGGTCGGCCACCACCAGCCCGGCACGCGCCGAGGTGAACAGGCTGCCGGCACGATTCAATGCATCCCTGGAACCGGGAAACAACGCGAGATGGTCGTTGGGCAGTTGCAACTCGCCGGTCATCAGATTGCGCAGGTCCTGCTCCATCTCGAACAGGTAGCGGCCCGAACGCGCCAGCGAGCGCGTCGCGGCATCCAGCGCGGCCGGCGCCGGCCCGAGCGGATGCTCGTTGAGGTTGAGATACACCGCACCGGCGGCCGGCGCCACGCTGGGCGTTGCCGCTGCCGCTGCGGCTGCGCGCTTGCGGGCTGCCTCTGCCGCAGGTGCCAGTCCCAATGCGGACACCGCCACGCCAACGCTGGCGAGGCTGAGAAACGAACGGCGCGAGACGGGCAACGACACGGGTGAACTCCAGACGGGTGGGCGGCAGAGGGCGCCACGCTATCGGGTTTGTGCTTGTCTGCCTATCGGGAAATACCCGTAGGGCTTGCTGCCTTCGCTGAAAACTAGGGTGAGAGGCTGATTTCAGGTGCGTACTTGTCTTGCATTGGATGGCGCCACCGCCACCGCCATCAACAAAGACGCTGCAGTGTCCGACGACTGAGGCAGAAGTGCGTCCTGTGCCAGCCAACTACACGCCTCTATCAATGTCATCAGTACACGCCGATGCCCCTGTAGAACGATAGAATTAGAGATCTCGAATAGGCAATTGGTTTAGACGATGGAACAAAGTGTGATCGAACGGGCACGAGAGCTTCGGCGGCGTATCGAGAATGCTGACCACCGGTATTACGAGCTCGCAGATCCTGAAATTACAGATGCGCAGTACGACCAGCTCTTTAGGGAGCTACAGGAACTGGAACAGAAGTATCCAGAGCTGATCACGGCTGACTCACCATCCATGAGAGTTGGTGGCGCCGTTCGAAGATCATTTGTAAAAGTTAGACACTCAATCCCCATGCTTTCTTTAGCGAACGCATTTGATGAGGTCGAGGTGAATAACTTTGTCGATCGAATTTTTCGTCGTATAGGTAGTTCAAGCCCACTCAAATTTTCTGTCGAACCAAAGTTCGATGGTCTAGCAATCAGCTTGCGTTACGAATTAGGTGAATTTGTTCAAGGTGTGACTCGTGGTGATGGCGTTGTGGGTGAAGATGTTAGTGAGAACATTCGAACAATAAGGTCAGTTCCATTGAGGCTAAGGGGCAGTAACGTTCCAGCCGTTTTGGAAGTTCGGGGCGAGGTTTACATGCCACGGAATGGATTCGCTGAATTTAATAAGCGGGCTATGGCTCGGGGTGAAAAACTTCTCGCTAATCCGAGAAATGGAGCGGCAGGTTCTTTACGTCAGCTAGATAGCCGTATTGCAGCCCAGCGTCCGCTTTCTTTCTTTGCATATGGGGTAGGACTTATTCAAGTAGAACAGGACCTCTTCGAAGAGATCCCGCAAAGTGTTGCGTCAACCCATTCAGCAATGCTGGCGCAGCTGCGCGAATGGGGTTTCCCGGTCAGCGCCCTGGTCGAGGTAGTGCAGGGCAGTGACGGGCTGTTGGCGTATTACCAGCGCATTGGTGCCGCGCGCGACGGGCTGCCATTCGATATCGATGGCGTGGTCTACAAGCTCGACGATCTGGCCGGGCAGCGTGAGATGGGCTTTGTCTCGCGCGCGCCGCGCTGGGCGATTGCACATAAATTCCCGGCGCAGGAGCAGTCCACCACGGTGGAAGCGATCGAGATCCAGATCGGGCGTACCGGTGCGGCCACGCCGGTGGCGCGGCTGAAGCCGGTGCATGTGGCCGGGGTGATCGTCACCAACGCAACGCTGCACAACGCCGACCAGATCGCGCGGCTGGATGTGCGCGTGGGCGATACGGTGATCGTGCGGCGCGCCGGCGATGTGATTCCGGAAGTGGCCGGCGTGGTCGCCGATCAACGGCCACCCGGCACGCAGCCATGGCAGATGCCCACGCAATGCCCGGTGTGCGGCTCGGAGATCGTGCGCGAGGAGGGCGAAGCGGTGTGGCGTTGCTCCGGCGAGCTGACCTGCCCGGCGCAGCGTAAGGAAGCGTTCCGGCATTTCGTCTCGCGCCGCGCGATGGATGTCGATGGCCTGGGCGAAAAATTCATCGAGGTGCTGGTCGATAGCGGCGTGGTGCAGGGCGTTGCCGATCTGTATTTGCTCACAGTCGATCAGCTGCTGCAGTTGCGTCTGATCAGCACCGCCGAAAGTCCGCATGCGTTCTTGCGTGAAGCGCGCGAGCATCTGGCCACCGGGGCGTATGCGCAGCTGGAAAACACGGTAGTCAGTATCGGTGTGGATCTGGCTGGCGAGCGCGAGGTGCCGCAGACCTGGCAGGCCGATCTATTGCGCGCCGGCTTGCCGGCCTTCGACTGGAACCGCAAGAAGATCGCCACCAAGTGGGCGGAAAACCTGATCGAGGCGATCGAAAAATCGCGGGACACCACGCTTGAACGTTTCCTGTTTGCGCTGGGCATCGAACATGTCGGCGAGAGCACGGCCAAGGCGTTGTCGGCCTGGTTCGGCGATCTGGAACTGATCCGCCACCTGCCGTGGCCGCTGTTCAAGCGCGTGCCCGATATCGGTGGCGAGGTGGCGCGCTCGCTCGGGCACTTCCTGGATCAGCCCGGCAATCAGCAGGCCATCGACGATCTGCTGCAACGTGGCGTGCGCATCGGCGATGCACATCCGCCTTCGCCCAAGCTGCGCGACGCGCTGAGTTTTGCCAGCGTGCTGGAAGACATGGATATCCCCAAGGTGACGCCGGTGCGTGCGCAGCAACTGGCCGCCGCAGTGGACTCGTTCGATGCGTTGCGCAGCGCCGGTGCCGATGCCTTGCTGCAGGCCGGCGTCCCCGCGCCGGTCGTTGCCTCGGTGCAGCAGTGGCTGGAGCGGCCGGAAAACGCGGCCTTGGCCAGCGACGCGCAGCAGGCGATGGAAACGGTGCTCTCGCGCCTGCCCGAAGCCGATGCGCTGCAGACCGGTCCGCTCGACGGCCAGACCGTGGTCATCACCGGCACCTTGGCCGCATTGACGCGCGATGCCGCCAAGCAGCGCCTGGAAGCGTTGGGCGCGAAAGTCGCCGGCAGCGTCTCCAAGAAAACCGCGTTTCTGGTGGCTGGCGAAGAAGCCGGTTCCAAGCTCGACAAGGCGCAGTCGCTGGGCGTGGAGATCTGGGACGAAGCGCGGCTGCTGGCGTTTCTCGGCGAGCACGGCCAGCAGCCATGAGGGCGGCGCAGATCGATCTGGCCGCGTTGCAGTTACGCGCGCGGCTCAATGCGGTGATCCGCGCGTTCTTCGCCGAGCGTGGCGTGCTGGAAGTGGAAACGCCGGTGCTCTCGGAGGCCGGCAACACCGAGCCGAATATCGACAGTTTCAGCACGCGCTTCAGCGGCCATGTGGATGCCGGCGCACCGCTACGTTGGTTGCGCACCTCGCCGGAATATCCGCTCAAGCGCCTGCTCGCGGCCGGCGTGGGCGATTGCTACGAGCTGGGGCGGGTGTTCCGCAATGGCGAAGCCGGCGGCCGCCACAATCCCGAGTTCAGCATGCTCGAGTGGTACCGGGTGGGCTGGGACGATCGCGCCTTGGCGCAGGAGACCATCGCGTTGGTGCAGCAGGCGCTTGCGTTGGTCCAGCGCCAGGCGCGCGTGCAGGCGCTGAGCTATCGCGACCTGTTCCTGCAGCAGTTGGGTATCGACCCGTTGCTCGACCCCATCGAAACGCTGCGCGCACCGCTACACGACATCGCCATCGATCCAGCCGGCCTGACCCGCGACGATTGGTTGGACCTGCTGATGACCCATCGCATCCAGCCCAGCTTCGCCAGCGACACCTTGACTGTGGTGCACGACTGGCCGGCCAGCCAATGCGCATTGGCGCGCATCCGCCACGACAGCCCGCCGGTGGCCGAGCGCTTCGAGCTGTATCTGGGCGCTTACGAGGTGGCCAATGGGTATCACGAGCTCAACGATGCGCAGGAGCAACGTGCGCGTTTCCTGCGCGACAACGCGGTGCGTGCCGCGCGCGGGTTGCAGCAGTTGCCATTGGATGAACGCTTGCTCGCGGTGTTGTCGCAGCTACCTGATTGCGCCGGTGTGGCGGTCGGCGTTGACCGCTTGTTGATGGCCTTGCGTGGCACCGCGCAGATAGCGGATGTGCTCGCGTTCGAGTTCGCCCGCGCCTAGCGCCGACGCAGCCTGCTCGGGCTGTGCCGCCGACTCCATGGCGGATCGCAGGCACGAAGTGCCATCCAGTTGTCATCGGCACCGTATTGCTTTCTTCACATCGATGATGCTCTCATCCTCACGTCCACGGGGGCGCGGCGCAGAGTGTGTTTGGGTGAGGAGTGTCGGCATGAAGTGGCTGGTCAGCTTATGCGGTTTGTGGTGCTTGCCGCTGCTGATGCTCGCCGACGCGCGTGCTTCGGATCGCGCCTCAGGCGTGGTGCGTTGCGAGTCCAAGGACATGGCGCGCACGCACTGTGCGATGGACACCGAACATGGTGTGCAACTGGTGCGCCAATTATCCGAAACCAGTTGTATTCGCGGCAGCGAGTGGGATGTAGAACGCGACGGCGTGTGGGTCGAGCAGGGCTGCCGTGCGGAGTTTGCCTCTGCACGCGTGTCAGCCTCTCCGCAGATGCGCCGCGTGGTGCGCTGCGACTCCAACGGCGGCAAAGTGGCCTGCCCGGTGATCCTGCGTGGTGCGCCAGTGCGCTTGTTGCGTCAACGATCGATGTGGCCGTGCAAGGAGGGCCGCACGTGGGGCACCCGCCGTAACGAGATCTGGGTGTCACGCGGTTGCGATGGCGAGTTCGAAGTCGGTGCCGAAGATGGTTCCGGCTTTGTGGCCGTGCCGCGCATGATCACCTGCGAGTCGAAGAAGAGCTCGCGCCGCACCTGTGGGGTATCGGTGGAGCGCCAGGTGCGTGTGGGCCGGCAGATCTCCAAAAAAGAATGCGTGGAAGGCCAGACCTGGGGCTGGAGCCGCGACGGGGTGTGGGTGAACGACGGCTGCCGTGCCGAGTTCATCGTCGACTGAGAGCGGCTGACAAGCCTGTTGCGCGTTTGTCTATTGCATGGCGTAGGACCTTGGACTTCGCTGCTGGGCGGCCGATCTGCGGTTTGGCTGCAGGGCCCTTGCCCGCCCACCATCGCGGGACACGCCGCAAGTACGTCCGTGTAGGCTCTTACGCGGCATCCATGCCGCGTAAGGTCCCGCGACGGTGGGCGGACAAGGACCAGTGGAGATGGTCGGTGTGCATGCTGCAAGCAATGCTTTAGCTGCTTCTATTGGCTTGCTCTCATGAAGTTGTATGCCCCGCACCAGAACGCTAAAGCACCCGCTAGACGGCCGCTTTTCACCCAACAGCCGACTAACTCTCTGGTGCGGTGCCCTCGCCGCTTGCGGGACCGTGTGGCGGCATGGATGCCGCCACCGAGCCTACATGGACGTACTTGCGGCGTGTCCCGCGAGCGGTGAGGGCACTGCGCGCTCGACCAACCAGGCTTTTACACCTGAATGTGTTGCAGCGCTCGGACGACGGGCCGAACACGGCAGGTCCACTGACTGGGCTGCCCGCGCGCCTTACAATAGCGCCATGAACGACAGCGCCCACATCGATTACGCCCGCTACGACCACATCCGCCCATTGCTGTGGACCGGCGATGCCCTGGAATTGCTCGACCAACGCAAGCTGCCCTTCGTGGTGGAGCATGTGCGTTGCGAGAGCAGCGATGCGGTGGCCGAGGCGATCCATTCGCTGGCGGTGCGCGGCGCCCCGGCGATCGGGATTGCGGCCGGGTGGGGCGTGGTGTTGGCGGCGCGCGAGATCGATGCCGATGACGGCAGCGCGGCACTGCAGAAGCTCGAACCGGCGCTATTGCGGCTCAATGCCGCGCGTCCGACCGCGGTCAATCTGGCCTGGGCGCTGATGCGCATGCGTCGCGTGCTGGGCGCTGCCGGCGCCGACTGGCGCGCGGTGATCGCGCGCGAGGCGCAGGCCATCGCCGATGAAGATCTGGCCGCCAATCGGCACATGGGCGCGCTGGGCGCTGCGCTGATCGCGCCGGGTAGTGGCGTGCTGACCCATTGCAATACCGGCTCGCTGGCCACCGCCGGTTTCGGCACTGCGCTGGGCGTGATCCGTGCCGGCATGGCGCAGCAGCGCATCGGCAAGGTGTTTGCCGGCGAGACCCGGCCGTGGTTGCAGGGCGCGCGCCTGACCGTGTGGGAGCTGCAGCAGGATGGCATCGACGCGACCTTGATTGCCGATTCGGCCGCCTCGCACCTGATGAAATCCGGCCTGGTGCAATGGGTGATCGTCGGCGCCGACCGCATCTGCGCCAATGGCGATACCGCCAACAAGATCGGCACCTATCAGCTGGCCATCGCCGCGCGCCACCACGGCGTCAAGTTCATGGTGGTGGCGCCGTCGTCGACGGTGGACATGGCGACCGCCAGCGGCGAGCAGATCGAGATCGAGCAGCGCGACCCGGGCGAATTGTTCGGGGTGGGCGGGGTCAGGACGGTGGCCGATGGCATCCATGCCTGGAACCCGGTGTTCGACGTCACCCCCGGCAGCTTGATCGATGCCATCGTCACCGAGCGTGGGGTGATTGCGCAGCCCGACCTGGCGCAGATGCAGGCCGCATTCGGCGCCTGAGCCCGGCGCGGTGCGATAACGCTGCCAACACCACGCAAACGTCCTGCAAGTGCTTGTTTCTGGCTGGTAAACCGGCGGCATCGGGCTGCCCCTTCGTGGTACAATCCGGGGCTTGAATCGATCGGCGGGAGCGTGGGGCCGGCAGCCTGTTGCAGGGTGCTCCCGACGCGGCTTTCCGGCTCGCCCGCCACCTCAAAATTACGGAACCCGAATGGCAGAAACCGCCAAGGAAATCATCCAGGTCAATCTGGAAGACGAGATGCGCAAGAGCTATCTCGATTACGCGATGAGCGTGATCGTGGGCCGCGCACTCCCCGATGCCCGTGATGGCCTCAAACCTGTGCATCGCCGCGTGCTGTTTGCCATGCACGTGCTGGGCGCGCACAGCAACAAGGCGTACTTCAAGTCGGCGCGTATCGTCGGCGACGTCATCGGTAAATATCATCCGCACGGCGACCAGTCGGTATACGACACGTTGGTGCGCATGGCGCAGCCGTTCTCGCTGCGCTACATGATGGTCGACGGCCAGGGTAACTTCGGTTCGGTCGATGGCGACTCTGCCGCGGCGATGCGTTACACCGAGTCGCGCATGTCGCGTCTGGCGCATGAGCTGATGGCCGACATCGACAAGGAAACCGTCGATTTCCAGCCCAATTACGACGAAAAGGAACTGGAACCGACGGTCATGCCGACCCGGTTCCCGAGCCTGCTGGTCAATGGCTCGGCCGGTATCGCGGTGGGCATGGCCACCAACATCCCGCCGCACAATCTGACCGAAGCGATCAACGCCTGCATCGCCTTGATCGACACGCCGGAGCTGGATGTCGAAGGCCTGATGGAGTACATCCCGGGCCCGGATTTCCCCACTGCCGGCATCATCAACGGCACCGCCGGCATTGCCGCCGGCTACCGCACCGGCCGTGGCCGGGTGCGCATGCGCGCCAAGGCCGACGTGGAAGTGGCCGACAACGGCCGTGAAGCGATCATCGTCACCGAGATCCCGTATCAGGTGAACAAGGCGCGGTTGATCGAGAAGATCGCCGAGCTGGTCAAGGAAAAGAAGCTCGAGGGCATCAGCGAGCTGCGCGATGAGTCCGACAAGGACGGCATGCGCATCTACATCGAGGTCAAGCGCGGCGAGTCGGCCGAGGTTGTGCTCAACAACCTGTATCAACAGACCCAGATGGAGTCGGTGTTCGGCATCAACATGGTGGCGCTGATCGACGGCCGCCCGCAGTTGATGAACCTCAAGCAGATGCTGCAGGCATTCATCCGCCACCGCCGCGAAGTGGTCACCCGCCGCACCATCTTTGAACTGCGCAAGGCGCGTGCGCGTGCGCATGTGCTGGAAGGCCTGACCGTCGCGTTGGCCAACATCGACGAGATGATCGAGCTGATCAAGACCTCGGCCAATCCGCAGGAAGCGCGCGAGCGCATGCTGGCCAAGACCTGGGAACCGGGCTTGGTCGGCGCCTTGCTGGGCGCAGCCGGTGCCGAAGCCTCCAAGCCGGAAGATCTGCCGCCGGGCGTGGGCCTGATCAAGGGCTTTTACCAGCTCACCGAAGTGCAGGCCTCGCAGATCCTGGAAATGCGTCTGCATCGCCTGACCGGGTTGGAGCAGGAAAAGCTGACCGACGAGTACAAGCAGTTGCTCGAGGTCATCCAGGGCCTGATCCGCATCCTGGAAAATCCCGACGTGCTGCTGCAGGTTATACGCGACGAGCTGATCAATATCCGCGAAGAGTACGGCGACGAACGCCGCACCGAAATCCGCCACAGCGAAGAAGATCTGGATATTCTCGATCTGATTTCGCCGGAAGACGTGGTGGTGACGCTGTCGCACGCCGGTTATGCCAAGCGCCAGCCGGTGAGCGCGTATCGTGCGCAGCGCCGTGGCGGCCGTGGTCGTTCTGCCGCGGCGACCAAGGAAGAGGACTTCATCGATCAGCTGTGGCTGGTCAACACGCACGACACGCTGCTGACCTTCACCAGCAGCGGCAAGGTGTTCTGGCTGCCGGTGTATCAGTTGCCGGAGGCCGGCTCCAATGCGCGCGGCCGTCCGATCATCAACTGGATTCCGCTGGAACCAGGCGAGCGCGTGCAGGCGGTGCTGCCGGTGCGCGAATACGCCGATAACCGCTATGTGTTCTTCGCCACGCGCAACGGCACGGTCAAGAAGACTCCGCTGAGCGAATTCGCGTTCCGCCTGGCGCGCGGCAAGATCGCCATCAACCTCGATGAGGGCGATGCGCTGGTCGGTGTGGCCTTGACCGATGGCGACCGCGACGTGCTGTTGTTCGCCTCCAACGGCAAGACCGTGCGCTTTGGCGAATCCACCGTGCGTTCGATGGGCCGTACCGCCACCGGCGTGCGCGGTATCCGTCTGACCAAGGGCGAAGAGGTGGTCAGCCTGATCGTGGCCGAGCGTGCTGCGGGCGTCGAAAGCGATGTCGAGGAAGAGAGCGTAGAGGACGTCGTGGAGACCACGGACGTGGCCGATGCGGCAGTGATCGAGGTCGCCGAAAACGACGACACGGCCTATATCCTCACCGCCACCGAGAACGGCTACGGCAAGCGCACCCCGCTGGCCGAGTATCCGCGCAAGGGACGTGGTACGCAGGGCGTGATCGGCATCCAGACCACCGAGCGCAACGGCAAGTTGGTGCGTGCAGTGTTGCTGGGCGGCACCGACGAAGTGCTGCTGATTTCCGACGGCGGTACGCTGGTGCGCACCCGCGGTTCGGAGATCTCGCGCGTGGGTCGCAACACGCAGGGCGTGACGCTGATCCGTCTGTCCAAGGGCGAAAAGCTGCAGGCGGTGGAACGTCTGGATGCCTCGCTGGATGAAGTGGAAGACGTGGTGGACGACGCAGCCGTCGCACCGGCGCCAAGCACCAGCGAGTTGCCGCCGACCGAAGCGTGATCACGCATAGCGAGTAACGCAGTTGAAGAAAAACGCCGGCGTACAGCCGGCGTTTTTTATTGCACGCGGTGACATCTGCAACTGCAACGCAGTTTTTTTCGACGAGGGCCGCAAAGAACGCGGCTCTTTCACCGTTGCGGGTCGAAGGTGGTTGGCGGTGCGGCGGCGTTGCGTCGCCGCAGAATCGAAGAGGAACAACTGATGACGATCGTGCATCTCCTTCCCGTCGCGGCCATTGGGCGCTGGCGACATTGGGAGGCGTGATTGGAGTGCTCGGCGCTGTGCTGCTTGCAGGCGGCGTGTGGTTGGCCGCGCTGGGCGGCTCCTGGTACTACGCGCCTGCGGGCGCGGCCATGCTGGTTGCCGGCGTGCTGCTGTTTCGCGGTCGCAATGCGGGCGCGTGGTGGTTTGCTGCAGTGGTGGTGGCGTCGTTGCTGTGGACATGGTGGGAGTCGGGCAGTGATTACTGGCGTTGGGTGCCGCGTGCGGGCTTGATCGTCGGCCTGGCGTTCGTGCTGGCGCTGCTGCTGCCCAAGTTGGAGCGCCCGGTGTCGCGCGCGCTGTCGCGCAGCGTGGCCGGCGTACTGGCGGCGGTGTTTGTGGTGGCCTTCGCGCTGGCGTTCGTGCCGTTGGGGTGACCGAAGCCGATGGCGCGTTGGCGCATGCGGCCGGTGTTGCCGCGAGCCTGGTCAATCGCAACGTTCCAGCGTCGCTTGCGTCTTCTGGCGCACAGCCGGCAAATGCGCCTGTCGATGACGACTGGGCCGCGTATGGGCGCAGCCAGCCCGGGCTGCGTTATTCGCCGCTGCGGCAGATCAATCGCGATAACGTTGCGCAGTTGAAGCAGGCCTGGCTCTTTCACACCGGCGACCTGCCAAGCAAGCGCTGGGGCGCGGAAACCACGCCGTTGAAAGTGGGCGACAGCCTGTATGTGTGCACTGCGCGCAATCAGGTGATCGCGCTGGATGCATCCAGCGGCAAGCAGCGTTGGCGCTACGATCCCAAGGTCAAGGACGAGGCGATTCCGTACACGGCCGCCTGCCGCGGCGTGTCGTATTACGAGATGCCGGCGGCAGCCAACGATGGCGCAGGAGCGGTGGCATCGGATGCTTCGGCAATGTGCCGCACGCGCATCATCGAAGGCACGCTGGATGGTCGCCTGATCGCACTGGATGCACGCAGCGGCACGCCGTGCGCGGACTTCGGCAACAACGGCCAGGTCGACATCACCGTGGGAATGGGCGAGACCCCGTCGGGCTATGTGTCGATCAATTCGCCACCGGCGATTGTGCGCGGGGTGGTGGTCACCGGGCATCAGGTGCTGGATGGGCAGAAGCGTTACGAGCCGTCCGGTGTGATCGAAGGCTTCGATGCGGTGACCGGCAAGTTGCGCTGGGCCTGGGACATGACCCATCCGGACTGGAACGGCGCACCGCCGGCGGGCCAGAGCTGGACGCGTGGCACGCCGAATATGTGGACCACCGCCGCGGCCGACGAACAGTTGGGCTATGTCTATCTGCCGATGGGCAATTCCACCGCCGATTACTGGAGCAGCTCGCGTACGCCGCAGGAGAATCGCAATGCGACCTCGCTGGTGGCGCTGGATGTCACCACCGGCAAGCCGGTGTGGAATTTCCAGACCACGCATATCGATGCCTGGGATTACGATCTGGGGTCGCAGCCGAGGCCGACAAACTGGGCTGGGCACCGCGCGACGAAGTGCGTAGCGATGCGGGCGGTGCGGAAGGTGCCGGCGACCCGCAGGCTGGCACGCCCTACGCGATCAACGTCAATGCCGGCTGGCGCTTGCCGTTCACCAAGTTGCTGTGCAAGGAGCCTCCTTATGGCGGCATCCGCGCGATCGATCTGGCCAGCGGCAAGACGCTATGGGACCGTCCGTTCGGCAGTGCGCGCGGCAATGGGCCGTTCGGTATCCGCTCGGGGTTGCCGATCGAGATCGGCACGCCGAACAACGGCGGTTCGGTAGTGACGGCAAGCGGGTTGATCCCATTGCCGCAGCCACCGACGACCTGATCCGCGCCATCGATCTGTCTACCGGCAAGGAGCTGTGGCACGCCAAGTTGCCGGCCGGTGGTCAGGCCAACCCGATGGTGTATGCCTACGGCGGCCGCGAGTATCTGGTGATCATGGCCGGCGGCCACCACTTCATGGAAACGCCTGCGGGCGATGCGGTGGTGGCGTATGCGTTGCCGCAGAAAACGCCTTGATTTGAGCCGTTCTCGAACCTGCTCGCCAGAGTTCGTTAGCCGTTCCTAAGGCTTGAAACAAAAAAAGCGCACCGTAAGTGGTGCGCTTTTTTTATGAGTAGTCGCAATGTACGTTTCAGCCAACGATGCTCATCGATACGCTGTCAGACAGCCATGCATCTACGTGTTGATCTAACAGAACACCGCGCCCGCGCTCTTGCGAATCCCGAATCCCGAATCCCGAATCCCGAATCCCGAATCAAGCCACATTCGCCGCAACTGCTTCTTCCATCACCGCATCCTGCGCGTCCTGCGCCAGCGTGGCCTTGACGATGATCGAGCGGATGGCGTCGGTGGCATCGGACAGTGGCACATCGCTGCTCAGACGCTGAAAGGTGTCGCGGCTGTTGTAGCCGGAGCCGTCTTTCAAATAGTGGTCGTACATCGACAGCAGGTCCTGGCAGGCCGTGATCAACGCGGCGACATTACCACGCACCAGCGCGTGGCCGATCTGGTCGAAGCTGTGCAAGCAGTCCGCCAACCAGTGCAGGTCGTAGCGGGCGGTGTTCGGTTCGGGGGCATTGTGGCCGCGGCTGTAAGCGCTATAGCGACGCAGGCTGCGCGCAACGCGTGCCACATGCGCAAACAAGGTGCCGATTTCGTTGGCGATGTCCAGTTGCTGCACCATCACCATCGGAATCACCTGGGCCGTGGTCGCCTGTTGCTCGGCCGCGTTCTGTTCCTGCTGCTCCAGTGACTGTTTGAGCACCGCGTAGCTGCGCTGCAGCGATTCCAGCTCCAGCGTGCTGGCGGCCGCGCGTGCCTTCAATTGCGACAGCGCAGCCTGGTAGCGGGCAAGACTGTCCTGGGTGCCCGCAAGCTGGCCGGACTCGGCACGCAGCTGCCGGCCACGCACGAACGCCAGCCCGGTGGCGATGAGCGCCCAGAGTGCGAATGCAGGCACCAGGTAGATCAGGATGCCCATGGAGGCTCCTCGAAACGTTGCATACCTTGTCGGCCTGATCCCGGCAGTCTTGAGGGCAATTGTCGAGAATGTGACGGGCTACGGTGGTTTTGCCGTCAAAGCAGGCCGCCAGCGTGCAGGTCTGCGCACCCCTGACGAAAGACACGTTGCGAGCGGTATCCCTGCATGCTCGAATCAACGTACTCGCCAGCCCAGAGTTCCGCATGCGCACATGGAGTGATTGCTGGCCGACCAAACTGCGGAACATGCGCGCAGTCGCACTGATCTGGATGTTGTTGTGCGCCACTGCGCATGCCGCGCCACCCACACCGCCATCGACGTCATCGACGCACGTCCAGGTGGGCTACAGCGAAGCGACGGATCTGTTCAACCTGCTGGATAACCTGTCGGACTGGTTGCCGGGCTTTACGGTGCCCGTCTACCGCAGCTACATGGAAGCCCATGGCGGGCTGGATCAGGCGGACCTTGCCGCGCTTGCCGCCTATGCGGATTTCCGCCGCCGCACCTCGGGGCTGGCAAAAGACGACGATCTGGAGTTGGTCGACCGTGTTTTCGCGCCAGACGCCACCCGTGAGGCGGATCCGTTCTCCCGGCATTTCCTGGGGAGCGAAAACTTCGAGGTCTCAGCGAACGCCGCCATTGCAGAACAGTCGGCAGATGACCAGAGACTGTTGCGCGCGTATTTTGCGCGCTTCGTTCCGCGTGCCAGTCGTTTGATCGCAGTTGCACCCCGTTTCGAGCAACAGATGCGCGTGCTGAGCGAGGAGCTGTCCAACCCCGCCGTTTCCCGGTTGGCATCGCAGATGCGTGATTTCTTTGCGGTGCCGGAACCTCCGGTATTCGAGGCACGATTCGTGTGGTGGCCGGAGATGGATACCACCCAGGCCAAAGTGCGTGGACGCACGATGCTGCTCTATTCGCAGCACGATGCGCCCAGCGGCACGGCATCGATGGACTGGGCACCGATCCTGTTGCACGAGTTGAGTCATTACTTGTCTGCGGGGCAGCCATCCGCGCGCAAACGCATGCTCGCTGCCAACTTCTTGCGGCTGTGTCCGAGTGCGGCCACCTTGCGCAACCCGCTCAACACGCTGGAAGAGCCATTGGCGATTTACTGGGGGCAGTATCGATTTGAACACGCGGTACGTGGACGTGCGTTGCCGATGGCGTCGCAGTGGTATATCCAGGCGGATGCCGATCGCGCGGCGAAGGCGATCGCAGCTTCTTACCCGGCAAGCGGGGCGGTGCCGCTGCTCGATGACAGCGCATTGCTGGCGGCTGCTGCATCGGCCTGCAAGCAGATAGGGATGGAAACCAAAGCCGATTAAAGCGGCTAACAAAACGCGTGTAGAGCGGTTGATTTGTGGCTTGGCTGTGGTGTCCTTGCCCGCCCACCATCGCGGGACACGCTGCAAGTACGTCCTTGTAAGCTCTTACGCGGCATCCATGCCGCGTAAGGTCCCGCAACGGTGGGCGGGCAAGGACCAGTCGGGATGGTCGGTGTGCGTAGCTATTCTCAAAGCAACCAGCAAACTGTCTGGTGAGGACATCGCGCCCTCGACTGACCCAGCTTTTGACCTAAGCTTTTGACTGCGTTTAACCGCCGCCGCGACCGAAATCTCGGTTGTCCCTGGAGTGGTTGAATAGTGTGGCGGATAGATCAGTTGTAGAGCTGATGTCTGCAGCTTGGCTGGTGGGCCCTTGCCCGTCCACCACCGCGGGACACGCCGCAAGTACGTCCGTGTAGGCTCTTACGCGGCATCCATGCCGCGTAAGGTCCCGCGACGGTGGGCGGGCAAGGACCAGTCGGGATGGTCGGTGTGCATGGTTGCGAGCAGTGCACACAGCCTGCCGACGGCGTGCGGTATAGCGCGCTGTCGGAGGGCGAACTCAGCCAAGAATTCCCGGCAAATCCAGCCCTTTTTCCTTCGCGCAGTCGGTGGCGATGGCATAGCCGGCATCGGCGTGGCGCATCACGCCGGTGGCCGGGTCGTTCCACAGCACGCGTTCGATCCGCTTGTCGGCCGCTTCGCTGCCGTCGCAGACGATCACCATGCCGGCGTGCTGCGAGAACCCCATGCCGACGCCGCCGCCGTGGTGCAGCGACACCCAGGTGGCGCCGCTGGCAGTGTTGAGCAGGGCGTTGAGCAGCGGCCAGTCGGAGACCGCATCGGAGCCATCGGCCATGGCTTCGGTTTCGCGGTTGGGCGAGGCGACGCTGCCGGAATCCAGATGGTCACGGCCGATGACCACCGGCGCCTTCAATTCGCCGCTGCGCACCATCGCGTTGAAGGCCAGACCCAGTCGATGCCGGTCGCCCAGACCGACCCAACAGATGCGCGCAGGCAGGCCCTGAAAGGCGATCTTTTCGGCGGCCATGTCGAGCCAGCGATGCAGATGCGCATCGTCGGGAATGAGTTCCTTGACCTTGGCATCGGTTTTGGCGATGTCTTCCGGATCGCCACTGAGCGCGACCCAGCGGAACGGGCCGACGCCGCGACAGAACAGTGGCCGGATGTAGGCGGGCACGAAGCCGGGGAAGTCGAACGCGTTGTCGACGCCTTCTTCCAGTGCCATCTGGCGCAGGTTGTTGCCGTAATCCACGGTGGGCACGCCCAGCGCGTGGAAGGTGAGCATGGCGCGGATGTGGCTGGCCATCGACTCGCGCGCGGCTGCTTCCACTTCCTTGGGCGCGCTCACGCGCTTTGCGTCCCATTCTTCCACGCTCCAACCCTGCGGCAGGTAGCCGTTGACCGGGTCGTGCGCGGAGGTCTGGTCGGTCAGCAGGTCCGGCTTGATCCCGCGTAGCAGCAGCTCGTCGAGCACATCGGCCACGTTACCGAGCAGGCCGACCGACAGCGGCTTCTTCGCCGTGCACGATTCCTCGATCAGGCGCAGCGCCTCGTCCAGCGAGTCGGTCCAGGTGTCCAGATAGCCGGTGCGCAGGCGCATGTCGATGCTGGAACGGCGGCATTCCACCGCCAGGCACGAGGCGCCGGCCATCACTGCGGCCAGCGGCTGCGCGCCACCCATGCCGCCGAGGCCGCCGGTGAACAGCCACTTGCCGGCCAGGTTGCCGCCGTAATGCTGGCGGCCCATCTCCACGAACGTTTCGTAGGTGCCTTGCACGATGCCTTGCGCACCGATGTAGATCCAGCTGCCGGCGGTCATCTGGCCATACATCGCCAGACCTTTTTTATCGAGTTCGTTGAAGTGATCCCAGGTGGCCCAGCGCGGCACCAGGTTGGAGTTGGCGATCAGCACGCGCGGCGCATCGGGATGGGTGCGAAACACGCCGACCGGCTTGCCGGATTGCACCAGCAAGGTCTGGTCGTCGTCCAGGCGGGTGAGTGCGGCGACGATCGCATCGAAGGATTCCCAATCGCGCGCGGCGCGGCCGATGCCGCCGTACACCACCAGTTCCTGCGGGCGCTCGGCCACGTCCGGGTCCAGGTTGTTCATCAGCATGCGCAGCGGCGCTTCGGTGAGCCAGCTCTTGGCGGTGAGCGTGGTGCCGGTGGCGGCGCGGATGACGCGGGTTGCATCGTGACGGGTCATGCCGGGTTCCTTGCAATCAACGGTGCGCCGCAGGCGGCGTGGTGTCGGAGGAGGGGGGTGTTGCGTTGGCGAAGTGCAGGCAGGTCAGCAGCACGTGCCGCAGTACGGCGCGTAATGCCACTGCGTGCGCGGGATGCCACGGCGTGGGCCAGGTGTCTGGCGTGATGTCGTCGGGCTCGCGCATGTAACCGCGGCAGGCCAGCTCCATCTGCAGCGTATGCACACCGCGCTCGGGCTGCGCGTAGTGGCGGGTGATCCAGCCGCCCTTGAAACGCCCGTTGCGCACGGTGCTGGAGCCACTGCTGCGGCAAAGCCGTTCCACCGCATCGACCAGGTCTGGATCGCAACTGCGGTCGTCATTGCTGCCGATGTTGAACTGCGGCAACTCACCGTCGAACAGATGTGGAATATGCGAGCGGATCGAATGCGCGTCATAGACCACGATCTTTGGGTGTTGCGCGTGCAGGCGCGCAATCTCGGTGTCGAGCGCAGCGTGATAAGGATCGAACCAGCGCGTGCGGCGTCGCTCGATCTGCGCCTGATCAGGTGCGTCACCGTCTGCGTACAACGGCTGATTGTCGAAGGTGGTCAGCGGGCACAGGCCGGTGGTGTTCTGGCCCGGATACAACGATGCGCCGCTCGGGTCGCGGTTGACGTCTATCACCGAGCGCGAGATCGCGGTGCGCACGGTGGTGGCACCGAGCGATTGCGCGAAGTCGTACAGCTGATGCACCCACCAATCGGCATCGCGGCGCGCCAGCCACGGCGACACGAATCGATCGGCCACGTCGTCCGGCAGCTCGGTACCGGTATGCGGGAAGCTGACGATCAGTGGCGCATCGCCGCGGTGAACTTCGAGCCATGGCAGGGCGCTCATCGTTGCGTGCCTTGCATCAGTGCAATCGCCGAGACGTCTTGATAGCGCGATTGGGTCTTGTCGGCCTGCCGATTCATGCGTCCTGCTCCACGCCCGGCAATGCCATCGCCACCGCATGCGCCAGTGCGCCCGAGCGTACCAACGCGCTGGCAGCCAGCATGTCGGGATGGAAGTAGCGGTCGTCCTGCAGCGTGGGTACGTGCGCGCGCAGCAGTGCGCGTGCGGCTTCCAACGCGGCGCTTGAGCGTAGCGGCGCATGGAAGTCGCAGCCCTGCACCGCAGCCAACAGCTCGATGCCAATCACATGCGTGGCGTTCTCTGCCATCGCCAACAAGCGACGTGCGCCGTGCGCTGCCATCGACACATGATCTTCCTGATTGGCCGAGGTCGGAATCGAATCGACACTGGCCGGATACGCGCGCTGCTTGTTCTCCGACACCAAGGCGGCAGCGGTGACCTGCGGAATCATGAAGCCCGAATTCAAGCCCGGGCGCGGGGTGAGAAATGCAGGCAGGCCGGACAAGGCCGGGTCGACCAGCATCGCGGTGCGGCGTTCGCTGATCGAGCCGATTTCGCAGACCGCCATCGCCAGCATGTCGGCCGCAAAGGCCACCGGTTCGGCGTGGAAGTTGCCGCCCGACAAGGCCTCGCCGGTCTCGCTGAACACCAACGGATTATCGGACACGCCATTGGCCTCGATCTCCAGCGTGCGCGCGGCCTGACGCATGATGTCCAGCGCCGCACCCATCACCTGCGGCTGGCAGCGCAGACAGTACGGATCCTGCACGCGTACATCGCCGAGCCGGTGCGATTCGCGAATGCTCGAATCGGCCATCAGCGCGCGCAGCGCTGCAGCGGTGGCAATCTGCCCAGGCTGCCCGCGCAGGGCATGGATGCGCGCGTCGAACGGCGTATCCGAGCCCTTTGCCGCTTCCACCGACAAGGCGCCAGTGACCAGCGCGGCCTGCAGCACGGTTTCGATCTCGAACAAACCGGCCAATGCGCAGGCAGTGGAAAACTGGGTACCGTTGAGCAGCGCCAGGCCTTCCTTTGCGACGAGCACGCGCGGCTGCAACTGCGCCTGTGCGAGCGCCTCGGCGGCAGGTAAGCGTTGCTCGCCGACGAAGGCCTCGCCAACGCCGATCATCACCGCCGCCAGATGCGAGAGCGGCGCCAGATCGCCGGAGGCGCCGACCGAGCCCTGGCACGGCACCACCGGCGTGATGCCACGGCGCAACATCGCGTCCAGCAACGCCAACGTGTCCGGCTGAACGCCGGAGGCGCCTTGGGCCAGGCTGGTGAGCTTGAGCGCCATCATCAGCCGCACCACCGGCACCGGTGTGGGTTCGCCGACACCGGCCGCATGCGACAGCACGATATTGCGTTGCAGGGTCTGCAGGTCCTCGCGCTCGATGCGCACGCTGGCCAGTTTGCCGAAGCCGGTATTGACGCCGTAGACCGGCTCGCCGCGCGCGACGATGGCCTCCACCG
This sequence comes from Xanthomonas hortorum pv. cynarae, assembly GCF_002939985.1. Lineage (GTDB taxonomy): Bacteria > Pseudomonadota > Gammaproteobacteria > Xanthomonadales > Xanthomonadaceae > Xanthomonas > Xanthomonas hortorum_D. Next base: position 79,424 of record NZ_MDFM01000010.1, on the reverse strand, counting down.
TCTGCGCGCTGCGCAGTACGGCGGCTGCGCAAGTGTCGTCCAACACGACCTCGGCGCCGCGATACAACGCACGCCATTGCGCCAGGGTGACCTGGCCGGGCTGCAAGACAACAGAACTCATGACGACTCCGGATTCAGCAGGAATGCCCGCGCCAGACGCGGGCATGAAGTGGGTTGAAGCCCATGCGGTAGACCAGATCGGCCGGCGCGTCGATGTTCCAGATCGCCAGGTCGCAGTGCATGCCGGCGCGCAGCCGGCCAAGCCGCTCGCTGCGTCCGAGCGCACGTGCCGCCTCGCGGGTAAAACCGGCGATGCATTCGTTCACGGTCATGCGGAACAAGGTGGCGGCCATATTCATCGCCAACAACGGACTGGTCAGCGGCGAGGTGCCTGGATTGCAGTCGGTGGCCAGGGCCAGCGGCACGCCGGCGGCGCGCAACGCAGCGATCGGCGGCAGCTGGGTGTCGCGGGTGAAATAGAACGCGCCCGGCAACAGCACCGCCACCGTGCCGGCGCTGGCCATCGCGGCAACGCCGTCGCTGTCCAGATATTCGATGTGATCGGCCGACAGCGCGCCATAGCGTGCGGCCAACGCTGCGCCGTGCTGGTTGCTCAGTTGTTCGGCATGAATCTTGATGCCCAAGCCGTGTGCTTGTGCGGCGACGAACACCTGTTCGGCCTGCGCGGGCGAGAACGCCAGGTGCTCGCAGAACACGTCCACCGCCTCGGCAAGACCTTGCCCGGCAATGGCCGGAATCATCTGCGTGCAGACCGCGTCGATATAGGTCTGCGCATCGCTGCCCGGTGGCACCGCATGGGCGCCCAGAAACGTCGGCACCACTTCGACCTTGCGCAGCGCGGCGAGCTGGCGTGCCACGCGCAGCTGTTTGGTTTCGTCCTCCAGCGTGAGCCCGTAGCCGGATTTGATTTCCAGCGTGGTCACGCCTTCGGCAAGCATCGCGTCCAGGCGTGGCAGGCTGGCGGCCAGTAACGCTGCATCGTCGGCAGCGCGGGTTGCGCGCACCGTGGCCACGATGCCGCCGCCGGCTGCGGCAATCTCGGCATAACTGGCACCGCGCAGGCGTTGCTCGAATTCGTTGGCGCGATTGCCCGCGTACACCAGATGGGTGTGGCAATCGATCAGGCCGGGGCCGATCCAGCGGCGCTGGCAATCGTGCGCGGTGTCCGGCTCCAGCGCCGGGGCCTGTGTGGCCGGGCCGGCATAGGTGATGCGGCCTTCCTGGCAGGCAACAACGCCATCGTCCACGATGCCCAGGCCGCCATCGGCGGCGTCCAGTGTCATCAGTTGCGCGTTGTGCCAGAGGACGTCGCAATGCATGGCGCAGGCTCGTGGTGTCTGATATGTATATACAATAGAACCGGCAATCGAGGGTGTCCAGTGGCAGACCAACAGGTGCAGGCGTTGTGGGCGGCGCGGGCGCTTTTGCCCGATGGCTGGGCCAGCGGTGTGCGGATCGCGCTGGCGCAGGGGCGCATCGCCTCGGTGCAGACCGATACTGCAGTGGCCGCCACCGATACCCGTGTCGAGGTGCTGCTGCCCGGGTTGGGCAACCTGCACAGCCACGCGTTCCAGCGCGGCATGGCCGGCCTGACCGAAGTGGGCGGGCGCAGCGGCGACAGTTTCTGGAGCTGGCGCGAGTTGATGTATCGCTTCGTCGACCGGCTAAACCCGGACAGCCTGCAGGCGATCGCCGAACAGGCCTATGTGGAAATGCTCGAAAGCGGCTTCACCCGCGTCGGCGAATTTCATTATCTGCACCACAGCCCCAGCGGCGCTGCGTATGCGCAGGCCGGCGAAATGTCCGAGCGCATCGCCGCCGCCGCCGCCAACACCGGCATCGGGCTGACGCTGCTGCCGGTGTTCTATGCGCATTCGGATTTCGGCGGTGTCGCGCCGAGTACAGCGCAGCGTCGCTTGATCCACGACATCGATGGCTTCGCACGCTTGCTGGACGACTGCACGCGCAGCCTCAAGGCCTTGCCCGATGCGGTGCTCGGGCTGGCGCCGCACAGCCTGCGCGCGGTCACGCCAGAACAACTGGCTGCGTTGGTGCCGCTCACTACTGGCCCGATCCACATCCATATCGCCGAGCAGCAGCGCGAGGTGGATGCGTGTCTGGCCTGGTCGGGCATGCGCCCGGTGCAGTGGCTGCAGGCTAACGCGTCTGTGGATGCGCGCTGGTGTCTGGTGCACGCCACGCATGTGGATGCGGGCGAACTGCAGGCGATCGTCGATAGCGGTGCGGTGGTCGGGCTGTGCCCGATCACCGAGGCGAATCTGGGCGACGGGCTGTTCCCGATGCAGGCATTCGCCGCTGCGGGCGGGCGTTTCGGCGTGGGTTCGGATTCGAATGTCTTGATCGATGCGGCCGAAGAACTGCGCCTGCTCGAATACGGCCAGCGCCTGCAATTGCAGGCGCGCAATGTGCTGGCACAAGGTGGCGTTTCCAGTGGGCGCTGGTTGTTCGGTCAGGCCGGCGATGGCGCGGCGCAGGCCTTGGGTATTGCGCACAGCGGCATTCGTGTCGGCGCCTCGGCCGATCTGTTTGAGCTGTATCTCACCCATCCGGCGCTGCTGGCGCGCAGCGACGATGCCTTGCTCGACAGTTGGCTGTTCGCCGCACGCGGCAGCGCCGTGCGCACTGTCTGGCGCGCCGGGCAACAGGTGGTGCGCGACGGGCAGCATGTGGATCGCGCGCGCATTGCCACGCGTTTTGCCGGCGTTTTGCGATCGCTGCTGAGCAACTGAGCGGATGCGCGCACAATGCGGGTCTGACCGGAGACCTGCTTTGACCGCCCACCCCATTGCCGCGCCCGGCACCCTGCATCAACGCATCCGTCAGGATCTGGAACAACGCATCCACAGCGGCGACTGGCCGCCCGGTCACCGCGTGCCGCCCGAACACGAGTTGATGACGCAGTACGGCTGTTCGCGCATGACGGTCAACAAGGTGCTCGGGCTGCTCGCCGACGCCGGCATGATCGAACGTCGCCGCCGCACCGGCTCGTTCGTGGCGCGGCCGCATCCGCATCTGGAACAGGTGGCGCTGTCGATCCCGGATATCGAAGTGGAGATGACCGCGCGCGGCCATGCCTATCGGTTTTCGTTGTTGTCGCGGCGACTGCGCAACCTGCGTCAGCGCGTGCCGCAGGAACGCGCCCTGGGCAGCACCGGCAAGGTCCTGGCGCTGGAAAGCGTGCACCTTGCCGATGGCAGCCCGTTCGCGCTGGAGCAACGCGTGATCGATACCACCACGGTGCCGGAGGCGTTATTGCAATCGTTCACCGATGTGGCGCCGGGCAGTTGGTTGTTGCGCAACGTGCCATGGACGCGCGCCGAACATCGCATCAGCGCGGTCAATGCCGACGCCGCGCAGGCGCAACGCCTGCAGGTGGACGATGGCGCCGCATGTCTGGTGATCGATCGCCACACCTGGCGCGGCGATCAACCGGTCACCTACGTGCGTCAGTGGTTTCTTGGCGGCTCGTACGATCTAGTGGCGCGGTTTGCGCCAGGAATGCGCTGAGATTCGCAGCGGCTGACCAACGCGCCAATCACCCACTCAAATCGTCGTGCACTGACGCCAACGCACCGGTTCGTCCAGACCTGTGCGCGGGTTGAGTTGCACGCGCACGGTGCGCAGGTACGGGTAGCGCTCCAGTTCGCGGCAGATCAGCGGCCATGCGGCAGCGTCTTCGACCGTGCGGTCCACCGCCAACGTTGCCTGAGTGATCCAGATCCCGCGGAGTAGACCGGGCGTCTGGGCGAGCGCTTTGGAAACCTCGCGTTGATAGCCTTGCATGGTCGCTGCATCCGGTTCCTTCCCGCTTGCGAATGGCATGGCTGCCGGGGCCGATGCAGTTGTCGGCGCTGCCTGCGACGTAGCAGCAGCCGGGGCAGCGGAAGGCGCAGCACGCACAGATGCGGCAACCGGTGGGGGCGGTGTAATTGCAGTCTGCGTCAGCGCCGCTTCCGGCAGCGCCGGCTGCAGTGCCAGCACAGCGACCAGCGCCAAGGTTGCCAACGCCACACCGGCAATGACGCTGTGGCGGATCGCGCGGCGCCTTGCCATGCCGACCACGCCGGTTTCCATGTCGCCGGGCAGGTAGGGTTTGAGCAGTGGCCACAGGCGCGTGCCGTCCAGCACTTCGATTGATTGCTTGTCGGCGGCCGCGATGCCTTCGCGCTCCATGCGGCCTTCGGTCACCATCACGCCGCCGCCGGCACCGGCCAGCCGCGCCATCGCGCCCAACTCGTTGACCGCCGCCACGCCGATGCGATAACCGCGCCCGTGCTTGCACGCAACCAGGCGGGTGCCGTGGTCGGTCTGCATCATGAAATCGGCGGTGGGCAGGCCGTCCTGCGGCAACCGGGTCGGTTGCCAACCGCGTTGGTCCTGCAGCACGCGCAGCACCAGGGCGGAAAAATCACGCCAATGCATCGCGGCCAGGGCGCGCACGCCCTCGGTGGTTTCGTCGGCGCGACGCGGCACCAGCCAGACATAAGCGCACACCGCCAGCCACAGCAAGAGGGCGGCCAACAGCGCCAAAATCCAGGAAGGCATCAGCATCAAACGAAGTTATGGCGCGTATAACGAAATGGTGCGCCTAGAAGAATCCCTCGCGGCAGATTCGTCAATGGATCGCGCGCGGCGAACTCACGAGCCGTGATCCAGATAGCGAAAGACCCGCCAGTCCGAAGCCGTGAGGGGAGGGGAGCAAACGGACTTCGTGTTACAGGACTGGCGGGTCCTTCTCGATTGTGTGGAAAATCATGCTGCTTTGCAACATTGTCCGGGTGCCGCTTATTCGCCGTCGAACGCAGCGGTGTTTCCGGTCGAGGTACTGCCTGGCGTGGTTGATCCAGTGCCGGCCGTGTCGCTGCTGGCAGCCTGGGCCGCTTGATTGGCGGTACGGTTGGCGCGCTTGGTGGCGGCGGTATTGGCGCGCACCTGGGCCTTCAACGATTCCACTTCTCGACGCAGGTTTTCCAGCTCGTCCTGCTCGGGGATGTTGAGGGTGCGCAGCACGCCCTTGACGCGTTCGTCGAAGGCCTTGCCCAGCCGGTCCCAGCCACGCACGGCGGTGTCGCGTGCCTGCTCGAACTGGGTTTCCACCTCTTCGCGCAGTTCATCGACGCTTTCGCTGGCCTTCTGCTGGCCCGTGCGCTCATAGGCCGCGCCCTCGCGAACCAGGGAATCGAACAATTTGCCGCCCTCGGTCTGGACGCGACCCAGCGCGCCGAGCCCGGCCAGCCACACCGTCTGTGCCGATTCGCCAAGCCGGCGCGAAATCTGCTCTGCCTGCGCCTGGAACCCATGGGCCGCGTTGTTGCGGTTGCCGTTCTGATCGTATCCGGTCGTCATGCGATGCTCCTGTAGGTTGCTAAAGCGACGTTGCTTTCACCCTAGTGCCGACGCTGCATCGGGCAGGTGAAGCATTGCCTGCTGGCGTCTATCTAGGTCATGTGTGCGCGAGACGCGTTTTCAAGCATCCGCGCATCCAGCGCGATGCGGGTGACTTGGCGCTGAAGGGCCGGCACTTTCAGCGCGGCCTGCTCAAGTTCGCAGGCCCCAGGCTTGGCCCGCTTGGGGCAAGGACGATCAGACCGGCCTGCTCAGGCGAGTTTTTCGCTCAGCAAACGCCGGATTTCCGATTCCACCATCGGCTGCACCGCCGACAACAGAAAGCCAAGCTCGGCGGTGACATGCACCTGCTGCGGCAGCAAGGCGATCGCCCCGTCCACACCGGCACGCGCGATGCGCAAGGTGTCGCCTTCCCAGTGCGAAGCGATGCCGTAGCGATCGGTCAGTTTGCGTGCCGCCTCGTCGATCGCTTCGCGGGCCTGGGCCAGCGTCAAGGAATGGTCGTGGCGGATATCGATGCTGGACATGGCGTGGATAGGTGAGACGAAAGGAGCGCGCATTGTGCGCATGCGCGGGCCAGGCTCCAAGTGCGCATGCTTGCAGCGGACCAGGAACGACGCGCAAACACTGCGCCTGTTGGGCGGACGCCGGTCACGTTGTTGGCCGCTGCAAGGGGCAGACCTGCTAGGCTACGGCGGGTGCGCGATCTGCAAGTTCATTTCACTCACCGGCAGCAGCCGGATCATTCTCTCAAGCCCGGCGTCCACCGGATCGTACGTCATGCCTCCGGCAGCGTGCGGGTGGTGGACGATGCGCAGGGCGCATTGTTGTTGGCGCAGTTCTGTCTGGACCAGCGCGGCCTGTGGCTGCAGGTGGCCAACGGAATCCGCGGCATCCATGTCAACGGACGCCCGGTACGCCGCATGGCACTGCTGCGTCCCGGCGATGCGATCTACGCCGACGGCGTTGAGATGCTGCTGCGCAGTGCGCCGTCGAGCGCGCCGGCCAACGACGTGCCAGAGGACGACGCCGGCCTGAGCGAGGTCTGTCTGTTGTTGCGCGGGCTGGGTGGTCGTCATCACGGGCGCAGCTTCACGCTGGATCGCTCACGGCTGGTCGGCAGCGACCCGGCCGCAGACATCGTTATCGACGACCCGGCCTTTGCGGCCCAGCATGCGCGCCTGGAACGCCACGGCGACCGCGTGCTGATCCGCGATCTGGGTTCGGAAGAAGGCAGCTGGATCAATGGCGTGCAGGTGCGCGACGGCTGGCTGCAGGCCGGCGACCAGGTCGTATTCGATGCCCGCCACCGGTTTGTCGTCGAGGTACCGCGTACCCATCACGGCACCACCTGGGATATCCCCGACACCGAGCCGTTGCCACCGCCGCGCGCCACCACCGAACCGACGCGTGCGCCGGTCAAGGTCGCGCGCTGGCCGTGGCTGCTGCTCAGCGCGGTGCTGCTGGCGGCGGCGCTGAGCGCCTTGCTGTGGTTCGGCGCGCGCTGAGTTTTTTCCAGACCCGCCAGCCCAGCAGGACGGCAAGAATCCCGGCGTACAGCGCCGGCTCGCGGATATCGGATTTCACCAGCCACCAGAAATGCAGCACCGCCAACAACCCGATCGGGTAGATCAGCATGTGCAGGCGGCCCCAGTTGCGCTTGAGCCGACGCATCCAGCCCTGGGTGGAGGTGATCGCCAACGGCAGCAGCAACAACCAGGCCGTGAAGCCGACGGTGATGTAAGGACGCTTGATAATCTCTTCGAAGATCTGCGTCCAGAAGCCGCGCAGATCCAATGTCAGGTAGGCCGCCAGATGCACGCTGGCGTAGAAGAATGCGTACAGCCCGAGCATGCGGCGGAAGCGGATCAGTACCGCCTGGCCGGTGAGCTGGCGCAGTGGCGTGACTGCCAAGGTGATCAACAGGAAGCGCAGCGCCCATAGCCCGGCGCGGTGCTCGATCTCGGCGACCGGATCGGCGCCCAGCGCATCGCTGCCGGTTTGCCACACCTGCCAGAACTGCCAGCCGAGCAATGCGATCGGCGCCAACGCGGCCGCATGCAGCAGCGTTTTGGCAGCGATGAGGGAGGTGGATGTCTTGGCCATGCGATCTCAGAAAAGGAAGCGATGCCGCGCGGGTGCCATGCCTGCATCGTAGGAGCGCACCTGGGCGCGACGGGCATTACCAGGAAAGCCCGTCGCGCCCGGGTGCGCTCCTACGATAGGTCGATATCAGATCGTTTGTTGCCTAGAACCACTTCTTCAAATCCATCCCCGCGTACAACGAAGCGACCTGATCCGCATAGCCGTTGAACGGCTTGGTCGCGATGCGCTCGGCGAACAACTTGCTGGCGGTGCCGGCGATACGGCGCTCGGTCTTCTGGCTCCAGCGCGGATGGTCCACCGCCGGATTGACGTTGGAAAAGAATCCATATTCGGACGGCTGCAGATCGTGCCACGCGGTCTCGGGCATCTTCTCGACGAAGCGGATTTCCACGATCGACTTGATGCTCTTGAAGCCGTATTTCCACGGCACCACCAGCCGCAACGGCGCGCCGTTCTGCTGCGGCAGCGGCTTGCCGTACAGGCCGGTGGCCAGCAGGGTCAGCGGGTGCATCGCTTCGTCGATGCGCAGGCCTTCGCGATACGGCCAGTTGATCGAGCGGTAACGCACGCCGGGCATCTGCTGCGGGTCGGCCAACGTGGTGAACGCCACGTACTTGGCCTTGGAGGTCGGCGCAAAGCGCTTGAGCACCTCGCCCAGCGGTACGCCGGTCCACGGAATCACCATCGACCAGCCTTCCACGCAGCGCAGCCGGTAGATGCGTTCTTCTGCAGGGATGCCCTTGAGCAATTCGTCCAGTGACAGGCTGCCCGGCTTTTCGCACTCGCCGCTGACCTTCACCGACCACGGCGACAGCTTCAAGGTCTTGGCGGCCTTCGAAGGGTCGGTCTTGTCGGTGCCGAATTCGTAGAAATTGTTGTAGCTGGTGACGTCTTCCAGCCGGGTCAGTTCCTCGGCGGTACGGAAGCCGCTGCGCGCTTGCGCCGGGGTCACCACGGTCTTGGGCGGAGGCGTCGGGTCGGCCTCGGCGCACCCGGCCACGCCCAGCGCCGGGGTCAGCGCGAACAGCTGCAGCAGCCGGCGCCGGTCGCGGTAAACGGCCTCATCGGTGATCTCGCTGGACGGCGTCTTCAAGACATCGCGAAGGGACATGGCTCGCTCCTGACAGTGGCTGCAGATGAGAATAACGGACCACGGCGACGGTGCTGCCCATGGACGCTGCAAAACCATACGTCGGCGTCGGTGAGAAGGATGCAGCTGCAACTTTTCTGCAACGCTGCCAAGGCCGATGCGCTGCGGCATACTAGAAGGCTAGCTCGACAAGGTGTGCCATGACACGCGCGTTCAATTTCAGTGCCGGCCCTGCGACATTGCCGGAATCGGTCCTGCGGCAGGCGCAGGCGGAGATGGTCGAGTGGAACGGCGTCGGCGCCTCGATCGTGGAAATCAGCCACCGCAGCGCCGATTTCATGGCCGTGGCGGCCGCGGCCGAAGCCGATCTGCGCACCCTGTTGTCGATTCCCGACGACTACGCAGTGCTGTTCACTGCCGGTGGCGCCACCACCATTCAGGCGCTGCTACCGCTGAATTTCGCCGCGCCCGGTCAGGCCGCCGATTATGTGATCAGCGGGCACTGGGGCAAGACCGCGATCAAGCAGGCCGCGCCTTATGTGGATGCACGGATCGCTGCCGACGGCCAGGCGGAAGGCTTCACCGATATCCCGCCGGTTGCCAGCTGGACCTTGTCGCCGCACTCGGCCTATGTGCACATCACCGCCAACGAGACCATCCATGGCGTGGAGTTTCGCGACACCCCGGACGTGGGCACGTTGCCGTTGTTCGCCGACTTCAGTTCGTCGATCGCCTCCGAGCCGCTGGACATCTCGCGCTACGGGTTGATCTACGCCGGTGCGCAGAAAAATCTGGGGCCGGTCGGCATCTCGGTGCTGATCGTGCGGCGCGACCTGCTCGAACGTGCCGGCCAGCCGCGCGCGGATATCTTCAACTACGCCTCGCATGCGGCCCGCGATTCGATGCTCAACACGCCGCCGACCTGGAACTGGTATCTGCTCGGCCTCAACGTGAAGTGGATGCTGGAGCAGGGCGGGGTGGCCGAGTTCGCGCGCCGCAATGCGGAGAAAGCCGCGCTGGTGTACGGCGCCATCGATGGCTCCGGCGGCTTCTATCGCAACCTGATCAAGCCCGCCGTGCGTTCGCGCATGAACATCCCGTTCTTTCTGCCCGATGAGCAGCTGGACGCGTTGTTCGTCAGCGAATCCAAGGCGGCCGGCCTGCTGGCGTTGAAGGGGCACAAGGCCGTCGGTGGCTTGCGTGCCTCGCTCTACAACGCGATGCCGGTGGCAGGCGCGCAGGCGCTGGTGAGCTTCATGCATGACTTCCAGCAGCGGCACGGCTGAGTCTTCTCTTCGACCGCGGCAGCTGCCGCGCAGGCGCATGCGCCGTTATTCAAGGAATGCCCAGCGATGGCTCCCAAGTCCAACAAGCCCACCACCGCGACTGGCGGCAAGACCAAGCCGGCGAGTAAATCGGTAGAGAAATCTGCGGAAAAAGTTGCAGGCAAGCTTGCAAAGCCGGCGGTCGCCGCGCCGGTGCTGGCCGACGTGCGCGCCAAGATCGACCAGATCGACCGCACCATCCAGGAGCTGATCGCCGAGCGCGCCAACTTCGCCCATCAGGTCGGCAAGGCCAAGGGCAAGCTCGCCGCAGCGGTGGATTACTACCGGCCCGAGCGCGAGGCGCAGGTGCTGCGCATGGTGGTGGACCGCAACGAAGGCCCGCTCAGCGACGAAGTGCTGGTGCACGTGTATCGCGAAATCATGTCTGCGTGCCTGGCCCAGCAGGAACCGTTGAAGATCGGTTATCTCGGCCCGGAAGGGACCTTCAGCCAACAGGCGGTGCTCAAGCATTTCGGTCGCTCGGCAGTGGGCTTGCCGATGGCGACCATCGAAGAAGTCTTCCAGGAAGTGGAAGCCGGCAACGCCGATTTCGGCGTGGTGCCGGTGGAAAATTCCGGGCAGGGCACCATCCAGGTCACGCTGGACATGTTCCTGACCTCCAACCTGAAGATCTGCGGCGAAGTCGAGCTGCGCGTGCATCAGTACCTGCTCTCGCGCACCGGCCGGATCGAGGACATCGAGCGCATCTACGCACATTCGCAGTCGTTCGCGCAGACGGCCGGCTGGTTGCGTTCGCACCTGCCCAAGGTCGAGAAGCTTGCGGTCTCCAGCAATGCCGAAGGTGCGCGCCGCGCCCGCAATGCCGAAGATGCCGCCGCGATCGGCGGCGAGAGCGCGGCGCACGTGTATGGCTTGAAGAAAGTCATCATGAAGTCGATCGAAGACGACGACGACAACACCACGCGCTTTCTGGTGATCGGCCGGCAGATCTTTCCCTCGTCCGGGCACGACCGCACCTCGGTGCTGGTGTTCATCCACGACAAGCCGGGCGCATTGTTCGACGTGCTCAGCCCGTTCGCGCGGCATGGCATCAGCATGAATCGCATCGAGTCGCGGCCCTCGCATCAGGCCAAGTGGGAGTACGGCTTCTTCATCGACCTGGCCGGCCACGTGGAAGACGAGGCGATGAAGCAGGCGCTGGCCGAACTGGAAGCGCACTCGGCGCAGATCAAGGTGCTGGGCTCGTATCCGGTGGCGATTCCGTAAGCGCTTTTCCTCTAAGCCGGTAACAGCTGACGCGCCGCCATCTGCAAGGTGACGGCGCTATCACACCATTCTTCAAAGCGCATTGCCGTGCATGGCGGTGCCGCAGCAATCGGATCACACGCATGAGCAGCAATACGCAACATTGGATCGCGCAGCAGGGCAGCGCACTGCAGGGCAGCCTGGCCATTCCCGGCGACAAATCGGTCTCGCATCGCGCGGTGATGTTCGCCGCCTTGGCCGATGGCATCTCGCAGATCGATGGCTTTCTCGAAGGCGAAGACACGCGCTCCACTGCGGCCATTTTCGCCAAGCTCGGCGTGCGCATCGAAACGCCGTCGGCATCGCAGCGCATCGTGCATGGCGTGGGTGTGGATGGCCTGCAGCCGCCGAGCGAGGCGCTGGACTGCGGTAACGCCGGCACCGGCATGCGCCTGCTCGCCGGCCTGCTGGCCGCACAGCGCTTCGACAGCGTGCTGGTGGGCGACGACTCCTTGTCCAAGCGCCCGATGCGGCGCGTGACCGGTCCGCTGGCGCAGATGGGCGCACGCATCGACACCGAAGAAGACGGCACGCCGCCATTGCGCGTGCATGGCGGGCAAGCCTTGCATGGCATCGACTTCGTCTCGCCGGTCGCCAGCGCACAGGTCAAATCTGCCGTGCTGCTTGCGGGTTTGTACGCGCAGGGCGACACCTCGGTGACCGAGCCGCACCCAACGCGCGATTACACCGAGCGCATGTTGTCTGCATTCGGCGTGGAGATCGATTTCTCGCCAGGCAAGGCGCGTCTGCGCGGTGGTCAGCGCCTGGGTGCGACCGATATCGCGGTGCCGGCGGATTTTTCCTCGGCAGCGTTCTTCATCGTTGCCGCCAGCATCATTCCAGGCTCGGACGTGGTGCTGCGTGCGGTGGGCTTGAATCCGCGTCGTACCGGGCTGCTCGCTGCATTGCGGCTGATGGGCGCGAATATCGTCGAAGAAAACCACGCCGAACATGGCGGCGAGCCAGTGGCCGATCTGCGCGTACGCTACGCACCGCTGCAGGGCGGGCAAATTCCCGAAGCGCTGGTGCCGGACATGATCGACGAATTCCCGGCCTTGTTCGTGGCTGCGGCGGCGGCGAACGGGCAGACGATTGTGACTGGGGCGGCCGAGTTGCGGGTTAAGGAATCCGATCGTCTGGCGGCAATGGCCACCGGGCTACGCACGCTTGGCGTGCAAGTCGACGAGACGCCTGATGGTGCGACCATTCACGGCGGCAGCATCGGTAGCGGCGTGATCGAAAGCCACGGCGATCACCGCATTGCGATGGCGTTCGCCATTGCCGGTCAGCTTTCGACCGGCATCGTGCAGGTGAACGATGTCGCCAATGTCGCGACCTCGTTTCCAGGTTTCGATAGCTTGGCGCAGGGCGCCGGCTTCGGGCTCAACGTTCGGAGGTAAATTCGACCGGCACCTGCACGCTGCTGACGACCGCGTGGCCGTCGCGCGTTGCAGGTTCAAAGCGCCATTGCCCCAGGCTCTCCATCACCGCAGCATCCAGACGCGGGTCGTCGCTGCCGCTGCGATCGACGATGGTGACATCGCTCACTTGGCCCTGCACATCCAGTTGCAGACGCGCGGTGCGGCTGCCTTCGATACCGGCTTGCGCAATGTCGGCTGGATAGCGCGGCATCGCGTTGCCCGGCAGCGGCTTGGCTTCTTCGCTGCTGACCGGTGTACGCGCCGGCTGATGCGCAATCATGGTCATCGCACGCGGGCCTTCGGAGGTCGGCAGGATCTGGCGGCTTGCCGCCGGCAACGGGCGCATGTCCTGCGCAAACGATTCGTCGCCATGCCGCGTCCACCACCAGGTCGGTACCACCACCAGCACCGCCAGCAGGGTTGCCCACAACCACGGCGATGCGCCATCTGCATCGTCTTCGCGCACACGCTCACGCACGTGCGCGGCCTGTTGCGGCAGCGATTGCGTCTGGTGTGAAGAAGGATTCGAGGTGAAGGACATGGCCGGCCTCCTGGCGCATCTGTGGGATGACACGGCCAGTCTGGTCGGCGCTGCCTGAGGGGGAGCTAAGGCAGGGCACCAATGAAGGGCTAAAACTCGGCAGGCGTTCAGCTTTGTCGAACTGGCAAATCACCCGTGCGGCTGCCGGAGTGTTGCGCCCGGTGGACGAGATACCGATGCATGCGCTGATGCGTCAACGCTTTGCGCGTGGCCATCTGAGGACCATCTGCGACGGTTCTGTCCGCAGGTCTTACTGCGCAGGCTTGAACTCGAACGGGATATCCACACTGCCGGCAATCGGCTGGCCATTGCGCTGCGCCGGGTGGAAGCGCCACTGACGCACCGCTTCCATCGCCGCGCGGTCGAGATCGCGCGAACCGCTGCGCTGCACCAGTGTCACGCCGCCGGGCTTGCCCGCTGCGTCCACGGCCACCCGCACCACCACATCGCCGGCATCGCCACGACGCAACGCGGCCGAGGGATAGCGCGGCGGCGGCATCTGGCCCTGCATCGGTACCGGGCGATCGCCGCCTGCGGCTGCCGTAGTATTTGTGGGTGCTGTGGTGCCAGGCGCTCCGGGACCTGCGTCTTCGGGCAAGGGCATCGGCGCGGGTGTGGCAGGCGGCGCAGTGTCCACCAGGGTCGGGGTTTCTTCGGGCGGCTTGGCCTGCGGCATGTCGCTGGCGCCGTCCTGGGCCGGCAGCGGCGCGGGTAGCGGCTGGATATCGTCAGTGGCTGGCGCACCTGCGCTCGGCTGGGCCGGCGAGGCCTTGTAAAAGTCGTCCTTGCGGCCGGTGGCCCACACCAACAGGAACAACAGCAGCCCGGCAACGAAGGCGATACCGGCAATTTTCAGAGTGTGGCGGGGCAGACGTAGAACGATCTGGCGATCGGACGCAGGGCGGGGCGCGGGCATAGGGCTCACCTGAAGGATCGGGTCAATTCTGGCATAGCGGCGGTGAATCGATCGCAGCAGGTGGCGGAACAGGCGATAATCTCGCGCTTCCTACTGACTCACACAGACTTCCGATGCTAGATCCGGCCCTGCTTCGCCAACATCCCGCCGACCTTGCCGAGCGCCTGCGCAGCACGCGCAGTTTCGCCCTGGACACTGCGAAGCTGGAGTCGCTGGAGAGCGAACGCAAGCGTATGCAAGTGCGTACGCAGGAACTGCAGAGCCTGCGCAATTCCAAGTCCAAGGCGATCGGGCAGGCCAAGGCCAAGGGTGAGGATGTCACCGCGCTAATGGCGGAAGTGGCTGGGTTCGCTGACGAGCTTTTGCAGTCTCAAGTCCACCTGAAAGATATTCAGGTAAAACTGGAGAAGCTGTACGCGGTGATTCCCAACCTGCCGCATGCAGACGTGCCTCTTGGAAAAAGTGAGGCAGATAACGTCGAGCAATCGCGCTGGGGCAAGCCGCGCCAGTTCGATTTCGCGGTCAAGGATCATGTGGAACTTGGTGCGCCCAACGGTTGGCTGGATGGCGAAACCGCAGCCAAGTTGTCTGGCGCCCGTTTCACAGTGTTGCGCGGACCGATCGCGCGTCTGCATCGCGCGCTTGCGCAATTCATGCTCGATCTGCATGTGGGCGAGCATGGTTACGAGGAAACTAACGTGCCGCTGCTGGTCAACGCCGAGTCGATGCACGGGACCGGGCAGTTGCCAAAATTTGAGGATGATCTCTTCAGGATTTACGAAGACGAATATGACTCTCAAACTGACGAAGAAACTGGTGAAGTTGCTCATTGGCGCACTGGTCAGATAGATCCTGAGCCTGCTTACTATCTGATCCCCACGTCTGAGGTGCCGTTGACCAACATCGTGCGCGACGAAATCGTTGATGCCGAGCGCTTGCCGTTGCGCATGACCGCGCATTCGATGTGTTTTCGCGCCGAAGCCGGCAGCGGCGGCCGCGACACGCGCGGCATGATCCGCCAGCACCAGTTCGAAAAAGTGGAGCTGGTCACCGCCTGCGCGCCGGAAGACAGCGATGCCGAGCATCAGCGCATGACGCGCTGCGCCGAGGTGGTGCTGGAAAAACTCGGCCTGCCGTATCGCAAGGTGCTGCTGTGCACCGGCGATATGGGGTTTGCTGCGATCAAGACCTACGATCTGGAAGTGTGGCTGCCTTCGCAGGACACCTATCGCGAGATTTCGTCGTGTTCCAATTGCGGCGATTTCCAGGCCCGGCGCATGCAGGCGCGTTGGCGCAATCCGACTAGCGGCAAGCCGGAGCTGATGCACACGCTCAACGGCTCGGGTACCGCCGTGGGCCGCGCAATGATCGCGGTGATGGAGAACTACCAGAACGCCGATGGCTCGATCGATGTGCCCGAGGTGCTGCGCCCGTATATGGGCGGGATCGAGCGGATCGGCTAAGCGCGGCTGACAGAAGCTGATGAAAGCGGGCTGCGCTCATCGCCAGGTGGGCGCGGCCGCTGCTCGGAAGCAGCGAGCGCCACGCGTGCACGCCACTTTTGAGCGGGATGTCCGTACTCACCGACGAGTGCTCGCTACGTTTTGCTAGTACTCCAAGTGCCGCTGCCGGTACGACCGTGCAGCTGACAGGTGTACGCGACCTGGCCGCTTCCAAAGACATTGAAGAAAACGGGGCCGTCAGTGGCTCCGTTTGCGTTTCCACGTGACGACCTCATGCGCTTCGTCTGGGCAGACCACCTTGCGAATCCTGCGGGCGCGGCCCAGTTGGCGCCAACGCCGGTGCGCTGCGCGCTTTCGCGGCAAGACGAGAGGTCCTCGGCGCGCAGCATTCCATATCCCGGAACCCCGCCAAACCGGAAACCCGATGCGAGTGAGGTCGTTGCCCTGTTGGGATAAAGGTGCTTAAATATCACTTATCGTTCTATCCATGGATACCTGCGCCATGCACGACCTGAATGACCTGTACTACTTCGCGATGGTGGTGGACCACGGCGGCTTCGCTGCGGCCGAGCGTGCGCTCGGGATTCCCAAATCGCGCCTGAGCCGCCGCATCAGCCAGCTCGAAACCGACCTGGGCGTGCGCTTGTTGCAGCGTTCCACGCGCCGCTTTGCGGTGACCGACGTCGGCACCAGCGTGCATCGCCATGCCCAGACCATGCTGGCCGAAGCCCAGGCCGCGCGCGAGGTGGTGGATCGTCTCAGCGCCGAGCCGCGTGGCCTTGTGCGTGTGAGCGTTCCGGTCTCGCTGGCGCAGATTCAATTGCCCAAGTTGTTGCCCGAATTTCTAACCAAATATCCCAAGGTGCGGCTGCAGCTCAACATCAGCAATCGTCGCGTCGACGTCATCAACGAGGGCTATGACATCGCACTGCGCGTGCGCTCGCGGCTGGACGACGACGGCAGCCTGGTGATGCGCAGCTTCGGTCAGGTGCAGGAGTTGCTGGTGGCCAGCCCCAAGTACCTGGACCGCGCCGGCCGCCCCAAAGACCCGAGCGAGCTGGCCAACCACACCACCATGAGCACCAGCGAAGACGAAGCGCATCAGCGCTGGGAACTGCACGGCCCCAACGGCGAGATGCGCCGCGTAGACCTGCAGCCGCGTCTGGCCGGTTTCGATTTCCCGCTGCTGCAGTCGATGGCGCGCGATGGCTTCGGCATCACCATGTTGCCGGAGACCGTGTGCGCCCAAGCGGTGCGCAGCGGCGAGCTGGAAGTGGTACTGCCGCACTGGTCGCTGCCGCAAGGCATCTGCCACGCGGTGTTCGCCTCGCGCCGCGGCCTGCTGCCGGCGGTGCGCGTGTTCATCGACTTCCTGGCCGAACACCTGCCGCGCGAGATCGAACGCTCGCGTCTGGATTGCGGCGGCAACTGTGCCGAATTGGCGGAAAAGCTCAAGCGTGCGGCCGGCACTGCACCGCGGCTGGCTGTGGCTGAAGCCGGCTGAGGCTGTGCCTGGTCGCCGAGGCCGGCTGACAAGCCATTCGGCAGTTGCTCGTTCTCGGTAGTCAGCTCGCTTCAACGTTCGGCAGGTTGCATCCTTGTTCGGGTGCTCGCGGCCGGCCGGTAACATGCAGTGGCCTGCCGCGAGTGACGGTGCAGCAGGCTGCGCCAGCCAAAAGCAGTGCGGTGTAAACAAGCAAAGCGCGCCCGGGCATGCGAGAATGCGCGCCCGGGAGCGATCCCGGGGGTGGTTGACACCGCACAAGTGGTGGTCAGCATCAGCGTCACCCGCAAAGCGCGTGGCGCCTGTGTGATACACCGATGCCATCGGTGACCACGCAGAGCAGAATCAAAGCAGCATCGGAGAGATGGCCGAGCGGTTGAAGGCACCGGTCTTGAAAACCGGCGAAGGGTCAAACCTTCCGTGGGTTCGAATCCCACTCTCTCCGCCAAGTTGGAAATAAGTTGTTGATTTTTAACAATTATTTCTAGCTTGATGAAGGTCTTCGGCAGGACACAAATCGGGACACATCTCCCCGATGCGTATCCCTCATCACCTCACTCGCTCTCCAACGGGTCACTGGGCTTTTCGTCAGCGCGTGCCTGTCGATCTGCAACGTGTGCTCGACCAAAAGGTCATCAAGCGAACCCTCCACACCAGCGAGCTTGCCAGTGCGCGTCTGCGCGCATTGCTGCTTGCCGCAGGCTATGCTCAGGCCTTCGACGTGTTGAGGGATCGACGTGTGGATAAGCTGGGCAAGAAAGACATGGAAGCCTTGGTCGAGCGCCTAGGCCATGGAGCTTCGCTTCGTGAGCTCACCTTGCATCGCACGCAAGCACCGGATGGCACGATCAGTGAGCGCTGGCAGATCGACAACGACGAAGATCTTCGGCTCTTCCGCAAGAGTCAGACATGGGCCAATGCGGCAGAAGTCGCCGCCATCGGCGCTCTTGACCCTGGTCATATCGTTCAACCGAAAGCTTCTCTGCCGCAGGTGGCCGAGGTCATTGTTTTGTCGAAGGCGCGCGAGGCTTGGTTGGCAACCATCAAGAGTCGCACCCTCCCCAAGACCTATACGATCAAGATGGCGGCTGTTGATTCGCTGGTCGCTTTTTTGGGGGCAAAGACCAAGCTCCACACGATCACGCGACCTGATTTGGCTCGCTGGTATCAGCACATGCGGGAGAAGGGTGCTTCGACACCAACACTCACAAACAAGCAAAGCTATGTGGGCGGGAAGGGCGGCTTCTTTGATTGGGCGATTGCCTCTGGCTACTACCCCAAAGGCGACAACCCCGCATCCGGGCATGTGAGCTACTCCGTGCGAGAGAAGCGTGCCAGGCGCAAGCTTGGGTTCAAAGCCTATGACCGTGAGCAAATCAAAACGATCTTCTCGCCAGTCAACTTCGAACGACTCTCGGCTAATGCCCGATGGGCAGCCTTGATTGGTCTCTATACAGGCGCGCGAGCATCAGAAGTCGGGCAGCTGTTGGTGGCTGATGTGTTCAAAGAGGGCAAGATTCCGTGCATCCGGATTTCGGATGAAGGTGAACACCAGAAGGTCAAGACAGAAGTGAGTTTGCGCACGGTGCCGCTGCATCCGGATCTTTTGGCCCTAGGTTTTATGGAGTGGGTCGATACCTGTAAGGCGGCTGGACACAAGCGACTGTTCCCCCAAGCGAGGGCAGACGCCAAGAATGGAGCAGGCAATTGGATCACCAAGGCGTTCAGTCGCCATCTTGCCGAGATCGGAAAAGAGTGGCCGAAGGCCAAGCGCGGCTTCCATTCACTTCGTAAGTCGGTGATCCAGGAGTTGCAAGGGGCTGGGTGCCCTTCGGAGTTGCGTGCGCAAATCGTGGGTCATGAATTGGACGACGAGCACCACGCGACGTATAGCCGTGATTTCACCGTCGCAGAAAAGCTCAACGGCTTGAGCAAGCACTCTCCTGGCTTGAAGTCGTTGCATTACGGCTTGAACGTCGAGCTTCTTCGCAAATGCCTGAGGGCAGACGGGGGCATGAAAGCTGTATCGTTTAGGCCTATTCGGCCAGTTCCTTAGGCTGTTGCGGAAACATGCTACTAAAGCCAAAGGGTTGAGCTTGCTGACTTGACCAGACACAGCTTTGCTGCGATAAATTTCTCCCGAATAATTTGCTAATCAACCATCAACCGATTGGAATAGTCCTGAATGACAACCGCGTCTTTGAGTGCCCTTGCGGCTGCTAAAGAGAAATTGGCAGCAGAAATTCGGAAGTTGGAAGAGCAGGAAGCTCAGCTACGCCAGCAGCAGTCGTCCGAAGCCTATTCGGAGATCATCAAGCTGCTCGACCAATACACCGAGCATTTCAATGCAAAGCAGAAGTCGGAGATTGCGGCTCTGATCGGTGCTGGTGTGGCTAAGCCGAAGAAGGCTGCTTCTACGAGAAAGGAAGTAGCGCCCAAGTATTGGTTGCCCCACAACCAAGAGACATGGTCAGGGCGTGGTCGCCCGCCTAAGGCCTTCACCATTTGGCAGGGCAGTGCGTCTTACAAGGAATGGAAAGCCAAGCATCCGGATGAGAAGTTCCCGGCTTTCCCAGGCTGAGTTTTGCAAATGCCAGAGCAAGGGATGCCCGAAAACTTGGGCACTCCTTGCTTGCTTCTATATAATTTTATGTATCAGCTTAGAAAATCGCTAGGCTACGACCAATTGGTTGCCCGCAGCATCGCCTAGACGTTGCGTTGTTTGATTTGTAATTGGGTGGTTCGGCTATTCACTGCGACGAAGTGTGATCGGACCCATGATGTGATAAATAATCGGCACTCCTCTAAATTCTCTCGGTAGCTCTGCAGCAATATTATCAAATAGGTTGATTTGAAGTGCATAGCAGTTTTGCTCATTATGCCAGGTTATTCCAACGCCATTAACGCGCGCCAGTCTGGAAATTTCTGATTGGGCGATATTTTTCAGCTGCTCAACTCGCTTTATTTGGTCGTCAAGGATATTGTTAATCATGGTGATTTCCTAAATCACTACGTTTAGTGCCTTGAGCACGGTTGTCAAGGGGATCGCATAAGTGATATCGAGCCCTGTATTCAATTCTTCACCGCCCGCAAATAATAGTCCTACTCCTCTGTTTTGCTTGTCGTAGATGAGTGAGCCACTATCCCCGCTTGCTGAGAAATTGCCATTAGCAGAATAAGCTTCGAAAACATCGCTAAAGCTTGCTACGCCATTATCCCACTCTACTGAAATATTGCCCAGGCCGAATCCTCGGGTTAATCCGTGTGTTAAGCCAGTAGTTCGGCCATTCTTTGATACCTGAATACCAGGGCCTTGAACTTTCGCCAAGCCTTGAATTGGCTGGCCCGAGGCTAGGATGTTGCCGCTATCTTTGATCGACGGATCGATCTCTGCAATCGCCGCGTCAACATAGTTAACCGAGCCAACGGTAACGGCGATCCATTTGGTAAGGGTCGCAACTCGGTTGTTTCCAGGCAAATTTTCACTCGATCCGGGCTGTATGACAAGATTAGAACCAGAGCTATCATCCACCAAAACGTGAGAGTTGGACAGTAGGTAACGCTCCGAGCTGTTTGGGCGCTTGACAAATAGGCCAATGGTTCCTGAAGTTACATTCACATTTGATATGCTCGCTCCAATGACCAGCGGCCTCATCAAGCCTGTGTTGACGCTTCGTGGGGTAAGGATACTCATCTGACGGTAATCAACCTCACCCAGACAGCGTGAAGTGATCTGATCGATTATTTCTCTTGCACTGGCGTCCTGCTGTTGATCGCGAACAGCTATTAAATAATCATCTTTTTGCACATCTGTTGGTGAGATTCCTATTGCGATCCTAGGGGGCGCTACCTGGCGTCGAGTGCGGAAGCCCAAGCCCATGGATGGTGAACTAGTGAGTTTTGGTTCAAGCTTAAACTGAGAAATAAGTTCGTTTCTTAGTTCGATGGCACTCTCTAGTTTCATGTTAATTCCAATGAATAAAATAGGGTTGTCGAGGTCTAATGGTCTTTGGCAGCGTTGAGCGGCTGCTGATTGAAGATCTACCAAGAACGTCTTAACACACGCATTGTTCAAGAGCGAGCAGCGAGGGCTGTATCTCCTAGAGTGGGAGCTCGCTCGATGTGCCGAAATATCCTAGCTCTCTTTGCTATCGCCAGTGTGGCAGACGACAAGTTCTTGAGTTGTTCCCGGGCTTAGGAGCATTTGGAGCATGCGGCGGTCGCCATGCGGGGAAACGGAGACATTTCGCGGCGGCGGTCATGCTCGCGTGTTGTAGAGGTAGAAGCTGATGTCCTCGGCAAGCTGCGCATAAGCATCGATCGCGTCAATGTGATGCAGCATCACTTCACCGTGGTGCTTGCGCGCGAGCGCCAGCATTGCGGTCTCAAACTCCAAGCTCTCAGCGGGTAAACCCACCACCTCGAAGGCGGCGGCCAGGGCTCGATGGAACCGTTGCTCGTCGAGCGGATGAAAGGTGTGCCACGTCTCCACGCGCATCCACGGGTCCAGGGCGGCCTTCAGTCGGTCATTTCCCATGTCTCGGTGCCAGTCCGGAGATGCCCCGAGTGTCCCACAGCGTGAAGATATTTCGTTGAGATGCACGCCTCATGCTTTCGCATTTCTCATGTTGTGAGCGCGACTGCTTTTCGTGGGTCGACGCTTAAGGCAGCTAGCAATTGCACGCAAGCAGCATGGAGACCCCCTTGGCTATTCAACCACCGGCATGGGGTCGCGCATCACCACGCTCTCCACCAGCGCTGGGCCTCTGAAAGGGACCTTAGCTTCGCTGTCCCGACCACAAGGACAGGCCTCCTCCTCCTCGCTGGCGCTTTGTTGCGGCCCTTCACTGTGCGCCGCTTGCGCGGTGCTCACTCCCGGGTGCGGTAGGGCCGGACGCTTCGCCTGTCGGCTCCCACGAGGCGCACAACGCGCTGGTGGAGAAGAACCGATGAAGCGCACCCAAGACCTGAAGGCTCAATACCAACTCCAGATGGACGAAGAGGGCATCTTGCTCGCAGCAGCCACCATCCTGGAGCAACGCCTTCAACGCCAAGGCCGCATCCACAGCCCAGACCAAGCTGGCGACTACCTCATTGCCCGCTGCGCTCACCTGCCGCACGAAGTCTTCGGGGTTGTCTTCCTCGACATCAAGCACCAGATCTTGGCAACCGAGCACCTTTTCAGCGGCACCATCGACGGCTGCGAGGTGCACCCTCGGGTGGTCGCCAAGCGCGCCCTGGATTTGAACGCTGCGGCCGTCATCCTTTTCCACAATCACCCGAGCGGCAATCCGGAGCCAAGCAATGCAGATCAGCAAATCACCGATCGCTTGACGCAAGCGTTGGCACTTCTCGACATCCGGGTGCTGGATCACCTGATCATTGGCGGGCGCCAGCACACCAGCCTTGCAGCAAGGGGGTGGGCATAGCCCTCCCTCTCTTGGGTCTTTACTGCACAAACGATGAAACTGTGCAGCGTCAGACAGGCGTGTTCAACCTCGCAAGCTGTGCATTGACCTCTATGGTCTGATTCGGCTGCAAGGTGCCGAAGTTCAATGACACGCTGTTCTCGAACACCAGGCACAGCGTGGAGCCACCATAGTTGAAGTAGCCAAGCTCATCGCCTTTGCTGACATGCTGCCCATTGGCCGCAGTCTGCGTCAGCGAGGAAATTTCCGTAATGCCAATCGGCATGACAAAGACGGTGCCAAGACGCGCATCGTCGGCGGTAATGGAGACAATGCCGCGATTGTTGACCGCCGCTCCATAGACTTGCGATGTGACACCTGCATCGGGATCGAAGCTGCTGTCTTCGTTTTCGCTGAAAAGCAGCCCGTCGATATTTTCGTAAGTGACCACGCCGTCTACCGGTGCGTGCCAGCGGTGATAGTCCGCGCCGCTTAGAAAGATCTGCACTACCGTGCCTCCCACAAAGCGCTGCAACAGCGCGGCGTCCGGATTAGCGAGCATGTCTTGCAGCGAGTAGCTCTGCTCCTTGATCCAGAACACGGCGCTTTGTTGCACATCGGTTGCGATGCGATACACCGTGCCATCGTTGGGCGAGGTGATGATGTTTGCATCACCTTCTCCTGCGAGGGGCCGACAACTGGCCTGAATTTCGCGATGAAAGAAGTCGTTGTAGGACTGGAAGCCGCCATACTCGGCATCCCAATCGATGACGAAATCGGCGAGCTTGAATTCGGCGATGGCGGCGGTGCCCAGCCAGCCAATGCTGGGATCCCTGTTGAGCACCGAGCAGCTGGCCTGGCTATCGAGATACCCGGACCATGTCTGCAGGATGGCCCTCAGCGCTTCATTGAACGGCTCAAGACGGAACAGCGCCTTGCCGGCAGGCGTCGCCATCATGTCGACAAACAGTGCGGACATCGGAAAAAGCACCCGCAACTTCTTGTTGACGTTGTATTCGGGCGCAGTCGTGCAGATGACATCGAGTTGCTCCAGCATGTCCTGGATGTTCTTGATGTTTTTCGTGAAAGCGCTGGTCTGGTCGATGGCCTCGGCGACATACATGCGCACGATGCCATTGGTATCGATCAGGTTAGCCAGATCCTGCACCGCCTGGTTGGCGTAGCCGGGTCCTTGATCGTTGCGCAGTTGGGCAGCTTTCTCACGAATGACGGCATGCCACGCGGCAAGCCCGCTGCGATCTTCCGGAAGATATCCGGCCAGCACGCCAAAGCTGCGTTGATAGTGTGCGTCCAACAATGGTCCGGTAACGCTGGTCATGGCGGATGTCCTGGTCGGGGTAGTGGGCAGACTTACGTGTCGATGAATTCAGCGGTTGCTGATGGAGACCTCAGCATCACCATGCTCGATGCCTGCGCGGTGGGCAGCCACAGGGCAAGCAGTGCGTGCAGTTCGCCTGCCGACCGTCCGGTGCGACGTGCCGCCGCCTGCGCGCAGTCGATGAGCATGCGTGGACGACGCGCAGCGTGACGTAAGGCGAAGAACTGCCAGTCGATCAGCGGCTCGATCCCGACGCGGAATCGGTGGCGGCGAACAGCCAGGAAGGTTCGGTCAGCGACCGAAGAAACGCTTGGCCTTGCGCCTGACAGCCAACCGCGAAAGCTCTCCGGGGTGTGCGACACGATGGCAAGCTTGGTGGTTGCGGGCACATGCACGATGCAGGGCCAGCCAAGCGTCAGCGTGGATGCATCAATGCTTGTATCCATCTCTACGTCTTCCAGCCCTTGTGCGCGGCTGGCCTCGGAAAGCGCCCGCTCGATCCAGGCCAGTTCCAGCGGAAAACGTTGGCGTTGTTGCCCTGGGCGAGACCGTTGGGATGTGCGAAGAAAGTGGGGGAAGCGTGCACCCAGCGCATGCAAGGTGGGCGACCTTGATGGATGTTTACTCAGATACGCGCGTGCGAAGAACGCAAAGAGTTCCGGTCCGAGCAGACGCGATAGCGCCGGGTAGTCGGATTGCAAGCATTCGATCAGCCTGAGCCAATAGCCGTTGGCGTAAATGGCCAGCCGCGCGTGTGGGTCGATACCAACGGGCGTGGCAAGCAGCGTGTGGATATCGAGGCCCTGTTTCGCATGCGCAGTTCTAAGGCCTTCTTTCAGTCCTGCTGGATGTGTGGTTGCCATCAGCATCCAGCGCTGCACCTCGCCAAGCGCTGTCTCACTTGGAGCGCCTGAAGAACTAAGCATCTAAGGGCTCCACCTGCAAATGGTGCAGGGGTGTGGAAACCGCATGTTCGGCCACAACGGGAGGTGCCATCACCGGCATGCTGCCTTCCATGACCTGACGCGCCTTGTCCAATTCGCCCAGGAGTTCATCGTAGTCAGGCAGGTTGGCATCCCATTCCAGTAGTGTCGACACACCACCGGTCAATTGCTGCGCCAGTGCATACAACTCCCACACGCGGGCAGGAACGGGTTGGTCATGTGTGTCGACCAGGCAGTCGCCATATTGCGTCGGTCCTGCCAGATGGATCTGCACGACCTGCCGGTGCGGCAACGCGCGCAGATACACCTCGGGATCGAAGCGGTGATTGTGGGCACTCACATAGACATTGTTGACGTCCAGCAAGATGCCGCAACCCGTGCTTTCGGCCAGGCGCGCCAGGAACTCCCACTCGGGCATGGTCGATGTCTGGAACTGCACATAGCTGGATGGATTTTCCAACACCAGCGCTCTGCCGAGCACGTCCTGCACCTGCAGAACGCGGTCGCGCACATGGGCCAGTGACTCTGCGTTGAAGGGCAGGGGCAGCAAATCGTGCGAGTTGTGAGAGCCAAGCCCGGTCCAGCACAGATGGTCCGACACCCAGATGGCGTTGATGTCTTCTGCCAACCGTTTGAGCTTGTGCAAATAATCGTTATTGAGTGGCGCGTCCGAGCCGATCGACAAGCTGACGCCATGCATGACGATGGGAACCTCAGCCGCCAGCTTGCGCAACATCGCGCGTTGGTAGCCGCAATCATCGAGATAATTTTCCGAGATGATCTCGAACCAATCCACCCGCGCTCCCCCGGCCAAGATGGCCGGGAGATGCTGCGGACGAAGTCCCACACCGAATCCAAAGTTGGGCAAGCCCAAGCGGGGCAACGGCGAGCGTTCCTCCACCACGCCCTGGGCGTGGTGCGGTTGAGTCGGACGTGCGTGCATCACCGTGTCGGCCGGTCAGGTGGAAGGCGGCAGGGCGATGCGCAGATCCGTTGGACTGGGCTTGATGCCGGGCGGCAGCTGGCGGTTGGCCATGACCTTCTCGAACGCCTGCCATGCGATGTCGTAGACGGAGTCGCCCACGGCGAAGGGCAGTTCCGCTATCGGTGTGGGGGTGTTGTCCGAACCGGTGAAATTGAACAATTCCATGGTGCCGGCCGTGGGATACAACTGCGAGGCGGAGATGGGCACGGCGCATCCACCCAACCCTGCGCATTTGTTGTCTGCGGGCGCGCTGAAGAAGTCCGGCAGGCCGCAGGTGCCACCCACCGCCGGAGCACGTGGCGCAGATTGGCCACACCCGCCGCGTCCTCCGATCGCTTGGGAGCAATTGCCGCCACCGCTCACCCCATGAGCAAAGCCGCAGCCGCCTTGCGTGGCGCAAGTATTGGAGCCTTTGCAGCTGTGATAGATGGCCGGTGCCGCACAGTTCCCGCCGGACCCATCTAGTGCCAGGCCCTGGCAGGCGTGTTGCAAGGCGCTCGTGGGCTGTGCCGCCATCCCTTGCCGCAAGGTCGGCGCGCTGCCATAGACGGCCCAATACAACCCCATGCGATCACCTGAGCCGACCATGGAGGGAAACGGGAAGTCGACGGAAAGATCGCCCCAAGATTTGGTCAGCACGGTGGTGATGCCGGCGAGCGAACCTTGCGCCACATTGTCCAAGTCGACCGGGTTGAGCAGCTTCAAGTTGTTGAGAGCAGTCGCCACCTCGGATGGCTTGGGGATGCTGGTCGGCGCGGTGGCAGGGTCGAAATCCGCACTGGTGAGCAGCGCCTCTGTCCAGATGTTGCCGGAGACCGCGTGCCACTCACTCCACGTCTCCACCTGATCGACCAGATCAAGCAGTTGCTCGAAGCGTTCGTAATGATCCTGTCCACCATTGCTTGATCGCGCAGCCGCATCTGCCGAGGGCGCGGGGTCGCCAGAGTCGGTGTAGGACGGATAGTTGTTGGCCAACGCCGCTTCGTCGGGCTGGAACTGCACGATCACGCTGTTGAGGGTGGCGAGTTCGGCCCCGGTTTCCAATGCACGCTCGTGGATCATCCCGAGAAACGCACTGGTGGTCTGCCAGTCAATCCCGCCTTCGCCTTGATCGCAGATGGCATACATCATGTAGATGGCCTGCGCTGCGGCAGCCAGGGGATGGGTTTCGGTGATCTGGGTGTTGAGCTGTGGGTATTCTTTTTGGATCTTGCTGGTGGCGGTGTTGAACAAATCGCGCTGACCAGTAGGGCCGGTGAACACCTTCTCCCACAAGGTCTGGTTGTCCTCGTATTTGAGTGTGATGTATTGGAATAGACAAAAATACATCCAGCCGATCGTTCCGAATTTCGGCAGATCCACTTCCGTATTTGTCGCAATCCAGCCGTTGAACGGCACGGTCGGAAAATACGTCGTTTCGAGCACGGAGGGCTTGATCTTGACGCGTGCGGTGTCGTGGTTTTCCTCGATCACCGTAAACAGCGCCACTTGCGCGTCAGTCAGGCCCGCAAGATCGACATTCAGCCCGCTGCCGACCGTGCCGTCTTCCAGGTCTTGCAGATCGATGATGTGTGGGATGACGGTTTGCGTGGGGCCGTAGCAGATCCAGTTGTAATTGGCGTCTTGCAGGAGCGGGCTGTTGAAGGTTGGGGTGACGCCGACCGCGCCGCAAAGATTTGCGGCCATTTGGAGATGCAGCATCTCATCGATAAAGACCGAGAACAGCAAGTTGTAGGCGCGTTGCGGAGCAGTCTTTTCGGGTGGGGCACCCAGCGGAATTGTTCCGGTCGCCATGCCCGGCCAGCGACGGCCCTTGTAGTAAGAAATGCCATTGGCATTGATCGCATGCGTGCCCTGGATGGACTTCATCGTGCACATGTAAAGCGGGACGGTGAACAGCTCTACATTGACAGCGGCCTGGACTAAGGCTTGCAATGCCGCTTTATCGGCCTCGAAATTGGCAAGCGGTTGTTCGACGATCTGGCGGGGGGCTTTGGGAATAATGCCTAGTGTGGCGTGCGTTTCGGTCGCGCTCATACAAACCTTCTCCATGGATGTCCTAGCATTCGGCTGGGTGGCGAGATCGCATGCGTGTGTAGCGCATCCATCCATCCCAGTGGCGACGAGAACTGCATCCGTCCGTGCAGTCCTTGCATCTAGGCACACCTGGAGATCAAGGGCGCTCTATTGGTTTCTTGGCGAACCCTCGGAAAGTGTGGTCGATTGCTTCGACGTATAAGCCTGGCCGCAAGGTGAGTCAATTGCTCAGTGCGCCTGGGAACGGCAATGCGTGACCAAGCCAACTGGGTTTTCGTGACTGAGCGCATCAGTGGCTGAGCCAAGTTGGCAGATCAAGACACGGGACCACCTGGTCATCGGCGATTGTCAGCACAACAGCTTGGCAGCTAGGGGGCGGGCATAGCCCTCCCTCTCTCATCAGTTGTTGGCAGAAGACCACCCTGTGCGCCTGATCTTGCAAGAGATATGGCGTTACGCTTGAGTTCGCTCATCACGCTCTTTCGCCGCTGACGCCATTACGGCAAGATCCAAGTGAAAGAGAGGCTGCTGAAAATTTTTACGGCATGGATAAAAATCGAAGGAGGGAGTTGTTGATGCGCTTGGATGCGATCCACCTGTTTCAACGCTTGGGGAAGCGCGATGTCTGAGCGAGTTGAGAAGCTCTTTGATGGGTCCGATGCACTGTTGGAGGCGTTGTCGCCCATCACATCGGCTCCGCCGTTTGACCAAAGTGATCGACTGCAAGTTTGTCGAGCGCTTTGCCTGCTTTCGATTGAGCACGCTGTTGCGAGTCGCTGCTTACTCGTAGTCGGTTCTGAGCCGTCCACCCTGGTCGTTCATCGAGCGCAGTTCGAGGCACTGGTGCGAGCCGTGTGGGTCCTTTATTGCGCAAGCGATACCGAGGTGGCCTGCTTACAAGAAGAACTGACGCCGACGAGTGAGTCAGTGGCTGCTCGTTTACCCATGGCATCCAAGATGCTGATCGCTCTTGAAGCGGTGACGCAGGCAGCTGACCCGTTGCACGCGTTTATGGAATTTAAGAAATACTCTTGGGCGGCGCTCAATTCCTTTGTCCATGCGGGTGCACACGCGCTTCATCGGTTGCGAACGGGCTTCCCGCTTGAACTCGTTGAAGTTGTGGTCAAACAAAGCAACGCGCTGGTCGTGATGGCTCACACGCAACTCGCGATCACCACAGGTAGCAAAGACGCCGTGCACTGGGTCGCTACGACGGCGGATGGCTTTTTCGCTGTGCTTCCTCCACGAACAAGTTAGGCTTTATTGCGGCCCCATCACCATCGCCCACGGGTCGTCAGGCTGGTGAGTGGCAAAGCTTGCGGTGCAAGTTGCTTGCAGTGAGACTTGAACGAAGGATGGTTTGGATGACCAATATCAGCAAGGCGGAAAGTTTCGAAGACGGATTTTTACGCGCAGCGCTTGAAGTCATCGCAAAGCGCGATGAGCGCAATGCCATCATCGATGCAAGAGACTTCGCCAGTCTACGCAAAATGCTTGATCAATCCCCGGGCACGACGCGCTTCACGCAAGCCATGGCGGAGTTCTACCTCGGCATCCCGAGACGCCAATTCGACCAATTCAAGCGTGAGCACGGCAATCCGTTTCTGATCAGCAAGAGCACGCCACGCTCGATTGCTAAGGTAGAACTCTTGACGTGGTATGCCCAAGTCACCAAAGCCCGAGAGCAGATCCAAGAGCCGATCTCGGGCAACTTCGGTCGAACGGGGAAGGGCATCCCCTTCATTGTGATCTGCGCGTCGGCCGGCAAGATCAAGAGCGTGATCTCACATGCGGGCATCACTGGGCTCGACATGAGTGTGATCGAAGAAGCTTTCCAGCAAGGCGCAACGATCTTGGCCCTGACCATCGATCAAGCCTTGGCGCTTCCTTGGCGATCAAATGCCGAGAAAAAGAATTGGCGAAATGCCTACCGCTCGCATCTGATGGCGGTTCATGCATCCAAGATGGCGTGGCTGGATCGCCAAGAGTTAGACGAAGACACGAAGCCCGTTTAGCGCGGCCGCCCGCCCTACGAATTGGCTGTCTGGCACATCTAGTCGCCAGTATTGTGGGCGACTGATGAATGGTTGTTCAGCGATCGTGGCAATTCAGTCCTGTAGCGATGCGGCTGCGATGCATAGATTGCGTTCCGAAGCTTGGCAAGTCGCCAAGCACGGAGAGCAAGATGAAATACACCATCGAGATCAACGGCACCGTCCACGTCGTCCACTGGGCAACGATTGAAGCGAATTCGCCCCAAGAAGCACTTTCCATGTGCGATATCGATGCGGTGGCCGAGAGTGACTTCGAGTTCGAACAATGGATCAGTGACCTTGCGATCGAACGTATCGAGGACGAAGCCGGCACGCTCATTGCGTGTGACTACGAGGACCATGTTCCTGACATCGACGATCTGTAAGTCCTTTTTCGGTTTGTCCAACCGACTGATGCTGTCACGCTTTGATCTTGACTAAAAGCGTGATGGCCTTAGATTGAATGGAAGGAGACGAAATGAAACAGGCAATTAGAAAGAGTATTAGACAGGCAGTAAAGCAAGGAAGCGAGGCGTATGTGCAGTCACTTTGTGAGGCTCAAGGCGATAGCGATGCTGCGGCACGCTATGCCATTGATGTGGCGATCACGAGCGGCAAAGAGAGCTTGGTTGATCAACTGGTGCCACTGTTATCGAAATCATTTGCGGTCTATCCGCTTGATGTCGCTGTCAAGGCGGGTTCGGTGCGGGCAGTTGAGCAGCTCATGGCGTTTTGCGACGCAGAGGATGAGGAGGCATTGGTGCTTGCTGCTAGGCACGGGCACACGGAGTGCGTCAAACGCCTGCTCAGAGAGTGCAGCCCTTTGCAACACGACTCACTTGCGCTGTATGAGGCAGCGCGCCATGGTCATGCAGATGTTGTCTTTCAGTTGGTCATTTTCTCAGACGCCAAGGCCCAGGACAGCCGAGCGCTGATTGCCGCCTGTCAGGAAGGTCACCTC
This sequence comes from Xanthomonas hortorum pv. cynarae, assembly GCF_002939985.1. GTDB lineage: Bacteria > Pseudomonadota > Gammaproteobacteria > Xanthomonadales > Xanthomonadaceae > Xanthomonas > Xanthomonas hortorum_D. The sequence goes on along the minus strand of NZ_MDFM01000010.1, from coordinate 48,697 downwards.
GGTGTGGTCAAGCATCTGTTGCCTTATTCATCCAAGATCCAATGCGCGCAGCACGGCTTGGCAGCGGCAGCGGGGAACAACCATGTCGAGGTCGTTGAGTTCTTGATAGAAGCTGGCCTTCCCGATCCGGAAGACACCTACTCATTGGGGCTCAACGCGGCCGCTACCAAAGGTCATGAACACCTGGTGCGCACCTTGCTCGGGGCGATTGTGACAACCCACCGTGCGCCTCGTAACTTTGGCGAAGAGGCGCTGCAATCTGCGGCACGAACTGGGCATGTAGGTATCGTCAAGTCCATCTTAGAGTTCGCGCACAAGACGGCTTATCCCGAGTTGGGCCTACATACGGCACTTCGAAATGGCCATGATGAAGTGGCGGATATTCTGGTTCGCCGAGTGAACTTAGATCATGTGCGGGACCTGATCACAGACGACGAGATAGAAGCCAAGCTTGATGAAGCGATTGCCAGAGTTGACGCAACTAAGCAGCACAGAGAGCTTCAATCCAACGAGCGCCAGAGAGTTGCGCAGACCGATGCATCAAATTCGCTAGATAAGCGTTCATCTCGCAGCGCACGCTTATAAGCGGGTGCTGACCGATGGATTGGTCGTTTTGAAGAGCTTACAAATTTATAGACCCATGTCCAGCGGGGTTCAGGTTTTGTTTGCAGTTAAGTGTCTAGGCGCGTTGCTTCGGTCCTAACAGAATTTGGCGTCCAGGTATTGAAAAACGGTTCGAGCGGCATTGATAGCCAAAGTCGCTTCATCCTTTTCTAAAAGAGTTTCGTTTGCGTGTGCAAGGCTTGCATTGTTGCGGGCAGGGTTGAGGCAATCGATCACGCTGCTGAGGCATCTCAGCACTCGTTCCATGGTGTCAGACTGGCTACCTAGTTCGCGTAGTTTTGGGTGCTGCGAACATAGGAGCTTGAACAAGCTAGTGATCGTGGCACTTGGTGGAGCTTCAATGCCCTGCGCATGGCATACCGCTTTGAGGTATGCATGAAGTGCGGTGTGGATTCGGTCCACCGCGTGAGTTGGCCCTGCACTTTGAATGAGTGTGTTAGCGTCAGCAAGCGCACGCCTCAATACATCGCTTGTGATAGATGGACTTCTGTCTTGGACCGAGAGTCCATCGGCACAGCGCTTGGCCAGTTCCAACAACCTACGGTAAGCCTGTTGGGTTCGGAGATGCTCACTGCCTTGGGGATATTTGCGAGCGATACCCCGGAGGATTGCTGCTTGTTGATGTCCTTCAACGCTGGTCAGGATTGCAGTGAAGCGCTCCCGGGTTGTGTTGCCGGTGAAGGCTTCTGGATGCAAGTCCAGATCACAAAAGCCCGGATAGAACTCTCGGTGTGTCTTGTAGGAGAAGTCGCCCAGGTAGCCGCCCTCAACGCCGATGTAGCTGTGAACAACCCAGTGAATCTCGCTGCTGCGCAAGTCGCTCACAGATCCCCCTGATCGGCTGGAACACGCGTTACATTGAGCGCATTATAGACAAAAGCATTTAGGGGAAGGCGCTGCGCTGCATCCCGCGCGTCGCGCGTCCTCTCAGGGGTGTCGATGGATCAGACGGCGGTGGCACAGGCTGGCGAGGAGACTTCTTCGCTCCGGGGAGCTGGCGGGTTGAAGGACAAGGTTGAGAAGGCTCGTTTGGAGCTCCTAGACCTGTCTACACGCAATCGGTTGCTTCATACGCCGAGGGGCGGGCGCGCCAAGACGGTCGAGGTTGTCCACGAGCTTGCCAAGGCGATGTATCAGACCTTGGTGATCGACGGAAAACGCTTCACCTTTGTTCCTGGCAAGGAGGATCCGAAGCAAGCGAACGCTACTGATGGCCTTGGCGATGACACTGATGAAGTCCTGCTTGACGAGGCGCCGGAAGACCCCGAGCTGATAGCGCAACCGGACTTTGAGCTGGATGAGAACGGTCGCGTCAAGGCGCACTGGGATGCGCATCTGACCACGCGTTTGACCCCAACCGGGCTACAAAAGCGCCTATTGGATCTTTACGCTGATGCTCGCACGCTTCAAGAGGAGCAGGGCGTCAATGTGCTGTATCTGGCTGTTGGCTATTTGCGTTGGCGTGCTACTTCCACTCTGCAAACCGATCGCTTTGCGCCTTTGGTGTTGATCCCCGTTCAATTGGAGCGCAGCACAGCAGGTGAGAAGTTTCACCTCAAATGGACCGGAGACGACATCCAGGCGAACTTATCGTTGCAGTTGTTCTTGCAGCGGGAGTTTGGTCTTCGTTTGCCGCACATTGATGAGTTCGAAACACTCGATATCGATGCCTATATGGCTGCAGTCGAGGCCATGCTGGAAGGGAAAGAGACCTGGGGCGTGCTCCGCGATGACGCAATCCTGGGGCTTTTTTCTTTCGCCAAATTCATGATGTATCGGGACCTGGATCCGCAGAGCTGGGAAGCGCTCGGTGGGTTGGAAGCTATCCCGATGCTGCGCGGCGTCGTTCAAGATGGTTTTCCGGGCGCAAGCCTGACTGATGAAAATAGCGACCTCGACCGCATCATTCCGCCAGAGAAGATGCGCCACGTTGTCGATTGCGACTCTTCGCAAGCCTTGGTTGTGCACGATGTGCTCCAAGGCAACAACATCTTGGTGCAAGGCCCGCCTGGAACGGGCAAGTCCCAGACTATCGCCAACATCATTTCCGCAGCAGTGGCAGAAGGAAAGCGCGTGTTGTTTGTGGCCGAGAAGATGGCCGCGCTCGAAGTGGTCAAGCGGCGTTTGGACCATGTCGGCGTAGGTGTGGCCTGTTTGGAACTCCACAGCAACAAAGCCAACAAGCGTTCTCTACTGGAAGAATTTCGGCAAACGCTGAATTTGGGGGATCCCAAGAGGAGCAACACTGCGCCAATCATCGAGCAACTTACAGAAAGACGCGACACGCTTAATGCTCATGTGGCGCGGCTCCACGAAGCCCATCAGCCCTCTGAGCTGACGCCTTACAAAATATTTGGGCAGATGGTGCGTCTGCGCCGCTTGGGCTATACGACCCAAAGCTTGTCTTTGGAAGCTCCAAACAGTTGGGCGCCTCATGAGAAAGAGGCACGCGAAGCGCTGCTTCGGGAACTGGTCGAGCGTATTGGAGAGATTGGCCTGCCCGATGAGCACGCTTGGAGTGGCGTCCAGAACGATGGACTGCTGCCGAACGAGCGGGACCGGCTGCTAATTCTGGTTGCTGGATTGGCTGGACGATTGAATCACTGGGAGGCGTCGACCACCGAGATTCACGGCGCGCTGGATCTTCCGCCTCCGGTTAGATTTGATGACGCCGGCTTTGCTGTTCTGCGTGTTAAAGCGCTACTCGAAGCGCCAAAACTGGGCTCAGATGCACTTCAAAGCAAGGTCTGGGACGAGCCTGCGCGTGCTTTGGCGGTTATCGACGCGCTAGAAAGCGCCCAAAAGGCCAGGGCGGTCGTCGAAGCAAAGATCAAAGTGGAGGCATCGGCGCAGGATTGGGAGCCTTCCCAGGCCACTTTGACCGAGTTGCCAGGCAGCTTCCTATTGGGCAAGGAGGTCGCCACGCTCGGCAACGCGCACAGTATCTTGGTTCGGCTCCTTCCAGACCTCACCAGATTGACGCAACTTCTGGCTGAGAAGGCACCGCTCACGTTGGATCTGGCGCTTCGACTGGTTGCCATCGCTGAGCGCGCTACGAGCATCCCGGAATTGGATCGCGACGCATTGGTCGCCCACATTTGGGAGCGGGGCGTCGATGCGGTCGAAGAGATCGTTATGGCCGTTGAAACGGTTCAGCAGGCGAAGAGCAACTTGGCTGCTGTGTTCCGAGAGGCTGCATGGAGCAAAGGTAACGCCGAGCTAGAAGATGCACGCGGGCAGCTAGCGATGCGTGGCTCAAGCGTGTTCCGCTTTTTTAGTGGCGACTGGCGTCGTGCCAATCAGACCGTCCGCACGCTCCTCTCTAACCCCAAGCTTCCCGCCTCAGATGTGCTTGGGTCGCTCGATGTGCTTCTGGATGCAAAGAGCGCTCAGAAGAAGATCGCTGATCATGACGCCCAAGGACAAGAGGCGTTTGGCTCGAATTGGCAGCGCGAGCGCTCTATCCCATCGTTTCTCCGAGGTGTGGTCGCCTGGATGCGAACGCTTCGTCCGTTGGGTACCGGGGTGCGTGAGCGTTTGGCCGATATTGGTGACCGGGTGCTGGCCACCGAGATTGCAAAGCGCGTGAAGCCACTCTTGGAACAACTTGCGCGCGATTTGGCCCCTATCCATGAAGCTCTGTTGTCTGCCGAACGTAATCCCTGGGGTGAGGAAACCGTCCTCAAGCGCGTTGCCCTATCGGAACTGGCAGAAAAGTCGGTCCGCTGGCAGGCCGCGTCTGAGCAATCAGCACTATTGGTCAGTGCCAAGGAACTCGCGGTCGAGCAAGCGCTTGAGGTCATTGACGAGATCAAGCAGGCGCAAGCCGCTACTAACGCTTACGACGCTCTGGTCGCCGATGGGGACTCCGCTTTTGGCCCATTCTGGCTGGCGCTTGCTAGCAAGGCGCATGAGCTTCGCCAAGTGGTGTCTTGGATTGAGCGCAACCCGGAGCTTCGCCTGTTGGCTGTTCGTATTGAGGAGCCTCAGTTGCTGTTAGAACAAGCTGAGCGCGCCTCTTTTGCTGCGGGCGTTCTAGCTGGCGAAGTCATGGATCTTTTGGTTGGCCTGCAGTTTGAGGGTAATGCGGAGATCACGCGTAATCCTAGCCATGCTCCTTTGGTGACGCTCCAAGCGCAGTTGGCGAGCTGGCAAGCCGACCCGGAAGGGCTCCGGAGTTGGGTAGCTTATTTGGCGATTGCCAAAGAGGCTAAGCGCAAGGGCCTCGCCACTCTGGTGGATGCGCTTGCCAGTGGCGAGCTTGCAATAGCCGATACCTTGGGCGTGTTTGAGCTGTCCTACTACGAGGCGGTGCTCCAAGCGCTGGTGCAGCGCGATCGAGCATTGGCAAGCTTTGACGGGCAGCGCCAGTCACAGGTGGTTGCAAGCTTTGCGAGCCTTGACCAAGAGCGCATGCAACTGGCCCGCTACGAAGTGGTCAAGGCGCATCACAGCAAGATCCCGCGCCAAGGTGGTGCGACTGGCCCAACCGCTGTTCTCATTGGCGAGATGGCCAAGAAGAAGGGTCATCTTCCGATCCGGCAACTCATGCAAAAGTGTGCGCCAGCAATCCAGGCGCTTAAACCTGTCTTTATGATGAGTCCGCTCTCTGTGGCGCAGTTCTTGCCCGCAGGCGCTCTGGATTTTGACATGCTGGTCATTGACGAGGCGAGCCAGGTGCAGCCGATCGATGCACTGGGTGCCATTGCGCGCGTCAAGCAGTTGGTGATCGTGGGTGACGAGCGACAGCTCCCGCCCACACGCTTTTTCTCCAAAGCACTCGGCGATGGCGGTGAGCGTGATGACGACGAGGGCGGGGCGCAGGCCTCAGATGTCGAGAGCATCTTGGGGCTTTGTCGCGCGCGGGGATTGCCTGAGCGGATGCTTCGTTGGCACTACCGGAGCCGCCATCAGTCGCTGATCGCTGTTTCCAATCAGCAGTTTTACGAAGGCAAGCTCTTCATCGTTCCAAGCCCCTACACCAGTGAAGCAGGTGTGGGCTTGCGGCTGCATCATTTGCCAGAAGCCATCTACGACCGGGGCAACACGCGCACCAACCCTAAAGAAGCAAAGGCTGTGGCACTCGCAGTGCTCGCGCATGCGCAGGACACGCCCAAGCTCACGCTGGGTGTGGCGACCTTTTCGACTGCCCAGCGCCGCGCCATTCTCGACGAGTTGGAACTCTTGCGCCGGCAGCACCCGGAAACAGAAGGGTTCTTTGCCGATCACCCGGCTGAGCCCTTCTTCGTTAAGAGTTTGGAGAATATCCAAGGTGATGAGCGCGATGTCATCTACATCTCTGTGGGCTATGGGCGCGATGCTCAGCGGCATATGACGATGAATTTCGGTCCCGTGAGCAATGATGGCGGCGAGCGTCGATTAAATGTGCTCATAAGCCGCGCCAAGTCGCGTTGCGAGGTTTTCACCTCGATCACCGATGAGGATATCGATACTGACCGAGCCAAGGGCAAGGGCACCTTTGCCTTGAAGCTTTTCTTGAACTACGCCCGCACAGGTCGGCTAAACCTGACCACCGAAGCGCGAGACACCAAGCAAAGTGTGTTCGAGCAAGAGGTTGCCGCAGCGCTCCGCGCACGCGGATACGACCTGCATACCGATGTGGGTTTAGCCGGCTTCTTCGTCGACATTGCGGTGTCTAATCCTGAGGAGCCTGGCCGCTACATTCTGGGAATTGAATGCGATGGGCAGTCGTATCGAGACGCGAGAAGTGCGCGAGATCGAGATCGCTTGCGTGAAAGCGTGCTGCGTGACAAGGGCTGGCAGGTTTACCGTCTCTGGAGTTCGGATTGGTTCCATCGCCCGGAAGCAGAACTTGAAAAGCTGGTTGTGGCCATCGAACGTGCAAAAATTGAGTCAGGCGGATTGGAGCTAGGAATCAAAGCTTCGCACCGTGCGGTGCCGGTTGAGATCCTCACCGTTGATCGTGGTGAGATTGCGGAAATAGCGCTCATCGAGGCGCAAAGTCCACCAGACATAGAGCTTTACGTTGAAGCCTCCTTTGCTGTGCCGAGCAAGCAGTTTGAACTACATCTGGTTCCAACCGGGCAGCTTGCAACCATCGTTAGGCAGATCGTAGAGGTTGAAAGCCCAATCCATCGGAGCGAAGTCGTAACGCGCGTCCGGACGCTTTGGGGGTTACAGCGCGCAGGCTCGCGCATCCAGCAGGCGGTGGAGGATGCCATCGCATCGGTGGTGTCTCTGGGCGGAGTGGAAGTAATCGGAGAGGGCTTCCTAGCCATGCCTAATAAGGAGATCCGTGTTCGGGATCGATCAATGGTCGAGTCATTGACTTTGCGTCGTCCGGAGCTTTTGCCACCAACTGAGATCAAGGCGGCTATTACAAAGTTGGTTGCGGACAACTTGGGCGCAAAGCCGGAGGAGCTAGTGACGATTGTTTCGCGACAGTTCGGCTATCGAAGTACGAGCACTCAGCTTCGACAGTTGATCTTGGATCAAATTGATGCGCTGGTGCGCAGTAATATAATTTTTGTGAGAGAAGATGTGCTAATCATTAATTAGTTGCAAAAGTTGCCAGCATTCTCGGGCGTGCGCATTTTGGTGACGGGTAAGGAGATCTATAAGATGAGCGTATTTCTTGGTGACGTGACGCAAATGAGCTGCGATCAGCTGATGGAAAAATTGAGCGAGTTGGTAAGCGAATACAATAGGCGTCCAACTCTTGCAGGTGGCGATTATCAGCTTGATCTAAGAAAGACCGAAATTTTAGAAGAGATTGAGGCAAAGTGTCACAGGAAATGTCGGGTCAACCTTGTTTCTGGGAAGACTTCAAGTTATGAAATCGAATGTGACTAATGATTTAATTTTATCGATTTATGGCGGTTAAAAGGTAATATTTTTTGCCTTTATCTAAAAAATAAAATTTTGGCTAAAGTTCACCCTTTTGCACTAGGAGATAATTTTAAATGAGAATCGGGATTTTTAACAATAAGGGTGGCGTCGGAAAGACCACCTATACCTATCATGTAGCGCATGTCTTGGCTGGATTGGAAAAAAGCGTTCTTCTAGTGGATGCGGATCCACAGTGCAATTTGTCTGCTTACTGCCTCGCCGATGAGGCTGTTGAGCAGGCTTGGGCGCAGAAAGGAAATAGTCTCTTTAAGAATATCGAGCGCGTTCATGAAAGTATTGGCGACATCTATGATCGCCGTCCTTCATCAATCAGCGAAGGTTATGAGAACATCTGGCTTGTTCCTGGTGACCCAATGCTCAGCGATTTTGAAGATGTTCTTGCGGATACATGGAATAGGGCGAAAGGCGGAAGCCCGGCAGATATGCGTAAGCAAACAGCCATTCATCGCTATATCAATGCGGCTGAGCAAAAAGTCGGATCGGATATAACGTTTATTGATATGGGGCCCAACCTTGGTCCGCTCAATCGAACTATTTTAACCGCGTGTGATTATTTCATCGTGCCAGTGGCGCCCGATTTATTTTCTATTCGAGGAACTCAAAATCTAGGAAATAAATTGGTTTCTTGGCGATCAGAATGGGAGCAGGTGGAGGCTGCATCTAAAGCTCAGGACATTGATCTGCCCGGTGGCGCTCCGGTCTTTCTGGGCTACGTCCGACAGCAACACAACATGCGATCAAATGAGGAGGGAATGACGAGGGGCTGGGCAACGTTTGGAAATCGTCTCGAGGCTGCAATTCAGCAAAATATTGTCGATAAATTGCAACCGCTCGGCCAAGTTCAGCAGTGGGCAGATGATGGCTGGGATTTGGGCGGGATACCCAATTTGCATAGTCTTGTCCCATACTCCCAGGAGGCGCGGAAGCCGATTTTTGATTGCACTGGGCGAGACGGTCTTCGTGGCGCACATCAGTCGAAAGCACGGAATACACGTGAACTTTACTCGACTATGGCGGAAACGCTTGTGGGACTAATGTAAGTGCGATAACTCTCGCCTGAGAATGAGCCTCTTCGACGGAGGCCACACTGGTGATCCACCCCCTAAGAACAGGCGCATCGTAAAGTAGAGACTTCGCCGACATGGCCCCCCGTCATCACGAGGAGTCAAGCGATGAAGAAGTCACGGTTTACCGAGGAGCAGATTGCCTACGCGCTCAAGCAGGCCGAGTTGGGGATGGCGGTCGAGGAGATTTGTCGGAAGATGGGAATTGCCGAGGCTACGTCTACGTCTGGCGCAAGAAGTACGGTGGCCTGGGCTCCTCTGAGCTCAAGCGATTGCGGCTACTGGAAGAGGAAAATCGGAAGCTGAAGCAGCTGTTGGCAGACCTGAGCCTGGATAAGGCGATGCTGCAGGAAGTCGTTACAAAAAAATCTAAGGCCTGCTCAGCGACGCACCTGGGTAGGCCAGCTCCGTGAGCGTTTTGGAGTAAGCGAGCGGCATGCGCTGCGGATCATGGCGATGTCGCGCTCGGCGTTTTCCTACAAGGCCAAGGCGCGCGATTGCAGCGCCATTCGTCAGCGGATGCGCGAGATCACCCAGACGCGCGTGCGCTACGGGTGTGAGCGCGGTTTTGTGGTGCTGCGTCACGAAGGATGGCGAGACAATCACAAGTGCGTCCACCGCATTTACAAGGAAGAAGGCCTGTCTTTAAGGCATTGCAGGCCGCGCCGCAGTCGCAGCGCACGGCGACGTCAACCGCTGAAGATGGCCACTGCACCGAATGCACTCTGGGGCATGGACTTCGTGAGTGATGCACTGTTCTATGGTCGCCGTTTCCGGTCGCTGACGGTGGTGGATCACTTCACGCATGAGTGCCTGGATATCGTTGTTGACCAATCGTTGAAAAGCGACGACGTCGCCGATGCGATGACGCGACTGGTGGCGCAGAGAGGCAAGCCTGCGGCGATCAAGGTGGACAATGGAAGTGAGTTTGCCGGCAAGGTCATGGATCGGTGGGCGTACGAAAACGGGGTGGGGCTGGACTTCTCCCGGCGTGTCACACCCACCGATAACGCCTTGGTGGAAAGCTTCAACGGACACCTGCGGCAGGAGTGTCTCAACGCGCATTGGTTCTTGTCACTGGCCGACGCACGGAGCAAAATCTAACAGTGGCGGCGCTTCTATAACCAGGAGTGACCCCACAGTGCACTGGCATGGAAAACCCCTGAAGAATTCGCCCGAAAATACGGGTCCAAGCGAATTCCCAGGCGCCAAATCAGGCCGAAATCTTTACTAGCTAATGGCCCTGGAATCGGGGGTGGGTCAATCAACCCCGGACTCTAAACCAAGCCGCTACTCAGGACGGGGGGGGCGTCGGCTAGCCGCCATCTTGCAGCCGCTTTTTCTTAGATATTCGCCAGCATCATTGCATCCACCGTCCAATGTGCCGTGTAGAATTACGGCGTGAGGGTGGGCCTTGCTGTCGTCTGGGGCGCTGATATGGGCAGGCCACTAGGCCGACAACTCGAAGGCTGTGTTTTGGATCGTCAAGTCAAGCAAATTGAGCCTAAGCTGGAAGACGGCAAAGAGGCGCCTTTTAGCGCCTTCCGGCAAGTTAAGAATATCGTCGTTCTCGGGGATCCAGGCGCTGGTAAGAGCGAGCTCTTTCGGTCGCAGGCCCTGGCGACGGGTGGGGTTTTTTTCACAGTCCGGGAGTTGCTCAATACGCCAATCGGTGACGTTCCGTCTGAACAGGTGCTTTGGATCGACGCGCTTGATGAAACGCAAGGTGGGCGCGGGGACCGATCGCCCGTTGACGAACTAACGCGGAAGTTGGCAGAGTTGTCGCCTCGTGGAATGCGTCTGTCGTGCCGTGCGGCAGATTGGTTGCAGACCACAGACCTGGAAGCGTTGAAGCCTTACCTCCGAAAGGGTGGGGTGACCGTCGTGGTGCAGTTGCTTGCGCTCAGCAGGTCTGAACAAGCTCAGATCCTTGTAAGCAAGGGATTTGAGAACCCAGACAGTTTTCTCGATGAAGCTGAGCGCCGAGAGCACGGCGAACTCCTTGGGAATGCACAGACGTTGCTCATGCTCGCAGCTGTCTCAGGCCAAGGGGATTGGCCCGCCACCCGCACGGAGCTATTTCGGCGAGCGGCGTTGGCGTTACTAGACGAGGCCAACGAACAACACGCTGATCGCGACCAAGGTGTCGCTCATATTCCTGGAAGCCAATTGCTGGATGCGGCAGGTGCACTTTGTGCGCTGCGCCTGACTTCTAGCTGTTCAGGGTTTACTTGGAAGGCGAGGCCTGTCGGGAAGGATGTTCCGAGCTACAAAGAGCTGACGCTGGCACCCCAGGGTCATCTCTTGGCCTGCCTTAAAAGACGGGTTTTTGTGGCGACCGGCGTGGATAGAGTGGACTATGTCCATCGCACCGTTGCCGAATACTTGGCAGCGCGCTGGATTGCTGATCGTGTCCGCGCAGGATTGCCGATCGGCCGTGTATTGGCTTTGATGGGGGTTCAGGAGCGTCCACCGACAGCGCTTAGAGGTCTGGTGGCGTGGCTTACATCTCAACTTCCCGATCCGTCCTCCTTGCTCCATCTGGATCTGGCTGGACTTCTGATGTATGGGGACTTGTCCACATGGTCCTCTTCCATGAAGCTGCGCCTGCTCAACGCGCTGATTTGGGAGAGCAAGACCAATCCTCTCTTCTTCCGAGAGACTTACCTCCCTTCTGGCGCCTATGCGCTTGCCGACCCGGCATTGCTGGTCAGCTACAATGAGGTGTTGGAGAGCCCAAGTGCGGAGGTATCTACCAAGTTGCTGGCTATTGTCGTCCAGAAGGCGGGGCGGCTGATGCCTGGGATAGAGGTGACGCTCGAACGACTAATTCTAGACCCGACTCAGATGATCGTTCTCCGGATGGAAGCGATCCAAGCACTGCTGGATGGCAGCCCGGCGCATCATCAAATGCTTGCTGCTGCCTACCTACAACTTGGCACGGGTGCGGATGACTTCCGGCTTCGCTTCCCGCTATTGCGGGCCCTTTACGGCGACGGCCTAGGCAAGAAGGAAATCATCGTCCTCCTTCGGGATCTTGTCAGCACGAACGAACACGTTCCTATTGGAACGAGTTGGGGGCTGACCGACTTTGTTACATCCGCAGATGCTGCTGAGATCCTTCTCTCCCTTGATCTGCCTTTGTCCAGTAGCCCGCTGCCACTAAGTAGAAATGCCAGACAGTTCGCGTATGTGTATGGCGAACTGTTCGCCAAAGCTCTGGCCGTGGAAAGCGACGGTCGTGAAGTGTTCGGTTGGTATCTGAATTACCAGCATCATTTGGGAGGACAAGGCGCTAGCAAGGCGCTGCTCACTGCGCTTTCCGCAGGCGACGGACGAGGTCAGAGGCTTCTCCTGGGTGTTTTGCAGCACATCGATTTCGTTGGCCCATTCAGCCTGACCTGGGATCGCTTTATGCAGCTATTCGAATCCGTTCTGGATCCGCAATGCTTGCTCGGGGAGATGGAGGCCACTCTGCGACGCAGTTGCGACCTGCGCCGGGGTCAGATTTATGCAGCGTGCCTTCGGCAGGCCATCAGGTACGACATGTCGTCGCATCCTGTTTTGGGGCGTCTCTATGCATTGGCCGAGGGAGACCCGGAACTGAGCGAGATCAGGGAAGCCTACTCGGGTCGCTACGGCGATGTGCCCGTCGTGGACTTCGAGAACAAGCACAAACAAGAGCGCGAAACTGAGGGTGAGCGCTGGCGGCGCGAGCTCGCCGATGAGGTATCCGCAAAGAGCCAGGAAGTTGCGGCCGCTGAGGACCGCCTGTTGCTTGATGTGCTGGCGAGGGTCTACTTTGGCCAACGGCTTCCGATCTCGTTCAACAAGACACTCACTCCACGCGCCCGCTTGGAACATGTTATGGGTGACGACGGTGCGTCAACGGCGTTGCGTGGCTTCTCTCAGCTGCTCACCAAAGGCGAGCTGCCAGGCGTGGCGGAGCTGTTAGAAAAGCGAGTTGACCAATCGGAAGTCCGCTGGACAGCGGTCCTCGCTGCTCTAGATGACCATTGGAAGCGAACACCCCGGATCAGTGATTTTTCAGACTCTGTTTGGTCGGTAGGTTTGTCTGTTGCATTGCTCCGTCCTGTCTATGTCGAAATGGATTCGCATGCAGGGGTGTTGGAGCACGTATGGCACCGCCCGCTCTTAGAGGCCAAGCCAAAGCTTGCCATCCAGGCATATGAGGCGGTTCTTGCTGGGGAGCTGGCCATCGGCTCTCATCACCTTTTAGCGCTTACGGCGCTAGACACCGTTGAGCTTGCAGGGCGAGATCGCGGAGAGGCGATTGTCCGTGTGCTCCAAGCGCACCCAAGAGTAGATGAATCTGACTTGCTTCGGATGCTTCGCTTGTGCAAGGCCGATGGCTGCTGGAACGACCTCTTGGCCTTGGCAAGAACCCAGGTGGATCAGCTTCTCAGTGAGCAGGACAACGACCCCGAGCGCCTGAGGGATGGCTTGAGAGGCGGGTTGGCTGCGTGGCTTTGGTGTGGCTTCTCGCTCAGTCCGGAAGCTTACTTTGATGTGTTGCAAGGACTCAGTGGTGATCGAGAAGAGTCGGCGATGTGGGCTCTCCTTGAAGATGGCGGTGAAGCATCATGGGGATCTCAGAAGACTTGGAGATATAGCCTCACTCAAATTGAGTTCATCGTGACCTGGGTCGCATCGCGCTACCCCAGCATGTCGCATCCCACTGGATCATCGATGGGAACGCGCAACCCGTGGGACGCCGCTTCGATGGTTAACACGATGCTCACACGGCTCGGCGCCGACTCAAATCCTCTAGCTGGAGTTACTCTGGCGCGGCTGGCGGTTGTATCGGGCTTGAAGAGCTATAGGGCCAGCATCTTGCACCAGTTAGCAAGCCACAAGACGGTTCTTGCCGACACGCAATACAAAATACCGACGTGGGAAGAGGCGATGAGAACCCTGGAGAACGGGGCGCCCAGCACTGCGCAAGATCTCCATGGACTTGTCGCCGACCACTTAAAGCACATCGCGCAGGGCCTCTCCACCCGCAACGACGATCCGTACAAGCAATTTTGGAACACCGGTTCCCATGGCGAAATTGTTGAGCCGAAAGTGGAGGAGGTTGCCCGGGACAATTTGCTCGGCATGCTGAGGTCTCTCTTGCGTCCTTACGGCCTTCGCGCTGAGCCGGAGGGGCATATGAGCGCAGACAAGCGCGTTGACATCGTCGTGTATGGCAACAACATCAAGAGTGTCATCGAGATCAAGCGGGACTTCCATAGCGACGTGTGGACGGCTGCATCCGAGCAGCTTCATCGACTCTATGCATCTGATCCTGAAACCAGCGGGTTCGGAATATATCTGGTTTTTTGGTATGGCGAAAAACGAACAGGTGTTCAGCCCTTGCCGCCAAATAGAAAAGTTCGGCCAGCTTCTGCTAAAGAGATGCAAGTCATGCTAGAAGAAGATCTACCTGCGCATCTGCAAGCGTCGATCAAAGTGCTGGTTATGGATGTGACTGGCTGAAGGTTTTGAGATTTTTCAAATTTGAGAAGGCGTCATGGCTAAGCTCTGGGAAGTTTCAGTGGTATCCGCAATTCGCGACGTGCAGTGGATGCAGGCAGTAGGGGCCAAAAACAGGCGATGGCCGTGCGACGCGTCCATCAATATGTCTGGAAACGCCGAGGCTAAGTTGGGCGATCTAATCCAGACTATCGAAAGCCGTTTCTTTCTCTTCGAGGTTAAGGCGCTCCGATCCGATATAAAGGCAGAGTGGGTTGAGAAAGATCGTGGTGAGCAAAAAGAATTCAGGACCAAGCGGGCCTATCAGGTTCTAATGGCGTTGGCGGCGAGGTCAACTGATCAAGAGTCGTCTAGACCAACAGCTGCTCTGAATGTGTTGTTTCGCTCGTCGCTTTGCCATCACTTTGTCTACTGGGATGACAGGAGCACGTCTGGTGGGGTGCATCCTTTACGCATTGAACCATACATATTGGCCGTAACTGATGAACCCTCGCGACCCTATCAGGAGGAGATCGTTCGGCTCAGCATTCAAGAGCAGCTTCGACTTGCGATACTAGATAACAGTGTCGATCCAGAGCAGATACTAGCTTGCACCAGCGTCTCTTTGAGGGCTTTGGCGTCTCAAAGTGTGGGAGTTTCATACCGTAATCGCTGGATTCAGATGGGCTTGAAGGCTCAAGAGTTTCAGCGCTATCTGGGCCTCCTTTGCCAAGGTGAGCACGAGGAAGTCGATTTGGTCGCAATGAATTTTGGTGGCTTTGTTCGGATTATCAATAACACTGGTGAACTGGTCGCCTTGGTTGAGGCGCTGCGACTTGCCCAAGAGCGGGGCGGAATTGATGCAGTCAAGCACGATGACTACACTTTTGGGGAAGAGATGGAGTCATCCAGGGTGGCATCAGATAGAGCGATGCAAACCCATTTTGAAGTCCAGGAATTGAGCTGGATGGCATTGCAGAAGATGGAGCTACCGATCACCCCAAAAGCTGGAGCCAATGATTTGTCCTGACGCTGGACAGCTCCGATGCATTCCCGACACAACGGAGTGCAGGTCATACCCCTTGTCGTCCAAAAGGACAGCGGCAGGTGAAATCAGCACGTCCTGCCGCAATGGATGAGGCGTGAGCCAAGCGCTGGCGGTTTGGATGAGGGTAGGGCAGCGGTATCTGGAGTAAGCGTCGGCCAAGTGTTCGGTCGCTTGCTGACTTGCTTCAGGCAGGGCGAGGTTATCGAGAACGATAAAATTCGCAAATGCATCCGCCCATTCCCGGCTTGCGTCCCACAATCGCATCCATCGACGTGTCTGGACACTCTCTATCACTACTCCTCGGTGATAGTCGGCAATCGCGGCTTCCTCAGCCGCTTCTCGTTGCTGCATGTAGAGCAACGTTGCCTCGTGGGCCATGCGATCTCGGTCTTTCACCAGTAACTTTTCAAGTGCGTCGCTTGCGGCATCTTGGAGCGACTGGTGAAAGAGGGTAGCAACATAGGGGAGGGAGTAGCGCATAGGGTTCGGCGTGGGGGATGTGCAATACAAATAGTGCAAGATCCTGGTTTGTCAAACCGACCGCTAAATTCAGAACTCGGTTCTCAGGGAGACATCCTCGCCCCTTTGCCAAGCTTTTCCTTGAACTGTCCACGCTGGCATACAGGAAGCACCACGGGCGGGTTGTATTTTGCCAATGCCGCGATTTGACGCTCTCGCACTAGCTGCGGCGAGCGGTGGATGTAGTTGTCCTGCAGAACCGGAGCCTTCTTATTGAGGGCATGACCTGTGATCAGAGCGATGTATTCAACCCGCACATCTTTGGCATCGAGTGTATGCTGGAAGGCGTGAGAGCCAATGCCCTTCGCGAAGCCCAAGGCTTTCAAGTAGTTGCTGAGTTTGACCAAGGTCCAATGTAGACCTCGGTGGTTGCTCATTGATAGTGGTGAGCCTTCGTGCCCCGCTTTTAGGATCTAGCCCGATTTGGGAATTGATCGTGGAAACCCTGGTGATGAGGTGACTCACCCCTACACTGAACAAATTCCCAAGCCATGCTGCATCTGTGCAGCATGGTGTTGGTAGCTGTCATTGCTCGTCTTAAGGATACATCTTCGCGCCCTTACGCAGCTTCTCTTTGAACTGGCCCTGCTGATACACCGGCAATTGAACGCTCGGCTGATAAAGCGATAGTGCTGCAAGTTGTCTTTGCATGACATTGCCAGAGGACTTATGGATGTAGTGGTCTTGCAGCACTGGCACGCTCTTAACCAGCGAATGTCCCGTGAGCAAAGCAATGTCATGAGGCGTGATGCCTGCCGCATGAAGCTCTGTGGCCAGGGTGTGTCGGAAGCCATGGAAGCCGATGCCTTTGGCGAAGCCAAGATCTTTGAGGTAGTCGCTGAATTGGTTCAAAAGCCCTTGGCTATACCGGCAGTTGCTCGCGCCGCTTTTCTTGTTCTTGCCAGCAGACAAGTGCGGGAACAGTCTGGGATGGCCACAGGCCTTGATGTCGGCAACGAAGTCCAAGAAGCCGGCATTGATCACCTCAGGATGCAACGGGATCTTGCGGATTGCGCTCTTGCCTTTGAGGCGTTGGCGGGTCTGAGCACCGTTAGACTGGGCGAGATCATCGTCTGCCGTCATTCGGATAGCCATGCACCACTGACCTTGTTCCAAGATGATGTCAGCAACTTTCAGTTGCGCGACTTCATTGATACGTGCCCCCGTGTAAAGGCCTAAAATCGGCCCCCACCACCGATGAGGGAACTTAGACGCCCAGGCATTGAAGGTCGCAGGATCGAAGATCTTCTGAATATCACTGGACGACAAGAGCCTGGATGGTGTTGTGGTGTTGGTGAGGAGTGATGGCTTCTTGGGCTTGAACGCTGCCATCGGCGAGTGCGCAACAGCTTTCGTTTTGAGCAACGCATTGAAGAAGCTTGTCACCATTCGGCGATGCAGCTCGGTCGTGGCGCTTGCGGGGCAGGGCACGTTGAGTGCTGTGCCTTCGCGGATAATGTCTTCGGCGCTCATGGACTCGAACCGTGGGTTGCTGGTCAGGCCCGGTGGTGCCCAACGCAAGACATCCCACATCTGGTGAATGTGTTGATGGTCGATCTGTGAAACAGGCACATCTCCACAGGTCAGGCGTAAAATTTTGAGGGATCGAGCGGCAGAGTTGATCGTGGTGTCCTGCAGATCACGGCGCGCCATGTCTTTGAGGTAATCCGCGATCTCCACAGAGAGCAGCCGGGCAGGTGATCCTGTGGGAAGTGCTTCTGGATAGCGTGATCGAGGACGGCGAGTGCGAGATGCACAGAAAGTTTGCCAGGCACTTTGTAGCATCTCGCTTAATTGGATCGCGGCTTGTCGTCCGCGAACAGTAACGTCATTAAACAGTGTTTTTCCGACTTGAATGGATTTGAAGTGAAGGTGTTCGCCATCATTGATGAGAGGGACAACGGGTGGTTGGTTTTGCTTTGGAGTCATCGACTTTCCTTTGGGTTGAAGATGATCCAGCGATAACATCAGTCTTTAAACTGTCAATGATAAAAAAAATGAAATAATGGATTTAGTCGACGCCTCGGTGTCTTAATGATTGAGGCGAATAAGTGGCAAGAGCATTTTAAAAGTTAATTAGGTTAATTGAGCTAAACCTTTATGGGGTGGCGCTTTCGCGCGCTTCCGGGTTTCATCACTAGTCAACTTTTTATAGTGTTTATTTTTGGAAAATAGACGCCTAAAGGCCGCCTTATTATATTTTATTATAAGAGCAAGATTAGGCGTTGAAGAAGATCTTCGCAGAGTTTAATTCACATTCATTAGAAATGAACTGCATATAAATGATGGTCGCGGGGCTTAAAAACCATCACTCTTTAGGCATTCGATTGTGGCGCGATTTTTATACTTTTTTGCTCTTGCTGGGGGAGAAACTTGAGGTCATACAGGAGTGACCTTCACTCTTTGGTCCCACATGGCTATCTTTCATGTTCGCGTCAAACCATTCAGCCGTTCTAAAAATCAATCCGCCATTGCTGCGGCCGCATATCGGGGTGCGATGCTTCTCACTGAGCCGGGCGGAAAACTGCACGACTATCGCGCGCGCCGAGGTGTGCTCCGAACTCGATGCTTTGTTCCAACGGGTTCCCCGGCCTGGGCTGATGATCCTCAGGCGCTTTGGACGGCGGCAGAAGCTGCCGAGAAGCGCAAGGACAGCACGCTGTGTCGGAACTTCTGTGTTTCGCTCCCGCATGAGCTGAACGATGCGCAGCGCTGGGATCTCATCGAAAACTTAGCTCACCGCTTGGTGGATCGGTATGGCTTTGCGATCCAGGCAAGCTCACACGCCCCGGTCCAAGGCGATTCACGGCACTTCTATGCGCACTTGCTTGCCACTACACGGAAGATGACCCCCGAAGGTCTAGCTGCCAAGACGCGCGAACTGGATGGACCCATTAATGGACGGACTGAGGTGGAGTGGATCCGGGCAATGGTCGCCGCTCAGATCAATGCTCATCTGTCGAGGGCAGGTGTTCAAGCCAGAGTAGATGAGCCTCATCCAGTGACAACGGCAACACAGACCATGCGAGCTGATCGTTCAGCACTAGTCGAAGGCGAAGCGGGTTTTGCATCATTGCTCAACCGTTATCGGTCTGGCGGGGTGCTCATGGATGTTCCGGAAGGGCACAGTGCGGAGCGAGCGTTTGCAGACAGACGTCTTGCTCTCAGCGCCAATGAAGTGCTCGCGCCCCAGAACCCAGGCGGTGAGGTCAGAACGGACGGTCAAGCGGGCGAGGCGGCCTCGGATACGTCAATGTAGGTAGGGCCGCATGATCTCGCGCTGCAAGGCAGGCATGTCGTAGCGGCCAGATCGGTATCCGTCGAGCGCTTGTTCAAGGTGAGGATCTAGGCCGAAGCCCTTCTCCAGGAATTCTTCAACGCAATGCGTCAAAAGCTCCTCGCGGAAATGCAGCTCGTCGCGGTCAAGCGACGAGCTGGCCTTCAATGTTCTGTTATGGATTTTTGAGTTCTGTTTCATGCCATGATTCGTATCAGAGAATCACTAATCGTCAAGGCGGCGACGTCATGGCTGCACAGAAGTCGGTCAGAGCTTCTCGCCCTCATTGATCGCCTGATTCAAGATCTCATACCACTGGTTCATCTCGCGCTCGCTGCCGAACTTGATCGTCCAGACTGGATGATCCACATCTCGAACGCTGACCGTGATCGTTCCTTCCCGCCTTGATTTGTGCCAGTGCTTCTCCCAAGAGCGAACATCCATCAACGGGTAGATCTTCACTGTCCTGCCGACACGAATTTTCAACCGCGACCGCTCAATCGAGATCGCCAAAGCTCCTTGTCGCCCAAAATAGGAGTGATCAAACTCCCGACCAAAGACCTCCCGTTGGTTGCGCAATCGGTCAGCCCGATTGACGGCAAATGCGACCAGCACCGCTGTGCCCAGGGCAAGCAAGATGAGAAACGTGCTAACGGTCATGTGAACTCCTGAGAACAGAATGGGACCATCGTTGATTGCAGACGGATGGCTATTGGACGCGGCCGGTGATCTTCCAAGTGCCGCCCACCTTGGTGAAGGTGTAGACCCCATCCATTTGATGACCAAAGTCCCGCTCCATGGCTTCAACCTTGGCACTTACGTCACAGGTGTAGCTGGGCGCACCTTCCGCCTTCGTGCACTGGTTACTCTCGAAGTCTTCGATGCGCGCCTCTTCGTTGCTGTTCGCTTTGACGAACTGCAAAAAAGCGTGCTCCCGCTCAGTCTCAGCGGGGCCGCCGCCAGAGCAAGCCACTAGAGAGACGATCAACGTGCCGATGATGGCAAAGCGAGCTTTGGACATAGGAATCCTTGGATAAGCGAGAGCAAACGGATTGGCACAGATGCATAGCCGTTTAAGGCCGGCATGGCCGCCTCAGGCATCGGCCCCGTTGCAGTTGACAGCGTGCCGGGGCAACGTCAGTATGCGTTCAACGAATGATTCGTTCAACGAATTTTTGCAAGGCGCGTAACTCACGTTCATCCTTGTAGGGATGAGCATCCCCCAACCTGACATCCTGTCGTTGTTCGCTGCGCGGCTTAAAGCGCGCCGCCTAGCAATTGGCCTTGTGCAACAGGACTTGGGTGTCGCTCTTGGATTGGAGAGTCGCATCGCTCAGGCTCGCATCAGCCGCTACGAAACGGGCACGCATGTCCCAGATCTCAAGACTGCCTTGGATCTGGCCGATGCACTTGGTGTGTCCCTCAGTTCCCTGGTCGCCGAGTCTGATCGACTTGGTCAGATCATCGAGCTGGTGCGCCAGCTGCCCGAGGGTCAGCAGGAAGAGCTTGTGAAACAACTGTCGGCACTCGCCGCATCGTCTCCTTCGAAAGCCGAAAAAGAGTAGGCCGAACAACCTAGGCGACGGACAAGGTCTAACTCGGGGAGCAGCGAAGGACGTCGCAAAATTGCGGCTCAGCCCAGCGCAGCGATCCCTCTGGCGCATAGTGAGAAGGTCCTTGCTGGTGTCTTGGCACGCGTGCAGATCAGACAATTCCTACACGGATGCCAACGCCCATCCGATCTGAGCGGGCAATGTGATCCTGTAATCTTGCGAGCGGACGGTCGTTTTCAAACAAGCCAGGGATCACAGATGGAAGGCAGCGCGTCATGACCGGCAAGATCAAGCTCAGTTTCGCCGCCGTGCTCTTGCTTCTTGCCCTCATTGCAGGGGTCTACCTTTCCGGTCAGTTGATCCTGATGCTGTTGAAAGTGGCTGGACCGCTCAGCTTCGACACCTACTGGTCTTACGTCAAAGCGCTCGACCTCCCGCAGTTCGCCCCCTATGCCAGCAAGATCAAGCTGGCCGGCGCCATCGGCTTCGGCGTGCCGCTCCTGGCCTGGTTCGCACTGCTGATCCCGCTGTTCAAGCCGAAAGCAGCCGCCTTGCATGGCAACGCGCGCTTTGCCTCAGGCAGTGATCTGGCCAAGAAGGACATGCTTAAACCGTCGCCAACCGGCATCGTGGTCGGCAAGCACGGCGGCAAGTTGGTGCGCCTACCTGGGCAGCAGTTTGTGATCCTGGCCGCGCCCACGCGTTCCGGTAAGGGCGTGGGCATCGTCATTCCCAATCTGCTCGACTACCAAGGCTCAGTGGTGGTTCTGGACATCAAGCAGGAAAACTTTGATCTGACTTCCGGCTGGCGCAAAACACAAGGCCAAGAGGTCTTTTTGTTCAACCCCTTTGCCGAAGACGGTCGCACCCACCGTTGGAATCCGCTGAGCTACATCTCGCCGGATCCCGCCTTTCGTGTGTCGGATCTGATGAGTGTTGCGGCGATGCTCTACCCAGATGGCTCTGACGCCCAAAAGTTCTGGGTGAGCCAAGCCCGCAACGCGTTCATGGCGTTTACGCTCTATCTGTTCGATAGCCTGGACGATCAGATCAAGCGCAAGCACCCGACAGACACCTGGATGTTCCCAACTCTTGGGCTGCTCTATCGCGTGTCGTCTGGGGATGGGAGCGACTTGAAGGGCTACCTCAAAAAGCTCTCGCAGCGCGAGTTCCTGGGCCGCGACGCCAAGACAGCGTTCGACAATTTGCTCTCGCAAGCCGAAGAGACCTTTGCCTCGATCATGGGCACGTTCAAGGAACCGCTCAACCAGTTCATCAACCCGATCCTGGATGCATCAACCAGCGACAACGACTTCCTGCTGACTGATGTGCGCAAGAAGAAGATGAGCATCTACATCGGCATCCAGCCGAACAAGCTGGCCGAAAGCCGCCTGTTGATCAACTTGCTGTTTAGTCAGCTCATCAACCTCAACACCAAAGAGCTGCCGCAGAACAACCCGGCGCTCAAGCACCAGTGCTTGCTGCTGATGGATGAGTTCACGGCAATTGGCCGGGTCGACATCATTGCAAGCGCGGTGAGCTACATGGCTGGCTACAACATTCGCTTGCTGCCGATCATCCAGAGCATGGCGCAGTTAGACGCGACCTATGGCAAGGATGTCTCGCGAACCATCATCACCAACCATGCGTTGCAAATCGTCTATGCCCCGCGCGAGCAGCAAGACGCCAACGACTACTCGGACATGCTCGGCTACACCACAGTGCGCAAGAAGAACAAGTCGCACACCAGTGGCAAGCAAAGCAGTGTGTCCTATTCCGAAACCGAGCAACGCCGCGCATTGATGCTGCCGCAAGAGTTGAAGGCGATGGGCTTTGACAAGGAAGTCTTCCTCTATGAAGGCATCCCAAGTCCGGTGCTCTGCGAGAAGATCAAGTATTACGAAGACGCGTATTTCACCAAGCGCTTGTTGCCGAAGGTGAAGATCGAAGCCTTACAGATGGCGCTTGCATGAGTGATAGCACACCTTCCAATAAGCCTCAAAGTCGATTGAAGGCTGATGGCAGCCACAGTCAACAGCTGCTGCGCGACCTGGCATTAATCAATGCGCGCACCGTGCAGCAGTTAGGGCCATTGCAACCGGGTGCGTCCGTAGCAACGCCTAAGCGCAAGCCCAATCTTCCACGTCCAATGCAACGCCTCAATCAGGATGCTTTTATGACTCAGACCAACGATTCTTCCCCTGATTCGGTCGGCAAACGACCGCCAGTGCCACAAGGCTTGCGCGAAAGCTTCAAGGATTACCCCGATCACATCGCGCGGTTGGAAAGTGCGCTCCAAGAGTCGGTCGATAAGCCATCGCCAATCACTCCGCCATTTGAGTTTGCGATCTGGGCACTAGAAGATTGTTTGGAAATGTTTATAGACGAGGCTCGTGAGCAAGAAAGGGTCGCTGAGGCGAGTGGGGATGCAGATGCAATCGCAAAGGCGAAAGAGAAAACTCTCCTGATGCTGCATAGTCGCTCCCCTGGTGCTTGGAGGGATCGAAGTCTAATGGACTATTTTGGATATCCGAAGGCAGGCAATAACCATGGCTGACTCTACGGATGAGTTGCCAAAGGATATTCATGAAAAAGTGCTGCGAGAACAAATACTAACAAGTAAAACTTTCACAAGCGCGATTACTCATGATCAACCCAAAGCGATAATTTTGGCTGGGCAGCCCGGTGCTGGTAAGGGCGGACTAGTTTGGGGTGCGTTGAATGAGCTAAATGGAGATGCGGTGACGATCGATCCAGACGAGCTCCGTTTGTATCATCCTCGCACAGATGAATTCCAAAGAAATAATCCTTATGAGTGGTCTGGACGGACGCATAGGGATGCCAGCTCTTGGGCCGATGAGCTGCGCGTAGCAGCGACTGCCGAAAAAAAGAACCTCATTTTCGACACCACATTAAGCGATGGAAAGTGGGCATCGGAGACATTGATCAAAGGCTTGCAAGAGAAGGGCTATGAGGTCGAGGTGCGTGCTGTTGCTTCTCCAAAGTTGGAGAGTGAGCATGGTGTCGATAGCCGTTTCACTGCAAATACCGACAGGCAAGGATACGGTCGCCATGTGCCCGAGGGCGCACGTGATGCGATTTACGGAAAGCTCCCTGTCAGTTTGGATACCATCCATGCGAACAGCAACGTGCCGATCCGCATCTTCAATCGTGAGGGCGTCGAGCTTTACGACAGTCGCACCGATGCACGCATGCCCGGCCAAGCGATGGAAGAAGCGCGCAACGCGCGGCTTAAAGATCCCGCTTTCACCGAGCATCTTCGAGAGGCTTGGCAAAAACAAGTCGATTGGCACCGTGACTTGCCGAACCATGTGCAAGAGATCCCGAAATCCGATCCTGCTGCCCAAGCAAAATTGCTTGAGGAGCATGCCAAGCTCCGGGTGAGCGATGTGGTTGCTAGTCGCATGGAAGGCATTGCCACCATTGATGAACTCGTGCGGCCAGGTGCTCCGCCTGCACGCGTGCCTGTGCCGGAACCTGAAATCCCAGGCTTGCGTCGCGCCGGGATGACGGCAGGGCTCGCGGGTTTGGGCGTTGCCGCTACCGCCTACGACGCGTCGCAAACCGGAGAACGTGTTGGCACGCTCTTGGCACAAGACAACCTTACCGCTGCGCGCTCAGAAGCGCTGCACTTTGGTGCCCGAGGCGTGGGCGGCTGGGCGGGAGGTGCCGCCGCCGCTGCCGTTGTTGGCACAACCGGCGCCGGGCCCGTCGCGCTGGTGGTGGCCGATGGTTATTTGTTCAGTGCTGCTGCCGACAAGGCGGTGACGCTCTGGGACAACCGCCAGATCTATACGCAGACCGACAAGGAGGGCGTGAGTTGGGAGTTCAATGGCAATCAGTGGCTGCGACAAGAAAAGGCCGATCTGCCCAGCGATGGCGTGGATGCGCCGCAGAAGCAGGCCATGTTCGCACTGCCCGAAAAGGCGCGCGAGCTGAACTATCACGCCAGTAGCGAAGCGACCGAGCAGGCGCTGGGCAAGGTGCAACCCAGTAATCCTTATGTGCAGCCATCCAGTGAGGCAGATGCTGCGCATCTCTACGCACGTGATTGGCGACACGATCCGGCGAGTGGCCAGTGGTCACGGATGATCGCCGACGACGTCGATCGGAACGATCGGCCCGTCTGGACGGTTGATCCGGCAAGCCCCGAGCGCAGTGCCGCGTTGGATCAACAAGCAGCCCAGGTGGTAGAAGCCAACATTGCCCGTGGGCCAGCTGCAATTGCAGCGACTTATCAGGCTGCCCACCAGCGCAATGGCTGGGAGGACTTCGGCCCCGTGCCAGCGGCCGTGCAAGCCGCATTGAACCCAGACTCGCTGCAAGCATCGGACGGCAAGCAGTATCAGCGCGATACGCAAGGCCAGTGGCGGCATGATGGCGTTGCTGCCGAAGGCAATGTCCCGTTGGAACTTAACGCGACGCGTGAACGCTTGCAGCCGGCCTTGGAGCAGCACGAGCAGGCATTGGCACAGATGCCCGCGCGGCAAACGCCAACCCTGCAACAGCAAGATCACGCCAATACCGAGGCGACCTATGCTGCCTATGGCGTTGCGCCCAATGCCCAGACCGCAGGCGCGATCCAGCTCGCGGTGCAACGGACACGTGAGGCAAACGGAATCGATGCAGCGACCAGCTCTTTGGCATTGGAGCGTGATGCGACCGGTCAATACTCGGTGGACAGCCCCATCCAGCATCTGAGGCGAGACGCCGATGGTGCGGTGCGTGTTGCGGCAACCACCAGCACTGATGAGATCCATCACGCACTCGGCGAGGTGCAGTCGCTTCGGCAGGAGCAACCGCCTTCGGCCGGCGCACCAGAGCTGCGCATTGATGCGCAGTCGCCTCAGGAGCGCGACGCCTACGAGCAAGCGTTGCGCGAAGCCAATCGGCAAGGTGTGTCCACGCAAGAGGCGCAACAGGTCGCAAGCTTCGCCGCAACGACCGTTACCGCTCCGCATGTGGATGAAACCCAAGCGCCTCAGGCAGCCATTGACGTGCAGCGAGATCGAGACGTTGCACGCATACCCGACGGGCCTGCTGTTGCGGAGACGGCAACGCCTGCTCCGGTCGTGATGCCTGCATCCGTCAACGCGCCTCTGCAGGAAGACGTGCGCCCGGTCGCTAAGCCTGCTGAGCCGAAGTCCGAACCTGTCCCGCAACGCGAACCAGAAGAAACCCGAACACCTGAGGTTGCCGCACCCCCGACAGCTGGCGCAGTCCAGCCGAAGGCAGAGGAAGTGGCGCCAGCTTCTGCAAGCGCGTCTGCGCCGAGTGTCGGATCGCCTTCATCAGCTCTCACGTCTCGTGAGGAAACTCCAACTCAGGCAACTGTTCTAACGCCGCCGTCATCGCATGAGGTGGAAGGGCTGCGCCTCGGCGACCGGGGACAAGAGGTCGAGTTCTTGCAGTATCGATTGCAGCAAGTGGATGCCCGGGGGCCAAACGGTCAGGCCGTGCCGCAAGACGGGCACTATGGTCCAGAGACGGAACATGCGGTAAGGCAGTTCCAGCAAGACCAAGGTTTGCCGGCAACGGGCGTTGCCGGCCAAGACCTGGATGCGGCGTTGTCCCAGGCACAAAGCGCGCGCCGAGATGCCTTGAAACCCACAGCGCCGGCATCGGCAAATGGGCCGGTGGAGCAGGGCAGCGAGCAGCAAGCGCAAGGAGTTGCACCACAGAACGGTGCGCCATCGGCTGTTCCATTGCAGGCAGAGCAGCAAGAGGCGGTGCGAGCGCCGTCGCCGGCAATTCCAACGCAAAGCGAAGTGCCGGCGCAGATCGTATTGCCGGAGCGCCAACCCGCTGCCTATGCGTCGTCGCCAGGTTTTGGTGGGACAACTGCCCGCTCTAACGCACACGAACACGATGAGGATCGGGTTGAGCAAGCAAGGCCCCTCCAAGATGCCGCTCAGCAGGCGTTTCCCTCTGATCATCGGGATTACGCGTTGTTCTCTGCCATCCAGGCGCGGCTCCCTAAGGGCACATCCGATGAGAAGACGGCTGAGGTATTGCATGCCGTCAAAGAGTCAGGGATCGAACGCGCGGATGAACTCCGGAAAGTGACCATCCAAGATGATGTCGCCTTTGTCTTTGGCAAAACGCCCGGCTTTCACTCGGAAACCTCGCTCAATACGCCATCGCCTGGCATCAATGAGACCTTGCAGAAGACGGAGGCAATGGATCAGCAACGGGCGCAGGAGATGGTGCAATTCCAGCGCGAGCGCGAAGAAATCGACAAGAACCCAACAGGCCCCGTGATGACGATGGCCGCTCGCTCTCAACAGCAGGCGATGTCAGACACGTCCAGTGGTGATGGGGGCGGTGGCTGACGTGGTGGAAGCCTAGGATCGGTGTGATAACGATTGGGAGCAGCACGTGCTCTAAGTTGATGTTGACGCGTTTTGTGCGCTATCCGCCGTGTTCCGACTCCGCAATGTGCGGCTGCGCTTTGCGCAACGCACCTTCGCTTGACGCAAGCCTTGGTTGCTGAAAAAGCAATAGCGTGGGCTTGCGACCTTAGGTTTTGGCGCCAATGCCAACGCCAGATCAACAAAACGCAAATGTAATTTTAATGTCTGCGCGGGTAGCCTCATCTCACGCAAGTTGTGCAGTAGATCTCGAAGTGTAGGTGCTATGGATAGCGGGTCAGGTCAGACGGATGACGCAGAACAACCGCTCTTTCGCAAGCGAAAGGGGCCGGAGACAACTTCCACACTCGGCGACCTAAAAGATGCGTTTCCCTCGTCCATCCGGATCTGGATTGGCTGTGGCTGTGCGCTTTTCCTCTTGCTGGCCACTTTTGTTCTGACCGCGTCTTACTCCAAGCGGGAGCACGTGTCGGGCCAGATCATTTCGACGCATGGGCGAGTGGATATCCGCAGTGGAACGCCTGGCCTCATCCTGTCGACGACATTGAAGCCCAATGCCTTGGTCAAGAAGGGCCAAGTGCTTGCGGAGCTGTCAGCCGACATCACCGACGAAGCGGGTCGCTCTTTGTCCGATGAGACGATCAAGCGTGCGCTCACCCGATCAGAAGAGCTGACCAAGGAGCAATTGCAGACGCATGACTTTTCCGGCCAGCGCGAGCGGGAACTGACGCGTCAAGTCGAAGAAACGACCGGCGCGATGCAGGAAGTCGCTCGCAAGATCTCAATCTTGGAAAAGAAATACGCCAAGAACAAAGAACTCTTGAAGACCATTGAGCCGCTGCTTGCTGAGAAGTATGTGTCCAAATACACCTACCTCACCTACGAAAATGCTCTCTTGGATGCAGAGGCGCAGATCCAGGATGCCCGCGCGCAGCAGTCCACACTTCGTAATCAGCGTGCCGCATTGCTGGGTGAAATCACCGAGATAAAGACAACCGCCAGCAGACAAGCGAGTGAAATCGAGCGTGAGAAATCCACGATCGAAGATCAAGTGGCCAGAGCCAAGTCCGATCGTCTGCAAACCATCACCTCACCCTTGAGCGGCACCGTTGCAGCGATCTATGCATCCCAAGGTCAGCGCATTGGCACCGACTCGATCATTGCATCCATCACCCCAAGCGAGTCGGTGTTCGAAGCTGAAATTCTTATTCCTTCCAGGGCCATCGGACATGTGAATGTCGGCACCGAGGTGCTGCTCAACATCGCCGCATTCCCGAAAGCAAAATATGGCGCCATCCAGGGGCGCATCGCATCGCTGTCAACGCAAACCAGCCCCCTTGGCGAGTTGGAGCGCCGCTATGGTCGCCAGTCGCCTACTGAGCCGGTTTACACCGCCAAAGTGGCATTGCCTTCCCAGACCATCGGCGTCGCCCAAGAAGCGAAGTCCTTCCTGCCGGGGATGGAAGTGGACGCGGAACTGATCTTAGAGGGCCGAAAGATCTGGGAGTGGATGTTTGACCCCTTCCAAACCATAGGATCACGCTTGACGGGTGAAAAGCGATGAAGGACGTCTTGACGCCATCAGCCAATGGCGATTCCGAGACAGATCGCTCTGCGGAACCAAGCCTGGTGTTCTCCTCGAAGCGCCGTGTGCCCCATATCCGTCAGACGGAGTCGAGTGAGTGCGGCCTGGCCTGCATTGCGATGCTGCTCTCCTACTACGGCCATGAAACGAGCCTTGGGGAGCTTCGCAACCGCTTTACGGTGTCAACCAGTGGGGCAACGCTCGCCTCGCTGATTGAAATCGCTGACGCCAACGGACTCACGACGCGTCCGCTTCGCTTGGAGCTTTACGAACTGCCCAAGCTGTCGTTGCCTTGCATGGTCCACCTGCACCACGGGCACTTTGTCGTGCTGACAGCGGTGAGGGGAGGGCACGTGCACATCAGCGATCCCGCAACGGGCGTCAAAAAAATCAAGCTCGATGAGTTCGATGAGCTCTTTAGCGGGATTGCGTTGGAAGCGCATCCGGGCCCGGCCTTCAAGAAGATCAAGAGCGTGCCATCGGTATCGCTTCGCGATCTGGCAGGCTCGCTTCGGTCCCTGGTGCCCGCGTTCTGGGGTGTGGGCATCTTGGCGCTCTTCTTGGAAGGCTGTGCGCTGATTGCGCCGCAATATCTGAGACTGACCATGGATCAGGTGCTCAGCGTCAAGGACGATGGCCTAGTCACCACATTGGCGATCGGCTTTTCGATCGTGCTCCTGGTCCAGCTCGTCTTGACCGTTGCCAGGAAGTGGACCTTGCTGTGGATCTCTTCCACCACCGGCTTGCGGTGGAGCAGCAACTTGTTCCGTCACTTGGTGTCGCTACCCCAGTCGTATTTTGTGAAACGGCACACCGGGGATATTTCAAGCCGCTTCCAGTCGATCTACTCCATCCAACAGTCACTCACGACGAAGATGATGGAAGCGGTCATCGATGGGGTGATGTCTTTCCTCATGTTGTTGCTCTTGATGAGCTACGACGCGCCGCTTGCCTTCGCCTTGTTGGCTTTCACCATTGCCTATGTGGGTTCGCGCTACGCCTACTACGCCAAACTGAAAGAAGCCAACCTTGATCAGATCAACATTGATGCACGCCGGCAAAGCTTGCTCTACGAAACGGTCCGAAGCATCCAGCCCATCAAGCTGTTCAACAAGTCAGCGCTCTGGGCGTCGCGCTTCACGAACTACAGCGCGAAAGCCACCAATGCGACCATCGGGGCCGAGCGTATCCGCATTGGGTTCGACTCTGTCCAGCTTCTCATTCAGGGCCTGTGCCGCATTTTCGTAATCTGGGAAGGCACCCGGCTGGTGCTCAGTGGGGATATGACGGTCGGGGTGTTGACGGTCTTTTTGATCTACGCGACCCAGTTCAGCCAACGCAGCATCAATCTGGCCGACTACTTGATGCAGCTCCGGCTGCTTCGCTTGCACACCGAGCGCATTTCAGACATCACGCACAGCGAGCCTGAGTCGTTTCTGCATGGCAACGGCGCACTGGAAGACGCTGCGCCCGCCATTGCCATTGCCAACGGCTATTTCCGCTACTCGTCTACGGACAAGTGGATCATGAGCGCCTTGCAGCTCAGGGCCCCGGCAGGCCAAGTGATTGCAATTGTCGGGAACTCAGGCGTGGGTAAGACCACACTCATCCGTGTTCTGGCGGGGCTTGAAGATCTTCAAGTTGGGGACTTCTTAGTCAATGGAGAGGATCTGCGGAAAGTCGGTAAGTCGAGCTACCGGAGCAAGGTCAGCATCGTCATGCAGGGAGACAATCTGTTGTCGGGAACGCTGTCGGAAAACATCTCCATGTTCGATGAGCACATTGATCAAGAACGCCTCGTGCAGGCTGCGAAATTGGCATGCATCCACGACGATATTCAGCGCATGCCAATGGGCTTCAACACCAGAGTCGGCGACTTGGGAAATACGCTGTCAGGCGGTCAAAAACAACGGATCTTCTTGGCCAGAGCCTTTTACAGGCGCACCAAGTTGTTGTTGATGGATGAGCCAACGACTGGGGTTGATGAGCAGATGGGCATACAGCTGATGAAGAACATCAGGAGCATTGGCGCGACCACAGTCATCGTGACGCACGACAAGAACATCTCTCGGATGTGCGATATGCACTATCTCTTTGTGGGCGGGATCCTAAGGCCTTTGATCAAAGAGCAGCCTAGCAAATTTGAACAGGACGAGGCCGGGGAAACGGCTGAGAAGTCCAGTCAACAATGAGGAGTTACAACGCTTATCAAAATAAGTTCAAAGGAAAAAGAGATATGGAACATTCAATAGAAAAAACGATCAGGAAAAAAATCTACTCACAGGATGGAGCGCTGTAATGAGAGAATTGACAAACGAAGAGCTGTTCCTAGTGGCAGGTGCAGCGGCCGCTGCGGACGTCGATCCAAGCGAGCCTCCCACTGAGATTCCACCAATTGTGGTTAACCCGCCTACGAGTCCACCTCCGAGTCCGCCTCCGACTATTCCTCCTTCACCGCCAGTTGAGCAGCCGGGGCCGATCACGCCTCCCGGCACTGGCGGCGGCGGACTTCCGAATCCCACAGACAAAAATACGACGACGGATCTAGGCGCAGAGGTCGACGTCATAGTTAACAAGTCAGCAACCCTGGAAGGGTTGGTTCAGTTAGCGCAAGCGAAGGGCTTTCAAATAGAGACCTCTGACACGTATTCTCGTACAGAGTATGCTGCCACTGGCGGAGGGACGGTTTATATTAAAACCTATGCTAGTCCGAGCGATACCGCAGCACAATTGACGCATGAGCTGGGACATACGCTTTTTGATGGGGAGTGGAATACGGTCGCAGATCGAGCGTCAGCAATCAATATGGGCTTGGCTACTGAAGGCGAAGCAACAATCTATTCCATTGCTGTTCAAAGAGAGCTTACTGCGCAGGGTGTAAGTTTCAATATCCCAGCAGCTCCTGCCAATGTGGCGTCTTATAATGCAACATATGACGCGTATCAGGCTGGTCAAATAAACTGGGATGCTGCCTCAGCGCAAATCGGCGAGTCTTTCAGGAATGGTGAGCGAATTGATGTAAACGGGACGCCCGCCAATGCCGCTGATGACATTACTTATGAGCAATATTATGGGAGTTACTGGGATAGTAAGCATCCCCCAGCGGGCTGATGGCATTTGTAAAGATCTTTAATTCCCGAGGGAAATTGGTATGTCTATAAAAATTAAGCTGGCGTTCTTTGTGGTTCTATTTTTGGTGGTGAGTGCGGGCGCGCACGCTGAGAACAAAGATTCCGAACTAGTTTTGGATGAAGTGATTGGTAAAATCTTTGACCCTAATAAGCCAGTAAATTATGAGACCTTTCGCGAAATTGGACTTGGTGATTTCCATCAGGTGAGTTCAAGTCGATCTTTGAATATTGCTTTTCGCTCAAATGCGTTCAAGACGCGGGATCAGTATGCGATCTCCTTTGTTGAGTTCAGGGTCCCGCCTGAACTTGATAAAGGAGTAAGTTTTATGTATATGGAGCTCGCTCCCGGTCGCTGTTACGAGGTATCTAAGATCAAGCAAAAATTTGCGCTTACTCCGTATGTCCTGCCACCCAATCCCCATGCGCCATTGGCCGACGCCAGCAAGGATGTTTTCTATAAAACCAATCTTGGTGAAACGTCGGTGTATGTAAAGGCGAGTTCGAAGGGCGAGTGCTTGCTGGGGCTCACGAGAAGTCGAAACTGATGAGGTTTGCCGGCGCTAGCCAATTAGGCGTCTAATTGGCTAGCGCTAAGGTGGATAGACATTAGGATCGGCTTGAAATAAATGAGCTCAAGCATTACATGTCCGTAAGTAGCGGAGACAGTCATTGCAAAGCAGTAGCGTGATGGCACTTACGGTTCGGGTCGCTCCTTCAAGTTGTTCCGAATGATGAGCGAGTAGACGAGTAGGGCAGGCACGCACGTCAGACAGATGCCAATGAAGAAAGTGCCATAGCCCTGGCTTTCTCCATAGAGCGTGGTGAGATAAGCCACTGCAAGGCCTGAAAAGCCGGCAAGCACCCTACCGAAGATGGAGTAGAAGCTGGTTAGCCAAGCGTAGTGCTCACCTGCTCGTCCAAGCGTGACCAGCTTTGACATGTAAGCAACCAGGGCTATGCCGGTATAGCTACTGGCAAGGTTTTGAAGAATAACGCTAGCCCAAAGCAGTTCAGCCGACCGCTCGTTGGACGAAAGCGATGCAAGAACGAGGAGGGCAAGGACTTGGAGAGCTGCGCCAACAAGGATGGTCGTGCTCAAGGACATGCGCTTCAAGCTAGTGCCTGCAGCCAAAATTCCGAGGAAGGCTGCTGGGATACCAAGCCAGATATGCAGGGATCCGACCACGCTCTTTCCAATGCCAAGGGCATAGAAGAAGGGATTGATCATGGGACCCAGAAGAATGTCCGGTAGGCGATAGCAGCCGATGAAGACGACTACCGCGATCCATCCTTGGAGCGTGGAGGGTCGAAGGGATATCAGCGGAGACCCCTGCTTCTTCGCACTCGCGCGATCTGGGGTGAGAACCCTATCGGGATGAGATCGCAGAAAGAGCGTTCCGCAGATGGGCACCAACATCAGGGGCAGCAGAAGTGCATAAGCAACTTGCCAGGACAGCCGCGCTGCGAGCAAGAACACCAGTCCGTCGCTCAGCAGCAGAGCAACGCGGTAGCCAAATTGATAGGCGGTGAGGAGCTTGGCTGGCTGCTGGTGCACTGCCTCTTGTTCGATCCGAAACGCATCGACTGAGGCATCCAGGGTCGCACCGCCAAACGCGGCTGCGATGCAGCTCAGTGCAATCAGCGGAAGGCTCCCGGAGACGACGCTCAGGACAAGGCCCAGGATAGAGAGGGCGACCATGATCGAAGACAAGACAATCCAGCCTTGACGGTGCGACATGGTGCTTCCAACGACCGGCGCATGACGTTGGTCGAGATTGCGGGCCCATAGGAATTTGAGGGAGTAGGGAAGTGCGGTCCAAGCCAAGGCACCGATGACTGCGATCGAAAGCGACTTTTCGCTGAGCCAGTAGCCTAAGGTGCTGCCGATCAGCGGATAAGGCAAACCAGAACCGAAGCCCAGGAACAAAAATCCAGTCCAGGCCTTGGTCGGCCTTGATGTCACTTCCTGCATGGGCTGCAACTGCCTTGTCGCTTCGGTTCGTCCATTCGTATCAAGGAAGCAACGTGTCTTCCTCAGCCATCTTTGCGAAGTGTGTGAGTCTTGGTTCCCAGCATAGCGCCCGTCTTATCTCGCACCAAGCGATGCGCTTGCTTGAAGTGAGGGCGCAAGCGGTGCCGTAGTGCTTTAGCCAGGCGTCGGTGATGCCCTGGCATAGCCACGAAATCCAGGATCCAGAGTTGATCACCTTCGTTCCAGTCACTAATCGGCAAGAACGGGGGATCTTGCAGAACCAAATGATTAGCGGTTTCAGGCGTCAGATAAGCCCATAAGGCGTAGCCGGTCCAGACTCCATCTTCGTCTTCGATCGTGACGAGCTGGCCTAGGCGAATCGCAGGCCATAGCCACACATAAGCTGCTGCGATACTGAACCTCTTGCGGTCAGTCTTGAACAGAAGTTGCATTGCCAGGCCAAGCGCCTGCGCATCAGCGGCATTAGGTTGCATGGGCGGTGGTTGAGCTCAATGTCTGCGCCGCAACTGCAGCGTCCGGGAAGGTGAGCAGTGCGGCAGGAATTGATGCACGCCCGTTCAAGCTTAGACCCACCAGGTAGCTGGTGGGGTCGCAATCGACAAGCACGACGGTTCTATGGCCAGAATTCATGATGCCTGGCGTCTCATCTGCAACTTGGGCACCGAAGAACAGTGTTCCCCCATGCACGCGTGGCCCCTCCAGCTGGACTGTATAGGCCGTGCGGTGCGTGTCAAAGAAATACAAAGCGGTGGACACGTGATCGCTTGCGTAGCCCAGGACAAGCCAGTGCGACGGTAAGCCTTTCCAGACACGGCGCGAGACCGCTACCTCGGTTGCGATAAAGGCCGAGACCCGCTCGGGTGCCGACGACCGATCGGCCAATATCGACGGCACCAGCTTGATCGCCCGGCGCTTGGAGACGCGATAGGAAAGGCGCGGTCGTGGTCTCAGCCAGCGGTTGGCCGCACAAAGATGGACAGCTGCGTTCGGAAGTGCGCGCAGGAGCGAGTTGATCTCCTTGCCTGTCTGAGAGCCCTGGGTTGCTTTGCCTTTGATGTGGTCAGAGAGCCAATCGTGGCGTTCGCTGTGCTTTGTGGGCTGATCGAACGCATAGTCAATGCGCTGTTGCTCGCGGTAGTAGCGCGCAATGAGCGCTTTGAAATGCAACGCCTCTGGGCTTGACTGAGGCAAGTCACACGCTTCTGCACAGTGATGGAGAAACGCAGCGTCCATGTGATGCTCGATCTGGATGAGCAGCTGATCGATGTTGGCGATTGCCTTGTCGAAGCGGGAATACTTCTTGAAGAAATAGGCAAGCGAGGGAAGCGAGTGGCGAACATCACGCATCTCATCGCCGAAGAAGTGACGATGTCCATCGGTGCCACGCTTCCAGCTGGGAACTGCGCGGAAGCCGCCGAAATCCAGGAACTGCGCGTTCGATGTGATGTTGTCGCTTGTCGGGCGTCCGGTCCAGAGGCGATGCGCGCGACTTGCGGCAATCTGCTCGGCAAGGCGGAGGTAGAGCGCAGACAAGTCAACGCCTAGGTCATTGGGATTGCCGGCATCACGCTGCGTGTGTTCGTCCGCAAAGTGGATGGCATCTTTGACTCGCAGGCTATCTTGAAATTGATCGCTGTTTGCACTGCCTGATGTCCCGAAATATAGGCTGCGCTCGAAATGCGCCAAGCGCAGGAAAGCAGGCCTGATCAGAATGGCGCACCGCTCCGGCTCGTCGGCATCGGTGCGCGCCAGGGAGAAGCCGGCATCGATGATGGCAACAATGGGGACTGCCCCGTGGGGGAGCTCTGCGTTGAGGATTTCGCTGGCGACTGCCTCGCGAATGGCATCGTAAAGATAGAGACAGCCATGCGAGTGTGACCAATCATGGGCCTCGGACACCAATGGCGTTGGGCCGGTTCCTTTGGCGATGAGCATGCCATCGGAGCCACAGCGGCCACTCCCTCCGTGGATTGCCCCGCCGCTCCCACCATAGCGATCCGCGCCCAGTGTCTGTCCGCCGAAGGTGCCGGCAACGCAGTGAGCTTCGATAGAGGTCACGGCAAAGCGCTCAAGCAAGGACGCTGAGATGCGGGCCCGAGTTGGCGCGTCGTGGATGGCCATGCCTAAGTCGTGAAACCAGCGCTCATTGAGCCAGAGCAAAGAAGCATCCGGCAGCCTTCCCACTGAAAAGGGCACGAGCATCGAGGTGCTCACGCTGGCAAGGTTCAATAGGTTGGGATCGTTCTTGTCATCCATGTCCCAGTAGTCATTGGGCATTTCGCTTCCTTGTTTCCGCAGCTGTTGCGACTTAGCGTTCGATCGTCAGAGGTGATGCTACCAATCTGACGGCAATTCGTCCTGCTGCTTGGATTTTCTGAAAACCACGGAACATCACTTCTGCATGGACAGTCAGCGTAAAACGACACATGGCGTGAGGCGTAATCAGATTCGTACAGGTCTTATTCATTCTTTGGTATAACTAATATTTATATGTAAAAAGAGCCATGGTTGATCCAACTGTGGCAAAAAAAATTCAAAGAAAAATTAGAGAGCAAGAGCGCACTTATGGTTTTCTGCTTTGCAGAAACCGTGCGCCAGCGCTGCGCGTCGGTGCGGTGGCTTTCGCCACCTCGTTGCCTATGCTTCGCTAGGCAACACGGCCTCTTCAAAAGCTTGTGATCAAGGTCTCTCTGCTGTCGAGTTCGCTTAACTCTCGACAGGGAATGTTCTGTCGCTTCTTTGTGTGCTCCACAAACAAACAGGAGTTTCACAAATGGCGATTTATCACGCAACAATGAAGTCTTTCAGTCGAGGCAACGGCGACTCTTCGGTCGCAGCAGCTGCTTACCGCGCAGGGTTTGATCTGCTCGATACGAGCACAGGGCTTGGCCACAATTATTCCCACCGAGGCGGTGTCGATTTCCATCAGATGCTTGCGCCGAAAGGAGCGCCCGAGTGGTGCTTTGATGCGCAGTATTTTTGGAACGCGAACGAAGCGGCCGAGACGCGCAAGAACGCACGCGTTTGCCGAGAAGTCGAGGTGTCGCTTCCGCACCAACTCGATCCACAACAACGGAGAGCGCTCGCTTTGGCGCTTGGCCAATTGCTCGTCAATCGGTTCAAAGTCGCCGTATTGGTCGCTGTGCACACACCAAGCAAATATGGTGATCAGCGCAATCATCATGTGCATATGCTGATGTCAGCACGACAAGTCGGCCCAGGAGGACTGGGGGAGCGCGCTTGCGCTGAGTTTGATGCGCGGCAAGGGGGCGGCACACGAGCGCTGCGGCAAATCCGCAAAGACATCGCGATGGTCATCAATGCGCACTTGAAAAATGCGGGCTACCCGGCTCGAGTGGATCATCGCAGTCTCCGAGCACAAGCACACGAAGCCGCGCGCAATGGAGAGTTTGAACGCGCCCGCGAACTCACGCGCCGGCCTGGCAAGCACTTGGGCAAAGCCAAAGTGGCGGTGATGCGCAAAACGAAGTTCACAGCAGAAGTCAGAGGTAGGGGCGGTCAAGCTGCGGCCTTGGCGCTTTCAAAGCTTGTCGCTGAGCATATGAAAAAAAGCGGTGGTTTGGTGCATGAGGTGCCGCCGTCCCATAGCCATGCGACAGCACTTCGGGATCGGGCCAACGCACAGGCTTCTGGATTGGACGGGCGCACAGCGGTTGGGCAGATACGATTGTCAGGCGCAGAGCGGGTGCGGCAGATCAAAGAGCGCTTGGCGCGTGCGCCAGCGCCTCGCCCGGGTCTCTACACGCCTTACAGCGGTCAGACCCGACATCTTAGTCGCGTGACGCGTTTGGCTCGTTCCTCGGGCCGACAAGACGCTGAGGTGCTCAATGCGGAGGCGCAACTGATTGAAGATTGGCTCGAAGCCCAGCGAGAGGTGGCTCAGCAGTCTCTCGAAGTCTTGCGGCAGATCCCGGGTATCCAGATTGAACCCGAGTTCCAGCGGGCGCACTCCACACTCGTTTGCCGGCGAGCGGATAGCTACGCCACCAAGCCATTTTTCTTTGAAGACACCGAGATGCTTGCTCGCTCAATCAGCAAGTATGCCCATGCGCTGGTGCGACCCTACAAGGCGCGTGTGGCCGTGCTAGATGCGCAAGCCAAGCTCTATGAGCAAGAATACGATCCCGATACGAAAGTGGTGGCCAGAGCACAGCGGCGCTTGGCGCGAACGAAGAGGCATGTCTCCCCGCGCATCCAAGCGATCCAGCAGGGGCGGATCAAGCGGGCTCGAAAAGCGATGGTGGAGGCGGCTGAGGCCTTGGAGAAGAACTTCTCTCCGCAGCCGATTGAGGTGCTGACGCCTGAGGCATCTGGAGAGGATGCACATCCACCGCAGGCCGAGGGTGAGGCAGGGCATTGGGAGTTGAAATTCCGTCCCCCGAAGCCAAGTCTATGATGGCTCAGATATTTCTGACCGTTGACCGCGCTGCAGACTGATGGTGCGCCTAGGGATTTGGCTGGAAGCTGGGGTTGTCGCAGAAGGTTCCCGCCAAATGATCGGAACAACGCCGCCCGCCATTGGCACTCGGCGCCGAGATTGAGGCTTTAACGCCAGCGACAAAGGAGCCCCGCATGCGGGGCTCTTTTTCGTGTGCAAGACTCAGTAATTCGCTAGTCTTTAAGGCTTGTTTAAGGCGATTAACATACTAACCGTAGCGCCTGACGAACTCGTGGATGCGCAAGGAAATTCCACCGTGCTTGATCCAACCTGTGTAGGTCTTCTCCGCACGCTCTACAAGTGGCCTCCATTCGGAGATGGTGCCGATCGTGTAGCCAGGGATTTTTTCTGGAAAGACCAGTTGGATCTTGCCTGGTTGCTTTTCTTCAGGCGTTCTAAACGTCGGCGGATCGTCTAGTTCAATTTTCTCGTTCTCATACTTTGTCAAACTAATGAGCGTTGCTGCTCGCGGTATGTCAGGCCAGTTCTCGTAGGCATAGATCGCAGGGGTTGAATTGAAAGCGCGAGCCTCCTCAAGCAGTTTTCGCCCTTCCAATCCTAGGTTGCGCGTCGCAACGACGACCCAAATTCGCGCATCTTTCCACGCATCGGGATCTTGCTTGACCGCTTGCAAAATGGAGAGGCCGCCAGAGTTACTTGGAAGAAGCTTTGAATTGCGTTCGTTGATCAAGCGCTGGGCGTCATCTAGCATCGTTTTGGTGATGCGCTTTCCCCTGATCCAAGCCGCATCGAACCAGCTTTTCGCTTCGTGGAGGGGGCTTTCTTCTGCCACCTTGACGCCTAACTCTGTCCAATGGACAGACTCTCTTCCTACGATGCCTAATCCTCCTGCAGAAGCATTGGCGCTTCCGACGATCATTTCGTTCTCGCCGATGTAGGCTTTGGCATGCAGTCGATCCAAAGCTTTTACTTCGACGTTAGGAAGCCTCATCAGCTGCCTGACTTCATCGGGTGATGAGCAACCTTGGCTCAGTTCAAGCAGAATGCGGGATCGGTGCGCGCGATCATGGAGCCCTAACGCCTTCGAAGCGCCCTTTCCCCAAAATGCAACAGCTAAGTCGAGCTTCCCTCCGTGCTCGCGAACCCATGTCACAAGTTCCTGCTGATCCTTGATGAGCTTTGTCATCCGCTCCTCCTTGATGATGTCGTTTTGAGAAATACACCTGTCGTTAAAGCATGCTCTTGAGCTTGGCTACATGTGCTTATTGCGTGCACGCCATGGGGCACTGACTAGCCAGAACACCAACGCAAGACAATCAGAACAAAGACAATGAGCGCGATCCAAGCTCCTGCGCCCATGCGTTTGGGTGAGCTAGTTCTGCGAGGTCCCGGTGATACCTGATGAGAGCTGGGGCGGGGCGCGGACCCAGTTGGCCTTGGAACAGCCTGAGGCGTCTGTCGCTGCATCCTTTGAAGGACTTGAGCGTTAGGAGTGCTTGGCGGGGGAAGTGGCTTCGGAGCTTGTTGGCTCGTGCTTCGAGGAACTGTATTTCCCGCTCCACCCATACCCTTGAGGATGTTTTCATTTCGACCAGCGGTAACAACAGGTGCTTTCCCGCCGCGCAATCGGAAGCGTGCTTCTACCTCTGTAAGTTGCTTGATCTGACCTGGATTTTCGATGCTAATGCCGATGCTGACATACGATATCTTCCCGGCTTGACCGTGATAGGGCGGCTCTACCAGTCCGGTCACGCTGACCCAACGGCCATTCCAGCTGCTGTTGGGCTCCGAGGGGAACTGCCGCAATGCCTCAGACCAAATTGAAAGTTTTACGGACTTGCCTGTCCAATCGCCAAAATTGATGAAGATGAAAGGCTTTTTGTTCCTGCCGTATCGTTTTTGAGTGACATCAACGATCCTGCCAATCAACTCCACGCGGCTGCCGACCTGAGCTTCGACTTGGGCAAAGTTCGCCGCATCACAGACCGTATAAGGGCTTTGGTAGGCAATGTCTTTGGGCTTACCCTGTGGGTTGAACACAATTGTGTTCGGTCCCAGTCCGCGCTGAACACGGAAGTCGGCAAGTGTCGGAACTTGATCAAAAGGCCCATCCGCGAGCTGTGCAAGCGACTGCGCCGGGACCGTTAGCCCCGGAAGGCCTAGAACCTGATTGAAGATGACGGAGGTGCCGGGGTCAAGGAAGTCGTTCCGCCGAAAAACGATAGCGCTGGGTTCGGAGTTCGAGGCTTTCCAAAGTCCCGGAGATACGGCCAGGGCCTGTAAAGCGACATCAAGTGTGATGAAAGAAAAGCGATCAAGCTGCTCGTTGAAATTGGACGCCGTGCGCTTAGGGTGCTGGAAGTTAGCTTGGCCAAGTTCAGTTGCACCACTCCCACGTAGTGCTTCGACAAACATGCCGTCATAGTCAATGAGCTGGACGGAACTACCGTCTGCGTTGACCATCAGGTTTTCAGGCTGAATGTCGCCATGAGCAATCTGCTGTGCTTCCAAATACGCGGAAAGAGCTGCAAGCGCCTGGCGAAGCCTGGTTAGCGCAGCAGCATTTCCGTGGTTGCGTTCCAAGAACTCGGCAAGCGTGGTGCCCTGAGCCCACTCCATCTTGACGATAGGGTAGAGGTTCCTATCGATCAGGATCCCGTTAGGGATGAAATCGAACGGCAGGAAGTAGGGACTCGCAAGTTGCTTGAGTCGGAGCGCAATGGCCTGATAGCGCCGTTCCAGATCGTTGGATTTTTTGTGAAAACAACGCAGCGCAAAACGCTTTCCGCCCGTATCAACCGTATAGGTCAGTGCAAAGCCGCCACACAAAGCCAATGGCAACCCCAGTCCGGTGGTCCGCAACTGCCCGGCTCTAAGCTGTGGATCTTGAATCGCACGCGCAGGCGCTTGTAGTGCTTCGTTGTATTTCTCAAGCGATGGATAGTTCATAGATGTCCGGCGCCAGTCAACGCGGCGATGATGAGGGTGGTGTCATCCCGCCTCATGCTCCCTTTGGTTCGCTCTTCTTCGACAAGGCTGACAAGCTCTTCCAACTCCCTGACAGCATGAAGTCGTTCAAGGGCAGTGGGATCACTGCGCTCCTGGTGTTCGAGCAGCCACGCGGCTAGCGCGTCTGTCATGCACAAGAGAAGCCGATATCCAGAGGTTTCGTAGGGCCAAGCCACCTCAGTCCGGACCCCATTGCCATTTTCAAATAAGAGCGCATTGAGATCAGGCTTGGTGCTGATCAATGTTGGATGAAGGGAGAACTGCTCCGAGCTTTCATAGGGCGCGCACGCGAGCATCTGCTCACCATCGGTGAGTGCGGCAAACGAATCGCCAATCGCCGTGACCCTGATCTGTAGCTGTTCGGCCTCGTCTTGTGCAACAAGCAGGGTGCCGAAGCTGCCGCGCTCATAGGCAGCAGCCTTCGACCAAGACAGATTTGGCGCGTCATGGAGCGCTTCGTATTGCCGCGTGGATGTGGCTATCGCATCAGACAGATTGGCAGGGTGCTCCAAGAATTGGTCCACAAGAAGCGCGGCCCAGTTCTTGGCGTCGAACGATTCGGATGCACCGTCAGACAGCACGATGCGTCCGGACGCCGCTGCCAAACGATAGGCGTCTTCATTGGCTTCCGGCGCGTCCAAATGTTTTGCAACAGAGCCGTCGAACAAGATCTGGATGGGCATGGTCAGCGCAGCTGGGCTGCTCGCGTTCCAATGTCGAAGAAATCCACGATCTCCGCAGTCTCTGCGTTGAACATGAAGCCGCGTGACTCCATGGTCGCTTTAATTCCC
The DNA here is from genome assembly GCF_002939985.1 of Xanthomonas hortorum pv. cynarae. Lineage (GTDB taxonomy): Bacteria > Pseudomonadota > Gammaproteobacteria > Xanthomonadales > Xanthomonadaceae > Xanthomonas > Xanthomonas hortorum_D. Next base: position 6,922 of record NZ_MDFM01000010.1, on the reverse strand, counting down.
TTTTCCTGAGCAGCTTGTTGCAAGTGCGGGGGCAGGGGGCTCGACATCCGGAAAAGGAGTTTGGCGTAGTTGTCAGACAGACCAGCGTCAGAGATCGGGAACGTCACCGGATCGCCACCGCTAGCGCTTACATGCAGGTTGAACAGCAAAACATTACCGTCATTCGTAGCAATTTGCTGGAGTTGCTGGGCAAGACCCTCCGGGTCACCGTCAGTGGATTCGCCGTCAGTGACATGGAGAACGGTGGGCGGATAGCTGTCTGGATGCGCATCGCACCAGGCCACAAGTTCAGCGGCTGCGCTAGTGATGGCATTACACATCGGGGTGCCGCCAGAGGCGCGTGCTTCAAACCAGACCGGGAACTTGATGGACTGGCTGACCAAGCCACCTGCGCCATCGTCGACTCGCTTGACTCGGTCTTCAACGCGCAAAGGACTGGCTTCGATTTGAGAAATCGGGTGGAGCACGGTATGAGAGAGCGCGCCCGCCAGACCATTCTGCGCGTCCGAGTTCGAGTAGCCGAGCACACCGACTTCGAAATAGTTGCGCGTTCCTTCCGATTTGGTGCAACGCGTGATCAGTGTTGCAAGGGTCCGGTTGAGCACGTCAGCGACGAACTGCGCCTTGGACTTCCCATTCGTCATTACTTCCTGCATGGAGCCGGATTGGTCAACCAAAAACAAGAATGCGGTTGGGCTAGTGCGACTAATCTCTGCGGTATAGCTCATCAGAACTCCTAAAAAGCGAGCTAGAAGACTTCCAGCTCTTGCGAGATATCATAGCGCCAGGCCCCCAGAGCGTTCAGGCTTGACCTGTGACCGTTAGCCCATATTTTTCTTCACCTTCGATGTGTTCCATCTTCTGGTTCCGGGCCTGATCGGTGGAGGAAATACAGTCTGGAAGCCTGCCCGTCTCTGTTTTGGGTAGGGCAAAGGCCTGCTAGCTAAGTGTCACGGAAGACAAAAGCCTTGGCTGTGCTTGAGCTCGGTTATGTGCTTCTGACAGGGGTGAAGGAAGGGCGCTAGGGCGACAGATCATGTTTTGATGGCCAACGGTCAAGACGCTTCTATGTCTCCCGCACGGTCTTGTTACTTAAATGACACGAAGTCGTGGTCAATCGCCTATGGCGCACCGAGTGGCGATATCGGCAGCGAGGAGGAAATCTAAAGCTTGGAAGTAGCTGTGTGCCCTTCCTCCAGAATGGCCTTGTAGGCCTTGGTAGAGTGTAATAACTTTCTTCCCACAGCCATCTTGTTGAGGTACGGAATAAGCCGTGCCTCACGCTGGAGTGCGAATGGGATGGACCTTTAGGCTCCTACTACCGCCACTCTGCGGGTGACAAATAAAAGGGGACTTTTTTTCATGTCGTCAAAAAGTATCGCTACGTCTGGTCAGGGACTATTGCCGCTGAATCTCCCAGACCTCTCCGCGCCGGCCGAGAGCGAGGTGAGCGTGCGCCATAAGCTGCCAGTTGACGCCACTCGGCTTTCAGAAGCGCTGAAATATCAAGTGCACGTGGCGATAGACTATTGTCATACATTGCAACCCGATGATGTTCTCTGGATTGAAGTGTTTGGCGACGTAACGGTCGAGGGGCGAGAACAGGTCGAGGTCAAGGACTACAGCGGTGATCTTACTGACAATCACGAGAACCTCTGGAAGACGCTCAAAAACTGGTTGAACGACGGCTTTCCACACCAAGACTATGCTTCTTTGGTGCTGCTTACGACCCAGGGGTTTGGTGCTCGCGCGTCGATCCAGAATTGGGAGGATCTAGACTTAGATCAGCGTCTGGCAGCCCTGGAGAAGATCCATCAAGATGCCGAGAAAAAGTATGCGGACCGTTCTGCGTCCCGAAACGGCGATAGCGCAGATGTATCGGAGTCCAAAGCCAAAGAAAGAAAGGGCAAGCAAGAGCACATACCAGAAGTCTTGAAATTCCAGAGGCTTGTTATGGCCCCAGGCATGAGGGAAGCATTGAAGCAAGTATTGGCCAAAGTGAAGTTGATTACCGACCAGCCTGATCTCCTTGGGTTGATTGATCAATATAAAAGGAGGTATCTGAGGGCTGTGCTATCGCACCGACAAGACGAGTTCCTGGATGATCTTTTCGGGTTCATGACCAATGCAATGAAGATAACCCAAGGTTGGAGCTTCACCAGTGCGCAGTTCAGTTCGAAGATCGCAGAGCTGACCAAACGATACATGGTTGGCAACATTAGGTTTCCGCGTATTGACGCCAGCAAGGTGGGACTAGAAGCACAGAAAATCGGTTTGCGCGAACGGCTATATGTGAGGAAGTTAGAAGAGATTGGCGCTGATAACAGCATAATTGGACAGGCGACGGTTGATCGTCTCTCCGCAGAGAAATACATCGTCGAACTGTATAAGGACGGTGCTATCTCGTCTGAGGATGTTGAAGAATACAGTAGCAATCACCTTAGATTGCATTGCTCTTCTCGCCTCGCCATGATCGGCCGCATTGGCCCTGTCCTTAACCACTCTGAGCGGCAGACGGATTCCCGCACGTTCTATCACAAGACATGCGCTCAGCCGGTGGTTGGATTTGGTAGCTATGATTTCACGCCCGTTGCTTTTCGGAACGGTATTTACCACATGTTAGCCGATCGGGACGCCGTGGGTTCGCTTGCTGATTTCCAGTGGAGGCTTTGGGAATGACACCTAGCCCAGTCGAGCATGTCAAGACGCTTCAACCGAAGGGTTTGGGAATGCCTAGCTCACTCGACCATCTTTATACGCTTCAACGGTCACCGTTTGCGTTGGCACCCGCCATTCATGAATTCTACGACGGCGCTGCTCCTCGCGAGCGAGGCTTGCTGCTCAGCTATTTGGTTCTGCCAATGGTTTTGTATCCGACAACGCAAAAATACCTCATTGCTGCAAACGGAAGATGTAGTCTTCGCACTCTTTGTAATAATCAGTCCAGGCTTGTCGGTCTTGTTCATAACACTGCCCGGTTTAAGGCGCTGACTCATGCTTCGCTGCTCGTTCTAAAAGCTGAGCGGAGCATCGAGATAACTGAGAATTTAGCAGTGAAGTCCGTTCGTGAAGTTCGCAGAGTCAATGCGGTCGAGAAGCACCTGACTGCGGCTAGGCGACTTTCCTTAATTTTTGCGGAAGCGGATGTTGTCTCAATTTACAGGATGTTGGGGTTCAAATCACTATGAAATGCTTTATCCGCTATATCGGCGTTGTTGACACGGACGGCGATCTTCATCAAGTCAAATTCGAGCCGGGTCTTAACATTATCACCGGAAAGTCTTCTACCGGTAAGAGTGCAATTCTCGAAATATTTGATTATTGCCTTGGCAGTAGTGAGGACACAATTCCAGTTGGAATCATCACGGAACGCGCAGAAGTGTTTTTCGTGGTGTGGCAGTTTCCTGGTTATTTTTTGGTGGCTGCGCGCAATAAGAAGTCGGATCATAGCTTCTTGCTTGAGCAGCAAGGCACTGATCCAGATGCGCTGATGGAGTTAATTGAACAGCATGCAGCGTTCTTCGCTTCAAAGCACTTCATGCCATTGGATGAGTTCAAGAAGAACCTTGGTCGCTATTTCTCAATCACGTTAGCGAATATTGACGAAGATCCCTATCTCAAGCTTGCCGGAAGAAAAAAATCTGCTACCCCTTCCGTGCGAAGCTTCTCTTCATTCATGCTGCAACATCAAAACCTCATTGCCAACAAGCATGCGATTTTTTATAGATTCGACGAGAAAGAAAAGCGCGATCACGCAATTAATCACTTCAAGATATTTATGGGTCTTGTGGATGAGGCTTACTTTGATATTTTCAAAGAGCACGAAGTTGCAAAGTATGAGCTGAGAAAAATCCAAGCCCAGATGCCTAAACAAGTGCAGCGTAGGGAGAATTCAATTGGCAGATACAGAGATCTCTTGGCTCAGTTTAGAGCGCTTGCCGGAGTGGATCTGATTGAGGCCACCGCAGAGGAGATCTATTCGCGTCCCTCCCAGTTATTGACCCAGATATATGGGCGACAGGTCAGAATTGATGTGCTGTCCAATGAGAATGAGGTTAGAAGAGAAGCACTGAGTCGCAGGCGAGCTGAAGCGCTCTTTGAGAAGCGCCAGTTGCAAATTCAGCTGAGGCTTGTGTCAGAGGCTGTTGGTTCCGCTACGCAGTTTAGCGTGGACATGAAGGCAGACAGATTGCCTGATTCGACCGAGCTCTTTGAAGCCCTTTGCCCAATCTGCGAGTCTCATACGGCGACGCCGGCTGTTGAGGCCAATAAGCTCGTAGAAGCAATAAATTGGCTGAATGGTGAGCTTAGGCTTTCGATGTATGCGCGTGAAAGCTTTGCAGCAGAGGCGCGAAAAGTTCAGGGGGAAATTAGTAAAATAGATGATCGGCTGCGCTCGATCGCTGCTGAAATGAAGCCGATTGACGAAGAAGCTACAAGGCTCAATTCGTCGAGATCAATTGACGAGCAGGCCACTAAATCTAAATTGTTGCTTGAGATTGCAATTGAAGATCAGTTGAATAATCCGGAGTCCGAGCTTTCCGCGCAGGCGAAGCGCTGGGAAGAGGAAATCAATCGCGTGAGTCACTTGTTGGCACAGTATGGGGTTGATAATAGTCTTGCTTTGTTGAGTAAGAGCATCGATGCCAAGTTGTGCGAGTTTGGCGATCTCTTCAGTTTTGAAGACACTTACAAGCCTTCGAAGCTGCGCTTCGATATGGAGACCTTTGAGCTTTGGTATCAGCAAGACGAAAAAAGCCGTGTCTATCTCCGTTCTATGGGAAGCGGAGCGAACTGGCTCTACTCACACTTGGCCCTTTTCTTGGCGCTGCATTACCACTTTGCGGCGGAGGCAAAGTGCAAGATCCCACCCATCCTTTTCTTAGATCAGCCCACTCAGGTCTACTTCCCGGCCGCCTTGGATGATGCTGAGCATTTCGACCCCGAGGATCTGGCGAAGCAGTCCAGGCGCGAGACTCGAGTTGACGAAGACATGAACGCCGTGAACAACATGTTTACCCAGCTCGCCAGGTTCTGTGATCAGACTGCAAGGGACACGGGGGTGATGCCGCAGATTATCGTATCTGACCACGCAGACAAGTTGACCTTGGGAGACGGCTATGACTTCAAGAGCTTTGTTCGCGCTACTTGGCGAACAAGGGGCTTCATTGCCGAAGGCACAGCACCAAAGTGACATCAGTAGTGCAGGGCAGGGGCCCTGTCTCTAAACGGGGGCGGCCCTTCTTGGGTGCCGCCCGCCCGTTAGACTAGCCCCCAATTCTGCCAACCATCAACAGTCACGTTGCCTGTTGTGCAGCGGCGGGCGTATTCTTTAGGGACACTCACCAGGACACGGCTCGGTTTGTTTTTGCAGGCAGATCAAAAGGTTAGGGTGTGGAACGTTTAGTCCCACTCTCTCCGCCAGTCACGTCTAAGTTATTGATTTTAATCACTAATTTTTTAGGCGAACTGATTGGAGGCAGGAAGCATGCAGAGGAAAAACTCGCATGCGCATCCCTCATCATTTGAGTCGGTCGTCCACCGGCCGCTGGTCGTTCGTCCAACGTGTGCCCATCGGTTTGCAAACCGTGATGGGCTGCCGGCTTATCAAACGCACCTTGCAAACGAAGGACTTGCCGCAGGCTCACGTGCGTGCGGTCGTGCTGGGGGCGGGCTATGCTCGGCTCTTCGCACAGTTGACGGATCAACGCGTGGACAAGCTGAGCAAGACGGACGCTGACCTCCTTATTGCGCGTCTGACGAGCGCCGAGAATCTTCAAGAGCTCACGTTGAATCGGACGCGTGCTCCTGACGGCAGCGTCACGGAGCAGTGGCAGATCGACAGCCCGAAGGATTTGAAGCTCTATCGGCAGCTCATGGAACTGGAAGCGATGGCCGGCGCTGCCTTGCAGGCTCGGGCCTTCCCGGTAGCCGTGCCGACGATGTTTGGCTCCTCATCGCATGCCAGCCCAATGAGGCAGGCCTCTGCGTCCTCCATCGAAACGATGACGCTGGGCAAAGCCCGTGACGCCTTTCTGGCGACACTCAAGGGCTCGACGCTGCCCAAGACCTACACGATCAAGAAGACCGCCATTGAGGCTCTGGTGAGCTTCCTCGGCGAGAAGGCCAAGGTCCATGCCATTACGCGCTCGGACCTGGCCCGCTGGTATCAGGACATGCGCGAGAAAGGGGCATCTACGCCCACGCTCACCAACAAGCAGAGCTATATCGGCGGGCGAGGAGGCTTTTTCGAATGGGCCATGGCGTCGGGCCATTACCCGCGAGGCGACAACCCTGCGTCCGGCCATGTGAGCTACTCACAGCGAGAAAAGCGCGCCCGTAAGAAGCTGGGCTTCAAGGCATACGATCGCGCCCAAATACAGGCGCTGTTTGCACCAGAGGCGCTGGCCAGACTATCCGAATCGGCGCGGTGGGCCTCGCTCATTGGGCTTTATACCGGTGCCCGGGCCTCTGAGGTCGGCCAGCTTCTCGTCAAGGACGTGTTCGAAGAGGACGGCATCCCATGCATCCGCATCTCCGACGAAGGCGAGCACCAGAAGGTGAAGACTGAGGTGAGCCTTCGCACGGTCCCCCTCCATCCAGAGCTAATCAAGATTGGTTTTCTCAAGTGGGTCGATGGCAAGCGTGGAGCTGGCGAAACCAGGTTGTTCCCTGCAGCTAAAGCAACGGCGGTAAACGGGCAGGGCAACTGGATCACTAAGGCCTTCAGTCGACACCTGGCCGAGGTTGGGAAAGGCTGGGCGCCGGCCAAGCGCGGTTTCCACTCGCTTCGTAAGACTTTCATTCAAGAGTTACAGGGAGCGGGGGTGGTGTCACTGTCAGCCTCCCGTAAAATTGATCCAGCCATAATCTAGAGGTCTCCGGCACACTAGCCACCAAGGAGACCACCATGCGCAAGAGC
>NZ_MDFM01000009.1 GCF_002939985.1 Xanthomonas hortorum pv. cynarae | reverse complement strand
TTCGAGAAGCTAGATGTCATGTTCCTTGGATTCCTCAGCTTCGTCCTAGTCGTTGATGGGCTTCGGATGTGTTAACAGGCCCTAGTGACCTTGAACCGATGGCTGAGTGGAGGCGTGCTGATGCTGGCAGGCGTGATGACGACAACGCAGGCAGCCGAGCTTCCCGCCGGCATGCAGCAGTTCGATGCGCAGATGGAGCGCGTGCGCAAACAGTTCGATGTGCCCGGGATTGCGGTGGCCATCGTCAAGGATGGACAGGTGGTACTGGAGCGCGGCTACGGCGTGCGCGAGATCGGCAAGCCCGCGCCGGTGCAGGCCGATACCTTGTTCGCCATCGCATCCAACACCAAGGCGTTCACTGCGGCCTCGCTGTCGATGCTGGCCGACGAGGGCAAGCTGTCGCTCGACGACAAGGTCATCGAGCATTTGCCGTGGTTTCGCATGTCCGACCCGTATGTCAGCGGCGAGATGCGCGTGCGCGATCTGCTTGCGCATCGCAGTGGGTTGAGTCTGGGTGCGGGCGATTTGCTGTTCTGGCCGACCACCAGCTACAGCACCGAAGAAGTCGTGCAGCGCCTGGCCAAGGTGCCGTTGAAAGGCGGTTTTCGCGATCGCTACGCCTACGACAACATTCTTTACGCCGTTGCGCAGAAGGTGATCGAGCAGGTCTCCGGGCAGAGCTATGCGGCGTTTCTGCAGCAACGCATCTTCGCGCCGGTCGGCATGCGTGGGACGCGCTTCAATGCCGCCCATCTGCAGCCCGGCGACAACGCGGCGGTGGGTCATGCCAAGTACGACTTCACCGAGCTGCGCACGGTTGCGCCGTTGACCTGGTCCAATAACTCCGGTGCCGGCGGCGTCTATTCCAGCGCGCACGACATGGCGCTGTGGATGAAGCTGCAACTGGCCGGTGGCGCGTTGCCGGACGGCACCGCGTTGTTCAGTGCCAAGCGGCAGCAGGACATGTGGTCGATGATCACGCCGATTGCGATCGCCGAGCCGGCGGTACCGGAGCTGACCGCGGCGCGCCCCAATTTTGCCGGCTACGGCGAAGGCTGGAGCTTGAGCGATTATCGCGGCCATCGGCTGGTGTGGCACACCGGCGGCTGGCCGGGCATGGTGTCGCGGCTGACCCTGGTGCCCGATCAACACCTGGGCGTGGTGGTGCTGACCAATCAGGAAGTCGGTGCCGCGTTCAATGCGGTGACCTTGCAGGTGCTGGATGCGTTCCTGCAGGTGCCGGTAACCGATTGGACCGCCGCCTATGCCAAGGCGGTGGCCAAGGCCGACAGCGATGCCGACGCCAGCTGGAAGAAGCATCTGGATGCACGCGCGGCACGCTCCACGCCGTCGTTGCCGCTGCGCAGTTATGCGGCGACCTATCGCGACCCGTGGTACGGCGATGTGGTGATTCGCCAGGACGGCAAGCGCTTGCGTCTGCAGTTTGCCAAGACCGCGCAGTTGGTCGGCACGCTGGAGCACTGGCAGCACGATAGCTTCATCGTGCGCTGGGACGACCGCAGCTTGAATGCCGATGCCTTCGTCAATTTCGCATTGACTCCGGATGGCGCGGTACGCGAAATGCGCATGGAGGCGATCTCGCCGTTGACCGATTTCAGCTTCGATTTCCAGGATCTGGTGTTGACGCCGGTTGCAGAAGGGCAGCCGACGTAGAAGTGATGCGCCGTTGGTTGCGAAGGCGGGCACAGTCACTGCACGGAGCGTGTAGTGGCTGGCGGCCACGGCAGCCTGGGCGCATCGTCCAGTGCTACCCCCAACCGACTGCATGGCAGTGGGATCGCCATCTGCTCTGCAGCACGGGCGTCAGCAAGGCATTGATCACGGCGCGTGCGGGCAACCGAGCTCGGCGCGCATACACCACGTCGCTTGGCTTGCCGGTGCAGCACAGCCCTGCCGACCCCGGGCGATGCCTGCGTGACAGCTGCACGATGGCTATCGCCCGCTGGCGCGGCTCGATATGATCCGCGCACCCTCAACGATGTTGCCTTGCGCATGACCACTCCGCAGATGTCGGTGTATTTCTTCTTACAGGCTGCAGTGATCCTGCTGATCTGCCGTCTGGTGGGTTTGTTGGCCAAGCGGGTGGGGCAGCCGCAAGTGGTGGGCGAGATGATTGCCGGCGTGGCGTTGGGCCCTTCGTTGTTCGGCATGTTGCTGCCGGATGTGCAGGCGGCGCTGTTTCCCAAGCAGACGCTGGACGTGCTGTACGTACTGGCCCAGTTCGGCGTGGGGCTGTACATGTTCCTGGTCGGTACCGACTTCCGCAGCGATCATTTCCGCGCGCGCTATCGCAGCGCGATGAGTGTGTCGTTAGCCGGAATTGCGGTGCCGTTCGCGCTGGCCTTTGCGATGTGTCCGTGGCTGATCAACGTGGATGGCTTGTTTTCGGAAAAAGCCAAGTTGACGGAAGCTTCGCTGTTTCTGGGCGCGGCGATTGCCATTACCGCCTTCCCGATGCTGGCGCGCATCATTCACGAGCGCGGTCTGACCAATAGCCCGTTGGGCACGCTGGCGTTGACGGCCGGCGCCTTCGACGATGCGGCGGCGTGGTGCATTCTGGCGATCGTGCTGGCCAGTTTCGGCGGCAGTTGGGGGGGCGCGTATCTGGCCATCGGCGGTGGCGTGGCCTACGCGTTGTTCATGATCTTTGTCGGCCGCCATCTGCTGCGGCGGCTCGAGAATTACGTGGTGGCGGACCAGCCGCTGAGCAATGGCGTGTTGGCGGTGATCCTGATGCTGTTCTGCCTCAGCGCCTGGGCGATGGATGCGATCGGCATCCATGCAGTGTTCGGCGGCTTCCTGCTCGGCGTTTGCCTGCCCAGGGGCGCGTTGACCGAAAAATTGCGCGAGATGATGCAGCCGTTCGTGGTGGTCTTTCTGCTGCCGATGTTCTTCACCTATTCCGGTCTCAAGACCCAGCTCAGCGTGCTGCTGCAGCCGCAGATCATGCTTGCCGGCGTGGCGATTCTGGCGGCATCGTTCATTGGCAAGGGATTGGCCTGCTGGGCCGCTGCGCGGATCACCGGCGAGAACAACCGCGATGCGATGGCGATCGGGTCGCTGATGAATGCACGCGGTTTGATGGAGCTGATCATCATCAATATCGGCTTGCAGGCCGGCGTGATCGAACAAGGCCTGTTCTCGGTGCTGGTGCTGATGGCGATCCTGTCCACGCTGATGGCCACGCCGCTGTTCAACTGGATCATGCGCCGCCATGCGCACGTGACCGACGCGGTGCCGAGTCTGCAGCGCTGAGGTTGCTTCGCGGATCCTGCAGATGCAGGTCGCTGCATACTTGCACCGTAAACAGGTAGCCAAGACACGATGAGCAAGGCCAAAAAAAAGAAAGCCGCACAGGAGGTGGTGCAAACGCCTGTACCGATCTATCAGTTGCATCTCGCGCTGGTGGGCAGCACGCCGCTGGTGTGGCGCCGATTGCTGGTGGCCGGGTCGCTGCGCCTGGCAACGCTGCATCGCGTGCTGCAGCCGGCGATGGGCTGGAATAACGCGCATCCGTACGAGTTCGACCTGGGTGGCGGCCGCTACGGCGAGTCCGGGCTGGATGTTCCCGACCGCCCACGGCTCAAGCATGCGGCACGCGTCACGCTGGAAAGTGCGGTAGGCGAGCTGGAGTGGTTCGACTATTTCTACGGCAGCGGCGCGGGCTGGCAGCACCGCCTGCAGGTGGAGGCGATCCTGCCGCCGGATGCAGGCCTGCGTGGCGCCCGTTGCGTGGACGGCGCCAATGCCTGCCCGCCGGAAAACAGCGAAGGCATCGAGCACTACCTGGAGTTTCTGCAGATCATCGCCGACCCAGGCCATGCGCAACACGTGCAAGTGCTGGCGACGCTGGGTGGACGTTTCGATCCGGCGCATTTCGATCTGGACGAGGTCAACCGGTTGCTTGCGCGTGTGCGCGACTGACTGTGGCTGACGCCACGTCGCGAACAGTCATCCTTGATGACACTGCAAGCCAGCGCCGACGCCACTGCGGCTTGACGCGCGATCGGCTAGCCTGACGTCCCGGTGTCAGTGACGTGGTTGCAATGTTCCGCTGGTTCGAATCCCTGATCGATGTCTTCCCGCCGATCGAGCGGGAAATGCCGCCACGTAGCGTATGGCGGTTCTATCTGCATTATCTGCGGCCGTTGTGGCCGATTCTGCTGGCCACGCTGATCGCCGGGTTGCTGCTGGCGCTGGTGGAAGTGGCGATGTTCGACTTCCTTGGCCGCATCGTCGACATGCTGGCCGAGCGACCGGGACCGGAGTTCTTCCGTCGCCATGCCAGCGAACTGGTGTGGATGGCGCTGATCACGCTGGTGGCGCGGCCGTTGTTCACCGGCCTGCATAACCTGCTGGTCAATCAGGCTATCGTGCCAGGCTTGAGCAACCGCTCGCGCTGGTTGATGCACAACTACGTGGTGCGGCAAAGCCTGGGCTTTTTCCACAACGATTTTGCCGGCCGCATTGCCAATCGCGTGATGCAGACCGGCACGTCGCTGCGCGAATCGGCGGTGCAGATGGTCGATGCGCTCTGGTACATCGTGGTCTATACCGGCAGCGCGCTGTGGCTGTTTGCGCAAGCCGACCCGTTGCTGATGCTGCCGCTGCTGATGTGGCTGGTGGTGTATGTGGCGCTGATGGCGTTCTTCGTGCCGCGCATGAAGGCGCGCGCGTGGATCGCCTCGGATGCGCGCTCCAAGGCGACCGGGCGCATTGTCGATGGCTACACCAATATCTCCACGCTCAAGTTGTTTGCACATGCCGGCCGCGAACAGGCGTATGTGCGCGATGCGATCGACGAACTGGCGGTGAAACATCGCAGGCAGACGCGCGTAACGACCGCGATGGATACCGCAATTGCGGTGGCCAATGGCTTCCTGATCGTGGGCACCTGCGGGCTGGCGTTGTGGCTGTGGAGCCGCGGCCAGATCAGCGTGGGCGCGATCACGCTGGCGACCGGCCTGGTGATCCGCATCCACAACATGTCCGGCTGGATCATGTGGACGGTCAACGGCATCTTCGAAGATATCGGCAGCGTGCAGGACGGCATGCAGACCATTTCGCAGCCGGTGCTGGTGCAGGACGCGCCGGATGCAGTGCCGCTGCAGGTGACGCAGGGGCAGGTGCAGTTCGAGCACATCCATTTTCATTACGGCAAACGCGGTGGGGTGATTGCCGGGCTGGATCTGCAGGTGCGCGCGGGCGAGAAGATCGGCCTGGTCGGGCCTTCGGGTGCGGGCAAATCGACGCTGGTCAATGTGTTGCTGCGGCTGTACGACCTGGAGCAGGGGCGCATCCTCATCGACGGGCAGGACATCGCGCAGGTCACGCAGGAAAGCCTGCGCGGGCAGATCGGCCTGGTCACGCAGGACACCTCGTTGTTGCATCGTTCGATCCGCGACAACCTGCTGTACGGCCGGCCGCAGGCCACCGAAGCGCAGATGCTGGAGGCTGTGCGCAAGGCGCGCGCCGAGAGCTTCATCGACACGCTGGTGGATGGCGAGGGCCGGCGCGGCTTCGATGCCTATGTGGGAGAGCGCGGGGTCAAGCTGTCGGGCGGTCAACGGCAGCGCATCGCGATTGCGCGCGTGCTGCTGAAGGACGCGCCGATCCTGATTCTGGACGAAGCCACCTCGGCACTGGATTCGGAAGTGGAAGCGGCGATCCAGGACAGTCTGGACGCGTTGATGGGCGACAAGACCGTCATCGCAATTGCGCACCGGCTTTCGACCATCGCGCGCATGGACCGGCTGGTGGTGATGGATGCGGGACGCATCGTCGAAACCGGCACGCATGCGGAATTGATCGCGCAGGGCGGGCTGTATGCGCGGCTGTGGGCGCGGCAGACGGGAGGGTTTGTTGCGGCGGATGGGTGATGAGAAATATGCGCTCGCACAGATGCCCGCGTTGCATATGAGTGTGGTGCTACCTGGATGATGCGGGTTTGATGCCTGCCCGGAGAATCGCAGCAATCACCGCAGCAAGCCTCTCTCCTACGGGAGAGGGGTTGGGGTGAGGGTACGGAGCGAAGCCACTCGCTAGTTGGACCACACGAAGCTTCGCCCGCACCCTCATCCGCCCCTGCGGGGCACCTTCTCCCGAGGGGAGAAGGGATGCAGGCAGCTCTTCATTAAGCCCCTCTCCCGTCGGGAGAGGGGCTGGGGTGAGGGTACGGGGCGTAGCCACTCGCCAGTTGGGCCACACCAGGCTTCGCCCGCACCCTCATCCGCCCCTGCGGGGCACCTTCTCCCGACGGGAGAAGGATGCGGTCACTCGATCGGCTGATCCAGCATCAACTCGCGCGCAAAGCGTACCGGTGGTGCGCCGTACGACAGCATCTGGTCGTGGTAGGCCTTCAGATTGAAGCTGTCGCCCAGCTTGGCCTGCACCGCCTTGCGCGTATCCAGATGTTCCTGCACGCCGACGAAATAGGTCGGCAATTGTGCGGACGACAGTTGCGCACGCACCCACTTGCCTGAGGCTTCGCTCTCTTGCTGGAAGGTGTCGTGGGTCATCAGGTGCATCGCCTTGTCGCGCTCCCAGCCGTCCACATGCACGCCCTGGTCGAGGATGGCGTTGGCAATGGTGCGCAGGTAGAACTTGAGCTGCACCAAATGGAATAACGGGTCGTTATCCAGATACCCCTGTTCCTGCATCATGCGCTCGGTGTACACCGCCCAACCTTCGGCGAACATGCCCGAGCGCAGTACTGCGCGTAGCGTGGAGGGGAATTTGCCCGAATGCCAGCCTTCCAGGTAATGGCCAGGGGTGCCTTCGTGGATGCTGAGCAGGTGGATCATGCGGCTGTTGTATTCGCGCAGGAAGGAATCGACCTGCTGGTCGTTCCAGTCGTCGGGAATCGGCGAGACCGCATAGAAGGTCTTGAGATGCTTGTCGAGCGGGCCGGGCGAATCGCAGTACGCCACTGCCACGCCGCGCTGAAATTCCGGCATCAGGATGATGTCCACCGGCGAATCGGGCAGCGTCATCAGATCCTTCTGGCGCACGAACTCGGTGGACTGCGCCAGTGCGGCCTTGGCATCGTCCACCACCTTGTCGCGTGCCGGCTTGTCGGCATAGGCGAGTTCCAGCGCTGCTTCGATCGCGGCCTGCTGCTGATCGTCGCTGGGGGCAGCGGGCAGTTTCGGTGCGCCGGGCTTGTCCTTGAGCACCGTGCGGGCGATGCCGTACATCTCGCTGCGCACACGCTTGAGTTCGGACTCGGCACGCTGCTTGATGTCGGCACGCGACAGCGACGACAGCAGCGCGAATTTCAGCTTTTGATCGTAAATCTGCGCACCGACGCGGAAATCGCCCTTGGCATTGGGCACCAGCACGGTGTCCAGCCAGGTCTGCTGCTCGGCAACGGCCTTGCGCAGCTTGTCGATGGCCGCCTGCGCGCGCGCGGCTTCGATCGGGCCGAGCTGGCCGATATTGGGCGCGATGAAGGTATCGACGATGCTGAGGATGCCCTTGTTCTGCTTGGCCACCGTCTCGGCGTGGATCTTCGGCACGCGGGCCGGGTCCAGGTTCTCGCGCGCCTGTGCAAAGATGCCGGGAATCTTCTCCATGCGCTGGGTGGCGGAGGTCAGCCGCTCGGGCAGCGGTGCGAACTCGCGCGCCATCAGGCCGTAAAGCGCACTGCCGGCCAGGCCGTTGTAGACCTGCGGGTCCCAGGCCCAGCTCTGCAGCACCTCGGTGTTCCAGATTTCCGATTGCAGCTGGTTGCGTAGGATCGCGGCATCGACCTGGTTCTCGCGCGACAGCTTGGCCACCTCGATGGCATCCAGTTCGGTCAACAGTTGTTTGCCCGCATCCAGGCTGCGCTGACGGCCGGCGGTGCTCAGGTCGTCGATCTGCGTGTCGAAGCGGTGATCGCCGGTCTGGGTGGCAGTGATCGGCGACAGCTGCATCCAGGTGTCGAGCGCACGCTTGGACAGCGCGGCAAAGCGCGCGTCCGGCGTCTGTGCGTCCCGGGTGCTGGCATCACTGGTGCCGGCGCGCGGTGATTCGGGCTGCTGCTGGCAGGCGCTGAGGCCGGCGAGCAGGGCGAGGACGAGCAGGCGTTGACGCATGGTGGATTCCGATCGAAGCAATCCGCCAGCATAGGCATGTGCGCGCTTGTCCGCATCCGCCATTGGTTTAGAGTGGCCTGATTCCAAGGAGGATCACCATGCACTACGCCGGTAGCTGTCATTGCGGACGCATCGCGTTCGATCTTCAGACCGATGCGCCGATCACCGAGGCGTACGACTGCAATTGTTCGCTGTGCCGTCGCCGCGGCGGCCTGCTGTGGTTCGGGACGCGCACGCAACTGCGTCTGCAGAGTGAGTCGGAGGCGCTGGGAACCTACCGCTTCAATCAACATCATCTCGACCATCATCATTGCCCGCACTGCGGCATTGCCCCGTTCAGCGAGGGCATGAATCCCCGAACAGGCGAGGCCAGTGTGGCGGTCAATGTGCGCTGCCTTCCCGCTCTGGATCTGACCGCGTTGCAGGTACATGCGGTCGATGGAGCCAGCCGATGAGGCGCGGCGTGCAGCGTTACGCGGTTGGCTTGCTGCTGGGCTGGGCACTGAGTGGATGTGCGCGACACTCGGCGGAGATGGCCGCAGACGGTGGCGCTCCAGCGCCGGCGCCGCCCGCCGCGCAGGGCAACGCATTGGCGTATGAGCACGATGTGCGCATCGAGCTGCCCGCCGACCAGATCGGCCAACGCATCGTGGCGGTACGCAATGCCTGCCAAGCGGCGCAGTTCGGCGACTGCGCGTTGCTGGCAGTCGAACAAACGGGTGGTCGCGACCCCAGTGGCAGCGTCAGCGTGCGGCTGGCGCCAGATGGCATCGAGCCGATGGTGCAACTGGCCGGCCAGCACGGCGATGTCGCTGCGCGCAGCACGCGCGCCGAGGACCTGGCGCAGCAGATCGCCGACACCGGCCTGGCGCAGGCGCGTTTGCAGAAAGAACACGCACGCTTGCTGGAATTGCAGCAACGCCGTGATCTGGCGGTGACCGATCTGCTGGCATTGTCCAAGCGCCTGGCCGAAATCGAAGCCGAAGCGCAACAGACTCAGCAAGAAGCGGCGCAGCAACAACGCCGTGTGCGCACGCAACTGCTCACGCTCAACTTCCGCAGCACCGGCGGCGAGCAGGGCAGGGGCGAGATTGCCGAAGCGGGCGCCGAGTTCGGCCAGGTGTTCGCGTCCAGCGTGGCGTTCGTGATTCGCGCGGTTGCGGCATTGCTGCCGGTCGTGGTGGTTACGGTGATTGCCGGCTGGTTGCTGCTGCAGGCCTGGCGCTGGCATGCGCGGCGGCGCCGCATTGCGCGGTGACGTCGAGAAGCTGCCGGGCTCAGCGCAGCATTTTCGGTCTGGTGGTCAAGCTGGTCGGCGATGCTGCACCAGCTTGCACGTGTTCGGCTTTATTTAGAAAGCGAGAGTGCGTGCGCGCGCCGCCTGCCTGACGCAGGCGGCATTGCAGCGAACGCTGTGATGCAACACCGCTGAGCGAGGACCGCGCGTGCGCCATGGCCGCGCAGTCGTCGCTGCGGCGCGCTCAGCCTTCGTCGACTTCGTATTCGACAAACACGTCCAGTTGCAGCGCCAGTTCCTGCACGGCGTCGCGTACCTTCTGCGCGGTGGCTTCGTTGCCGGCTTCCACTTCGAACTCGTGGCTGCCCGGACCTTCGTCGTCGGACAGACCGGCCGAGCTGGAATCGTCGTCGTCCAGATGCGGCATCAGATCGTCCACTTCTTCCACGTGCTCGATGCCTTCGATGCTTTGCAGCAGATTGGCAATGGCACGCGCGTCGTCGT
The DNA here is from genome assembly GCF_002939985.1 of Xanthomonas hortorum pv. cynarae. Classification (GTDB taxonomy): domain Bacteria; phylum Pseudomonadota; class Gammaproteobacteria; order Xanthomonadales; family Xanthomonadaceae; genus Xanthomonas; species Xanthomonas hortorum_D. Next base: position 160,030 of record NZ_MDFM01000009.1, on the reverse strand, counting down.
CGGTGCCGGTGATACGCATGCGAAGAGTTGGCATGGGAATGTCCTAGGGGTTGGGGAGCTAAAGCCTAGGCATCGACAGGAAAAAACGAGGTGATGGTGCGCGTTAGATGCTCCATCGACTGTGTAGCCCAACGAGCGCTTTCCCCGCTCGACATGAAGCCCCTCTCCCGTCGGGAGAGGGGTTGGGGTGAGGGTACGGGGCGAAGCCACACTTGCACTCAAACTCTGCCAGGCTTCGCTCGTACCCTCATCCGCCCCTTCGGGGCACCTTCTCCCGGAGGGAGAAGGGACAGCCGATCCAGACTTCGCTGCTGCTGCTTCGGGCACCTTCTCCCATGAAGGAGGCAATGTCCCGGCGGCAGAAGGAATGATCGCGCCGTGTTGTATGCAAAGACGATTCCTGCGCCACCTCATTCAGACGCCGACGCCTTGCGCGGCCGCCGACTTACACGCGCCTTACTCAAGGTCTCGCTTTCCGGCAACGTCACCAACTCGGCCGGCAGCGCCGGCATCGGCGTGCGTTCGTCCAGTGCTTCGCGTTTGAGCCAGTCGATAAAGGCCGTCGCTGCAGGACTGGGAACGCGATGGCTGGGGTGCACGATGTAGTAGGCGTAGCGGGCCTTGAGGGTGGGGCCGGGCAGGCGCACCAGTTCGTAGCGCTGCAGATACGGTTGCGCGATGTGCTTGCGCGCCAGCACTGCACCCAGGCCATAGACCGCGGCGCGCATCGCGTCGGTGCTGTCGTTGAAGGTGTGCATCGGCGGCAGCGTGGTGCCGCGCACCTGCGCGGCGCGGAACCAGTCGCGCCAGCCTTGCGGCGACATGTCGCTCAGCAGCGGCAATTGCGCGATCTGCGCCGGCGTACGCAGTGCGGCGACCTCCGGCAAGGACGGCGACGCAACCGGAAACAGCTCGTCGTCCATCAGATGATGCGAGGTCAATCCGGGCCACGCGCCCTGGCCATAGCGAATGCCCAGGTCCGGGCCGCCTTCTTCGAAGCGCGAAAATGCCGCGTCCGATTGCAGGTCCATGCGGATATGCGGGTGTGCGCGACAGAAGCGCGGCAGCCGCGGCAACAGCCAGCAATACGACAGCGAACGCAGTGTGGTCACGCGCAGCGGGATGGCGTCTTCGCGTGGATGCAGGTTGCCGGCGACTGCAGCGATTTCTGCAAGCGCGGCACTGGCGGCATCGGCCAGTTGACGCCCCTCGGCGGTGAGCTTGACCCCGCGCGGCAGCCGCTGGAACAAGGTTGCGCCCAGCAGTGCTTCGAGCTTGCGTACGTGGTGGCTGACCGCACTGGCAGTGAGGTGCAGTTCTTCGGCGGCATGCGCGAAGTTCTGGTGGCGCGCAGCGGCGACAAACACGCCCAGCGCAGGTAACAGGGTCGGACGCAGATTCATCGAGGCATGAGTGAGATTTGTGGCTCGCCTCGATATTACGCGCTTGTCGTGCCTGCGGTTGCAACCGATGCTGCATTACCCCTTAGCGATGATCGTGCCATGTCCGTTTGCCTGCCTGGTGTTGTTTCCTGCGGTTTCAGCACACCAGAGCAGCGTCCGGAGGCACGTTCATGAGTGCGCAACCGTCGACACAGCCGGGGGTGGCAATGCGCGAATGGCGCACTCCGCTGGAACTGGGTTTCCTCGGCATCGTCTGGGGCTGCTCGTTCCTGTTCATGCGCGTAGCCGCGCCGAAGTTCGGCACCGTGGTGCTGGTGGAAATTCGCCTGGCGCTGGGTGCGTTGGTGTTGTTGCCGTTTCTGTGGCTGGCGCGCGAGCGCTTCCCCTTGCAGCGCTGGCCGATGCTGGCGGCGATCGGCGTGCTCAACTCGGCATTGCCGTTTTTGTTGTTCGCCTGGGGCGCGCAGCACGCGCCGGCCGCAGTCGGTGCGATCTGCAATGCGATGACGGTGTTGTTCACCGCATTGATCGCGTTTCTGTTTTTCGGCGAGAAGATCGGCACGCGTCGCGCGCTGGCGTTGCTGATCGGTTTCATCGGCGTGCTGGTGTTGGCCACCGGCAAGTCGGCCGGATTGAGCGTTGGGCCTGCAGCACTGGCTGGCGCCACCGCGTCGCTGCTGTACGGCATCGGCTACAACCTGGTGAAGCGCCATATGGGCAATCTGCCACCGGCCGCATCGGCGGCATCCACGCTGGGCTGCAGCGCCTTGCTGCTGGCACCGCTGGCGTGGTGGCAGTGGCCGACCACGCCGGTGCCGGCGGTGGCCTGGGCCTGCGCCACCGCACTCGGTGTGGTGTGCACCGGGTTGGCGTTTTTGATGTATTACCGTTTGATCCAGCGCATCGGCCCCGCGCGCGCCTCCACGGTGACCTATCTGGTGCCGGTGTTCGGTGCATTACTGGCGTGGTCGCTGCTGGGCGAGCCGTTGACCTGGACCATGCTGGTGGCCGCGGCGCTGATCCTGGGCAGCGTGGCCTTCAGTCAGCGCGCCCGCTGAGCGAGCACGCTAAGCATGCGCGCAGGTCTGAAAATATCTGAGCCTGGCTATGCTTTCCCGAATCCCGAATCCCGAATCCCGAATCCCGAATCCCGAATCAGCCGGCCGCTGGCGGCGCGCGCACCGGCAACGGCACATTGCACAGATCGATATGCCCGGCAGGGCGTTTGTAGAAATCGTCCTTGCGATTGCGGCGCGCTTCGGCCACGTCGCGGAAGGTCTGGCTGTCGGTGCGCAATAACTGCAATGGCGTGCGCTCGGGCAGCGGCACTTCGCTGGCCAGGCGAATGGCGCGGATCGGTGCGCGTTGCGCGGGGTCTTCGTAAAAACCCATCGGGTCCGGGCCGCGCGGTGTCACGCTCAATAATTCCATGCCTTTGACCACGCGGCCGACCACGGTGATGTTGCGGTCCAGCTGGCGCGGCGATTGCCCGGTGACCACGTACAACTCGGCGCCGATGCTGCTGTCTTCGTCGTTGTTGCGGCCGGCGCCCAGCGTGCCGTAGCAATGCGCCAGCCAGGTCTTGCCACTGGCGCTGTCACGTCCGACCGGAAAGCCATCGACAAAGCCCACCTGCGGCGCCCAGCCATCGCTGTCGGGCAGGCGCTGGAAATCCAGGCCCTGCGATGCGCGTTCGAATTCGGCCGGCAGATGCGTCTTCGCCGAGCCCAGCGATTTGGCCTTGGCCGGGGTTTCGCCATCCGGGTCGCCGAACTGCACCACGAAGTTGTCCTGCGAGCGATAGATGGTCAGCCCGTCCCAGAAGCGCTCGTGCGCCAGGGTGTGGATGTTGCTCACATGCGCGGGCGCAAATTGCGGCGCCAGTTCGATGATCACCCGGCCTCCGTCCAGTTCCATGTACAGCGTGCGATCCGGATCGAGCACACGCCATGCGCTGGCCGGCGAGCTGTCCAGAATCTGTTGCGGGCTGCGATAGGCCGCATTGGCGGCAGCGGGTAATACCAGGGCAAGCAGGCAGGCGGAAGCAACAGTGCGCAGAAGCATGAAGGCAGCCAGCGGGAGGGATGCCCGATTCTTGCCGACCACGCGCCCGGACGCAAAGCGCCTGGACGCAAAGTGCATGTACGCATAGCAGGACGCCGGCGGAATGCGCCGGCGTCCTGCTGTCACGCGCGTGCCTGCCGCAGCTGTGCGCTTACGGGTTGTTGCGCACGTGCGGGCTGGTGTGGTGAACGTTGGCGCCATGGTCGTTGCGGAACAGCGGGACCAGCTGCCACAACGCAGAGATGCCGACCAGCGTGTAGACCACACGCGACAGCAGGGCATCCTGGCCACCGAACAGCGTGGCGACCAGATCGAACTGGAACAGGCCGACCAGGCCCCAGTTGATGCCGCCGACGATAAGAAGCACCAGGGTGATGACGTTGATCGCTTTCATGCAGGCAGTCCATGTGGGTTGAGAGCCCTCAGAATCTGCAGGCAGTGCGCAACAGTTCGTGAGCGTGCGCGCGGGGATGACAGTGTTGCGCACGCCACGATCACATCGCGCGGACGCGCTTCGAACGGGTACGTGTGTTTGCGCCAGCCAGTGATGCGGCGGATGCGCGCTTCAGCGTGCCGGTTTGCGCTTGACGTACAACTGCTTGCGCACCCGCGCGACCACCTCGCCCGCACGGTTGTGCACATCGTTTTCGAACCAGCGCAGATGTTTTTCGCCGCTGGCCGTGGCCTGGCGCAGTTCGGCAAGCATGCTGTCGTCGATGACGAAATCCGCAGTAACCGTGCCGCGCCCGGGTTTGACGAACTCGATGCTGCCGGCCTTGTCCCAGACGTAGTAGTCGCGCCCCAGGTTCTGCATGGTCAGCAGCATCCAGAACGGGTCGGTCATTGCGAACAGGCTGCCGCCGAAATGGGTGCCGACGTAGTTGCGATTCCACGGGCGCTGGCGCAGCTCCACGCGTGCATAGCGGTAATCGGCCGACAGCACGGTGACGTGGATGCCGGCGAACAGATACGGCGGCCACAGGTTGATGCCGAGCTTGAACAGTGTGGCGCGCATGCGGACCTGGTTCCAGGGCGAGGGCAGGTACGTAGTATAACATTCGCATGCGTATGGAGGGATGCCGCAGGTCGACATTGAAGCGGTCGTGTTCGTGCTGCGAGCCGGTCCAGACGGCGCCGTCGTCGCCTGTCGCGCAGTCGCGCGCTGTGCCTCGCCGCTTGGTGCACACCCGGGCAGGGGCCCGCCGTGACGGGGCAGCCTTCGTAGGAGCGGACCTGGCCGCGACGGCGCGCTACCCGGGAACACCTTATCTGCGACTGGCGGGTAACGCCTCGTCGCGGCCGGGTCCGCTCCTACGTGTCCATGTGACGCCGCAGCGCCATCGGCTGTCAGAACACCAACGACGACATCTTGCGGCGATAGCGGCCGACCAGATCCTCGTCTTCGATCACCCGGAACGCATCGATCAGGCTGCGGCGCGGCAGGTTGTCGTCGAAGGCGCGGTCCTGCCGCAGCATTTCCAGAAACTGCTCCAGCGCGGTTTCGTCATTGCCGTCGAGCAGATGGCGTACGCCTAGCAGATGGCGCGCACGCAGGTCGGCGCCGTTGGCGGCCACGGCGGCCTGCAGCGCGTCCGCATCCGGCGCGTCTTTCAGGACGTTGGCAAAGCTCAGCCGCGCCTTGGCACGCACCGCGCGGTCGTCGGTGGCCAGGTTGGCGGGCAGGGCGTCGATCAGCTGCTCGGCCTCGGCGGTGTCGCCGGTCTTGAGCAGTGCCAGCGCCAGGTCAAGCTTCAGTTCGTCCTTGTCCGGCTCGGCGGCGATCGCCTCGCGCAGCGCGGCGGCCTGGTCCTGCGGGTCGAGCGGCGCCGGCGGGAGTTCTTCCACCACCTGCGCCTCGGCCGGCAGCACACCATGCTGGGTCAGGAATTCGCGGATCTGGCCTTCCGGCATCGCGCCGGGGAAGCCATCCACCAGTTCGCCGCCCTTGACCAGGAAGACCGTCGGCACCGAGCGGATCTGGAACGCGGCGGCGATCTGCTGTTCCTTGTCCACATCGACCTTGGCCAGCTCGAACGCACCGTCGTAGTCGGCGGCGAGCTTTTCCAGGATCGGCGTCAGCGACTTGCACGGGCCGCACCAGGTGGCCCAGAAATCCACCAGTACCGGTGTCGTCAACGATTTCTGCAGGACCTCGGTCTCGAAGGTGTCGGTGGTGGCATCGAATACGTGCGGCTTGTCGGACATGGGCTTCCTGAAAAGATGACGGCAACAGTGGCACGTAATGGTGGCAAACCCGGCCGACACAAGGCTGGCCGGGATCGGGCCAACCGGCGGTTATCGCCAGGCCGGTCATGACAAGGCCGGCCGAGGCCGGCGACGACCAGACCGCCAGTAATCACGCCAGCCGGGATCAGACAAGGGGTTCACGCCACGCGCCCCCGGCACCACAATGCCGCGTCATGGCGGCGCAACCTGCGCCCCACGTTGGAGCAAGACAATGGCGAGCATCGATGGCACGCAGCGCTACCTGGGCCTGATCGCGGCAACCGTGTTCGTGCTGGCGGTGGCCGGCTTCGGGCTGGCATTGCCAGGCTATCTGCAGGCCAGCCACCCGGTGGCGTTATTGGGCGCAGACGGCGTTCCGCACGCGCTGGGCTTCAATCTGCTGGCGTTCGCACTGGTGGGTGGGTTGGGCATGGCCACCGGCATCAGTCTGATGGCGCGCATGCCGGCCAAGTCCGGCTGGAGCCTGCGCGTGGGCGGGCAGTTGATCGTGCTGGCAGGTTTGGCGTTCCTGGGCATGGGTCTGCTGCCGCTGGATCCTACCGACCTGGATGGCCGCGCCAGCCAGGCCCATGCCACCGCCTGGCTGCTATGGGCGGTGGCATTCGTGCCGGCCATGCTGCTGATCGCCGCCGCGCTACTCAACCAGTCCGATACCCGTGCGCTGGCGTTGCTGAGTCTGGGCGCCGGGCTGCTGGTGGCGGTGCTGGCATTCGGGCCGCCGGGGTTGCTGCGCCAGGCAATCGCCCAGCGTGTGGCGTTTCTGGCCTGGGTAGGCTGGCTGGCGGTTGCCGGCTGGAGCTGGCCGGCCAAACCCGCCTTCTGACGCGCGGGTTTGGAGCGCCTGCTGCACTGCGGTACCCTGTGCCGCTTTGCACCGCCCGAGCATCCGCTCCCAATGTCCACCGTCGAACCGAACGTCTACGACCCGCAGCAGGTCGAAACCTCCGCCCAGCAGTTCTGGGATGCCACCCGCGCCTTTCAGGTCGATGAGAACTCGGACAAACCGAAGTTCTATTGCCTGTCGATGCTGCCGTACCCGTCCGGTGCGCTGCACATGGGCCATGTGCGCAACTACACCATTTCCGATGTGGTCAGCCGCTACAAGCGCATGACCGGCCACAACGTGATGCAGCCGATGGGCTGGGATGCGTTCGGGTTGCCGGCGGAAAACGCCGCGATCAAGAACAAGACCGCGCCGGCCAAGTGGACCTACGCCAACATCGAGCACATGCGCGGGCAGCTCAAGTCGCTGGGCTACGCGATCGACTGGTCGCGCGAGTTCGCCACCTGCTCGCCGGACTATTACGTGCACGAGCAGCGCATGTTCACCCGGCTGATGCGCAAGGGCCTGGCCTACCGTCGCAATGCGGTGGTGAACTGGGACCCGATCGATCAGACCGTGCTGGCCAACGAGCAGGTGATCGACGGCCGCGGCTGGCGCTCCGGTGCATTGGTGGAAAAACGCGAGATTCCGCAGTGGTTCCTGCGCATCACCGATTACGCGCAGGAACTGCTCGACGGCCTGGACCAACTGGACGGCTGGCCGGATTCGGTCAAGACCATGCAGCGCAATTGGATCGGCCGCTCTGAAGGGCTGGAGATCCAGTTCGACGTGCGCGACACCAATGGCGCTGCGCTGGATCCGCTGCGCGTGTTCACCACCCGCCCGGACACGCTGATGGGCGTGACCTTCGTGTCGATCGCCGCCGAGCACCCGCTGGCGCTGCATGCGGCCAAATCCAACCCGGAACTGGCCGCGCTGCTGGAAACGCTCAAGCACGGCGGCGTCTCCGAAGCCGAGCTGGAAACCCAGGAAAAACGCGGCATGGCCACCGGCCTGACCGCCGTGCATCCGATCAGCGGCGAGCAGGTGCCAGTGTGGGTGGCCAACTTCGTGCTGATGGGCTACGGCACCGGCGCGGTGATGGCGGTGCCGGGTCATGACCAGCGCGATTTCGAATTCGCCAACAAGTACGCCTTGCCGATCGTGCAGGTGGTCAAGCTGCGCGAGCCGCGCAATGAAGACGAGCAGACCTGGGACGCTACCCAGTGGCGCGACTGGTACACCGACAAGAGCCGCGAACTGGAGCTGATCAATTCGGCCGAGTTCGATGGGCTGGATTTCGGCGGCGCCTTCGAAGCCTTGGCCGAGCGCTTCGAGCGCAAGGGCCAGGGCCAGCGCCGGGTCAATTACCGCCTGCGCGACTGGGGCGTGAGCCGCCAGCGTTACTGGGGCTGCCCGATTCCGGTGATCTATTGCGCCAAGTGCGGCGCAGTGCCGGTGCCGGAAGACCAGCTGCCGGTGGTGCTGCCGGAGAACGTGGAATTTGCCGGTACCGGTTCGCCGATCAAGACCGACCCCACCTGGCGCCAGACCACCTGCCCGGAGTGCGGCGGCCCGGCCGAGCGCGAGACCGACACCTTCGACACCTTCATGGAGTCGAGCTGGTACGTGGCGCGTTACACCAGCCCCAACGCACGCGACATGGTCGACCGCCGCGCCAACTACTGGATGCCGGCCGACCTGTACGTGGGCGGCATCGAGCACGCGATCCTGCACCTGATGTATTTCCGCTTCTATCACAAGCTCATGCGCGACGCGCGGCTGGTGGACAGCGACGAGCCGGTGACCAACCTGCTCACCCAGGGCATGGTCATCGCCGACACGTTCTATCGCGATGCCGACAACGGCGGCAAGGATTGGATCAACCCGGCCGACGTGGAAATCCAGCGCGACGAGCGCGGCCGCGTCACCGGCGCGGTGCTGGTCGCCGATGGCCAGCCGGTGCACATCGGCGGCACCGAGAAGATGTCCAAGTCCAAGAACAACGGCGTGGACCCGCAGTCGATGGTGGCCAAGTACGGCGCCGACACGGTGCGGCTGTTCTCGATGTTCGCCGCACCGCCGGAGCAATCGCTGGAATGGAACGAGGCCGGCGTCGACGGCATGGCGCGCTTCATGCGCCGGCTGTGGGTGCAGGTGCACAAGCATGTAGGCGAGGGCGCTGCAGCCGCGTTGGACGTCGCCGCGTTGAGTGCCGAGCAGAAGGCGATCCGCCGCAAGACCCACGAAACCATCGGCAAGGTCAGCGACGACTACGGCCGCCGCCACAGCTTCAATACCGCCATTGCCGCGGTGATGGAGCTGTCCAACGCGCTGGCCAAGTTCGACGACGCCAGTGACCAGGGCAGGGCGGTGCGGCAGGAAGCGCTGGAAGCGATGGTGCTGCTGCTCAATCCGATCACCCCGCACGCCAGTCATGCCTTGTGGCAGGTGCTGGGCCGTGGCGAAACGTTGCTGGAAGATGTGGCGTTTCCGCAGGTCGATGCCGCCGCGCTGGTGCGCGATGCGCTGACCCTGGCGGTGCAGATCAACGGCAAGCTGCGCGGCACCATCGAGGTGGCTGCCGATGCCGGGCGCGAGCAACTCGAAGCGCTGGCGCAGGCCGAGCCGAACGCGGCCAAGTTCCTGGATGGGATGAGCGTGCGCAAGATCATCATCGTGCCCGGCAAGATCGTTAACATCGTGGCGGGGTGATGGGTTCTGATTGGTCGGGTCGCAGGCGCCGTTCCGGGTAGTTCGCCGGATCGGCGTGGCGGCGCGCAGGTTAGGTTGATGCGGCGGTTTCAGGTAATTCCTGCACTGGCGCAGGCTAAGGGGGCTGCGGTCGTTCTTGCCGATTCATTTCACTGGCGCGTGGCGACGCGTTTGTCATTACCGGCCGCCGCAGGTTTACTGCGGCGCTCTCAAGCCCCATTCACGCGGTGTCGGTCAGGCTAGCCGCCTGTTGCCGCCGCCGGGGCGCTCATCCAGACTGTGCCCATGATTCGATTTCCTACTGCCTTCGCTGCGTCCCTCGTGCTCGTCTCGAGCCTCACCGCCTGCGGCTTCCATCTGCGCAATTCGCTGGCGTTGCCGCCGGACACGCCAGCGGTCAAGGTGCAGTCTGCAGTGCAGTACAGCGAACTGGCCAAGTTGCTGCGGCGTGGCCTCAAGGCTGCCGGCGCCACCCTGGCCGACGAAGACGCCAAGACCGGCTTTGCGCAGGTGCAGGTGTTGTCCGAGCGCTGGGGCGATCTGCCGATCGCCATCGACAGCCAGGGCCGTGCGCAGGAATACAGCCTGCGCTACGCCGCCATCTTCACCGTCACCACCGCCAATGGCGCGGTGCTGGTGCCGCAGCAGGTGATCGAGCTCTCGCGCGACTACGTGTCGCCGCCGGTGGATGCCACCGGCACCGCGACCGAGCGCGAGATCCTTGCCGACGAATTGCGCAAGGACATGTCGGCCTCGATCCTGCGTCGTATCGACAGCGTGGTGCGCGCACGCGTGCAGCGTGGCGAGACGCTGGAAAGCACGCCGACCGCGCCGCTGCCGCAGGCTCCCACGCCGCCAGTGCAGCCGACCACGCCTGAGTCGAGCGTACCGGCGGCGTTGCCGCCTGCGTCGAACAACTAAGCGTCGCGCGCGCTCGCAGTCATGGAACTCCGCCCCGAGCAGCTTGCCGGCCAGTCCAACCAGCCGTTGCAGCCGGTCTATCTGATCGCCGGCCCCGAGACGCTGCGCGTGCTGGAGGCGGCCGATGCGGTGCGCGCCCGAGCGCGCGCCGAAGGCATTGGCGAACGCGAAGTCTTCGACGCCGATGGCCGCGAGTTCGACTGGAACCAGCTGGATGCGACCTTCAACGCGCCCAGTCTGTTCAGTCCGCGCCGGCTGGTGGAAATACGCCTGCCCAGCGGCAAGCCGGGCAAGGACGGCGCCGATGTCATCACCCGTTTCTGCGCCAATCCGCCGCCGGACGTGGTGCTGCTGATCACCGCCAACGACTGGAGCAAGGCGCACCAGGGCAAGTGGGCCGATGCGGTCGGCCGCATCGGTACCATTTCGGTGGCCTGGGCGATCAAGCCGCACGAATTGTCCGACTGGATCGAGCGCCGCCTGCGCAGCCACGGCCTGCGTGCGGACGCTGCCGCAGTGCAGCGCCTGAGCGAGCGGGTGGAGGGCAATCTGCTCGCCGCCGCGCAGGAAATCGACAAGCTGGTACTGCTGGCCGACGGCAAGGTGCTGGACCTGGAGGCGATGGAGTCGCTGGTTGCCGATGCCGCCCGCTACGACGTGTTCCGGCTGGCCGAAACCACCTTCTCCGGGCAGCCGGCGGCGGTGATACGCATGCTCGCCGGCCTGCGTGCCGAAGGCGAGGCGGTGGCCGCACTGATGCCGATCCTGATCAAGGAGCTGCTGCGTACCGCATCGCTGGCGAAAGTGCAGGCAAATGGCGGCAACCTCGCCGCCGAAATGAAGGCGCAAGGGCTGTGGGAATCGCGCCAGGCCCCGTTCAAGCGCGCGCTGCAACGGCATCCCGAACCGCGCCGCTGGGAACGCTTCGTCGCCGAAGCCGGGCTGGTCGATCGCATGGCCAAAGGCCGCGCCGACGGCGACGCCTGGGTCGGCCTGGAACGCCTGCTGGTGGCCGTGGCCGAAGCGCGTGCGGTGAGATTGCTGGCTTGAAAGTGGGCGCTTCCGGGAATGGAGATGCCGGGGCCGGGAACAGGGAACGGGCTCGGAGAAGCGTAAGTCAGGGTCAACTTCCAGCGGCGATTGCGATGCCAGTCAGTCCCGCTGGCGCTCTTCCCGTTGTGCCCGGTCCCCGGTCCCCGGCTCCTCGCTCTTACGATTCCCCAATCCCGATTCCCGAATCCCAGCTCCACCCCGAATCCCCAATCCCCAATCCCCAATCCCGGCTCCACCTGTACTACGGCGGCACCTTCGACCCGATCCACCTGGGCCATCTGGCCATCGCCTGCGCCGCGCGCGACGAACTGGGCGCGCTTGTGCATCTGGTGCCAGCCGCCGACCCGCCGCATCGCCCCGCACCCGGCGCCACCGCCGTGCAGCGCGCACGCATGCTGGAACTGGCGCTCGCCGACACGCCCGGGCTGGTGCTGGACACCCGCGAGCTACGCCGCGCCAGCCACGGCGGTGCACCGTCCTATACCGTCGATACCTTGCGCGAACTGCGTGCCCAACTCGGCCCTGCGACACCGATCGCCTGGTTGCTGGGCGCCGATGCCTTTGTTGGCCTGAGCAGCTGGCATCGGTGGGAGGCGCTGTTCGAGTTGGCGCATTTCGTCGTCGCCGAGCGTCCAGGCGTCCCGCTGGATCTGGCCGAGGCGCCGCAGCTTGCCCAGGCAGTGCAGGGCAGATGGGCTGCCAGCGCCGGCGAGCTGGGCACCACCCCGGCCGGCCGCCTGTGGCGGTTGCATCAACCGTTGCGCGGCGAATCGGCCAGCGCGGTGCGTTCGCGCATCGCCACCGGCGGCGACTGGCAGGCGCTGGTGCCGCCGTCGGTGGCAGCGTTTATCGCGCGCGAATGCCTTTACGGCAGCGCGCAGCCGTCCAGCTGAACACGCATCCGGCCGGACCGGCCTATAATTCACACTAATTCCATCGAGTTGCCCGCTTTGACCACCCAAGCCCAAGTCATCAAGACCTCCATTCCGAACCCGCCGCCGTCCGTGCCGGCCCTGTTGGCCACCGTGCGCGAGGCCGTGGAGGAGCTGAAAGCCAAGGACGTGGTCGAAATCGATGTGCGTGGCAAGTCCAGCGTCTGCGATTACATGGTGGTCGCCTCGGGCACCTCGACTCGCCACGTCAAGTCGATCGCCGAAGAAGTGGTCAAGTTCGCCAAGCGTCTGGATGTGATGCCGCTGGGCGTGGAAGGCGAGCGCGAAGCCGAATGGGTGCTGGTCGACCTGGGCGATGTGGTGGTCCACGTGATGCTGCCGCGCGTGCGCGAGTTCTACGCGCTGGAGCGCCTGTGGACAGTGGGCGATCAGCGTCCGGACGATGTGGATGCCGACCCTGAGGAGTAACTGACCCACGGTATGGCCAGAAAATCCCAAGCCCAGACAGAGACACCTGCCTCGCCGGCGCTGCAGCAACTGCGCAGCCAGCCGGCGCAGGCCGCCGCACAGCCGTTGTCGCCGGCGCGCAAACGCTTCGACCGCTTGCTGCGCGATCTGGAGCGTCATCGCAACGAACTGCAGGCCTGGCAAACGGCGCTCACGCGTTGGCGCGAGCGCTATCACACCGAGCTGCAGCCCTTGCTCGATCATCGGCGCGCGGCCGATGTGGCGCTGGTCGAAGAACTCGATCGCGCGCATGCCACGGTCAAGCTGAGCAAGGCCGACCGTGCGTTTCTGTCGGAGCTGCTGTGCGATATCGCCGGCCCGCTGATCGAAGCGGGACATGAAGCGCTGCGGCCGATCTACGATCGCCACAGTGTCATGGGCTACGACCAGGAAGTGTCCGAATCCGATGCGCTGATGAAGCAGATTCTCGGCCAGGCCTATGGACTGGATGCCGACGAACTGGACGGCATCGACTCGCCCGAAGAACTCTTCGAACGCGTCAGCGAGCGTCTCGAGCAGGAACACGCGCAACAACAGCAGCACAACGCGCAGCGCCGCAAGCGTGCCGAGAAGAAAGCGGTTGCCGGGAATGCCGAGCCGCCACCGTTGCGCGAGTTGTATCGCAAACTGGCCGGCAATCTGCATCCGGACCGCGCCAAGGACCCCGACGACCACGCCTCGCGCACCATCCTGATGCAACGGCTCAATGCGGCTTACAAGGCCGGCGATCTGCTCGGCCTGCTCGAACTGCAGGCCGAGATCGGCCTGCTGGACGCGCAAGGTGTGGATGCGATGAGCGCGGCGCGGCTGCAGGATTACAACCGCGAACTGGACAGGCAGTGCAAGGAATTGCAACAGCAGGTGCAGGAGCAGTCGGAGAACTTTTGCGCAGAATATGGTCTGGACCTGCCGCCGCGGCTCAAGCCCGAGCGACTGGGTAAATTGATGGCCCAACTCAAGCGCGACGTCGAAGACGATCTGATGGAAGCGCGCCAGGGCCTGCGCGAACTGGCCGACCCGCAATCGCTCAAGCGCTGGCTGAAACTGCAGCGTGTCATGTCGAGCGCGCAAGACGCGCCCTGGTTCTGATCACGGGACTGAGCGTGGTTTTCAGGTTGCACGCAGGCCACTGCTGGTGAGCGCGCGTGCTGTGCGCAGTCTCCGTCGCAGACGCTGCCCGTTGTGCAGATGAGACGAGTGCATGCACGGCACTGTGTCAGCTGCTGGGTCGATGCCACTGCCGAACGGACGCTTGTCCGTTCGGCTGCGGTGGCCTGGGCTAATTTCTTATATAGGCCGGCTTATAAAAACCGGCCTACAACAGGCAGGCTCCCGATTGCAGGCCCACGACAGCATGCTCACAACGGCTCGTTCACAACGGCCCGCGTTCCCACGGCCCGGTGATCGCCAGCGTGATGCCCGGTGTCTGGATGTTGACGAACAAGGTGCGCGCCAGCGGGTCCCAGCAGGCGCCGCAGAACTCGGTGTCGCGGTAATCGCCTTCGGCAATGGTCTTGCCGGCATCTGCGATCTGCTGCGACGTCAGCTGCACGTTGTTCTTGGCCAGATAGAACGATTCGCCGCCACGGGTGAGCCCGAGCAGGCGCGCGCCGGGACCATATTCGTCCGGACTCTCCCCGCCGTCTTCGCACAGCACCACGCCACCGCGCGCGCTGACGGTGACGTTGTCCGGGTTGTGCGCGGCCAGCTGGTTGCCGCTGACGAACAGTGCGCTCAAGCGCTGCGTAAACAGATCCAGCACCCATACCGCGCCGTTGCCGTAACCGCGGCGGCCCTGCGCATCCACGCCGGTGCTGGTGTCGACGATGAACAGTTTGCCGTAGCTGTACCAGATGCCTTCGCCACGGCTCATGCGTAGCGCGCCGTCGGCCCAGGCCTGCGCAAACGGCCCGCTCAATGTGTCGTTGGCGCCGATGTCGGGGAAGCCGGCCGGTGCGGCGATGCCATCCAGATCGGGCTCGGAAATATCCACCCATTCCAGCTGGAACTGCTGGCCGATGCTGGCGACGGTGAGGTCGGCATTGCGCCGCCCACGCACGCGTGCTGCCTGCAGCCGGCCGCCATTTTCCAGTGAGCCATTGCGGCCGCGACGGTCGTTGGGGATGAAGCGATACAGGCCGGCCTTGTTGCGATCGTCTTCGGTGAGATAGACGATGCCGGTGCGCGGATCGATCGCCACCGCTTCATGGCTGAAGCGGCCCAGCCCGACCAGCGGCCGGCCGGTGGTGCGCTGGCTGTCCGGGTCCACTTCGAACACGTAGCCGTGCTTGCGGCCGGTGCTGGACACCGCATTGGTCTTGATCTCTTCGCAGCTCAGCCAGGTGCCCCACGGGGTGGGGCCACCGGCGCAGTTGACCAGCGTGCCGCCCAGGCTCGGCTCCAGGCTGCCCCAACCGCGGCGACCGTAGCTCAAGGTGGTGGTGCCGCCACCGGCCAGTTGGGTGCCGCTGACGATGCCGGTGTCGTACATCGCTGGTGCGCGGAACGGGGTGGTCGCGCCGCGCTCGTGGTTGCGGATCAGCACATATTCCAGGCCGCGCAGCGGGTCGCTGCCGGGGCGCCAGTCGGGCCGACGCAGGCCGACCACGGCCATGCCGTCATGGCGGTCGGGGCAGGGCTGGCCATCGTCCATGCGATCGCCGCTCCAGCCGAACGAGCGGTAGCTGAAACCACGCGGCAGCTGCAGCAGCGGCAGCCCGGTGCTCTGGTCGGCGACCGGGGCGAGCGGGCCATAGCGGCTGGGTACGGGTGCCAGCTGCAGCGGCGGGGAAGTGCTGGTGGCGGCCTGGGCCTGGCGCGATTGCAGCGCGCTCAAGCTGCCAAGCGCACCGGCGGCCATCACGGCGGCGCTGCCCTTGAGCACCTGGCGGCGGGCGGGATCGAAAATCGGCATCGAACGACTCCTGCTGGCTGGGTAGTCCGCCGACGCTAGATGCCCGCTGTAACCGCACCATGACACCGCTGTGATCGACATGGTTCCGATGCCCGGGCTGTGACGCGGATATCATGTCGCGATGAAATGCCGACTCATCGCTACCGGCGAGCGCGCACCGGCCTGGGTGGCGCAGGGCTTTGCCGAATATCAGAAACGTCTTTCGCACTGGATGCCATTGGAGCTGGTCGAGATCGAACCCGGCCTGCGCGGCAAGGGCCGCGACGCGCAACGCGCCACCGACGACGAAGGCCGCCGCGTGCTCGCCGCGCTGCCCAAGAACGCCTACGTGGTGGCGCTCGATATCCCGGGTCGCCCGCTCAGTTCGGAACAGCTCGCCCAACGCATGGAGCACTGGCGCGGGCAGGGCCGCGATCTGGCGTTTCTGATCGGCGGCCCGGAAGGTCACGCCGCCGATGTGCTGAAAACCGCCAGCGAGAGCTGGTCGATCGGCCCGTTGACCCTGCCGCACATGCTGGTGCGCCTGATCGTCGCCGAGCAGCTGTATCGCGCTGCGGCGATGCTGGCCAATCATCCGTATCACCGCGCGTGAGTGGTGACCAAGGTTTTGCGGTGTGCCAATAGCCGCTGCTGTTGCCTGTCGTGGTGACCAGCCGGTCACCGCTGCATTGGATCGTGTGTGCTGCTGACATTGCATCGCGAGCACTTGTCAGGAGGCTGTGCCCGGCAATTGGAAATCCATTGCACGAACACCTGCTCTCGGAGCGCTTCTATGCCGGTCTGATGTGGCGCACTGCGTGTATGCGGCGACTCGAAGGCCGAGCCGCCGCATTCCAGACTCACTCAATTCAACGAAAAACTCACCGGTACCAGGCCATACGCCTGCACGGCTTGACCGTTCTGCATCGCCGGCTGGAAACGCCAGCTGCGCAGCACCTGGCTACGCGCCGCCAGATCGAGTGCGCGATGACCGCTGCTGGTCTGCACGCTCACTTCGGTCGGGCGCCCATCGGTACCGACCAACACGCGTAGCAGCACCGTGCCTTGCTGCCCGGCACGCAATGCGGCCACCGGGTAACCCGGCGCCGGTGAACTCAGATACTGCAGTTGGCCTGCCTCGACCGGGCCGCTGGGTGCGGCAATGGCCGGAGCGCTGTCAGCTATCGCGTCGGAGACAGCGGGCAAGGCAAGCGCTGCGCTGTCCACCAACGGTGCCTGATTCACCACTGGTGTTTGCACCTGTACCTGCACCGGCACGGCGGTCGGCGGTGTCTGCGTCGCCTGTGGCTTGAACTTCACTTCGATCGGGAACACCGCTGGCGGGACGGGTGGCGTTGGGATCGTCATCGGCATGACCCAACGTTCTTTGGGCGTGGGCTGCTGCGGAATCGCCCGGTACGAGAGCGGAATCAGCAACAGCCCGCCGGCCAGCAAATGCAACGCCACGGCCGTACTCATCGCCAGAACGCGCGAGGTGTCGATGCCTGTGGATCGGGAAGAAACCTGCGATTGCGTGAGAACCATCATCCACCTCCTCAACGGAACTGCGGAACGGACCAGCGCGACCCGGACGCACACCACCATCCGGTGACGTAGGTTTACCGCGACCTTTGTGTGGACACAAGTGATTTCGCAGCGTCGGCGATGGCTCGCCGATTGACTCCGGGCGTATCGATTCGGGCAGCTTGGCTAGTGCGGCAGACTCGCGTACGACCGCGCGTACGACTAGAGGTGGTCGCATATGACACGCCAAGAAGAGGCAGCAGAATTTTCGGTTTTCCCAAAAAAAAACTGCCCTCAGGAGAGGGCAGTCAGAAAAATCAGTTCACGCTCGGTTTCGATCCGGTCAACGCCCCAATTCGAACGTCACATCCAGGTTGATCGATAGCGTGCTCTCGCCCGGTGCGACCGGGGTGTCCATCTCGACCTTGGCCGAGCGCATCGAGGCGGCCATCATCATCGGGCGCACGCCGCCACCGCTGCGGCCTTCGGAGATGCTGACGATGCGGCGCACCTTCAGGCCGAGCGACTTGGCGTAGGTGTCTGCGCGGGCCTGGGCCTTTTTCAGTGCAGCCACGCGTGCTTCGTCGTAGACCGGCTCGGGCTGGTCGATCGAGAAGCTGGGTCCGTTGATGTCGTTGGCGCCCTGGGCGACCAGGGCGTCGAGCACCTTGCCCAGGCGGGTGATGTCGCGGACCTTGAGGTTGACCGTGTTGCTGGCCTGGTAGCCGTTGATCTTGGGCGCTTCGTTTTCTTTGTAGGTGTACTGCGGGCTGAGGTTGATGCCGCTGGTCTGCACATCCTTGTCGGCGATGCCGGCGGCCTTGACGGCGGCCAGCACTTTGTTCATCTGCTCGGCGTTCTGGCGCATGGCGGCGTTGCCGTCGGCAGCCTGGGTGACCACGCCGGCAGACAGCGTGGCGATGTCCGGCACGCGCTTGGCTTCCGCTTCGGCCGACACATTGAGCAAGGTGCCGTCGTTGGGAATGGTGTAACTCGACGCAGGTTGAGCATGGGCGGTCATGGCGGTTCCGGCAGCAATCGAGAGGGCCAGCAACAACGGCTTGAAGGTGGTACGCATGAGATCTCCTTGTGTGTCTGCAGAGCGTGTTGTGAGTTCGATGAACATGTTGTGAGTCGAACGCGACCACTGTGTCCCATGCAAGCAAGCGGGCGAGCATGGGCAACAGGTATGCTGGAAGGATGCTTTATCTCGCCTCCCGGTCGCCGCGCCGACAAGAACTCCTGCAACGCCTGGATGTACCGTTCCAGACCTTACAACTGGACGTGCCCGAGCTGCGCGCGCCCGACGAATCGCCCGCGCACTACGTGCAACGCGTTGCGCTGGACAAGGCGCGCGCCGGGCTGGCGCAGGTGCAGGCCAGCGACCCCGATGCGATCGTGCTGGGCTCCGATACCGAGGTGGTGTTGGGCGAGCGGGTGTTCGGCAAGCCGGTCGATGTGGCCGATGCGATCGCGATGTTGAGCTTGCTGTCAGGGCGCACCCACCAGGTGCTCACGGCGGTGGTTCTAGTCTGCGCACAACGCGCCCCGGCGCAGGCGTTGGTGGTATCGGAGGTCACGTTCGACACGCTCGATGCTGCGCAGATCGCTGCCTATGCGGCCTGCGGCGAGCCGATGGGTAAGGCCGGTGCGTACGCGATCCAGGGACGCGCCGAACGTTTTATCAGCCATCTGTCCGGTAGCTATTCGGGCGTGATGGGATTGCCCTTATTTCACACCTCGCAGTTGCTCACAGCCTTCGGAGCGCATTGATGTCGGAAGAGATTTTGGTCAACGTCACCCCGCGCGAGACCCGCGTGGCGGTGATCGAGAACGGCATGCTGCAGGAACTGCATATCGAGCGCGGTTGGCGCCGTGGCGTGGTCGGCAATATCTACAAGGGCAAGGTGCAGCGGGTGATGCCCGGCATGCAGGCGGCGTTCGTCGAACTGGGTCTGGAGCGCGCCGCGTTCCTGCACGCCAACGACGTGATCCGCCCGGCGCCCGCGCCGGCCAGCGTGGTCGATACCGAAGAGACCCCGATCCCGCCGCCGCCGGCGGCCTCGGTGCCGATCGTGGAGCTGCTGCGCGACGGCCAGGACATCGTGGTGCAGGTGGTCAAGGACCCGATCGGCACCAAGGGCGCGCGGTTGACCACCCAGATCAGCATTCCCTCGCGCTATCTGGTGCTGCTGCCGCAGTCCAAGATCGTCGGGGTGTCGGCGCGGATCGAAGACGAGGCCGAGCGGCTGCGCCTGAAGACCATCGTCAGCGAGGTCTCGGCCCAGCACGGCGGCTTCGGCTACATCATCCGCACCAATGCCGAAGGCCAGCCGGCCGAGGCGCTGGCCG
The DNA here is from genome assembly GCF_002939985.1 of Xanthomonas hortorum pv. cynarae. Taxonomy (GTDB): domain Bacteria; phylum Pseudomonadota; class Gammaproteobacteria; order Xanthomonadales; family Xanthomonadaceae; genus Xanthomonas; species Xanthomonas hortorum_D. Next base: position 140,635 of record NZ_MDFM01000009.1, on the reverse strand, counting down.
AGGACATCGCCTATCTGTCGCGGGTCTGGAACGTGGTGGAGCGGCGCGGCCGGGAAGCGCCGCCGTGCAGCATCATCTACGAAGACCTGAGCCTGCCGCTGCGTGCGGTGCGCGACCTGATCCGCCGCGACGTGGAAAAGGTCAAGGTCGATTCCAACGAAACCTTCGTGCAGCTGCAGGCGTTCGTGGCCAAGTACATGCCGGTGCTGGCCGAGCGGCTGGAGCTGTACACCGGCGACCGGCCGATCTTCGACCTCTACGGGGTCGAGGACGAGATCGGGCGCGCGCTGAACAAGCAGGTGCCGCTCAAGTCCGGTGGCTATCTGGTGATCGACCAGACCGAGGCGATGACCACCATCGACGTCAACACCGGTTCGTTCGTCGGCCAGCGCAATCTCGAAGAAACCGTGTTCCGCACCAACCTGGAGGCCGCGCAAGCGGTGGCGCGGCAGCTACGGCTGCGCAACCTGGGCGGGATCATCATCATCGACTTCATCGACATGGACGATGCCGAGCATCGCCGCCAGGTGCTGCGCACGCTGGAAAAGGCGCTGGCACGCGATCACGCCAAGACCACGGTGTACGAATTCTCGCCGCTGGGGTTGGTCGAAATGACCCGCAAGCGCACCGTCGAAAGCCTGGAGCGGCAGCTGTCGGAAACCTGCGGCCAGTGCAGCGGGCGCGGCACCATCAAGACCGCCGAGACGGTGACCTACGAGATCTTTCGCGAGATCACCCGTGCGGTGCGCCAGTTCGACGCGGCGCGGCTGCTGGTGATCGCCTCATCCAAAGTGGTGGCGCGGATCACCGACGAAGAATCGGCGGCCGTGGCCGAGCTGGAGGAGTTTCTGGGCAAGAGCATCCGCTTCCAGTCCGACGACCAGTATCTGCAGGAGCAGTTCGATGTGGTGTTGCTGTGAGTTCGGGAATGGAGAGCCGGGAATCGGGAATGGGGGTGGAGCGAAAGGCGCTCTGCGGGGTGCCAGTGACATCTTTAGAATGGCGGCGCACGCGGATGGATGATCGTGTGCGCGGCGCGGTTTGTGCTCCTGCGATTCCCTATTCCCTATTCACCATTCCCCGCCGTTAATGCCCACCCCGCTGCGCCGCCGTCTGCGTCTGTTTCGCCGCTACGCGATCACCGCCACCGCACTCGTGCTGGTGGCGATCGCATTGCTGGTGGGTGCGGCCAGCCAGGCGTTGCCGCTTGCCGAGCAGCGGCCGCAGCAGATCGCCGCGTGGTTGAGTCAGCGCGCCGGCCAGCCCATTGCCTTCGATCGCCTGCAGACCGAGTGGACCCGACGCGGTCCGCTGTTGCGGCTGGATGGGTTGCGGATCGGTCCGCATGGCGAAGTGCGCGTGGGCCAGGCCGAAATCCTGCTGGCGATGTACGCCGGCCTGTTGCCCGGCCATTCGCTGACCGAAGTCCGCCTGCGTGGTCTGGCACTGACGCTGCAGCGTAGCGATGACGGCGTGTGGTCGGTGCAGGGCTTGCCGGCCGCGCGGCGTGCCGACCCCTTGGAAGCGTTGCGTCGCCTTGGTGAAATCCAGGTGGCCGAGGCGCGTTTGCATGTGACCGCGCCCTCGATCGGCCTGGACACCACGTTGCCGCGCATCGACCTGCGTCTGCGTGTCAGCGGTTCGACAGTGAAAGTCGGCAGCCATGCCTGGATCGATGTGCAGCGCGCACCGTTGACCACCGTGCTGGAGTTCGATCGCAACAGCGGCGACGGCAGCGCCTATGCGCAGGCCGACCCCGCAGATCTGGCCGCGTGGGCCTCGTTGCTGCACGTCGGCGGCATGCGCGTGGATGGCGGCAGCGGACGGCTGCAGGCGTGGGCACAACTGCGTGCGCGCCGCATCACCGGTGTCACCGTGGATGCATATCTTCAACAGGTGCGCTTGTCCGGTGCCGCGTTGCCGGATGAAACCGCACGCCGCACGCTGGTGTGGGAGCGGCTGCGCGCGCGCGCGCGCTGGCAGACCATCGAAGGCGGCTGGCGGGTGGATGCGCCGCTGCTGCGGCTGGGCCAGGCGGCCAAATTGCAGCAGTTGGATGGGTTGAGCATCGCCGGCGGGCGCCGTTACGCGGTGGTCGGCAAACATGTGGATGTCTCCGGTCTGATCGCAGCGGCGGCATTGAGCGACCACCTGTCGCCCACCTTGCGGCGCTGGTTGAGTTTGTCCAGACCGCAGCTGCGCGTGACCGACCTGCAGGTCGCAGGCGAGCAGGGCGGTGCCCTGCGCGCGCAGGGCCGGATCGACGAATTGGCGTTCCTACCGGTGGGCAACGCGCCAGGCATCAGCGGTTTGCGCGGGCAGATCGATGGCGATGCGCAGGCGGTCGAGCTGGATACCGCGCCCGATGCCACGGTGCGTTTCGACTGGCCGACCGGCTTCGGGGTGGCGCACGAGATCCAGCTGGCCGGCAAGCTCGTCGGCTGGCGCGACGGCGCCGGCTGGCAGGTCGCCACGCCGGCCTTGCGGGTGCAGGCCAAGGACTACGGCGCCAATGTGCGCGGCGGGCTGTGGTTCCAGAACGATGGCAGCCGCCCGCGCATCCAGCTGGCCACGCAACTGGACGATGTCGCCTTGCCGGTGGCGCGTAAATTCTGGATCCGCTCGAAGATGAGCAAGCCCGCCATCGACTGGCTGGACAAGGCGGTAGCCGGCGGCGTGATCACCGGCGGCACCGGTCTGGTCAGTGGCGATCTGGACGACTGGCCGTTCGAAGGCAACGACGGGCGCTTCGAAGCGTTCGGCCATATTCGCGACGGCGTGATCCCCTTCAATCCCGAGTGGCCGGCGATGGAGCAGGTGCAGGCCGATCTGAGCTTCCTCGGCAACGGCTTCTCCCTGCAGGGAAGTGGCGAGCTGGCTGGCGCGCCAATCACCCGGCTTGAGGCCGGCATTCCCAATTTCGCCACCTCCGAACTCTACGTGCGCGCCTCCACCCAGGCCGACGCCACGCAGCTGCTGAGCATGCTGCGCAAAAGTCCGTTGGAGCGTCGCTACGGCGACACCTTGCGCAACCTCACGGTGTCCGGCCCGGCAACGGTGAGCTTCGATCTGCTGCGCCCGTTACGCAGCAAGGGTGTGGGCGGGCATCTGCAGGGCACGGTCGCGCTGCAGGGTGCCAAGCTGGCCGACGCGCGCTGGAATCTGGCCTTCGACCAGGTCAGCGGCCAGGCCGACTACCGCGACACCGGCTTTGCCGCCGAGCAGTTGAGCGTGCAGCACCAGGGCCGCAGCGGCGAGTTGTCCTTGCGTGCCGGCGGCTTTGTGCAGGACCCGAAGCAGGCGTTCGAAGCGCGCTTTGCCGCCACCCTGGATGCCAAGGAATTGTTCGACCGCGCGCCGCAGATGGAATGGCTGCGCCCGTACGTGCACGGCAGCGCGCCCTGGCAGGTGGGCGTGGATGTGCCATTGCCGCCGCCGGGCCAGACCGATGCGAAGGCGATGTTGAGCCTGCGCTCGGACCTGGTCGGCACCACCCTGGATCTGCCCGCGCCGCTGGACAAGGCGGCCACCCAGCCGTTGGACACCCAGGTCAAGGTGGCCTTGCCGGTCGGCGATGGCGATATCGATGTGGCGTTCGGCAAGCTGGTGGCGCTCAAGGCCAGCAGCCAGGGCAACCAGACTGGCGTGCGCGTGGTGATGGGCACCGACACGGTCAGCGAGCGCCCACCGGCCAACGGTTTGATCGTCACCGGCCGCACCGCCTCGCTGGATGCGATCGACTGGATCAGCCTGGCCCGCGGCAGCAGCGAGCCGGAGATGCCGCCGCTGCCGGGCCAGCCGGAGACCAAACAGAGCACCGTGCCACTGCAGCAGGTGGACGTGCAGGCGGACAGACTGCTGATGATCGGCGGCGTGTTCCCGCAGACCCGGCTGCGGCTGCGCCCGACCCGCGACGCGGTGGCGGTGACACTGGACGGGCCGTCCCTGGCCGGCCAGCTCACGGTGCCCAATGCCGACGGTGCCGCCGTGCAGGGCAAGCTGCGCACCGTGCATTGGCAGCCGGTCGCGGCGCCTGCCGAACCGGCCGCACCCGAGCCGGGCGACCCGCTGGCCGGCGCCCTGCCCGAGCCGGCGCGGCGCGCGGTGGCCGAGTTCGACCCGGTGTCGATTCCGCCGTTGTCGCTGGATATCGACGATCTGCAGGTCGGCAAGATGACCCTGGGCGCCGCCATTTTGCGCAGCAGCCGGCTCAGCGACGGCATGCAGGTGGATCAGCTGCAGCTGCGCTCCAACGACCAGAGCATCGGCCTGACCGGCGCCTGGCGCGGCAAGGGCGAATCCGCCAGCACCCGGCTATCGGCACGCGTGGACAGCCGAAATCTCGGCAATCTGCTGCAAAACCTCACCCTGGGCGGTCAGCTGCGCGGTGGCGAAGGCCAGCTGGAGCTCAACGCCGGCTGGCAGGGCTCGCCGACCGGCTTTGCGCTCGGTTCGCTGGATGGCGACCTCAAGATCGACGTACGCAACGGCCAATTGCTGGAAGTGGATCCCGGTGCCGGCCGCGTGCTCGGCCTGCTCAGCGTGGCGCAGTTGCCGCGCCGGCTGATGTTCGACTTCCGCGACTTCTTCTCCAAGGGGCTGGCGTTCAACAAGCTGGCCGGCGAGGTGCGCTTTGGCGATGGTTTCGCACGCACCGACGCCATCCGCATCGAAGGCCCGGCCGCCGACATCGCCATCCGCGGGCTGACCGACCTGCGTGCGCAGACCTTCGACCAGACCGTGGACGTGAATCCCAAGGCCGGCAATCTGCTGGCCGTGGTCGGCGCCGTGGCCGGTGGCCCGGTCGGCGCGGCGGTGGGCGCGGCCGCCAATGCGGTGTTGAGCAAGCCGCTGGGCGCGATCGGTGCCAAGACCTATCACGTCACCGGCCCGTGGAAGGAGCCGCAGGTGGACGTGGTGGAACGCGAAGCGCGCGAGCGTGCGCCAAGCAAGCCGAGTTCTTCAAGTGCGCCAGCTAGCAGTTCCAGCAAGCCTGGTGCAGCGCCGCGCTGAGGCGCGTAAGTATGCGGTGCCCAGCGGGTTAGTCGAATGCGCCTAGCCCGCCGAGCGCAATGCTTCCATTCAGTCCGCACACCGTCGTGCTGAGGCGTTGAGGCGTTGAAGCGCCCGCCGGGCAAATCGAATACACCTAGCGCCTTCCAGTCAGCTCTGCACGTGGCGAGCCGCGCCCATACGCTGACGTGCTCAGTCTGCTGGCATCCCGTTATCCGCCTCGTCTTCGCTGGCAGTACGCGCGAACATCGGCAGGCGCAGACGCGAACGGTGGCCCGGCGCTGGCGCTCGATCCGCGCCAGCCACACCGAGGAAATAGCCGCGCTGCCATTTCTCGCGTGCGGCGGCCGATTGCGCATCCGGCAATTCATTTAGAAACCGCGTGCGGCTGTGGGTCCAGTCGGCATGCTGCCGCGCCAGTTCCGGCGCCTCGGATAGCGGCTGCCACTGCGGTTGCACTTGCTCGATCAGACGGCGTGGCAGCGGAAACAGATGGCAGAACGGCTCGCCGGCGTCGAAGCGCACCCGCCCGGGCCGGGTGAATCGCCAGTTCATGGTGAAGGTGTACGGGCTCCAGTCGGTTTCGATCATGCCGCTCAAGGCGCCGATGCCGTCCTTGGGCCGGTTCAATGGCCCGGTGACGAACAGATCGATGCCTTCTTCGGTGCGGAACAGGCAGGGCACGTGAAAGGTCAGCACGCCATAGCCGAAGTGGCTGATCGCCGGTGCCGTAGTGCCTGCATCGGCACTGATCCGGATCGCGTCCAGGCCATCGCGGCCGTCCCAGCTGGCCTCGAACCCGGCCTGGCACAGCAGCTCCCAGCCATGCGCATTGGCGACCGCCAGCGGCAGGCAGCGGTAGGCATAGCGCTGGTCGGTGGCGTCCATCCAGTCGCGCTCGTGCGGGGCGGGGCGGATGTCCAGCGTGTGGCCATCCAGGACGTGGGCAGTGAGCTTCATGCGCGGGCGTCGGCAGGGCGGCGGGCCTGCGATGATATCCGCGCCGCACGTTCAGCCGAACGACTTGTCTCCCCGGCGTGCGGGCCCCATCCTGATCGCATGACCGATAACGCTCTCACTCTGGCCGAAACCCGGCTGCTGCTTCCTTCCGGCCTGGACACCGGCCATCTCGACCGCACCTTCGGCGCCCTGTTGGGCCCGGGCATCGACTTCGGCGACCTGTATTTCCAGCATTCGCGACGCGAGAGCTGGAGCGTGGAAGACGGCATCGTCAAGGACGGTGCGCATTCCATCGAACAAGGCGTCGGCGTGCGGGCGATTGCCGGCGAGAAGACCGGCTTCGCCTATTCCGACGATATCCAGCGCGAGGCCTTGCTGGAAGCGGCGCAGTCCGCGCGCGCGATCTCGCGCGACGGCGGTGCGCAATCCACCCGCACGCTGGTGCGCGGCAGTGGCCGTGCGCTGTACCCGGCCACCGACCCGATCGACGACATGGACAGCGCGACCAAGGTCGAGTTGCTGCGCCGGATCGACCAGTACGTGCGCGCGGCCGACCCGCGCGTCAAACAGGTGATGGTGAGCCTGTCCGGTGGCGTGGACACGGTACTGATCGCCCGCAGCGACGGCGTGCTGGCCGCCGATGTACGCCCGCTGGTGCGCATGAACGTGCAAGTGATCGTCGAACACGGCGGGCGCCGCGAATCCGGCTATTCCGGTGGCGGCGGCCGTTACGGCTATGCCGAGCTGTTCGCCGACGGCCGCCCGGAAGGCTTCGCCCGCGAAGCGCTGCGCCAGGCCCTGGTCAATCTGGATGCGATTCCCGCACCGGCCGGCGTGATGCAGGTGGTGCTCGGTCCCGGCTGGCCCGGCGTGCTGCTGCACGAGGCGGTCGGGCATGGCCTGGAAGGCGATTTCAACCGCAAGGGCACCAGCGTCTACGCCGGCCGCATCGGCGAGCGCGTGGCCTCACCGGGCGTGACCATCGTCGATGACGGCACCCTGGACGGCCGTCGCGGCTCGCTCAATATCGACGACGAAGGCACGCCCACCCAGTGCACCACGCTGATCGAAGACGGCGTGCTGGTCGGCTACATGCAGGACACCCACAACGCGCGCCTGATGGGCGTGGCGCCGACCGGCAACGGCCGCCGTGAGTCGTTTGCGCACCTGACCATGCCGCGCATGACCAACACCTACATGCGCGCCGGGCAGCACGACCCGCAGGAAATGATCCGCTCGGTCAAGAAGGGCATCTACGCGGTCAACTTCGGCGGCGGCCAGGTCGACATCACCAGCGGCAAGTACGTGTTCTCGGCCACCGAGGCATACCTGATCGAAGACGGCAAGGTCACCGCGCCGGTGAAGGGCGCCACGCTGATCGGCAACGGCCCGGAGACCATGCAGAAGGTGCGCATGATCGGCAATGACCTGGCGCTGGACGAAGGCGTGGGCGTGTGCGGCAAGGACGGGCAGAGCGTGCCGGTCGGCGTCGGCCAGCCCTCGCTGCTGATCGACGGCATCACCGTTGGCGGAACGCAGGCCTGAGATGCGGGGATTCGGGATTCGGGATCCGGGATTCGCAACGGCAGGGATGGCCGGGATGGCTGTTGCGGGGCTGGATGAATCGGGCGGATCCCTATTCGTCGCCTTCCGATGCCGATTCGTCGTCTTCCAATCCCGAATCCCCAATCTCCAATCCCGGCTCTTGAGACAGCTCGCGCAGCACCTGGAACAGCTCGCGGTAAGCGCGCGGCGGCTTGTTCTTGGCCCGCTCGCCGATGGCGTTGCGCACCAGCTGACGCAGTTGTTGGCGGTCGGCGGCCGGGTACGCCTCCAGCAGTTCGGCCAGCGCCACGTCGCTCTCGGCCAGCAGCCGCTCGCGCCAACGCTCGACGCGGTGAATCGCAGCCACTTCGCGGCGCGCGGTGTCGCTATTGGCATCCAGCGCGTCGCGCAGCGCGTTCAGCGTGGCGTCGTCCTCGCGGCGCATGTGCTTGGCCAGAAACGCCAGCTGCCGCTTGTGCGCGATATGCGAGGTGATGCGCTTGCTCTCTTCGATATGCGGGATCAGCGATTCGGGCACCGGCAACTTGGCCAGCTGCGCCGGGGTCAGCGCCACCAGCTTTTCGCCCAGGTCGAAAATTTCCAGCGCCTCGCGCCGTTGCTGGCTGCGGCTGGCGCCGCGAAATTCACCGGTATCTTCGTCGCGTCCGCGCATTGCCACTACATCCCGAAACTTGGTTGATAAAAACTCCGGCCTTGAACGGCCGGGCGCCGGCGGAACACTCCGCACTGAATTCAGACACTCCGGCCAACGATGGCCGAGCTTTTGCGGAAGGATCCGCGTTCCTAAGGATAAAGCATTGAACGCACTCTCCTCCGAAACACGTGTCCACGACGACAGCCTGCAGCGCCTGGACGCGCTCACCGACATCGCGCAGCGCCTGCTCGAGCGCGCGCGTGCGGCCGGCGCCACCCAGGCCGAAGTGAGCTGCAGCGAAGAGCGCGGCCTGGACGTCAACGTGCGGCTGGGCGATGTGGAAACGGTGGAATCCACCCGCGACCGCGGCATCGCGGTCACCGTCTACTTCGGCAAGCGCAAGGGCAGCGCCAGCACCGCAGATCTGCAGGATTCCAGCCTGGAATCCACCGTCGCCCAGGCCTGTGCGATCGCCCGCTATACCGAAGACGACGTGGCCGCCGGCCTGGCCGATCCGGAACTGATGGCGCGCGAGTTCCCCGAACTGGACAGCTGGCACCCGTGGGCGCTTGACGCCGACACCGCGGTGGACCTGGCGCTGGCCTGCGAAACCGCCGGGCGCGATGCCGATACGCGGATCAGCAATTCCGATGGCGCCTCGGCCAGCACCGGGCTCAGCCTGTCGGTGTATGCCAACTCGCATGGCTTCATCGGCCGCGAGCGCGGCACCCATCATTCGATCAGCTGCGCGCTGATCGCCGGGCAGGGCGACGGTATGCAGCGCGATGGCTGGTACAGCAGCGCGCTGGCGCGCGAAGACCTGGAAGCGCCCGAGGCGATCGGCCGCCACGCTGCCGAGCGCACCCTGGCGCGGCTGCAACCGCGTTCGCTCCCCACCGGCCAGCTGCCGGTGTTGTTTGCGCCGGAAGTGGCGCGCTCGCTGGTCGGCCATCTGCTTGGCGCGGTCTCCGGTGGCGCGCTGTATCGGCGTGCCAGCTTCCTGCTCGACAGTGTCGGTACCAAGCTGTTCCCGGACTGGTTCAACATCGAAGAACTGCCGCACCTGCGCCGCGGTCTGCGCTCGGCCGCCTTCGACGGTGAAGGCGTGGCGACGCGACGTTCGGCACTGATTACCGATGGTGTGCTGCAGCGCTATGTCCTGGGCAGCTATTCGGCGCGCAAACTTGGCTTGCAGACCACCGCCAATGCCGGCGGCGTGCACAACCTGCAGGTCACTGCGAATGCGGGCGATCTGGCCTCGATGATGTCCGGCATGTCGCGCGGTCTGCTGGTCACCGAACTGATGGGCAACGGCGTCAATCCAGTGACCGGCGATTACTCGCGCGGCGCCGGTGGTTTCTGGATCGAGAACGGCGTGATCGCCTATCCGGTCGACGGCCTGACCATCGCCGGCAACCTGCGCGAGATGTTCGCCGGCATCGAGGCGGTAGGCAACGATGTGGATCCGCGTTCGCACGTCAAGATCGGTGCGGTGCTGCTCAACCGCATGACGGTGGCGGGCGACAGCTGAGCGCGCCGATCGAAACGGCTGCACTCACAGCTCCCGACGACTGCCGTGGAGCATCGCAAGCGAGACCATGTCTTCCCGCACTGGTGGCTGGCTGAAGGGTTGCTATAGTCCGCCGCACCACAACCATGCATGGGGAGACATAGATGAGCGACTTCGAGTCACACGCTGCACCGCCGCCACCGCCGATCGGCACCAGCTCGCCGTCGGAGGAGCGCACCCTGGCGCTGGCCGCGCATCTGCTCGGCATCCTCACGTCCTTCATCGGCGCATTGGTGATCTGGCTGATCAGCAAGGACGCCAGCCCGTCCAAGCCGTTCGCCACCGACCAGGCCAAGGAAGCGTTGAATTTCCAGATCACCGTGATCATCGCCTATGTGGCTGCGGTGATCCTGACCATCGTGTCGTTCGGCATTCTGTTCTTTGTGCCGACGCTGGTGTGGATCGCCAACCTGGTGCTTTGCATCCTGGCCGCAGTCAAGGCCAACAACGGCGAGCATTACCGTTATCCGTTCACGCTGCGCCTGATCAAGTAATCCGGCGCGGTGCAAATGACAAAGGCCCGGCAGCGATGCCGGGCCTTTGGCGTTTCAGACGGACTGCTGGATCAGTTCTGCGCCGGGGTGTTCTCGGCGAAGTACTCGTGGCTGTCGGCATTGGTGATCGCCTGGGCCGGGTTGCTGATCGCCAGGCTGCGCGCGCCGGACTGGCCATACACGCGGTCCTGGGTGCCGGCCACTGCGGTGAAGTGGCTCATCTCGTGCACCAGCGTGCCGGCCTTGGAGTCGGTGCCCTGGGTCGGCGCGCTCCAGAACGCGTTGCAGACGTAGATCTCGTAAGGCGCGTTTGCATAGACGTACGCGTAGGCGCTGTCGGTGCAATTGCAGTTGATGGTGATCTGGCCGTTGTTCTGGTCCAGCGCGTTGTCGATGGCCACGAAGTTCTGGCTGACGCGGCTGTAGCGCGAGGCGTTGTAGGCGCCGAACCAGGTGGTGTAGCGCGCGCCGGTGCTGCCCGCATTGAGGTAATTGCGCGCGTTCTGCGAGTAGGCGCGGGCCGCCGTGACCGCGCTGCCGGCCTGGCTGGTGCGGGTGGTGCTGCAGTTGAGATAGTTGATGCCGTTGACCACGGCGGTCGGGCCGACTGCGAGCTGGCGCTGCGCGCCGCGCCGCGCACCGTCCAGCCAGACGGTGAGCGGGGTGCTGGTGGCCACGGCCGGCTCGCCGTTGGCCGCCTTCATCAGGCTGCCATCGGACAGTGAGGCGTATTGCAGCGACGAACGGACCTGGATGGTGTAGTTGCCGCTGGTGGACAGATCGTAGGCACCCGCCAGATCGACCTCGCCCTGCACACTCTGGCCGGGCTTGAGGATGGTGAAGTCGGCCGCCTTGGGCAGGCCGCGCTTGACCAGGCGCCCGGTGTAGTTCACCGGCGTACCATCGCGGCTGACGTCCAGAATGCCGTTATCCAGTGACTTCAGCGGCAGTTGGTAGGTCGGGACGCGGGCGATCTGGCTGCCGTTGTTGGTAACGGTGACGGCGATCTTGCCTTGGTGCCGCCCAGCCTGATCGGCGACCGGCGCCAGTTCGATGGTCAACGGAACCGGGCCGCGCACGGATTGCGCCTGCGCCGATCCGAGCACGCCAACAACGGCCAACGTACCTGCTGCAAACGATGCGAGAAAAACATTCTTCACCAGCAACTCTCCATGTGATCGGGGGATGTCCGCTGAACGCGGGCAGACCAACCTAGGCAGAGCGAGCGGGCACGACAAGACAATCGATTAGTGCTGTTTTTGTCCTGCTGATGGCGCTGGAATGGCAAATATGGACAGAAATGGCGACAATTTGGCTCCAAGGTGTGCGTCCATCCACATTTTTAACGCACGCTGCATAAATTCCCTTGTGAAAATTTATGGAGAGAGAATTTACGTTTTGTAACGCAGAACCCCGGTTATTCGAGGACGCTCGACGCCTCCACCGTGCGCTGGCGCACGGTGTGCGCAGATGTCGGCGCGATCGCAGGATCGATGCATGCATCGCTGCCGTTGGGGAGCGACCACGCAGCGACGTCCGGGTTTGATCGCGTGGGCCGTTTGTATGGGTGCGTGGTCGTTTTGAGCGTCGCGCTAGTGTGCGCGGTCCACCGCAAACCGGCCCAGCGTCGCCAGCGTTTCGCCGGGCTGGCCGTAGGGCTGCAGGACGTCGTGCATGCGCGTGGCCAGCTCTGCCAGCTTGGCCTTGGCGCCCTCCATCCCGAGCAGGGCGGGATAGGTGGATTTGGATTGCGCAGCGTCCTTGCCGGCGGTCTTGCCCAACTGCGCCGAGCTCGATTCCACATCCAGGATGTCGTCGCGCACCTGGAACGCCAGGCCCAGCGCATCGGCAAAGGCGTCCAGGCGCTGCTGGTCGGCATGCGCGGCGCCACCGGTCAACGCGCCCATGCGCACCGCCGCGCGGATCAGCGCGCCGGTCTTGAGTGCATGCATGCGTTCCAGGTCGCTCAGCGATTGCAGCTGGCCGGTGGCATCGATATCCAGTGCCTGGCCACCGCACATGCCGGCAGCGCCTGCAGCGCTGGCCAGGCTTTGCAGCCAGCCGACCCGCAGGTCGGCACTCACCGATGCCGCAGCCAATAGTTCGAACGCGCGCGTCTGCAGCGCATCGCCGGCCAGAATCGCCGTGGCTTCATCGAAGGCGATATGTACGGTGGGCTGGCCGCGGCGCAGCGCGTCGTCGTCCATCGCCGGCAGATCGTCGTGCACCAGCGAATAGGCGTGGATCAGCTCCACCGCCACGGCAGGGGTGTCCAGGCTGTCTTCGTCGGCGTCGAACAGCGCGCCGGTCGCATACACCAGCAACGGACGCATGCGCTTGCCGCCGCCCAGTACCGCATGCCGCATGGCGGCGTGCAGGCGTTGCGGGGCAAGCGCTGTGCTTGGCAGGCATGCCTCCAGGCTGCGTTCGGTACGGGCGATCCAGTGATCGAACAACGCCGAACTCACCTCAGCTGCCGTCCGGCGACGGCGGTTCGAAGGCTTCTGCCAGATCGGGGCGGGCGGGGTCGGTCAGCATGCGGACGCGCAGTTCGGCGTGTTCCAGTGCCTGCTGGCAATCGCGGTACAAGCCGATGCCGCGCTCATAGGCCATGAGCGATTGCTCCAGGCTCTGGTCGCCGACTTCCATCTTCTGCACCAGTTGCTCGAGTTCTTCCAGCGACTGTTCGAAGCGGGCAACCGGGGATGTTTCGTTCAAGGACTTCTTGGCCATCGGTAAAGTGTGCGGCGCGCGCGCAGGCGGGTCAATTCGCAGCTGTGTTGCTGTGCCATCGCAACGCTGCGTTATTGGCCTGCAGCCAGTTGTTCAATGCGGCCGAGATGATGCGATCGCCGGCGGCGAGTACCTGGTCGCCGTCCCACAGGATCGGCAGGCGTTCGCGTTCCCAGGGTGGTAGATCCAGTTCCTGCAGCAGGTGCTTGAGGCGATGCGAGTGCGCACGTTGCGGCAACACGATGCGCTCGCCACTATGGCGTGCGCACACCAGCAGGGGTTGCGCGAAGCGCAGGCCGGGGGCGCCGTGTAACTGCAACTGCGCGCCATCGGGCAGCTGCAGCGCCGCCTGGCCATCCCAGTGCGTCTGCCACTGCGGCGGCCATTCTGCGTGTGGGCGAAGTAAATACAGACACTGGCGCCAGCGACGCACTTCGACCTGTTGCCAGGCAAAGCGCGCTTGCCGGTCCGGTGCGTGGTTGTCGATTTCCTGCTCCAGCGCGGTGATGCCATGTGCGGGCAGCGGCGGGGCGTGTGCCGCACTCACCCAGGCGCGTAGCAGGCGCGGCCGACGTGTCGCCGGCTGCGCACGCAACCGCTGCAGATCCAGCGCGCCGGTTGCGGTCAGCATCGTGGGCAGCAGCGCGGTGTCCTCTTGCAGCAGCAACGCGCTGGCATCGGCACTCAGGTGCGCACTGCGCGCCAACGCCTCGGCGGCCTGTGGCCAGCGTTGCTGCAGCAGAGGCATGAGCTGGGTGCGCAGGAAGTTGCGGTCGTACCGTATGTCGGCATTGCTGGGGTCTTCGATCCATTCCAGCCCATGTGCCTGCGCATAGGCCAGCAAGTCGGTGCGTGCATGGTGCAGCAGTGGACGCCACAGCATGCCGCCTGCGAATGGACGCTGCGCGCGCATGGCAGCCAAGCCGTCCGGGCCGGAAGCGCGCAGGGCACGCAGCAGGAAGGTTTCGGCCTGGTCGTCGCGATGGTGCGCCAGCGTTAGCCATTCGCCGGGCGTGAGTGTTTCGGCAAACGCGGCGTGGCGCGCATGGCGTGCGGCCGCTTCCAGACCCAGGCCGCTGTCGCGCGCGACCTTCACGCGCGCGATCTGCAAGGGAATCTGCAATGCATCGCATTGGCGCTGGCAATGCGCAGCCCATGCATCGGCGTCGGCGTGCAAGCCGTGATGCACGTGCACCGCGCGCAAGCCGATGTTGCGATAGCGAGGCGCGGCTGCCAGCAGCTGCAGCAACACGCCCGAATCCATGCCGCCGCTGTAGGCGACAAGGATCGGGCCCGGCGGCATCGCAGGGAGCGCCAGGGCAGTCATCTGTGCATGCCGATCAAGACAGCGCTGCGGCAAGGTGCGACCGGTAGCGGATTGCCACCGCCTGCCAATCGCAACGGCGCAACACTGCACATCAACGCTTGGTCGCAGTCTCGAACGCCGCCGATGCCGGCAACTCCACCGGCACGCCGGCGCTGTCGCAGGTGCCGGCCTTGCACAGGCGCTCGCGCAGGCGCGGGGTGGCCTGCACGATGACGTGGTAGATCACGTTCTCTTCCAGCGTGCCGCGGAAGGCCGCGCTGCCCGGGCCGGTGGCCCAGATGCCGACGTCTTCGCCGCCATGGCTTTCGGATTTGGTCGGCACCAGCGATTCCTGCATGTAGCTGGGCGCTTCGGTGTCGACGTGGGTCAGATCCGGGCGTCCGGAAGCAGGCTCGCTGGTGCTGGGTTCGTGCGGATACTTCTTCGGTCCGGCCGGTTGCGCGTTGCTGGCGCCGGTGTGGCCGGGTCCGTTGGCGTAGCTCAGCGTGGTGTAGGGCTGGCCGGCCAGGTCGGTAGCCAGCTGGGTGCGGTCGCCTTCTTCGCCGCCGGTGCCGCGCACCTTGCCCAGGATCGGATTGCCGCGCACCGGGTAGCCGACGAAGTTGAGCGTATGCGAGTGGTCGGCGGTGACGATGATCAGCGTGTCCGGCGGTGCAGTCTGCACGGCGGTGCGCACTGCATCGGACAGCGACACGGTCTCGTCGAGCGCGCGGTAGGCATTGCCGGCATGGTTGGCATGATCGATGCGGCCGCCTTCGATCATCAGCACAAAGCCGTTCGGGTCGCGCGACAGCGACTGGATCGCGGTGCGGGTCATCTCGGTCAGGCTGGGCTCGCCTTGCGGGGTGCGATTGCGGTCGTGGTCGAACTGCATGTGATCCGGTTCGAACAGGCCCAGCAGCGCGGGTGCGCCGGCGGCTGCTTTTAATTGCTGTTCGTTCCAGACATAGGCGCCCTGCGGGTGCGCCTGCTTCCATTCGGCGACCAGATCGCGGCCATCCAGGCGCAGGCCGACCTTGTCGTCGTACTCGGGGTCGCGCTCTTGCACGGTCTGGAACTGGCTGCGCCCGCCGCCCAGCACCACCTGCGGGCCGCGTCCGAAGCGCGCGGTGGACAGTAGTTGCTGAGCGATGTCCTGGCAGCCGGCAGTGCGTGCGGACTCGGGCAGGTCGGTGTCGTTCTCCCAGTTGCGGTCCGGCGAATGCGCGTAGGTGGCCGCCGGGGTGGCGTGGGTGAGGCGGGTTGTGGTGACGATGCCGGTCGCCATGCCGGCGCTGTCGGCCAGTTGCAGCCAGCTCAGCAGCCCCTTGCCCAGGCTGTCGGCGCAGTCGCTGCGGTTGCCGCTGCTGACGCCGATCGCGCCCATATGCGTTTTCACCCCGGTGGTGATCGCGGTCATGGTGCCGGACGAATCGGGCGTCTGCGAATCGGTGTTGTAGGTCTTGCTGAAGGCGGTGGCCGGGAACTGCTCCCACGACAGCAGGTTCTCTTCGCCCGGCCCGCCCTTGCGCTGGCCATCCAGAATGCGCGCGGCGGCCACCGTGGTCAGGCTCATGCCGTCGCCCAGGAACAGGATCACATTGCGTGCCCGCCCGGCCATCGCGCCGTTGCCGGCTGCGCGCGCGGCGCCCGAGCGGTACCACCATTGCGGCGTCTCGCCGGCGGGATGCGTCACCTGCGGCACCTCCACGTGCACGGCGGCAGGCGCGGACGCACTGGTGCCGGTGGTGGAAGCGCAGGCGGCGACACACAAGGTGGTCAGGGCGGCGAGGGCAGGCAGGCGGTAACGCATCGGTATCGAACTCGTGACTGAATCAGCACGCATTATGCCGGGATGCCTGGTGTCACACAGATGACACACCGCTGTTCCAGTCGTGGTCTCGCGGCCAGCGCGGGCCTGAGCTATCGTGCATGCACTCTCCCCCCGGATGATTCGACGCATGACATTGGTCTCGGCCTGGTTGCGCATTCCGTTCTGGCAACGCGTGGTGGCCGGCTTCGTGCTGGGTGCGATCGCCGGAGCGGCCATGGGCCCTGCAGCCGATGTGTGGTTCGGCCCACTCGGCGATCTGTACGTCACCCTGATCAAGATGATCGCGATCCCGCTGGTGTTCTTCGCGGTGATCAATGCGATCTCCTCGCTGCACGGGCAAAAATCCGTCGCCGCGCTCGGCGGGCGTACCTTTCTGTGGTTTGTCATCACCGCCGCGCTGGCGGTGGGCGTGGGTCTGGCAGTGGGCACGCTCATGCAGCCCGGCGCCGGCCATTTCAGCCTGAGCGTGGATTCGGCCTGGAAACCGCGCGATGTGCCCAGCCCGATCAAGGTGCTTCTGGATGTGGTGCCCTCCAACCCGTTCTACGCACTGACCGGCATCGGCACCAAGACCAATGCGGCCGGCGAGACGGTCCTGGCGGCCGGGCGCGGTTCTATCCTGCCGGTGATCTTCTTCGCCGCGCTGCTGGGCTTTGCGATGGTCAAGCTCGGCGAGCGCGTGGCCGAGGCGCGCAAGCTCACCGCGCAACTGAGCGACATCATGATCCAGGTCACCCGCTTCGTGCTGGAGATGACCCCGCTCGGCACCTTCGGCCTGATCGCCGGTCTGGTGGGCAGCTACGGCTTTGCGAAGCTGTTGCCGTTCGGCAATTTCGTACTGGCGCTGTATGTGGCCTGCGCGATCCACATCGTGGTGGTCTACAGCAGCTTGTTGTTGTTGCATGGATTGAATCCGTGGAAGTTCTTCCGTGGTGCGGCGCCGGGCATGCAGGTGGCATTCGTCAGTTCGTCCAGCTTTGCCGCGATGCCGGTGGCGATGCGCTCGATCACGCATAACCTGGGCGTCAGCAAGGATTACGCCGCGTTCGCGGTGCCGCTGGGTGCCAGCATCAAGATGGATGGCTGCGGCGCGATCTTCCCCGCCTTGTGCGCGGTGTTCATTGCGCAATACACCGGCGTGCCACTGACTGCCAATCAGTATTTCGTGGTGTTGATCGCTTCTGTACTCGGCAGCTTCGGCACGGCCGGCGTACCGGGCACTGCGGTGATCATGGCCACCGTGGTGCTCAGTGCGGCCAACCTGCCGCTGGAAGTCATCGGCTATCTGTATGCGATCGACCGCATCCTCGACATGATGCGCACCATGACCAACGTGACCGGGCAGATGCTGGTACCGGTGCTGGTGGCCAAGGAAACCGGTTTGTTGGACAAGGCGGTCTACGAGTCGGCATCGACCAATGTGGGGCTGGAAGATCCGCTGACCGATCGCGCCAGCTCGCAGCGCTGACCGCGACCGACCGATGAGTGTTGGATTTCCCGCGCTGCGCGATCGGCTGCAGCAGTTGTCCGAGCTGGAGAGCATTGACGGCGTATTCGTGCAGCGCTCGTTGGCCGATGATCCGTTCGAGCAGCAGTATCTGGAGATTCGGCGCAAGGAAGGCCGGCTCTACACCGATGCGCAGGTGCGCAGCCTGCCAAGGCCTAGCGGCAAGCTCGGCATGACGCTGGAATGGCGGGTGCGCGCGCTGTCCAGCGCGTTGTTGGTGCAGCATCTACAGGCGCGTGCAGGCGAGGGCGCCATTCTCGAACTGGGTTGCGGCAACGGCTGGCTGTCGCAGTTGCTGGCGCAATCGCTGCAACGCGACGTCTGCGGTATCGACGTCAATCGCACCGAACTGACCCAGGCCGCACGCGTATTCGGCCACGACCAGCGCCTGAGTTTCATCGCCGCCGACATCCAGACCCTGGCACTGCCACGTGATCTTTTCGACGTCATCGTGCTGCCGGCCTGCATCCAGTATTTCGCCGACCCCGCCGCGCTGGTCATCCGCTTGCTCGCCCAACTGCGCGACGGCGGCGAACTGCACATCCTCGACAGCCCGCTGTACGCAGACCCGCAACGCGCCAGCGAAAGCGCCGCGCGCAGCCTGCACTACTTCACCGAGCTGGGTGTGCCCGCACTGGCCGCGCACTACCATCAACACACTTACGCCACGTTTGATCGGTTTGCAGTGCAATGGCTATTCGACCCGCGACGGCCGAGTGCGCGCCTGCGGCGGATGTTCAAGTTGAAACAGCTGCATTTCCCTTGGTTGTGTTTGCGCAAGCAGGACAACATTGAAGCGATACGCGGTTGATCGAATACACCCGGAACGTCGAATGTCCCTGCGCGCTTCTGTCGCACCTGCATGGCACACTGCCAGCTCATCCATTGACGAGGGCGGGCGGTGATTGGCGAGCAGCGTGATCTGACATTCCGTTTTCTGGCCGAGCCCAGCGACGTCAACTTCGGCGGCAAGGTGCACGGCGGCGTGGTGATGAAGTGGATCGACCAGGTGGGCTTTGCCGCGGCCAGTGGCTGGAGCGGGCATTACTGCGTCACTGTGGCGGTGGGTGGCATTCGCTTTGTGGCGCCGGTACGGATCGGGGATCTGGTCGCGGTGTCGGCCAAGCTGGTCTACACCGGGCGCACCAGCATGCATTTCGCCATCGATGTGCGGGCGCGCAGCCCCATGGGCGGCGACTCGCGGCTTTGCACGCATTGCATCATCGTGTTCGTGGCGATGGATCCAGACGGGATCACACCGGTGGCAGTGCCCTCATGGCAGCCGGACACGCCTGAGGATCAGCGCCTGGCCGAGTACGCGCTCAAGGTGATGGAACTGAGCAAGGGCATCGAGGACACCATGTCGCATTACAAGGCGGATGCTGCGCACTGACCGAGTGGCTGCGCACCGGGTGACCCGTGTGGGATCCACGTGTTTGCGCGGTGTTGCGGTCGATTGGTTCACTGCGGTTGAAGCACAAACCTAAAAAACCACTGCCACGAAAAAGGCCGCGGGATCGCCGCGGCCTTCGTCTGTCATGCAGTGGATCAGGCGCCGGGAATCACAGCACCCGACGCGCCTGGATGAACTTCTCGCTCCAGTAACCGCTGGCCAGCGAATCCACGCGCACGTCCTTGCCGCGGCTGGGCGCATGCAGGAACTTGCCGTCGCCGACCACCAGGCCGACATGGTCGATGCGACCACGCCGGCCGAAGAACACCAGATCGCCCGCCTTGAGCGCGGAGGGGTCCTTGATCAGTTCGGCCGATTCGTCGCGGGCGATATCACGCGAGACGCGCGGCAGGTCGATGCCCAGGGCGGTCTTGAACACATAGCCGACCAGGCCGCTGCAGTCGAAGCCTTCGGTGGACTCGCCGCCCCAGACGTACGGGGTGCCGAGCAGGGCCATGGCGCGTTGCAGGATCACTTGGACACGGCTGTCGGCCACGGCGTTCTGGGCGGCGTTGGCCGCGCTCTGCGAAACGTCATAGTTGGCCAGCAGGCGGCTGAGGTCGCCGGCGAACATCGCCGAACGGTCCATCAGCGGAATGGCGTCATTGGCGGCCAGATGCGGAAGCAGGGCGGCCAGGGTTGCGGTGGCAGCGGCGTCGGCGCGGCTGCGGGTTGCGGCTTTCTCGGCGGCGACGGCGCTGTCTGGCGTGGTCGTCTGCGGAACGGATGAGGGAGCGTTGGCGGTCTGTGCCAGAGCGGGAAGGGCTGCGAGCCAAAGAGCGGTGGCGCACAGCAGGCGGAGCGGTTTCCGGGGCGGAAGCGGTGCGGCGCCAGGATTGATCTGTTCGTCGTTCGTCACGCGGGAATCACATTTCTGCTGTCGATGCGCGATGATGCCTTGGTGAAAGAATCGTTACGTTCAAAAAAGGTTAAATTTCCGTTCTGTGACTTGTGATGAACGTCACGTTTCAATGTAAAACACGCTTTGAACCTGAATAATGGTCACGCCAGTAGGCTCCGTCCAGGAAATCCAAGCGGACTGTACCGCCGGTGCTGGGGGCATGCACAAAGCGGCCTTCACCGACATAAATGCCGACATGGGTGACGTTGCCGCTGGAGCCGAAAAACACCAGATCGCCGGTCGCCAGCTTTTCGGGCGAAATTCTGGGTCCCTGGATGGCGGCCAGCTCACGCGAGGTACGTGGCAGCGCCAACGCCAATACATCCTTGTAAACATAGGCGACCAGGCCGCTGCAGTCGAAACCGGTTTCCGGCGTGTTGCCGCCAAACAGGTAGGGCGTGCCGACCAGGCCCAAGGCGCGCATCAGGATGTTGTTGGCTGCGGCCGGGTCTGCAGGCGGTACCTGCGGCCATACGCGCGCAGTCGGCGGTGGGGCGGCAGCCTGGCGACGCACCAGGGTCTGTGCGCAACCGCCCAACAGCACGAGCAGGCCCAGCAATGCACTGGCCGCAACACGACGGGTGTGAGCGGCGAAAACTGGCGTGATAGGCATGGAGCCGGGATAATGGTCTGTTCGTAGAGGTCGCCATGATGGCGGCGCACCCGGCGGCCGACAAGCCGTCCTCCACTGTCTGCCACCGGGCAGCCCATTCAGAGCCAGGCATGAAGATCGAAAAAGACAGCGTCGTCCGCTTCCACTACACCGTTTCGGAGATCGGCCAGGAGCCGATCGAGAGCTCCAAGGAACGTGACCCGTTGGCGATCATGATCGGCCACGGCAACATCATTCCGGGCCTGGAAGCGGCCATGATGGACAAAGAGGCCGGCGAGAGCTTCGGCGTGGACGTCAAGGCCACCGAGGCCTACGGCGAATACCGCGAGGGCCTGAGCCAGCGCGTGCCGAAGAAGCACTTCGGCGCCACCAAGCTGGCACCGGGTACCCAGGTGATGCTGCAGACCAACTTCGGCCCGCGCGCAGTGACGGTGCAGAAGGTCGGCATGAGCGTGGTCGATGTGGATCTCAACCACCCGATGGCCGGCAAGGATCTGCACTTCGATGTGGAAATCATCGACGTGCGTGAAGCCACCCAGGAAGAGCGCGACCACGGACATGTGCATGGCGAAGGCGGCCATCACCACTGAGCGTGGTGATTGAAACGCGTGCGCAGCCGTCAGGCGGGCGTGGTCGGCGCTCCAAATCGGCATGTGTTACGCGTACACGCCGATTTCCGGACGCCTTCCGCTTTCAGCTGACGAGCGATTGCGGCGTTTTGCCAGCCAGGCTGGATGACCTCTGTATGTTGAACGGCCCGCCACCTTGGCGGGCTGTTTGCATTTTGTCGTGCACACCACGCTCCGAGCCTTGATGACACCACGCGATTTTCTGCAGCCCATTGCCGCAACCGAGCGCATCGTCGTGCTGGATGTGCTGCGCGGCTTTGCGCTGCTGGGCATCCTGCTGATGAATATCGAAGCCTTCGTCGGCCCGCTCGATCTGGCGCTCACCGGCGTGGATCCGCACTGGCATGGCATCGATCGTGTTGCCGATGCGCTGGTCTACTTCTTCGTGCAGGGCAAGTTCTACACCTTGTTCGCGTTGTTGTTCGGCATGGGCTTTGCGGTGATGGCGCAGCGCGCCGAGCAGGCCGGGCGCGCGTTTTTCGGCACGTATCTGCGGCGGACCCTTGGATTGCTGGCGATCGGGCTGGCCCATGCATTGCTGCTGTGGTCCGGCGATATTCTGGTGACCTACGCCTTGCTGGCGTTGCTGTTGCTGGCCACCCGCTCGGTGCCAACGGTGGCGCTGCCGTGGGTTGCGGCGCTGGTGTACTGCTGCGCGCCTGGCTTGATGCTGCTGTACGGCGCGGCAGGGACGTTGACGCAGGCCGATCCGGCAGCTGCGATGGAGTGGAAGGCGGCGATGGCCGATGCGGCGCAGCAGGCGGTCGCGAACGTACAGGCGCAGCGCGCCGCGTACGGCAGCGGCACGTACCTGCAAGCGACGCTGCAGCGCTGGCATGACCTGCAGGAAGCGATGACCGGGCTGAGCATCAATGGCCCGGCGATGCTTGGCATGTTTCTGTTGGGCAGCTGGTTTGTGCGCAGCGGCGCGATTGCCGCACCCGAGCGCTTTCCGCGTCTGTTTCGCACGTTGCGTTATGGCGTGTTGCCGCTCGGGCTGGGCGTGATGCTGGTGAGTTATGCGTTGGAGCCGTGGATGGATCCGGCGCGTCTGGACTTGCGTGTGTCGGGCGCCTTCGCCTTGTCGTTGATCGCCGGGCCGCTGATGAGCCTGGGTTATGCCGCATGGGTGGTGCGGCTTGCACCGCGCCTGGCGTGGCTCGTACCGGCCGGGCGCATGGCGTTGACCAACTATCTGCTGCAGTCGTTGTTATGTACGTGGGTGTTCTACGGTTACGGGCTTGGTTATTTCGAGCAGTTGCCGCGCGCATGGCAGCTGCCGTTTGCGCTGGGGTTGTTCGCGCTGCAGGTGGTGCTGAGTCGGCTGTGGCTGCGCTGGTTCCGCTTCGGGCCGATGGAGTGGCTGTGGCGTAGCGTGACCTATCTGCGCGTGCCGCCGATGCGACATGGCAGCGCGTGCCTGGAGTGACACGTGTCGTAGCACGCGTATTGCTGCGGGTTGCGCGGCATTGCACTGTGCGCAGTTCCCAGGCCAGGTCTGCAGGCCCAGCACGCAGTGGTGGGCAGGATCATGACGTATTGCTCGTCGCTGCCATGACGACTGGATCGCCGGTGACAGGTTGATTGCGCCCGATTGCAGCCGATAGACAAACCATGCGCGACCTGCCGTCCGTCCTCACGTCTGGCTCGCGGCAGGGCATGGCATGCTCGCCATCAGCATGAGCACTGCAAGCGAACAACTGATGGCCGATCTGATCACGGGCCGCGCACCTGCGCTGGACCCGCCTGTTTACCGCGCGGAGCGATTCGCATGAGCGCCCGTTACGACTACGACGTGGTGATCCTGGGCGGCGGTTCCGGTGGATTGGCGGCGGCATTTCGCGCGGCAAAACACGGCGCCCGCGTGGCGATCATGGAGCCGAACGAGTTGGGTGGCACCTGCGTCAATCTGGGCTGCGTACCGAAGAAGGCGATGTGGTTGGCAGCCGATCTGGCCGGAAAAATCGCACTGGCCAGCGCGCTCGGTTTCGATGTGCCGCGGCCGACATTGGCGTGGCAGGAACTGGTCACGCATCGGCAGGGCTACATCGCCAACATCCATGCCAGTTATCGGCGCCGGCTCGATGAGGATGGCGTGGTGATGATTCCGCAACGCGGCGTGTTGCAGGACCGGCACACCCTCATGGGCAGCGACGGCGTGCCGGTGACCGCCGAGCACATCGTGATCGCCACCGGTGCGCATCCACTGCGCCCGGACGTGGACGGTGCCGAGCACGGCGAAGTGTCCGACGATTTCTTCAATCTCTGCCATGCGCCCGCACAGGTGGCGATTGTCGGTGGCGGCTATATCGCGGTTGAAATCGCCGGCTTGCTGCAGGCGCTGGGTAGCCGCGTGCATCTGTTCGTGCAGGGCGAGCGGCTGCTGGAGCGTTTCGATGCCGAACTGACCCTGCAGCTGGCCGACAACCTGCGCCATCTCGGCGTGCGCCTGCATTTCGGATTTTGTACCACCGGCCTGGAGCGCGATGCCGACGGTGGGCTGCATGTGCATGGGCACCCGGCGCATACGAGCGAGCAGGGCAATGATGTCTTCGACAAGGTGTTTTTTGCCGCGGGTCGACGCGCCAATACCGCTGGGCTGGGTCTGGAGGCGGTTGGTATCGCGCTGGGCGAAAAAGGCGAAATCGTGGTGGACGAGGGTCAGACCACCAGCGTGCCGAATATTCATGCGATCGGCGATGTCGGCGGCAAGGTCGGGCTGACGCCGGTGGCGATCACGGCCGGTCGCAAGCTGATGGATCGCCTGTTCGGCAATCAGCCGGATGCGCGCATGGACTACGAAGGCGTGCCGAGCGTGGTGTTCTCGCATCCGCCGCTCGGGCATGTTGGACTGACCGAAGAGCAGGCGCGCGAGCGTTACCACGGTGCAGTGCGCGTCTACCGCAGCAACTTCCGCCCGATGCTGCATGCACTGGCCGATTCACCCCAGCGCAGCCTGTTCAAACTGGTGTGCGTGGGCGAGGAGGAGCGCGTGGTCGGTGTGCACCTGCTGGGCGAGAGTGCGGACGAAATGCTGCAGGGGTTTGCGGTGGCAGTGAAGATGGGCGCGACCAAGCGCGACTTCGACGAGACCGTGGCGATTCATCCCACTTCGTCCGAAGAGATTGTGTTGATGCATTGAGGTGGTGGTTGCGGCAGCTGTGGCGGTTGTAGCTGCGCGGACGAGAGCAGCAGCTCAAAGCCCCTCTCCCCCGGGAGAGGGGGTGGGGTGAGGGTCGGTACAAGCGATGCATCGATCAACCTGGAGCCGGTGTTCAATGTCGGCGGTACCTCATTCGGCGTTGCGTAGCGTTTGACTGCCTTGCTTGTTCAGCCGTGCGTGGCTGCGCCCGTACCCTCACCCCAACCCCTCTCCCGGCGGGAGAGGGGCTTCTATCCTTAAGTGGCATTCTTGCGTGATGTCCAAGCCTCGCCAAGCCAGTCCTCGTCCGTGTGCCAAGCCAGCTGCGCGTTCCGCGTCCAATGGTGCGGCGCTCTCCAGCGAGCAGGCACGACTGCGCATCTTTGAAGTGATCCGTGCGATTCCTTCCGGCCAGATTGCCGGTTACGGCGAAGTCGCGCTGCGTGCCGGCCTTCCCGGTCGGGCGCGGCTGGTGGCGCGCGTACTCAGCGGCAACGACGATCCGCAGCTGCCCTGGCATCGTGTGCTGCGCAGCGATGGCCGGATCGCGTTGCCGGAAGGCTCGTCTGGCTACCGCGAGCAATGTCGGCGCCTGCGTGCCGAGGGCGTTGCGGTGGAGCAGGGGCGGGTGCGGCGTGCCAGTGCCGCGCAAACCCTGGATGCGGCTGTGTGGGGGCCTTCATAAGCCTGCCGTTATGATGGTTGGCATTCCGAAGGATGCCGCCATGCCACAACTGCCGCCCGTCACCAAAGCGTTATTGATCGCCAATATCGGCTTGTTCCTGTTGCAGTGGGCATTGGGCGACCTGGGCGCCGGTGTGCTGCCCTCCGATGCGGCGTTGTCGTCGCTGATGTTGTGGCCGATTTCCAACGGTTTCGATGCGTTCTCGCCCGGCGCCAGCTTCATGCCGTGGCAGTTGCTGACCTATGCGTTTTTGCACGGTGGCTTCAACCATCTGTTCTTCAACATGCTGGCGCTTTTCATGTTCGGCGCGGCGCTGGAGCAAACCTGGGGGCAGAAACGCTTTCTGACCTATTACCTGGTGTGTGTGGCCGGCGCTGGCGTGTGCCAGCTGCTGATGGCCTGGTTCACCCAGAGTGGCGCACCGGTGGTGGGTGCCTCGGGCGGGGTGTTTGGCCTGTTGCTGGCCTACGGCATGTTGTTTCCCAACCAGCGGGTGATGCTGCTGTTTCCGCCGATCCCGATGAAGGCGCGCACCTTCGTGATTGTGTTCGGTGCGATCGAACTGTTTCTGGGTGCAACCGGCTGGCAGCCGGGCGTGGCGCATTTCGCGCATCTGGGCGGCATGCTGTTCGGTTGGCTGATGATTCGTTACTGGCGTGGCCAATCGCCGTTCGGCGGCAGCGGCGGCAAGGGTGGGAAAGGTGGTCGCAAGCCGCCGTTGCGCGTGGTGCGTTGAGAGAGTGGCGGCGGATCAGATAGGCGCTGAGCGGTAGGAGCGGCCTTGGCCGCGATGGGGCGTTATCGGTAACGCCTCATCGCGGCCAGGGCCGCTCCTACGAAGAGCAGGGCGTGGTTCTTCGGGATGGAAGAACGTGCGAGACAGACAAAACGAGACAGACAAAAAAAGAGCGCGGAATCCGCGCTCTTTTTTATTTCCAGTGACTGGGTGTTTATTTCCAGTGACTGTGTCTGGCGCTGAAATCAGCGCCAGATCTTCAACTGCTCGGTATCCACACGCTGCATCGGCTGGCCCGGCTTGCAGGTGAACGCTGCACCGAACTCGGGCAAGTTGGACAGCGGGCCGTTGGTACGCCACTGGCCCGGCGCACGGATATCTGCGCTTGCACGCTGCACCGCTTCGTTCGGCGACAGCTGCTGTGCCCACAGGCCGGCCCAGGCAGTGAAGAACGCCTGCTTGTCGGCCTCGGTGGCGGCCGGCTGGGCCTTGCTGAAGGCCTGCCAGGCCAGTTCGATGCCGGCCAGGTCGGCCAGGTTTTCTTCGGCGGTCTGCGCGCCGTTGACCTTGACGTTGGGCACGCCCGGGTACGGATAAGCGGCGAACTGATTGGCCACCTTGCCAGTCAGCAACGTCCAGCTGGTCTTCTCGGCCGGCGTCCACCAGCTGCGCAACTCGCCCTTGGCATCCACCAGCGAGCCCTTGGCGTCGATGGCACGGGTGATTTCGTGTGCCACCAGCGCGCCGTAGGCGCCGTACTGCGCGGCCGGGGTGCTGCCGGCGGTCAGCACCGGTGCCTGCAATACGGCGGCGGTGATGATCAGACGGTTCTGCGCGATGTCGTAGGCCACTGCCGGCTGCTGCGGCAGTACGTCCCAACGACGGTCGGCGTTGCCCTTGCCGATGCGCTTCATTTCTTCGCGGTGACGCCAGGTCGAGGCGATCAGCATGTTGCCGCCGAAGCTGCCGCGGCCCATCGGCTGCACGGTGTAGTCCAGGTCACGACGCGGTGCGCCGACCTCGATCTTCATCGCCGACAGTTTGGCCTTGGCTTCGGCGATCACCTCGCCGTTGCCCCAGCCGGTGCGCTCCAGCGCGGCCAGCTGTGCATCGCGCACTTGGTCGGCAATGGCTTCGGCCTGACGGCGGGTGTCGCTGCTCAGGTAACGCGCCACGTATTCGCGACCGAGCATCGGGCCGGCGGCGATATTGATCGCGTCCAGCACCTGCTGCCAGCGCTGCGGCGGCAATGCATCGCCACGCAGCAGACGGCCGCGGAACTGGTATTCGGCATCGTGGAAGCTCTTGGACAGATACGGCGCCATCGCATCGCCCACGCGCCAGCGCAGATAGGCCTTCCACTGGTCCGGCTTGATGCTGACGATCATGCTGTCGAGCTGCTTGAACATGGCCGGGTCGGCCATCGACACCAGATCGTCCTTGACGCCCTGCGCTTCCAGAAAGTCGGCCAGGCGCAGGTTCTTGTACTGCTTGGTCAGTTCCTTGGTGGCGATCGGGGCGTAGTTGTTGAACGGGTTGTTGATGCCCGGCACCGACTGCGCACTGCGTGCCAGCGCGGTTTCGATCTGCAGTACCGACGCCGCATCGGCTTCGAGGCGGTCGGCCGGGGTGCCGGTCAGCGCCAGCATCTGCTTGACGTAGCTGCGGTAGCGGCCCATCAGCGCCTGGGTGTCGGCATCGGTGCGGGTGTAGAACGCCGGATCAGGCAGGCCCATGCCGCCTTGCATGAAGTAACCGATGTGGCGATCCAGGGCCCTCAGATCCACGTCCGGACCGAAGTTGAAGCCGACCGGGATACCGACCTGATGCAGCGCGGCGATGGAAGCGGGCACATCCTTGGCCTTCTTGATCGCGTCGATGCGCGCCAGCAAGGGGGCGATGGGGTTGGAGCCGTCCTTTTCGACCGAGGCTTCGTCCAGGCCGCTGGCCCAGAAGTCGCCGAGCAACTTCTGCACGTTGCCCTGCGGGGTCTTCATCGAGGCGTCCAGCAATTCGCGCTGCTGCTGCAGGGCGCGCTCGGACAACTGGCCCAGTGCGGTGACGGCGCCGGTCTGCGGCAACGGATTGGCCTTGAGCCAGCCGGCATTGGCGTAATCGTAGAAATCGGTACACGCCGCCGAGACGGCCGGGGCCTTGGGAGCGGCCTTCTTCTTGCGCGCGGCGTCGGCGTCGGGGGCGGACAGCAGCGTGATCAGGCTGAAGCCAAGAGCGAGGGCAAGCGGACGAATGGTGGGCATCGAGAAGAAGGGTGGCCAGATTGAAGTCGGCGGAGTTTAGCAAGGCTGCGCCTCGTGCAGGCGGGCGCGAGCTGCCGTTTGTCCTCGGTGCCGGCCGCTTGCATGAACGCGACAGGACCGCGGGTGCGGGCCTGTGCGTGTTGCTGTCGTGTTGAAAGCGCTTGCAGGCAGTGACTAGCGCAGCGCCCTACCAGATCACCACGCGGTCTTTCTCAGGCCGCACCATCGCGTCGCCGGGCTTGCACGCAAACGCGGTGGCAAATTGCGGCATGTTGGAGGGTGCGGCGATGGCGCGCAGATTGTCCGGTGAGTGGGGGTCGCTCGCGAGGTAGACCAGCTGTTGCTGCTCACGTGTGAGTCCACGCCAGTTACGCGCAAAGCCCAGGAAAAACCGCTGCTCGGGGGTGTACCCGTCAATATTCGCAACGCGCTCAGGGTGCTGACGCAGTGCGGTCTGCAGCGCGTCGTAGGCAATGTTGATACCGCCCAGGTCGGCGATGTTTTCGCCCAGAGTGAGTCTGCCGTTGACATGCATTGTGGGGTGACTCGGCAAGGGAACATACGCATCGAACTGCTTCACCAAGCCGTCGGCACGCTGCTCGAATGCCTTGCGATCCTGCGCAGTCCACCAATTGACGTTGTTGCCCGCGCCATCGAACTGGCTGCCTTGATCGTCGAAGCCATGCGTGGCTTCGTGCCCGATGATCGCGCCGATGGCGCCGTAGTTCAGGGCATCGTCGGCGTTGGCGTCGAAGAACGGCGGTTGCAGGATGCCGGCCGGGAAATTGATGGTGTTGGTACTCGGGCTGTAGTACGCGTTGACCGTCTGCGGAGGCATTGACCACCGCTTGCGATCGGTGGGTTTGCCGATCTGGGCGATGTCGTAGTGATAATTGAACTTGGCCGCCGCCTGCAGATTGCGGTAGTAGGCCCCGGGAACGATCTCCAGCCCCGACCAGTCACGCCAGGTGTCTGGATAGCCGATCTTAGGCAGGAAGGCCTCCCACTTTGCAAGCGCCTTTGTTTTGGTTTCGTTGCTCATCCAATCGACGTTTTCGATGCGCGTCTTGAGCGCTGCGCGGACGTTGTCGACCAATTCGGCAGCGCGTTGCTTAGCTTCGGGCGTGAAGACCTTGGCGACGTAGAGCTGGCCAAGGCCTTCGCCCATGGCTTCGTCGACCGCGCGCAGGACGCGTTTCCAACGTGGGCGTTGCTCCGGTTGTCCGGACAGGGCCTTGCTATAGAAGGCGAAGTTGTTGTCGACGAATGCCTTGCTGAGCTGTTTGGATGCCTCGTCGATGGTATGGAAGCGCAGGTAGGCCTGCCACTGTGCAATTGGTGCACTGGCCAACTGATGGTCGAACGCTGCGAAGAAACGCGGTTGCGACAACGAGAAGCCCGCACCGACATCCACGCCTTGCGCGGCGAAGAAGTCTTTCCATGAAAAGTGCGGGGTGAGCTTGTCTGACTCGGCAACGCTGACGAAGTGATATTGGTTCTTGGGTTGGCGTGCATCGGTTGGCGCCAGCGACGCGGCAGCCAGTTGCGATTCAAGTGCCATCACGTCCTTCGCCTGCGCCTTGGCCGCGTCGGCATCGCTGCCGGTGAGCTCGAACGACTTGGCGATATAGGCCAGATAGGCCTCACGGATGGGGGCGTATTCGGCAGCGGTGTAGTAATCCTTGGTCGGCAGGCCCAGGCCGCCTTCGTTGGCAAAGGCGATTTGCCGGTATGCCTTGTGGAAGTCTTCGCTTGCGCCGAACTCGAACACCTTGCCATCGCCCTCCGCATAGCGGCTGGTGATGTACGCGGCGACATCCTTGGCGGATTTCAGCGCGCCAATGGCCTCCAGCTGCGAGCGGATCGGCTGGTCTCCCGCCGCCTCGATGGCGGCTTCGTCCATCCCCGAGGCATAAAGCAGACCAAGTTTGCGTGCAAGCGGGTCGGCTTGCTTGTCTGCCTGCTTGGCGGCGCTTTCAACAATCTCTCGCTGCGTGACCAGGCTCTTTTCCGTCAGTTCGTCGAACACGCCCCAGCTGGTGCGGTCGGCCGGAATCGGATTGGCTTTGGCCCATTTGGCGTTGACGAACGTATCCAGGTTCTGGCAAGCGCTTGTTGCCGTGTCCAGCTCGTTGATGTCGAACGAGGATTTGGTTGTGGCGGTGGCGGCGGTTGCCGATGCGCGCGTCGGCGCAGCCGTTTGCGCGGGCGTGCTGCTGTCGTCGGCTTCGCGCTTGCAGCTCGCCAGGGCTACAACCAGTGCCAGAGCGAGCGTAGAGGTCTTGATCGGTGACATGGAAGCCCAGTCGCATGAAAGGACACCGAGCATAAGCGCGTGCGTCTTTGCGAGAGCACGCGTTGAGCTTTGTTGAGGCTTGGTGTTTATGCTCTCGATGGCTGAGTGACGAACTCACGCTTCAAGCATGGATAGATGCGCAGGCGATGCGTTTGTGTGTGCGCAAAAATCCCATCGAAAACGAAGTGGCTGCTGCATGCGAGTGCCTGCTGCCTGGGTTGCGGAAACAATCTCGCGCAGTCCGCTCGCGTCGCGAACGTGCGTTTCGGAAATGCCCAAAAAAAACGGGCGACGATCAACCGATCGCCGCCCGCGTTGGTTACCGCTTTCTTGCGATCACGATTACCAGATCACGACCTGCTTATCGCCCTGACGCACCATCGCATCGCCGGCCTTGCACGAGAACGCGGCGGCGAAGGCCGGCATGTTCGACGGCGCACCGATGGCGCGGAAGTTGGCCGGCGCGTGCGGGTCGGTCTTCAGGCGCACCACCAGTTCTTCCGGGGTGAAGTTGCGGCGCCACACCGTGGCCCAGTTGAGGAAGAAGCGCTGATCGCGGGTGATGCCGTCGCTCTTGGGATCGTCTTTGCCGGCGGTGGCGGTCTTCATCGCGTCGTAGGCGGTGTTGAGGCCGCCCAGGTCGGCGATGTTTTCGCCCAGGGTCAGGTCGCCCTTGACCTTGTCGCCAGCCGGGGTGCGATAGCCGTCGAACTGCGCGACCAGCTTGCCGGTGCGCGCCTTGAACGCGTCCAGATCCTTCTGCGTCCACCAACCCGGATCGGCGATGAAGTTGCCATCGGCACCAAAGCGGCTGCCCTGGTCGTCGTAACCATGCGTCATCTCATGGCCGATCACCGCGCCGATGCCGCCGTAGTTCATTTCCTCTGGCGCATTCGGGTCGAAGAACGGCGGCTGCAGGATCGCCGCCGGGAACACGATCTCGTTCTGCAGCGGGTTGTAGTACGCATTGACCGTCTGCGGGCTCATGCCCCATTCGGTCTTGTCCACCGGCTTGCCGATCTTGGACAGGTTCCACTTGTAGTTGTATTCGGACGCGGCCATTACGTTGCCCAGGTAGCTGTCACGGCTGGTGTTCAAACCGTTCCACTCACGCCATTTTTCCGGGTAGCCGATCTTGGGCGTGAAGCTTTCCCACTTGGCGATCGCCTTGGTCTTGGTCTCCGGGCTCATCCAGTCGAGCTTTTCGATGCGGGCTTTCAGCGCGGTGCGCAGATTGGTCACCAGCGTTTCCATCTTGGCCTTGGAATCGGCCGGGAAGGCAACCTTGACGTACATCTGGCCCAGCGCTTCGCCGGTCTGGCCGTTGATGGTCGCCAGCACGCGCTTCCAACGCGGCTTGATTTCCTTCTGGCCGCGCAGGGTCTTGTTGTAGAACGCGAAGTTCTCATCGACGAACGGCTGGCTCAGGAACGGCGAGGCGCCATCGACGGTGTGGAAGCGCAGGTAGGCGCGCCAGATCGCCGGGTCGGTGTCGGCGATCATCTTGCTCACTTCCTGATGGAAGGCCGGGATCGCCAGCGAGAACATTTCCGGCGTGGTCACGCCCTGCGACTTGAAGAACTCGGTCCACGACCAATTGGGAGTCAGCTTGTCGGCCTCGGCCGGCGAGATCGGGTTGTAGGCCAGCGAGGCATCGCGCGACATCTGGGTGCTGGTCTTGGAGACCTTGGCCAGACGGCTTTCGAACGCGACCACCTGCTTGGCCTGCGCGGCGGCATCGGCCGCAGCCACGCCGGACAGCTCCAGCACCTTGGCCACGTGCGCCTGGTAGGCCTCCAGCTTGGCCTTGTTGGTAGCGCTGGTTTAGTACTCCGGATCCGGCAAACCCAGGCCGCCCTGCATGGCGTAAGCGATGTTCTGGCTGGACTTCTTGAAGTCCGCCTCGGCGCCGAAGCTGAAGAGTTCGTTGTTGCCCTTGGCCGCGCTGCTGCGCAGATAGTCGACCAGCTTGGCCTGGTCGCTGATGGCGTCGATGGCGGCCAGTTCGGGCTTCAGCGGCTCGATACCCTGGGCGTTGATCTTGGCTTCGTCCATGCCGGTGGACCACAGGTCGCCGACAATCTTTTCCACGCCGCTGGCGCTGGTATCGGCCGCAGCCTGTTCGACCAGCTGCTGCTGGATCGCATTGGAGCGCTCGTCGAGCATCTCGAACGCGCCCCAGCTGGTGCGATCGCTCGGCACCGGGTTGGCGGCCAGGAACTTGGCGTTGGCGTAGGCGTTGAGGTCGGTACAGGCGTTGCCGTTGGCATCCAGATCGGCCGCAGTGAACTGGTTCACCGCCGGCAGCTTGCTCTGGTCCAGGGTCAGCGTCTTGGGTGCAGCGGGCGTGGTTGCCGCTGTGTCGGCCGCGGGGGCGGCAGGCGCGGCGTCTTCAGACTTCTTGCAAGCGCTCAGCGCGGTGGCCACGGCCAGGGTCAACGTCAATAAATGAGGTGTTCGAATCACAAAGGGCTCCAGAAGCAGCGGATTGGGAAGCCCCGTCGCCAGGGCCGTGGCCGGCACTCTACGCCTCGCCAGCCGGATGGCATGGTGTCGAAGATCATGGGTGCGGCGTGTGTAGATGCGCTGGGCTGACGGCTATTTGGCATGCGGCTGCTGGCTGGCAACGTGCCGTGACGCGCTAGGTAGGGAGCCTGCGGCCTTCTCATCCTGCGTCGCGCGGGTGTTTGGTTCATGTTCTCGGCAGACATGGACCATGTCGGTGATGGTGAGCGCACATCGGTAGCGATGGTCGAGACTGTGCGAATGGCCGACTCGGGCAAGCGATGCTATACACGAGCGCATGCCCACCGCCTCCGAACCGTTGGACGCACTGATCATTGGCGCCGGCCACAATGGCCTGGTGTGCGCTGCGTATCTGGCCAAGGCAGGCAAGCGCGTGCTGGTACTGGAAGCACGCGATGTGGTCGGCGGCGCAGCAGTCACCGAAGAATTTCACCCCGGATTTCGCAATTCAGTGGCGGCGTATACGGTGTCGTTGCTGCAGCCCAAAGTCATCGCAGACCTTGAGCTGGAGCGGCATGGTCTGCGCGTGGTTGCGCGCCGCATCAATAACTTTTTACCGCTGCCAAACGGTGAGTATCTTCTGGCCGGTGCTGGGCGCACTGCTGCGGAAGTCGCCAAATTCTCCGCGCGCGATGCCGCTGCATTGCCTGCCTATGAAGCGCGCCTGGAGCAACTGGCCGATGTCTTGCGTGCGCTGGCATTACAGCCGCCGCCCGATGTCACTGAGGGCGGCTGGCTACGCGCGTTGCCGCAGTTGTGGCGAGCGGGAAAGGTGGGGCTGCAGCTGCAGGGCTTGTCGCTTACGTTGCGTCAGGATCTGCTCGATTTATTCACGATTTCCGCAGCCGAGTATCTGGATCGCTGGTTCGAAAGCGCACCAATCAAGGCGCTATTCGGCTTCGACGGCATCGTCGGCAATTACGCCAGCCCGTACGCGCCGGGCACGGCGTATGTGTTGTTGCATCACGTGTTCGGGCAAAGCAACGGCGTCAAGGGCGCGTGGGGCCATGCCATCGGTGGCATGGGGGCCATTACGCAGGCAATGGCCGCCAGTGCGCGCGAATACGGTACGCAGATGCGTACCGGCTGTGCGGTGGATCGCGTGCTGGTGGAGCAGGGGCGTGCGGTCGGTGTCCTCACCGCTCACGGAGAGACGATTCGAGCGCGTGCAGTGGTTGCCAACGTCAATCCGAAACTGCTCTATCAACGCCTGATGCGTCCAGAAGATGTCCCTGTAGCCACACACGAACGCATGGCGCATTACCGCTGTGGATCAGGCACGTTCCGCATGAACGTGGCGCTCTCTCGCCTGCCGGAATTTACCGCATTGCCGGGTGCGGGCGACCATCTCACCGCCGGCATCATTCTCGCGCCGAGTCTGGATTACATGGACCGTGCCTGGCAGGACGCGCGCGCATTCGGATGGTCGCGCGAGCCGGTGGTCGAACTGCTGATTCCCAGCACCTTGGACAACAGCCTGGCACCGCCTGGGCAGCACGTGGCCAGCCTGTTTTGCCAGCACGTGGCACCGCAACTTCCCGATGGCCGGCACTGGGACGATCATCGCGAAGAAGTCGCCGATCTGATGATCGCCACCGTGGAGCGCTACGCACCAGGATTCGCCGCATCGGTGCTAGGCCGGCAGATCCTCAGCCCCCTCGATCTGGAGCGCATCTTCGGCTTGATCGGCGGCGACATCTTCCACGGCGCCCTCAGCCTCAATCAGCTTTTCAGCGCACGCCCCATGCTGGGGCAGGGCGCCTATCGTGGCGCGGTGCCAGGGCTGTATCTCTGCGGGTCAGGGACGCACCCCGGCGGCGGCGTGACCGGCGCGCCTGGACATAATGCGGCGCGGGTGATTTTGGACAGCTGACGCAGCCGCGTTGGCAGCCAAAAAAAAGCCCCGGAAAGACCGGGGCCGGAGACAGGACGCCTGCAGGGCGAAGGCGAGTGAATACACCTCGCCTTCGCTTGCAATCAAACGATCAGAAATCGTATGAGGCGGTCAGACGCATATAGCGCGGCTGGTTGTAGCTCCACGCCTCGGTGCCAAGTCCATATGTATTGGACACAGTCCGGCGAGTGACTTCGTTGGTGCTGGAGACGCGATTGACCGAACGGTCATTCAGCACATTGAACACATTGAGCGAAAACGCCAATTTGTGATCGGCGAAGCCTGGACGATACGTGACGCCCAGATCCAGATTTTTGATCCATGGAGTCTCGCCAGCGCCGCCCGCAGATACAGGTTGACCATAGCAGTAGTGATACGACGAACCATAACCCACCGGATCGTAATTCACCGCTGCAGCGTCAGGGCCGGCGTAATAACCCAGGCACGACTTCGGTGTGCCCGACATCACCCTGACCGTGGCAGATGCCAGCCATTCTGGAGTGAATTGGTAGGCGCCGAACGCCTTCAACTGATGGCGACGATCGTTGGCCAGATTGCCACCGGCGTAGGACATTAGCTGGGCTGCGTCCCAATCCTGGGTTTTGGAAATATCGGCTTGCCCGAGGTCTGACTTCACCTGTCCTTCGGTGTTTCCGTAGAGATGCGACCATGTGTAATCGACGCGGCCATACCACTTTTCATCAAAAGGATGCTCGATAAACAGGTCCACCGCCACGTAGTTGCGCTTGGCCTTGTCCGTAAAGCCCCAATCGGACTGCGACATGCGCAGCTGGGTGTAGCCGGAGCCATCGGTGTTGGCAAGGTTGTAGGTATTGGTCTCGCCAGGGTTGAACATCACGCAACCAGGAATGCTCACGCTGCTGGCATCGCCGCCTGCTGCTTCGAGCGCATCGGACATACGACCGGGATCACAGACATCATCGATCGCGGTCTGCAATTTACGGTAGGTGACTTTGGCGCCTGAATTCCACTTCTCGCCAATCGTCTTTTCGAAGCCGATCAGGAACTCGTCTTGATACTGCGACTTCAGATCGCTTGGTGCGAACGAGTTCGGATCCGGGGCTTGACCATATTCACCATTAGAGGAAACCGGGCCGGGACCCAGTGCAGTCAGACCGGTCGGCTCGCCGTTGGCGTCGATCCCTGAATACGTGAAATACTCATTGGTGAACGTCGAGGCGGATGCTCCTCGGATCGCAACCTGATTGGGTAAGGCTAGATAGTAGCGACCGACATTGGCGAAAACCTTGAAGGAAGAGTCGCCAAAGACATCCCAGCTCACCCCGACGCGCGGAGCCCACTGGTCACCACTGTCCACGTAAGCCACATGATCGCTGTTGTAGTTAGTGAACTTGTCGTTGCGGATACCCAGCGTGAGGAGCCAGTTATCGTTGACCTGCCACCGATCTTCCAAGTAGTAGGCCTTCTGCTCGACGGCCATGCTGGTAACTGTGGTGAAGATACGGCGGTTCACGAAGTAGCCATTACCTCCGGAGGCGCCGACACCCAGAGCACCATTGATGGGTTCGCTGGGATCGTCCTGTCTGCCGTAGATCCAGCGATACCCTGGACCACTGGTAAAGACGCCTTCGTCGTAAGCATTGAAGTACATATTATCCACGCCGGCGGTCAAATCATGATCGCCCAGACGATAGTTCAGTTCCAGGCGCAGATTGCGGCTCTTATTGATCGGGTCTGCTGCCTTGACAGTCGTAGTGGCCTGCCCGTTGGTGATGCGCCGACCGCCGGTGATGGCAGGGTCCTGTAGAGTCGAACTGGCGATATTGGGCAATGCCGAAGCACCGGGGTTGAACTGTTGGTTGTGCTGAGTATCGCGTCCCCACGTTGCATTGAGGGTCAGGTCGTCTGTGATGTAACTGGTGAACTTGACGATATCGACACTGTCTTTGAGCTTGTACGTATCCGTGAACAAGCCAGAAGGGCCCTGATCCGTAAGTGTTGCATAGTCGTAGTTGTTGTATACGCCAGAACGTCGGTCGTTATTTTCGATGCGCGTATATTCTAAAATATTGCTGTCATTAATATTCCAGTCCAGTTTTCCATAGAACTTCGGCGAACTGTTCTCATAATGGCTGCGCCCCTGGTCGCTGGCGGCCGTCGCAATATTGGTGGTTGCTCCGTCGACCTTGTCCGTTTCGCCGGCCACGAACAGGAATAGGCGATCCTCAATCAGCGGGCCACCCGCGTACGCGCTGTAAACGGTCCTGTTCTGCACGTCGCCCTTCCCGCGTCGATAGATCGTCCCAGGCAGGTCATCATCTTCATAACCATAATTCTCCGGAAGTTCGCTATTCGGATACCAAGCATCGCCGCGTGAGCTCGCCAGCGATTTCGGTTCCCATACCGCTTGCGCACCAAAATGCCACTCGTTGGTGCCGCGCTTACCCACTTGGCTGATGACGCCGCCGGTCGAGCGGCCGTACTTCGCGCTGTAGCCGCCCGTGTATGTTTCCTGTTGGTCGATTGCGCCGTAGGGGAGGCTGAGCCCGCCGAGGTTGTTGAACGGATTAGTGACATTAACGCCGTTGATGTAATAGGCATTCTCCGTCACACCAGCGCCGCCGAACGAGATGGTGGACCGCGAGCCATTGTTGAAGGCGCCACTTCCGGAAATCGCACCTGGTGCAAGCAACGCAATCGCTTCGGCGCTGCGTCCCAGCGGCAGGGTTGCCAACTGCTCTGAGGTGATCACCGAGCGCGAGCTGGTGGAGCTGACATCGATCTTCGGCGCATTGGCGGCCGTCACAGTGATTGCGCCGAGCGTTGTTGCGTCGGTGCTGCCGCTGGCAGTGGCGCCAGCAAACGACACCTCTGTGCCGGACCCTACGCGCAACTGCACGTTCTTGCGGGTATCGACGACCTGATCGCCGCGCTTGAGGGTGACGGTATAGGCGCCTACCGGCAACGAGCCGAGGTTGTAACGGCCGTTGGCGTCGATGGTGATCGTGCGGCTGAGGCCAGTGTCGCTTTGCACGACGATGGTGCTGCCCGCTTCCGAGGGAGCGCTACCGTAGATGCTGCCGGTCGTGCTTTGTGCGTAGACCGCACCGTTGGCGAGACACGCGCCCAGCACGACAGCCAGAGCGGTGCGCTTGAGGGCGTGGCGACGAATTTGATTGCTCATTCCTAACCTTTCAACTGGGTATCGGGAGAAGTGGCGGTCATCGAAGAGTCAGATGGCCTTAACCCGAACGTAATGAATCTGTGGGCTGAGTCGCAAGCCTTTTGAATGATTCGTTAATGAAAAGGGCGAGATCCGCATCGAATATGCGGATCTGCGCACAAATTGCCAGGCATGCGAGTAGCGCCCGGTTTGGGCCACACAAGTATTCATTTTTGTCAGTGCGCGATGCGTCGTGACATCGAGCGGCTCAACCGAACGCTACCTTGCCGCCATATCAGTAACGGATTGTCGCGTCTGGCTGGCTGGTTTCATCTGAAACATGAAGTCAAAAAAGACCCCGTCAAACAGGGTCTTTTCGATGCATCGCCAACAGGCCTCAGAACCGGACTGTCGTGCCCAGGTAAAAGAACCGCCCGACGTTGTCATACAGCGCAGAATTGAAATCCGAGCCGAAGTAGTTGCGCGGCGGGTCCTTGTCGAAGGCGTTGTCGATGCCCAGGTAGACGTCGATCTTCGAGCCGGGGAACTGATAGCCGAACTGGAAGTTGTGGTACGTGTACGAGCCGTTCTTGATCGGGCTGGCCGAGCCCGGGTTGCTGTTGTAGCTCTCCGGGGTCACGCGCAGGTTGCCGTCCACGTAGTTCATGTCCCACGAGGCGCGCCATTCGTTCCAGTTGTACTTGGTCTGGAACTGCGCGCGCCAGCGCGGGTCGGTGACGTAGGTGACGTACTCGTCGTACTCGGCCGGGAAGTCCTGGAACACCCATTCGCGCGACTGGATCAGGCGCGTGCCGACGAAGCGCAGCACCGTATTGCCTTGGCCAATCTGGAAGCGGTAGTCCATTTCCAGATCCACGCCCACACGCCGCGAGCGCGACAGGTTTTCGTTGAGCGCCTGCCAGCCGATGATGCTGTGCTCGGGATAGATGCGGCCCTGCGGGTCGGTGAATCCACCCAGCGGGGCGCGCTGCACGAAGCTGCAGAAGCTGTTGTCGATGCCGCCCGGATTGTCCACGCAGCGCGTTGCGTTGGTCTCTGCAGTCACCGTGCCGATCGCGTCTTGCAGATCGATGCGCCAGTAGTCGATCGACATGCCGAAGCCTTCGAAGAACTCCGGTTGCCAGACCAGACCATACGACAGACTGCGCGCACGTTCCGGCTTCAACTCCGGATTGCCCCCGCTCACGCCGGGACGGGTCGATGTAAAGGTGTCGATCCAACCGACCGGCACGCCCAGCGCGCTGCAGTTGGCCTGGCGCAATGCCACGTCGCCGGCGGTACCAGGACGATTGGAATTGGTCGGCAGGTAGTTGCAAGGATCGTTGATGGTCGCGAAGTTCTCGCTCTGCGAGTCGTACAACTCGCCGATGCTGGGTGCACGCACTGCCTGCGCCACGGTGCCGCGCAGACGCAGCGACGGGATGATGGTCCAGTCCAGGCCCACGTTCCAGGTCTTGGTCGAGCCGATGCTGTCGTAGTCCGAATAGCGTCCTGCCACATCCAGCGCCAACCGATCCACGCCCGGCAGGCCGGCCAGCAACGGAATGGTGCTTTCGACGAAGATTTCCTTGACGGTGTACTCGCCGCCGTTGTTGGGGATGGCGTTGAGGAAGGTCACGCCCGAGGCTGCCAACGGATCGGTGATTTCCTCGCTCTGCTCCTTGCGGTATTCCACGCCACCGGCAAAACCGATGTCGCCGGCCGGCAGCGACAATAGGTTGCTGTTGGCTACCGATGCGCTGAACACGGTTTGCTGGATCTTGGCCTGCGCGCGCGCGGTGGTGTTGAACCATGCGGCGGCTTCCGGCGTGACCGCGCCATTGCCGAACACGCTGAAGGGCACGCAGCCTTCGCGTGCCAGCGCCGAATACACGCGGTTGGTGTTGGGGTTGATCGCAGTCGGGTCGAGCGTGGTGCGGCAGACGATGTTGCCGCTGGCGTCGCGCGCAGCATCGATACCGGCCTGCCAACGCTCGTTGATGCGGTTGTTGAGGTTGAGGCGGTCGACGGTGGTCTTGCCGTAGTTGGCAGACACGTCGTAGGTCCAGTTGTCGGTGAAGTTGCCTTCGGCACCGAGCACGGCGCGATAGGTCTTGCGCTCGATGTTCTCGCCGCGACGACCGGCATCGACGTTGAAGCGGTTCATCAGGATCTGCGTGGCACCGCGCGAATCCATCAGCGCACCGAGTTCGGGACTGACATACGGATTCTGGCGACGCACGCGCAGCGAACTGTCGAACGCAGGCTGGCCGAAGAATTCCGAATCGGTCTCGCTGTACTTGCCTTCGAAGAACAGGCGATGGTTCTCGCTGATCTCGAAGTTGATCATGGTGTTGACGCTCTTGCGATCGAAGCCGGGCTGCAGGTCGGCCACCGCGTTCAGATCGGCGAAATCGCAGTCCACACACGAGGTGTTGCTCACTACCGTGCCGTTGTAGCGATTGCGGCGGAAGCTGCCGTCGTCGTTGAACAGGTAGCGGTTGCCGTAGCTGGCCGGGTTGCGGAAATCGAACGTGCCCAGGTTGAAGGTGCCACCGTAGGACGTGGAATGATTGCCGCCCGGGCCGCTGAGTACGTTCTGCGGATTGCTCTCGCTCGGAGGGCGGGTGGGATCGAAATTGGGGTTCTGCACCGACACCAGGTACTCGCGACCGATGGCGCGGTTGCCGCGACCCAAGCGGTCCTGCTTGCTGTATTCGCCGGACACCGCGATGTTGCCGCGGCCCTCCGCAAAGTCGGTGCCTGCCGAGAAGCTGGCAAAGGAGCGGTTGTAGTTGCCCTCATTGGCCAGGCCGGTCTGCGCGCGCGTCTCGAAGCCGGTGAAGTTCTTCTTGAGGATGAAGTTGACCACGCCGGCCACTGCGTCGGCGCCGTACACGGCCGAGGCGCCACCGGTGATGACTTCGACGCGTTCGACCCATTCCACCGGGATCGTGTTGACGTCCACGGCGGTCGAGCCCGGGCTGGAACCCACGTGGCGACGCCCGTTGACCAGCACCAGGGTGCGATCCACGCCCATGCCGCGCAGGTCGAGCAGGCCCAGGCCGGCGGTCCCGATGAAGCGGGTGGAATTGCCCAGCGTGTAGCTCGGCGCCAGCGCCGGCATGCGTGCCATCAGGTCGCTGATGGTGGTCGCGCCGGTGGCGCGGATTTCTTCGGCGCTGATCGCGGTGACCGGCGAGGGCGTCACAAAGCCAGTACGCGCGATGCGCGAGCCGGTGACGGTGACCTTGTCCAGATCGGTGGTGCCGGGCGCGACACCGTTTTCTGATTGCGCCGCAGCTTGTCCGGCAGAAGCGGCCAGCACGGCGAATAATGCGGTGCTCAAACGATGACGGTGTGCGTGTTGCGGAAGACGACTCGACATGACCTTGCAGATTCCTTGCTGGGATTTGGCGAAACAGCTGTGCTCGCTGAGCGCTGGCTGAACTTGATCTCGAACGTAACAATTCCTTAAGAATGTGTCCATGTTTGTGAAATATGTCTTCGTTTGACACATTCGTGTCTGCTTGTGAATTTCTTCAGCGAAGTCGCCAGGGCGGATGTGTCTGGACGAGCCGGTACACTGACCACCTCCATGGCGCAGTACCCGGCGGCGTTTTTCGTCGCTGCCGCTGCGCCCACGACGAATTCAGGTAGGCAATGACAACGATGTTTGAAAGTGTTGTGAGCGTGACCATCGCCCCCGCGCAGGTGTGCCGCGCATGAGTGGCGCGCGCAGGATCGCAGCGCATGCGGTGCAGGGCGCGCTGGTGCCGCATCCGCGGATCCGCAATGTGATCGCGGTCGGCTCCGGCAAGGGTGGTGTGGGC
The DNA here is from genome assembly GCF_002939985.1 of Xanthomonas hortorum pv. cynarae. Lineage (GTDB taxonomy): Bacteria > Pseudomonadota > Gammaproteobacteria > Xanthomonadales > Xanthomonadaceae > Xanthomonas > Xanthomonas hortorum_D. The sequence goes on along the minus strand of NZ_MDFM01000009.1, from coordinate 98,907 downwards.
AAGTCCACCACGGCGGTGAATCTGGCGCTGGCCTTGCGTCAGCAGGGTGCGCGCGTCGGCGTGCTGGACGCCGACATCTACGGGCCGAGTGTGCCGGCGATGCTGGGCCTGAGCGGGCGGCCGGACAGCCCGGACAACAAGTCGATCGAGCCGCTGCGCGCATTCGGGATCGAGGCGATGTCGATCGGCTTGCTGGTCGACCAGGACACGCCGATGATCTGGCGCGGGCCGATGGCGACCTCGGCGTTGACCCAGCTGTTCAACGACACGCTGTGGGATGACCTGGACTATCTGCTGATCGACCTGCCGCCAGGCACCGGCGACATCCAGCTGACGCTGTCGCAGAAGATTCCGGTGGCCGGCGCGGTGATCGTCACCACGCCGCAGGACATCGCCACGCTGGATGCGCGCAAGGCCTTGAAGATGTTCGAAAAGGTGGAGGTGCCGGTACTTGGCATCGTGGAGAACATGGCAGTGCACACCTGTTCCAGTTGCGGCCACCGTGAGCATCTGTTCGGCGAAGGCGGCGGCGAGCGCATGGCGGCGCAGTACGGCGTGCCCTTGCTGGGGTCGTTGCCGTTGGAGATCGCGATCCGCGAGCAGGGCGATGCTGGCCAGCCGATTGTCGTTGCCGCGCCCGAGTCGGCAGCAGCCAAGGCCTATCTGGCCGCCGCTGCGCGCCTGACCGAGGAGTTGGGCAAGCGCCCGCGCGCCAGCATTCCGATTTCGGCCTCGTTGCTGTAGCGCGCGGGTCGGCCAGCAGTGCCGGCCGCTTGTTAGAATTCGCCGTCTTCGCGCGGGCCGCTGGGCCCGTCGCCTTCCGTCTTCAAGGAACATCACATGAGCATCAAGAGCGACCGCTGGATCAGGCGCATGGCCGAGCAGCAGGCGATGATCGAGCCGTTCGAACCCGGCCAGATCAAGCACGACGCTGCCGGCCAGCGCATCGTCAGCTTCGGCACCTCCAGCTACGGCTACGACGTGCGCTGCTCGCGCGAGTTCAAGATCTTCACCAACATCAACTCGACGATCGTCGACCCGAAGCACTTCGATCCGGGCAGCTTTGTCGATATCGAATCCGATGTCTGCATCATCCCCCCGAACAGCTTCGCGCTGGCCCGCACGGTGGAATACTTCCGCATCCCGCGCGACACCCTGGTGGTGTGCCTGGGCAAAAGCACCTACGCGCGCTGCGGCATCATCGTCAACGTGACCCCGCTGGAGCCGGAGTGGGAAGGCCACGTGACCCTGGAATTCAGCAACACCACGCCGCTGCCGGCGCGCATCTACGCCAACGAAGGCGTGGCGCAGATGCTGTTCTTCCAGTCCGACGAAGTCTGCGAGACCTCGTACAAGGACCGCGGCGGCAAGTATCAGGGCCAGACCGGCGTGACCCTGCCGCGCACCTGATGGCTGGTGCGGCCGTGACCTTGCGTCAGCAGGTCGCGGTCGCGGTCGTGCGCTCCCAGTAGCGCAGCAGTTGGCGCACGCCAGCGGCGATCAGTAACGCCGGCCACCAGGTTGAAACCAGGTTGCCAAGATCGAAACGGGCCAGCCCTAGGTTGTCCAGCAGGAATAAGCTGCCCAACGTGATCAGAAACAGTGCAGGAATCAGGCGGTAGCGCATGGCGATGTCCTCGGTAGGTGTGAGCCATGCTGCGCGCGATGCGCGCGCCGATCAGGTGCCGGAAGTCAACAATTGCGGATGACAAAGGTCATGTTGGCAGGGCCGCAAGGCTCGCTGACTGGCTGCTGTGGCCATGTCGCCTGCGGTTGATCGCTAGCCATCAGGTTGTCGACGTCTTCAGGGGTGCGGAACCCCTGGTTTTCTACGGGTGCAGTCGAAAAGCGCATGAGGCTTCGCGCGTACCCTCATCCGCCCCTTCGGGGCACCTTCTCCCGATGGGAGAAGGGATTTCGGCGCTCTGATGACGCGCGGGGCTGATCGACTGCTCACCCCATTCCCAATTCCCGGCTACTTGCCTCGCCCAAACAGCATGCCAACGCCGCAAGCGACCAATGCCGCCGGCCACCACGTGGCGATCAGCCGGCCAAGGCTGACATTGGTCCAGCCCAGGTTATTGGCCAGAAACAGCAGGCCGACGAGGATCAGGATCAGCGCGGCGACGACATTGGATTTCATGCGGAAGGGTGGTTGAAAGACGGGCGCCTATCGTAGCCGTTGCGCCCACGCAGCGACACGGTGTTGCAACGCATCGGGCGCGAAGCGCTGCGCGCTGCCGCTGCCCCACACCGGGCCAGGCCAGGCCGCATCGCCCTGATGCCGGCCGACCAGATGCACGTGCAGCTGCCGTACGATGTTGCCCAGCGCGCCGATATTGAGCTTGGTCACCTCGGGCTCGACGCGCAGCAACTGCGAGAGCTGATTGATCTCGGCCAGCAACAGGCGTTGCTGACCACCCTCCAGATCGATCCATTCGCTGACATCGGCCACCCGCGGCACCAGCACGATCCACGGGAAGCGGCTGTCGTCCATCAGCCGCACCTGCGACAGCGGTCCGTCGGCGACTAATACGCTGTCGGCCGCAAGCCGCGCATCGAGCTGGAAGCCGTTCGCTCCGGAGCTGCTTGGGGCAGATTCGCTTGCTGCGGTCCCGCTCATCCCAGATGCGCTTCGAAGAAGCCCAGGGTGCGCTCCAACGCGCGCTCGGCGCTGTCGGCGTCGTAGTGGGTGGGATCGATGCTGCGGTTGAAGGCGTGGCCGGTCGGATACACGAAGGTTTCCATCTGCGGCAGCTTCTCGCGGTGGGCCTGGATCGCCTCGGGCGGAATGCTGGTATCGCGCTCGCCGAAGTGGAACATCACCGGCGCCTTGGGGGTTTCGTCCAGCAGCTGGGTGTTGCGGCCGCCGTAGTAGCTCACCGACGGCAGGCCCAGGCGGATTGCCGACAGCAGCGCCACCGAGCCGCCCCAGCAATAGCCCACGGTGCCGACCTTGCCGGCGCGGCTGAGCAGGGTGGCGGCGGATTTGACCACCTCCACCGCGCGCTCCAGGCCGACCGCATTGGCCAGCGCCAGGCCGCGTTGCAGGCTTTCCTGGTCGTAGGGCAGCTGCACGTCTTTTTCTTCCAGATCGAAGAAGGCCGGTGCCAGCACTTCGTAGCCGCGTGCGGCGTAATCATCGGCCACCGCGCGGATATGTTCGTTGACGCCGAAGATCTCCTGGATCACCACCAGGCCGCCGCGCGGGCTGGTGGTCGGAGTGGCGTGCCAGGCGGCGACCTGGCCGTCGGGGGTGTCGAGCGTGGTCCAGTGACCCATGAGAATTCCTGATGTGCAGCGAGGGAGGCGCGCATTATCGACCGGACCGGCATCGTGAAAAGTGAGGGTTTCGCAAAGCCGGCCGGGCTGGCGAGGCCCGGCGGTTCAGAGCGTTGCCCCGCACGCCGCTATAATTGCCGCACTCAGGCCCCAGGCCGCTCCGTTCCCCAGGCTCCTGCTTCCATGTCCCAGCTGAACCCCAAAGTCGGCTTCGTCAGCCTTGGCTGCCCGAAGGCGCTCGTCGATTCCGAACGCATCCTCACCCAGCTGCGCGTGGAGGGCTACGACATCGTGCCCAGTTACGACGCTGCCGACGTGGTGGTGGTCAATACCTGCGGCTTCATCGATTCGGCGGTGACCGAGTCGCTGGATGCGATCGGCGAGGCGATGAACGCCAACGGCAAGGTGATCGTCACCGGCTGCCTGGGCAAGCGCCCGGAGCAGATCCGCGAGGCCTATCCGCAGGTGCTGGCGGTGTCCGGCCCGCAGGATTACCAGAGCGTGATGGAGGCGGTGCACGCCGCGTTGCCGCCGCGCCACGACCCGTTCGTGGATCTGGTGCCGGACTACGGCATCAAACTGACCCCGCGCCATTATGCGTACTTGAAGATTTCCGAAGGCTGCAATCACCGTTGCAGCTTCTGCATCATCCCCTCGATGCGCGGCGATCTGGCCTCGCGCCCGGTCGATGAGGTACTGCGCGAAGCAGAGCGCTTGGTGCGCGGCGGGGTCAAGGAATTGCTGGTGGTCTCGCAGGACACCTCGGCCTACGGCGTGGATCTGAAATACGCCGAGCGGCCGTGGCGCGACCGCATGTACCAGACCCGCATGAAGGCGCTATGCGAAGGTTTGTCGGAGCTGGGCGTGTGGACGCGCCTGCATTACGTGTATCCGTACCCGCACGTGGACGATGTGATTCCGCTGATGGCCGAAGGCAAGCTGCTGCCGTACCTGGACATCCCGTTCCAGCACGCCAGCCCGCGCATCCTCAAGCTGATGAAGCGGCCGGGCGCGGTGGAGAAGACGCTGGAGCGCGTGCAGCGCTGGAAGGCGATGTGCCCGGAGATCACGGTGCGCTCCACTTTCATCGTCGGCTTCCCCGGCGAGACCGATGCCGAGTTCGAATCCTTGCTCGATTTCCTGGACCAGGCGCAGCTCGATCGCGTCGGTGCGTTCGCGTATTCGCCAGTGCAAGGCGCCAGCGCCAACGCGTTGCCGGATCCGGTGCCGGAAGAACTCAAGCAGGAGCGGCTGGCGCGCTTCATGGCAAAGCAGGCAGAGATTTCGGCGGCGCGGCTGGAAGCCAATATCGGCAGCGTGCAGCAATGCCTGGTCGATGTGATCGAAGACGATATCGCGGTGGCCCGTTCGCGCGCGGACGCACCGGAAATCGATGGGCTGGTGCATATCCAGAATGGCGGCGAGCTTGGATTGAAGATCGGCGATCTGGTCGATGTGGAGATCACCGACAGCGATGAGCACGATTTGTTCGGCGATGCGTTGCCGGCCAATGCCCCGATTCAGCAAGGACGGTCGTTGAATTTGCAGATGGTGTAACCGGCCACGTGTCGGGACACCGCGGTCCGTAGGAGCGCACTTGTGCGCGAAGAGGCGTTATCGATAACGCCCTGTCGCGCACAAGTGCGCTCCTACACGTCAGCGGATGGCGATTACGTGGCTACTGGCTGGCGTAATCCACCGACACCACCACGAAGGTGTACTTGCCCGACGGTAGCTGCGCTTCGAACTCATCGTCCACGCGTTTTTTCAGCAATGCGCGCGCCAGCGGCGAGTCGATGCTGATCCAGCCGCGTCCGGCGTCGGTTTCGTCCGGGCCGACGACGCGGTAATGCAGCAGGTCGCCACTGTCGGCGTCTTCCAGCTCGACCTGGGCGCCGAAGAACACCGCGCGCGGGTCGGTCGGCGCGGTATCCACCACGCGCAGGGCTTCCAGCCGTTTGCTCAGATAACGTACACGGCGGTCGATCTCGCCGAGCTGCTTCTTGCGATAGGTGTATTCGGCATTCTCCGAGCGGTCGCCTTCTGCGGCGGCTGCAGCCAGCGCGCGCACCACCTCTGGCCGACGCACGCGCCACAGATCTTCCAGCTCGGCCTTGAGCCGGGCATGGCCATCGGGCGTGATCAGCGCAGTGCTTTTTTCGGCAGGCGGGCGCCAGCGGCTCATGGGCGGTGTGTCGGTCGGCGGGGAGGCGATGCTAGCGCGCATGACCTGCTTGTGCATCTGCCGCCGCACAGCGAAGCTTTGCGTTCTCGGACACGGACGTTGTCATGTTGCTGATGCCGCTGCACAAACCCTGGTCGCGCCAGAACATTCCCTGGGTGACACTGCTGCTGGTGCTGATCAATGCGGCGGTCTACCTGGGCTATCAGCGCAAGGACGACGCTTTGGTCGAAAATGCGGTGCGCTATTACGTCGACTCGGGGCTGGGTGCGTTGGAGGCGCAAGCCCATGTGCGCTATCTGGAGCAAACCGGCGACGCCAAGCTCCGCGCCGCGCGCAAAGCCAAATTGGACAGCGTGCCCACACGCCAACGCATTGCGTATCTGGCGCATCTGACGATAAACGATGTGGCATTCGCGCAGGCATTGCGCAGCGGCGCGCTGTTCAAGGACGAAAAAGGTTTACGCGAATGGCGCGCATTGCGTGCGCCCTACGACGCGCGCCTGTCCAAGGTATTTACGCTGCGCCATCTGCAGCGCAGTTCGGAGTGGTCGCCAGCACGGATGCTGACGGCGACATTTCTGCATGGCAGCTTCGATCATTTGCTGGGCAACATGCTGTTTCTGCTGGCGCTGGGCACCTTGCTGGAAGGGGCGATCGGCAGTGGCTGGTTTCTGCTGCTGTATCTGCTCGGCGGGTTTGGGGCCAGCGCGGCCAGTCTGTGGTGGCGCTGGGGCGAGCCGGGCGGCGGGTTGGGCGCATCCGGTGCGATCGCTGCATTGATGGGCGCGTTCTGCGTGGTCTGGGGGCGGCGCAAAGTGCGGTTTTTCTACTGGTTTTTCGTGGTGTTCAACTATGTGCGCGGCCCGGCGATTCTGCTGTTGCCGCTATGGTTGGGCTGGGAGCTGTACAGCCTGTTGTCGAGCGACAATGCTGCGGTCGCCTTCGAGGCGCATGCCGGCGGGTTGGTCAGTGGCGCGCTACTCGGTGCCTTGCTGGTGCTGTTGCGGCGCACTCGCCCGGCCTTCATGGAAGAGGGCGATGCCGTGTTGGTGAACGATCGCTGGGAGCGTGCGCAGCGGCATCTGGGACGCATGGAAAATGTGGAGGCTGAGCGCCTATTAGCCGAGTTGGCCGGCGAGCAGCCGCACAATCTGGAGGTGGCACTGGCGCGTTATCGAACCGCACGCAACGCGGGCCATCGCCAGGACAGCTTGCGGCATGCGCAGACGCTGTTGCGGCTACAGACGCATCACGCCGAACAGACGCGCATCCAGCTGGCGGTCGCTGCCGAGTTGAGCAAGGCCAAGATTGATTGCGCACTGCCGGCACTGCTGGCCTTGATCGGTGCGTGCATGCGCAATGGGTTGCTGGCCGACGCCGAGCGGCTGTTGAAAGAATGCGAACTCAGTGCGTCGCGCGCGGAGTTGGCGCAGCACTGGTTCGTACTGGCCTTGCGCCACGGCGAGCTGCAGGATGGCGCGCAACGTACGCGCTTGTTGCAGCTTGTGCTGGAGCAGTTTCCGGAGCAAGGCCAAGCCAACAAGGCGCGCTTTCTGCTCGACAATGGGTGAGCCGGTTCGGCTTGCTGGCTTGCTGCGACAAGCCGACCATTAGCGCCTATCGATTGCAGAGCAGGTGCTCTGCGGTTTGGCTGCAGGGCCCTTGCCCGCCCACCGTCGCGGGACACGCCGCAAGTACGTCCCATGTAGGCTCTTACGCGGCATCCATGCCGCGTAAGGTCCCGCGACGGTGGGCGGGGCAATGGCCAGTCGGGATGGTTGGTGCGCATGTTTTTCAACAAAAAAATCATCAGACTTTCTGGTGCGGTGTTCTCGCCGCACCCACGACTAACTGAGTTTTCGACTGCATCTAAATGATGCTACGACTCGAGATTTTTGTTGTCTTGGAGCAGTTGGATAGTACGGATAGATCATTTGCATAGCGGCTGATCTGCGGCTTGGTTGCAGGGCCCTTGCCCGCCCACCCTCACGGGACACGCTGCAAGTACGGCCGTGTAAGTTCTTTCGCGGCATTCATGCCGCATCCCGATGCCCGCGCTATCCTGCGCCAGGAATCTCATTTAATTAACATCTCAAATTACAGCAAGATGTCTGGGTATGTAGGTATCCTTATCCTCCGGTGATCCGCACCCTATGAGCCCCCGAGTAAATTAATTATTACCTGTCACGTTCACATAGGGAACCTCTGAACAACGCACCATAGATACACGACACTACCCGCCTCATGTTGAGGAGTGATCCATGCAACTGACGTTCGGTGACGCTGAGGGCCTTGGCAAGCGCAAGCAGACTCGCCGGGAGATCTTTCTTGCCGAGATTGAGCAGGTGGTTCCGTGGCAGCACTTGCTCGGGCTGATCGCGCCGCACTATCCGGTGTCGGGGGCGGCCAGGTCGGCAGCCGTACGCACTGGCGACGATGTTGCGGATTCATTTGCTGCAGCAGTGGTATGCGTTGAGCGATCCGGCGATGGAAGAAGCGTTGCACGAGATTCCGATCTTGCGACGGTTTGCCGAGCTCGGTGGCTTGGACAACGTTTCGGAAGAGACCACGATTCTCAACGTTCGCCGCCTGCTGGAGACCCATGGCCTTGCCGCGCGGATGCTGGACGCGGTCAACGCGCATCTGGGGCGCAAGGGTCAGAGCCTGCGGTCGGGCACAATCGTCGATGCGACGCTGATCGCGGCACCCAGTTTGACCAAGAACGCCGATCACGCGCGCGACCCTGAAATGCATCAGACCAGGAAGGGCAATCAGTGGTATTTCGGGATGAAGGCGCACATCGGCGTGGATGAGTTTTCCGGGCTGGTGCACCATGTCCATTGCACAGCCGCCAATGTCGCCGACGTCACGGTGACGCACAAGTTGCTGCATGGCAAAGAAGACAGCGTGTTCGGCGACAGCGGCTACACAGGCGCGGACAAACGCGAAGAACTGCAGACCTGCAAGGCTGCATTTTTCATCGCCGCCAGGCCCTCGACGCTGCAAGCCATCGGCAACAAACGCGAGCGTGCTCGGGAACAGCGTTGGGAACACTTCAAGGCCAGCGTGCGCGCGAAGGTGGAGCATCCGTTCCGGGTGATCAAGTGCCAATTCGGTTACACCAAGGTCCGCTATCGCGGCCTGGCCAAGAACACCGCACACGTGGTGACCTTGTTTGCGCTCTCCAATCTGTGGATGAAGCGAAAGCAGTGACTGCCTGCCATGGGGAGCGTGCGCCTGTAACCCGGGGAATTCCCAAGGAAAGTGCCAGAAATGGCGGAAGATCCGAAGATTCAAACGCGATTCTCCGGACCGACGCGACATCCCGCACTCTCAGGCCTCGTTGTTCAGACCTTCCCTAACGCCCAGGCTTGAAGTTGCGCGCTCCCAAGTTCAACGAAACAGACTGCCCTGGGTCGGCTGCGTTGTCCGCTGCGCGAACGTGATAGGTGCCCTCCGCAATCACCCACCGCCGCGATGTTGTATCGAACCTGGCGAAAAACCTGGGATCGATTTCGAGTTCCAACTCCCGACTCTCGCCCGGCTCAAGTTCGACGCGCTCGAAGGCGCCAAGCCGCTTCGTAAATTTAATCGCGCCCTCGCCTGTCACATACACCTGCGCCACATACGCACCGGCAAGGCCGCCGACATTGCTCACAACAAACCGCGCCACGACCCTGCCGCCTTCATCACTTACCTGCAGGTCCTGGGTTTTAAAACGTGTATACGACAACCCGTATCCAAACGGGAATAGAGGTGTTAGCGCGCGAGAATCAAACCAGCGATACCCTACGTCAGCGGCCTCGACGTTGTAATCCACGTGGAAGATGTCGCCCTTGATCGGCTCCCCTGGATTTGATGTTGTGGTCGCCGGATCTCGCTGCTCAGGATGCGGCAACTGTCCGACGCTCTGTGGGAACGTGATGGGGAGGCGCCCTGAAGGATTGACGCGGCCAAACAGGATCCCGGCGATGGCTTCTCCACCGCCCAGACCAGGGTAGAACGCCGCGACCACGGCAACGACGTCGTCCAGCCAAGGCATCGTGACCGGGCCGCCGGATACGAGCACCACCACTGTGTTTGCATTGGCGTTGGCCACAGAACTGATCAGCGCATCCTGCCCATCAGGCAACGAGAGACCCTGGGCATCTTGACCTTCCGAGCGCCATTCTTCAGCAACGACAATGACCGCGTCAGCACCATGCGCCGCTTTAACGGCGGCAGCGAGGTCGTTCGCGCTCACGTAATCGACCCGCGCCGCACAAGCTTCGGCCTTGATCGCGTTCAATACCGAACTGGGGTGGTAAACCTTCTCCATCACCGCTCCCATGAACTCGAAGCCCGGCTTGGTCACGCTGCCGATTGGCGTTACCGCAGACGAGCCGCCTCCAGCCACGATACCGATGTCCGCCTGCGTGCCAATAACGACGATACGGCTAGCTCCTCTCGCAAGCGGCAGGACACCTGCCTCGTTCTTGAGCAACACGATGCCTTGCTCGGCAGACCGCTGCGCCAATAGCCGATGCGCGGAATAATCGATCGCCGCGCCAGGCTGGGGCGGATTATCGATGACGCCGACAGCAAAGAGGCTTCGCAGCTGACGATGCACCATGTCGTCGATACGCGATTGGGGAACCACGCCCTTGCTGACAGCCGTCCGCAGCGGATCGGCGAAATAGGGCTCAGGGTCCAAGTTCGCTCCGGATTGAACGTCCAGTCCGGCCAGTGCGGCCTTCTCGACCGAGTGGGTCGCCCCCCAGTCAGACATCACCCAACCCGGATAGCTCCATTCACCTTTCAACACGGTGTTGATGAGGTAGGCATTTTCGCTAGCCCACTCTCCGTTGACCAGGTTGTAGCCTGGCATCACTGCGCCCGGCTCACCAATCTCTATCGCAATTTTGAAAGCGAGCAGGTCCGACTCATGGAGCGCCTGATCAGCGATGTCCGAACTCACCACCACGCGCCCTGTTTCTTGTGGGTTGACCGCAAAATGTTTGACGGTCGACACCACGCCTTGCGACTGAATGCCAGCAACGGAGTTGCCAGCAATCACACCGGTGAGCAGCGGGTCTTCGGAGACATACTCGAAGTTGCGACCACCACGAGGCTCACGCACCAAGTTCGCCCCGCCTGCTAACTGCACATTGAAACCCTTGGCCCTGGCTTCCTGCCCAACCATCGCTCCCGTTTCGCGCGCCATGGCTGGATTAAAGGTGGCCCCCAGCAACAACGACGACGGCAGCGCTGTGGCGTTATCGCCAGGACGCACATTCGCCAAATTTCCCACACCTAGACTTGCATCGGTTTGCTGTTGCGCAGGAATGCCTAGACGCGACACTGCTGGGTAGTAGGCCGCTGATCCGAGCGCACCTTCTGGCTTGTCACTGCCCGCAATCGGAATTGCCATTGGCCCGGACAACCATGCAAATTTCTCATCCTCGGTCATCGCCTGAACCACCAGAGATGCACGCGTCTCTGGCGGTAGGCTTGCGTCAGACCAAGGAAATTGCGGCGCCTCCGTGGAGGCCGATCTAGGATGGTCCTTACGGGAACTGCTAGCGATGTTTGTGGCTTTAGGCGCATCGCTGCGACGTGAGTTGTCCAAGATGGAGCTCCTAAAATTTTTCTTGAAAGATACGTTTTTGAGGGTATTGACATGATGAAAAGCTGCTCTCAAATACGCACGTAACGCGAACGTCGGATCACCTATTGCGCTAGGCGAAGCCTCCTCGCCGGGAAATCAATGAAAGATCGTTTGCTCATACACAGCGCAGTAGTGGAAGTTCTGAGCAAGGCGTCGTCTAGGGCGGGAAGATCCATCACCCGGCGTAGTTGTCCTCACTTGACCAAGAACTGGGATGCTTATTTTCCTGCCGGGTCCCAAGAAGGGCAATCAGTGGTATTTCGGGATGAAGGCGCACATCGGCGTGGATGAGTTTTCCGGGCTGGTGCACCATGTCCATTGCACAGCCGCCAATGTCGCCGACGTCACGGTGACGCACACGTTGCTGCATGGCAAAGAAGACAGCGTTCGGCGACAGCGGCTACACCGGCGCGGACAAACGCGAAGAACTGCAGACCTGCAAGGCTGCATTCTTCATTGCCGCCAAGCGTTCGACGCTGCAAGCCATCGGCAACAAACGCGAGCGTGCTCGGGGGCAGCGTTGGGAACACTTCAAGGCCAGCGTGCGCGCGAAGGTGGAGCATCCATTCCGGGTGATCAAGCGCTAATCCGGTTGCACGAAGGTCCGCTATCGCGGCCTGGCCAAGAACACTGCACACGTGCTGACCTTGTTTATGCTCTCCAATCTGTGGATGAAGCGAAAGCAGTGACTGCCTGCTATCCGCACTCTCAGGCCTCATTTTTCAGACCTTCCCCAGCTCGCTAGCTATCCGATTACCGAAGCACAGACCTACTGCATTGCGCGGGGAGATGGCGTCACATAACTGCCATTTTTTATTGCAGTTGCGCTGTTGCCGGAAGCAAGTATGTCGGATCCTGGCATATCTCCACGCACTCTTCATAGTCAAAAAGGACAGGGCAACCGAACAGTTGCCCTGCGCAAATGAGTTAATTCGCTTCAACCTTTGGGAGGTACGGAGCAATTTCACTAGCCGATTTGGTAGACGGATCGAGACGACTGTTGGTCGTAGAACCACCGAGGTAGCGCTCCATGATCTTCCAACCGTCTTCGGTGCGCCGCAGTCGATCCATCATGGGTGCATAAACCCAGATGGCCGGCAAGTCGTCGGGGCTGTCCATGACCTGTCCCGCCCGTAATGCGGCGGCGGCTTCAGGAGAGGCATAACGCACCAACAGGTTGTGGTAGCGCACTACGACACCATCTTCGTCCTGATCTACGATGTGGTTAGTCGCGTGACGGCTAACACCAGGGATAAGGTAGGGATAGTCATGGGCAAGGAAGTGCTCCCTTTGTTCGATCCCACTGTGTGTGCCATGGAAGTGGTAGGTCACAGCATCAGGCAGAAACGCATCCATAATGGATTCAACATCCCAAGTCTCGAACCACCAATTGACTCTGTTTACGAAATCAATGGCACTGATGCGATCTGCGGGATCAACGCCCGCACCTGTCCCTACTTTTGGAAATGCTTTCATCATCGTTCTCCTGCGGTAAAAATTATCCATGTGTAATTACACATGTTTGGACGTAAAAATTGGGCTCTAGAGGCGACCGCTCAACAACGATGCCCGGATGACCGCCGCCTGCTCCTGCCCCATTCGCGTTTCAAATTCTTGCTGAGCCTTTTGCCAATATGGCTCCGCTTCATTTAATTTCGCTTCCCCTGCAGGGCTCAAAAAAAATCGTAATGCTGATCGAGGACCTTCGGTATGGCGACCGATGAAGCCTTCTGACTGCAGAGGCTTGAGAGCCCGTATCAAGGTTGTTCGCTCCATGACCATGGCCTCGGCCAGATCCGATATGGAAATGCCTGGGTATTCGGCTAGCATCGCGAGGAGAGAGAATTGCGAAGCGGATAGGTTCGCCGAAGTCAGATGACGGTCGTAAAGGCGGGTGAGGTATCTCGCATTGCGCCTTGCGGCCAGGCAATGGCAAAGATCTGGGCCTGTAATTGAGTTCATAACAAACATCATATGTGCAATTGCACATAAGTCAAATTATTTTGCTTAACACTCTGCCCATTCGCGACAGAATAGAGGAGTGGTCAGATCGAACGCAGGCGGTCACCAGGGAGTGCGATTAACCAGAAAGCGTAGGGAAGAAAGGCGGATTCGACAGGCGTTCCGATTTCAGACGGCTCCTTACTAGTGAACCGCTAACCACTTTTCACATTTCTGTCTTTTGCCTGAACAGCTGCATTGCTTTGACTAAGTGGAGTTCGACGCCGCTCCCGTGCAGGTTATTACTCGGCGTCGTCCAAAGACAGCGTGAAGCCTCGTACCACCTGGTAGTGCCGATGGCGCAAGGGCTAGCGAGGGTCGGGATTTCAATGAAATCAGAATCGCAGCCGCATTCCGATCGAGGAGGGGCGTCTGTTAGGTGGCAACGGTTTCGATAACGCAGCATCGCGGAAATGAAGAGCTCGCAGTTTTTACCAAATGGCTCTCCCAAGCATTTTGATCGAAGGACACCATGGCTAGCGACGGGCTTTATCGGTGTGCCTGTTTTTCAATAAAGTACACAGCAACCTGTCTGGTGCGGTGTCCTCACCGATTGCGGGGCCGTGTGGCGGCATGGATACCGCTACCGAGCCCCCAGGGATGGATTCACAGCGTCCCGCGAGCGGTGAGCGCACCGCACCCTCGACCTTTGAGGTGCTTCTACACCGTGACGGTATCTGTTTGCGACCTGCAATTGCCGCCATCGAGAGTGCATTCAAAAGGTTTTGTTAGTCACTCAAGCCGGTTGAATCGCCACCGCTTTCAGCGCCGCTTGCAGCTTCGCGCGTAGTGCCTCGTTGTCGCACTGACTCAGCGCGATCTGCAGCACTGCACGCGCCTGGTCATCGCGGCCGAAACGTTCGGCCAGTAGCAACCCTGCGTCGAGCGACCACGTTGGTAGCATCACGTCGCGCGGCCATGCGTCGATGGCAGCTAGCAGGCCGTCGGTCGCCAGCTGGAATTGCCCGGCCATCTTGGCGCGCTCGGCCAGCAGCGTGGCTTGCTCAGGCGTCAGCGGTGTAAATGCGGGATTGCTGTCCAGTGCTTCGCGCTGCAAGGCGAGTGCGCGGCGCTCCTGTTTTTCCTGCAGCAAGCGATTGATGTAGTGGCGGGTATGGTCGTGCAGTTCGTCGTTGCGATGATGTTGCCGTAGCAGACGCTGATACAGCTCATGCACGGCAAGGCTCACTGCGCGTGATCGCACCGCGCCGCGCAACGCTTGAAAGGCTTCGTCGGCATGTCCGTCGCGCAGGTACTGCTCTGCTTCGTCTAGCAGGCGTTGATCCGGGTCTTCGCGCTCGACTCCCGCGCCACTGCTGGGCAGATAGCCGAGTTCTTCATGGTACTGGTACACCAGATAGCCCATCAGATGGAAGCTGGCGAACAGGCTCCAGATGGAGGCAATCACAACGGTCGCTTCGCGCACGACCGGCGGCAGATATTTCACCGCAATGAACACCGCTGCCGTGCCGCTGCCCTGGATCACATACAGCAGGCCGTAGGCGGCCAGGTACGGCCAGCCGATGCGCAGCGCCATGTCGATCGACACTGCCGGGTTGAGTGCGCGGCGCAGGCTGCCGTCGATGGCCAGCGCAATCATCATGCCGGGCAGCAATAGCTGCACCACCAGATACGCGATGGTCAAGCCGGGCTTGCCGGCCAGCACGCCGGCCGCACCAATGACGATGCCCAGCGCAAGCGCCAGCAGAATCAGCCTTAATACGGCGCTATCGAACGTGTTGTAGCCGAGTCGCGGTGCGTCGGCTTGCCCATCTGCGCTGTGGCGCAGGATGTCGAAGGCATAGGTGTAGGTCGCCATGCCCAGCACGCCGGCGATCAGCAGTTTCAGGATGCCTGGCAACACCAGCAGCGCGCTGCACAGGGTCAGCGCAATCAGCGCGTACAGCGCCGAGCCGCGCAGCGGGTAGGTGGCGATGGCGGGAATGCGGGTCCAGAACGGTGCCGGCGCGGCCTGCGCCGCAACCTTGCGTGCGCGAAAACGGTCTTCCATGACGCTCCCCAAGCGTGTGATGTGAAGGGATTGTGCGGTGGTGCGCGTCGCCGTGCAATTGGGATCTAACGGTGCCCGCCTGTTGAGCCCGGTGATGCACGGCAGCGGGTGGGGGCTTGGCGCGTAGCCGCATGTGGAAAGACACGAACTGCGCAAGATCGGGCGTCGGTATCGACGGTTCAGTGGGCCTTGCGCTATCGAAGAAAGCGTCTGGCTCGAGGAGCACGTGATGGCAATTAGAAGGTTTGCAAAGCGATGCCGGCGTTGAGTATGGAGGTGTGATCGCGACAAACTGCCGGTCACGCGAGTAATGCCGACGTCGCGGTTGTGCGGTTCGTTATCCTGGTGACGTACGCACTTCCGTGCTTCAGTCGACCGTGCAGCGTCGCGGTCTGAATGACCGGCAGCGTGGAGTCATTGGCCTAGTATGTACTGATCGCAATGCAGGCCTTTACACTTCGATATGCGACACGTGCAGTGCTTCAGTAGATGACGTAATGCTCCGGATCTTGGTCATCGGTAGACTGTCGACCCGCCGCAGTCATTGCGGATCTTTCGAGCGACCAGACGCGCCACGTTCGTGGCACTACCTTCGCTCGCATCACAAGGAGTGTCGCTTGAATCCATCCGCCACCGGCAACCCGCAGGTTCGCATTCGCAGCATTGATGTGCTGTCGGACAATTGGTATGTGCTGCGCAAGGTCACGTTCGATTTTCAGCGCAAGGACGGCCGCTGGCAGACCCTGTCGCGCGAGGCCTACGACCGCGGCAATGGCGCCACGATCCTGCTCTACAGTCGCGCCAAGCAGACGGTGATGCTGACCCGCCAGTTCCGCCTGCCGACGCTACTCAACGGCAATGCGGACGGCATGCTGATCGAAGCTTGCGCCGGCTTGCTTGACCAGGACGATGCGCTGACCTGCATCCGCAAGGAAACCGAAGAAGAGACCGGATATCGCATCGACAACGTGCGCAAGGTGTTCGAGGCGTTCATGAGCCCTGGCTCAGTCACTGAGCGCCTGTACTTTTTCGTCGGCGAATACTTCGATGGCGACAAGGTCAGTGACGGTGGCGGTGTCGAAGAAGACGGCGAAGAGATCGAGGTGCTGGAACTGCCGCTCGATACAGCGCTGGCGATGATCGGCTCAGGCGACATCGCCGATGCCAAGACCATCATGTTGCTGCAGTACGCAAAGTTGCATGGTGTGCTGGGGTGGATCAGCACGTTGCGATATGGCGGTAGTGGCTCAGATTCGGATGCCAAAGATCTAGGTTGCCTGCAACTCAATGCACGTGCTTGAGGATCTTGTCATGGTATTCGGGTCCTCCACCGCTCTGACAGTTAGCGCCATCCTGGGATAGGAGTCGAGCAACACCGAGTTTGGGATTATCGGTTTCATCAATCCGGAAGCCGTAGAGCGGAGAGGGATAGGAAAAGCGTGGGTCGGGCTCTGCTTCCAAGATCAAGCAGCTGCCCGCGATCTCATCCACCCACCACGTACTACGCAATGTGACTGTTTCCCTGTGATGTTTAGGGTCTTGTACCGACAGACAGGTGTACTTCAACGTGTAGCGATGACTTTTCTGATCCCCGACGGCGGCTTCCAGCCATAATTCAGCGCGTGCGCTTGCGCACTCGGTGCGTTCGACCTCTATCTGTAAGAGGCCTGAGTAATGGCCTGCAAGAAGATGCTGGCTGCGTAATGGCCACTTGATCGGGCCATAGCCAGGATCGTGGTAATCATAGTTGGGGTTACGTGCTTTTTCCTGTGCTCCGCAAGCTGCAGCTACAACAAGCAGTGCGAGCCCACCAAGCTGTATCCATGTCTTGCGCATAGCGTTCGTCCCTGTGGTTATTCGTTTTACTCAGCGCTTCCCACCAAAAATACTGCCGAAAATACCGCGCACGATCTGCTGGCCGATCTTGTTGCCCACCGTGCGTGAGGTCTGTTTGGCCATCGCTTCGAGCATGCCCTGGCGGCGGCTGGTGCCGAAGACGGCGTCCTTGACCGCCTTGCCGAAGCCGCTGTCTTGCGCGTCGTCATCCTCGCGGGTGCGCGCGGGCGGGGCGGCGGTCTGCTCGGCGACCTGTTCGACGCGACGTGCCAACAGTTCGGCGGCCGATTCGCGGTTGATGGCGGTGTCGTAGCGGGTGCCCACCGGGCTGGCGGCACGCACCTGCGCGCGTTCGGTCTCGCTGATGGCGCCCATGCGGCAGCGCGGCGGGGCGATCAGGGTCTGCTGTACCGGCGCGGGCACGCCCTTGCCTTGCAGCGGTGACACCAGCGCCTCGCCGGTGCCCAGGCTGGAGATCGCGGTCGCCACGTCGAGCTTGGGATTGGCGACGAAGGTCTGCGCCGCGGTCTTGACCGCTTTCTGATCGCGCGGGGTGTAGGCACGCAGCGCGTGCTGCACGCGATTGCCGAGCTGGCCAAGGATGTTGTCCGGAATATCGTCGGGAAACTGCGAGCAGAAGTACACGCCCACGCCCTTGGAACGGATCAGCCGCACCACCTGTTCGATACGCTGCACCAGCGCGGCGGGCGCGTCGTCGAACAGCAGATGCGCTTCGTCGAACACGAACACCAGCTTTGGCTGTTCCAGGTCGCCCACCTCGGGCAAACGCTCGAACAGTTCCGACAACAGCCACAGCAGGAAGGTGGAATACAGCTTCGGCTTGAGCACCAATTGGTTGGCCGCCAGGATGCCGATCACGCCGCGGCCGTCCGGCGCCACGCGCATCAGTTCGGCCAGCTCAAGTGCGGGTTCGCCAAAGAACTGCTCGCCGCCGTCCTGCGCCAGACGCAGCAAGGAACGCTGGATCGCGGCCACCGATTGGCTGGAGACCAGCCCGTAACTGGTGGACAGCTCCTTGCGTTCTTCCACCACCAACGCCAGCAGCGCGCGTAGGTCGTCCAGATCCAGCAACAGCAGTCCACGGTCGTCGGCCAGCTTGAACACGATGTCCAGCACACCGGACTGGGTGTCGTTGAGTTCCAGAATGCGCGCGAGCAGGGTGGGGCCCATCTCGCTGACGGTGGTGCGCACCGGGTGGCCGAGCTTGCCGTACAGATCCCAGAACACCACCGGGTTGGCGGCCGGCGCGTAATCGGTGATGCCCACTTCCGTGGCGCGCTGCAACACGCCGGCTGCGCCGTCGCCGGCAACCGCCAGACCGGCCACGTCGCCCTTCACGTCGGCCAGGAACACCGGCACGCCCAGCCGCGAGAAGCCTTCGGCCAGGGTCATCAAGGTGACGGTCTTGCCGGTACCGGTGGCGCCGGCGACCAAACCATGGCGGTTGCCGAAGCGTCCTTCCAGCATCACCGCGATGTCGTCGGTGACGCCTTTGCCAAGCAGGAACGAGGCCATTGCGCAGATCCGGTGGGGAAAACGCGATTCTATCTGGCAATGCTCGCCGGCAAGCCCGGTGGGGCATCGTGGTGGCACAGCGAGTCCGCATGCCGGCGCGAGACGTCAAAGAGCCATGCCGCCGGGCAACTCGCATGAGCAACAGGCGCGAATCACGGGAACCAGCCAGCAGCCATTCCAACCACCTAATCCATCGATCAATCTAACGGCCCACTGACCCTGCCGGCGGTGCCGCCTTGCTCCGGTGTCGCCCCGGCGGCTACCCTGCCTGCCTTTCCGCTGTACTGCCTACGATGCCGCTCGCTCATTTTGCTTTGCGCCCATGGCCGGTTCTGGCACTGGTGGCGCTGATGTCTGTCGTCCCCGCTGCCCATGCCATCTCCAAACGCGACACGGAGAAAGCCGCCGTGCTCGATACCCGCATGGCCGCCGCCGAAAAGCGCTACCGCGACGCGCTGGTGCTGGTGAACAACTCCGACCCCAAGGGCACTGCCGAAGGCGATGCCGCGTTGGAGGACATGGAAGACGTCATCGACGCCTGCATCAAGCAGCGCGGCTGCCTGGTCGCCAATCAGCTGGCCACCTACAAGCGCCTGCTGAAGGCGCGCGCAGACGCCGAAGCACCTGCCGCTGAAGATCCGGAAGACGACGACACCCTGTTGCAGGCCGACCCGGACCACCTGGGCCCGGCGGCGAACGGCGTGCCCGAAGCCGCACGTGCGGCCACGCTGCTGAACGACCAGCGCCACGATTTTGACAAGATGGTGCAGTACAACCCGGCGGTGCAGGCCGGTATCCGCCGCTGGCTGACCGACATGCGCCCTGCGCTGCTGACCAGCTACGAGAACTACAGCAACCTGCGCGGGGTGATGTGGCCGGAATGGCAGAAGCGCGGCCTGCCCGAAGCGCTGCTGTTCGGCATCATGGCCAAGGAATCCAATGGCAAGGTGCACGCCAGTTCGCGTGCCGGCGCTGCCGGCTTGATGCAGTTCATGCCGGCCACCGGGCGTCGTTTCGGGCTGGGCCCGGACGGCACCGGGTTCGATACGCGCTTCGATGCACGCAGCGCCGCCGAAGCCAGCGCCGCGTATCTCAACGAGCGCATGGCCGGGCTCAACCGCAACATCGAGCTGGCGCTGGCCGCCTACAACGGTGGCGAAGGCCGTGCGGCGCGCGTGTTCTCGCAGAGCGGCGGGCGCGGGTTCTGGGAGCAGGACGTGTACAACCAGTTCCCGGCCGAAACCAAGGACTACGTGCCGATGGTGATCGCCGCGGCCTGGATCTTCCTGCACCCGCGCCAGTACGGCGTTGACTTCGCCAAGCTCGATGCGCAGCCGGCCACGCTCAAGCTCGCCAAGTCGACGACCATCTACGAGCTCACCATCTGCCTGGGCAGCATGGGCACGCGCGACGGCTATATGCGCGCGTTGCGCAACCTCAATCCGCGCTACGAATCCGATGGCTGGATTCCGGCCGGCACGGTCATCAATGCCACCAACCGCATCGCCAGCCTGTACACGCGCTACTGCGTCAACGGCCCGCGTGCGGATCTGGCGCGCACCTTGATCACCGCCGACCTCAACAGCGCGATCGTGCGCAGCAGCAGCGCCCCCGAGTACGTGCCCAGCGTGGCCGTGGGCGATGTCAGCCCGATGGCCGGCGTGCCGACCACCGTGGCCACCGGCCAGCCGGTCGTCGCCAAGCCCAAGGCCAAGCAGGCGCGCAGCTACACCGTCGCCAAGGGCGACACGCTCGGCCGCGTGGCGAACAAGTACCAGTGCGAGATCAAGACGCTTGCCAAGGCCAATGGGCTGAAGGCGCCGTCGTACGCGCTCAAGCCGGGGCAGAGCATCAAGCTGGCGGGCTGCGATCGCTGACTTGCGGAAGCGGTGCCGGGTCGGCGAGCTGCGGGCTGGATCAAGCTCCTGTAGGAGCGGACCTGGCCGCGATGAAGCCGTCCCGGTAGCTCTAGGGTGGGCGGGCGCGCTCTAAATTGGAGGCTTGGAGCGCGAAACGCGCCTGCGCCCGAACGTCATCGAGAAGGCCTCATCGCGGCCAGGCCCGCTCCTACAAAGGCGTCGCTGCATTCGCCGATTGCTGCATTGGGTGTAAAGCGAGGTTGTGCGCGAGGCGTTATCGAGAAGGTCCAGTCATGGGACGACCCGCCACTACTACACAAAGGCGCTGTCGTGATTTGCGTGCCGGAGCGGGGGATCGTCGGCGCGCCGCTGTGATCAGCTCACCTGGCGACGTGCGAGTGCCTGGCCTAGCCGCACCGATGTCTCTGCAGCAAGTGCGCCATCGAGTTTTGCAACGCCTGGCGGCAGCAACACAATGACGGTCGAGCCGTAATTGAACCTCGCCATCTCCGCAAATCGCTCCAATACGATTCCCTTGCCGCGATAATCCTTACGCGTGATGCGATCGCCATAGCGCGGGATCTCCACGCCGCTCCACACCGTCTCCACGCCGGACACCAATAGCGCGCCCACCATCACCGAGGCCATCGGGCCGAAGTCGGTATCGAAGTGGCACACCAGGCGCTCGTTGCGGGCGAACAGGCGCGGCACGTTACGTACTGCATCCGGGCCCACGCTGAACAAGCGGCCGGGCACATGCACGGTCTCGCGCAAGGTGCCGGTCCAGGGCATATGCACCCGGTGGTAGTCCTTGGGCGAGAGATAGACCGTGGCGAACAACCCATCGTTGAACGGCTGCGCGGCTTCGGCATCGCCGAGCAGTTCGGCAGCGGTAAACGACTGCCCCTTGGCCTGGAAGATACGGCCGTTCTCGATCGGACCGAGCTGGCTGATACGGCCATCGGCCGGCATCAGCACGGCTGCGGGGTCGGCGTCGGGCACGCGTGCGCCCGGCTTCAAGGCACGGGTGAAGAACGCATTGAAGGTGGGGTACGCGCGCGGATCCGGCTCCAATGCCTCGCTCAGGTCCACGCCGAACTTGCGCGTCACCGTGTCGATCAACCATTGCTTGGTGGACGGCGTATCCGAATAAGCCAGCGCGCGTGCCATCGAGGACAGCAACCGATGCGGCAGCACGTAGGTCAGGGAAGTGACGAGACTCACGGAGCGGTTACCTTGGTCAGCTGTTGGAGGTCGGCGGCGATCGCCTTCGGGTCGAGCGGGGGACGGATCAAGCCGGCCAGGCGGCCTTGCGGGTCGAGCACGGCGATGCCGGCCGAGTGATCCATGCTGTAGTCGTTGGGATTCTGCGCAAAGCCTTTGCCCGGCACCTTCTGGAACACGAAGCCCAGCGCGGTGGCGAAGCGCTCCAGCGCCGGTACGTCGGCGGTGGCGGCCAGGGTGTCCTTGTGGAAGGCATGCGCGTATTCGCCAAGGCGCGCAGGCGGGTCGCGCTGCGGGTCTACCGAGACGAACAGCACGCGTGGGCGCAGCCCATCCGGAATGCTTGCCCACTGCTGCTGTGCCACCGCCAGATCGGTCAAGGTGGTCGGGCACACATCCGGGCAGAACGTGAAGCCCAGAAACACCAGCGTCCAATGCCCTTTCAGCTCACCGGGCACCAGCTGGGTACCATCGGACTGGCGCAGGCTGAACTGCGGCAGGGTGCGCGGCTGCGGATAGAAGGTGATGGTCTTGGTGGGCGGCCACGGCGAGCTGGGCGCGGCGCCGAGGAACTTCTGGCCCAGCAACAGCCCCAGGCCGGCGGCCAGCGCCACCAGCAGCACGATGCCGGTATTGCGATTGAACATGGCGGTTTCCACTGCAACGGACGCTCATGATACCGATCCGACCTCTATAATCGTGGGCCGATTCCTCTTTAGTTGTTGCCATGACTGCCGCCGCGGCCGACGAACTGCACACCATCATCGACCTGATCCGCTACGGCACCAGCCGTTTCAATGCAGCCGGTCTGACCTTCGGCCACAGCTACGACAATGCGCTGGACGAGGCCACCCAGCTGGTGCTGCACAGCCTGCATCTGCCGCACGATCTCGGCCCGGCCTACGGCCAGGCGCGTCTGCTGCGCTCGGAAAAAGAGCAGGTACTGGGCTTGTTCGAACGCCGCATCAGCGAGCGCGTGCCGGCGGCGTATCTGACCGGCGAGGCCTGGTTTGCCGGCCTGAGTTTCAAGAGCGATGCGCGCGCATTGGTGCCGCGTTCGCCGATCGCCGAGCTGATCGAAGCCGGCTTCGAGCCCTGGCTGGGCGGCCGCGAAGTCACCCGCGCACTGGACCTGTGCACCGGTTCGGGCTGTATCGCGATCGCCATGGGCCACTACAACCCGCAGTGGGACGTGGACGGCGTGGACATCAGCGACGACGCGCTGGCGCTGGCCGCCGAAAACAAGGCACGCCTGCATGCCGACAACGTCACCCTGCTCAAGTCGGACCTGTTTACCGGGCTGGGCGGTCGCCAGTACGACCTGATCGTGACCAATCCGCCGTATGTCACCAACGACGAAACCGACGCGTTGCCGCAGGAGTATTCCTACGAGCCTGAGCTGGGCCTGCGCGCGGGCGACGATGGACTGGACCTGGTGCTGAAGATCCTGCGCGATGCGCCGCAGCACCTGAGCGAAGACGGCTTGCTGATCTGCGAAGTGGGCGAATCAGAGCAGCATCTGATCAAGCTGCTGCCGGAAGTGGATTTTGCCTGGGTCGAATTCAAGGTCGGGCAGATGGGCATCTTTGCGGTGGAATGCCGCGAATTGATCGCGCATGCTGCGCGCATCACCGAGTTGGCCAGTGCACGCTGAGTCGTCCACACCGCGGCCGCAGCTGAGCGATCTCCTGTTGCTGGTGCCGGTGTCGATCTTCGGTGTGGGCATTCCGCTGGGCTTGCTCGACGTGGTGTATCGCTTGTTCGACCCGATGTACGGCAGCCCCTCGCCACAGCGCTGGTTGAGCGCTGCGGCGGAAATTGGTTTTGGCCTGATGGCGTTTTTTGGCCTGGTGTCGGCATGGATCGTGGTGGTCAGTTCGGATGCGGCCTTGCGCGCGCATCGGCGCCGCACGCTGATCGTGGCACTCGGCCTGCTGGTCGGAATCGGCGTTGCGCTGTACCTGCTTGCCGATTGGCTGCTTAGCGGGCGTGACGAGCTGGATGTGTTTGTGCTGGTGTTCAGCGGCTTGTTGGCAGGGGCGCCGATGCTGGTGGCGGCACGTCATCTGCCGCGCATCTTGCGCGCCATGCCACCTGCTGCATTGTTGAGAGGATGCCGTCATGGGCAGTAACAGTTTTGGTCGCTTGTTGACGGTCAGTACCTTCGGCGAATCGCATGGGCCGGCGATCGGCTGCGTCATCGACGGCTGCCCTCCGGGCCTGGAGATCGCGCCGGAAGAGTTCACCCACGATCTGCAGCGGCGTGCCAGCGGCAAGAGCCGGCACACCTCGGCCCGCCGCGAGGCCGACGAGATCGAGATCCTGTCCGGCGTCTACGAGGGCCGCACCACCGGCACGCCGATCGGCTTGCTGATCCGCAACACTGATCAGCGCAGCAAGGACTACAGCAACATCGCCCAGCAGTTCCGCCCCGGGCATGCGGACTACACCTATTGGCAGAAGTACGGCATCCGTGATCCGCGTGGCGGCGGGCGCTCGTCCGCGCGCGAGACCACCATGCGCGTGGCTGCCGGCGTCATTGCCAAGAAGTGGCTCAAGCAGCGCTACGGCGTGCTGGTGCGCGGATTTTTATCGCAGCTGGGCGAGATCCGCCCGACCGGTTTCGACTGGAATGCGGTCGAAGACAATCCGTTCTTCTGGCCGCATGCCGAGCAGGTGCCGGAGTTGGAAACCTATATGGATGCGCTGCGCAAATCTGGCGATTCGGTCGGCGCGCGTGTGGACGTAGTGGCCGTCGGCGTGCCGCCGGGCTGGGGCGAGCCGATCTACGGCAAGCTCGATGCCGAACTGGCTGCCGCGCTGATGAGCATCAACGCGGTCAAGGGTGTGGAGATCGGCGATGGCTTTGCCAGCGCCGCGCAAAAGGGCACCGAACACCGCGACCTGATCACCCCGGAAGGCTTTCTCAGCAACCATGCCGGCGGCATCCTGGGCGGCATTTCCACCGGCCAGGCGATCACCGCCTCGATGGTGCTCAAGCCGACCTCAAGTCTGCGCCTGCCCGGCGCGACGGTGGATGCCGAGGGCGCCGTGGTGGATGTGATCACCGCCGGTCGCCATGACCCCTGTGTAGGCATTCGCGCCACCCCGATCGCCGAGGCGATGATGGCCTTGGTGTTGATGGATCAGGCCTTGCGTCATCGCGCCCAATGCGGCGATGTCGGCGAGGTGTCGCCGCGTATTCCCGGTCAACTCGATGTCTGAGTCGCGGCGCGCCAAGGTGTGGGTCAGCCAGCCCCTGTTCGACGACGTCGTCGCGCAGTTGGGCGAGCATTTCGAGCTGATCACCACCGCGCGCGTCACTGCCTATTCGCCGGCCGATCTGGCTGCGCAGCTGGCATCGCTGGATGGTGCGTTGATTACTCTCAACGAGCGTATCGGTGCGGCAGAAATCGCGTCCGCACCGCAGCTGCGCGCCATCGCCAATGTCGGTGTGGGCTACAACAATCTGGATCTCGATGCGTTGAGTGCGGCCGGCATCCTGGCCAGCAATACGCCGGACGTGCTGACCGAAACCACTGCCGATCTCGGCTTTGCATTGCTGATGGCCACCGCGCGTCGCATCACCGAATCCGAGCGCTGGTTGCGCGATGGGCAGTGGGGGCAGTGGTCGTTCAAGACCATGCTCGGCGCCGATATCCACGGCAGCACGCTTGGTGTTCTGGGCATGGGCCGGATCGGGCAGGGCATCGCCCGCCGCGGCGTGCACGGCTTCGGCATGCGCGTGCTGTATCACAACCGCAGCCAGTTGCCGGCCGAGACCGAACAAACGCTTGGCGCGCAGTATGTGGATTTCGATACGTTGCTGGCGCAGTCCGATCACCTGGTCCTGGTGCTGCCGTACACCAAGGCCTCGCACCACATCATCGATGCCGCAGCGCTGGGCAAGATGCGCGCCACCGCCACGCTGGTGAACATCGCGCGCGGTGGCCTGGTCGATGAAATCGCGTTGGCCGATGCGCTCGCCAATGGGCGGCTGGCCGGTGCCGGCCTGGATGTCTACGAAGGCGAACCTGCAGTACGCCCCGAGTTGCTGGCCTTGCGCAACGTGGTGCTCACCCCGCATATCGGCAGTGCCAGCCTGGCCACGCGCCGCGCCATGGTGCAGCTGGCGGTGGACAACCTGATTGCCGCGCTGGGCCACGGTCCGCATGCCGGCCATCCGCCAAGCGCACTCAATGCCGATGCGGTGGCCGCTGCCAAACAGGGCGGCGCGCGCGTGGGCGCGAGCGATGGCGAAGCGATCAAAGCCGGCGCGATCAAAACCACCACGACCAAACGATAGGGAACCTCCGCGGCCAGCTTTGGAGGTTCCCCGAACCCACTGCGCAAGCGCGTTCTCCTCTTTCCTCTTTCGATAAAGACAATCTCATGAGCAACGAAAACCGTCGTTTCAACGTCGCGGTCGTGGGCGCCACCGGCGCTGTCGGCGAGACCATGCTGAGCATCCTGGCCGAGCGCAATTTTCCGGTCGCCACCCTGTACGCGCTGGCGTCGTCGCGTTCGGCCGGCGGGCAGGTGGAGTTCAATGGTGGCAAGGTCGATGTGCTGGATCTGGCCGACTTCGATCCCACCGGCGTGGACATCGCGCTGTTCTCCGCAGGCGGCAGCGTCTCCAAGGAATACGGCCCCAAGTTCGCTGCTGCCGGTGCAGTGGTGATCGATAATTCTTCCGCGTTCCGTTACGACGACGATGTGCCGCTGGTGGTGTCGGAAGTGAATCCGGAAGCGCTCAAGCAGCGTCCGCGCGGCATCATCGCCAACCCCAATTGCTCGACCATGCAGATGCTGGTCGCGCTCGGCCCAATCCACCGCAAGTACGGCATCGAGCGCATCAACGTGGCGACCTACCAGTCGGTCTCCGGTGGCGGTCGCTCGGCGATGGAAGAGCTGGGCAAGCAGACCAGCGAACTGCTGGGCTTCCAGCAGATCGAACCGCAGCGTTTCCCGGTGCAGATCGCCTTCAATCTGATCCCGCACATCGACGACTTCCAGGACAACGGCTACACCAAGGAAGAGATGAAGCTGGTCTGGGAGACCCGCAAGATCCTGGGCGACGAGACGATCATGGTGAATCCCACCGCAGTGCGTGTGCCGGTGTTCTACGGTCACTCCGAAGCGGTGGCGATCGAAACCCGCGACAAGATTACTGCCGAGCAAGCGCGCGCGCTGCTGGAAGCATCGCCCGGCATCGAAGTGGTGGACGAGCACAAGCCCGGTGGCTACCCGACCCCGGTCACGCACGCCTCCGGCAAGGACGCGGTATTCGTCGGACGTATCCGTGAGGACCTGTCGCATCCGCGCGGTCTGAATCTGTGGATCGTCTCGGACAACATCCGCAAGGGCGCCGCGCTCAACGCCGTGCAGCTGGCCGAGCTGGTCGCACAGGAAGGCTAAAGCACGGTCGTTCGGTAGGAGCGCGCTGGCGCGCGATGAAGCTCTCCCAGTGAAGCCTCATCGCGCACCAGTGCGCTCCTACCCATACGCTGCCGATGGCCTGCTGCATGGATGCCGCATCGCGACGGCCTGTGCACTCCGCGCGAGCTGGCCGACTTTTTCGCTCATTCAGCGGCTATATTGATGCCCATGAAACATAGGGGCGGGGGCGCGATGCGTCCGATACAAGCGATAGGTGCGTTGCTGCTGATGGTCTGCAGTGGCACCGCCATGGCGTTGGGGTTGGGCGATATCCGGGTGCTGTCCAAGCCTGGGCAACCGCTGGTGGCCGAGATTCCGGTCATCTCCAACGAACCGGGCGAACTCGACAACGCCCGTGTGGCGCTGGCATCGGCGACCACCTTCGCGCGGGTTGGCCTGGAGCGCCCGCAGGGATTGGTCAGCAGCCTGCAGTTCCAGTTCGCGCAGGACGCGCGCGGGCGTGCGGTGATCCGCGTGACCAGCAGCCAGGTGGTCGATCAACCGGCGATCAACTTCCTGATCGAAGTGGAGTGGGGCCAGGGGCGTCTGGTGCGCGAGTATTCCGCGCTGGTCGATGCGCCCAACACCGCGGCTGCGATCGCAGGGCCGGCCATCGAAGCGCCGCGCGCCGGGACCAACAATACGATCCCCCGTAAGTCCCCGGTGTCGGCCCCGGCTGACGCCGGCACCGATCAAAACACTGCCGCTACCACTCCAACTGCACGCCGCAGTGCAAGCACCGCCGCTGCCGCGCAGGCCGGCGATGCGTTGCCGGCGGTGCGCTCCGGCCAGACCTTGTCGGAAATCGCCGCCGTGGCGCGCTCCAGCGGGCATTCGCTGGATCAGACCATGCTGGCGTTGTTGCGGACCAACCCCGACGCCTTCATCGGCGGCAATATCAATCGCTTGAAGCAGGGCGCGGTGCTGCGGACGCCGCAGGAAGAGGCGCTGGCACAGGTCGGTGCGGCCGAAGCGGCGGTGATGGTGCGCGAGCAGGCTGCCCAGTGGCGGCAGGCGCGCTCGGCGATTCCGCAGCCGGCCGAAGCCGGCGCGACTGCCGCGGCACCGCCTACATCCGCAGCACCTGCTGCGCCCACCACTGCGGGGGCCGGCGCGCGGCTCGAGATCGCCCCGGCAGTGGCGATTCAGACCAACACCGCCGGCGCTACGTCCGGCACCAGTGCCGAAGGCGAGGGCGAGATGGCGGCCAACCAACAGTTGCAACAGGCCAAGGAAGACATCGCCACCCGCGATGCGGAATTGCAGGATCTGCGCACGCGCGTGGCCGATCTGGAAAAACTCAAGCAGCAACAGCAAGCCTTGATCGCAATGAAGAACACCGATCTGGCCGCCGCGCAGAAGCGCCTGTCGGAGACGCCGGCTGCGGCGGAGCAGGGCGGCGGCTTGCCGTTGTGGTTGATCGGCGGGCTGGTGTTGATCGTTGCGGCCGTGGTCGCATGGTTGGCCGCGCGTCGCCGCAAACCCTCGCCGTTGCCACCGTTGCCGCGTCGTCAGTTCGACTTCGTGCCTGTGGGTGCCGCAGCCGAGACGGAAGAGTCGCAGGATGCCGAGCTCGCCACGCAGCCCAGCGAGTACGACGTGGTGCATGAGACCGAATTCGAGCAGGCCAATCTGCGCGAGGACGAGCGCGCTTACGATGCGCAGCAGCCGCTATCGGAGGTGTTGCGCCGCGAGCCGCTGCTGTCTGAGCCAGCGCCTGCGCCGGTCGTGGTCACCAGCGAGGATTGGCGGTCGTTGCGTGCAACGCCGCCGGCTCCGGCCCCGGTGGCTGTGCCGGAGTACGTCGAGCCTGAGCCAGCGCCAGCGCCTGCGCCGGAACTGGATCTGGAGCCGGAGCACGCAATCAGCGATCTTCCGCCAGTCGCACCGCCTGCAGCGGTTGCTACCCAGGACAGCCTGGATTTCGCGCAATCTCCGGTGGCTCCCATCGCTCCCGTCGCCGCGCCTGGCGTAGAGACGTACAGGGAATTCACGTCCGCAGGCCGCGATCGGCTGGAGCTGGCAGTGGCCTATATGGATCTGGGCGACAAGGACACCGCACGCGGCCTGTTGCTGGAAGTCGCCGCCACCGGCGATGAGGCCACGCGTGCCGAAGCGGCTGAATTGCTGGAGCAGCTGACATGAGCCCGGCCATGGACAGCCTTGCCGCAGACAAGCGTGCCGCACGCGAGCGTCGCATCGATTACGTGGAGTTCGCCTCGATCGATCCGGACGCCAGCCGCGCGTTTTTCGAACAGGTCTTCGGCTGGCAATTTCAGGCCTATGGCCCGGATTACCTGGCCTTCAACGACGGGCGCCTGGACGGTGGTTTCTACCGTGCCACTGCGTCGGCACCGGCTGAAGCGGGTCCGCTGGTAGTGCTGTATGCCGACGACCTGGCACCAGTGCTTGAACGTGTCCGTGCTGCCGGTGGCGAGATCGTCAAGCCGGTGTTCGGCTTCCCAGGCGGCAGCCGATTTCATTTCCGCGAGCCCGGTGGCACGACGCTGGCGGTGTGGTCCGAGCGCGCCGCCGCGCAGGGCGACTGACAAACGACTGCGCTCGGCGTCAGGCGCGCGCAGTCGGTGCTCGGTGCGGCATCGTTGCTCGTCACACTGCGGTGCTTGCGCGCGGTTTGCGCCTCACTGACGATCGCTCGCGACGCTTTGCCGGCCGCGCTTGGTCCGCATACTCAATCGATTCAACAACAGGCAGGTTCCGATGCGTTACGCGCTGGGCGTGGAGTACGACGGCAGCGAGTTTCAAGGCTGGCAGCAATTGGGCGAACACGGCGGGCCAACGGTGCAGGCCAGGCTGCAGGCGGCCTTGTCGTCGGTCGCCGATGCCCCGGTGCAGGTGGTCTGTGCAGGTCGTACCGATGCCGGCGTCCACGGCGAATGCCAGGTGGTGCATTTCGACAGCGATGCGCGCCGCGACCCGCGCAGCTGGATGTTGGGCACCACCGCGCGGCTGCCGCCCTCGATCGCGGTGCGCTGGTGCGTGCCGGCGGCGGCCGACTTCCATGCGCGGTTTTCCGCACGTGCCCGCCGTTATCGTTATCGCCTGCTCAATCGTCAGATACGCCCCGCGCTGTATCGGCAGACCTTGAGCTGGGAGCGGCGCTCGCTGGATGCAGATGCCATGCACACAGCGGCGCAGGCCTTGTTGGGTGAGAACGACTTCAACGCATTTCGCAGCGTGCAATGCCAGGCGCCGCATGCACGCCGCAACCTGCAGGCCATCAGCGTGCAGCGGATTGGCGAAGTGGTGGAGATGCAGGTCCAGGCCAATGCATTCCTTCATCACATGGTGCGGAATATTGTTGGCTCGCTGATCCTGGTCGGAACCGGAGAACAACCGGTCGACTGGATCGCGACGTTGCTGGCCGGACGCGACCGCTCTGTGGCCGGGCCGACGGCGCCGCCACAAGGCCTGGTGTTCATCGGGCCGTTGTATCCCGCAGAGTGGCATCTGCCCGCCGAGGTCACCCAATGAATCGATCGCTGTACCGCACCCGTATCAAGTTCTGTGGCATGACCCGCGCCGGTGATATTCGACTGGCAGGCGAGCTGGGTGTGGACGCGGTAGGTTTCATTTTTGCGCACGGCAGCCCGCGCCGCGTGGCACCGGCCGAGGCGCGCGCGATGCGTCAGGCCACCGCGCCGATGGTCGATGTGGTGGCGCTGTTCCGCAACAATTCCAAGGAAGAAGTGCGCGAGGTCGTGCGCACGGTGCGTCCGACGCTGCTGCAGTTCCATGGTGAAGAAGACGACGCGTTCTGCCGCAGTTTCAATCTGCCCTATCTCAAGGCCGTGCCGATGGGCAGCACCGGCGTCAATGGCGAGGACGCCAACGCGCGCACCTTGCAGCTGGCCTATCCCAATACAGCCGGTTTCCTGTTCGACAGCCATGCGCCCGGCGCAGGCGGCGGCACCGGCAAGACCTTCGACTGGTCGCGGTTGCCGACCGGCCTGCATCGCCCGTTCCTGCTGGCCGGCGGTATCAACGCCGACAACGTGTTCGACGCGATCGTGGCGACGCTGCCATGGGGCGTGGACGTGTCCAGCGGCGTGGAGCTGGCCCCCGGCATCAAGGACGGCCACATGATGCGCAAGTTCGTCGAAGAAGTGCGCCGGGCCGATTGCCACGAGATGGCGTGAGTTTTGGGATTGGGGAATTGAGATTAGGGATTAGGCAAGCGGAGCTCGGGCTTGTGCCGCTGTTTTGGAGCGCTTGTCGCCGCTACACATTGCTCTTGGTCGCTCGGCTTTCCGGCTAACCATCGCGCAGCCGCTTGCTTCTTGAACGACGCGGTTGCTTGATGGCTGCACTTAGCCGTGCGCGATATCTATTGCAGGTGTCTGCACCTGATCTTCAGTCAATGCACCGCGTAGCCAACCAGCGAGCCGCTCGATCCGCGGATCCGGATTGCGCTTTGCAGCGCACAGCACCCAGCGCCCGCGCGTCGGCGTGAATCCCCAGGGCGCCAGCAGGCGCCCGGCCGCCAGATCCGCTGCAACCAAGGGTTGCGGTGCGATCGCGACCCCCAGGCCGGCGGCAGCGGCTTCCAGTAAATAGACCAGGTGTTCGAATTCGGTCCCGAAGCGCAGCGCCTCGGGCGCCACACCATGTGTTTGCGCCCACTCCGGCCACGCCTGCGGGCGCGAGCGCGTGTGCAGCAAGGCGTGATCGAGCAGGGCGGCAGGGTCGTTTCCGTCGAGCTGCGTCGTGGATGCAAGCTGCGGGCTCAGCACCGGGCCGATCCATTCCACGCCCAGCTCGTGCACTTGCCACTCGCCGGGCCACGGCGGGGTGTCCAGCAGCAGCGCCGCATCCAGGCCATCCAGCTCCGGGCCTGGCGCTTGTTCGCTGGCCGACAGATGCAGCCGCACATCCGGCAGGTCCTGCTGCAGCCGGCTCAGGTGCGGAATGACCCAGCGCGCCAGCAGACTGCCCGAACAGCCCAGCACCAGCGGCGTCTCGCTGCCAGGGCGCCTTAACAGCCCAGCCCAGGTCTCGCCGATCAAGGCGAAGCCTTCCCCGGTCGCATCGCGCAAGCGCGTGCCCGCTGCCGTCAATACCAGGCCGCGGCCCTGGCGGGAAAACAGGGCGGTTTCGAGTGACTGCTCCAGGGTGCGCACATGCCGGCTGATGGCGCCATGGGTGACGTGCAGTTCCTGCGCAGCCCGGCTGACGCTTTGCAGGCGCGCGGCAGATTCGAAGGCGCGCAAGGCCGCCAGCGGCGGAAGCGGGTAACTCATTGTGTGAGTCCAGATCACAGGTTGCGGCAATCTTATCGATTTATCGCACCGGCTGGCTGCGCTAAAGTGCGTGCTTCTCGTATGACCGCATTGCTGCAGAGGATTCCCATGTCGGCCCAGCCCATCAGTGACTTTTACGCCTATCCGGACGCTGCCGGCCACTTCGGCAAATTCGGCGGCCGGTTCGTCGCCGAGACCTTGATCGGCCCATTGCAGGAACTGTCTGCGGCCTACGACCAGGCGCGCCAGGATCCGGCCTTCATCGCCGAGTACGACAAGGATCTCAAGCATTATGTCGGCCGGCCCAGCCCGATCTATCACGCCGAGCGCCTGAGCCGCGAAGTGGGCGGGGCGCAGATCCTGCTCAAGCGCGAAGACCTCAACCACACCGGCGCGCACAAGATCAACAACACCATCGGCCAGGCCCTGCTGGCCAGCCGCATGGGCAAGACCCGCATCATCGCCGAGACCGGCGCCGGCCAGCATGGCGTGGCCAGCGCCACGGTCGCCGCGCGGCTGGGCCTGGAGTGCGTGGTCTACATGGGCGCCACCGATATCGAGCGGCAGAAGATCAACGTCTACCGCATGAAGCTGCTCGGTGCCACGGTGATCCCGGTGACCTCCGGCTCGGCCACGCTCAAGGACGCGCTCAACGAAGCGATGCGCGACTGGGTCACCAATGTGCAGGACACCTTCTACATCATCGGCACCGTCGCCGGCCCGGATCCGTATCCGCGCATGGTGCGCGACTTCAACGCGATTGTCGGCCGCGAAGCGCGCGCACAGATGCTGGAAGACTACGGCCGTCTGCCGGATGCGCTCAGCGCCTGCGTGGGCGGCGGCAGCAATGCGATCGGCTTGTTCCATGCCTTCCTCAACGACCCGGGCGTCAAGATCTATGGCGCCGAAGCGGCCGGCGACGGCATCGCCACCGGTCGCCATGCCGCCTCGATCGCGGCCGGTCGCCCCGGCGTGCTACACGGCAACCGCACCTATGTGATCTGCGACGACGACGGCCAGATCACCGAAACCCATTCGATCTCTGCCGGCCTGGATTACCCGGGCGTCGGTCCGGAGCATTCGTTCCTCTCCGACAGCGGTCGCGCGGTCTACCAGGGCATCACCGACGACGAGGCGATGGCCGCGTTCCATCTGCTGGCGCATACCGAAGGCATTCTGGCCGCGCTCGAGTCCAGCCATGCGGTGGCGCAATCGATCAAGCTCGCCCGCGAGATGCCCAAGGACGCATTGATCCTGTGCAACCTGTCCGGCCGTGGCGACAAGGACGTGCACACCATCGCCGCACGCGAAGGCGTGCAAGTCTGATGCCGCTGCGGCGCGTCACCGTGACCGCGCTAGCCGACCAGCCAGGCGAACAGGACCTGCTGTTCGCCTGGCTCGACCGCTGGGCGCCGCAGATCCGCACGTGTTCGGAAAATACCGGCTGCGGCTGCTGTCTGGACAGTTTCGACGTCGAGGTGGACGCGCAAGCGTTGACCGAACTGCCCGCAGCCATGTACCAGGACATCCATTGATGCGGTCGTACCGCAGCTAACTTCTTCAAGGTCTTTCAATGCGTCGTATCGACGAAACCTTCCAACGTTTGCGTGCCGATGGCCGCAAGGCGCTCATTCCCTTCATCACTGCCGGCGATCCCTCGCTGGAAGCCACCGTTCCGGTGATGCACGCGCTGGTGCGCGCCGGCGCCGACGTTATCGAACTCGGCGTGCCGTTTTCCGACCCGATGGCCGACGGCCCCACCATCCAACGCAGCTCAGAACGCGCGCTTGGTCGTGGCGCCGGCCTGGCCTATGTACTGGAAGCGGTGCACGAATTCCGCCGCGAAGACCCCACCACCCCGGTGGTGCTGATGGGCTACCTCAACCCGATCGAGATCCACGGCACCCGGCGCTTTGCCGAAGCCGCCGTCGCCGCCGGCGTGGATGGCTTGCTCTTGGTGGATCTGCCACCCGAAGAGGCCGCCGAGACCCGCGCCATCTTCACCGAGGTGGGCCTGGCCCTGATCGCGCTTGCCTCGCCGACCACCAGCGAGCAGCGCCTGGACATGCTGTGCAGCAGCGCCCAGGGGTATCTGTATTACGTCAGCTTCGCCGGCGTCACCGGCGCTTCGAATCTGCTTGACACCACCGCGGCGGGCGATCGCCTGCGCCAGCTGCGCCTGCGTGCCGGCGCCCCGGTGGTGGCCGGTTTTGGCATCAAGGATGCGGCCAGCGCCGCTGCGATGGCCGTAGATGCCGACGGCGTAGTCGTCGGCAGCGCCCTGGTCGCCGCCCTGGCCGAAGCCCCGGACGTTCGCACTGCCCGCGAATACGCCGAAGCGTTCCTGACCCCGCTCCGCCAGGCACTGGATCATCCCTGAAACCAGGCCAAAGCCCCTCTCGCGTCCGTGCACGTGGCTTCGCCCGTATCCTCACCCCAACCCCCGCTTCGCGCCCCGGCCCGCGCTTGCGGCGCGGGCGCTCCAAGGCACGCGCGCCAGTGGCGCGCAAGCCGTGCCTTCTCGCCCCGCAGGAGAGGGGCTTTGATCCTTCTCCCGTCGGGAGAAGGTGCCCCGCAGGGGCGGATGAGGGTACGGACGAAGTCAGGTGCATCCCAACCATAGGTGCACGCCAACCAGAGTAAGGCGCAGCACAACAAACCGACCTTCACTCCAAACACCTGCGCAACCACCTAGAACCAAGCTCGCAGCTAGCCCTCCGAACTGCCACCAAGTCCCACATTCATCCCCCGCGCTACCTCGCTTTTCCCCCAGCGCGTTAGACTTACGCCCCTCTGCGGCCCGTAAGGCCGCCCTGCATGGATTGTCATACACGCATGAGCTGGCTCAGCAAATTGATGCCCTCCGGCATCCGCACCGAGAACACCCCGGCCAAGAAGCGCAGCGTCCCCGAGGGCCTGTGGGAAAAGTGCAGCAATTGCGGCAGCGCGCTGTACGGCCCCGAGCTCGAGGAGAACCTGGAGGTGTGTCCGAAATGCGACCACCACATGGCAATCCGCGCCCGCGCGCGCTTGGCCGCGTTGTTCGATGTGGATGCCCCGACCACCGAAATCGCCGCCCAGCTGGGCCCGGTCGACGTACTCAAGTTCAAGGACCAGAAGCGCTACGGCGAGCGTATCAAGGCCAGCCAGAAGGCTAGCGGCGAGTACGACGCATTGATCGCCATGCGCGGCACGCTCAAGGGCAACCCGCTGGTCGCCGCCGCATTCGATTTCGCCTTCATGGGTGGCTCGATGGGCTCGGTGGTCGGCGAGCGCTTCGCGCGTGCCGCCGAAGTGGCGCTGGAAGTCGGCTGCCCGTTCGTGTGCTTCTCCGCCAGCGGCGGCGCACGCATGCAGGAAGGCCTGTTCTCGCTGATGCAGATGGCCAAGACCTCCGCGGCACTCGGCCGCCTGCGCGAAGCCGGCCTGCCGTACATCTCGGTGCTGACCCATCCCACCACCGGTGGCGTGTCGGCCTCGTTCGCGATGCTGGGCGACATCAATATCGCCGAGCCGCATGCATTGATCGGCTTCGCCGGCCCGCGCGTGATCGAACAGACCGTGCGCGAAACCTTGCCGGAAGGCTTCCAGCGCTCGGAGTTCCTGCTCGACCATGGCGCCATCGATCAGATCTGCGACCGCCGCGACATGCGCGACCGCCTCGCCGATCTGACCGCGATGATGATGCGTCAGCCGCATCCGCAAGAGGCGGTGGCGTGAGGTTGGTGTTCGTGCTGGCGGTTCCCGGGAAAAACGTGGTCTGCGACCTGTGGACTTCCGTCGATGGCTGCTCCTTCCAGGCCCCTGCTCCCTGGCCGCAGGTCCCGACGCTTTCGGTCACGGCTCCATGAGCGCCCGCAAGTATTTCGGAACCGACGGCATCCGCGGTCGGGTCGGGCAGGGCGTGATCTCCGCCGATTTCGTGCTGCGGCTGGGCAATGCGCTCGGCCGCGTGCTCACCGCCGGGCGCAGTAAGCGCCCGCTGGTGCTGATCGGCAAGGACACCCGCATTTCCGGCTATATGTTCGAAGCCGCCTTGGAAGCCGGCCTGGTCGCTGCGGGTGCCGACGTACAGTTGATCGGCCCGATGCCGACCCCGGCCATCGCGTTCCTGACCAACACGCTGCGCGCCGATGCCGGTGTGGTGATCAGCGCCTCGCACAATCCGCATTACGACAACGGCATCAAGTTCTTTTCCGCCGAAGGCGAAAAGCTCGACGACGCTACCGAAGCGGCGATCGAAGCCGCGCTCGACGAGCCGTTCCACACCGTGGAGTCGGAGCGTCTGGGCAAGGCGATCCGCACGCGCGATGCGATCGGCCGTTACATCGAATTCTGCAAGGCCAGCGTGGCGCGCGGTTTCACCCTGCATGGCCTGAAGATGGTGCTGGACTGCGCGCACGGGGCGACTTATCACATCGCGCCGATGCTGTTCCGCGAGCTGGGTGCGGACGTGGTGGTCATCGGTGCCGCACCGGACGGGCTCAATATCAATGACGGCGTCGGCTCCACGCATATCGACAATCTCGCTGCCAAGGTGCGCGAGAGCGGTGCGCAGTTGGGCATCGCCTTCGATGGCGATGGTGATCGCGTGCTGATGGCCGACGACCAGGGCAACCCGGTCGATGGCGACGATCTGCTCTATATCCTGGCGCGCTCCTGGCAGGCCAGCGGCCGGCTCACCGGTACCGTGGTCGGCACGCTGATGACCAACTACGGCCTGGAACAGGCGCTGGCTGGATTGCACATCCCGTTCCAGCGCGCCAAGGTCGGTGACCGTTACGTGCACCAGGCGTTGGTGGAAGGTGGCGGCACCCTGGGTGGCGAAACCTCCGGCCATCTGCTGTGCCTGGATCGCGCCACCACCGGCGATGGCATCGTCAGCGCGCTGCAGGTCCTCGAGGCCCTGGGGCGCGATGGACAGAGCCTGCGCCAGGCCTTGAGCAGCCTGAGCAAGGTGCCGCAGAAGACAATCAACGTGCGTCTGGATGGCGGCGCTGCCAAGGCGATTGTGGAAGCCGCTGGCGTGCAGCAGGCGTTGCAGCAGGCGCAAGCCGCCGTGCAGGGGCGTGGCCGCGCGTTTCTGCGTCCTTCCGGCACCGAGCCGGTGGTGCGCGTGACGGTGGAAGCCGACGACGCTGGCCTGATGCAGGACACGCTGGACAGACTCTCGGGTGCCGTGCGTGACGCGGCGTGAGTCGCTGATCATTGGCGTGTGCGTGGTCTTTGCCAAGGCCGCGACGTTCTACCTGTTGTATCGCCTGCTGTCTTGAACAGCAGGCCTTCCTTTTGACTCCTCGACTTCGACTGCAGATACCCGTATGAGCGCCCGCATCCCGACCCTGGACATCACCCGTTTCGACAGCGACCGCGACGCCTTCGTCGCCGAGCTCGGCGCGGCCTATCGGCAGTGGGGCTTTGCCGGCATCCGCAATCACGGCATTGCGCAGGCCGATATCGATGGCGCCTACGAGGTGTTCAAGGCGTTCTTCGCGCTGCCGGAAGATGTCAAGCAGCGCTACCACGTCAAAGGCAGTGGTGGCGCGCGCGGCTACACCGCGTTCGGTGTGGAAACGGCCAAGGATTCCAAGCATTTCGATCTGAAGGAGTTCTGGCATATCGGCCGCGAGATTCCGGACGATTCGCCGTATCGCGAGGTGATGACGCCGAACCTGTGGCCCGAAGAGGTGCCCGGTTTCCGCGAACGCGGTTACCGCCTGTACCAGCAGCTCGATCACCTGGGTTCGCGCGTGCTGTCGGCGCTGGCGCTGCATATCGGCCTGCCGCAGGACTATTTCGTCGACAAGACCAACAACGGCAATTCGATCCTGCGGCCGATCCACTACCCGCCGATCACCAGCGACGATATTCCCAACGTGCGTGCCGGTGCGCATGGCGACATCAACTTCATCACCTTGCTGGTCGGTGCCAGCGCGGCCGGTCTGGAAGTGCGTTCCAACGATGGCGAGTGGGTGCCATTCACAGCGGATGCCGACACCATCGTGGTCAATATCGGCGACATGCTGCAACGCCTGACCAACCATGTGTACCCGTCCACCATCCATCGCGTGGTCAATCCGCCGGGCGAAGCAGCGCGCGAGCCGCGTTATTCGGTGCCGTTCTTCCTGCACCCGAATCCGGACTTTCTGATCGACGTGCTGCCTTCGTGCATCACTGCCGAAAACCCGAGCCGCTATCCCCAGCCGATCACCGCACACGGCTTCCTGGAAGAGCGTCTGCGCGAGATCAAGCTGAAGTAATCCAGCACGCGGTCCCTATCAGCGCGCGCAGCGAATAGCCGCGCTCGCAACACGGGTAATGACCGACACCACAGTTCTGTTCAAAACATTCCGCTCGCGTCTGGTTAAAGCTTGCGTTCACCTCAGCCGATAACTCAGTCTGATCGCTAGCGCGACGTCGGATTCGCCTGGCGCCCGTTGCCGATTGCACTAGGTTGGGGGGAGCATGCGGACGCAGTGGTTCAAACGGATAGGTGTGGGTTCGGTGTTGCTGGCGTACTGCGCCGCAAGCGCTGTGGTGGCAACGCCGGTCAGCGTGACCGTGGCCGATGCCAACGGCATGTTGGTCGATGCGGTGGTCAGTCTGGAGCCGGCGCGTCCGGCGCCACCCAGTGCAGCAAAGACCATGGAAATGGATCAGGTCAATTCGCAGTTCGTGCCCGCCGTCCTGGCGGTGCGCACCGGCACCTTGGTGCGCTTTCCGAACAACGATCAGATCCGCCACCAGGTCTATTCTTTTTCGCCTGCCAAGCGTTTCGAATTGCCGCTGTTTCAGGGCACCAAGGCCACGCCGATCCGTTTCGATCAGGCGGGCCTGGTGACGATTGGCTGCAATATCCACGACTGGATGCTTGGCTATATCGTGGTGCTGGAGACGCCGTATTTCGGCAAGACCGGCAGCGACGGCCGCGTGCAACTGGATGCACCGGCAGGCGCCTATACGCTGCGGGTCTGGCATCCGCGCATCAAGGGTGCCGTGGTCACCGAGCCGTTGCTGCTTGCGCGCGATGCAGTGCAGCGTCGCGTGACCCTGCAGACCACCGGCGCCGCGCCGATGGCGGCACCACCGGATGAGCGCGTGCGCGCGCTGCAGGACAAATTCCGTCGTGCCGACCCGAAGAAGCCGCATCCATGAAGGCGATGCGTCTGCATACCCGCATTGCGGCCTTGGTGGTCCTGGTCGTGCTCGCCACGCAAGTGCTGACCTTCATCGCAGTGCAGGTCGCCACCGAGCGTAGCGTCAAGGCGCAACTGGGCGAAGAACTGCAGATCGGCGAACGCGTCTGGCAACGCATCAACGTGCGCCGCGACGAGCAGTTGCTGCAGTCGGCCTCGGTGCTGGCCGACGATTTCGGTTTCCGTGCGGCAGTGGCCAGTGGCGATGTGCCGACCATGCAGTCGGCATTGCGTAACCATGCCGCGCGCATGTCGGCGCAGACCGCAGTGCTGTTGTCGCCGGATGGCGAATTCCTGACCGGGCTGGCGGATCTGCCGCAAGCCGAGCAATTGCGCGCCGTGCAGGCACTGCTGCAACAGGCCCAGCGCGACGGGCACGCGGTCGGGGTGGTGGCACTGGATCAACGCATCGTGCGGCTGGCAGTGGTGCAGGTACTGGCGCCGAACCGGGTGGGCTGGATCGCGATCGGCAACGAGTCCGGCGATGGGCTGGCGCAGGACTTTCGTACCACCACCGGGCTGGATGCGACCTTTTTCACCGATGGCCCGCCGGTGCGCGTACTGGCCTCCACGTTGGAGCCGGCTGCGCGCTCCGAGTTCCCGCAGCAGCTGCCCGCCGCCGAAGCGGGGCAGGGTGAAGCGATCCCGCTGACGCTGGCCGACGCACGTTACCTGGTCAAACTGCAATCGATCCAGGGCGACAGTCATGTGCGGGTCGCCTTGCAGGCCTCGCTGGATCGTGCGGTCGCACCGTATCGCATCCTCAAGCTGCGCATTCTGTTGTTGGCCGGTCTGGCCACGGCCGCCGCAATCGGTGTGGCGATTTTTCTCGCGCGCAGCGTCAGCAAGCCGGTTGCGCAGTTGGTGCAGGCAGCACGACGCATCCAGCGCGGCGATTACCACACCGCGGTGCAGGTACCGCCCGGACGCGAACTGGCCGAGCTGGCCGACAGCTTCGGGCGCATGCAGCAGCAGATCGCCAGCCGCGAGCAGCACATCCTGCATCAGGCGCGCCACGATGCCTTGACCGGCCTGCCCAATCGCATCTGGCTGCTGGAACGGCTGCAACAGGTGGTCGAGCAGACCGTGGCCTCGGGTGTTACGGCCGCCGTGCTGATCCTGGATCTTGAGCACTTCAAGGAACTCAACGACAGCCTGGGGCACGACTTCGCCGATCAGGTGCTGGTCGAAGCAGGGCGCCGCCTTGCCGAGGTCGTGCAGGAGCCCAATGTGGTCGGGCGGTTGGGCAGCGACGAATTCATGGTGGTGGTGGCGCAGGCCGATATGACCAGCGTGCAGCAGGATGCGCAGCGATTGCTGCTGCAGCTGCGTCGCCCACTGGCGTTGCCGCAGGCGCGCATCCAGCTGGAAGCCAGCATCGGCATCGCCTTGATCCCCGAACACGGCGCCGATCCGGATACCTTGCTGCGGCGCGCCGATATCGCGCGTCGCCAGGGCGGCAATGTCATCACCATCGGTGCCAGCAGCGTGTATCGCCTGGGCCAGGACGAGCAGCATCTGCGTCGTCTAAGGCTCACTGGCGATCTGCGCCAGGCGATTGCCAGCAACGAACTGACCTTGCGCTTCCAACCCAAGATCTGTTTGCGCAGCGATCGCGTCGAACAGGTCGAGGTACTGGTGCGCTGGCATCACCCGGTGCTGGGACCGATCGGCCCGGACGAGTTCATTCCGCTCGCCGAGCACTCCGGGGTGATCCATCCGCTGACCCGCTATGTGCTGGACGAGGCGCTGCGGTGTCAGGCGCAATGGCGCAGCCAGGGCCTGGAGCTGGGCATGGCGATCAATCTCTCTGCGCTCGATCTATCCGACCCCGGCCTGCCGGATTATGTGCGCGGTCGTCTGGAGCATCACGCGGTGGCGGCCGAGCGGGTCACGCTGGAATTGACCGAAAGCGCCTTGATGCGCGATGTCGAATTCGCGCTGCACATGCTGCATCAGCTGCGCAGCGTCGGCGTGCGCCTGTCCATCGACGACTTCGGCACCGGCTATTCCTCGCTGGCGCAGCTCAAGCGCATGCCGGTCAACGAATTGAAGATCGACAAGAGTTTCGTCATGCAATTGGCCGAAGGCACCGACGATGCATTCATCGTGCGCAGCACGATCGATCTGGGGCATAACCTTGGATTGAGCGTGATCGCCGAAGGCGTGGAAAACGCCACGGCGCTCGGGTTGCTGCGCAGTTATGGCTGCGACATGGTGCAGGGCTATCTGTACGCGCCGCCGCTGGAAGAAGTGCCGTTTGTGGCCTGGTGCATGCGTCAACTCGATCTGGGTCAACTCGATCTGGTGCCGGCCGCGCAAGCAGGAGCGCAACGATGAGCAAGTGGGTGGGTGCCGCGCGGTCTGCTGCAGTGTTGGGTTGTTTGGCGCTCACGCCGCCACTGGCGATTGCTGGAGAAGGGCGTCTGCTTGCCACCGGCGGCGTGTCGATGATCGAAGGCAGCAGCGGCGGCGGCATCGTGCCGTGGGCCACGCTGTCGGGCTACGGCACGCGCGATGAACTTGCCACCGTCGTGTTCGCCACCCACGTGGACAGCGGCGATTACCGATTGGATGTGCAGGGCGCCGCGCTCACCGTCGGCAATCGGCTGGAACTCTCGCTCGCACGGCAACGCCTGGATCTGGGCACATTGCAGGACCGATTGGGCTTGCCGTGGAATGCACTGGGTCAGGATGTGTTCGGCGCCAAGCTGCGCCTGCATGGCGACCTCGTGTACGGGAGCGCGCCGCAAGTCAGTCTGGGCGTGCAATACAAGCGTTTGCGCAACGGCACGCTGCCCCTGGCGATCGGTGCGCGCGACGACCACGGCACCGATGTGTACGTCAGCGCCAGCCGGCTGTTTCTGCAAGGCGTTGGCGGTTATCAGCTGTTGCTCAACGGTACCCTGCGCGCCACCCGCGCCAATCAGACCGGCTTGCTCGGCTTCGGCGGCGATCGTCGCAACAGCTACCGGCTGGTAGGTGAGGCCAGCGCTGCGGTGATGCTGTCGCCCTCCCTGGCAGTGGGCGTGGAATACCGAGACAAACCCGATAACCTGGGCTTCGCGCACGAAAAGGCCTGGGCAGACGCATTCGTCGCCTGGTTTCCCAGCAAGCATGTGTCGTTCACCGCGGCCTGGGCAGACCTTGGCGACATCGCCACGCTTACCGATCAGCGTGGTCCCTATCTTTCCTTGCAGGTGGCGTTCTGATGAACCGATGGCTGCGCTGCTGCCTGCTTTGCGTGCTGGGCCTGGTGAGCGCCTGCGCCACCACGCAACCGCGCCAGACGCTCTACGACGAACTCGGCGGGCAAGCCGGGATCGAAGCGCTGGTGGAAACCATGCTCTCGCGCATTGCCGACGATCAACGCATCGTCGATCAATTCGCGCGCGTCAACATCGTCATGCTCAACGAGCGTCTGGTGCAGAAGTTCTGCCACGTCAGCGATGGGCCATGCCCGGATACCGCCAAGTCGATGAAACAGGCGCATGCGCATCTGGCCATTCGTGAAGGCGACTTCAATGCCTTGGTCGAGGATCTGAACTGGGCGATGGATCAGCGCAAGATTCCGCGCCGCACGCAGAATCGCTTGCTCGCACGACTGGCGGCAATGCACGGCGACATCGTTAATCACTGAGCACGCTCTGCCTATGCAATCAAAGGGGCTGGAGCGTGCGGCGTCTAATTGATAGTGAAGTCTCCTCCTGAGCTTAAAGCAGAAGTGCCGGACAAAGCAGTGGTATGTCCGTATGTCAATGATTTTGCGAGCTCGCAATCTGATCTTTCGCGCATGCGTCAGATTGATCTCAAGATGATTCAGGTCATGTTGGTTTCGACGGACTGGCCAGATAAGATTCGGGCCTGGTGTAGTTTGGGGACTGCATCGAAGTTTCTGCAAAGCAGAAGATGCACGTTACAAGAATTGCTGCGCAGATGAGCTGGCCGACGACTTTTTTATGTTTAATGCTCTCAAATGCGAGTGCGCAGTAGGAAATGCAATAGATTGGCAAAAAGAATCGCGTTTCTATAGCGCCGGGGATGACTGCTATGCAGGGTAAGGCAAGCACCGAAAGGTAGAGAAGATTCTCTGCGGTTTTGCG
Source organism: Xanthomonas hortorum pv. cynarae (assembly GCF_002939985.1). Lineage (GTDB taxonomy): Bacteria > Pseudomonadota > Gammaproteobacteria > Xanthomonadales > Xanthomonadaceae > Xanthomonas > Xanthomonas hortorum_D. Next base: position 55,327 of record NZ_MDFM01000009.1, on the reverse strand, counting down.
ATTTTTGTCCTGAGCCAGGAGTGATGCAGCCAGACGTGTCAGTCCAAGGCAGGCGATGATCAGGAAGAAGAGTGAGTGGGTGCTTTTTTCAGAAGAGGGGAGATTTGTGTAGACGTCGCCATCTCTGGCATCCAGCGCCAGTGCGACATGGCGGATGTAGATCTTTACGAAGGCAATAGGATGCTCGGACATCATCTTGAATATCCGAGGGAATGACTGGTTCTCGGTAAATCCTCCTTCGTTCTGCAGGATCGAAGCTCCCTCATCATTTGCATAGAACACCGGTGTCGCCTGATGCGTGCCCGGATCAATGTAGGTCTCGTATTTGTCCACGACCATGCCCCATGTCAATTGTCTGACAAAAAGCGATTTTCCGTCCTTGTCCGTGACGACCAGTGGCGAGGCCGTGCCATGGTAGTGATGGTTGATTGCCATTTGAGGGATTGCGCCAACGGCCGAGCCCAAAAGAAAGCATGCTACGGCGATTGCCTTGTGGGAGATGTTCTTTGCAGAAAAAATGAAGACAATCGATATCAAGGCAATGAAGGAGAACATGTAAATTGTTCTGGTGTTGTACGCAAAGTACGCCAACAGTCCTGCAGCCAGTAGCAGAATCAATGAGTGTGATCTGATTGCTTTTAGCGAAAGGTGCAATGCTGTAGCCATCAATCCAAATGATGGGGCGTCGCTGAGCGGGTACGCAATCAGGCCTGGAAATATCAGTGCGACCAGAAGTGATGGTACGATTCTTCTGAATGTCGAAGTTCTTGCGCCAAGGATCGCCTGGTAAAAATCGGGCAATAGAATCGAGAGTAGGTAGCCGTATCCAATCGCTTGCCCGATTTTTAGCGATAATAATCCAAGCGACTCTGAGTGATTGAAGATGAATCTGAAAGGCGTCAGGAGAAGTGGGTAAAAGTAGCCTCGGATCGTTTGCGGAAAGTTGCCATCAACGATGGCCGAGCTGATCGCCCAGTAAGCCCCTGCATCGCCTTGGAATATTGTCGCATTGGTTATCAGCTGTGATGCAAAAAAAATGAAGGCGGCGGCGAGAAGCGAGAGTGACTTCGAGTCGTGGTAGGTAGCCTGTCCTTGCCTTGTTGCAATGAATCTCATCGCTCTCGGGATGTGCATCGATCGTTCTACCTGTTCTTTATCTTGTGCGTGGTGACTGGCAATTTGTCCGGCAAGCGTCCTGCATCCGCATCTGCTACGTTCAATCCAGCGGGCGCACCCGGTGCGATCCTCGCGCCATCAGGCGCAACGCAAGCGCATGCGGCAGTAATCGTAACCCGGCATTGACCAGGCGATAGCGCCAGCCCGGCACTGCCAGCACCTGGCCACGCTCCAGCGCTTCGATGCCGTATTCGGCCACGGCATCGGCCTGCAGCCACGCCCAGCGGGGCAGGGTGGACATCTGCTCGCGTGTGCCAGTGATGTCGTGAAATTCCGACCACGCAAAGCCCGGGCACAGCGCGCAGACCCTCACTGCACAATCGGCGTTCTCCAGCGCCAGCGATTCGCTGAAGCGCAGCAGGAAGCTCTTGCTAGCCGCATACAGCGTTTGCCCGTCTGCGCTGGGCGTCAGCGCGGCAAACGAGGCCACGTTGAGAATGCGGCCCTGGCCGCTGGCGCGGATCATCGGCAACAGCCGCCAGGTCAGCTCGCACACCGCACCCACCATCACCTGCAGAAAACGCGCATGCGTGGCCCAGTCGTTGTGCAGATAGCGGCCCGGCACACCGTAGCCGGCATTGTTGACCAGGGTGCCTACGGTCCAGCCATTACGCTGGATCTGCACAACCAGCGCCTCTACCGCTGCGGAGTCGGCCAGATCGGCCGGCAACACGTGGACCTGTACCAACGCGCTCAACTCGGCGGCCAGTGTCTCCAGCCTGTCCACCCGGCGCGCGGTCAGGATCAACGGCACGCCACGCCTGGCGTAAGCGCGCGCAATCTCGCGGCCGATGCCGCTGGAGGCGCCGGTGACCAGCGCGAAGACAGGCGAAACGGACATGGCAGGTTCCTGCTGAAGAGGGGATGGGACAGGCAATGGACAGAAGTGTGCCGGCTGCCGACAGGGCATGGGCTATTCTGTCGCCTGTCTTCCACTCAGGAACCTGCGCCTGATGCGTCGAAAACTCGTTGCCGGAAATTGGAAGCTGCATGGCAGCCGCGCCTTCGCCACCGAACTGGTGGCCCAGATTGCCGCGCACATGCCCCTGGAGGGTGTCGATGTCGTCATCCTGCCGCCACTGCCTTACCTCGGCGATCTGATCGAGGATTTCGAGGAGCATCACCTGTGCTTCGGTGCGCAGGACGTCAGCAGTAACGAGAAGGGCGCCTACACCGGCGAGGTCTCGGCCACGATGCTGGTCGATGTCGGCGCCGAGTACGGGCTGGTCGGCCACTCCGAACGTCGCCAGTACCATCAGGAAAGCAGTGAGCTGGTGGCGCGTAAATTCGCGGCCGCCATGCATGCCGGGTTGATCCCTGTGCTGTGCGTCGGCGAATCGTTGGAGCAGCGCGAAGCGGGCCAGACCGAGGCAGTGCTGCGCGCTCAGCTCGAGCCGGTGCTGGCCCTGGTCGGCAGCGAAGGCTTTGCGCGTGCCGTGCTTGCGTATGAACCGATCTGGGCCATTGGTACCGGCCGCACTGCCAGCCCGGAGCAGGCCCAGGCTGTGCATGCCTTCCTGCGTGGCGAAGTCGCAAAGGCGGATGCTAGAATTGCCGATTCGCTGCCCATCGTGTACGGGGGCAGTGTCAAGCCCGACAACGCCAACGAGCTGTTCGCACAGCCCGATGTCGACGGCGGGCTGGTCGGAGGCGCATCACTGGTCGCCGAAGATTTCCTGGCCATCGCACGCGCGGCGGCCGCTTGTTAACCCATTAAGTTTTGTCCGGGGACGGATTTCGAAATGCTGATGTTGATCCTCAATGTGGTCTACGTGCTGGTCGCGCTGGCGATGATTGCGCTGATCCTGATGCAGCGTGGCGCGGGTGCGGCAGCGGGCTCCGGTTTCGGTGCTGGTGCCTCGGGCACCGTGTTTGGTTCGCAGGGTGCGTCGAACTTCCTGTCCAAGTCGACCAAATGGCTGGCGGTGGTGTTTTTCAGCATCAGCCTGTTCATGGCGTGGTATGCCACCCATGGCGCGCGTCCCACCGATCAGAATCTTGGCGTGATGTCGCAGTCGGCCACCCCGGCACCGGCCGCCGCCGGCGAGCTGACTCAGCCGTTGCCGCAGGCACCAGCCGCGGGCGCGGTGCCGACCGCTCCGTCGCAGCCGTCGCCTGCCGCTGTTCCGGCCGCAGCGCCAGCGCAGTCCGCACCGGCGCGACAAGCGCCTGCGGCACGCGAAGAAAACGTTTCAGAACCAGCACAAAAACGCTGAAGCCGGTTACAATACGCTGCGCACTGGGATGCCCAGCGGCGCAACGTATGCCCAGGTGGCGGAATTGGTAGACGCACTACCTTGAGGTGGTAGCGATTTAGGTCGTAGGGGTTCGAGTCCCCTCTTGGGCACCATTGTTTGGCTGCAGTTCCTACGCATCGTGGCGATACCACGCGCGGGTCCTGCTTATACCCCATGCCGGCACGCGGCGCGTGCGGGCAAAGGCAAGAGAGAATCGCTGTGCTGGCCGAATATTTGCCGAGTCTGCTGTTTCTGATCGTCGCCACCGGTATCGGCATCACATTGATGTTGATCGGCCGGTTCCTCGGTCCGCGTAGCCCCGATGCACGCAAGCTCTCGCCGTACGAGTGTGGCTTCGAGGCATTCGAGGACGCGCGCATGAAGTTCGACGTGCGCTACTACCTGATCGCGATCCAGTTCATCGTGTTCGATCTGGAAATCATCTTCATCGTGCCGTGGACGCAGGTGTTCATGGAGATCGGCGCACGTTCGTTGGTCACCATGGGGCTGTTCGTCGGCATGTTGTTCCTCGGTTTTATCTACGTCTGGAAGAAGGGAGCGTTGGAATGGGAGTGATTCAGACCCTCGATCGTCTGATGACCAATCCGATGCCGGAAGGTCGGTTGGACGACATCCTGCGCCCGGAAGGCGAGAACCCGTTGCTCGAAAAGGGCTACGTGACCACCAGCGTCGATGCGCTGTTGAATTGGGCGCGTACCGGTTCGATGTGGCCGATGACCTTTGGTCTGGCCTGCTGCGCAGTCGAGATGATGCATGCCGGTGCGGCGCGCCTTGACCTGGACCGTTACGGCGTGGTGTTTCGCCCGTCGCCGCGCCAGTCCGACGTAATGATCGTGGCCGGCACGCTGGTCAACAAGATGGCCCCGGCGCTGCGCAAGGTCTACGACCAGATGCCGGATCCAAAGTGGGTCATCTCGATGGGCAGCTGCGCCAACGGCGGCGGCTACTATCACTATTCGTATTCGGTGGTGCGCGGTTGCGATCGCATCGTGCCGGTGGACATCTATGTCCCGGGCTGCCCGCCGACCGCCGAGGCGCTGGTCTACGGCATCTTGCAGCTGCAGAAGAAGATCTGGCGTACCCAGACGATCGCGCGCTGATACCCGTCTTCTTCTACCGAGAGCAGCCAAGCCCCCATGGCAGAGCAAGCATCCTCCTTCACTGACCGACTTGCGGCACGTTTCGCCGGTGCGCAGATTGCCGTCGCCTTGCCGCGCGGCGAAGTGACGCTGGAAGTCGCTGCGGCCGATTGGCACGCTACCTGTCTGGTCTTGCGCGACGAGCTCGGTTTCGAGCAGTTGAGCGACCTGTGCGGCGTCGATCACCTGGGCTATGGCAGCGACGAGTGGGATACTGCGGACGTGTCGTCGCAGGGTTTCAGTCGTGGTGTCGAAGGCAAGGCGGTTGGTCGTTTCGCCTGGGGTGAATTTCCCAGCCAGGAAAGCTCCGATGGCGCCCACCCGCAGCACATGCCCAAGCAGCGTTTTGCGGTCGTCGCCCAGCTGATTTCCTACCAACACAACCAGCGTCTGCGCGTGCGTTGCTACGCCCCGGACGAGCAGGTGCCGGTGGTGGCCTCGTTGACCGATATCTGGCCGGGCGTGAACTGGTTCGAGCGCGAAGCCTTCGACCTGTTCGGCATCGTGTTCGACGGTCACCCGGATCTGCGTCGCATCCTGACCGACTACGGATTCGTCGGCCATCCGTTCCGCAAGGATTTCCCGCTGATCGGCAACGTCGAAGTGCGTTACGACGAAGAGAAAAAGCGCGTGGTGTACGAGCCGGTGACCTCGGTCGAGCCACGTGTCGGCGTGCCGCGCGTGATTCGCGACGATGCCCGTTATGAGACTGCCGCCGGTGAAGTGGGCAAGTCGGAGACTGCCAAGTGAGTGAGTTCCACCAGGCGACTGCCGCCTTCGCTAGCAATCCTGTCGAAAGCAAGCAGGAAATCCGCAATTACACGATGAACTTCGGCCCGCAGCATCCTGCGGCGCACGGCGTGTTGCGCTTGATCCTGGAAATGGACGGCGAAACCGTGGTGCGTGCCGATCCGCATATCGGCCTGCTGCACCGTGGCACCGAGAAGCTGGCCGAGTCCAAACCGTTCAACCAGTCGGTTCCGTACATGGATCGTCTGGATTACGTGTCGATGATGTGCAACGAGCATGCCTACGTGCGCGCGATCGAGTCCTTGATGGGAATCGAAGCGCCCGAACGTGCGCAGTACATCCGCACAATGTTCGATGAAATCACCCGCATCAAGAACCACCTGATGTGGCTCGGCTCCAACGCCCTCGACCTGGGTGCGATGGCGGTGATGCTGTATGCGTTCCGCGAGCGCGAAGAGTTGATGGACGTTTACGAGGCGGTCAGTGGCGCGCGCATGCACGCTGCCTACTATCGCCCCGGTGGCGTGTATCGCGATCTGCCCGATCGCATGCCCAAGTACAAGGAATCGCGTTGGCACAAGGGCGGGGCGCTGAAGAAGCTCAATGCCGCGCGCGAAGGCTCGATGCTGGATTTCCTCGAGGACTTCACCAATACCTTCCCGTCGCGCGTGGACGAGTACGAAACGCTGCTGACCGATAACCGTATCTGGAAGCAGCGCACCGTCGATGTCGGCATCATCAGCCCGGAGTTGGCCCGTGCCTGGGGCATGACCGGCCCGATGCTGCGTGGCTCCGGTATCGAGTGGGATCTGCGCAAGAAGCAGCCGTATGCCAAGTACGACGCGGTGGATTTCGATATCCCGGTCGGCACCAACGGCGACTGCTACGACCGCTATCTGGTCCGTGTTGCCGAGATGCGCGAATCCAACCGCATCATCAAGCAGTGCGTGACCTGGCTGAAGGCCAATCCAGGCCCGGTCATGGTCACCAATTTCAAGGTCGCTCCGCCAAGCCGCGAAGGCATGAAGGACGACATGGAAGCGCTGATCCATCACTTCAAGCTGTTCAGTGAAGGCTATTGCGTGCCGGCCGGCGAGACGTATTGCGCCGTCGAAGCACCCAAGGGCGAGTTCGGCTGCTACCTGATGTCCGATGGCGCCAACAAGCCGTTCCGCCTGCATCTGCGCGCGCCGGGCTTTGCGCATCTGTCCTCGATGGACGCGGTGGTGCGTGGCTATTTGCTGGCCGACGTCGTGGCGATGATCGGCACTTACGATTTGGTTTTCGGTGAGGTTGACCGATGAAGGCGACGGGTAATTTCGAAGCGGCGCGCGACGTCGATCCGCAGGTAGTGCTGAGCGAGAAAACGCGCGCGCACATCGATCATTGGTTGAGCAAGTTTCCGCCCGACCGTAAGCGTTCGGCGGTGCTGCAGGGCCTGCATGCTGCGCAAGAGCAGAACCAGGGCTGGCTCACCGATGAGTTGATCGTCGGCGTGGCCAAGTATCTGGAACTGCCGCCGGTGTGGGCCTACGAGGTCGCCAGCTTCTACTCGATGTTCGAGACTGAAAAGGTCGGCCGCCACAACGTGGCGTTCTGCACCAACATCAGCTGCTGGCTCAACGGCGCCGAGGATCTGCTGGCGCACGCCGAGAAGAAACTGGGTTGCAAGCTGGGGCAGTCGACGGCCGATGGCCGGGTCTACCTCAAGCGCGAAGAAGAGTGCCTGGCGGCCTGCTCTGCAGCGCCGATGATGGTCATCAATGGCCATTACCACGAGCACCTGACGAAAGAGAAGGTCGACGCGCTGCTGGACGGGCTGGAGTAAGACATGGCACATCATCACGCACCCTCAGGCCCGGTCGGTCCGGCGCCGTTGCCGCATCAGGTCGTCTATACGACGCTGCACTACGACACCCCGTGGTCGTACGAAAGCTATCTGAAAACCGGTGGCTACGCCGCGCTGCGCAAGATCCTCGAAGAGAAGATCGCGCCGGCCGATGTCATCGAGATGGTCAAGGCGTCCAACCTGCGCGGTCGCGGTGGCGCGGGCTTTCCGACTGGTTTGAAGTGGTCGTTCATGCCCAAGGGCACGATGCAGAAGTACATCCTGTGCAACTCGGACGAATCCGAGCCGGGCACCTGCAAGGACCGCGACATCCTGCGTTACAACCCGCATTCGGTGGTGGAGGGCATGGCGATCGCCTGCTACGCCACCGGTTCGACCGTGGGCTACAACTACCTGCGTGGCGAGTTCCACCACGAGCCGTTCGAAAACTTCGAGCTGGCGCTGGCCGATGCCTATGCCAACGGCTGGCTGGGCAAGAACATTCTCGGCAGCGGCGTGGATATCGACATCTACGGTGCGCTGGGTGCCGGCGCCTACATCTGCGGCGAAGAAACCGCGCTGATGGAATCGCTGGAAGGCAAGAAGGGCCAGCCGCGCTACAAGCCGCCGTTCCCGGCGAACTTCGGCCTGTACGGCAAGCCGACCACCATCAACAACACCGAGACCTATGCGTCGGTGCCGGCGATCATTCGCAACGGCCCGGAATGGTTTCTGGGGTTGAGCAAGACCAAGAACGGCGGCCCGAAGATCTTCTCGGTGTCCGGCTGCGTGCAAAAGGGCGGCAATTTCGAAGTGCCGCTCGGCACCACCTTCGACGAACTGCTGGAAATGGCCGGTGGCCTGCGTCCGGGTCGCACCCTCAAGGGTGTTGTTCCCGGCGGCGTGTCGATGCCGGTGCTGAAGGCCGACCAGGTCGCTGGTCTGCAGATGGATTACGACACCTTGCGTGCATTGGGTACCGGGTTGGGTTCGGGCGCGATCGTGGTGTTGGACGACAGTGTCTGCTGCGTGCGTTTTGCCTGCCGCATCTCGCAGTTCTTCCACAAGGAATCCTGCGGTCAGTGCACCCCGTGCCGTGAAGGAACCGGCTGGATGCACCGCGTGCTCGAGCGCATCGTCGCCGGCAAGGCCACGATGGAAGACCTGCACCAGTTGCGCACCGTTGCCGGCCAGATCGAAGGGCACACCATCTGTGCGTTCGGCGAAGCCGCGGCGTGGCCGATTCAAGGCTTCCTGCGCCAGTTCTGGGACGAGTTCGAGTACTACATCGTCAACGGTCGTTCGATCGTCGACACGCACGTCGGAGTGGCCGCATGAGCGCCCAACCAGTGAACCCGAACGTGCCACCGGACCATGTCACCGTCGAAATCGACGGGCAGAGTCTGGTGGTGCCGAAGGGTTCGATGATCATCCAGGCGGCCGACAAGGCCGGCATCCCGATCCCGCGCTTCTGCTACCACGAGAAGCTGCCGATCGCGGCCAACTGCCGCATGTGCCTGGTGGACGTCGAAAAATCCCCGAAGCCGTCGCCTGCCTGCGCCACGCCGGTGATGGACGGCATGAAGGTCACCACGCGTAGCGAAAAGGCGCTGAAGTACCAGCGCAGCGTGATGGAATTCTTGCTGATCAATCACCCGCTGGACTGTCCGATCTGCGATCAGGGCGGCGAGTGCGAGTTGCAGGACGTTTCGCTCGGTTATGGCCGTTCGGTCAGCCGCTTCAACGAGCGCAAGCGCGTGGTGCCCGACGAGGACATCGGTCCGCTGGTCGCCACCGAGATGACCCGCTGCATCCAGTGCACCCGTTGCGTGCGCTTCACCGCAGACATCGCCGGCACCTACGAGTTGGGTGGCATGTATCGCGGTGAAAACCTGCAGATCGGCACCTACGACGGCAAGCCGCTGACCACCGAAATTTCCGGCAATGTCATCGACGTGTGCCCGGTCGGCGCGCTGACCAACAAGGTGTTCCAGTTCCGTGCCCGCCCGTGGGAGCTGATGGCGCGCGAATCGCTCGGCTATCACGATGCGATGGGCTCGAACCTGTTCCTGCACGTGCGTCGCGGCGAAGTGCTGCGTACCGTGCCGCGCGAGAACGAGGCGGTCAACGAGTGCTGGCTGTCCGATCGCGATCGTTATTCGCATCAGGGCCTGTACTCGGAAGACCGTGCGGTCAAGCCGCTGAAGAAGGTCAACGGTGAGTGGACCGAGGTGAGCTGGGCCGAAGGGCTGGCTGCCGCCACGCAAATCCTGCGTGACAACGCTGGAGATCAGCTCGGCGTGCTGGTGCATCCGTCCACCTCCAACGAGGAAGGCGCGCTGCTGGCCCGTCTGGCCGAAGGCCTGGGCAGCGGCAATCTGGATCACCGTTTGCTCAATCGCGATTTCTCCGATGCTGCGGTTGCCGAAGCGTTTGCCACGCCGTTGGCCGAGATCGAGCAGGCCGATGTGGTGGTGCTGTTCGGCACCAACGTGCGTCACGAACTGCCGCTGCTGCATGCGCGTCTGCGCAAGGCCAACATCCAGAACGGGACCAAGATCCATTCGGTCAACCCGGTCGATTTCGATTTTGCCTTTACCCAGGCAAGCCGTACGGTCGTTGCGCCGTCGCAGCTGGCTGGTGCGCTGGACGATGCGGCATTGCGCGATGCGGTCAAGGGCGCCACACGCGCCGTGATCGTGGTCGGCGCATTGGCCGAAAATCATCCGCAGGCTGCCGCATTGCGTGCTGCCGCACGTGACTTCGCTACTGCAACTGGCGCTTCGCTGTGCCGTATTCCGCAGGGCGCCAATGCTGTCGGTTTGGTCTCGCAAGGTGTATTGCCGAGCGCACGCGATGTTGCCGGCATGCTGGCGCAGCCGCGTCAGGCGTATGTGTTGTATGGCATCGAGCCGGGTCTGGATTTTGCCGATGCCGCCGCTGCCCGCAGCGCGCTGGCCGGTGCCAAAGTGGTCGCCTTCAGCCAGTTCGCCTGCGCTTCCACGCGCGATGTGGCCGATGTGATTCTGCCGATCGGCGCCTTGCCGGAAATCGATGCCTCGCTGACCAATCTCGATGGTCGCGTGCAGACTGCACGTGCCGCCGGCCGCTTGCCGGTGGAAGCGCGCGAAGGTTGGCGCGTATTGCGCGCACTTGGTGGCGAGCTGGGTCTGGCCGGTTTCGAATTCATCGATCTGGTCGGCCTGCGTGCCGGCATGCAGAACCGTAGCGTGACGCCTGCAACCTCCGCACAGCCAGTGGCTGCGAGCGAGGGGCTGGAAGTGGCCGCGACCGCTGCGATCTATCGCACCGACGCAGTGGTACGCCGTGCCGCTGCACTGCAGTCGCATCCGCTCAACATCGCGCCGTGTGTAGTGATGCATCCAGAGCAGGCAGCGCAGTTGCAGATTGGCGCAGGTCAGATGGTCAAGGTTGGCACCGATGCCGGTAAGGCTACGCTGCCGGTGGTACTGGACAAGCGCGTCGCATCGGGGACGGTGTGGATCGAATCCGGCCATGGCGCAACTGCGCCGCTTGGTGCCGGTCGGGTAACGGTGGTGGCTGCATGAACGAATTGCTGTTGAATCTGGTCAATCCTTTGCACCAGTGGTTCGTCGGCCTGGGCGATGGCGGCGTGGTGTTGTGGACCGTGCTGAAGATCCTGCTGATCGCGGTGCCGGTAATCGTGGCGGTGGCGTTCTTTGTGGTCTGGGAGCGCAAGCTGATTGGTTGGATGCACGTACGCCACGGGCCGATGTACGTGGGCATGGGCATCTTTCAGGCCTTCGCCGACGTGTTCAAACTCCTGTTCAAGGAGATCGTGCAGCCGAGCAGCGCGCACAAGGCGATGTTCATCATCGCGCCGCTACTGACGCTGGCGCCGGCCTTCGCGGCCTGGTCGGTGGTGCCGTTCGATGCGCAACTGGTGCTGTCCAACGCCAACGTCGGCTTGCTCTATCTGCTGGCGATGACCTCGCTGGGCGTGTACGGCATCATCCTGGCCGGTTGGGCCTCCAACTCCAAATATGCGTTTCTGGGTGCGATGCGCTCGGCCGCGCAGGTAGTCAGCTACGAAATCGCGATGGGCTTTGCGCTGGTCGGCGTGATGATCGCGTCGGGCAGCGTCAACCTGAGTCAGATCGTGTTTGCGCAGGGCGGTAGCTCGGGCTTAGGCGATTGGTTCCTGATCCCGCTGTTTCCGTTGTTCATCGTGTACTGGGTGTCCGGCGTCGCCGAAACCAATCGCGCGCCGTTCGACGTGGTGGAAGGCGAATCGGAAATCGTTGCCGGCCACATGGTGGAGTACTCGGGCGGTGCGTTCGCGCTGTTCTTCCTGGCCGAATACGCCAACATGATCCTGGTCAGCTTCCTGATCTCGATCTTCTTCCTTGGCGGTTGGTTGAGCCCATGGCCGCAGGCTTGGGGCAATCCGGATATCTCGCCGTGGATCGATTGGCTGTGGAAGGGCGGTTGGCCGTGGCTGTTGATGAAGGTGTTCTTCTTCGCCAGCGCCTACATCTGGTTCCGTGCCAGCTTCCCGCGCTACCGCTATGACCAGATCATGCGTCTTGGCTGGAAGGTGTTCATTCCGCTGACGATCGTGTGGATCGCAGTAACGGCGTTGATGGTGTTTTACGGCGTGATCCAGAAGGGCGTGTAATTGATGAACAAGATCACCCATTACTTCAAAAGCTTGCTGCTGCTCGAACTGCTCGGAGGCTTGTGGCTGACGTTGAAATACACGTTCAAGCCTAAGTACACCGTGCTGTATCCGATGGAGAAGTTCCCGCAGTCGCCGCGCTTCCGTGGCGTGCATGCGCTACGCCGTTATCCCAACGGCGAAGAGCGTTGCATCGCCTGCAAGCTGTGCGAAGCGGTGTGCCCGGCGCTGGCGATCACCATCGACTCGGCCAAGCGCGAGGACGGTTCGCGTCGTACTACCCGCTACGACATCGATCTGTTCAAGTGCATCTTCTGCGGCTTCTGCGAAGAAAGCTGCCCGGTGGATTCGATCGTCGAGACGCACCTCCTCGAGTATCACTTCGAGAAGCGCGGCGAAAATATTCTTAACAAGCCGCAGCTGCTGGCGATCGGAGACCGGTTCGAAACCGAGATCGCCGAGCGTCGCGCTGCCGATGCCGCCTTCCGTTGAGGTCATGATGGACTGGGTCAAAATTGCTTTCTACGCGTTCTCCGCCGTCGCGGTCGTCTCTGCGGGTGCGGTGATCAGCGTGCGCAATCCGGTGTACGCCGTGTTGTGCCTGATCCTCACCTTCTTCTCGATGGCGTGCATCTGGTTGCTGGTCGGCGCCGAGTTCCTTGGCGTGACGCTGGTGCTGGTCTACGTCGGCGCGGTGATGGTGCTGTTCCTGTTCGTGGTGATGATGCTGGACATCGACACCAGCCGCCTGCGCGAGGGTTGGGTCAAGTACATGCCGGTCGGCGTCATCGTGGCGGTCGCCATGTTTGCGCAGATGGTCACCCTGATCGGCGTCAAGGCACGTAGCGCCACGCCGTTCCCGGCAGACAACGCTGCCGCGCAGGCGGCCGACGTGTCGAACCTGACCTGGTTGGCCAGGAGCCTGTACACCGAGTTCCTGCTGCCGTTCGAATTTGCCGCGGTGATCCTGACCGTGGCGGTGGTGGCCGCCGTGATGCTGACCTTGCGCAAGCGCACCGGCATCAAGCTGCAGAACGCGGGTGATCAATCGCGGGTGAAGGCGGGTGATCGCCTGCGCATGGTCAAAATGGCGGTTGAAAAGCCGGTACAGGTCGCGCCGAAGCTCGATGCGGCCGACGGACAGGAGGCGAAGTCTTGATTACCTTGGGCCACCTGCTTGGACTGGGCGCGGTGCTGTTCTGCATCTCGCTGGCCGGCATCTTCCTCAATCGCAAGAACGTCATCGTGTTGCTGATGTCGATCGAGTTGATGCTGTTGTCGGTCAACGTCAACTTCATTGCGTTCTCGCGCGAGCTCGGCGATCCCGCAGGCCAGTTGTTCGTGTTCTTCATCCTGACCGTTGCCGCCGCGGAGGCTGCGATCGGCCTTGCGATTCTGGTGACTCTGTTCCGCACGCGCCGCACGATCAATGTGGCCGAAGTCGATACGTTGAAGGGCTGACCTGTAGATGGAAATCACTCTCTCCAAGAGTCTGTTGATCGCAGTGGTGCTTGCACCGCTGGTCGGCAGCATCATCGCCGGCCTGTTCGGTCGCCAGGTAGGGCGCAAGGGCGCGCAATACGTCACCATCCTGGGCGTGGCGGTCAGCTGCGTGCTGTCGTGCCTGACGCTGTATCAACTGGTGGAGCAGGGCGCCAGCCCGTTCAACCAGAACCTGTACACCTTCTTCGACGTCGGTAACTACTCGGCGCATGTCGGCTTCATGGTCGATCGCCTGACCGCGATGATGATGGTGGTGGTGACCTTCGTTTCGCTGCTGGTGCACATCTACACCATCGGCTACATGGAAGAAGACCCGGGTTACCAGCGCTTCTTCAGCTACATCTCGTTGTTCACCTTCTCCATGCTGACGCTGGTGATGAGCAACAACTTCCTGCAGCTGTTCTTCGGCTGGGAAGCGGTGGGCCTGGTGTCGTATCTGCTGATCGGTTTCTGGTTCAAGCGCCCGACTGCGGTGTTTGCCAACATGAAGGCGTTCCTGGTCAATCGCGTCGGCGACTTCGGTTTCATTCTCGGCATTGCCGGCGTGCTGCTGTGGTTCGGTTCGCTGGACTACTCCACCGTGTTTGCCAACGCGACCACCATGGCCGGTGCCAAGGTGCAGCTGTTCGCGGGCCACGAGTGGAGCGTGATGACGCTGATCTGCATCTGCCTGTTCATCGGTGCGATGGGCAAGTCGGCGCAGGTGCCGCTGCACGTGTGGCTGCCGGACTCGATGGAAGGACCGACGCCGATTTCGGCACTGATCCACGCCGCGACGATGGTGACCGCCGGCATCTTCATGGTCGCGCGCATGTCGCCGCTGTTCGAGCTGTCGGAAACCGCGCTGAACTTCATCCTGTTCATCGGTGCGACCACGGCCTTCTTCACCGGCCTGATCGGCATCGTGCAGAACGACATCAAGCGCGTGGTTGCGTATTCCACGCTGTCCCAGCTCGGCTACATGACCGTGGCGCTGGGCGTGTCTGCCTACTCGGCGGCCGTGTTCCATCTGATGACGCATGCCTTCTTCAAGGCGCTGCTGTTCCTGGCAGCCGGCTCGGTCATCATCGGCATGCACCACGAGCAGGACATGCGCAAGATGGGCGGCCTGCGCAAGTACATGAAGGTGACCTACTGGACCAGCGTGATCGGTACGCTGGCACTGGTCGGTACGCCGTTCTTCTCCGGCTTTTACTCGAAGGACACCATCATCGAGGCAGCTGCGCATCATGCCCACGAGTCGCATAGCTGGATCGCGACCTATGGCTACTGGGCGGTGCTCGGCGGCGTGCTGGTGACCAGCTTCTACAGCTTCCGCCTGCTGTTCCTGACCTTCCACGGCAAGGAGCGCTTCCGCGACGCGCATGCGCATGATGCCCATGCACACCACGACAGCGCACACACCGATGCCGAGGCGCAGGTCCACGCGCACGATAGTCATGCGCACGACGCCCATGCACACGATACGCATAGCCACGATGACCACGGTCATGGCCATCACGGTGCCCATGAGCCGCACGAATCCAAGTGGGTGGTGACGCTACCGCTGATCCTGCTGGCGATCCCTTCGGTGGCGATCGGCTTCTACACCATCGGCCCCATGTTGTTCGGCACCGATTGGCAAGGTCACCACGCGGCGCATGCCATCAAGGGGCAGGCGGTCTCGTTCTTCACCGGCATCGTCGATTTCTACGATCCGGCACGCGACACCGTCGGTGCACTGGCCGAAGAGTTCCATGGTCCGGTGGCCTTCGCGCTGCACGGCATGATGGCTGCGCCGTTCTTCCTGACCGTTGCCGGTCTGTTGCTGGCCGCGCTGTTCTATCTCTGGAAGCCGGAGCTGGCCACCAAGTCGCGCAAGGCGTTCGCGCCGGTCGTGTGGCTGCTGGAAAACAAGTACGGTTTCGACAAGCTCTGGATCAATGGCTTCGCCGGTGGCGGCGTGGTCCTTGGCAAGGCGTCACGTGCCATCGATACCCATGTGGTCGACGGTGTCGTCGTCAATGGTTCTGCCCGACTGATCGACCTGGCTGCAAATCTGCTGCGTCGCACGCAATCCGGTTTCCTCTATCACTACGCCTTCGCAATGATCATCGGTTTGATCGCCTTGTTGGCGGTACTGATGCATTTCTGGCGTTGACCTGTACGGAATAAGAAAACGTGTCGAACTGGCCTTTACTGTCTATCTTGATCTGGCTGCCGATTATCGGTGGCGCCCTGATCCTTGCGTTGCGCAACGCCGAGACTGCCCGCTGGGCATCGCTAGCGGTGGCGGTGGCGACCTTTGTGCTGAGTCTGCCGCTGCTGGGCTACGACACTGCCAATGACGCCCTGCAATTCGTCGAACTGCATGCCTGGATCCCGGCCTACAACATCGGCTACAACCTGGGCGTGGACGGCATCGCGGTCGCGTTGATCGTGCTGACCACACTGGTGACGGTGCTGGCCCTGATCGGCGCCTGGCGCTCGATCGACAAGCGCGTCAATCAGTACGTTGCGGCGTTCCTGATCCTGGAAGGCGTCACGCTGGGCATCTTCGCTGCCACCGACGCGATGCTGTTCTACGTCTTCTTCGAAGCCATGCTGATTCCGATGTTCCTGATCATCGGTGTCTGGGGCGGCCCGCGGCGTATCTATGCGGCGATGAAGTTCTTCCTGTACACCTTCCTCGGCTCGGTGCTGATGCTGGTGGGCCTGGTCTACCTGTATCTGAAGGGCGGCAGCTTCCAGCTTGCCGACCTGTACGCGCTGCAGCTGACCGCCAAGGAGCAGACCTGGATCTTCTTCGCGTTCCTGATCGCCTTCGCGGTCAAGGTGCCGATGTTCCCGGTGCATACCTGGTTGCCCGACGCGCACGTTGAGGCACCGACCGCCGGTTCGGTGATCCTGGCCGCGATCGCGCTGAAGATCGGTGGCTACGGCTTCCTTCGCTTCAACCTGCCGATCGTGCCGGACGCCAGCCATGAGTTCGCCTGGTTGGTGATCACGCTGTCGCTGATCGCGGTGATCTACGTCGGCCTGGTGGCGTTGGTGCAGGACGACATGAAGAAGTTGGTGGCGTATTCGTCCATCGCGCACATGGGCTTCGTCACTCTCGGCACCTTTATCGCCTTCACCCTGGTGCGCGACTACGGCAGCACCGACGCCGCACGCCTGGGCCTGCAGGGCGCAATGGTGCAGATGATTTCGCATGGTTTCGTGTCCGGTGCGATGTTCTCCTGCATCGGCGTGCTGTACGACCGCATGCATACCCGCCGCATTGCCGATTACGGCGGCGTGGTCAACGTGATGCCGTGGTTTGCCACCTTCGCCATGCTGTTCTTCATGGCCAATGCCGGCCTGCCGGGTACCAGCGGTTTCGTCGGCGAGTTCATGGTGATCCTGGCCAGCTTTCAGAAGCACCCGTTGATCGCCTTCGGCGCTGCCACCACCTTGGTGATCACTGCGGCTTACACCTTGTGGCTCTACAAGCGCGTGTTCTTCGGTGAAGTGGCCAACGCACACGTGGCCGAGTTGAAGGACATCAATGGCCGTGAGGCATTCGTGCTGGGGGTGTTCGCCGCTGGCGTGCTGGCCCTGGGCCTGTATCCGAAGCCGCTGACCGATCTGATGGAACCATCGATCGCCAAGCTGGCTACCCAGATTGCCGCGACCAAGCTGTAACTGCTTGCCGTACGTACCGATTTTCAGGATTTGATGATGACCACGCCAACGCTCGCGCCGTTGACCACCGCTGACCTGGCTCCGCTCGCACCGGAGCTGGTGCTGATCGGCGGCGCCTTTGCTCTGTTGATGCTCGATCTGTTTATGAGCCAGCGGCACAAGGTCTGGACCCACCTGTTCTCCGTGGCCGTGTTGGCCGTGGTGTTCGCGTTGCTGGCGACCGGAACGGGCGGGCAGGGCGAAGCCTTCCACGGCATGTTCGTCCGCGACACCGCAGCCGACGTCATGAAGACGGTGATCGTGCTGGTCAGCGGCCTGAGCCTGGTTTATGGCTGGACGTACCTGCGCGAGCGCAATCTCTATCAGGGCGAGATCCCGGTGCTGGTGCTGTTCGCCACCGCCGGCATGATGCTGCTGGCCTCGGCAGGCAGCCTGCTGATGGTGTATCTGGGTCTGGAACTGCTGGCTCTGTGCTCGTACGCCCTGGTCGCGTCCAATCGCGATAACGGCCTGGCCACCGAAGCGGCGATGAAGTATTTCGTGCTTGGTTCGCTGGCGTCGGGTCTGTTGCTGTACGGCATGTCGCTGGTCTACGGCGCTACCGGCACGTTGAGCCTGGCGGGTATCCATGACGCCATCGAAGGCTCCAACGAGCGCACGCTGCTGCTGACCGGCACTATCTTCATGATCGCCGGCGTGGCCTTCAAGCTGGGTGCGGCGCCGTTCCACATGTGGCTGCCCGACGTCTATCAGGGTGCGCCCGCACCGATCGCGTTGTTCATCAGTTCCGCGCCCAAGTTGGCTGCCTTTGGTATGGCCTATCGCCTGCTCGAAGTCGGCATGGGTCCGTTGTCGCCGCAGTGGCATCTGTTGATCGGCGGCCTGTCGGCACTGTCGCTGGTGATCGGCAACCTGATGGCGATTGCGCAGACCAATCTCAAGCGCATGCTCGCGTATTCGACCGTCTCGCATATCGGCTTCCTGCTGATGGGCGTGGCCGGTGGCGGCGAAGAAGGCTATGCCGCCGCGATGTTCTACGCAGTGAGCTACACCATCATGTCGACCGCTGCGTTCGGCGCCATCATCGCCTTGTCGCGTAATGGGTTTGAAGCCGAGAACATCGACGACTTCAAGGGGCTCAACGCACGCAATCCATGGATGGCCGGCCTGGTGCTGTGCATCATGGCTTCGCTTGCAGGTATCCCGCCGTTCCTCGGCTTCTGGACCAAGCTGGCCGTGTTGGGCGCCGCGGTGAAGGGCGATATGTTGTGGTTGGCGTTGGTCGGCGTGCTCTGCGCGGTGATCGGTGCGTACTACTATCTGCGCGTCATCAAGGTCATGTACTTCGATGAGCCGGTCGGTGAGCCGTTGCCGGCCAACAACGACCGTGTGCTTGGTACCGTCCTCGGCGTCAACGCACTCGCACTGCTGGCACTCGGTCTGGCCTGGAGCCCGATCATGGTGTGGTGCCAGCGCGCATTTGCGGGGCTTGCGTAAGACTTACGTGCCTGCATACCGTTGTGGGCGTGTGCGTCAGGCGCGCCTTTGACGCGTTACTGAAATAAAGTCGTGATTGCTGTTTCGTTTTTGTTGCAATGCGGTTATCATTTGCCGCGACGTTGAAGACCTCCAAGGTTTTCAATCGATGAAAAACTAGGGCTTGCAATTGCCGCTCAAGTTCTTCATAATTCCGCTTCTGCTGCGGGGTGGAGCAGTCTGGCAGCTCGTCGGGCTCATAACCCGAAGGTCGCAGGTTCAAATCCTGCCCCCGCTACCAAGTTTGAATTGCTGCTTTAATGCAGTTTGCCTTAGGGCAGCAGTTCATGTTCTTGGATCGCAAAGACGCATGTTCCCGTCTTTGCGCCGACCCTGAGAGGTCGGGCTTTTTTCACGCAAGGGGCCCATCGGGCCCCTTGTTTTTTCCGGAACCGGAAAGTTTGCTGCCGGTTGCCGGGGTTCTACTGGCAATCATTTGATCAGGGCAGTCTGTGAGCGAAAAAGCGACCGAAATCGCGAATCTGCTGAGTCCAACGGTTGAGTCCTTGGGCTTGGAACTACTGGGTGTGGAATATCTTCCCGCTCCAGGTGGCGCCACGTTGCGTCTGTATATCGATGTACCGCTGGCCGAACAGCCCGAGCGTGTGATCAACGTCGATGACTGCGAGCGCGTGAGCCGCGAAGTCTCCGCCCAGCTCGACGTCGAAGATCCCATCACCGGCAACTACACGCTTGAAGTGTCTTCGCCGGGTGTGGACCGCCCCTTGTTTACGCTTGAGCAGTTCGCACGTCATGTCGGCGAGTCCGCAAAGATCGTGCTGAAGCTGGCGCAGGATGGTCGGCGCCGCTTTCAGGGCAAGATCCTGCGGATCGAGGCGGAGGCCGACGCCGTGGTGTTTGCCATCGACGGCAAGGACGTGCAGATCGGCTTCGACAACATCGACAAGGCGCGCATCCTGCCGGATTGGGTCGCTTTGGGCCTGGCGCCGCAAAAACCGAATAAGCCCGGCCCGAAAAAACCCGGGCACGAGAAGAAGAAACCATCCAACGAGTCGGCGGCTGGCAAGCCGCGCGCGGAGTGACTAAATGAGCAAGGAACTTTTGCTGGTAGTGGATGCGGTGGCCAACGAAAAGGGCGTGCCGCGCGAAGTGATCTTCGATGCGATCGAGGCCGCGTTGGCTTCCGCAGCGAAGAAGCGCTATCCCGACCAGGACGTGCTGGCGCGCGTGACCATCGATCACAAGGACGGTAACTACGAAACCTACCGTCGTTGGGAAGTGGTTGCCGACGATGTGGTGATGGAGTCGCCGGATCGCCAGGTGCGTCTGATGGACGCCATCGACGAAGCCGACGGCGTGGATGTGGGCGACTACATCGAAGAACAGATCGAAAACCCGGATTTCGGCCGTATCGCCGCGCAGGCTGCCAAGCAGGTGATCGTGCAGCGTGTGCGCGAAGCCGAGCGTCAGCAGGTTGTGGACGCATGGAAGGATCGCGTCGGCGAGTTGATCACCGGTGTGGTCAAGCGTGCCGAGCGCGGCAATATCTTTGTCGATCTGGGCGGCAATGCCGAAGCCTTCATTCCGAAGGACAAGGGCATTCCGCGCGATGTGCTGCGTCCGGGCGACCGCGTGCGCGGTTATCTGGCCGAAGTGCGCTCCGAACCACGTGGCCCGCAGCTGTTCATCAGCCGCGCCGCGCCGGAATTCATGATCGAGCTGTTCAAGCTCGAAGTGCCTGAAGTGGGCCAGGGCCTGGTCGAGATCAAGGCCTGCGCCCGCGACCCGGGCGATCGCGCCAAGATCGCCGTGATTGCGCACGATACCCGCACCGACCCGATCGGCGCGTGCATCGGTATGCGTGGTTCGCGCGTGCAGGCGGTGTCCAACGAGCTCAATGGCGAGCGCGTGGACATCGTGTTGTGGAACGAGAACCCGGCCAACTTCGTCATCAATGCGATGGCGCCGGCCGAAGTGCAGTCGATCATCGTCGATGAAGACAAGCATTCGATGGACCTGGCTGTGGCAGAAGATCGCCTGGCCCAGGCGATCGGCAAGGGCGGCCAGAATGTACGTCTGGCCAGCCGCCTGACCGGTTGGCAGCTCAACGTGATGACCGCCGACCAGGTGGCCGCCAAGTCCGAAGCCGAACAGACCTCCGCGCGCCAGTTGTTCATGGATCGCCTGGAAGTGGACGAAGAAATTGCAGCGATTCTGGTGACCGAAGGTTTCAATACGGTCGAAGAAATCGCCTACGTGCCGGTCGGCGAGTTGCTGGCGGTGGAAGGCTTCGACGAAGACATCGTCGAAGAGTTGCGTGCCCGTGCCCGCGATGCGCTGCTCAACGCCGCGCTGGCCGAGGAAGAAGGCCTGGAAGGAACTCAGCCCACCGAGGACCTGCTGGCGCTGGAGGGGATGGACGAGGAAACGGCCTTTGCTCTGGCCGAGCACGGCGTGCGCACCAGCGAGGACTTGTCCGACCTGGCAGCGGACGAGATCGTCGACTTCGGCATCGAGGGCTTGACCCAGGAGCGCGCCGCGGCGCTGATCCTGGCGGCCCGCGCCGAGGAGATCGCCCGTTTGGAGCGCGGCGAATGAGCCGGCAATGAACCGCGCCCTGACCCCATCAGGGCTTAGAATCAGCGCTTCCCTTGCTCTGGGCGAGGGGGCGCCAACCAGATCATAGGATCCGAATGTCGCAGCAAACCACCATCCGCAAGCTTGCCGAACTGGTCAATACGCCGGTCGATAAACTGCTGGTTCAACTGGCCGAGGCCGGAATGAAGTTCAGCGGTCCCGACCAGGTCGTGACCAGCACCGAGAAGATGAAACTGCTTGGCTTCCTGCGTCGCACGCATGGCAAGGCCGAGACGCCTGCCGAAGCGGCAACCGAAGCAGCCAAGAAGATCACGCTCAATCGGCGCAAGCTGCAGGAAGTCACGGTCAGCGCCGGCCGCACCAAGACCACGGTCAACGTGGAAGTGCGGCAGAAGCGCACCTACGTGAAGTCCGAAAATGAAGGCAGCGGCCGTGCCGCGCCGATGACGCCGGACGAAGAGCGCGCTGACATCCTGGCCAAGCTCGCCGCATCGCGTCAGCGCAATCTCGACGAGCAGCAGGCGCTGGCCGAAAGCGACCGTGTGCGCGACGAAGCGATTCAGCGCAAGCGCGATGAAGAGCAGGCCGCGAAGGACCGTATCGAAGCCGAGCGCAAGGCTGCCGAGGAAGCCGCTGCGGCTGCCAGTGCGCCGGCGCCGGTTGCTGCCGCGCCTACGCCGTCTTCCGCTCCTGCAGCACGTGCGCCGTCGTCGCCGTCTTCTGCACCGCGTCCGGCCCGTCCGGCTGGCGCATCGCCCGCCTCGCGTCCGGCCACGCCGGCACGTCCGGACGATCGCAATAATGCGGCCAAGCACAAGACGCGCGGTTCGCACGTCATGGTGGCCGGCGTCGAAGACGACGATGCGACCAAGCGCTTTGCCGGGCAGTTGCATCTGTCCGCTGCCGATCGCGCGCGTCGTTCCAATGTGCGTAGCAAGCCGACCGGTCGTCCGGGTTCGTCTTCTTCGCGCCGTGGCAACGACAGCGGGCGGGGCGGCAACCAGGGCAACAGCGGCCCGCACGGGTTCGAGCGTCCGACCGCACCGGTGGTGCGTGAAGTGGCGATCGGCGAAACGATCACTGTGGCCGATCTGGCGCAGAAGCTCGCGCTCAAGGGCGGCGATGTGGTCAAGGCGCTGTTCAAGATGGGCGTAATGGCGACCATCACCCAGAGCATCGACCACGATACCGCCTCGCTGGTGACCGAAGAACTCGGCCACAAGGCCACGCGCGCCGACAATGCCGACTTCGAGGATGCGCTGCTGGCGCATGCCGAAGGTGCCGAAGGCGATGCCGTGCAGCGTCCGCCGGTGGTGACCATCATGGGTCACGTCGATCACGGCAAGACCTCGCTGCTGGATTACATCCGTCGCACCAAGATCGCCTCGGGCGAAGCCGGTGGCATCACCCAGCACATCGGTGCGTATCACGTCGAAACCGGTCGTGGCGTCATCAGCTTCCTGGATACGCCCGGCCATGCCGCGTTTACCTCGATGCGTGCACGTGGCGCCAAGATCACCGATATCGTGGTGCTGGTCGTCGCTGCCGATGACGGCGTGATGCCGCAGACCAAGGAAGCGGTGGCGCACGCCAGGGCGGCGGGCGTTCCGTTGATCGTGGCAGTGAACAAGATCGACAAGGCCGGCGCGGATCCGCTGCGGGTCAAGAACGAATTGCTGGCCGAAAACGTGGTGGCCGAAGACTTCGGCGGCGACACCCAGTTCATCGAAGTGTCGGCCAAGCTCGGTACCGGCGTAGACACGCTGCTGGATGCGATCTCGCTGCAGGCCGAAGTGCTGGAGCTGAAGGCGCTGTCGGAAGGCCGCGCCAGCGGTACCGTCATCGAGTCGTCGCTGGACAAGGGTCGCGGCCCGGTCGCCACGGTGCTGGTGCAGCAGGGCGCGTTGAAGAAGGGCGATTACCTGGTCTGCGGCATCCAGTACGGCCGTGTGCGCGCGTTGTTCGACGAGACCGGGCATCAGCCGACCTCGGCGGGCCCGTCGATCCCGGTGCAGGTGCTCGGCTTGTCCGGCGTGCCGGAAGCCGGCGACGACTTCGTGGTCGTCGACGACGAGCGTCTGGCCAAGGACGTGGCGCAGCAGCGCGAAACCAAGCGTCGCGAGTCGCGTCTGGTGGCTTCGGCAACCAACCGCATGGAAGACATCCTGGCGCAGATGGGCAAGGGCGAAGGTCAGCAGGTGTTGAACCTGGTGATCAAGGCCGACGTGCAGGGTTCTGTGGAAGCGCTCAAGCAGTCGCTGGTGGCGTTGTCCAACGACGACATCCGCATCAACGTGATCCACTCCGGCGTCGGCGGCATCACCGAGTCCGATGCGAATTCGGCCGCCGCTTCCAAGGCGACGATGATCGGCTTCAACGTGCGTGCGGATGCATCGGCACGCAAGATCGTCGAATCCAATGGTGTGGATCTGCGTTACTTCTCGATCATCTATGACGTGATCGATCAGGTGAAGCAGGTCGCCTCCGGTCTGCTCGGCGTGGAAATCCGCGAAGAGATCATCGGTATCGCGCAGGTCCGCGACGTGTTCCGCAGCTCCAAGTTCGGCGCGGTTGCAGGCTGCATGATCATCGAAGGCATTGTGAAGCGCAGCAAGCCGATCCGCGTGCTCCGCGACAGCGTCGTGGTGTTCGAAGGCGAGCTGGAATCGCTGCGTCGCTTCAAGGAAAACGTCGAGGAAGTGCGCAACGGTACCGAGTGCGGTATTGGCGTGAAGGCCTACAACGACGTCAAGGCCGGCGATCAGATCGAGTGCTTCGAGCGTATCGAAGTCGCGCGTACGCTGTAACGGCTGCGGCTGTCATGGCGACCGGGGCCTGCGGGCTCCGGAGTCGGCAAGCTGGAGTCGGTAACGCCCGATTTTTGGACAGCACGTTTTGCAAGGCGAGGGCGGCATGGCCGCCCACGTTCGTTTTTGGCTTCGGTGCCATCTGGCCCTCCGAATCAACCAGGTCCACGACCATGCCAACCAAATCATTCCATCGCACCGACCGCGTCTCGGCGCAGGTGCGTCGCGACCTCGGCACGATCGTGCACGCGGCCGTGCGCGATCACGGCCTGCCGTCGGTCAGCGTGTCAGATGTCGAAGTCACCCGCGATCTTGCGCATGCCAAGGTGTTCGTCACCGCGCTGCAGCAGGAGCGTTCGGTCGAAGCGGTCAAGGGGCTCAAGGAAATCGCCGGTCAGCTGCGCACGCAGTTGGCGCGCGCGATGAAACTGCGCCACGTGCCCGAGCTGCACTTTCATTACGACGATTCGGTCGATCGCGGCGAACGCATCGACAACCTGCTGCGTGACCTGGACGACATCGGCCCCGAGGCCGCCTCCAGCGACGAAGACGCCGAGCAGCGCTGAGCGCTGTCTGGGCCGGCCGCCTCTTTCTACGCGGCCCTGATTTCAACGGGCGCGCATGGCGCCCGATTCGAGCACTGATCTTTTGAAACCCCGCATCGTCTATCGCCCGTTGCACGGCATCCTGTTGCTCGACAAGCCGGCTGGAGTCAGCTCCAACACCGCATTGCAGTCCGCACGCCGTTTGCTGCGCGCCGAAAAGGGCGGCCACACCGGCAGCCTGGATCCGCTGGCCACCGGCTTGTTGCCGTTGTGTCTGGGCGAGGCCACCAAGATCGCCGGCGTGTTGCTTGGTTCGGCCAAGGCCTACGACGCCGAGGTCGTGCTGGGCGTCACTACCGATACCGACGATGCCGATGGCGAACCGCTGCGTGAGCGTGCGGTGCCCGAGTTGAGCGAAGACGCCCTGCGTGCGGCGCTGGCGCCATTTATCGGCCGTATCGCCCAACAGGCACCAATCTACTCGGCACTCAAGCAGGGCGGCGAGCCGCTGTATGCCAAGGCACGCCGCGGCGAGATCATCGAGGCGCCGGTGCGCGAAGTCGATGTGCATGCGATCGAATTGATCGGATATGCCGCGCCACGCCTGCAACTGCGTGTGACCTGCGGTTCGGGCACGTATATCCGCAGCCTGGCGCGCGATCTGGGCGAGGTGCTTGGCTGCGGCGCGCATATCGCCTCGTTGCGACGGCTCTGGGTCGAGCCGTTCCGCAGCCCGCAGATGATCACGCTGGAAGCGCTGTCTGCGGCGCTGGACGCCGGTACCGATGCGCAGGAATTGTTGCTGCCGATCCGGGCCGGATTGGCCGATTTTGCGCGGATCACCCTGGACCAGGCACACACGGCCCGTTTCCGCATGGGTCAGCGCTTGCGCGATGCCGCATTTCCGGATGGCCAGGTGGCCGTGTTCGGACCGGACGGAATCCCCCTAGGCCTAGGCCTGGTGGACATGGAAGGGCGGTTGTCGCCCCAGCGCTTGTTCAATGGACTGAACGAAGCCCAGGCTTGTTAAGTTTTAGTCAACTTGTCCCCGGGCTCGCACGACGTTACAATTTCGCGGCCCCGTTCGGGGCACCTCCAGCGCCAAGCGCGCTCATCCCAAGCAAACGGCGAGTCCGGCGGTGCGTCCTGCACGTTCCTGTCGACCACGCATCTATCGAGAAAACACATGTCCGTCGACACCCAGAAAGTCATTGAAGACAACAAGCGCAGCGCCCAGGACACCGGCTCCCCGGAAGTGCAGGTCGCTCTGCTGACCGCCCGCATCGAGCTGCTGAGCGGTCACTTCAAGACCCACAAGAAAGATCACCACAGCCGTCGTGGTCTGCTGCAGATGGTCAACCGTCGCCGCAGCCTGCTCGACTACCTGAAGAAGAAGGACAGCGAGCGTTACAAGTCGCTGATCGAAAAGCTCGGCCTGCGCCGCTAATCGAGTCCTACCACCGCGGTGCAGCGATGCGCCGCGGTTTTGTTTTGGTCGTTCGCATACCGTTATTTGCACCAAGTAATTCATGGGCCGGAGCCTCCCGGCCGCCCGTTCTCGGCATGGGTCGACGACGGTCCAACGAAGACAGCAACACCTAAGGAAAAAACCTCCGTGGCAAAAATCACCAAAACCTTCCAGTACGGCAAGCACACCGTCACCCTGGAGACGGGCGAAATCGCTCGCCAGGCAGGCGGCGCCGTCATCGTCAAGTTCGACGACACCGTACTGCTGGTCACCGCCGTCGCCGCGAAGAGTGCGCGCGAAGGGCAGGACTTCTTCCCCCTGACGGTTGATTATCAGGAGAAGTTCTATGCCGGCGGCCGCATCCCGGGCGGCTTCTTCAAGCGCGAAGGACGTGCGACCGAGAAGGAAACGCTGATCTCGCGCCTGATCGACCGTCCGATCCGTCCGCTGTTCCCGGAGGACTACAAGAACGAAGTACAGATCATCGCCACGGTGATGTCGATGAACCCGGACATCGACGGCGATATCGCCGCGCTGATCGGCGCATCGGCCGCACTGTCGCTGGCCGGTACCCCCTTCAACGGCCCGATCGGCGCCGCCAAGGTGGGCTACAAGAACGGTGAGTACATTCTCAACCCGACCATCTCCGAGCTGAAGGATTCGCAGCTGGAACTGGTGGTTGCCGGTACCGCCAATGCGGTGCTGATGGTGGAGTCGGAAGCGGCGCTGCTGTCCGAAGAAGTGATGCTGGGCGCGGTCACCTTCGGCCATCGCGAGCTGCAGAAGGTCATCAACGTCATCAACGAGCTGACCGTCGAAGCCGGCACCAAGCCCAGCACCTGGGTTGCGCCTGCCAAGAACACCGCGCTGATCAATGCACTGAAGGAAGCAGTCGGCGCGCAGCTGTCCGGCGCCTTCCAGGTGCGCGACAAGCTGCAGCGTCGCGACGCGATCTCCGCGATCAAGAAGGACGTGCTCGAGTCGCTGGCCGGCCGGGTTGCTTCGGAAGGTTGGAGCAGTGCTGAGCTGTCGAAGGAATTCGGCGAGCTGGAATACCACACCATGCGCGACTCGGTCCTGGAGACCAAGGTGCGTATCGACGGCCGTGCACTGGATACCGTGCGTCCGATTTCGGTGCAGGCCGGCATCCTGCCGCGTACCCACGGCTCGGCGCTGTTCACCCGCGGCGAGACGCAGGCGATCGTGGTCACCACGCTGGGCACCGCCCGCGATGGTCAGGTGATCGACGCGGTCAGCGGCGAGTACAAGGAAAACTTCCTGTTCCATTACAACTTCCCTCCGTACTCGGTGGGCGAGTGTGGTCGTTTCGGTGCGCCCAAGCGTCGCGAAATCGGTCACGGCCGTCTGGCCAAGCGCGGCGTGCTCGCGGTTATGCCGAGCCTGGAAGAATTCCCGTACACCATCCGCGTTGTCTCGGAAATCACCGAGTCCAACGGTTCTTCGTCGATGGCTTCGGTGTGCGGCAGCTCGCTGGCGCTGATGGATGCCGGCGTGCCGGTCAAGGCACCGGTGGCGGGTATCGCCATGGGCCTGGTGAAGGAAGACGACCGCTTCGTGGTGCTGTCCGACATCCTGGGTGACGAAGATCACCTGGGCGACATGGATTTCAAGGTGGCCGGTACTGCCGAAGGCGTGTCCGCGCTGCAGATGGACATCAAGATCGAAGGCATCACCGAAGAGATCATGAAGCAGGCATTGCAGCAGGCCAAGGCTGGTCGTCTGTACATCCTGGGCGAGATGTCCAAGGCGCTGACCACCCCGCGTCTGGAGCTGAGCGACTACGCGCCGCGTCTGCTGACCATCAAGATCCACCCGGACAAGATCCGCGAAGTGATCGGCAAGGGTGGCTCGACCATCCAGGCGATCACCAAGGAAACCGGTACCCAGATCGACATCCAGGACGATGGCACGATCATCATCGCCTCGGTGAATGCGATTGCCGCGCAAGCTGCGAAGTCGCGCATCGAGCAGATCACCTCGGACGTGGAGCCGGGCCGCATCTATGAAGGCAAGGTCGCCAAGATCATGGACTTCGGTGCGTTCGTCACCATCCTGCCGGGCAAGGACGGCCTGGTGCACGTCTCGCAGATTTCCAGCGAGCGCGTGGAGAAGGTCGGCGACAAGCTGAAGGAAGGCGATCTGGTCCGCGTCAAGGTGCTGGAAGTGGACAAGCAGGGCCGCATCCGTCTGTCGATCAAGGCAGTGGAAGAAGGCGAGGGCGTGCCGGCTTCGGCCGAGTAATCGCTGCGGGCTAATGCATCACTTGGGTGATGCATGACGAAAAAGCGGGCTTCGGCCCGCTTTTTTGTTGTCTGCGATAGCAACACGTTCCTTCTCCCTCCGGGAGAAGGTGGCGCGCAGCGCCGGATGAGGGTACGAGCGAAGCCTCGTGCAGTTGAGACGACAAGGGCTTCGCCCCGTACCCTCACCCCAACCCCCGCTCCGCGCCCCGGCCCGCGCTTGCTGCGCGGGCGCTCCAAGCCACGCGCGCCAGTGGCGCGCAAGCGGTGCCTTGTCGCCCCGGCGGGAGAGGGGCTCTAATCCTTTTTACTGAGGCTGCTGCGTCGGCGCAGGCTGTGTTTCCGGACGCGGCGGTACGACGCGCGGAAAACCCGGCGGCATCGTTTGATCTGCGGGCACAACGGAAGGCGCCGGCAACGGCTCACTCGGTGGTGGCGCGGTCATTACCGCATCAGGACGCAGCTTCAACAAGGCAGCCCAGTCGCGTCGATTGAAATCGCACAGTTCTTCATGCGCTGGCGTGCATTCGCTGGCGATGCCCAGGCTGTCTTCGTTCTGGTCCTGAGCTGTGTCGGACTGCGGCGTCGGCAACACCACGCGGCCGGCGCGATCCAGCGGCATCTTGCGCATCATCACCGTGTTGAACACATTGCCGCCGATCAGATACAGCGTGCGGTCGCCACCGACGTTGGCAGCTATCACCACATCGCAATGCGATTGCCACGGCATCGGCGCGCTACCGCCAAGCGCGGCCTTGAGGCCGGCATAGCCGAGCGACACATTGCGTCCACGCAGCAGGCAGAGCATATCGCCAGGGGCGGGTTTTTCCACCGCAGGATCGGTGAACTGGTACGGCCCGCTGGCTCCGTCGTTGTAGGCGCTGCGGATGTAATCCAGATGGCGCGCGGAGCGATGGAAGCCGCTCAGGCCGGCTTGCGTCATCACCCATGAGATGAAAGCCGCCGACCAGGGATTGTCGACCACAAACGCGCGGCACTCGCTGGCGGTATAGCGCGTGCCATCCAGCGCTGCGCAATTGGATGCGCCGGGGCGACCGCCCATCGATGCCAGTGTGCCGCTGTCGCGCCAGTAGCCTGCGACGCGTTGCCATGCCACCACGCCATGGTCGGCGAGATAGCCCGATTCGGCTTCGGTCACGCCAAGACTGGCTAGGCGACCTTTGGTATCGATGAAGGGGTGTTGCCACAAGCGGTGTTCGTTGCAGGCGCTGCGCACGATGGCGATTGCGGCGGGGCTGGTGCCGAACCGCGGCGGCATGTCGCACACTTCCGCAGCAGCCGCGCTGCCGCCCCATCCTGCCAGCAACACGCAGATCCACGGCCAAGGTTTTACAGTCATCGCAGATCCAGTACTGAACAATCGCAGCAGGCTGACAGAGCTGCCTGCGGGCACACGTGAAATCTAGTGTGGCGGCGGGCCGAGTTTGAGCGACAGATCCACCGCCTGCACGTGCTTGGTGAGGCCGCCGATGGAAATACAGTCCACGCCATCGTTGGCAATGGCGGCAATACCGGCCAGATCCACGCTGCCTGACACTTCGAGCGGAATGCGTTGTCCCAGTGGCAGGGCGGCAACGATACGTACCGCTTCGCGGCGCATTGCCGGGTCGAAGTCGTCGATCAGGATGCGCGTGCAGCCCACCTGCAATGCTTCGCGTAGTTGCTCCAGCGTTTCCACTTCGACCACCAACGGCAACTGCGGTTGCTGCGCACGTGCGGCATGCACGGCGGCGCTCAACGAGCCGGCGGCGCGGATATGGTTTTCCTTGAGCATCACCGTATCGAACAAGCCGATGCGGTGATTGTCGCCACCGCCGCAGCGCACCGCGTATTTCTGCGCGGCGCGCAGGCCCGGTAGCGTTTTGCGGGTATCCAGGATGCGCGTGCCGGTGCCGGCCACCGCAGCGACGTACGCAGCGGTAGTGGTCGCGGTGGCCGAGAGCGTCTGCATGAAATTGAGCGAGGTGCGCTCAGCGCTGACCAGGCTGCGGCTGCGGCCATGCAGGAGGGCCAGCACGGTGCCGGCACGCACGTGCTGGCCTTCGTGCACCTGCCAGTCGATGCGCACCTGCGGGTCGAGCGCACGATGCGTGGCGTCGAACCAGGGGCGGCCGGCGATCACCGCATCCTGCTTGCACAGCAGATACGCGCTGTCGGCCTGATCGGGCAACAGCGCGGCGGTGACATCGCCAGTGCCGATGTCCTCGGCCAGCGCGCGTGCCACATCGGCATCCACCAGCGCGGCGGGTGGCGCCTCCGGCACGGACGTGCGCGCGGAAGAACTCACTTTTCGGGGAAGTCGGCGATCTGCGTAGTGCCGATGGCTTCCTCAGCCAGCAGCACCGGAATGCCGTCGTCGACGCGGAAGATCTGCTTGCGGTCGCGGGTGATCAGCGCCTCGCGCAGCGGCTGCGCCTGCACGGTGCCGTCGGCACGCTGCAGGTTTCCGCCGGCGATGGCGGTGTTGAGTGCCTCCAGGCCCTTGCCGTCGAGCAGCGAGAGCGGTTGGCGGGTGTCGGGCGAGCACAGCAGGTCGAGCAGTTTGCGATCCATCGAAGTCTTGTCTTGCGTGGAGATTGGCTAGAATACGTCTTTACCGCAGGGCAGGGCCATGACCTCCAACCACTCCGCGCCGCTGGTCGGCATCGTGATGGGCTCCCGTTCGGATTGGGAAACCATGCAACACGCAGCTCAAAAGCTCGATGCGTTGGGCGTGCCTTACGAAGTCAAGGTGGTCTCGGCGCATCGCACCCCCGATGTGTTATTCACCTATGCCGAGCAGGCGGGCGAACGCGGCCTGCGTGCGATCATCGCTGGCGCTGGCGGCGCGGCGCACTTGCCGGGCATGTTGGCGGCCAAGACGGCGGTGCCGGTGCTGGGTGTGCCGGTGCAGTCCAAAGCGCTCAACGGCATGGATTCATTGTTGTCCATCGTGCAGATGCCGGCCGGGATTCCGGTTGCCACGTTTGCCATCGGCAATGCCGGTGCCGCCAATGCGGCGTTGTTCGCCGCGGCGATGCTGGCACCCGAGCAGGCGCAGATCGGACTGGCATTGGCGCAGTTTCGTGCCAAGCAGACCGACGATGTGATGGCCAGCGACGACCCGCGCCAATGACCACGGTTGGCATTCTAGGTGGCGGCCAACTGGCACGCATGTTGGTGTTGGCCGGCGCGCCGTTGGGGCTGCGCTTTGCAGTGTTCGACCCGGCATTAGATGCCTGCGCAGGGCAGGTGGCACCGCTGCAGGTCGGCGCATTCGACCAGACCGCTGCGCTTGCTGCATTCGCAGCGCAAGTGGATGTGATCACCTTCGATTTCGAAAACGTACCGGCCGCCAGCGCGCAGCAGTTGGCCGCGCAGGTGCCGGTGTTTCCCAGTGCTGCCGCATTGGCGGTGGCGCAGGACCGGCTCAGCGAAAAAACCTTGTTTCGCGAGATTGGAATTCCGGTGCCCGAGTTCGCCGCGATCGACGACCGTGCGGGACTTGATGCCGCATTGGTGCGCATCGGTACGCCCTGTGTGCTCAAGACGCGCCGCTTCGGCTACGACGGCAAGGGGCAGTTCCGCATCAGGACGCTGGCCGATGCCGATGCCGCATGGGACGCGCTTGGCGCGCAGGCAGCGAACGTCGGGTTGATCGTGGAAGCCTTCGTGCCGTTTCAGCGCGAAGTCAGCGTGGTGGCTGTGCGCGGACGCGATGGCGAGTTCCGCGCCTGGCCGCTGACCGAAAACTGGCATGTGGACGGCGTGCTGTCGGCCAGTCTTGCGCCTGCAACTGTGGGTGCCGAGTTGCAGGCGGCAGCCGAGGCGCATGCGCGCGCGATCGCCGAGCGGCTGGACTATGTGGGTGTGTTTGCGCTGGAACTGTTTGTGCGCGATGGCGAGCTGCTCGCCAACGAGATGGCGCCGCGCGTGCACAACTCCGGCCATTGGACCATTGAAGGCGCAGAGACCTCGCAATTCGAAAACCATGTGCGTGCGGTGCTTGGTTTGCCGCTCGGCAGCACCGCGATGCGCGGGCACGCCTGCATGCTCAACTGGCTGGGTGAGATGCCGGACGCTGCTGCGTTTCTAGCAGTGCCCGGTGGGCACTGGCACGACTACGGCAAGCAATCGCGTGCAGGCCGCAAAGTCGGCCATGCAACGCTACGCGCCGATACGCCGCCGCTGCTTGCGCGCGCACTGGTGGATGCGGGCAGTGCCTTGCAGCGTGAGACGCAGGTTGGGCCGGTGGTTGCACGCTTGAGCGAAGCGTGATCTTCAAGGCGTATGAGCGGTGACGCAGTCATGTAGAGTCAAAACGCGTGACTCGTACTTAAGCCTTGTCGCGCAGCTCGATAGCCGCCACGCGCGGCGCTGCAGCAGTCGATCGATCTATTCACCGCGATCACAACTACTCACCGCTGAGCCCAACTGCATGGCTAGCCCAACCGGCTAGCCACAAACTCCCAGTTGATCAGCTTCCAGAACGCGTCCAGGTAGTGCGCGCGACCCTGCTGATAATCCAGGTAGTACGCGTGTTCCCACAGGTCGCAGACGAGCAGCGGCGTGTCTGGCCCGGTCAGCGGCGTGGACGCATTCGGCGTGGCAACGACCGCCAAGGCGCCGTCCGGGCGCTGCACCAGCCACACCCAGCCCGAGCCGAACGTACCCAGCGCAACACGGTTGAATTCCTGCCTGAAGTGCGCAAAGTCGCCGAACGATGTAGCGATGCTGTCGGCCAGCCGGCCGAGTGGTTCGCCGCCTCCGCGTGGGCGCAGGCATTGCCAGTAGAAATTGTGGTTCCACACTTGCGCGGCCAGATGAAACAGCGTGCCTTGCGCCTGCGCGATGATCTCTTCCAGCGTCAGCTCGGCGAACTCGCTGCCTTCGATGCGCGCATTGAGCCGTTCGACCTCGCTGCGATGACAGACGCCGTGGTGCGCCTCCAATGTTGCGGATGAGAGATGCGGCTCCAGAGCGGCGCGGGAGTAGGGCAGTGCAGCGTGTTCGATCGGCATGATGGCAAGGGCAGCGAAGGGAGTGCGGCGACAGGTCGCGCTGAAGGCTTACAATGCGCGCCTTTGCGGAAGTCTATCCGACCCGGCGGTCGGGCCTGCCGCTCCCAGTCAGGAGAGTCCAATGCCGGTGATGGAACGGATCCAGGCCGAAGTCGAACAACACCCGATCGTGTTGTTCATGAAAGGCACCCCGCAGTTCCCGATGTGCGGGTTTTCCAGTCGCGCAGTGCAGGCATTGGTTGCTGCCGGCGCCGACCAGCTGCGCACGGTCAACGTGCTGGAAGAACCCGAAGTGCGCGCAAATCTGCCGCGCTACTCCAACTGGCCGACTTTTCCACAGTTATTCATTCATGGCGAGCTGATCGGTGGCTGCGACATCACGCTGGAACTGTTCGAAGCCGGCGAGCTCAAGCGCATCGTCAGTGAGGCCTATCAGCCGTGAGTGCGTTGCAGGGCCAGCCCGAGGCGGCTGCGCTGGCTGAGCGCGTGGTGCTGATTACCGGTGCCGCCGGCGGCCTGGGCGCTGCCGCTGCACAGGCCTGCGCATCTTCCGGTGCTACGGTGGTGCTGCTCGGTCGCAAGTTGCGCCCGCTCGAGCGGGTCTACGATGCGGTCGCCAGGCTGGGTCCGGAGCCGTTGCTGTATCCGCTGGATCTGGCCGGCGCTACGCCAGACGATTACATCGCACTTGCGCAACGGCTGCAGTCCGAGCTGGGCGGGCTGCACGGCCTGCTGCATTGCGCTGCCGACTTCGCAGGCTTGACGCCAGCCGAGCTCGCGGCGCCTGCGGACTTCGCACGCAACCTGCATATCAACCTCACTGCGCGCGCCTGGTTGACCCAGGCCTGCCTGCCGCTGTTGCGGCAGCAAGGCGATGCGGCGGTGGTCTTCGTCGTCGATGACCCTGCACGCGTTGGCCAGGCGTATTGGGGCGCTTATGGCGCTGCCCAGCATGCACAGCGTGGCCTGCTCGCCAGCCTGCATCACGAAACCGCCGCTGGCCCGGTCCGCATTAGCGGACTGCAGCCCGGGCCGATGCGCACTGCCTTGCGCGCACGTGCTTTCACCCATCAGGAAGACAGCGAAGCGGTCGACCCCGTGCGCTATGCGTCCGCCTGCGTCACTTTGCTGTCCATGGCGGGCGCTGCGCACCGTGGTGCGATCTGGAGTCCTTCCGTATGACCATCCTGTCGGCAGCCTTGCTGCTATTCCTGATTCTCGACCCGCTGGGCAACATCCCGGTGTTTCTCAGCGTACTCAAGCCGCTGCCGCCGAAGCGCCAGCGCTTCGTGCTCGCGCGCGAATTGTTGATCGCCTTGTTCGTGCTGATGGCGTTCCTGTGGGGCGGCAAGTACGCGCTGGAACTGATGCACTTGCGCCAGGAGTCGGTGGCCATCGCCGGCGGCATTGTATTGTTCCTGATCGGCATCCGCATGATCTTCCCGCGCCCGGAAGGCCTGATGGGCGAGATCCCCGATGGCGAACCCTTCATCGTGCCGCTGGCCATCCCGCTGGTGGCCGGCCCGTCGGGCATGGCTGCGGTGATGCTGATGGGTAGCAACGAACCGACTCGACTGTGGGACTGGAGCCTGGCGCTGATGATTGCCTGGATTGGTGCATCCACGATCCTGGCCTCGGCCCCGCTGCTGTACAAGCTGCTCGGCCACCGTGCACTGACCGCGATCGAGCGACTGATGGGCATGCTGCTGGTGGCCATTTCGGTGCAAATGTTTCTAGATGGCTTGGGCACTTACTTCAAGTTGCCGGTGTCAATTTAGGGCGAGCTGGGGCAGGGCACTCGGCGTGCGTGGATGAAGTTGGTGCGGCCGGCGGTTGACTGGAGCCCAAGCGCAAGATTGATCCGGTGTACTAGCTGTCTCCCACTCCGCGAGTTGCGTGCAGCTTGATCTGGGATGTTGCTCATTCGGCCCGGCTCGGCTGCAGGCTTAGCGATGAGCGGTCTGCGCCATGGCATGACTCCGCATCAACCTGGTAGACGGCTTCACATCGCATCCGATGCGTCAAGCGGCGCTCATCCGACATCGCACGCATCGAATCACGTGTGCGCTTCATTCGAGACCCACGTCTCGCTCCCTCTGCGACTTTGCACAACATGGCGTTTGCGGCTTCACATGCGAAGTTCATGTTGCACTGCGCGAAGTTTGTCACGCCGCCGTCACAATCAGGCCTTAGCGTGTTAATCTGTTGTTAACCGTTGCGGCAGCAACCAGCCGCGCGGCGAGGGACCCCAGATCATCGGCAGCCCATCCCCGGGAACGGTTGGGCTGACTGCGCCTTTTTGTCACTGCCCAACCTGTATCGAGGCTACCGAAATGACCCACCCCCGTTGTCTTCGCATGTCCAAGCTGACGCTTGGCCTTGTTGCCGCACTTGCCGCTGCTCCCGTATTTGCCCAGAGCACCTCTGCCGGCGTCGCTGGCCTGGTCACCAG
Source organism: Xanthomonas hortorum pv. cynarae (assembly GCF_002939985.1). Lineage (GTDB taxonomy): Bacteria > Pseudomonadota > Gammaproteobacteria > Xanthomonadales > Xanthomonadaceae > Xanthomonas > Xanthomonas hortorum_D. Next base: position 19,701 of record NZ_MDFM01000009.1, on the reverse strand, counting down.
CAGCGGCGGTCAGCCGGTGCCGAATGCCGAAGTGACGATCACCCATGTCGAATCGGGCACCGTCAGCCGCGCCACCACCGATGCCAGCGGACGCTACAACGCGCGCGGCCTGCGTGTGGGCGGGCCGTATACGATCACCATCACCAAATCGGGTGAAGGCACGAAGACGGAAGAGGGCGTGTACCTGAACCTCAATCAGGTCAACACGGTCAATGCGGATTTGGCAGGCGACATCGCCGCCACCAATCTCGAAGCCGTGCAGGTCATGGCTGTCGCGGGTGGCTCGGAGCTGTTTAGCGCTTATAAGATGGGTACCGGCACGAACGTGTCTCGCGAGACCATCGAATCGCTTCCGTCGGTCAATCGCAATATCCAAGATTACATCCGTCTCGATCCGCGTATTTCGCAAGTCAGCAAAGCCGACGGCGCAATTTCGGTGGGCGGTCAAAATACGCGCTACAACGCTATTCGTATTGACGGTATTGGTGCAGGCGATCCGTTTGGTTTGGAGTCCAATAACCTGCCGACCGAGCGTCAGCCGGTGTCGATGGATGCCATCCAGGAAATCAATATCGATGTCGCCAATTATGACACCACCATTTCTGGCGGTACCGGCGCAGTAATCAACGCCGTAACCAAGTCGGGTACCAATAACTTTGGCGGCACCGTGTATTACGCGTATCGCGACAAGGATATGGTCCGCAAGGAGTTGGAAGGCGTTCGCTTCAATGGCTTCGATGATGAAAAGACCTATGGCATGACCTTGGGTGGGCCGATCGTCAAGGACAAGCTGTTCTTCTTTGCCAACTACGAAAAGATGGAGCGTTCGGCGCCGGGTATCAGCTTGACTGATTCTCCGTATGGCAGAGGCAGCATCACCGATGCCGACATCGCTCGTGCGCAGCAGATCGCAACCGGCTATGGCTTCGACGCGGGTTCGCTGAGCCAGCCTGCCAATAAGACTGAAGTCGAAGAATATGCGCTGAAGATCGACTGGAACATCAGCGACAATCATCGCGCCGCTGTGCGTTACAACAAGCTTGAGCAGAACGTTGTCCGCTTCCCGCAGATCACCAATAGCGCTGTCTCGTTGAGTACCTTCTGGTATCAGCAGCCGAAGACCTATGAATCCTGGATGGGCGAGCTGTTCAGTGACTGGTCCGAGAACTTCTCCACCGAATTCAAACTTTCGCACAAGGAATACTCTGCGATCCGCGAGCCGAACTCGACTTTGCCGCAAATTCAGGTCCGTGGCTTCGGCGGGATTGCCAACAATTCGTTGTATTTCGGTACCGAACAGAATTCTCACGTAAACGCGGTTGAGAGCAAGGAGTTGAGTGCTTTCGGTGCTGCGACTTGGTATGTGGGTGACCACACCGTCAAGTTCGGTTTCGACTATTCGGACAATGACCTGCTGAACTATTACGGCCGCAACCTCAATGGCGCGTATTTGTTCAATAACCTTGGTGACTTCGCAGCCGGCCGTGTTAATCAGTACATCGTGCGTGCGCCGCGTCCTGGCGGCAGCTACGACGACATCCCGGCCGAGTACACGCTGAAGAACACCGGTTTGTTTGTACAGGACAGCTGGGCGATCAACAATAACTTGACCGTGCAGGGCGGTGTGCGCATCGACATGCCTGATTTTAGCGATCAGCGTTTGTACAACCCGCGCATCATGTCGCTGTACGGCTACGACAACACCCAGCTGCCTGACGACAAGCTTGTGCAGCCGCGTTTCGGCTTTAACTATACATTCGACAGCGATCGTCCGACCCAGTTGCGCGGTGGCCTGGGTCTATTCGGAGGGGCTGCTCCCAATGTGTGGCTGGCTGGTGTCTATCAGAATACCGGTCTGAATTACACCGAGTACACGGTGAATAATCCGGTCGGCATATTCACGCCGAATACCGATCCGCCGTTCATCCCGACCGCAGGTGCCGGCGCTCGCCAGAATGTTGACATCGCCGCGCCCGACCTGAAGTTGCCGTCGGTGTGGAAGACCAACCTCGCCTTCGATCACGAACTGCCGTGGTATGGCATCGTCGCCTCGGCCGAGTTCCTGTACACCAAGGTCAACAACGCAATCTACTTCGAGCGCTTAGACCTGCGTGGTCTGAATGGTGATGTCGCGGCGACGCGCATCGGCCAGGATGGTCGTGAGCTGTATTGGAACGCGGCGGGTTACCGGCCTTCGACTGGTACCAATACCTCCGTACAGAACGGCCAGAACCTGGGTGGTAATCAAGTCGTCAGTGGCAAGGCAAACCGTCCGACCGATATGGGTGATGTCATGCTCATGCGCAACACCGACAAGGGCAGCGGTAGCCAGTTCACGGTCGGCGTGAATAAGCCGTTGATCGAGAACTGGGGCTGGTCGCTGGCTTATACCTACACTGAGTCGACAGAAGTCAGCCCGCTGACCAGTTCGCAGAATACGTCGAATTGGGGTAGCACCCTGATCGGTACCGCCAATGAAAACGTGGCCTATGATTCGCGCTACGCGATCAAGGACCGCATCACGGGCTCGATCAACTGGAAGAAGGCGTTCTTCGGCAAGTACAACACCAGTGTTGGTCTGTTCTACGAGGGCCGTTCGGGTCGTCCGTTTAGCTACATTTATTACAATGACTTGAATGGCGACGCAGCTTCTACTTCCGGTGCCGGCTATTTTAACGACCTGTTCTATGTGCCAAAGGGGCCTGGCGACGTTTTATGGACTCGAGGCGCTGAGATGGAAAAGCAATTCTTTGATTGGCTCGCAAAAAATCCCGAGTTGGCTGCGTACAAGGGACAAATTGCCCCCGCAAACGAATTCCGTACCAAGTGGGTTAATAGCTTCGATCTGCACGTCAGTCAGGAGCTGCCCGGTCTGTTCGAGGGGCACAAAACCGAGTTGGCGCTGGACATCATGAACGTAGGCAACCTGCTTAACAAAAAGTGGGGTCGCATCGAAGACTACGGCTTCAATTCCACCGCACGAGTGGCGAGCTATGCCGGTATCGATCCTGCAACCGGCAAGTACATCTACAACTTCACCGGTGATACCGACGAGCCGACGGTGCAGGAGAACAACAACGACAAGGGCAACACCGGCGTTTCGCGTTGGTCGATGCAGGTGACGTTGAAGTACAAGTTCTAATGCAGCTGGTGACGTAAGCAGCAAAAACGGCCGGGTTTTCCCGGCCGTTTTCTTTTGTGCGGGTGAGTACGCTAAAGTTCTGAGATACGACAGGAGCAAGCTATGGAACTCAGCAGTACGGCAGCACGGGCGCTGCCGGTGGTGGATGCGCGGATCTATCCGCGTGGCGGTCTGGATGTGTTGTCCAAGGCGGAAGTGGCGCGCTTGCGCGATGCCTCCAGCGGCGGCATGCACGAGCTGTTGCGCCGTTGCGCGCTGGCCGTGCTCACCAGCGGTAGCGCTTCGGACGACCCGCGCGCCGCCCGTGACCTGTATCCGGATTTCGACATCCAGGTGAATCAGCAGGATCGCGGCATCCGCATCGATCTGAGCAATGCGCCGGCGATGGCGTTTGTCGATGGCGAGATCATCCGAGGTGTGGCTGAGCTGCTGTTCGCCGTTGTCCGTGATCTGGCCTACATGGCGATCGAGCTCGAAGCACAGCGCGCCGATCTCGATACCAGCGAGGGCATCACCAACGCAGTGTTTGGCCAGCTGCGCAACGCACGCATCCTGCAGCCGTCCGACCCCAATCTGGTCGTGTGCTGGGGTGGCCATTCCATCTCGCGCGACGAATATCTCTATACCAAGCAGGTGGGCTACGAGCTCGGCTTGCGTGGGCTGGACATCTGCACCGGCTGTGGCCCGGGCGCGATGAAGGGCCCGATGAAGGGCGCCACCATCGCCCACGCCAAACAGCGCAAGCACCACACTCGCTATATCGGCGTCACCGAGCCGGGCATCATCGCGGCCGAGTCGCCGAATCCGATCGTCAACCACCTGGTGATCATGCCGGACATCGAGAAACGCCTCGAGGCTTTCGTCCGTATCGGCCACGGCATCCTGGTGTTCCCCGGTGGCGTCGGCACGGCGGAGGAAATCCTCTACCTGCTCGGCATCCTGTTGCGCGAAGAGAACGCCGAGCTGCCGTTCCCGCTGATCCTGACCGGCCCGACCATTACCGCCCCGTACTTCGAGCAGATCGACCGCTTCATCCGGCTCACCCTGGGCGAAGCTGTCGCTTCGCGCTATGAGATCATCGTCGGCGACCCGGTCGCGGTGGCGCGTCGCATGGCCGAAGGCATCCATGAGGTGCGCGCGCACCGCAAGGACCAGAAGGACTCGTACTACTTTAACTGGTCGGTGCACATCCCGCTCGAGTACCAGCAGCCGTTCGAACCCAGCCACAAGGCCATGGCCGCACTGGATCTGCACCACGGTCGCCCGGCTCCCGCACTGGCCGCCGACTTGCGCCGCGCCTTCTCCGGCATCGTCGCCGGCAACGTCAAGGAGGACGGCATGCGCCGTATCGAAGAGTTCGGCCCCTTCGAGATCCACGGCGACCCGGACATCATGCAGGCGCTGGATGAGCTCCTGCGCGGATTTGTCGAGCAGCGCCGGATGAAGATCTCGGGGGACTATAGGCCTTGTTATCGGGTGGTGACTTGACTGCAAGCCGCTTAATGGCTAGCGATGATCGGCAGCTCCAACGTACTGATGAAAGTTTCATCGGTACGTTGGGTTGTCAGACGCCCGCGGTCGGCGTCCTGGGTTTCAAGTCTTGCCTGTACAGCTTGCAGGCCGAGGTGATGACCGCGATGAACGTTCTCTTGACTCGGAGGCAGGGGGTTGACGATTTCTACTGATACCCATTTTTCTTCAAGAACCACTTTGACGGACAGGCGGCCACCATCAACCCTAGGCTCGATCCCATGTCGAATCGCGTTTTCTACCAATGGCTGAATCGATAATGTCGGAAGCTGGATTGTCGGCAATGATGAAGGCACCTGCCAGTCAATTGTCAACCGGCGTCCCAGACGCATCTCCTCGATTTCAAGGTACCGCCGTGTCAGTGCGAGCTCTTCATGTAGCTTGATGTAATCCGAGCTGCCCAATGCCGCGCGAAATAGGTCCGCCAGATCCAGTAGAAGGCGCTCTGCTTGCTCTGGGTGTCCGTGGACTAGAGCTGCTCCTGTATTCAAAGTATTAAAAAGAAAATGTGGCCGGATGCGTGCGCGTAATGCATCCAGCTGCGCTTGTTTTGCCTGCACAGCCAACTGGCGCGCTCTCCAGTGGTTGTGAAAGGCCAATAGACCCAACGTCCCCACGGTCAAGGCGATCCCTGTAATGCGTAGGACAGTCAGGATCCACTCGCGCGAAGACATGGCCCAGGCCTCGTGCAACGCCACCCAAGAGGCGGCACATACCGCCCAGGTGCATGCGAGCATGAGGCCCATCGATAGAGTGGCGACATGAAGCGGCTTGAGATTGGTCAAGCGACGTCGCAACCCGTAAAGGCATGTCAACGTCAAAAGGGCGACCCACTGCACGGCCAATGAAGCAAGGCCAAAATAAACCCAGCGATTGCCGTCCAGCGTGGGTGCAAGAGCCAGCACGGTCGCCACTCCCTCCCCAGCCAGCAAGGTCCAGACAATGACCGATGCCTGCCACAAGGTATCGAGGGGCTGCACGTGTGGAGGCTTATTGGTCATTCGCTCGGAGACTCATGTTACGGAGTGCAGCCATGATGCACCGGTTGCATGAACAGTGGCGTGCCATCCTTTCATTCCCCCATCTGCGCCGTCCATCGGCCATCTGTTGCGCAACTCGATGACGGCCACTAGCGTTGAGCTGGGGAATAGAGAGGGGAGTAACCATGCGGGCGTCACGACGCAACCTGGGGGAAGAGCTGCGCTGTGCTCGGCATGATGGTTTTAGTCTGATCGAATTGATGGTCACCGTTGCTGTACTCGCGATCGTGGCTGCAATTGCGATTCCAAGTTTTACAGGTTTGATTAACAGCAATCGGTTGACCGCATCTGCCAACGAGGTGCTGGCATCGCTGCAAATGACCAGATCCGAAGCTGTGCGACGCAATCAGACAGTGCTCATGTGTCCCAGCAGCGATGCGTCCAGCTGCAGCAGCGGTTCATGGAATCAGTGGATCGTTATGGTCAAGGCAACTAACGAAGTCCTGCGAGTTGGGACGGCAAGGGCGCCAATGCTTGTGCAGGCCAGCCCAGCGATCGTTAGCAATGGAAACGCCATTGAGTTTCGGTCAGATGGCCTCGCACGCAGCGCAACAGGTTCCTTGCTTGCTGCTGCTGTCAGCTCCTGTCTGGCCACGACCAATCCGCCACAAAATGTCAGATTAGTTGTGATCGTCAGCGGAAGCCGTGCTGCGGTTCGTACCGGTACCGGCGATGCTACTTGCGCAGCTCCGGTCAACGCGCCCACGACGCTGTAAAGCGGGGGAAAAAATATGGCGATTAAACGTAAGTCAATGGCAGGCATTAGCTTGATCGAGGTCCTGATCTCAGTCCTGGTCTTAGGGGTCGGCATGCTTGGCATTGCCGCGATGCAGGCAACAGCTCTGCGCAATAGCCAGAGTTCGCTAGAGCGTAGTCAGGCTGTGATACAGGTTTATACCATCTTCGATGCAATGCGCGCCAATTCGGAGGTGGCCACGTCGGGGGGCTACAACACGACATCCTGTACGGCGCCAACTGGCGGTGGGGGTAGCCTTGTCTCCAACGATATTAATGGCTGGCTGCAAGGGTTAAAAACCTCCATTAACTCAACTGCGTGTGGAACCATAGCGTGCAGTGCCACGACCTGCGAAGCAGTAGTTAAATGGGACGACAGCAGGGCAAAAAATGGTAGCGCTGTTCAGCAGTTTTCAATCAAGACACGTCTATGAAAATAAACGCAAAAATGAACGCCAGGCGCTCAGGCATGCATGGTGTGACATTGATCGAATTGATGATTGCATTGATATTGGGTTTGCTCGTTGTAGGAGCAGCTATTGGTATATTTCTTTCAAATCGACGGACCTATAGCGCGACTGAGGGATTGGGGCGTGTTCAGGAAAACGTGCGGACAGCATTTGAGTTGATGGCGCGCGATGTGCGGGAAGCGTCCGGAAATCCATGTCTAAATAATGTACCAATTGCAAATGTAGTGAATAACAAGGCCTCGAACTGGTACACTAACATAGATAATTGGAGCTCTGGAATGGTCGGGGTCGATGGCGCTTTTTCTTCTGGTTCGCCAAGTATCGGCACATCTGTTGGCTCGCGCGTCGCTGGCACCGATGCGCTGCAGATTCTCGGAGCAGGTTATGAAGTTGCGACAGTCGCCTCGGATAATACTGCTGCTGCAACGTTGACGCTTAATACGACTACAACTGCAGCTGGAATTAGTGTGGGCGACATTGTCGTTGCTTGTAATGCACGGCAATCTGCGATTTTTCAGGTCAGTTCGGTTGCTGGCTCAAACGTCATGCACGCCGTTAGCGGTGTTTCACCAGGTAATTGCTCTACAGGCTTGGCCATGCCGGTTTGCGCCGGCTCGCAGTTTGCATTCGTTGCTGCGGGCTCGGTCGTCGCGAACCTACATGCCGCGCGTTGGTTTATTGGCACTAATGCACGTGGAACAAGATCTTTATACCAATCGCAAATGATTTACTCTGGTGGAGGTCTAGCTCAACGCAACGATGAGGTGCTGGAGGGAGTCAATAACCTGCAATTGCAGTATTTAATCAAAGGCCAAACGTCTTATGTAGATGCCAATGCCGTCAGCGATTGGTCGACAGTTACTGCTATCAGCATTCGCTTGGAGATGCTGGATTCAACTCGCGTCGGTGCTAGCGGCGAAACTATCAGCCGTACACTGAATCATGTTATTGCACTTCGGAACCGCAACGCATGAAGACCATTGATGGTACACGTCAGCGCGGCGTCTCGCTCATCGTTGTTTTATTGCTTCTGCTGGTAATGACATTGTTGGGTTTGGCGGTGTTGCGGAGTACAGTTCTTGAGGAGCGGATGGCATCCAATTTGGTCGATCGTGGCCGGAGTTTCCAGGCCGCGGAAGGCGCAGTGCGCGAAGCTGAAGAACGAATCAACTTGGCAACGTCCCTGAGCGTGCCGAGTAGTGGCTGCACAGATGGGGTTTGTTCAACGCCGGTTGCTACAGATGCTGATCGTTGGCTTCTAGCGGATAGAGCCGGATGGCGTACTTCCACACTGACGGTAAACTCGACAGCCGCGCCGCTATACATTATCGAGTATATGGGCGATGCGCCCACATGGCCTGCCTGTGACCGCATTTCGCCAATACCAGCCTTGTGCTTAGCGCCGAGGTATCGCATTACCGCTGTCAGCGAGGGAGCCGGGCGTGCCCAAGTGCTTCTGCAGACTAATTACATTAAGCAGTAGGGCCTTGGCCATGAATAATCTCAAACATCCATTCCGTCGGCGCCTGCACTCATTGCACCAGAGGCTCAGGGTGGCCGCGTTATCTATGCTTGCCACCCTGCTTTCCTTGCCGGCTAATGCCGGAATCACGTTGCCCACCGATCCGTTGACCACGGCAAGTCGCGTGCCTCCCAACATCATGTTCATTCTTGATGACTCGGGTTCGATGGCATTCGGGGATTTGGCAAATCCTGAAGTAACTCAAATCTGCCGGCGTGAATCAAGCGGAGCTTGCCAGGTAAGTAATCGACAGGTGGTCTTCGACATTACCGACAACGCTTATGTTGGAAATGCGATTTACTATAACCCTGCTATTAATTACCAGCCGTGGATCAACGCTACAGGCGCGCTGATGACCGGGGGAACTTCCTATGGAGCAGCCTATGGAGATTTCAACAAGGCGAGTGGTACAACGATTGATTTAGCCAGTAATAGTAGTTGCGGAAGATTCGATCAGAATGGTAACGATAGGGGTACAGGCGCCAACGTGCAAGTGTGTGGTGGTGTGCAAACATTCTACGTGCCGAAAGACACCGGCAATAAAGCGATAAATTATTTATCTGGCGCTGATAATTATTACAGGTATCAGATTACTGATGCTAACACTGTGACCCGAAGTGAATACGGGCGTGTTGGTGTTGTTAGCGCGGTGCCTGGATACCCTGTGTCTGGTTCGGTGACGACAAACGAGACAGATGCTTATAGAATCACGGTGCCGGCTAATGGAACTCTTACTGTTACGGTAAATGCGACATCAAATCGTAGCGTAATTTTGAATGTCAGAAGCGCGGCGAATCCTTTATTAGTTGTCTGCAATTCGACCGTGCCAGCTAACTCATCTCAGTCGTGTTCGGTGACTCCTGCTTCAAGCTCTATATATGAGGTGCGCGTGTCTAGAGGAATAGGTAGCGGACCGTCAAATTATTCTTTGTCTGCAAATATTAATCGAGATAATCGATGCGCGTCAGGATCTTCTGACGAAAACGACTGGATCAACTGTACTGCCGTGACTCCAACAGGCAGAAGCGCGTCTTCAGAGGCATCCAATTATGCAACCTGGTTTTCTTATCATCGCACTCGTATCAAGGCGGCCAAGGCAGGGGCCGGCCTGGCCTTTAGCGATCTTGGTACCAACGTCCGCGTCGGGTTCAGAACTATCTGGTCCAGAAATAACCTGGATATTCCGGTAAATGATGGGAATCAGGGTCTTTTCATGGATCGTGCTGCTACTGGCGGCGGTGCAGCAATCAATGCGCGTACCAATTGGTACGACCGACTTTACAATGCGACTGGCTACAATGGCACGCCCTTGCTGAATGCCTTGAACGGAGTTGGTCAATATTTTCAGAGTTCCGATGCGTCTGGGCCCTATGGCCCCGAAGCCGGTGTAGATCAATATGCGTGCAGACAGAATTTTGCAATCATGACAACCGATGGCTACTGGAACGGCGCGACTACTGCCAATCCAGGTAACCAGGACGGAACAAACGGTACTTCCTACACCGGGCCCAACGGTGTACCAGCTTCCTATGGATACACGGCGGGTGCTCCGTATTCGGATAATTATTCCAATACTCTGGCGGACGTCGCTATGTCATATTGGAAAGGTGATCTTCGTGCAGATCTTGATAATATCGTTCCGACGAGTAATGCTGATCCCGCATTCTGGCAGCATATGGTTACCTTCGGTATCGCCATCGGCGCGCGAGGCGTGCTTAATCCGGCGACCGACTTGGCGCGCTTGGTATCGGGGGCTATTGGGTGGCCAGATCCCCAATCGTCCTATACGGGCAACAACGATATTTTGGCCCGGGTCGATGATCTCTGGCACGCTGCCGTCAATGGGCGTGGAACATTTCTTTCTGCCGCCGATCCCAATGCATTTAAGCTTGGGTTGACTGCTGCGTTGTCGACGATCACCCAGCGTGTTGGTTCTTTTTCGAATGTCTCTGCGACATCCACTAGTCTTAGTGGGGAGACACTTGTCTTTAGTGCCAGTTATCTTTCTGGAATATGGACTGGTGAGCTCAACGCTTTCCCGGTAGTCGACGGGCAAGTGGCGCGTGTTTCTACATGGAGTGCGTCGGAAGGTATTCCTGCTGTCAACCGTAAAATATTTACCTGGAATGGTGCGGCTGGTACTGCTTTTCCTACAGCTGGGCAAATCGCCTCTCTGGCGCGGACGTCTGCGCCGGCTGTAACCGGTGAAGAGAATGCTGCTTATATTGCTGGTGATCGCAGTAAGGAACAGATCAATAGCGGAAATTTGCGTAATCGAACTTCCCTTTTGGGAGACATTGTTAATTCGTCACCAGCGTATTCATCGGAAACCGGGACGGTGTATGTCGGCGCGAATGACGGTATGTTGCATGCCTTCAATTCAACTACTGGGGTTGAGCAGTTTGCGTATGTTCCGTCCTCGATCAACTTTCCCGACCTGGGAAGCTTGAGCGCGCCCACCTATAGTCATCGCTATTTTGTTGATGGACCCGTCATTCTTTCGACGCGAGTGCAGACGCCGAATAGGACGGTCTTGGTTGGAAGTCTCGGTAAAGGCGGGAAAGGCCTTTACGCCTTGGATGTGACTACGCCTAGCGGGTTCTCAGCAAATAGTGTGAAGTGGGAGCGTTACGGGGCGTCAGGTGACGCCGAAGCGGCAAATATCGGGTTGGTCCAATCCCGTCCCTTCATCGCAAGACTTAATAACGGGACTACCGCGTTAGTCGTCGCCAATGGCATTAACAGCACGAACGATCAAGCAGTACTTTTAGTCTATAACTTGGAAACAGGGGCTCTTATCAGGCAAATTACCACTGCCGTGGGTTCATCCGGTGCACCTAATGGGCTTTCCGGGGCAACAGGTTGGGATGCCGATGCTAATGGCTCTGTCGATTATGTCTATGCGGGCGACGTGCGTGGTAACGTCTGGAAGTTTGACCTGTCTGGAGCTGCCGTGGCGAGCTGGGGTGTTGCAAACTCGGGTAGCCCAATCTTTACTGCGTCGTACCCTGTGGGTACGGGTAGTACGTTGCAGCCAATTACCGCCAACATGACCGTGGCATTGAATCCGCGCACCTATGAAACTTGGCTGTTCTTTGGAACCGGCCGTTTTATGACTGTTGGCGATCTGACCGATAAGAGTGGACAGTCGCTTTACGGCATCGTGGATGCGACAACCTCTAATAGCGCCGCTACGTTGGCGCGGTCATCATTGACGACACGCTCTGTGAGGGTGACAGGGACACAAAATGGATTTCCAGTGCGCGGCTTCGAGCCGAATTCGATCCTGCCTACTGGCTCTAGAGGTTGGTACATTGATTTGGTGAAGCCTGCCGCAAACGTTGGCGGTGTGGGGACCTTGGAAGGCGAGCGAATCGTTAGCGAGGCGCAGTTGTTCAGCAGGACGTTGGTGGTGAGCAGCATCATTCCAACGGCGAGTGCGTGTCAGGCCGATGGCACCGGTTATATCAACGCGTTGGATGCTTTCACCGGTACGAGTGGTACCGAGTCGTTCTTTGATCTTGACGGAGACGGCAGTTTCAGCGATGAAACAGTGGGCGGGGGGCCGGTGGGCTCGGTCAACCTGGGTGTAGGAATCCCAACGCTCGGTAATGTATTGCGTGGCAAGGTGGTTGTTGGTGGCTCAGGCGGAGGGCTGGGCAGCCTTAATATTGCAGACAGCCGCAACACGGGTAGGGTGTCGTGGCGCGAAATTATCAAGGATTAATGCATGTATACGATGTATCGCAAGTCCTACAAAATCGAATGCCGGCGGTGTTCCGGTTTCAGTCTCATGGAGCTGATGATCGCTGTGGTAATTGTCGGCATTCTTGCAGCAATAGCGATGAGTAGTTATCAATCGTCCGTCATTAGGTCTCGCCGTTCAGCAGCGGCTGCCTGTCTGCAAGAGGGCGCCCAGACAATGGAGCGTTATTACACGATCAACACCACTTACGTCGGAGCCAGTATGGGCACATGTAGTGCCGACGTCGCAAATTTCTATACGTTCTCTTCCGGTACACCTACAGCGACAGGTTTTACGCTGCGCGCGGCGCCGGGGACGCGGCAAAATGACTCCGCGTGCGGCACGCTGACGATCAATCAGCTCGGTGTGCGAGGTGCTTCGGGGACTGCTGGCGCAAGCCAGTGTTGGTAATGACCCAGTGGTGGGAGTTGTACGGCATCTCCAGAGGCGGTTAGGCGTGCCGAGCTTCTTTCATCACGTAATACTTGTCTGATCGTGCCACGTAAAGCGGTAGGGCTTCTTCCTGCTTGGGATGCCTTGATTCTGCCCTAATAATCAAGGCAAAAAAAAAGACCTCCGAAGAGGTCTTTTTTAGTTTTTGGCGCCCGAAGTTGGACTCGAACCAACGACCCCCTGATTAACAGTTAGCGCTACTGAGCTTACGTATCAGCAACTTGCATCACTTATTTTTCCCGGCGGCTAACGCCGGAGACCTAGTGCGCGCTTAGGCGTCCTGCCAATTTTCCCGATCCTTGCGGTCACCAACCTCGCCCTAGATGGCTCAGGAACGCAGCCTTCGAGTGGTCACCTCAGCTCGGATCCTGGCCTCGTGGCGCACGGCCCACATGACGGTGCCACGTCGCCCCTGGTCGAAGCTATTGCAGTCACGCTGGACAAAGGGCGCAAAGGGTTTGCCAGGCGGCGCCGGCCTTTGGCGCTCCAACAGCACGTACCACTCGCCTGTGAGTCTCTGCCCCAACCTGGCCACCTCTTCACCCTCGAAGAAAAGCGCCGTAGGTGGCCCCATCGCGCTCTGCCAAGGCCTGTCCCAGCGGAAGCCAGGCGGCAGCACAGGTTCATCGCCGGCATCGATCGCGCTCATACAGCAGTAACCGGCATATATAAGGTGTGCTGCTGACCACCATGCTTGTTGGCCAACTGGCTTCCGCGCTCGAGCATGGCCATGGCCTGGTCTACCACCCACCAGCGCTTCCCGCCCGCCGCGTCGACGGGATCGAGGTTTGCCTGCGGAGCATCGTGGGTCAGCGACATTGCGGGGGAACCGGTCGTAGCGAGTGGTGTGGCAACCCACTCTAGCGCGCCCCAATCTCAATTTTTCAGATGACCATGTGAAAGAGGTAATCTAGGTAATCCGCTTCCAGAAACGCACATATTTCTTTATTTATCAATTACTTATTAGAAATTATCAAAGGTAATTAAAGGGTAATTGAGGGGTAATGGGATTACCTTTTGGGGAGGTAATCCCATTCCTAAAAAATATCCTTCAATTTCAATCACATAACTTTTCCATGGGGTGCCGATTACCTTAAATCACCCCAAAAGGTAATCCCGAATTTCCCATTGACATCAATCCCTTAGACCCTGTTTCGGCTCGCGGATTACCGATTACCTGGTTCCGACGGTCATTTGACGAAACGCACCGAAGGCCTGACCCCGGAACGCGGCCGCGCCCTGCCCGCAGAGCCTCCCAGGCGCGCAGGGATCTGCAGGGAAGAGACGTCCCCGTGAATCCCAAGGATCGCTAGCAGCAGCGAGGCCTAGGCCCACCCTGCGGGAGTGCAGCGAAAACCGTGCATGAAGGCCGCAGGCGTGGCGGGGCGACGATTGCGCGCGCCAGGGCCAGCGCTGTTCTGTAGGCGTCGGGGTTTTCCTACTGCGTCGGTCGCTGAAGACGGGCAACATAGGAGGCTGCATCCGGTTCCAACAGGGGCTACGACATGCCCAACATCCGCCGCCGGCCCCGCCTCCATCACGGGCGGTCAAGCGCAGAGGTGGGCATCTAAGAGGTGGGCATCTAATGGAGAGGCAGCGAAGCGACTCACTTGTGAGCACCTGTTCGACGCATGCTGGATTGTTGAGAGAAAGCACCTATGAACGAAGCAAAAGAAGCCCGCGCAACACTCCACAACGCACCTCAGAAAGGTGCGTTCTATATCCTCAGATCCGATATGGGGGGGGGCGGTCGCGGGCATGGCGTGGAATTCGAGAACGAAGATGCAGTGCCGTTCCCCATTGCCTATAGCCGCCCAGGCGAGGACGCGGGGCTAGCTGCTTTGAAGGAGACCCCGCGCCTGCGCTACGACAGCCGCATCGGCGATATGCCCGATGACCTTGATAGTGGATTCAAGCGGTACTGGCTCGTTTCCGAACCGCTGAAACTGATCCTTGAAGCTGCGGACCCGGAAGGCTTTGCCTTCGCGCTATGCGACTTCCGATTGGAAGACGGTACGCCCGGAGCGCCGCACTATCTTTGCGAGGTGGTGCGAATTATCGAAGCCATCGACGAGGAGGCATCTACTGTAAAAGTGTTGACCGGATACCGTAACGGCAAATATTACGACATTACGGGAGGCGCAGAATTTGCATTCAACAAAGATGTTATCGGGACCGCGCATATCTTCAGAACACCTTATACAGCAGATGCTTTTTGCGATCGTTTCTTGCGCGACACCTTGATTTCCCAGGGATTCGGCAAATCACCCAGGAAGCGTGGCGTTCGGCTAATCGACGCAGCAAATTACGGATAAACATTTCTCTGCAGGGATTTTGGAGTAAGGAAAGATGCCGGCCAGTAACGTCATCCTTGAAAGTCATCACGTCATTGAAAACACTATCTTTCGCAAGCATGACTTGCTCAAAAAGTTGGCCGATCATGGCTTGATCGACAAGGATGTATCGACCAATCGCCTGTATCTTCCGGTAGATGGCAAGCTGGCAGATGAATTGGAAACATCCCCCCACCGAGGACGCACGCGAAGGTCCTATACGGATGTAACTGGGGATTATCTTGACAAGCTCCTCAACTCGCCAGACGGCGACGCCGCTATGTCCAACGACGCTGCTGCATTGAAGCGCGTCGCTGCCCAAGTCCACGACCTGCAAGACACCCTCAAAGTCGCCCTGATCAATGGCGATATGTTCGCAACCACCCCGGATCGCTTGACCAAGGCCGAGGCCAACGCGCAAAACCACAGCACTATTTCCGAATACGAGCAATACCGCACCGCCCATGCCGATCAGTTGAAAACGCTGCGCGCCATGAGCAATGTCGAAGCCGAATGGGCCGCGATCACCCGCTCCGAGCAGCGAATCGCAAAGGTGATCGAAGCCGCACGCAGCACGGGCCAGAATCTGGTCGCTGTCCCCGATGAACGCGATGCCGTTATCCGCGAGATCGCCGGCCGAGAAGAATTGCGCATGGCGATTGCGCACGCCGAAGATACCGGCCGAATAAGGCTATCCGAGTCCAATGCGGCCTTGGTCCAGCAGGTCCTGGATGACACACCGACAACCATCGGCGGTGCTGCGCGCAGCATTCGCCAAGGCACAGCCGCTACACCGCATGCGCCGTACACACCAGTCTCGCAACGCGGCTTCGCCACCGCCGAGCTGCTGGCCGGCGATCTATCTGCAGGCCAGGCACTGCGCACCGCCGGCCTGCTCGCCACCGCCGCCGACACGGTGATGACCGGCCAACGCGCCACCCAGCTTCTTGGCCAGGACAACCCGCTCGCAGCGCAATCGGAGCTTGCGCACTTTGCCGGCCGCAACGTCGGTGGCTGGGCCGGCGGTACCGCAGCTGCCTACGCGCTGGGTAGCTCGGGCGCCGGGCCGATGGTGCTGATCGCAGCCGATGCGTATTTCTTGAGTACCGCTGGCGAGAAGGCCGCCGCGTTGCTCGACAACCGCGCCATCTACACCCAGACCGATCGCGAGGGCACCCAGTGGTCGTTCAATGGCACAGCCTGGGCGCGTGAGGGCAAAGCCGACACCACCAACGACGGGGTAGACAACCCCACCTCCACTCCCATCGTCGCCAGCTACGAGAAGGCACGCGAACTCAATTACCAGGCCACCAACGCCGCTGCAGCGCTCGCCCTCAAAGATGCGCCCGCTCCGCAGGATCCGTATCGCCAGCCGGCCAATGCCACTGACCGCCCCAGCCTGAGCAGCGCCGACTGGCGACGCGATGCAGCGGACGGTCAGTGGCATCGGCTGGTCAAGGCCGAGATCTCTGGCGCCAATGATCGCGGCAGCTACGTGCAGGAAACCGCCTTGCCGCACCGCAAAGCCGAACTGGACGCGCAGGCGCAGGACACCATCGCCCGCAACATCGCCAATAGTCCCGGCGCGATCGCGGCGCGCTACGAACTGGCGCACCACCGCAGCGGCTGGGCGGCCGATGGCCTGCCGATGTCGCCGGCGGTGCGGCAGGCGCTGCCCGACCCGGATGCGTTGACCGCCTCAAACGGCCAGCGCTACTACCGCAACATCGAAGGCCAGTGGACCAGCAACGGCGCCCCACCCGATGGCAACCGCATGCTGGAACTGGAGACCACGCGCGCGATGCTGCAACCGGCACTGGCCGAGCAGGCGCAGGCCATTGCCGCCATCCGGCAGTCTCCGCAGGACGTACAAGGCGAGCAGACGCTCTACCGCTATCGCATTGTCGGCACCGAGTTGCAGCCGCAATGGCGTGAAGCGATCGAACTGGCGACTCAGCGCACCCGCGAGGCAGAGGGACTTGCGGGCGATGGCGCGATGCAGTTGCGGCGCGGCCCTGGTGGAAGCTTCGGCGCCGATAGCCCGATTGCGCATCTGCAACGCGGCCCCGATGGCGTAGAGCGTATTGCAGCAGTCACCAGCACCGAGGACATCCGCCAGGCACTGCAGGAGGTACAGGCGCGGCAGAACCCAGCCTTGCCGATACAGCAGCTGGCCTCTGCGCCTCGCTCATCGGACGGATCCGCAGATGCGGACACGTCGTCTTCTGCCCCCTCCAACCAGCATGCGCTCGACGTGCAGGCGCGGGGCCAAGCGGCCAGCGCCGCGCAGGAGCGTCAGCAACGGCAGCAGGAGGACCGGCAAGCGCAAGACCAACAGCTGGCGCAGGCACGCGCGCACACGCTGCAGGAGCAAACCTCGCACGAAGACCGAGCGCAGGACGCTCAGGCGCTGCAGGCGCATGCATTGCAAGAACTTCGCCGGCAAGAATCGCAACAGCTGCAGCAGCAAGAACGCCAGACACAGGCTGCCCAGCAACGCGAACAAGTCCAGCGGCAGGCGCACGACACCCAACAGCGCGAACAAGCGCAGCAGCAGGCCCAGGAGACTCAGCAGCGCGAGCAGGAAACACGCCAGGCCCAGGACGCCCAGCAGAGCCAGCAGGAACGCATGCAGGCGCAGACTGTGCAACATGCCGAGCAACAGCCGCTGCACGCCCAAGCGGCTGCACAACGCGAGCAGGAGCCGGAGAATGAGGCCGTCTCGCGCGAGCCGTCGCCGCTCCATGCGCAGGACACATCGCCGCACCAGCCCGAGCAGCGGTCTACCCCAGATGACGTCGCCCAACGGCCCCAGGAGCAGGTGGCAGAGCCTGCGCAAGCACAGGCATCCGACGTAGCGCAGCAGCGGACGCAAAGCCAACAAGCGCAAGAAGATCGCACGCAGGAAGTCCAGCAGGAGACAGCGCAGAGCGCGGCGATCGCGCAGACAGCGCCGGCAGATCAGCAGCAGGTTGCGGACCTGCACAGCGGCCAACAGCCGATGACGGCGCAAGCCTCGGATGCGCAGCAAGATGCACCTGCCCAGCAGCCCGAGCAACCGGCGGACGCGCGCCTGGCCCAGGCGGCGACCCCGCCTTACGCGCCATCGCTCGCCACGCCGGTCGCCGCAGAACACCGCGACGATCAGCAGGCGCTCATTCCAACGGCTCAAGCACCGAAAGCACCAGATCCCCCTGCAGCGTTGCCAGTGTCCGCACACCTGGCGCAAGCGACAGGGCCATCGCTGGAAATGCCGACCGCTGGCGGCTCCGAGGGCGGGGCCGATGCGCGCGAGCCGCTTTCCGCGTCCTTGGCAGATGAGCATGACCGTCCTGCTGCTGTGCCCGTCGATCCGAACTCCTGGGAGGAAATAGAGCGCTCCATGCGTGAGCTGCGCATCCAACTCGAACAGGATCTCGAAACAGAAAACCGCGTCGCAGAAGCGCGGCAGGCGCGCGTGGACCGTGGTGAGCGGCCGTTTACCGAGTTGGAATTGCGTGATGGGTACGATCCGGATGGCCCCTCTGGACTGAGACCACCACGCGCCTCGCCGGCAGACACCGCGCCACAGTCTCTTGCCGCTGGCGAGCAGGAAGATCGGCCGCAGCCCCAGCGCAAGAACATCACTGGCGATCCGGATGTGGACGAGTTGCTGTACGCCATCGACTGCAAGAACGAACTGGCGATCGAACAGGCCTTGAAACGAGTCGCCAACAGTCCCTACAGCCAGGCACTTGCCAAACAAGGGCTTGAATTTTTGGATGCCCAGGCGATGCAGGAAGCCCAGGAGCAGGCGAGTACGCGCCAGGCACTGAACATGGACGTCTCGACAGAGGTGCAGACCAGCCGTGGCCCGGTGATGGTGATGACACTGCCGCAGTTCGCCAACGGACCGGCGATGCAAGGTCCGCAGGGTGATGGCGGTGATGGCGGCGGCGGCGGCGGCGGTGGTGGATAGCCGGAACACGTGTAGCAAGTTGAATCATCGAGAGAACACTATGGACATGCAGAACACCTCCGCGCTGCCCGATGTCAACGGGTCGGAACGCACCCTAAAAGAATCGATCCAGGCCCTGGCGGCGATGATCGGGACGCTGCAGCGCCGCGAGCACGCATTGGACGATCTGGTCCGGGAGCAGCTGCAGCTTCTGCAGAGCGCCGTCAACAGTGCCGATCAGCGCGTCAATCGCGTCGTGGAAAACGCACTTCCCCGGCTGACGCAATTGAGCAATCAGGCGCTGACGCAGACGCTGGAACCGGCGGCCGAGCGATTCAACAAGAAGATGGCAAATGCAGAGCAGGCGGTTCAGCAGGCCACCCAGCGCTATGCACACGCACAGCACACCCTGGAAACAACGACAACGCGGCGCATGTGGATCGCATCGATTGCCCTGCTGGTGGCGGGTGTCATCAGCGTGGTCGTCGCCGGCTACGCGCTCTACAGCACAAAAGCGGCTGTCGCTGAAGCCGCCCAACTCAGGGCGGAAATCACCTTTTTAGATCGTGTTGCTCGTGCCAATCTCGTTGCCTGTGGCAAGGACAGGCTATGCGCCGAGATCGACAAGAAAGGAGCGCGCTATGGCGATCGCGGGCAGTATCGCCTAATCAACCTGCGCTCAGATGCGACCCACTGAGCGGCGCAATATCTAAGGAACCTCTGAACAACGCACCACAGATACGCGACACTACCCGCCTATTGTTGAGGAGTGATCCATGCAACTGACGTTCGGT
>NZ_MDFM01000008.1 GCF_002939985.1 Xanthomonas hortorum pv. cynarae | reverse complement strand
CGGGACCGTGTGGCGGCATGGATGCCGCCACCGAGCCTCCACGGACGGATTCACGGCGTGTCCCGCGAGCGGCGAGGGCACCGCGCCCTCGACGAACTCAGCTTTTGACTGCATCTAGACGGATATCGACTGCGCGCCGCGCTGTCCCCAAACGTTGTGCTGCACCACTCTTGCACTCAACGTGCGTGCAAGAGTGGTGCGTCAGTGCTTCGGCAAGCAGTGACACGGCGATGTGGAGCCTCACGCCGCAGCAGCTAAGCGCGGCCGGCGTGCATCCAGGCGGAACACCGACACCGCCTCGCTCAGTTCCACCGCCTGTTCTTCCATCGCACGTGCCGCCGCAGAGGCTTCTTCCACCAGCGCGGCATTGCGCTGAGTGGTTTCGTCCATGTCGTTGACCGTGCGGGCAACGTGCTCGATGCCGGACGATTGTTCGCGCGATGCGGCGGAAATCTCGGCAATCAACGTGGTCACCTGCTGCACCGATTGCACGATCTGCTGCATCGTCTGCCCGGCCTGATCCACGCGTGCGCTGCCGCGCTCCACGCTGGCCACCGAGGCATCGATCAACTGCTTGACCTCCTTGGCCGCGCCGGCCGACCGCTGCGTTCAACGCCAGGATATTGGTCTGGAACGCGATGCCGTCGACGCCCCTGCCCGGGTCTGAAGCAAGCTCGGCCTTCAAAACAGTCGGGTATGCCTAGGCATGCACTTCGCCACTCGGCATTCCCTGACACCTTCACCCACCAACCCGACCATCGCGCCGATTCGGGCCGCCCCGTATCCTTCCCGCGCATGACCGACCCCGCGTTTCCGATCTCCCCGTTATTGCCGCAAATCCGCGGCAGCCTGGCCGCCCATCCGCGCCTGGTGCTGGAAGCGCCACCCGGCGCCGGCAAGACTACGCAAGTGCCGCTGGCGCTGCTGGACGCGCCATGGCTGGCCGGCCGCAAGATCGTGATGCTCGAACCGCGCCGCGTGGCCGCCCGTAGTGCGGCGATGTTCATGGCGCGCCAGCTCGGCGAGCCAGTCGGCGAGACCGTGGGCTACCGCATCCGCTTCGAGAACAAGACCTCCGCGCGCACCCGCATCGAGGTCGTTACCGAGGGCATCCTGACCCGGCTGATCCAGGACGACCCGATGCTGGAACACATCGGCGCACTGCTGTTCGACGAATTCCACGAACGCCATCTGGCCGGCGACCTCGGTCTGGCGCTGGCGCTGGATGTGCAGGCGCAGGTGCGCGAAGACCTGCGCATCGTGGCGATGTCGGCCACGCTCGATGGCGAGCGCCTGGCCGGCTTTCTCGACGCACCGCGCCTGAGCAGCGCCGGGCGCAGTTTCCCGGTGGAGATCGCACACTTCCCCGCGCGGCGCGACGAGGCGCTGGAGCCGCAGACGCGGCGCGCGGTGGAACAGGCCTTGGCCACCCATCCGGGCGATGTGCTGGTGTTCCTGCCCGGCCAGCGCGAGATCGCACGCGTGCACAGCGCGCTGCAGGACGTGCTGGACCCGGCGGTGCAAGTGCTACCGCTACATGGCGAGCTGCCGGTCGAGGCGCAAAGCCAGGTACTGCAACCCGACCCGTCAGGGCGCCGGCGCGTGGTGCTGGCCACCAACGTGGCCGAGTCTTCGGTGACCCTGCCCGGCGTGCGCGTGGTGATCGACAGCGGGCTGGCGCGCGAGCCGCATTACGACCCCAACAGCGGCTTCTCGCGGCTGGACATCACCACCATTGCGCAAGCCTCGGCCGACCAACGCGCCGGCCGCGCCGGGCGGGTGGCCAGCGGTTGGGCGTACCGGCTGTGGCCGCAATCGCAACGGCTGGAACCGCAGCGGCGTGCGGAGATCACCCAGGTAGAACTGGCCGGCCTGGCACTGGAACTGGCCGCTTGGGGCAGCGCCGCGCTGCGTTTTGTCGATGCACCGCCCGCCGGCGCGCTCGCTGCCGCACACGAATTGCTGCAACGGCTGGGCGCACTCACCGACAGCGGCGGTATCACCACCGTGGGCCGGCGCATGCTCGCGCTGGGCACGCATCCGCGCCTGGCCGCAATGCTGGCGCAAGCCGGCGATGCCCCGCGCGTAGCGCTGGCCTGCGACCTGGCCGCCTTGCTGGAAGCGCGCGACCCGCTGCGTCAGGGCGGCGATGGGCTGGCTGCGCGCTGGCGTGCGCTGGCCGCATTCCGCCAGGGCCGCAGTGGGCACGACGCGAACCGCGGCGCCCTGGCCGCGATCGACAGCGCCGCCAAACAATGGCGACGCCGGCTGCGTTGCGACAGCGCACCGCCCGCCAGCGTGGAGGCGCATGCACTCGGCGATCTGCTCTCGCACGCCTTCCCCGACCGCATCGCTGCGCGCCACCCTGCCGACCCGCTGCGCTACCTGCTCGCCAACGGCCGCAGCGCGCGCCTGTTCGACCACAGCGACCTGCGCGGCGAACCCTGGCTGGTCGCCAGCGAATTGCGTTACGAGGCCAAGGACGCGCTGCTGCTGCGCGCAGCACCGGTGGACGAAGGCTATCTGCGCCGCAGCGTGCCCGAGCGCTTCGTGCAGCAGGATCTGGTGCAGTGGGATGCGGACAAGCGCGCGTTGGTCGCGCGCCGGCAATCGAGCTTCGACCGCATCGTGCTCGACAGCCGCCCGGCCGGCCGCGTCGATCCCGCCCAGGCCGCCAGCGCGCTCACCGAGGCGATACGCCAACTGGGTCTGGATGCCCTGCCCTGGACCGACGGCCTGCGCCAATGGCGCGCACGCGTACAGTCGCTGTGCGCCTGGATGCCGGAACTCGCGTTGCCCGATCTCTCCGATGCAGCCCTGATGGCCACGCTGGAGACCTGGCTGCGCCCGGCGTTCGTCGGCAAGACCCGGCTCGACGCACTCGACGAAAGCAGCCTGGGCGAAGCGCTCAAGGCCGCCTTGCCATGGGACCGCCGCCAGGCAATCGACCGCCACGCGCCCACCCGGATCAGCGTGCCCTCGGGCATGGAGCGGCAGATCAGCTACGCCGTCGATCACGCCGGGCAACCGTTGCCGCCGGTGCTGGCGGTCAAGTTGCAGGAACTGTTCGGCCTGGCCGAAACTCCGCGCATCGCCGACGGCCGCATCCCGTTGACCTTGCACCTGCTCTCACCAGGTGGGCGACCGTTGCAGGTCACACAGGATCTGAAGAGCTTCTGGGTCACGATGTATCCGGAAGTCAGGAAGGAGATGAAGGGGCGGTATCCCAGACATCCATGGCCCGACGATCCGTGGACCGCGGCGGCAACGCACAGAGCAAAACCGCGCGGCACGTAATAGCCCCTCTCCCGTCGGGAGAGGGGTTGGGGTGAGGGTACGGGCGGAGCACTCGCGTTGCTCAACTGCACGTGGCTTCGCCCGTACCCTCATCCGCCCCTGCGGGGCACCTTCTCCCGGCGGGAGAAGGGAAGAGCTGCGCATACTTAGCGGATCGGTTTTTTACCGCTACCCCAGACTCCCACACACACCGCGCCCCGCATCATTACTTAACCGCAACCCAAACAAGCTCCACCACCGCTAACACCGTCTATACGCACCAGCCCACACACTGCAGACCACGTACTCAGAAAGGAAACGCCTCCAATGAGCAAGCTGACTGTGATCACCGAACGCGCCCTGGAGCGTGCCCTGGAACTGGCTGGCACTGCCGGCGACCACCTGCGTCATGCTGCGTCCGACGCGGGCGACAAGGCACGCAACGCGGGCAGCAGCCTGCGTCATTTCAGCCCGGGTGCCAACGAATGGCTCAAGACCGGCGCCGCGCTGGGTGCCGTGCGTACCGGCGGCAAGGTCGTCAGCAAGGCGGTCAAGCGCAACCCCGCCATCACCGTGGCAGCGGCCGTCGCCGGCCTCGGCCTGATCGGCTATGCGGTGTATCGCAAGCGCCAGCGTGATCAGCAGGTCCTCGGCGGCAACGTGCATCGTTTCGATCGCGAAAACGCCGGCAACGCCAGCGCCCGTCGCGCGGCCTACCAGCGCCGCGGTGCAGTGACCCCGAGCGACGGCATCGAATAAGCCATCTCGCCAGGTAAATCAGACAACGCCACGGCCCTGCGCCGTGGCGTTGTCGTTTGTGGGATGCAGTCCATCGCAGTGCATTGATGTCACCGCGTGACACACCACCGCAATCACCATAGCCATTTGGCGTAGCGACATAACCACACTCCATTTCTGAATAGCGGGCTCGGCGGTGATTAATGTCCGCGGGGAGCCACACCGAGATCGGCGTCGCAATTGCGCGCTTGCGGGGTGCTCCCACCTCCCCACATCCAGAAGTGATTGTTCATGACCGTTCGCTCTCCCATCTTCCGGCCTAGCGCACTCGCGTTGGCGCTGTTGCTTGCCACTGCCTCACCGTTGGCCTTGGCTCAATCCACCACCGGCAGCATCGCCGGCCAGGCCCCTGCCTCGGCCAGCCGCGTTGTGGTGCGTAGCGATACCGGCCTCACCCGCGAAGTGGAGGTCGATGCGCGCGGCCGCTACGCCTTGGGCCAGTTGCCGTTAGGCACTTACTCGGTAGTGGCCAAGGATGCCGCCGGAAACGTGTTGAATACACGCGAGGCAGTGACGCTGACCGTGGGCGCCACCACCGATGTGTCGTTTGGCGGGGTGACACAACTGGATGGCGTCAGCGTCACCGCCGATCGTGCGGCAGCCGCGATCGATGTCACCACCGTGGATTCGCGCACCGTCATCACTGCCGAGCAATTGCAGCGGTTGCCGCTTGGCCGTTCGGCCGAGGCGATCGCGCAGCTGGCACCGGGCGTGGTCGGCAACAGCGGCAGCGGCACCTATAGCGGCCCGAGCGGCGAGCAGTTGGTGAGCTTCGGCGGTTCATCCGCTGCAGAGAACGCGTATTACATCAACGGCTTCAACACCACCGATCCGCTGCGTGGCCTGGGCGGCCTGACCCTGCCCTACGGCAGTATCGATCAGCTGGAGGTCTATACCGGCGGCTACAGCGCCAAGTACGGCCGCTCCGATGGCGGCGTGATCAATGCAGTGGGCAAGCGCGGTACCAACGACTGGCACTTTGGTGGACAGGCGTTGTGGGAGCCGGCGTCTGCGCGCGCGGACAAGGACGATGTGCGCTACCCAGCCAATGGCACGCTGTATCGCCCCGACAATCAGGACCGCCAATGGGTGTCCACCCAAAGCGTGTATGCCGGCGGGCCGTTGATCCAGGACAAGCTGTTCCTGTTCGGCTCCTATGAAATGGAGCGCCGCCAGGGCCGCGAACTGGACAGCGTGGAAGACACCAATGCCGACACCAGCTATCGATACGACCGCCCGCGCTGGTACGGCAAGCTGGATTGGAACATCACCGACAACCACCTGCTGGAACTCACCGGCGCCTCCAGCCGCAACGTGTATCGCGGCAGCATCTACAACTACGATTACGACGCGTTGAGTCGCGGCAGCCTGCGTGGCCAGGACGACACCACCAAGACCGGCGGCAATCTGTGGAGCGCCAAATACACCGGTTATCTCACCGACCGCCTCACCGTCAGCGCGCTGTACGGCAAGATGAGATCCGACGACTACGTCGGCAATCCTGCCTATGACAGCTCGCTGACGTTTCTGTCCAATGCCTCGCTGCAGAATCCCGCACTCAATGGCGGCAGCCCGATCACCAATGCACAGACCACCGCGTCATTGATCGACCCGGATCGCGGCAACCGCAGCGACAATCTGCGACTGGATCTGAATTACGTCATCGGCCATCACTCGATCACCGTCGGGATCGACAACCAGAATGCACGCGCACTCAATCGCGGCTCGGTGTCCTCCGGCGATGGCTATTACTGGATCTACGGCCAGTCCAATCCGAATGTGCCAATCAGCACCGGCCTGGGCGTGCCGGCCACCGGCGGCATCGTCAATGGCCAAGACGGCTACTACGTGCGCCGCTACATCTCCAGTTCGCTGGCCTCGGTGCGCTCGGCACAACGCGCGCAGTACATCGAAGACAACTGGCAGGTCAGCGACCGGCTGTTGCTCAATCTTGGCTTGCGGCTGGATCAGTTCACCAACTTCAACCGCGATGGCGATGCCGACATCAAGCAGTCCAGCGGGCAATGGGCGCCGCGTCTGGGCTTCAGCTGGGATGTCGATGGCGACGGGCGTTTCAAGGTGTTCGGCAATGCGGGGCGTTACTACCTGGCACTGCCGCTGAATCCGGCCTTCAACGCGGCCGGTGCCACCTTGGCGACGTCGACGTATTACACCTATGGTGGCATCGATGCCAACGGCTATCCCACCGATCTGACCCAGTTCTCCGACCCGGTTTCGTCCAACAACAATTACGGGATCCTGCCCGACCCCAAGACCGTGGCGACCTCCGGCATCAAGCCCTCGTTCCAGGACGAATTCATCCTGGGCTTTTCCAAGACGCTTGGCGACAGCTGGGTTTACGGCGCCAAGGCGACTTATCGTTTGTTGCGCAGCGGCGTGGATGATTACTGCGATATCGATGCGGTGCTGGCCAAGTCCGATGCGCTGGGCTACGACGTCACCAAGCAGAGCAATCCGGTCAGCTGCTGGCTGATCAATCCGGGCAAGGCCAACACCTTCACCCTGGTCGATACCGGCGGCAACTACGTCAGCGTGCCGTTGAACAACGCCGAGCTCGGCATGCCGGCCTTCAAGCGCAACTACTACGCGCTCAACCTGTCGTTGGAACATCCTTTCGACAGCCGCTGGTACGCCAAGGCCGACTACACCTTCTCGCGCAGCTACGGCACCACCGAAGGCCAGCTGCTCTCCAACATCGGCCAGACCGCGGTGGCCACATCGCAGGCCTGGGATTACGCGCAGCTGATGGAACATACCAACGGCCCGCAGAGCAACGACCACACCCACCAGCTCAAGCTGTATGGCTATTACCAGATCACCCCGCAGTGGCTGGTGTCGGCCAACCTGGCCGTGGTTACTGGCGCACCGTTCAGCCCGCTCGGCTCGTATGGCGCCGATCAGACCGACCCGGCCGGCTACGGCATCGCCTACCACTACTACCAGGGCCAACCTGCGCCTCCGGGCAGCCAGGGCCGCCTGCCGACGATGACGCAACTGGATCTGGGCCTGGCCTATCGCCCCGGTTTTGGCGACGGCAAGCTCGGTTTCAATCTGGATGTGTTCAACGTGTTCAATACCCAGACCGCGTTGTGGCGCTATCCGTATTCGGAACTGGAACCCGGGCAACCGAATCCGCTGTACGGGGCGGCCAATGTGCGGCAGGCACCGCGTTCGTTGCGGGTGAGCGTGAGCTTCGATTATTGAGGCTGCGTGCGGCTGACAAGGCGTTGCGAGCGCGCGTGTGTCGCACGGTGGTTGTGTCGATTGCTGCTGTCAGTTGCCCTTGAATGCACGCATCCAGGCCCTAGGTCGCGGTGCGTTGCTGTGCCTCGCTGCTGTGCACGGAACGAACGCTGAGAAAGCAGACAACTCAGCGTCGCGTCCGGCTTGGCCGCGCGTGATGGGTTTCGTCCGCGCGCCACTGCCCAGGCGCCAGAGTGTCCAACGTCCAGTCACCAATCGCCACGCGGATCAGGCGCAAGGTGGGAAGACCCACCGACGCGGTCATGCGCCGCACCTGACGGTTGCGGCCTTCGGTGATCTGCAGTTCCAGCCATGCATCGGGCACGGTCTTGCGCACGCGTACCGGCGGATCGCGCGGCCACACCTGCGGTGACGGATCGATGCTGCGCACCTTGGCCGGACGGGTCGGGCCGTCGTTGAGCACCACGCCATCGCGCAAGGCCTGCAACTGCGAAGGCGCAGGCGTACCTTCCACCTGCACCCAGTAGGTCTTGGGTTGTTTGTGGCGCGGGTCGGTCAAGCGGTGCGCCAATGCGCCATCATCGGTCAGGAGCAGCAAGCCTTCGCTGTCGTGATCCAGACGGCCGGCCGCATACACGTCGGCAGGCAAGCCGAATTCGGCCAGCGTGCGTTTGGGCGGCTGCGAGCGGTCGCTGAATTGCGACAGCACGCCATAGGGTTTGTTCAACAACACCAACATGCCAATCCTGTTGCGTCAGAGCGATGCACAGCGCCGGCAAGACGCAATGCACGTGCGTGGCGTCATGCGTTGGTTGGCGGTGTGCAAACACCTGCATGCCGAACGCGCACTGCGCGCCGGCATGCAGGCACTGCCTCACTGCTTGACGAACTTCAAGGTCATGCGGTCGCTCTCGCCGATCGCCTTGTACTTGGCGTCATCGGCCTTGTCGTGGCTGTTGCTCGGCGGCAACGTCCACACGCCACCGGCATAGTCCTTGGTGTCGCGCGGGTTCGCATTGACCTCGCTCTTGCCGGCCAGCTTGAAACCGGCCGCTTCGGCCATTGCAATCAACTGCGCCTGGCCCACGTAACCGCTCTTGTCGTCCGCCGGCACATCCGCCTTGGCACGATGCTCCACCACGCCGAGTACGCCGCCGGGCTTGAGCACCTTGTAGAAGCCACTGAACATCGCCTCGGCATTACCGGCCATGCGCCAGTTGTGCACGTTGCGGAAGGTCAGCACCAGGTCGGCCGAATTGTCCACGCCAAACGAGGGCGTCTTCGGCACGTACGACACGAACGCGGGCTTGCCATACACCTGCGGCTTGGCCTGGAACTTCTTTTCCAGCTCGTCGCGCCCGCGCTGTGCGGAGTCGCGGCCACGGCCCTCCGGGACCGCCGCCGGGTCGACCACTGCTGCCACGTACTTGCCCTTCTCGCGCAGATACGGCGCCAGAATTTCCGAATACCATCCGCCGCCCGGTGTGATCTCGATAACGGTCTGGGTCGGCTTGATGCCGAAGAACGCCAGCGTCTGACCCGGATGGCGATACACGTCGCGCTGCACATACACACGGTCGCGCCAGTTGCCGTCGATGGCCGCCTGCAGCGCCGCATCGGGCGCCGGCAGGGTTGCGCTATCGGCCGGTTTGATTGCCATTGCCAGCGGCGCGCTCATCGCCACTGCCATCCCCACCACACATGCACACACCAGCTTGTTGCGGATCATCACAGCGCCCTTTACGGGAAAAAGTAGCGCGAGCCTAGCATGCGATTTGGAGCCTGCCATGTGCAGGACTTCGCATGCTGCACTGCGCGCGACGCACGACATGTTCAAATTCTGTGAGGCATTGCGGCAGCTGGGCGGAACGCTGAATCCACGTTGGTGTCACACGCAACGCCGGCGTGCATGACTATCCTGTTCGGCAGTTTCGAATCAGGAGCTTTCACCATGACTCACTCCCGCGCGCTGGGCCGCTCCGGCCTGCAGATTCAACCGATTGTCTTCGGTGGCAATGTATTCGGCTGGAGCGCCGATGAAGCAACCTCGTTCGCGCTGCTCGATGCCTTCGTCGACGCCGGTTTCAATCTGATCGATACCGCCGATGCCTACTCCGGCTGGGTGCCTGGCAACCACGGCGGCGAATCGGAAACCATCATCGGGCGCTGGCTCGCGCGCAGTGGCAAGCGCCACAAAGTGTTGATCGCCACCAAGGTAGGCAAGTGGAGCGAACATCCGGGCTTGTCGCCGGAAAACATCGTCGCAGCTGTAGAGGATTCGCTGACGCGTCTGCAGACCGATGTGATCGATCTATATCAGGCGCATGCAGACGACGAATCGGTTCCGCTGGAAGCCACGCTGGCTGCATTTGGCCGCTTGATCGAACAAGGCAAGGTACGCGCGATTGGCGCCTCCAACTACAGCGCCGCACGCCTGCGCGATGCACTGGATATTTCCGAGCAGTACAAGTTACCGCGCTACGAAAGCCTGCAGCCGGAATACAACCTCTACGACCGCGTCGGCTACGAGGCCGAGCTGGAACCGCTGGTGCGCGAGCGCGAGGTCGGTGTGATCAGTTATTACTCGCTGGCCAGCGGCTTTCTCACCGGCAAGTACCGCAGTGCAGACGACGCCAGCAAGAGCAGCGCGCGCGGTGCGTCGGTGGTCAAGCAGTACGTCAATCCGCGTGGCTTGCGCATCCTGCAGGCGCTGGACGATCTGGCCGCCACCCACACCGCCACGCCCGCGCAGATCGCCTTGGCCTGGTTGATCGCGCGGCCGGGCCTGAGCGCACCGATCGTCAGTGCCACCAGCGTGACCCAGCTACACGACGTACTGGCGGCAGCGCGCGTGTCGCTGAGCGCCGATCAGATTGCGCAGCTGGATAGCGCAAGCGCGCCGGATCCTTCCGAAGCCGCTTGACGCCTCGCCTCTGCAGCGCATGTAACCCATCGCACGCACTCCCTCGCGCAGCCGCTATGCGGCTGTGCTCCCTCGACCGCGCACGCGTGGTCCTTTCCGCGAGGAATTTCGCATGACATCGATCACCAACCGCCGCATCGTGCTGGCCTCACGCCCGCACGGCGAGCCGAGCGCCGACAACTTCCGCCTGGAAGAGGTCGCCTTGCCGCCCACCGGGCACGAACAGATTCTGGTGCGCAATCGCTTTCTCTCGCTCGACCCGTACATGCGTGGACGCATGGACGAAGGCCCGTCCTACGCCGCACCGGTGGAGATCGACGCGGTGATGGAAGGCGGCACCGTGAGCGAAGTGCTCGAATCGCATCACCCCGACTATCAACCCGGCGACCTGCTGGTGCTGCCGGGCGGCTGGCAGACCCATAGCCTGTTCACCCCTGACGCGCCATTGCGCAAGCTGCCCAAGGATGATGCCTTGCCGCTGAGCACCGCGCTCGGCGTGTACGGCATGCCCGGCTTCACCGCCTATGCCGGTCTGCATGAAATCGGCAAGCCGCAGGCGGGCGAGACCCTGGTGGTTGCGGCCGCCAGCGGCCCGGTCGGCGCCACCGTGGCGCAGCTGGCACGCCTGCAAGGGTTGCGCGTGGTGGCCATTGCCGGCGGCGAAGAAAAGGTGCGTTACCTGCGCGAGACGTTGCGCGTGGATGTGGCACTGGACCACCGCGCCGACGACTTTGCCGAGCAGCTGCGCGCCGCCACGCCGGACGGTATCGACATCTATTTCGAAAACGTCGGCGGCAAGGTGTTCGATGCGGTATTGCCGCAGTTGAATGCGTTTGCGCGCATCCCGGTCTGCGGCGTGGTCGCCACCTACAACAGCCGTGGCCACGCCTTGCCGGGGCCGGATCGCCTGCCGGATTTCATCGGCCAGGTGCTGCGCAAACGACTGACCGTACGCGGCTTCATCCAGCACGATTTCATTCGCCTGATGCCCGCCTTCCTGCGCGAAATGGGCCAGTGGCTGCGCGAGGACCAGATCCACTATCGCGAACACGTCCTGCACGGCCTGGACAGCGCACCGCAAGGCCTGATCAGCCTGCTGCGCGGCGAAAACTTCGGTAAAGCCGTCGTCGCACTCGACTAAATAACTCACAGCGCCTCGCATACCCCCGCTTTTACGATTCCCCATTCCCGATTCACTATTCCCGATTAACAAAGGAACACAATGACAGTCCCCGCATTCGGCCTCGGCACCTTTCGTCTCAAGGACCAGATCGTCATCGACTCGGTGCGCAATGCACTGGAGTTGGGCTACCGTGCCGTCGATACCGCACAGATCTACGACAACGAAGAACAGGTCGGTCAGGCCATTGCCGCCTCCAACGTGCCGCGCGATCAGCTGTATCTGACCACCAAGATCTGGGTCGACAAGTTCGGCCGCGGTGCCTTGCTGCCGAGCCTGCAGGACAGCCTGCGCAAGCTCGGCACCGAGCATGTCGATCTCACCCTGATTCACTGGCCCTCGCCGCAAGATCAGGTGCCGATGCGCGAGTATCTGGAAGCACTTGCCCAGGCCAGGCAGCAGGGTCTGACCCGCGCAATCGGTGTATCCAACTTCACCATCGCACTGATCAAACAGGCCATCGAGATCCTGGGCGCCGATGCCATCGCCACCAACCAGATCGAAGTGCATCCCTACCTGCAAAACCGCACGCTGATCGCGTTCCTGCGCGAGCAGGGCATCCATGTCACCTCGTACATGACGCTGGCGGTCGGCGAGGTGTTGAAGGATCCGGTGATCCAGGCGATTGCCGCGCGCCACGACGCCACTGCGGCACAGGTGACCTTGGCCTGGGCGTTGCAGCAGGGGTATTCGGTGATTCCGTCCTCGACCAAGCGCGAAAATCTTCAAAGCAATCTCAAGGCGCAGACGCTGCAGTTGAGCGAGCAGGACATGCGCGAGATCGCCGCACTCGACCGCGGTCAGCGCCTGGCCAACCCGAAGGCGATTGCACCCGACTGGGATTGAGTTCTCGGTTTTTGCCCCGTCCCGGCATCGCCCGGTACGGGGCACAGCAGCCGCGACGACCGCTCGTCGTCGCGCGCTGGTTGCACGCGGCAGCCGCTGCTACGGTGCCAGCACAGGGGGGTAAGTCTCGACAACGGAGTCCTACCCATGCACACCGCATCCGTCTTGACCCGCCGCGTCGTCAATCTCGACGCAGAGATCGCCTATTGGCGCGATGTCCACGCCGAAGGCCATCTGGGCGGCTACGATTTTGCCGACTATGCCCGGCTGCTTAAGCTCGGCTACGACATTTATCTGGCTTACCCGCGCGCTACCGAGGCGCAGCTCTACCGCGTGTTGCAGGAAGGCTTTTACCACTATCAACCGATGCTGTCGGTGCCCTGGGATGAGGCGCGCTGGATCGTGCGGCATGCCTGGCGGCATATGGAAGAGGCGGCCGTTCGGCACTGAAGCGGCGGCTCGAACGCCTGCGCAGCCGCTCGGCCACACAGTGCCGCAATAAACGCTTAGCTCAACTGCCCTATCGCCATTGCCTGACGGTCGATGCGGTGTTTTTCGGCCAATGCCTGCATGCCTTGCAGGGTGGCAGCGATCAGGCTGGCATACCGCAGCCGCCACAGATTGGCGCGGTCGTTGTCGTCGTGGGTGCTGCCCAGGCCGTCCCGCACCTGCGGCAGACGCCGATCGGCCAACGCCGAGGCAGCCAGATAGGGCTTTGCCGGAGCGATCACATCCACCGGTTCGCGCCAGTCGTTGGCCACCTGCCGGGCGATGCCGGCCAGATGCGAGAGCTGGTGCATGCCGATCAGCGTCTCGTGCAACATCTCGCGGCAAGCCCATTGCCACAGCGCCACCTTTTCCGATGGATTCTGGGCGATTTCGGTCAGCGCCAGATCAACCTTTTCGATGCGTGAGTCGAGCATTGCGGAGCTCCGATGCTGCTGTGCAACATAATTCACACCATCCGCCGTGAGAGTCAAGTGAGCCAGCCGCTAAAAAGATGTCGGCGTGCAGGTGCTCGACCCGTTTCACGCTTTTGCAGTTGCCGTTGTTCGGATAAAGGGGTGCGGCACCCTGACTTCCTGCCCATGGCGGTGCGCATCGCCACGCGTAGTGCTGGGGTCCTCCGATTCCCAGGCCGCCGCCATGCGCCCCACTGCCTTTCTCGCGCCGCTGTTATTGCTGGCGGCCTGTAGCGCGCAGGCCGAAACCGCCAAACCGCAGGTGTCTTCGCAGCAGTGCCAGGTCAGCACGTCTTACGACGTGCTGGCCGACAGCGGCGGCATCTGGCTACGCCGCAAACAGGGCGTGCCGCGCGAGATCTTTTTCCACGGTGGCGAGCTCAACGTGGACCGCCAACCGCAACCGGTCAGCGCTGCCGATGCGCAACGTCTGCGCGACATCGAGTACGGCGCCCGCACGCTGATGCCGGCAGTGACCGACATTGCCCGGTCGGTGGTCGACATCACCTTCGATGCGCTGGCCGGCGTGGTGCAGATGCTCACCGGCAGCATGCGCCAGGAGCGCAAGGTGGAGCGGCTGCGCGTCACCGCACTTGCGCAGGTCGATACCACCCTGGGGCGCGGGCGCTGGGAGCAGGAGCTGTTCGACGAACACTTCGAAGCCAATGTCGAACAGGCCGCAGAAGAGTTGGCCGGCGGCCTGACCCGCAGCGTGATGTGGACGGTGATGACCGGACGCACCGCGCAGCTGGAGCGCCGCGGGGAGCAATTGGACGCGCGGATGGAACAGCAAATGCAGGCACGCAGCGAAGCGCTGGAGGCGCAAGCGCACACCTTATGCACACAGGTAGAAGCGTTGTACGCGGTACAACAGGCGCTGGACTATCGCTTTCATGGCGAGCGCTTGCAGATGCTGGAGCTAAAGACGCATCGGCAAGAGGAGCAAGACGATGCGCCGGCTTCCAACAGCGTGGTGGTGACGGCTGCGCACTGAGAGCGCGTATCAGGCCAGCAGCCATTCCCGCAGCGCATCCGATACCGCCTGTGGCTGCTCCAATGGCGACAGATGGCCACACGCAGGCACTTGCACCAACTGTGCCTGCACGGCGAGCGCAGCCATTTCCTCGTGCAACGTAGGCGGGGTGATCGTATCGTCCTGGCCGCACAGCACCAGCAGCGGGCCGGTGTAGGCGCGTAGCAACGCGCGACCATCTTCCCGCTCCAGCCGGTTCTGGCGCACGAAGACCTCCACGCCCAGGCGCTGGGTCATGCCGCGCACGCGTTCCAGCAAGGCCGCGTCCTGCCACCGCGATGGATGCACGTAGTGCCGCATCAGCCGTTCGCCGAATCCAAGAAACGTCTTTCCGCCACGCACGCTCGCTTCCTGCGCGCGCCGTTGCGCGACACGCTCGGGCGAATCGGCACGTGCGGAGGTATCCAGCAAGGCCAGGCGCTCCACACGCTCGGGCGCGATGCGCAGGATGTCCTGCGCCACATAGCCGCCCAACGAGAAACCGGCCAATGCGAAACGCGGCGGCATCTGCGCCAGCACCTGCGTCGCCAGCGCGCGCATGCTCTCGCCCTGGGTGATGTCGCCGACCTCGCACTCGGCAACGTTGGCCAATGCCACGCGCTGCGCCTGCCACAGCTGCGCATCGTTGAGCAGGCCCGGCAGCAGCAACAAGGTGGGACGCGGCGCGCTCATGCGCAGAAGAGTCCGGTCGGCGCCGGCGAAACAAGCACTGTCATCGCCGTAGTGTGCCGCGCGGCTGCGGGCATCGCCAGCACGTGTAAACGAACGCGGCCCGACGCATGCGCCGGGCCGCTTCTGACACTGCTACGCGATATGCGCGGCAGCACTGGCGTGGATCAGGCCAGGGTCAGGGTGACGTCGATGTTGCCGCGCGTGGCGTTGGAGTACGGGCAGACCTGGTGGGCCTTGTCGACCAGCGCCTGCAGTTCGGCCTTGTCCATGCCCGGCACCGCGATGCGCAACTCCACCGCAATGCCGAAGCCACCCGGAATCTGGCCGATGCCGACGCTGCTGTCGATGCTCACTTCGCCCGGCAGCTTGAGCTTGTCCTGACCTGCAACGGCCTTCATCGCGCCGATGAAGCAGGCCGCATAACCGGCAGCGAACAGCTGCTCCGGGTTGGTGCCATCGCCGCCAGCGCCGCCCAGCTCGCGCGGGGTGGACAGCTTGGCGTCCAGCGCCTTGTCCGAGGACAAGGCGCGGCCTTCGCGGCCGCCGGTTGCGGTGGCGTGGGCGGTGTAGAGGATCTTTTCAGGTGAGGCCATGGTGGTTCTCCAAGGTGAGCGCTCTCGGCGCAGGATGGGGTTGAATCGTTGACGATTGAATCGTGTGCGACATGTAAATTAAGAACGTAGCCACGGGTGGATCGACTCACGCCGTGCCGAGGCTGGAGCGTAGCTTTTCCAGTTCCTGCTTGAGTTGACGCAGTTCGTCCAACGAACACGCCGACGCGCAGAACACCTGCTCCGGCACCGCGCCCGCCTTACCGCGCAAGGCGCGACCGGCGTCGGTCAGCCCGATGATCACCTGACGCTCGTCGCTGACGGCGCGCGTGCGGGTGACCAACCCGGCGGCCTGCAAGCGCTTGAGCAGCGGCGTCAGCGTCGCCGAGTCCAGGTACAGGCGCTCGCCGATCTCCGACACGCTGCGGCCGTCGGTCTCCCACAGCACCAGCATCACCAGGTACTGCGGATAGGTCAGGTCCAGCGCCTTCAGCAGCCCGCGGTAGAGCTTGTGCATCGCCAGGTTGGCCGAATACAGCGCAAAGCACAGCTGGTTGTCGAGCTGCAGCAGCGCATTGGTCCGGGCGGTGGTGGCTGTGGCGGTGTCCATGGCTGCACTTTAAATAGCACGCTATTTAATAGCAAGCGATTTTATTCGCTCTTGAGAAAAATCCGCAATGTGCTGCAGCCGTGCAGCTGCCGGCCACCTGAGTTATAAGTAATCGGGAACCCTGCTCGTATCGCCAGAATCGTATGTCCGACCTCACATCTGTCCTCCGATCACTTCACCTGAAGGGCAAAACATCACCTCTGGTGAAAGACATGCCGGCCGTAAAGCTGGCGGCTGCCAAAGAGCTGGTAGCAGCCGGCGTCATGTCAGACGCGATCGTGCTCGGGGCCGACGATGGCTATGCGGTGCAACTGCTTGCGCGCGACCATAGCCGGCGCCTGCTCATCTCCAAATTGGGAGAGCCGCGCACCTTTGCCGGGATCGAGGCTGCAGCCAAAGCGTTGCACCAGATCGGCATCCACAGCTACCGCGTCGACAACACCCGGAAAGCGGATCCGGCAAACAATGTGCGCATCAGACTGCGCAAACGCGCAGATCAGCAGAGCCGCATCGCAGGCGTGCACAAGGACGCTGCGTATCTGCGGTTTTTGACCGACCGCACGCGCTCTGCCGTGGAGGCCGCCGATGCCAATCCGGCTGACTCGCTGACAGGCCAACACGCACGTGATCGCTTGCAGGCATTGAAACAGCAGGCCAGGAAACACATCGCCAAGCCATGACCGTGTACTGGACGCTACGCGCGGACGAAGCCAGGGTCGAGTACTGGGTCGGTTGCGTGGAGGCGACCAACGAAGACACTGCAGATGCACAAGATCAGCGAATATACGACAAGGGTCAGACCCTTGATGGCGTCATGACCCATCGCAAAGGCGTGCAGCCAGGAACCTATCTGGCGCCCGCCTGCAGCGGAAAATTTACTCTGATCTATCGCCGATTTCCGAACGGCGATGCCGAAATCCTCGACGTTGTCCCGAGCCGCAGTAACTGGGAAAGTCCCTGACGGCTACGGTGCACGCGCGATGACGTTGCTGCCCCAGCAAGATCGCAGGCCAGCAAAGCAATCCGTGCAGTGCGCCTTTGGCCTACGCATGTCACGCAATCAACTCACGCCCGATGCGCAGTGGCCAGATATTCGGCGCTCTGCATCTCGATCAAACGCGAGGCGGTGCGCTCGAAGGCGCCGGCCAGGCGCTGGCCGCTGTACAACGCCGGCGGCGCATCCTGCGCGGTGCAGACCAGATTGACGTGGCGGTCGTACAGCTCGTCGATCAGATTAACGAAACGGCGCGCTGCGTCCTCGTTCATGCGGTCGAAGTGCGGAATGCCACCCAGCAGCACCGTGGTGAATTCGCGCGCGATCTCGATGTAGTCGCCCGGGCCGCGCGGGCCTTCGCACAGCGCAGCGAAGTCGAACCAGGCGATGCTCTTGCCGCGTGCGCGCACCGCGATCTTGCGCGCTTCGATTTCGATATTGCCGCCACGTGCCTCGGCATTTCCGCTCAATTCGCTCCAGCGCTGGCTGAGCCACTCATCGGCCTGCGCATCCAGCGGCGCGCGGTACACCGGCGAACGCGTCAATGCGCGCATGCGGTAATCCTCGGTGCCTTCGGCATACAGCTCGACGCAGAACTTCTGCAGCAAGCCGATCGCCGGCATGAAGCTGTCGCGCTGCAAGCCATTGGCGTAGAGGTTTTCCGGCGCGGTGTTGGAGGTGGTCACCAGGGTCACACCTTCGGCGAACAAACGTTCCAGCAGGCGCGCCAGCAACATCGCATCGCCGATATCAGTGACGAAGAATTCGTCCAGCACCAGCACGCGCAGATTCTCGCGCCACTGCTGGGCGATCTTGGCCAACGGGTCGCTTTGCCCGGCGTGCTCGCGCAATTGCTCGTGCACGCCGCGCATGAACCTATGGAAATGCGTGCGGTATTTCTGCTTGATCGGCAGCCCGTCGTAGAACAGGTCGACCAGGAAGGTCTTGCCGCGCCCCACGCCACCCCAGAAGTACAGGCCGCGCACCGGCTCGGGCTTTTTCCAGAAGGCCGACAGCCGGTCCAGCCAGCCATCCTGCGCGCTGTCCACCAAGGCCTCGTGGATACGGTCCAGCTCCGCCAACGCCGCCTGCTGCGCAGGATCGGCGCGCCAGTCGCCGCGTTGTACGCCGGCGGCGTAGCGCTGCGACGGGGTCATCTCAGTCATCGTGTTCTCCGCGGGCCGGCTGCTGCCAAGCCCGCTTAACGGCGCATCGCAGAGCGATACGCCTATGCGTGGGGCCATGCCGCGGTCAGACTGCGGCCGGCAACCAGCGCCGGACACCATGCTGGATCGCACCGCGCAGGTCGATCAATTTGCGGTGGAAGAAGTGGCTGGTGTCGGGCATGCGCACCAGCTCGGGTTGCTGCTCCAACGTGTCCAGCCAGTCGTAGACCGCCTGCGGGTCGACGATTTCATCGGCATCGCCCTGAATCACCAACCAGTGCGCAGGCGGCTGCATGTCGCTGAAATCCCAGCGCCCGGCCGGCGGCGCGATCGAGATCAACACCTGCGGTTCGAGCGAGCCGGCAGCGCGCAACGACACGTAGGCGCCGAAGCTGAAACCGGCCAGCCACAGCGTGTCGCCCGGGCGTTGGCTGCGCACCCACGCGGCAACCGCACGCAGATCGTCCTGCTCGCCGTTGCCATGATCGAAGCTGCCGGCCGAGCTGCCGACACTGCGGAAATTGAAGCGCACCACGGTGATGCCCAGCTCGCGCAACGCGCGCGCGGCCATGGTGACGACCTTGTTGTGCATGCTGCCGCCCTCGGTGGAGAGCGGATGACAGACGATGGCGGTGACCGGTTGCACAGCGACGTCCGGCTCGGGCAGATCGACCGCGATATCGAGCGGGCCGACCGGCCCCTCCAACGTCAACGCAGCCGATTCGGTGGGGAATGGGAGATTGGACATGCCCTCATAATAGCCGCCCCGCCGGCCGCGTTCATCGCCCTGCCTGCACACTTCGTTGCGTTGCCTATGTATTTCCTGCTGTTTGCCGTTGTTTGCAGTGTCCTGGTGTCGGTGCTTCTCAAGCTGCTGCCGCGCTACCGACTGGACGCTGCGC
The DNA here is from genome assembly GCF_002939985.1 of Xanthomonas hortorum pv. cynarae. GTDB lineage: Bacteria > Pseudomonadota > Gammaproteobacteria > Xanthomonadales > Xanthomonadaceae > Xanthomonas > Xanthomonas hortorum_D. The sequence goes on along the minus strand of NZ_MDFM01000008.1, from coordinate 158,514 downwards.
AGGCGATCACCTGGAACTACGCCACCGCTGCCGTCCTGGCTTGGCTGTTGCTGGATCCTGCGTTGGACACGTTGCATGCGCCGTCCACACCGTGGGCAGCATTGCTGGCGCTTTCGGTTGCGCTGCCGTCGATCTTCATGGTGCTGGCGCGCGCCGTGACCACCGCCGGCATCGTGCGTACCGAGATGGCGCAACGTTTGTCGTTGCTGCTGTCGTTGGCGGCGGCTTTCACCCTGTTCGGCGAGCCGTTCAACGCATGGAAGCTGACTGGACTGGGCATGGGCCTGCTGGCCATCGTATGCATCGTGCAACGCGCAGATCCGCGCAACCGCGCTGCGCCGGCTCCCTCGGCTGCGTGGCTGTGGCTGCTGGGCGTGTGGATGGGCTTTGCACTGATCGATCTGTTGCTCAAGACCATCGCGCAGGCCGGTACGTCGTCGCTGACCTCGCTCACACTGTGCTTCGCAATCGCCTTCGTCCTGATGTCGCTGCTGCAGGGGCTGCGCTGGACACGCGGCGTGCGGATGGACGGCCGCAACGTCGTGGCCGGCGTGCTGCTGGGCATGCTCAATTTCGGCAACATCTTTTGCTATGTGCGCGCCCATCAAGCATTGCCGCACAGCCCCGCTACGGTCTTTGCGAGCATGAACATCGGCGTGGTCGTCCTTGGCGTGCTGGTGGGCGCGCTCGGGTTCAAGGAGCGTCTCGGCACACGCGTACGCGTGGGTCTGCTGCTGGCGGTCCCGGCGATCGCCGCCATTGCATGGGGCATGTACACCGCTTGAAAACATCAGCCGTTCGGTTAGTGGGCCGTTTGTTCGCAGCGTACCGGGTTCGGTAAAACAAGCTCGATACCTTAGCGACCACACACAGGGCTCGTCGTCCGGTTGGAGTGGGTCATGCGGCTGAATCCCTGGTTGAAAGAACGGCAGGCAACGAGCGCTGCCGCAGATGCAACCGGTGCCTCCGGCTCAGGCACGTCGCGGCTGTTTGCCCAACCGCGCAGGCTGCCTGCGGCGGCTGGCGGCGTAAATTTGCGGCATGCGGCTGCCGCACGACAGGAGCGAGCACCTGCCTGCGCGCTTCAACGGACGCAGCAACAGGCAGCGCAGGCCTGGTTTCCATCATCGCCGCGCTTGGCTGGTGTTGCGTCCCACGCATCACCGCCAGGCGCTGCACGATTGCCGCGCGCTGGAATGCAGTCGCTGTTGCAAGGCATGAACCGCCGTCTGATCCAACTCAACACGCAATACCATGCCATCACTACGCGCTTGTTTCTTGAGGAGCGCCAGGCGATGCCGCAGGAACAACGCGTGCTCGATCAACGCAATCGTCTATTGGCGCGGCGCAATCAGGTACGCGACAGTCAATTGGAGTTTCTGCTGCAGGCACTTGCACCGTTGGAGCAAGTGCCTGCCCCGACCACGACAGCCGACCAGCTGACGAATACGCACAACGATGCGATGCAGCGCGCTCACGTGCGATCGCTGGCATTGAACGCGATGGCTCGCTCGACCTGCCTGGCCGAGGTCTTCAGGCATGCCGAAGTGCAGCTGGATGGCTTGCAGGAAAGCGCTGCGCCGTGCGAGCGGATCCTGAAACTGCAACGGCTCATGCAACGCTACCGCACCCTGGCGGCTACGATAAATGACCTGAATGAAGTCTGCCAACAGCGGAAGCAAGGCGACGGACATGCATGACAGTGTTGTTGGATACCTTGATGCCGAGCGGAGGGGGCGGTGGCTGCAATCGCGGCGTTCGCATGCGGCGTGCGCATCGATTGAGATTGTCATTTCGGCTTGCGCGACGCCGGTTCGCAGCCTGCATCACGCCATCGGAGGCGGTCGCTACTGTGGGCGCATACGACCGACAGGAGTTCGTTATGCGCCGTCTGAATCCGTTTTCGAGTAGCCGCGATCGGGTCGCCCAGGAACCGCCCAGCCCCGCGTCGACCAATGGCAAGACGACCGCTGAGACAGCCAGGCCGCAACCTGAGACGGCCACGCCGCAACCGCTGTCTCAGGCGCCCAAGCGCGCTGCAACGCACGGCGCAGCGAAATCGAATCAATCCATCCTTGCGTCTGCGCGGAAAACGTTCGCGTCCTTGCAAAAAAAGCTACCATCGATGCACCTGCGCTCCTCACCGCTACGGCCAGGGGGCGCCTCACCAATGCCCACGTCCTGTACAACGCCTGTGGCCGAACGTAATCGCCCGCAGCAAGCGCATGCGCCGCAGCTCCGCCACGATGCGCAGCGACAGCCCCATGCTCCACTAGCAGCCAATCCAACTCGCGCACAGTGGCCGCAACCACAGCGGAACGCGTCGCCGCGCCCAGCGCCGATGACGCCTGTGGCCACGCCTGATCGCCGGCCGCAGACGCAGACGCAGACGCATGCATCGCAGCGAACTGCCTCCACGCCGCGTCCGGCACCGATCAAGCCTGGGCCTATCCCGGCGGCGTCTCCGCCACAGTTAACGCGGCCCTCATTGCGCAGCTTGAATCGGGAGATTGCGCAGCTCAGCAAACAGTGTCATGCAACCAGAATGCGTTTGTTCGAGGAAGATTCCGAACCAACGACGCAGGAGCAGCGGCTGTTCGATACGCGTGCTGCGCTGATCGCGCAGCGCAATCAGGTACGCGACAGTCAGCTCAATACCCTGCTGCACACGCTTGCGCCGCTGGAACAGGTGCCCGCACCGAGAACCACGACCAGCTTGCTGGCCAACGTCCAGAGCGACGTCATTCAATCCAATCGCCGCGCTTTACTGAAGGCGCGGCAGCAGCTTGGCGACACGCCCGATATTGCCAAACACTATGCTCGCGCCAGGCGCCGTTTGGCTTCCTTGCAGGAAAGTGGCGCAGACCCCGGCCAGGTCAAACGGCTTGAGCGCATGATGAAGGGCTACGAAAACCTGCTGGAACTTGAAGACATCGTCAAACGTACCGACGACCAATTGGAAAGGATGGGCGGTCCACGCTTGATGGACAGCATTCCCACCACGCCACAGGAGCGCCGACAACGCCATCGAGACGAAGTGGATGCCCATCAGGAAGCGATCGACAACGGTTACTTCTGACGGTCTTCCATGTCGGCACAGCACGCAGTGCACGTCTCAGCCTGCAGCTGCGACGTATTCGGCGTGAGTGCGTAGCGCGCGCAGCTCTTTGCCGTCTCCAGCGTCTTTCCCGCATGCATCAATGCACGGTGCCACCCCGGGTCGGGTGCAGATCACGCACAGGCTGATGCAAGCCGGTCGCGCGCTTGCGCGAACTCAACGCTCCCAATGCGGAAACGGATCGTCCAGCAGCTGCCATTGCGCCGGGCCCTGGCGCAGTTCGTGATCGCTGAGCAGGCACGCGTCCAGCGCAGCGCGCGTGCCCGGCGCATCCATGTCCACGCCGATTACCGCCAGCTCCTGGCGGCGGTCGCCCCATAGCGGATGCCATAGCCGCTGCATCGCGGCGTACTCGCTGGCATCGCCCACTTCGTGCAATTGCGGCAGCGGCGCGGTCCAGCACTGGGTCTGCTGACGCTGCCAGCCAATGTCGGTGTACGGCAGCGGGGTGATACTGGTCTGCAGCGGCTCGCCGATCGCGTGTGCATCCACACGATGCCGCGCGGCAAACCAGAAGCCGGCGGCGTTGGTCTGGGTCGCCCCACCCACGCTGGACAACTCGCCCACCCAATCCATGCGGCTGGCCAGCCAGAAAAAACCCTTGCTACGTATCACCTGCGGCAGACCGCTGTGCACCATCCGCGCGAAGCGCTGCGGGTGAAACGGCCGGCGTGCGCGATACACGAAACTGCTGATGCCGTACTCCTCGGTCTCCGGCGTGTGCTGGCCGCGCAGTTCCTGCATCCAGCCCGGCGCCAGCTGCGCATGGGTGAAATCGAAGCGCCCGGTATCGAGCAAGGTACGCAGCGGTACCTCGCCATGCGTGGCGTCCACAATCGCCGCCTCGCGATTGAGCGCACGCAGTACCGCGCGCAGCCGCATCAGTTGCTGCGCATCGATCCGGTCGCATTTGCTGATCACCAGCACGTCGGCGAACTCCACCTGTTCGCCCAGCAACTGCACCAGCCCGCGGGTGTCGTCCGGGCCGGCTTGCTGGCCAAGTTCGGCCAGCGTGGCGGCCGAGCCGAAATCCTGCAGAAAGCGGCTGCCGTCCACCACCGTCACCATGGTGTCGAGCCGCGCGATATCCGACAGGCTGAAGCCATCGGCATCGCGCACCGCGAAGGTGGCCGCGACCGGCATCGGCTCGGCGATGCCGGTCGATTCGATCAACAGATAGTCGTAGCGCTTCTGCTCGGCCAGCCGCCGCACTTCCTGCAACAGGTCGTCGCGCAGCGTGCAGCAGATGCAGCCATTGCTGAATTCCACCAACGTCTCTTCGGTGCGTCGCAAGGCCGCGCCGCCGTCGCGTACCAGCTGCGCGTCGATGTTGACCTCGCTCATGTCGTTGACGATCACCGCCACGCGCAGGCCGTCGCGGTTATGCAGGATGCGGTTGAGCAAGGTGGTCTTGCCGGCACCAAGGAAGCCGGACAGCACGGTGACGGGAAGACGTGAATCGCGCTTGGGGGACAGGGACATCCTGAGAGCCTGGCTGGAGTGAAGTGTTACTATATAACACTTCCTCGACAGGACATGCTCCATGCGCGTTACCGCTTCTGTGCTGGATCGTTCGGCCATCGCGCTGTCCAGCCTGTGTCTGCTGCACTGTCTGGCCCTGCCGCTGCTGGCCGCCGTACTCCCGCTGCTAGGCGCCTGGAGCCGGGCCGAATGGGTGCATGTGGTGTTCGCCACCGCCGCCGTGCCGCTCAGCGGCTACGCGCTGTGGAGCAGCCATCGCCGACACGCACTGCCCGCGCCGGTGTGGGCATTGGCGGCATTCGGACTGACCGGCCTGGTGCTCGGCGCAAGCGGGGTGGCCGGCGGCACGCTGGAAACCCCCATCACGGTGACCGGCAGCCTGCTGCTGGCCAGCACGCACCTGGTCAATCTGCGGCTACGTCGCCGCGCGGGGCATTGCGCGAGCTAGGTGTAAGCCCCGCGCGCGCTCGCGGCCTGCTTTTTCCATGGCAGCGCAGCAGCGCGCGAAAACACGTTGCAGACAGCACGTATCACGCACGCGCCTGCAGCGGGATTCGAACGCCAGCTTGCGCTACAGCGAAAAACCCAGCAGCACCGGGTCGTGGTCGGAACTGCGCCACGGACCGGCCAGGTTGCGCTTGGCGTAGCCGGCATCGTCCATGACATCGGCGTTGATATGCCATTCCACCGCGCCGCGCAGCTGCTTGGCCATCGCCGGGCTGAGCAAGGCGTGGTCCAGCCGCCCGCTCATACCATCGTAGACGTAGCTGTAAGGCTGCTTCACTCCGGCCACTGCGAACGCATCCTGCCAGCCGCTGGCGCGCAGGCTGCGCATCGGGCTCTCCATGGCGTAGGCGTTGAAGTCGCCCAGCAACACCGCCAGCTTGGTCTGCGCGCCGGTGGGGTCGGTCTGCAGCCATTGGTGCAGGCGTTTGGCCGATTCGGTGCGGGTGGCGTTCCAGCAAGCCTGGCCGTCGCGCTGGTCGGCATCGGCGCCGCTGGCGGTGCCGCAGCCCTTGGACTTGAAGTGGTTGGCCACCACCACGAAGGTCGCGCCGCGGGTGCTGCGAAACGCCTGCGCCAACGGCACCCGGCTGTGGCTGTCGAACGGCCCGCCGGTCAGCGTGGCCGGCTTGCCGACCGGGGTGACCTGGGTGCTGCGGTAGACGATGCCAACCCGGATCGCGTCATCGCCCGGGCCGCTGCCGGTGTCGACGAACTGCCAGTCCTTGTCCTTGCCGGCGGCATTGAGCGCGGCCACCAGTTGCGCCACTGCGGTATCGGCACCGTTGCCGTCGTTTTCCAGCTCCATCAGTGCCGCCACATCGGCGCGCAGCGGCACGATGGTGGACACCAGCTTGGCCAGCTGCGCCTGGAACTGCTCATGCGTGCGCGCACCGCGCTTGGTCGGGAACCCGCCGCCGCGGCCATTGCCGTTGAAGAAGTTCTCCAGGTTGAACGAGGCAATGCGCAGATCGCCGCCGACCTGCGGCGCCACCGCGGTCGGCATCGCTGGCAGCGTCAGCGGATTCAGCACCTGGATGCGGTAGTTGCCGTCGTAGCGCTGGTCGACGATGCCATCGACCGACTTGAGCAGGCTGCCGGCGCGCAACACCGCATCTGCCGGCAGATAGGCCACCGTCTTGGGGCTGCGGCCATTGCGTGCATCGTCCAGCAGCACCCGGCGGCGTGCGTTCTCCGCCTCCAGCTGCGTGAAAGCCGGAGTGCCGGTCGCGGCCACTTCGCTCGGCTGCCATAAGCGCCCACCGAAGGCGGCGACCAGCTCGCCGTAGGTCTCCAGGCGATCGCTGCCGTTGAGCGTCAACGCAGCGATGCGCACATGTTCGCCTTCGAGCGCTTCCCAGTTGGCCGGCGGCCCGCTGAGCATACGCACCGGTACCGGCTGGCCGCTGGCGAGCCGTTCGATGCTGCTGGCATCCACCGTGGTCAGGCTCGCCTCGCCGCCTGCCGACACTTCGCGCACCGTGCCGATGACGCGCACGCGATCACCCGCTGCCACCTCGGCATCGCCGGCGCCGGTGACAAACAAGCCGTGCGAGCGCCGCGGCTCAAACCCGGGCTGCTGCACGAACAGGCCGGCAAGGCCGATGCGGGTATCGGCAGTCACGATACCTTCGACCTCCACCACGCGGCCGTCGTAGGGGCTACGCGTGTCTTCGCCCTGCACATCGGCGATCGACAGGCGTTGCGGCGCGCCATCGGCGGCACTGCCCAGCAGCGGAGCCAACAGACCGATCACACCGAGCACAACAAGCGAGCAACGCGACATCGACACACTCCAGAAAGACGTAGACCAAAATGCAAGCGCCGCCCGGAAGGCGGCGCATGAGCGGCTGAGCGTGGCAACAGGCTAACAAACCGCTGCGAACTGCGACCAGATGGTGCGTGGAGGCGCTTGTTTCAGGCGCCTACTTCAGATTGCCCAGCATCCAATCGACCGTGGCGCGTACCTGTTCTTCGGTCAGCGCCGGGTTGCCGCCCTTGGCCGGCATGATGCCGCCGTCCGGGCCGGTGTAGCCCTCGATCGCGTGCTTGTACAAGGTGTCCTTGCCCTGGGCGATGCGCGCGTCCCAATGCGAATGATCCAGCGTCGGCGCCTTGCCTACACCGGTGGTATGGCAGGCGGTGCACAGATTGTCGAAGATGGTCTTGCCGTCGGTGCTGCCGCCATAGGCGGACTGCGAGGAGGCCTTGGCCAGTGCTGCTGCCTGAGCCGCCGCTTGTGCGGACGCGCCGGTGGTGCCGGCATACACCGCGCCGGCCGGGGCGATGCGTTGCTGCACGCGTTTGGCCGCAGTGGGCGAGACTTCGTCAGGAATGGCGCGTTGCAAATAGGCTGCCAGGGCGATCAGGCCCAGGGTGATCACTACCAGTAGTCCGATCACCATCGAGAATTTTTTCAGGAACTCGAGGTCGTAATTCCGCACGCGCTCACCCCTGGCTGTTGGTCGAAGACCTCTGCTAGCGCCGGAGTATAGAGCACAGTTCGCGCCAGTCTGGCCACTGTGCATGACAGTTATCGCCGCGATGCGTCCTGCAGCTTGGCGGGCTGTACGTCTTGTGTGTAGCCACCTCGCGTGCCGCCGGCAAATTGCCGCGATGCCGCATGACGGGGCCGCTTGGCACTACCCCTTCCGCGGCAGAACCCGCTTGCCCGCGTGATGACCAAGCGCTGGTCGAACCGCGCAGGTCCCGGATGGCGCGTTGGTCTCGTTTCGTGGAATTGCGTATCATTCCCATCAACCCACGGTGACGCGGTTCTCGCCTCGCCCGGTCCCGCTTACGAGGAGTCGCCGCGATGAAGTCCTTTCTGCTGTCCTGCCTGGCCTTGGCCAGCATCAGTCTGTCTGCCCAGGCCCATGAAATCTGGATCGAGCGCGACGGCAGCGGCCCGGTGCGGATCTTCTTCGGCGAGCCGGCGCAGGACACCCTCGACCACGGCGAAGACGAGATCAAGCGCGTGGTCAAGCCGACCGTGTTCGGCACGGCCGGCAAGGCCGGTGCGTTGCAGCGCGGCAGCGAGTTCCTCACCGCGCCGCTGCCCGGCACCGGCGATGCCTGGTTGAGCGACGACAGCGTGTTCGAGCCGTGGAAAGGCGAAGCCGGCAGCTTCGAAACGGTGAGCTATTACGCCCGCGCCGGCCGCGCCACGCCGTCGGCCAAGCTCGATTTCGAGCTGGTGCCCACTGCCCCCAACAGCAACACGCTGACCGTGCTCTATCGCAACAAGCCGCTGCCCAAGGTCGAGGTGACGGTGATCGACCCGCAGAAGTGGCAAAAGACGCTGACCTCCGATGCCAAGGGCCAGGTGACCCTGCCCAAGCTGCGCGCCGGACGCCACATCCTGGTCGCCACCAACAAGGAGCCGGTAAAGCGCGAGATCGCCGGCAAGCAGGTGTCGATGATCCACCACATCAGCACGTTGACCTTCCTGGCCGAGTAAATCGGCCACACATGCAGTCCCGCTGATGTCCACCGCACCGCCCCTGTCGCTTCCCTGGTTCAGGCGTCCCTGGCTGGGCGTGCTCGCGCGCACGCTGGCCGCGATCTTTGGCGGGTATGCGCTTGCCAGTGCCACCAATCTGTTGCTGGCGCTGGTATTGCCGATGCCGCCCAGCGAAGCGGTGCTGACCAGCATGCTGGTCGGTATCGTGGTGTGCGCGTGCGCGCCGCTATGGGCTTTCGCCACTGCCAGCGTGTGGCGTGCGTGGGCCGGCATCGCGGTGCCGGCGGCGCTGATGTTCGCGCTGGCCGCATGGCTGCAACGGGGTGTGGCATGAAGCAGGGATTCCGCCAGTCGATGGCGTGGCTGCACACCTGGACCGGGCTGCTGGTCGGCTGGGTGTTGCTGTTGATCTTCATGGGCGGCACCGCGAGCTATTACCGCGACGAAATCAGCCGCTGGATGCGCCCGGAACTGCCCACCACCACGGTGAGCAACGCGACCGCGCTGCGCAGTGCCGAACAGTATCTGCAGACGCATGCGGCCGATGCGCAGAGTTGGAACATCACCTTGCCGGATACGCGCAATCCGGTGGTGAGCATGTACTGGCAAAATCCTGCGCCGGCCGATGGAAAACCCGCCAGCCGCCGCGAGATGTATGGCAACGCCATCATCGACCCGGCCACCGGCAAGGAGATCGCCGCGCGCGACACGCTGGGCGGCGACTTCTTCTATCGGCTGCATTTCGATCTGCATTATCTGCCGGTGATGTGGTCGCGCTATATCGTGGGTTTCTGCGCGATGTTCATGCTGGTGGCGATCATCAGCGGGGTGATCACGCACAAGAAGATCTTCAAGGATTTCTTTACGTTTCGCCCGGGCAAGGGCCTGCGCTCGTGGCTGGATTTTCACAACGTCAGTGCGGTGACCGCGTTGCCGTACCACGCGATGATCACCTACACCGGCATCGTGACATTGATGTTCATGTACTTGCCGTGGGGCATCAAGGCGCAGTACCCCGACAACGAAATGCGTTTCTACGAAGAATCCGCCAACCGGGTTGCCGATACGCGGAAGGCATCGGGCACACCGGCGCGCATGCTGCCGCTGGAACAGTTCATGGCGCGTGCGCGCAGCGACTGGCGCGGTGGCGAGATCGGCAACGTGGCGGTGTCGCTTCCCAACGATGCGCATGCTGCGGTCGGCGTGACTCAGGTGGCCGGCAGTCTCTCGACCGATGCGCCGTCCATTCTGTTCGATGCGATCAGCGGCCAGCGCCTGCAGCGTAGCGGCGCGCCGGGCGGTGCCAGCCAGACGCGCGGCACGATGGTGGGCCTGCATATCGCCCACTTTGCCGGGCCATGGATGCGCGCACTGTTCTTCGGCTCCGGTTTGCTCGGTTGTTTGATGGTGGCCAGCGGTGTGGTGATGTGGGCAGTGAAAGAACGCCCCAAACACCTGAAGGCCGGGCGCATCGGCTTCGGGCTGCGTCTGGTGGATGCGCTCAACATCGGCACGGTCGCCGGCTTGCCGATCGCCTTTGCCAGTTTCTTCTGGGCCAACCGATTGTTACCGGTGACGCTGGACGCACGCGCGGCGATGGAGGCCAATCTGTTTTTCGCTGCATGGGCCGCCGCATTGCTGGCCGCCTTCGTCTGGCCACGGCGCGCGATGTGGAGCTGGCAGCTGTATCTGGGCGCAGCCTTGTTCGCGCTGGTGCCGCTGCTCAATGCGATTACCACCGATGTGCATCTGGGCGTGACGTTGCCGGCCGGGCAATGGGCGCTGGCCGGTGTCGATCTGGTGTGCCTGTTCCTTGGCGTGTGTCTGGGGATCGCAGGTTGGCGCTTGCAGCATTGGAAGGCACCGCAATCGGCATCTGCGCGACGCGCGCGCGCCACTGCGCCTGCGCAGAACAGCGTGCCGATACAGGAAAGCGCATGAGTGTATTGCTGTTGCTGGCACTGAATTTTTCGGGATTCGCTGCGTTATGCCTGCCGATGGACAAGCATCAGCAGGAAGTGCGTGGCCGCATGCTGGGCGCTGCGCGCTCGCGGCAATTGCAGGCGCTGGGTTGGCTGCTGTTGCTGCTCACCTTTGGCCTGGCGGTGCACGCGCAGGGCTGGGGCATCGGTTCGGTAGTGTGGATTGGCACCTTGACCGGTGCTGTGGCATTGCTGTCGCTGTGGTTGCTGCCGTATCGGCGTGGATTGATTCTGCCGACAGCTGTGGCCGCGCCGGTGCTGGCCGGTGTGGTGCAGCTGTTGGTTGGTTGAAAATTCGAGCGTGGCGTCATGCATCGCGCGCGCAAGCCGTTACACCACAACCGACGGATCGCCCCAACTCCGCCCGTCGCGCGGCAGGCGGCCGTCGTCGAGCACATGTAGCACTTGCTCAGGCTGCAATATGTCCAGGAACAGCACCACATTGATGCCCTCCGGCAGCGCCATGCTGGGAAAGATCACGCCAGGGATCTGCGCCTCGCGCAGCATGTCGCCGAGCACCCAGCTCACCGGTTCGATCTTGTTGACCAAGGCCTTGCGCCAGTCCTCGGTCCAATCGGCCCAGAGCGGATCCCAGCTTGCATCGAGCAGGCGCAGATCGGCTAACGCGGGCAGATCGGCGGCGTAACTGACCAGCGTCAATGGCGGTAGAAACGGCGAAGCCTGCGCATATTCGGCGGCAGCGGTTTCCAGTTGCTGCGAGAGATACAAGGCGGGTTGACCGAAACGATTGAAGCGCCCACCCGAGCGCGCGGCACCGGCACCGCTCAGCGGTTCGGCGGCCCAGCGCGGGGTGAAGGCGCGATACAGCGTGCAGTGCGCCGGGGCGCTCAGCTTCAACCGGCAGCCCCGGCTTCAACGGTGCGCAGGTAGGTCAATGCGTCGTCGGTGCGGCCCTGTTTGACCACCTCCAGCAAGGTGGCGAATTCGAATGCGGGGATCGGCGTGTTCTTGAGGTGGAACACCACCTGACGTTCGTCTGGCTGGACTTGCGTCATCGCCACCAGCAAGCGCGACAGGTTGCGCAGCAGGTCCTGCACGCGCGGGCTTTCCGGGTGCACGCGCAGGCTGTTGCGATGCACGCCGGCCAGTTCGGCCAGTTCCTGCTGCGACAGATCCAGCAGACCGGCCATGGCCGACGGCGACAGGATGGTGCGATCCGGCACGCGCAAGCGTTCGGTCAGGGCCAGGGGATTGAGGACGGCGACCATCGCAAGACTCCGACAGAGTTATTGCACAGTATATGCACAGCTGGACGCACCGGGGAAGCACAGCAGGTGCGTAGTCAGTGCACTGTCAGCTCTTCGGCTGCCGCGCCCCCACCGCGCGCAAGCAGAAGCCGCAGATCGCCTCGACCAGCTGCTCGCCCTGCTGCGGGTCGCCGCGACTGGGCGCGATCGGCCCCACCAAGGCCTCGGTGAACGCGCCGACGATGCAGGCCGCTGCTGCGTCCAGCGACTGCTGCGGAAACTCGCCAGCTGCCACGCCTTCGGCAAGCAACTGGCGAAACACCTCGCCGAACAGGCGCCGGCCACGGATGCGCTCGGCATCCACCTCACTTTCCACCGGTTCGGCGATGAACGCGTAGGCCAACGCAGGGCCGGCCAGCGCGCGCCGCACGAAGGTAGCGATGGCGCTGCGCAGGCGCTCGGCGGCGCTGGCCTGGGTGGTGGCGATGGCGCGCAGGATGGTCATCTCGCGCTGCACGGCCTCATTGAGAACTTCCACGAAAAGGTCGGCTTTGGATGGGAAATGTCGGTAAATCTGCCCTGTCGAGACGCCGGCTGCGGCGGCGACGGCGGTCACCGGCGCATTGCGGTAGCCGCCTTCGGCGATCAGGGCGCGGGCTGCGTGCAGGATGCGTTCGCGGTTGCCGGCCAGGCGTTCTTCCATCAGGGCGGAGCGTCGATAAGCCATGGTGTGATTCTGGGTTCAATAGTTGAATTTTAGTTCACTTTTTCACTGCGGACCGCTAGGCTGCGCACAAACGCCGTGCGGCCTGCCCGCTCCCACCCGGCACACCCCGATCCTTGCGGAGTCGCTCCATGCACGTGCCGTCCTTGAACTTCGCGCTTGGCGAAGAAATCGATCTGCTGCGCGAAAGCGTGGCGGCCTTTGCCAGCCACCATATTGCCCCGCTCGCGGCCGCTGCCGATCAGGACAATGTCTTCCCCGCGCAGCTGTGGCGCCTGTTCGGCGAGCAGGGCCTGCTCGGGTTGACCGTGGAAGAAGACTACGGCGGCAGCGGCATGGGCTATCTGGCGCATGTGGTGGCGATGGAAGAAATCTCGCGGGCCGGCGGCGCGATCGGGCTGTCCTACGGCGCGCATTCCAACCTGTGCCTCAACCAGCTGCGCAAGAACGCCACGCCCGAGCAGAAGCAGCGCTACCTGCCCAAGCTGTGCACCGGCGAGCATGTCGGCGCGCTGGCGATGAGCGAGGCCGGCTCCGGCTCGGACGTGGTGTCGATGAAGCTGCGTGCAGACGCGCGCGGCGACCGCTTTGTGCTCAACGGCAACAAGATGTGGATCACCAACGGCCCGGACGCCGATGTGCTGGTGGTGTACGCCAAGACCGATCCGGCCGCCGGTGCACGCGGCATCACCGCCTTCATCGTCGAAAAGGGCATGCCTGGCTTTTCGACCGCGCAAAAACTCGACAAGCTCGGCATGCGCGGCTCCAACACCTGCGAATTGGTGTTCACAGATTGCGAAGTGCCGGCCGAGAACGTGCTGGGCACCCTCAACGGCGGCGTGCGCGTGCTGATGTCCGGATTGGATTTCGAACGTGTGGTGTTGGCCGGTGGCCCGTTGGGATTGATGGCCGCTGCGATGGACGTGGTGCTGCCCTACGTGCACGAGCGCAAGCAGTTCGGCGAGCCGATCGGCACCTTCCAGTTGATGCAGGCCAAGCTGGCCGATATGTACGTCGGGCTCAACGCCTGCCGTGCGTACGTGTATGCGGTGGCGCGCGCCTGCGATGCCGGGCAGACCACACGCCAGGACGCGGCCGGTGCGATTCTCTACGCGGCCGAAAAGGCGACCTGGCTCACCGGCCAGGCGATCCAGGTATTGGGTGGTAACGGCTACATCAACGACTATCCCACCGGGCGCCTGTGGCGCGATGCCAAGCTGTACGAAATCGGTGCAGGTACATCGGAGATCCGACGCATGTTGATCGGCCGCGAGTTATTCGAACGCACCGCCTGACGGAGCCATCATGAGCGTGATCACCAGCCAGCTGCAGATCAGTAGCGAGAGCTTCCAATACAACGCTGCCGCACTGCGCGCAGTGATCGAGGATCTGCGCCGCACGCTGGCGCAGACCGCATTGGGCGGCAGCGAGGCCGCGCGCGCCAAGCACACCGCCCGCGGCAAGTTGCTGGTGCGCGAGCGCATCGATGCTTTGCTGGATCCGGGCAGCGCCTTGCTGGAAATCGCGCCGCTGGCCGCACACGGCATGTACGACGATCAGGTGCCCTGCGCTGGCGTGGTGGCCGGCATCGGGCGCGTGTCCGGGGTGGAATGCGTGATCGTGGCCAACGATGCCACCGTCAAGGGCGGCACCTATTACCCGATGACGGTGAAGAAGCATCTGCGCGCGCAGGAAATCGCGCAGCAGAATCGCTTGCCGTGCATCTATCTGGTCGATTCCGGCGGTGCGTTTCTGCCACTGCAGGATGAAGTGTTTCCCGACCGCGATCACTTCGGGCGCATCTTCTACAACCAGGCCAATCTCTCGGCTAACGGCATCCCGCAAATCGCCTGCGTGATGGGGTCGTGCACCGCCGGCGGTGCCTACGTGCCGGCGATGAGCGATGAGACGGTGATCGTGCGCGAGCAAGGCACCATCTTTCTCGGCGGCCCACCGCTGGTCAAGGCGGCCACCGGCGAGGAGGTCAGTGCCGAAGACCTTGGCGGTGCGGATGTGCACACGCGCATTTCCGGTGTGGCCGATCACTTTGCCGACAACGACCTGCAGGCCCTGGCGCGCGTGCGCGCCATCATCGCGCAACTCAACTGGCGCAAGCCGGCGGCCACCTTGGCATTGCGCGCACCGCTGCCGCCGCGGCATGCTGCCGACGAACTGTATGGCGTGATTCCTGCCGATACACGCAAGCCCTTCGATGTGCGCGAAGTGATCGCCCGCATCGTCGACGACTCGCAGCTGGACGAATTCAAGCCGCGCTACGGCAGCACCCTGGTCACCGGCTTTGCGCATCTGCACGGCTACCCGGTCGGCATCATCGCCAACAACGGCATCCTGTTTTCCGAGTCCGCGCTCAAGGGCGCGCACTTCATCGAGCTGTGCACGCAGCGCGGCATTCCGCTGGTGTTTTTGCAGAACATCACCGGCTTTATGGTCGGGCGCAAATACGAGCACGGCGGCATTGCCAAGGACGGTGCCAAGCTGGTGATGGCGGTGGCCTGCGCCAAGGTGCCCAAGTTCACTGTGGTAATCGGCGGCTCGTTCGGTGCCGGCAACTACGGCATGTGCGGTCGTGCGTATTCGCCGAACTTCTTTTGGATGTGGCCGAATGCGCGCATCGGCGTGATGGGCGGCGAGCAGGCCGCCAGCGTGCTGGCCACGGTGCGCCGCGATGGGATCGAAGCCAAGGGCGGTGCGTGGTCGGGCGAAGAAGAAGAGGCGTTCAAGGCGCCGATCCGGGCGCAGTTCGAGCAGCAGGGGCATCCGTATTACGCCAGTGCGCGGTTGTGGGACGACGGCATCATCGATCCGGCCGATACGCGTCGCGTGCTTGGGCTGGGCTTGTCGGCTGCGTTGAATGCGCCGATCGAAACGACACGCTTCGGCGTGTTCCGGATGTGAGGCGGTGAACAAATCGTTTTTTTATCGCAGTCCCCGCCGCCATGGCGAGGTGCAGAGAACTTCGTCATGACCCAGCGCGAATCCAACGCCACAGCAACACAGCCGTACTTCGACAAGATCCTGATCGCCAATCGCGGCGAGATCGCGTGCCGGGTCATTGCCACCTGTCGCAAGCTCGGCATCGCGACGGTGGCGGTGTATTCGGATGCCGATCGCGATGCGCGGCATGTACGCCTGGCCGATGAAGCGATCCATATCGGTCCGGCACCGGCGCAGCAGAGCTACCTGCGTGGCGAGGTCATTCTCGACGCCGCACGCGCAAGCGGCGCGCAGGCGATCCATCCGGGTTATGGCTTTCTTTCGGAGAATGCGGCGTTTGCCGATGCCTGCGCGCAGGCCGGCATCGTGTTTATCGGCCCACCCGCAGCCGCGATTCGCGCGATGGGCGACAAGAGTGCGGCCAAGGCGCTGATGCAACGCGCCGGCGTGCCGTTGACGCCTGGCTACCACGGCGACGAACAGGCGCCGGCCTTCCTGCGCGCGCAGGCCGATGCGATCGGCTATCCCGTCTTGATCAAGGCCAGCGCCGGCGGTGGCGGCAAGGGTATGCGCCGCGTGGACGCAAGCGATGCATTCGAAGAAGCATTGGCCAGCTGCCAGCGCGAGGCGCAGTCTGCATTCGGCAATGCGCAGGTGCTGGTTGAAAAGTATGTCGAGCGGCCACGGCATATCGAGATCCAGGTGTTCGGCGATACGCAGGGCGAGGTGGTGTATCTGTTCGAACGCGACTGCTCGGTGCAGCGCCGCCATCAAAAGGTGCTGGAAGAAGCGCCCGCCCCCGGCATGAGCGAACACCGCCGCGCAGCGATGGGTAAGGCCGCCGTGGACGCCGCACGCGCCGTGGGCTATGTCGGTGCGGGCACGGTGGAGTTCATTGCCGGCCCCGATGGCGATTTTTATTTCATGGAAATGAACACCCGGCTGCAGGTCGAGCACCCGGTGACCGAGTTGATCACCGGTACCGATCTGGTCGAGTGGCAGCTGCGTGTGGCTGCCGGCGAACCGCTGCCGCAGCGTCAGCACGAACTGCGCATCCACGGGCATGCGCTGGAAGCGCGCCTGTACGCCGAAGATGCCGAACGCGGCTTTCTGCCTTCGACCGGCACGCTGCGGCAGCTGCAGCTGCCTGCACCCAGTGCGTATGTGCGCATCGATGCGGGCGTGGAGCAAGGCGACACTATCAGCCCGTATTACGACCCGATGATCGCCAAGCTGATCGTGTGGGATATCGATCGCCCCGCTGCGCTGGCGCGCATGCGCGAAGCGCTGGCGCAATGCCATGCGGTCGGCGTCACCACCAATAGTGCGTTTCTGTTGCGCCTTGTCGGCACCAAGGCGTTTGCCTCGGCCGATCTGGATACCGCCTTGATCGAACGCGAGCATGCGACCTTGTTTCCGCAAGCGCATGCGCCAGACAGTGCGTGGTGGTGCCTGGCTGCCGTGTTGATGGCCGAGGCAGTGCCGAACGCCACGCCCGATCCGGCCGACCCGTTCTCGCCGTGGGGAAACACCGATGGATGGCGTATCGGCGTGCATGCGGCCCACGCCATCACGCTGGAGGCCGCAGGCGAGCGGCGCCAGCTAGGCGTGCGTCGGCTGGCCGATGGTTGGCAGGTTACTGACCTGGGCAACACGCACGCACTGCGCTGCCAAACGCAGGGCACCGCGCTACGCGTGGAGATGGATGGACGGCAATGGCGCGCACAGGTCTTGCGCGACGGCAGCACGCTGACCCTGATCGGCGCGGAAGACCGTGCGGTCTTCCGCCACCACGACGCATTGGTCGAGGCAGATCAACCCGCGCATGAAACCGGCGGCCTGACTGCACCGATGCCGGGCCGCATCGTGTCGCTGGTCGCCGCGGTCGGCCAGCCGGTCACGCGCGGGCAAGCGCTGGTGGTGCTCGAAGCGATGAAGATGGAGCACACCCTGCACGCGCCCGGCGATGGCACCGTGCAGGCGTATCTGGTCGCAGAAGGCGATCTGGTCGCCGATGGCGTCGCGCTAGTGGAGTTCGTGTCCGTGTCCGCGTCTGCGTAGCGCCGCACGAAAAGGTGACCAACGGCACGCTCGTGTGCGCGGGCATTGCGCCTAGCGTTGCGGAAAGCGGCCGGCGTGGCCGCGATTCTTACCGGAGGCTTTCATGCAACGCCTGCTTCTTGTTTCCAGCATCGTGCTGGCGCTGGCTGCCTGCAGCGACAAAACCGCGTCCACGAGCGATCAGGCCGCACCGCCCGCAGCAACCGCGACAGCGCCGGCAGCACCGCCGGAACTGATCACCCGCGATGCGCTGTTCGGCAATCCCGAGCGCGCCAACGTGACCATCAGCCCGGACGGCAAGTACCTCAGCTGGGTGGCACCGCTGGAGGGCGTGCTCAATGTCTGGGTCGCGCCAGTGGATGCGCCGGATCAGGCGCGTGCGATCACCAAGGACACCGCCCGCGGCATCCGCAATTATTTCTGGACGTATCAACCCAATACGCTGCTGTATCTGCGCGATGACGGCGGCGATGAAGACTTCCATCTGTTCTCGGTCAATCTGACCGATGGCAGCAGCAAGGACCTCACACCGTTCAAGAAGACCACGGCCGAGATGTATCGCGTCAGCGCGCAGCATCCCGAATCGATCATGGTCGGCATGAACGACCGCGACGCCAAGTGGCACGATCTGTACCGGGTCGACCTGGCCTCGGGCAAGCGCACCCTGGTGCAGAAGAACACCGACAGTCTGGAAAGCTATCTGCTCGACGGCGACTACCGACTGCGCTACGCCACCCGCGCCACCGACGATGCCGGCAGAGAACTGCTGGTGCCCGACGGCAAGGCATGGAAGAGCGTGGACCGCATCCCGTTCGAAGACGTCACCAATACCGCGCCCGAGGGGCTTACCGACGACGGCAAGACGCTGTACATGCAGGATTCGCGCAACCGCGACACCTCGGCGCTGTATGCGATCGACACCGCCAGCAATGCACGCACGCTGCTGTTCGAAAACCCGCGCGCCGATGTCGGCGCCACCTTGAACGACCCCAGAACCGGCGTGGTGCAGGCGGTGTCCACCGACTACCTGCGCGAAGAGTGGAAGGCCTTGGATACCGGCATCGCCGCCGATCTGCAGAAACTCAAATCACTTGGCGCGGGCGATGCCAGCATCGCATCACGCACGCTCGATGACCGCACCTGGATCGTGGCGTATTCGGCAGCAGAAACACCGCTTACCTACTACCGCTACGATCGCGCCGATGGCGGCAAGCTGACCAAGCTGTTCTCCGCCCGACCTGCGCTGGATGGCAAACCGCTGGTGCCGATGTGGCCACAGGAACTGACCTCGCGCGACGGCCTCAAGCTGGTGAGCTATCTCACCCTGCCCGCCGAGGCCGACGCCAACCACGACGGCAAGGCGGATAAACCGGTGCCGCTGGTGCTGTTCGTGCATGGCGGCCCGTGGGCGCGCGATAGCTACGGCTACGGGCCGTACGAGCAATGGTTGGCCAATCGCGGCTATGCGGTGCTGGCGGTCAATTTCCGCGGCTCCACCGGCTTCGGCAAGGCCTTCACCAACGCCGGCAACGGCGAGTGGGGCGGCAAGATGCACGACGACCTGCTCGACGCGGTGCAGTGGGCAGTCAAACAGGGCGTGACCACCCCCAACGAGGTCGCCATCATGGGCGGCAGCTACGGCGGCTACGCCACGCTGGCAGGCATGACCTTCACCCCGGACGCGTTCAAGTGCGGCGTGGACATCGTCGGCCCGGCCAACCTCAACACCTTGCTCGCCACCATCCCGCCGTACTGGGCCAGATTCTACAAGCAGGCGACCAAGCGCATGGGCGACCCGGCCACCGCCGCCGGCAGGCAATGGCTGACCGATCGCTCACCGCTCACGCATGTCGACAAGATCAGCAAGCCGTTGTTGATCGGCCAGGGCGCCAACGACCCGCGCGTCAAACAGGCCGAGAGCGACCAGATCGTCAACGCGATGAAGGCCAAGAACATTCCGGTGACCTACGTGCTGTTCCCGGACGAAGGCCACGGCTTCCGGCGCCCGGAAAACAGCAAGGCCTTCAACGCGGTGACCGAAGGCTTCCTGGGTCAATGCCTGGGCGGCCGCGTGCAACCCATCGGCGAGGATCTGACCGGCTCCAGCATCACCGTCCCGGAAGGCGCGGACAAGGTGCAAGGCTTGAGCGATGCGTTGAAGACGCATACGCAGGCGATTCGGCGGTAATCGGCCAAAGGGGTCGCTCGCTTTACAGTGATGGCACCTGCTACTGCGCTCGCCTGCAAAGGCAAGCGCTGACGCATGCACCTCCGGCGTTCGCAGCACGCAGCACGCAGCACGCAGCACGCATAAAATCGCCTCAACGCACGATAGATGTGTCGAGGCCCGATGCTTGCTCGCTACTGTTGCCCGATCTCTCTGGAAGCCTCTCGATCAAGACCGATCGACCACACTGCGCCGCCAGGATCCAGCTCGGTATTTTTCATTTCCTCGGCACGCCAACCGAAACCGCAGATGGCCAACGGGCCATCCTGCAGGCCATCCAGGCCTAGCGCGTGTTCGATATCCACCTCGTTGATTGCCGAGGTGACAAACGCCCCTAGCCCCAAATCGGTCGCGCTCAGATAGAGGGTCTGTGCAATATGGCCCACGTCCAGAATCATTGCGCGGTAAGCCTTGGCATGGTTCCGATATTTCCAGAAGCTGCGTAAAAACCGCGGCGCCAGAATCAACAGCACCGGCGCATCGGCAAACCAGTGCTGCCCCGACACTGCCTTGCGTGCGAATTCCGCGAGCGGCTGTGCAGGCGATGGCAAGGGGTGCAATGCATGGTCGAGCGGACGGTAGTGATACAGGCCACTTGCCATGCCCTCGACCCGCTGTACCAGCAGATAGGTTTCGGTGGGATGCAGGCTGCCTCCCGATGGCACTGGCTTCTTCAAGAATGCGGTATCGTGCCCCACCTCGATCCGCGCGCTCGCCATGACGCTGCGTTCGAGCATCTGGGCCAATAATTCGCTTGATAGCGGGCGCTGCGTATCGAAATTGCGGCAGGTCACGCGCCGCGCCAGCAGTTGATCGAACGTACCCGGCGTTGCGCGCGGCAACGCTATTCGGGCTTTGGCGCCTCCCTCGCCACGGCTGACGACCTCTGCCGGCGGCGCACCCAGGCGCTCCACCATGCCTTCTGCAGTCGTCAGACCTTGCGCCTCCATCGTTGCCACGCTGTCCTCGCCTTTCCAACGCGCGAAGCGGTGCCACAACGCAGCCAATGGCCACCAGCGCTGCTGCTGCACCCGCTCGTCATTGTGGCGATGCGCTGCATGCTCCTGTTGATCGCTGATCACAAGCCCCTGCTCGATCAACCCATCGAGCCAGGCCGGTGGTGGCTGCATCTGATCGATTAACCGCCAGCGCGCCGGGCTTAACTCGCCCAACCACTCGCGCTCGGCTGTTCCGACCTCCACTTCTGCATCGAGATGCGGCGCCAGTGCCAGCCATCGTGCGCGACGACGCAGCCCATCGCCGCCGGCAAGCAAGTGAGCAAGATCGAACACCGCATCGTTGCGAAGTTCGAAGAACAGCGTGGCACAGCGACGGATCTGCATAGGAACATCTCAAGGACGCATGAGCATGGTCGATATTGTGTCAGCTCTCCTGTCACACCACGCACCACACACCCTCATTCTGCAGGCAAGACCATGACCGACTCAGCCGATAACGCACATCCTCCGCTGGATGCATCCATTGCCGACAAGCTGCTGGAGCTGCTGTCCAGCGACGACGACTTCCGCGAATGCTTTCAATCTAATCCGGCTCAAGCGCTTGCCCGGATTGGCGCAGCCGGTGCGAACGCCGACGACAGCGTGCCCAGCATGGGAGAGCCATACTTTTGCATGACCACCAATCAGCTCGCCTCGAAGGAAGAGATCGCGCTGGCCCGCACCGAGTTGCATAGCTACCTGACCCAGAACGCCAATCACACCGTGATCTTTGCCTTCGAATCGGAGAGCATCCGTTCTACCCTGGTGCGCAGGTAAGCGGGCAGACGCGACACAGGCCACGCACGTACAAATGCCTGGGCCTGTTCGCGTGCCTCGTGGGTGCGGCCGAGTGCATGCAACGACTCGGCCATCCAGAGCTGTGCCAGCCGCGCATCGGCCACATTGAGCGGCTGCAGCGTTTGTGACGCGTTCGCCTCGATGTAAGCGCGACCTCGGCGCAGGGATAGCCAACGTGCTTGTTGGAGCGCTTCGGCGTGCCGTCCGCTGTCACTCAGCAGCGCATACAGCGCAACGCGGGTCTGGACGAGCGTGTCGTCACCGACTGTCAGATGCGCAATAGCCGCCGCGCGGTCGCCCGTCAACGCAAGATGTTGGGCTTCGACAATTGCGCGAAGGTCGGCAAGTACCGGCGTTTCATGTACCAGTGCCGGCCTGATCGCCTCAAGCGCGCGCGCAGTCAGACTATCGTCGCCGCTGCGTTGTGCGTGGCTGGCCACGATCAAGACCATCGCTGCATTGTCCTGCTGGTTTGCCATCGCCAACCTGTCGTCGGTTACTGCTGATGTCAACCGCTCGAACGTCGGCTTCAGCTTGGTTGGGGTGGCCGGATCGGTTAGGGCATCCGTCGTCAACGCAATGACCAGGAACTGCCGATAAATGAAATCGTCTGTCTGCTTGCTACGCGTCAGAGCTTGCGCAATGGAAGCGCGCGCAGCCATCCAGTCGGCCTGATCGATCGCAATACTGGTGCGGTCGATCAATGGCACCACATCGTCGTTGACGTAGCCGCTCTTCACGATCGTATCGAGCGCTTGCTGTGCTTCGGCGTAGCGATTCAGTGATGCCAACGCGCTGGCCCGCCGCCGTAGCGGACCTGCGCGATCAACGTCATCAGGGACAAAATACTTTAATGCAGCCTCGGCTTTTCCCTGTGCCAGCAAGATGCGTCCAACCCGATCCGTGGCGATCGCGCGTAGCGGATCCTGCGGAACATCGGCTGCCTGCGCATAGGGAAGCGCCTCGGCAAAACGATTGGCAACGAATAGATGCCAGGAGGCATTGGCGGTTCCAGCAAAGTTGTCCGGGTACAGCGATGCCAGGGTTCGCCACAGCGGCAACGCTTTCTCGGGCGCACGCAACTCGGCCGCCCAGGCATCCAGATAGAGCTGGTCACGCTCCGGCAAACGCCGGCGGAAACGGATCGCTTGATCCAGATACGGCAGCGCGCCATCGCGGTCGGAGATGGCGACCTTGATGCGTGCTGCGCCCAGATAGGCCAAGGCAAATTCCGGGTCGATGCCAACTGCGCGCTCGAAGAGTTCCATGCCTTGGCTCCACTGGCCTTTCACCGTGGCGTCGACGCCGAGGGCATAGGCACGCAATGCATCCAGGCTTGAGGTGGTGACGGCGGGCAATGGCACCGAATGCTTGTCGATCGAAGCGACAACTTCGCCAAGTCCCTGCCTCAACTTACGGGTGACCTGATCTACGGACGACAGCGCGGACGGTAAGCCATCGCCTTGCACAAACTCCGAGTACACCGTGGTCTGCGTGCGTGGATCCACCAACTCCACACTGAAGCGGAGCTTGCCCCCGATCTCGGCCACAGTCGGCAGAATGACTGCACTGGCGCCATCGCGCATGGCCACTTCCGAGGCGATGGCACGATCGACGACAACGCTGTCCGGATCGCGTTTCATCCGGGTCATTGTGTCGCGCACTTTCATATCGCTCAGGACATTGACGTAGCGCGACTGCTCCAGGCTGATGCGTAGCGCCTGCTCCAGCGAGCTGTCGAGCAGTGTATTGCCGGTCAGATTGCGCAAGTCGCCAACCACAACCCAGCCGCGCTCGGCGAAGGCGATCGCCGGCTCGGCACGGGTAAAAAACCATACCGACACACAGACAGTGGCGACCACTAACGTTTCCGCCAGCAGCGCTGCCGGCCGGCGCCATAACGGAATATCGCGCCATGCCTTGGGCGAATGCCTGGGCGCGCGCAGCGGCGTGACATCAATCTCGCCGACCTCGTAAATCTCCATTGGCGTAGGCACGCCCTTGAAGCGCCAGCGACCGTGGGATTTCCACAAGATGCGTTCGCCGCGATCGCCCAGTTCGCGCGCCGCACGATGCGTCAACGACTCGGCCACCGCCGACAACAGGATCTGCCCGGGCCGTGCCATCGACATCAGTCGCGCGGCGGTGGGCTTGGCCAGGCCTTCCACTTCCAGCGGTTTGGCGCCGATGCTCACGGCTTCGTCGCTGTTGCGCCAGGTCAGCACTTCGCCCACGTGCAGGCCCTGGCGCGCGCGCAGCGTCAGCGTGCGGGCATCGCCCATCGCCTTGAGTCCGCGTGCGTAATCCAGTGCGAAGCCCAGGCCATCGATGGGGCGATCGAACAGCAGCAACAGCCCGTCCGAGCGGTCGATCAGACGACCGCGCCATTGCTGCTGCAGTTTGACCACCAGACGGTCATGCTCGCGGAACAATGCGGCGGCAGCGTTGTCACCGATACGTTCGACCAGTGCGGTGGAATCGCATAAATCGGTCAACAGCAAGGTGCGCAGACGCGGCGCCTGGATCGCTTCCGACGACGCATCCTTGCGTGCGTGGGTGCGCGTGCTCATTGCTCAGTGATTGCCAGAGGCGAGCGTGTTACCCGATACCAGCGTGCTACCCGGCGCAGGTGCTTCGTGCATGCACAACACGTTACCGCCCTGCCGCTTGGCCTGGTACAACGCGCTATCGGCCAGCGTGTACCAGTCGTTCCATGCCGCATCCGCATCGATCATGCACAGGCCAAGACTGACCGAGCAGCCTTGCTCGCTCTGGGTGTTGCCCAGGCGTGCTTCCACCGCGCGCACGATGCATTCGCCGATGTGGTGCATCAGTTCCCGCGTGCCTTGCGCGACCAGCACGCAGAATTCGTCGCCGCCCAGCCGGCAGGCCAGATCGCCATCGGCGATCACCGAGCGCAGTGCATGGGCAACGTTCTGCAGCACACGGTCGCCGGCCAGATGACCGAATTCGTCATTGATGCGCTTGAAACGGTCGCAATCGATCAGGATCAGGCCCACACCGGGCACCGCGCCGGAACGCCGACATTCCTGCAGATGCAGCGCCAGACCGCGACGGTTGTGCAGGCCGGTGAGCTCGTCGGTGCGACTCAACTCTTCGGTGTGGTTGAGTTTGTGCGAGGTGACATAGAGATTGTCCAGCGCCGCTTCCAGATCGTGGTTGCGACGGCGCAGCTGACGGATCAGCAACTGCTCGTTGTTGACCACACGCACGATGGAGCGGCGCAGAAAATGCGCCACCATCGACGGGTCGTGATCGACCAGGCGCTGAAAATCGTCGTGGGCCAGTTCGATCAAACGGCTGTCGGTGGAGGCACTGGCGCCGGCACTGCGTGCGTGGTCGCCGATCAGCAAGCCGAGTTCGCCGAAAAATTCGCCCGGGCCCAGATGCTTGAGCATCAGGTCCTCGCCAAAATCCAGATCGATCTGGCCGCTGACAACGATGAACATCTGCGTGCCCACGGCACCACGCTCGAACAGCGCCTGGCCCGCCGCCAACTCGCGCGCACGGCCGAAGCGGGCGAAAAACGCCAGCTCTTCGGCAGTCATCAGCGCATGCAGCCCGTCGGACAACGTTTTGGCAACGCCTCCAGTCGGTTCGACCGCGCCTGCGGTGTTGTGGCAAGTCATCCAGATTTCCTTAGGCTGGCCTACAACGTTAGCCCATGGACAAATCCTACAGGACCCCTTTGTTCAGCACCAGGTCACACTATTTCTCACGGATGAAGAGACGGAATGACGGGTAT
Organism: Xanthomonas hortorum pv. cynarae; assembly: GCF_002939985.1. Classification (GTDB taxonomy): domain Bacteria; phylum Pseudomonadota; class Gammaproteobacteria; order Xanthomonadales; family Xanthomonadaceae; genus Xanthomonas; species Xanthomonas hortorum_D. The sequence continues at coordinate 133,228 of NZ_MDFM01000008.1, read as the reverse complement.
GAGGTAACAAAAAAGGGCCCGGTTTCCCGAGCCCTCTCCCTCCCGAGCTGCACCTGGCGGCTTGCTGCAGGCTAAGAGCGGCTAACAAAAACTACTGCACGTCCGCCAGCCAGGCGCTCGCTACGTTTTGTTAGTCGCTCTAAGCCGCTTTTTCACCGTGAAACTGCTCTTCCTCAGTCGACCCACGCAGCGCGGTGGTGGACGACTGCCCCTGCTGAATCGCCTGCGTCACCGCGTCGAAGTACCCGGTGCCCACCTCGCGCTGATGCTTGACTGCGGTAAAGCCCATGTCCGCCGCTGCGAACTCGGCCTGCTGCAGCTCGACGAAGGCGCTCATCTGGCGGCGCGCGTAGCCATGGGCCAGGTTGAACATGCCGTAATTCAAGGCGTGGAAGCCGGCCAGGGTGATGAACTGGAATTTGTAGCCGTAGATCGCCAGCTCGGTCTGGAATCTGGCGATGGTGACGTCGTCCAGGTGCTTCTTCCAGTTGAAGCTCGGCGAGCAGTTATAGGCCAGCAATTTACCGGGGAACTTGGCATGGATGGCCTGGGCGAAGGCGCGCGCGAATTCCAGATCCGGCTTGCCGGTTTCGCACCAGATCAGATCCGCATACGGTGCATAGGCCAACCCGCGACTGATCGCCTGATCCAGCCCGTTGCGGGTCTTGAAGAACCCTTCGACCGTGCGCTGCCCGGTGGTGAACGGCTGATCGTTGGCATCCACATCGCTGGTGATCAGATCGGCCGCTTCGGCATCGGTGCGTGCGATCAACAGCGTCGGTACGCCCAGCACATCGGCCGCCAGACGCGCGGCATTCAACTTTTCGATCGCCTCACGCGTGGGCACCAGCACCTTGCCGCCCATGTGGCCGCACTTTTTCACCGAGGCCAGTTGATCTTCGAAATGCACGCCGGCGGCGCCGGCTTCGATCATCGCCTTCATCAGCTCGAAGGCGTTGAGCACGCCGCCGAAGCCGGCTTCGGCATCGGCCACGATGGGCTGCAGGAAGTCGATATCGTCGTTGCCTTCGGCGTGATGCAATTGATCGGCACGCAGCAAGGTGTTGTTGATGCGCTTGACCACCGCCGGCACCGAATCGGCCGGATACAGCGATTGGTCCGGGTACATCTGCCCGGCCAGGTTGGCATCGGCGGCCACCTGCCAGCCAGACAGATAAATCGCCTTCAAACCGGCCTTGACCTGCTGCATCGCCTGATTGCCGGTCAACGCGCCCAGCGCATTGACGAACGGCGTGGTGTGCAGCGATGCCCACAACTTGTCCGCACCCAATCGTGCCAGCGAATGCTCGACATGCACGGTGCCGCGCAGGCGCACCACATCGGCTGCGGTGTAGTTGCGGGTGATGCCGGTCCAGCGCGGGTTGCTGGCCCAGTCCTGCTGGATCTGTTCGGCGGTCTGCAGTGTGTTGCTCATGGTGCGTTCTCCTGACAGGGATACGGCGGATGCAGCGAGGAAGGAATGGCGCGGTGTGCTGTGCGCGGGGCATGGCATGGCCGTCGTTGCGCATGGGCGCAATCGGGCGGTGTGCGGTGTTGACGTAGTGCGTTGCGTTGATGGGTTGCAGCGACAGCACGCGTGCTGTGGCCTGTCGCTGCAGTGGATAGATCAATCGATCAATCGGTACGCAGGCACAGTGAGGAAGTCGGCCAGTTCATCGGCGCGGCTGAGTGTTTCCAGCAAGGCGATGGCGTCGTCGATGCGCGCAGCGCCAGGCAGTGCGTTGGTCGCGCCCAGGCGTGCCGGCAGCGCCCGCAACGCGGCCTGCAATAACTGCTGATCGATGGCAGTGCCGTCGTCCAGATGCTGGCCGTGATGCAGCCACTGCCATAGTTGCGCACGGCTGATTTCTGCAGTGGCGGCGTCTTCCATGAGGTTGTGGATCGGCACGCAGCCATTGCCGTCCAGCCAGGCGGCCAGATAACGCACGCACACTTCGACATTGCCTTCGAACCCTGCGCGGGTGACGTTGCCCGGCGAGGGGGCGATCAACATGTCGCGCGTCACCTGCACATCGTTGCGCAAGACGTGATGCTGATGCGCGGTGGGCATGTGCTCGTCGAACAATTTCATCGCCACCGGAATCAAAGCCGGATGCGCTACCCAGGTGCCATCGTGCCCGGCCGTCACTTCGCGCAACTTGTCGGCACGCACGCGGGCCATCGCCTGCTCGTTGGCGGCTTCGTCGTGATTGATCGGAATCTGCGCGGCCATGCCGCCCATGGCATGCGCACCACGGCGATGACAGGTCTTGATCAACAGCTCCGAATACGCCTTCAGGAACGGCTGGGTCATGGTGACCTGACCACGCTCGGGCAGTACGCGGTCGCGGTGCGCGCGAAAGGTTTTCAGGTACGAAAAGATGTAGTCCCAGCGCCCGCAATTGAGCCCGACGATGCGATCGCGCAGCGCGTGCAGGATCTCGTCCATCTCGAACACCGCCGGCAGCGTTTCGATCAGCACGGTCACCTTGATCTGCCCATGCGGCAGGCCGAGCATCGCTTCGATATGCGCCAGCGCGGTCTCCCACAGCGCGGCTTCTTCCATGCTCTGCAGCTTGGGCAGATACAGATACGGGCCGCGGTCCTTGGCTAGCAGCGCACGGCCGTTATGGAAGGCGAACACCGCAGCATCGAACAAGCCGCCGGCCAGCGGCTGGCCATCGATGAGCACGTGCTTCTCGTCCAGATGCCAGCCGCGCGGGCGCACGATCAACACCGCGCGCTCGGCTTCCGGGCGCAGCGCGTAGTGCTTGCCGTTGGGCGCATCGAAGCTGAGATCGCCGCGCACCGCAGCGGCCAACGTGCGCTGGCCGGCCAGCAGGTTGCGCCAGGTCGGCGCGGTGGAATCTTCGAAGTCGGCCATGAACACCTTGGCGCCGGAATTCAGCGCGTTGATGACCATCTTCGGATCGGTGGGGCCGGTGATCTCGACGCGGCGGTCCTGCAGCGCCGCCGGCAGCGCGGCCACGCGCCAGTCGCCGGCGCGGATGGCGCGGGTGTCAGAGCGAAAGTCCGGCAACTGGCCGGCGTCGAACTCGGCCTGGCGCACCCGCCGCTGGGCGAGGCGCTGCTGGCGACCGGGTTCGATCGCGCGGTGCAGCGACACCAGCAATGCCAACGCGGCGGCTGGCAGGAGTTCTGCCTGGCCGGCCACCTGCGTGGTCAGCGACAGACCGGGAGTGGCGCGTTCGGTAGAGCGTGGAGCGAAAGCGGTGGCAGACATGGCGTAAGTCCTTTGCATCCGGACCTGCACCGTGCGCCGCTGGCAACTATTTGACAAAGCAGTTTTATCAATGCTGTAAATAAGCTGAGCTTATAGTGGATTTTCGTACGCACTCAAATGGTGCCAACCCCTCGATTTTCCTACAAATCCGACCGGCTCAAGCCGCTGCGTGCGTTCTGCCAGACGGTTAGATTAGGCTCGGTCTCACGGGCGGCTGAGGCGCTTTACGTCAGCCAGCCGGCGGTGACGCTGCAATTGCAGGCGCTGGAACGCGACCTGGGCGTGGCCTTGTTCGAGCGCTCCGGGCGACGGATGACACCCAGCCGCGAGGGCCAGCTGCTCTACGACATGGCACTGCCGCTGGTGGAAAGCCTGGACGGCCTGGAGGCGAGCTTTCGCGAGAAGGTGCGCGGGCTGGATGCGGGCGAGCTCAATATCGCCGCCAACAGCTCCACCATCCTGTATCTGCTGCCGCGCATCGTGGCGAACTTTCGCGCGCGCCATCCGGACGTGCGGCTGACCCTGCACAACGCCATCAGCGCCGACGGCACCGACCTGCTGCGCGAGGACGCGGTGGACCTGGCCGTCGGCTCGATGCTGGACGTGCCGGCCGACCTCAACTACGCGCCGGTGTATCGCTTCGAACAGCTGTTGATCACCCCGCCCGATCATCCGTTGGCAAGCAAGCCCACCGTCACGCTGCAGGATCTGTCGCCGTATCCGCTGATCCTGCCGCCGCGCCGGCAGGTGACCTATCGGCTGGTCGATCTGGTCTTCCAACAGGCACGCGTGCCTTACACCGTTGCACTGGAAGTGGGCGGTTGGGAGGTGATCAAGCAATACGTGGCGATGGGCATGGGCATTTCCATCGTCACCGCGATCTGCGTCACCGATGCCGACCGCGACAAACTCGCCACGCGCTCGCTCAAGGATTATTTCCCCACCCGCAGCTACGGTGTTGTGGTGCGCAAGGGCAAATATCTCTCGCCGCAGGCGCGCGCGTTTATCGAGTTGATCCAACCGGATCTGTTCACGCCGCGCGGGTATGACGAAAGTGGCGATTCGGAGCGGTGAGCTTTTGCTGCCTGCTGCGTGCTGATCTGCCTGCATCGCACCAACGCCTGGTCTGACAACCACTGTGCATGCACAGTATCGACAACGGTTCGTGCAGCGTGTTGCGGTAACCGCGCGGCATCGACCCGTCCTAACACGGCGCGGGAGTGCAGAACTGCGTTGATTCCTGCAGCGAACATGCCACGCGAAAAGACGGCCGATGGCAGGCAGGTCCAGGCAGATGCCGCAGCATGCCGCATGCATGCATGCGTGCACTCACTCGCGGCCGTACAACCCCAAAAACATCGCGACGGCCGATTCGGCCACTTGCGTCTGTTGCTGCGGCGACAACGGCGGCTGGCCCATCGTGAGCTGCGGCCAGAACGCGAAGCCTTTGACCAGCGCCTGCAGCTGCTGTGAGGCGAAGTCCGCCTCCACGCCGGCCAGGCGGCCGTCGGCCAGTGCGGCGCGCAGCCAGGTGGTGGTGCCTTCTTCCTTGCTGCCCAGCTGCGATATCAGTTCGCGGGCACGCGCCGGCGAGTGGATGCCCTCGGCGAGGGCCACGCGCGACAGATCGATAAATGCCGGGTCGTCGAGCAGGCGTAGCTTTTGCTGCAGCAACGTTATCAACTGCGCACGCAATGGTTGATCGGGCCGGTAGACCAGGTTCACCGCATCGGCGCTGCGCTGCCACAGCCCGCGCAGGATTTCGCCAAACAGCGCGTCCTTGCTGGGGAAATGGTTGTAGACGGTGCGCTTGGACACCCCGGCGGTGGCCGCCACGCGGTCCATGCTGGTGGCCTCGAAACCGTGCTGGCGGAACTCGGCAATGGCCGCCTCCACGATGGCGTGGCGCTTGCGGTCGGTCAGCCGCTGCGGCGCGGCTGGAGGGGAAGAGGCAGTCGACATTTGCCGATTTTACACCCGGCAGTTTACTTTCACAGAAATAAACTACACTGTGTAGTGTAATCTCGGCAGTCAGCCGCGTGACACATGAGTGTCACGCGGGCGCAGCCGGCGCGTAGGAACCGCAGCGTACGAACGGTTTCTGCAGATCTTCAGCGCCGAGCACAGCCCATCTGGCAGTCGCGCAGTCGTGTTGGGGTCGCTCGCATTCCTTATCGCTATTCCCATGTCTCGGTCGAACTCTCCTATGGCTTCTCCTCGCCCTTCTCCCTATGCCGCCTCGCCGCAGTTCCGCGGTGGCCGGTTTCGCAATGTGCTGCCGCTGCCGACTGTCACGTTGAGCCTTCGCGAGCAGATCGGCCTGCTGTGGAGGGTCTTCTTCGCCAAGCCCAGCACCACGGTGCCGTCCGCACCATTGCCGGTGCAGCCGTTGACGCGCACGCAGTTGCTTGCCGCGCCCGATCGGAGTTTGTATCGCCTGGGCCATTCCACCGTGCTGATGAAACTGGCCGGCCGGTGGTGGCTGACCGACCCGGTGTCCTCCAAGCGCGCCTCGCCGGTGCCGTTCGCCGGGCCCAAGCGTTTCCACGCGCCACCGATCGCGCTGGACGATGTGCCGCCACTGGCCGGGGTGATCCTGTCGCACAACCATTACGACCATCTCGACCGCGCCAGCATCCACGCGCTGGCCGACCGCGTGGGCGTGTTCGTCGCACCGCTCGGTGTGGGCGATCTGCTGGTGCGCTGGGGCGTGGACCCGGCCAAGGTGCGTCAGCTGGATTGGTGGGATGCGATCACCATCGATGGCGTGCAACTCACCGCCACCCCGTCGCAGCATTTTTCCGGGCGCGGGTTGTTCGATAGCGGGCGGTCGCTGTGGTGTTCCTGGGCGATCCAGGACCGCGACCTGCGCGTGTTCTTCAGCGGCGACGGCGGCTATGGCCCGCACTTCAAGACCATCGGCGAGCAGCTCGGCCCGTTCGATGTGGCGCTGATCGAAAACGGCGCCTACGACCAGCAGTGGCCGCATGTGCACATGCAACCGGAGCAGAGCCTGCAGGCCTATCTGGACGTGGGCGGGCAGACGCTGCTGCCGATCCACAACGGCACCTTCGATCTGGCCATGCACGCGTGGCAGGAGCCGCTGGACCGCATCGTGGCGTTGGCCGATAGCGCTGGCGTCGCATTGGTCACGCCGTGCATGGGCGAGCGGGTGGATCTGCAGGCGCCGGCCAACCGCGTGCGTTGGTGGCGGCAGGATGCGGCGGCACAAGGGTCGGATGGGTTAGTGGCGACACGGTAACTGGCCTGAGGCATGCCGATGCGTGCCATCACGTTTTGATGGCGCACCTCGCACGCGGATGCGGGCGTCACCCGTCGCCGCGTGACGCCTTCACCAACCCTGCCATAGGAAGCAGCGCACCCGACCTTGGCGCCCACACCTCCGGGGGATTCGGGTGCAGCGACGTCGGTTCCGCTATCCGGCAAAGATGTCCCCTGTAGAGTGGTGCAATCCCTGAACAATGCGATCCGCAGTTTGATCTTTCATCGGCAACGGTTTCGTCGCGTGCTTGAACTCGGTGCTCTTTTCGAGCCATGGCGACCACGCCGCCCCTCGACAATGCGCCCAGCTCAGGGCTGCGAGGCGATCGCATTACTCGGCACCGGCCATTGATCGATGCCGCCACTGCATCAAGCGCCAGGAGAAATCTGATGAAACCTGCTGCATCTGCCAATCCGCTCAGTCGCACTGTGTCAGCGTCGAGTGCGCACATCCATGAGATCGAAAAAGAAGCGTCCCAGGATGCCTCGCCCAGCCATTCGGATGCCCAGCCCGGTGGCCCATTGACCAAGCTATCCAGCCGCCCCAACAAGCGCGGCAAGGAGACCGCAGACGCCACTGCGGACCCATCTCATACGGCTAGCCACCTGGACGCGGTTGGTCTGCAGATTTCGCAGCCTGTAATGCCGTCGCATCCTGGCGGAGCGTCGCTGGTGCGACTCAAAGAGAAACTGGCTGCCGACAACCGGCGCCCGGTCGAGCCGCAGCTGGCCGCCGAACTCATCAACCAGATCAGGCCGATGAAACTGCCGGACACCACCGGCGTGCACGAACGCGCAGCGACACACACAGATTTGTTGAACCGCATCCACGAAACGGATGCGATGGCTTGGTACAAAGCGCAGGGATTGAGCGAAGTCGAAGTTTCCGATTTGCGACGTACCGCGTTGCTGTCCGGCATGCCCAATCCCACCGGTAGTTTTCTAAACAATGCGATGCAGTACATCGTCTCGCCCTGGATCAACTACGCAACCCGTCAGCCCTGGGCAGGCGCAGGATTCGGCTTTGCGACAGCGGCCATCGCCGCACCGATGAATGCGGCCCAGCAGTCGGCAGTGGTCAGCCTGTGCGAATCCATCCGTGAGCATGGCGGTCACGTCATCGTGCCGGACAAGAATCAGATCAACGACAAGCATTGGCTACCGGACCTTGCGAAGGCGCTGGAAAGGCATGTTGCCGAATTCAGCGGGTGCTTAGACAGTTTCAGACAACTCAAGCGCGCCGCAGACCAGACCCCCACCGCACTGCCAACTCACGCCCTTATCGCCGCTGCCCACCAATTGCTGCAAGCCGAATCGCGCCTGCATCAGGCGCAGCACGACTTTGTCATGACCCAGGGCGCGCACGACCGGCAATGGATGGGCAATCGCTGGCAGGCCGTCCCGCGCATCCTGCGTTCGCCTCTGGCGGGCACGCTGGGCTTGCTCAGCAAGACAGGCGCAATGCGGGCACTGTCGCCGACCGCGCAGACTGTCGGTGCCCTGCTGATGACAGCTGCGCAACATGTGGCCGCCGGATTCGACGAACAGGCAAAACAGGATTACAACAACAAGCTCAATCTGCTGTACGCCGATGTACTGACCGAAGCGGGCAAGTCGAAACTTGCACGTGGCGAGGCAGTTTCGGCAGAGGAGATCGATCAGGGCAAGCTGCGCAAACTGATTCAGTCGCCCACGCAGGCTCTAGTAAAACGCGTCATCAACGGACTGGTGTCGATGGAAAAAGCGCTCAACGCGGAGGTGCAGGCATCGCGTTCGCCGCAGGGAACGGCAGACGCCGACGACCTGGATCTGGAATCGGGCCATGGCGCCGGCCCGGCGAAGACGCTGAAATTGCTGAGGCAGGATCTGCAAGCCTTGCGCGAAGGCAGGTTGGACGAACTCGAGCCGGACGGCGTCGCTGCGGCGGTACTGCTGGGTGCCGAGAAGTCTGTGGTGTCGGACCAACTGATCAGCGATATCGCCAAGAAGTACACCTCGCGCGAGTTCTCCGCACAGACCGCCCAACGCATTGGCCAGATGTTCCATCTAGGCGTGCTGGGTAGCGCGGCGTCCTCGGTGATCGGCAAGGCCAGCTCCGCGGCGCAGGGAGGAACGCGCAACGTGCCGACCGCACAGTCTCTGGCGATCTCCGCCCTGTCGGGAGGCATGGCTGCGGTCGGCGCGCTGAATCAGCACACCGCCATCACCGTCAAGAACAATCGCCGCGAGGGCGACACCGACATCGGATTGAAGCAGCAAGTCTTGCGCGGCGTGATGGGGGGCGCCAACGAAGCGCTGTCACAGCGTCGGGCGACCAAGGCGAGCCTAAAGATCAACGAGCTGCTGCAGGGCAACGATGTGGAACGGTTGTTGGGTCAGGCCAAGGCGCTCACACCACCGCCCGGTGCCACGTCCTCCGCAGCGCAGGCCGCGCCGCCGTTGACCCTGACGCAGGCGGTGGAGCGGCTGCGTCCGGGAGCAGCGTCCACATCGCAGTCGCACGAAGTGATCGTGCAGATCGGGGACGATCAGGCGCCGCAACCAGCATGATGCGGCGCCGAGCGCGGCGATGCATCAAAAGCGACGCAACAAAAACGGGATGGCCGCAAGGCCATCCCGTTTTCGATCATTGCTGCATCCGCGTGCGTCGTGCACGCGGGTGTCTCACTCCGTCAAACCACGGTTCTCCAGCAGCGCCTTGACGCTGGGATCCTTGCCGCGGAAGTCGCGGTACAGCGTGGCAAGGTCCACCGTGTTGCCGCGCGAGAGGATCTTGGCGCGGAAGATGTCGCCGTTCTTGCGATCCAGGCCGCCGTTTTCCTTGAACCATTCGAATGCGTCGTCGTCGAGCACTTCCGACCAGAAGTAGGCGTAATACCCGGCCGAATACCCGCCGCCCCAGATGTGGTCGAAATAGCTGCTGCGATAACGCGGCGGCACTTCGGCCAGGTCCACCTTGAAGCGCTTCAACGCGTCGGCTTCGAACTTGCTCACGTCCTGCAACGATGCGTCGGCCGGCTGGGTGTGCCAGGCCAGGTCGAGCAACGCGGCCGACAGGTACTCGGTGGTTGCGTAGCCGCTGTTGAAGGTCTTGGCCTTCTTGATCTTTTCCACCAGCTCGGCCGGCATCGCCGCGCCGGTCTGGTAGTGCTTGGCGTAGTTGGCGAAGACCTTGGGATCGGAGGCCCAGTGTTCGTTGAACTGCGAGGGGAACTCGACAAAATCGCGCGAGGTGCTGGTGCCGGCGATCGAGGGGTACTTCACCTTGGAGAACATGCCGTGCAGCGCGTGGCCGAACTCATGGAACAAGGTGGTGACGTCGTCGAAGCTCAGCAGCGCCGGCTGGCCGGCAGCCGGCTTGGTGAAGTTGCAGACGTTGTAGACCACCGGCTTGGCACCGGTGAGGCCGTCCTGCTCGACGAACACGTCCATCCAGGCGCCACCGGACTTGCTGTCGCGCTTGAAGTAGTCGGTATAGAACAGCGCCATCGAGGTGCCGTCCGCGTCGAACACTTCATACACCTTCATGTCCGCGTGATAGGTCGGGATATCGGTGCGCTGCTTGAAGGTGATGCCGTACAGCTGCGTGGCCGCGTAGAAAACGCCGTTCTGCAGAACGTTGTCCAGTTCGAAATACGGCTTGATCTGCGACTCGTCCAGGTCGTACTTGGCCTTGCGCACCTGCTCGGCGTAGAAGTCCCAATCGGACGCGGCGAGCTTGAAACCACCTTTCTGTGCATCGATCACCTTCTGCATCTCGGCCACTTCGCGGCGCGCCTTGGCAGTGGCGGCCGGCACGGTGTCGGTCAGCAGCTTGAGCGCGGCGGCCGGGGTCTTGGCCATCTGGTCGCCCAGGCTGTAGGCGGCGTAGCTGTCGAAGCCGAGCAGCTTGGCCTTTTGCGCGCGCAGCTGGGCCAGACGCTGGATGGTCTGGCGGGTGTCGTTGGCATCGCCCTTTTCGGCGCGCGTTTCCGAGGCCTTGAGTACCTCGGCGCGCAGCTGGCGGTCCTTCAACGAGGCCAGCACCGGCTGCTGGGTGGTGTTCTGCAAGGTGAGCAGGTACTTGCCATCGAGCTTGCGCGCCTTGGCGGCATCGGCGGCGGCGGCGATATCGCCTTCGCTCAGGCCATCGAGCCTGGCCTTGTCGTCCACCACCACCGCACCGGCAGCCGAGGCGGCGACCAGACGGGTATGGAACTGGGTGGAGAGCGTGGTCTCTTCGATATTGAGCTTGCGCAGGCTGGCCTTGTCGGCCTCGGACAGCTGCGCACCGGCGCGCACGAGTTCTTCGTAATCGCGCTCAAGCAGACGCTTCTGCTCCGGGTCCAGGCTCAGCGTGTCGCGCTGGTCGTAGAGGGTTTTGACGCGTGCGAAGAGCTTGGGATCGAGATTGATTTCGTCCTGGTGCGCGGCCAGCTTGGGCGCGATCTCTTCCTGGATCTTCTGGCGTGCATCGCTGGTATCGGCCTGCACCAGCCCGAAGAAAATGCGCGACACGCGCGAGAGCGTTTCGCCACCACGCTCCATCGCTTCGATGGTGTTGTCGAAGGTGGGCGGTTCGGGGTTGTCGGCAATTTTGCGGATCTCGGCCAACTGCAGGCGCATGCCTTCTTCGAAGGCCGGCAGGTAATCGCTGTCCTTGATCTTGTCGAACGGCGGCGCCTGGAACGGCAGCGTGCTGGGGGTGAGCAGCGGGTTCGGCGCGGCATCGGCGGCCGGGGTGGCGGCGGTCTTCTCGGGCACGGTGGTGGACTCCTTACCGGACGAATCTTTTCCAGAACAAGCAGCCAGTGCCAGGGTGATGGCAGCGGCCAGAACGACGGTACGCGACATGGCGTGTGATTCCTGAGTGGGTAGAGCAGCCGGTCACGCTAGCGGGTTTGCGGGCCGCTGGCATGTGCCGTTGGATTGGATGGACGGGTTCGGTTGAGGATGTGCGCTACAACGTCTCGTCCTTGAAGATCGCCACGTGCGGCGTGCCATCGGCGCCGATCCAGCCGCGGTACATGCCCTCGGTGTTGAACGGGAACGCGGCATTGCCCTGCGCGTCCAGCGCGATGGCGCCACCGTCACCACCGGCCTTGGGAATCTCCTGGTCGATCACTGCTTCGGCCGCCTGTTGCAACGACTGGCCCGCGTACTTCATGCGTGCGCAGATGTCGTAGGCGGCCACCGCGCGGATATAGAACTCGCCCCAGCCGGTGCCGGACACCGCGCACTGGCTATTGGCGTAGGTGCCGGCGCCGATGATCGGCGCATCGCCGACGCGGCCGTAGCGTTTGTTGGTCATGCCGCCGGTGGAGGTGCCGGCGGCCAAGTGTCCTTCGCGATCCAGCGCCAGCGCACCGACAGTGCCGAAGTGCTTGGCGGTTTCCAGATCGAGTTCGGCCTGCGCCTTGCGGTCGCCGGCCTCGGCCTTGAGCGCTTTCTGCAGTTGCTGCCAACGCTTGTCGGTGCGGAAATAGCTCGGGTCGACCAGGGTGACGCCTTGCTCGCGCGCGAACTGTTCGGCGCCGTCGCCGACCAGCATCACGTGCTTGGAATGGTCCATGACGCTGCGCGCCAGCTGGATCGGGTTCTTGACCGTGTGCACGCCGGCAATCGCGCCGGCCTTGCCGGTGGCGCCGTCCATGATCGCGGCGTCCAGCTCGTTCTTGCCGTCATGGGTGAACACCGCGCCGCGCCCGGCGTTGAACTGCGGCGCGTCCTCCAGCACGGTGATGGTGGCGGCCACCGCATCCACCGCGCTGCCACCCCGTTGCAGCACCGCGTGACCGGCTCGCAGCGCGCGTTGCATCGCCTCGCGCGCCTGCGCCTGTTCGTCTGCAGACAGGCCGGCTTTCTCCACGCCTGCGCCGCCGTGGATCACCAGCATCGGTGTGGCCGCCAGCGCCGGGCCGGCAACAAGCAGGAGGGAGAGCGACAAACACAGTGCGCGTGCGGACAAGCCCATCATGGTGTTTCCTCGGTGGAGGCAGCGAGGTGCCCGGCGGCGCCGGTCATGAATGCAGGCGACCGGCAGTGACAAAACCTTTCAAGCGCGTGGCCGCATCATCACAGCGTATCGCGATGCTTGCCGCGCCACGGCCGGTACCAGGTGCGGATGGCGGCGATATCGGCCGCCATGTCGGTACCGGTCCAGAACGGCTCGCCGATGCCCACGGTCTTGCTGGGATAGTCGAAATACACCGGCAGGATCGGCACCTTGGAGTCGGAGGCGATCTTCCAGAAGCCCGCCTTCCAGTGTTCCACGCGCTTGCGGGTGCCTTCGGGGGTGATCACGTACCACATCTGCTCGGAGTTGCGGATCAGACGCACCGCCTGGCCGATGGTGCCCTGCGGCGAGCTGCGGTCCAGCGGGATCGCGCCGAGCTTGCGCAGCAGCGGGCCCAGCGGCCACCAGAACAATTGCGCCTTGCCCAGCACGCGCACATCGAAGCCCAGCGCGAACTTGGCCGCAAAGCCCAGAAAGCCGTCCCAGTTGGACGAATGCGGGGCCACGATCATCACCAGCTTGGGCTCGTCGGGCAGCCGCCCGAGCAGGCGCCAGCCGGTCAGGCGCAAGGCGGTACGGCCCAGCCAGCGACCGAAGCGGCCGTGTGCACGCGGCATTCTGGGTGGGGTTGGCTGCAGCAGGATGTTGGCCTGTGTTACCGGTGGCAACGACGGGTCGGTGTGACTCACGCTTACTCCCAGTGGGACGCAGAGCGTCCACGCTTGATATGGCTGCGCTCACGCTTGGCATCCAGCCGCCGCAGCTTGGCACCATGACTCGGTTTGGTGGCGACCCGGCGCTTGGGCACCGACAGGCACGCACTGATGATTTCGACCAGCCGCTCGCGCGCATCCTCGCGGTTGCGGTCCTGGGTGCGGAAGCGCTGCGCGTCGATCACCAGCACGCCATCGGCGGTCATGCGGCGGTCGCGCCGCGACAGCAGCCGCGCGCGCAGCGGTTCGGGCAGCGACGGCGACCCGGCTACGTCGAAACGCAGTTCCACCGCAGTGGAGACCTTGTTGACGTTCTGCCCGCCCGCGCCGCTGGCGCGCACGAAGCGTTCGACGATCTCGCTGGGCGGGATCGTCAGGCTGGGGGTGATCTGGATCGGGTCGCTGGCCATGCGCGCCGATTGTATCGGCACCGGCGTGGACGCGCGCGCGAACGCCGGCTCCCGTATGCTGCGGCCGGTCCCCAGTTTGCAGGATGCTCCGATGACACCACCCCGTTCCGTTGCTGCCGTCCGCGCCTTCGCGCGCCGTCTGATCGTGCTGGCCGCGCTGGCACTGGCCACGCCCGTCGCGTTCGCGCAGGCGCCCAGCGATGCCGACATCAACCGATTGCTGGCCGCCTCGCGCGCGCAGGCCATGCTGGACACGATGCTGCCGCAGATCGAAGCGATGCAGCAGCAGCAATTCGCCCAGCTCACCGCGCAGCGCCAGCTAGATGCCGGCCAACAGGCGCAGTTGCAGCGCATCCAGGACCGCACCCGCCAGACCGTGCGCAAGGCGCTGTCGTGGTCGGAGCTGCGCCCGATGTATGTGGACATCTACAAGCGCTCGTTCTCGCGCGAGGACGTGCTGGCCATGGCCGAGTTCTATGAGAGCTCGGCCGGCCAGAGCCTGCTCGACAAGACCCCGGCACTGACCCAGAACCTGATGGGCGCGATCCAGCAGAAGATGCTGCCGCTGTTTGCCGATCTGCAGAAGGATCTGGAGAAGATCGTCAATGAGCCGGCGGCGGCGCAGAAGCCCTGAAGGGCTGGGATTGGGGAATCGGGATTGGGGATTCGTAACAGCGTGGTTCCTGCAACAGATGCGGATGCTAGGTCGATTGCGTTGACGATTCCGGCGGTGCCCCAGCTTTCCTCCAGTGGGAGAAGCCTGCTCCAGCCCCTCTCCGCCGGGAGAGGGAGTGGGGGTCAAGGCGGTAAGCGGCGAAGCAGCACGTGCATCCAAACTCCACCAGGCTTCGCTCGCACCCTCATCCGCCCCTACGGGGCACCTTCTCCCGAGGGGAGAAGGAACAGCCAAGCCCCTCTCCCGTCGGGAGAGGGGTTGGGGTGAGGGTACGGCTGCCTGAAAACGTTGCCGCTCGACGTTGGTGCACTGACAGATCGACGTTGATGCATTGACACATCCATGACCACGTCGCATCACTGCACGCGTGTCGTGCCTTGCAACCCCGCCACGTCCCACCCGAACAATGCACACGCTTTCGCAAACTCCACATCCAGCGGCGCCACTACGCTGAGACGCCGCCCATCGGCCGGATGCGGAAACCCCAGGCGCTCGGCGTGCAGCAACATGCGGTGGATCCCGAGCATGCGAAAACTCCGGTTATGCCGGCCATCGCCATGGCTGGTGTCGCCGATCATGTGGTGCGACAGGTGTTTCATGTGCCTTCGAATCTGCCGAAAACGCCCGGTCTGCGGCTGGCAGCGCAGCAGCGCATAACGCGAGGTGGCAAAGCCGGTCGACGGAATCTCCAGCTCGCCGGTGGCCAGCCGCTGAAAATGGGTCACCGCCGGCTTCTTGACCGGCTTGCCGGGGCCACCGTCCAGATCGTGATCGACGATGAACTGCTCCTCGGCCGGCCAGCCGCGGCACACCGTCAGATAGTCCTTCTCCAATTCGCCGGCCATCAAGGCCTTGCCCAGCGTGCTGGCGCTCTCGCGATCGAACGCCAGCAGCAAGCAGCCGCTGGTGGCGCGATCGAGCCGGTGCACCAGAAAGATCGGCCGGCCCAGCTGCTCGCGCAGGCGGTCGGCCAGAAAGTCGTCCTCCCCGCGCGCCAGCTTGCTGTCGTGGACCATCAGGCCCGCAGGTTTATTGACGACGGCCAGGACATCATCCTGGTGGAGTATCTGCAGCGGGTCGGTCGATATGCTCACCGGCGGATTATCCGCATCGCCGACACAGCATGCCACTGCGTTGCCGCGCCACGACGCGAGGGCCGCGCTGGTGCCCCGCTGCAGGCACTGCCGAAATGCAGCCGAATGCAGCGGGCCACCTATCGCAATGTGTCAGCGGCGCAGCCAGGCGATCAGCAAGGCCACCGAGCCGGCCGTGCCACTGACCCAGCTCCACACCGGCACCGTGCCCAGGTACCAGCCATTCGGATGCAGGCCATACAGCACAGCGGCAACCACCAGCAGCCCGCTGCCGGTGATGGCGGTGACCACGCGCGTCTGCAACTTGCGCAGGCTCACATCCAGCGCGCGCAACTCGGCCGAGCGGATATCGAGCTGATGGCGGCCTTCCACCTGCTGCTTCAACCAGCTGTGCACCAGGCGCGGCATGTCCGGCGCATGCGTCATGATTTCCGGCAACCGCTTGCGCAATTCGCCCAGCACCCGGCGCGGGCTATAACGCTCGCGCAGGATGCGTTCGAGCACCGGCCGCGCCACTGCCCAGATATCCAGCTTGGGATCGAGCTGGCGGCCGACGCCTTCGATGTTGAGCAATGTCTTCTGCAACAGGATCAGCTGCGGCTGCAGCGTCAATTCATAACGCTGCGCGACGCGGAACAATTTGATCAGCACTTCGGCCAGCGAAATCTCCGACAACGGCCGGGTGAAGTACGGCTCGCACACCGAGCGCGCGGCCGCTTCCAGTTCGTCGATGCGCACGTTGTCCGGCATCCAGCCTGCCTCCACGTGCAACTCGGCCATGCGGCGATAATCCTTGTGGAAGATCGCCATGAAGTTCTCGGCCAGGTAGTACTGATCTTCCTGCGAGAGCTGGCCCATGATGCCGAAATCCAGCGCGATGAAGCGCGGATTGAGCCGGCGCTCCGGGTCCGAGTCGACCCAGATGTTGCCGGCGTGCGCATCGGCATGGAAGAAATTGTCGCGGAACACCTGCGTGTAGAACACGCGCACGCCCTTGGCCGCCAGCGCCTTGCGATCGATACCGGCCGCATCGAGCTTGGCGATGTCGTCGGAGGGAATGCCGTACACGCGCTCCAGGGTGAGCGCGCGCTCGGCGG
The DNA here is from genome assembly GCF_002939985.1 of Xanthomonas hortorum pv. cynarae. GTDB lineage: Bacteria > Pseudomonadota > Gammaproteobacteria > Xanthomonadales > Xanthomonadaceae > Xanthomonas > Xanthomonas hortorum_D. The sequence continues at coordinate 116,717 of NZ_MDFM01000008.1, read as the reverse complement.
TGTGCGACCAGATCACCTCGGGCACGTACAGATCGTCCGAGCCTTCCCAGAAGCGGCGCAGCACGCTGGCGTTGGCGCCTTCGCGTTGCAGATCGAGTTCGGCCGACAAGGTGGCTTCGATCTCGGCCACCACTTCGCGCGGGCGGATCTTGTCCGCGCGCGGGTGGGTGCGCTCGACCAGGGTGGCCAACGAATGTAGCAAGGCGATATCGGCATCGATCTGGCGCTCGATGTCCGGGCGCAACACCTTGACCACCACTTCGCGGCGCACGCCATTGGCGTCCGGCGGCAAGGTCGCTGCGTGCACCTGCGCGATCGAGGCCGAGGCCAACGGCACGGTGTCGAATGCGGCGAATGCCACGCTCACCGGCAGGCCCAGCGCGCGCTCCACGATCAGCCGCGCAACTTCGCCGTCGAACGGTTTGACCCGGTCCTGCAGCAGGGTCAATTCGTCGGCGACGTCGGCCGGAATCAGGTCGCGCCGGGTCGACAGGATCTGCCCGAACTTGACGAAGATCGGCCCTAATTCCTGCAGCGCCAGGCGCAAACGCGCACCGCGCGATTGCGCGGCGATCTCGGCGCTGGCACGCGGCACGAATGGCTTGGCCAGGCGCAGCCAGCGCTCGGCCGGCGTGCTTTGCAGCAAGACGTCCAGCCGATAGCGCAGGATCACCCGGCCGATTCGGCTGGCCCGCAGCAGCGCCTTCATGCCGCACCTCCGGCAGCACGCAGACGGGTGACGCGTGCGGCCAGCCGTTCGACGTCGTCGCGCAGTTCGTCGACATCGTCGTGGAAGGCTTCGAGTTCGGCGCGTGGCACCACATCGCGCGATTCTTCGGTGACGAATTCGGCCGCGCTATGCGCCAGATCCACTGCACTGCGGCGCGCCTGCTGCAGCGCTGCACGCACCGCGCTGGCGATCTGCACGCCCAGGATATCGCCGAACACCGCCACGAACGGCAGTTGCCAATCCGGATCGAACCGCCCTGCCAATTGCTGCAGCTGGCGCGCCAGTTCGGCATCGCCGGAGACCTTGAGCCGGCCCGCCGGCGCACCACTGCGGCGCGCATTGGCCAGAAACGGCAGCTGGCCGAGCAGGCCGGCCAGGGTGCTGCGCACGGCGAGGTCTGGCTCCTGCGTTTGGTCCACCGGGCCGACCAGCAGCCGGCGCTCGTGCACGCGGATCTGCAAGGCCAGTGCGGGGGCTTCCAGGGTCAGCGCGATGCGCTGGCCTTCAAGCGGCAACAGGGCGTCGCGGGTATCCGGGTCCAGCGCCAGCGCGCGATTGAGCGCGGCTTGCAGGGCCTGGCCGGCGAGCGGCTTGAGTGAGTTGAGCAGTGATCCGGGCATGGGCCCATTCTACCGTCCCCGCATGTCGCAACTGCTTGATGGTGAGCTGGCGAGTGCACGCCGGAGGCGGACGCGGCGGCCATGGCAGCTCGCCTTGGTGGCAAGGCCGCTTGCGTCGGTCATGGAGGACTTCCTTCAGCGCGCCGGCCGCGGGCATGCTGGCGACCTCATTGAACAGGTGGCAGGAGCAGGCGATGCGCAAGATCCGGGTCGGTCTCATCTTCGGCGGCAAATCGGCCGAGCACGAGGTCTCGCTGCAATCGGCGAGAAATATTCTGGATGCGCTCGATCCGCAGCGCTTCGAGCCGGTGCTGATCGGCATCGACAAGCAAGGCCAGTGGCACGTCAACGACCCCGACAGCTTCCTGCTCAATGCCGACGACCCGGCGCGCATAGCCTTGCATCGCAGCGGTCGCGGCGTGGCGCTGCTGCCGGGTGCGCACCAGCAGCAATTGCGTCCGACCCAGCCGGAGCAGGCGCTGGCGCAGATCGATGTGGTGTTTCCGATCGTGCACGGTACGCTGGGCGAAGACGGCTCGCTGCAAGGGCTATTGCGCATGGCCAATCTGGCCTTCGTCGGCTCCGGCGTGCTCGGCTCAGCAGTGGCGATGGACAAAGACATGGCCAAACGCGTGCTGCGCGATGCCGGGCTGGAGGTGGCGCCGTTCGTGTGCTTCAACCGCCACACCGCCGCACACGCCGACGTGCATGCGTTGGTTGCACAGTTCGGTTTGCCGTTGTTCGTCAAACCGGCCAATCAAGGCTCATCGGTCGGCGTCAGCCAGGTGCGCACTGCGGAGCAGTTTGCCGCCGCACTCGCGTTGGCGCTGGCGTATGACCACAAGGTGCTGGTGGAAGCAGCGGTAACTGGGCGCGAGATCGAATGCGCCGTGCTGGGCAATGCCACACCGCAGGCCAGCGTATGCGGTGAAGTCGTGGTGCACGACGCGTTTTACTCTTACCAGACCAAGTACATCAGCGAACACGGCGCCGAGATCGTGATTCCGGCCAACATCGATGCGCAGACACAGCAGCGCATCCAGCAGATTGCGGTGCAGGCTTACCAAGCGCTGGACTGCGCCGGCATGGCGCGTGTGGACGTGTTTCTCTGCGCAGATGGCCGCATCGTGATCAACGAGGTCAACACGCTGCCGGGTTTCACCCGGATCAGCATGTATCCCAAGCTATGGCAGGCAAGCGGGCTGGACTATCGGAGTTTGATCACGCAGTTGATCGAGCTGGCGTTGCAGCGGCACGCTGATGATCAACTGCTGCGTAGTGCGGTGGAACAGCGCTGATGAGTCCATCGCAGGTGCGCGAGGTGCAGTTGCACGATTACCCGGCACTACTTGCACTCAACAATGCGCATGCCACCGAATTGTCGTTCAGCAAGCACGTGCAATATCTCGAAAAACTGCTTTAAAACAGCCACAACACAGCTGTAGAGCCCTCATAACGCAGATGGCCCGCCTCCTTGCGGAAGCGGGCCATCTGAGCATCAATCGGCAGCGCCGCTGCCGTGACGTATCGCAGCTAAGTGGTTAAACCTTGCCGCGACGGAACATCGAGATCACTGCCAGGATCAGGAACACCACAAACAGGATCCAGGCGATGTTGGTCGCCGCACCGGCGATACCACTGAAGCCCAGCACAGCGGCGATGATGGCGATGACGAAGAAAATGATGGCGTAATGCAGCATGGCAAGGATTCCAGAAGTTGTCGTGCCGAATCGGCGCAGACGTATCCTGAAGATATGGCGGTCTTTACCGGGTGATGGCGATGTCGTTGGAAGATGAGGATCGCAGCCGCTGCAGCCCTTCTTCGATGCTGATGCTAGGTATATAACCGAAGTCGCGACGCGCCGGTTCCATGCTGTACCAATGCGGCGTGCACAGCTGTTCCACCAGAAAACGCGTCAGCGGCACTTCGCCTGGCAGACGCAATAGTGGCCACAGGGTCTCGCACACCGCACCGATTCTGTAGGCGGTCTTGAACGACAGCGAACGCGTCACTGCCGGTGCATCCACCGCGGCCAGCAAGCGATTGAGCAACTCGCGCATCGGCAACGGCTCGCCATTGGAAATGAAGTACGCCTTGCCTGCGCAAGCAGCCCCGTGTGCGAGGTGCTCGAACGCATCGAAGTGCGCTTGTGCGGCGTTGTCGATGTAGGTGCTGTCCACCAGGTTGCTGCCGTCGCCGACCATGCGCAGCCGCCCGGCGCGCGCACGTGCTGCCAGGCGCGGCAGCAGATGATTGTCGCCCGGCCCCCAGATCAGACGCGGACGCAACGCCACCGTCGCCAGCTGCGCATCGTTGGCCGCCAGCACCGCACGCTCGGCGATCGCCTTGGTGGCCGCATACGCTGCACGCAGGTCTTCGCCATATGGCACTTCGTCGGCGCCCAGACCTTCCACCGGATTGGTGGCGCGATGGGTGACGCTGGGTGTGGAGGTGTAGATCAGGCGCGGCACGCCATTGGCACGACACGCGTCGATCACGTTCTGCGTACCGACCACATTGGCCTGGTGATAGCTGTCGTAGCTGCCCCACGCACCGGCCTTGGCAGCGTTGTGGAAGACCGCATCGATACCGGCGAAGGCGTGTCGCACCGCTTGCGGGTCGGCTAGGTCGCCACGGATCTGGCCCACGCCCAAGGTCTGCAGAATCGGGTAATCGCCGCGCTGGAAACTCACCACCTCATGCCCGCGCGCGCGCAGGCCGCGGCACAACGCCTGGCCGAGAAAGCCACCACCACCGGTCACCAGCACCTTCATTGCGCCACATCCATTGTTCCTGCAGGGCGCACACAATAGCCGGACCGGACTGTGATCGCGACGCCGCGCGCGCGGCAGGCCGCCTGCGGCTTACGCAAGCCATTGATCGCAAAGAGCTTCATAAATCTTCATTGAGACATCAGGCAGTTCATTCGCGCTGCTGGCGTCATGGCCGGACCCTGGATCGCTGGAGTCACCATGACCCGCCTGTCGCTGCTGTTGTCCGCCCTGCTCGTCATCTTCCCGCTGCATGCCGCACCGCCTATTGCTTCTCCAAGAGCCGCTTCTCCAAGAGCCGCCTCTGCAAAAGCCGCCACTCCAGGCATTGCTACACCAGGTCCATCGGCTGCCGCGTCACCGGCTGTGCCTGCAGCGACCACCACGCCACCCGCGCTGGATGACGGCTGGCCAGTCGCCAGCACTGCCGCTGGCGGCTGGAACCTGCCCGTGCTTGCACAGATGGAACAGGCACTGGCGGGCGATCTGGCGCCATCCACCACCAGCGTGCTGATCGTGCGCGATGGCGTGCTGGTCTACGAACACTACCTGGGCGATGCCGATCGCCAGACCTTGCACGACACCCGCTCGTTGACCAAGAGCGTCACCGGGCTGCTGGTCGGTGCGGCGATCGCGCGCAAGTTGATCCCCAACGCGCAAGCCAAGGTCTACGACTACTTCGGCGATCGCCAATGGCAGCATCCGGATCCACGCAAGCGCGACATCACCCTCGAAGACCTGCTCACGATGAGCTCCCAACTGGAATGCAACGACGACAACGCCTTCTCCACCGGCAACGAAGAGCGCATGTACGTGAGTGCGGACTGGACGCAATTCGCCCTGGATCTGCCGATCCGTGGCTACGCACCATGGATGCAGCGGCCCGCACAAAGCCCGCACGGCCGCGCGTTTTCGTATTGCACCGCAGGCTCCTTCCTGCTCGGTGCGGTGCTGGAGAAAGCCAGCGGACAGCGGCTGCAGGCGTTCTCCGCACAGGTGCTCGAAAAGCCGCTCGGGATCGAGCAGGCGCAGTGGAATGTGTCGTCCGAAGGGGTGGGCATGGGCGGTGGCGGCACCCGTTACCGCAGCCGCGACCTGGCCAAATTCGGCCAGTTGCTGCTTGCACAGGGGCGTTGGCAAGGCCGCCAGGTGATTGCCGCCAACTGGATAGGCGCGATGACCAGCGTGCATGCGCAGGCACGCGACGATGCCGATTATGGCTACCAACTCTGGCACTTCCTGTTTCCGGTGCACGGCGTGCAACGCGACACCTGGGCGATGTCCGGCAATGGCGGCAACTACGTCTTCGTCGTACCCGCAGAACGGTTGGTGGTAGTGCTCACGCGCAGCGCCTACAACACCCGGCAGATGCACCACCAATCACATCGGTTGCTGACCGACTATGTGCTCAAGGCGCTGCCTGAGGGCAACCAAGCGCGCTAACGAAACCTCTCCAAAACTGCATCGATAGCGCCAACCCGCTGGCTGCACTCGCCTTCGTTGACGAGTGGAGTGATGTCAGAAATGGCAATGACATTGCAGATCGAAAGGAGCCGATCAGACCGCACCGCATCTGAAGGCCGCGCTGCATGCAATGCTCGCAACACTGCTTGTAACCACGCACACCGCCCATCTCGACGGGTCCTTGCCCGGCCACCGTCGCGGGACCTTACGCGGCATGGATGCCGCGTAAGAGCTTACAAGGACGTACTTGCAGCGTGTCCCGCGATGGTGGCCGGGCAAGGGCCCTGCAACCAAGCCGCAGATCATGCGCTCTACACCCGACGCATCCGCACCGCTCGATCAGCTTTCAAGGCAACCGAGAGCTTGAGCTTCGGCGCAGTTGGATGCTCCCAGGCCAAGCGGGTCGAGGGCGCGATGCCCTCACCGCTTGCGGGACACGCCGTGAACCCATCCCTGGAGGCTCGGTGGCGGCATCCATGCCGCCACACGGTCCCGCAAGCGGTGAGGACATCGCACCTGTCTACGTGGTCGTGTGCTGATGAAAACTACAAACCCGGCCGCGCCCGGCTAGCAGTGTGTGTAGTAATTTTCCGAAGTGGCTTACCGCACGACTACGTAATGAGCAGCGAGCGCAGTTGCTCTCTGCGGCATGCAGCGCATGTACTGCGATTTGAGCGTGAAGCGCATCCAAACGAATCGATGCAGTGTCTTAGCCCCGCTCGGACACGGCATCTGCCGGCAACAGATTGCGGCGACGCAGTTGCGCACGCTGGGCAGCAAGATCGGCATCGATACGTGTCAGCAACGCTACAAACTCCGGCAGGGCGCGCAGCGGCTGCAGCAGCAGCGACTGACGCAGATAGCCGGCGTTGCGGTAGCCGGCGACTTCGGCATGCTGCAGGGCGCGCATCGCCGCGTCCGGCGCATCCGCACACAGCAGCAGCATTGCCGCATCGACTGCATCGAACGGGTCGCCGCCACGCTCCACGCTGACCAACAAATCCTGCGCGCGCGCATGCAGCGTCGCGGCTGCCGGTGGTGGCTGCGCCTGCAGTGTCCAGGCTACGGTCTGCGCGAAGCTGCCCTGCGGTCTAAGCTGCACCGCCCGCAGCGCCGCTGCACGCGCAAGCGTCTTGTCACCACGCAGCCACGCAATCTCGGCCTGTAGCAACGACAGCCCTGCGTACTCGGTACCGCGGCTCTGCGCCTCGTTCAACGCCGTCTGCGCCTCGGCCGCGCGGCCATGTTCGAACAGGAACGTAGGCCAGGCCAGATTGGAGAAAGGATCGTCCGGGTACAGCTGAAAATTCTTTCGGTAGCGCGCCTCGGCTGCACTCGCATAGCCGAGCAGACTCAGATTGCTGGCGATCTGGATCGGCAAAAATCGCACGCGCGTCGGGTCGCGCATCGCCAGGTTGGCCGACAGCGCCTGCACCAATTTTCCCTGGCGCTCGTACAGATACGCAGCCGAGCCGCGCACCGCATCGGCACTGGGATCCAGCTGCAGTGCCTGTTCGTAGGCTGCCAAGGCATCGCCATTGCGGCCCTGACAATCCAGCGCATAACCACGCGCGGCGTACGCTGCCGCAAGGCCCGGTTGCACGGCCACAACAGCATCGGCCAGTCGCAAGGCTTGCAGCGCAAACGCTGCATCACTGTCGTATTGGCACACGCGCGCACTGTAGGCGCGGCTGAGGCCGAGTTGCGCCTGTCGATCGTCCGGTGCTTCCTGCAGGCGTTGGCGATACAAGCCGATAGCGCGTTCGTTGTCGTCGCGCTGGCCGATGCCGGCGTAGTAATCGGCACGCTGCAACAATGCGGCTTGCGCTGGTGGCGCATCACGCGTTTGCAGCCACCAGGTCGCGCCAACGCAGAGCAGCAGCGCACCTGCCGCAACGATCCAGGCACCACGGCGCGGCACCGCACCCGCAGGCGGTGCTTCGTCCAACTGCACCGGCACGCACAGCTGATAGCCCTGCCCGCGCACCGAGCGCAGGTAACGCGGTTGCCGCGAGTCGTCGCCCAAGGCTTGCCGCAACAGGCGCACACGCTGGGTGACGGTTTCTTCGTTGACCAGCGCCGGTGCCCACACGTTCTGGATCAACTCGTCGAAATCGACTACCCGCTGCCCCTGCTGCAGCAAATAGTGCAGCAGGCGGAAACTCAGCCCGCCAACCTCGAGCGCGACACCGCCGCGCTCCACGCGCTGACGCGCCACATCGATGCGCAGGTCATCCAGACGATAACGCGCGCGCATCGTTGGGCTCAGTGCGACTGCTGCGCCGCCCAGACCGCCAGCTTTTCGCGACCGATCTTGGCGTTGTGGCGGATGTCCACCGGAAACCCGGAATGGCGCAGAAACCGCGCGATTCCTGCGGTGTGCGGGTGCGCAGCGCCCAACGCACGCAATGCGGTTTCCACTTGCGCAAACGCCGATGCCGAAACACCCGGCTGCAATTCCACGCACAGCACCGGTTGCTGCTGTCCGGCTGCGCCCACACCAACCAACGCGGTGCGCCGCACCTGCGGATGCACGTTGAACACCGGCTCCACCTGCTCGGTGTAGAGCGGCCCCGTTGCAGTTTCCACGCGATGGGTCTTGCGGCCGCAGAACCACAAGCGCCCTTCCGCATCGAAATACCCCACATCGCCCATGCGATGCACGATGCGCTCGCTGCCATCACTGCTGCGCTCACGGATCTTGGCGATCCGCGTGGCCGCGTCGCGGTTGAAGTAGGTATCGGTGGTGGTGGGACCGGCAACGGTGATCTCGCCGACCTCGCCCACCGCCAGCACGCGCGCGCCGCTCCACTCGGGAATGGCCGCATCGTCGATGGCGATGATGCGCACTTCATTGGGCGCGACCACCTGGCCCACGCAGGTGCCGGCACCGGCCTCGGTGGCTGCGCGGGTGGCATCCAGGGTGCGGCCTTCGATCGCTGCCACCGGCAAACATTCGGTGGCGCCGTACGGCGTCCAGAATTGCGCATCTGCCGGCAGCAGCGCGCGGATCTTGGCCACCACATCCGGCGGCACCGGCGCACCGGCCGAGGTGGCCAGGCGCACGTTGGGCAGTGGCTGGCCATAGTCCGCCAGCACACGCATCAATGCCGGCGAGCCGAACAACTGCGTCACACCGAAGCGGTTGATCGCATCGTGCAACTTGCGCGGATCGGCGGTGGCCGGGCGGGTCGGATCCATATCCGGAATCACCGAGGTCAGCCCCAATGCCGGATCGAACAAGGCAAACGGCGGGAACGTCGGCAGATCCACACCAACGGGCTGCATGTCGAAGGCGTTGCGCAGCAACTCGATCTGCCCGACGAAATGCCGGTGTCGATACACCACGCCCTTCGGCACGCCGGTGGAGCCGCTGGTGAACAGAATGGCGGCCACATCGTCCGGCGCAGTGTCGGCCAATTGACTGCCGGCGTTGGCGCCATCGCGCTCCACACGCGCCAGCGTCACCCCGCCCCAGCCGTAGCGGCCACCGACGGTGACGATCTGCTTGGCAGAGCGCGCCCAACGCAACAGACGACGCGCCAGCTGCGCCAGCGGAATCCCGATAAACGCCTGCGGCTGCGCTTCGTCCAGGCATTGCTTGAGCGCGCGCTTGTCGATACCCGGATCCACCAGCACCGGCACCGCACCGGCCTTGAACAACGCAAACATCAACAGGAAGAACTCCGGCGACGGCCGCACCATCACCACCGCGCGCGCGCCACGTCCGATGCCATGCAATGCCAATCCGGCGGCGATCGCATCGCTGCGCGCGTCCAGCTCGGCATAGCTCAAGGTCACATCGTAGGCAGCAAATCCGTTGGCGGCGCGACGGCCTGGGCAGCGGATGGCGATCTGCTCGGGGCGCTCGCGCGCGAGTTCCGGCAGGGTGGCGGCGATATTGCAGAGAAGAGTTGTCATTGGCGCATTATCACCCATGCGCAGACGGTGCCGCCCCGCTTGCGTCATTTCAAAACGTCACACGCCCGATGGAGCGCGCCGGCATCGCCTATCCCGAGTTGCCCTGATGACGCGCCATGCGGCCTTAGCGATGCAGCGATGCGGTGCAGGGTTCGCACTAAATTTCCTGCCCAATGTGCGACTCGCCCCCATCGTGTACATCCGCTTGCCCAACTTGCGCAGATGAACCGCTAACAGGCGCGCGTCCGTACCACTTGTATCGTGGCGTGGTTCGGTCAGAATGCCGCGCTCTCCACGTTGTTTCGCCGCGCAAGGCCCGGCATGCCATGGCACATCCCTGCCTCACCTGCGGCGCTTGCTGCGCCTACTTCCGCGTCAGTTTCCACTGGAGCGAAGCCGACCCCGCATTGGGCGGCAGGGTGCCGATCGAGCTGACCGAGTCATTGCGCACGCACGAGCGCGTCATGCGCGGCACCTCGCAATCGCACCCGCGCTGCATCGCACTGGACGCGGACATCGGTCGCTACAGCCGCTGCAGCATCCACGACCGCCGCCCCTCCTCCTGCGCCGCCGTGCCAGCCTCGCTGGAGTTTGGTGAGCGCAGCGCGCAATGCGACAAGTCGCGATTGGCGCACGGCCTGCATGCGCTCACCGAAACCGATTGGCTGGGTGTGGACGACGCACAGCGCAATCCGCTGCCGCCGCTGTAACAGCTGATCGCTGCGATTAAGTGCGGCGTCCACTCGCAGCGACCCACAGAACGACTGCGTGGCCGATTCTCTCCACTTGTCCATCCGCTTTTTTCGCGCAGCTTGCACCGCGCCTGCTGCGCCTACATGAGTAACCAGCGGCGCTTACAGTGGATTGCGCTCTAAAAACGCACGGATCGCCGGCACCAGCACTTCGTGCTTGTCTTCCAGCACGTAGTGATTGGCATCGTCGAACGCGGTGACTTCGGCATTCGGCAATGCCTTACGGAAGCCCGCCAGGAAGTGCTTGTCGAAGCAGATATCGCGCAGCCCCCACGCGATGAACGCCGGGCGGTCGGCAAACGAGGGCAATGCCTGCGCCGAGCGTTCCAGCAGCGACCACGCCTGGTCGGCGGACGACAGCGGAATGTCCTGCATGAAGCGAATGGTGGAGATGCGGTTGCGCCAGTTGTTGTACGGCGCTACATACGCGCGACGCACGGCGGCCGGCATCCGCCGCGATACGCCAAACCACGAAGCACCGGAGGAAAACGCATTGAACGTGCGGATAAACCACTCGCCCGGCCGCCAATGCCGGCCCATCGCAATCTGCCACGGCATCGGCTTTTCCGGCGGCAACGGGAATGCAGCGGTGTTGGTGATCACCAGCCGCCTGACCTGCGCGTGATGCGACAACGCCCAGCCGAATCCGATCATGCCGCCCCAATCGTGCACCGCCAGCGTGATCGGCCCGCTGATCCCCAGATGCCGCAGCAGCGTGTCCAGATCGTCCACGCGCGACTGCAGCGTATACGCGTAACGCGGCTGCGCGTCAGGCGCATCGTCCGGCTTGTCGGATAGCCCCATGCCGATATGGTCCGGCACGATGCAACGGTACCGATCCGACAGGCCGCTCACCAGGTTCCGCCACAGATAACTCCACGACGGATTGCCGTGCAGCATCACGACCACTTCGCCATCGCGCGGACCTTCGTCCAGATACGACATCGCAATGCCGGGACGCACCTCAAGGCGCTTGGGAGTGAAAGGATAGCCGGGGTAGGTCATGGCAAAGGTATCCAATTCGTTTCAAGAGAAGCTGCGTGATGCAGATGTTGACGTGGCACGTACAGACGAGGAGCACCACGGTGATCGCCGCATTGCGACATCTCCAACGCGTGGCAGATGTAGGAGTACACAGTCAGCGTCATTCCGCTTCCCGCAAATGCATCCGATAAGTCGGCAGTTGATGCCCATCACTGGATAGCAGGTGCAGAAACGCCGGATGCAGGAACAATTTTTCTTTACCCAGGCGCTGCTCTTGCAGCATGCCGATATCCACCAGTTCCTTGAGATGGCGTGCGGCGGTCTGCCGGGTGACGCCCATCACGTCCACCACATTCTGGATGCGGCAGTACGGCTGATTGAAGATCACTTCAACGAGTTCGCGGCTGTAGGCCTTGGGAGCGTGTTCTCGCACGTGGTCACGCGCCTGCGTTTCCAATTCGCGGATTGCCTGGATCTTTGCCGTCGTCCATGCAGCGGTCTCGGCAACAGCTGCGAGCATGTACTGAATCCATTCGGCCCAGCGACCATGCCGTGTGACATCCAGCAGCAAGCGGTAGTAGTCGCTGCGATGGCGGATGATGTAGCGCGACAGGTACAGCACGGGAACATCGAGCAACCCTTGCTCGATCAGTATCAGCAGATTCAAGACACGCCCGGTGCGCCCATTGCCATCGGTGAACGGGTGGATCGCTTCGAACTGGTAGTGCGCCACCGCCATCCGGATCAGCGGATCGATGTCGGTGTGCTCGTAAATAAAGCGCTCCCAGTTCGCCAGCTTGTCGCGCAGCAATGCCTCGCCAACCGGCGGGGTATAGATGATCTGATGGATCTGCTCATTGGCCAGCGCAGTCCCGGGCACGCGACGGATCTGCATCTGCACGGCCTTGATGCGGCTGCACACCACCACGGCGGTGTCGGTACATAGCGGTCGTCGCCGCAGCGACTGGAACCCTTCGTAGAGCGCGCTGCGGTAACGCAGGGCTTCTTTGGTTGCCGGGTTCTGGGCGCGTTCCTGGTCGTCTGCATAACGGAACAAGTCGTCCGTTGTGGTGACGATATTTTCGATCTCCGAACTGGCCTGTGCTTCCAGGATCGGGATCGTGTTGATGAGCACTGCCGGATTGGGCAACAGCGCGGTGGCCTGCTTCAGCTCGGCCAACGCGGTGCGTGCAACGATGCAGTCCTTGAGCAGGCTACGCGTTTCGATGTCTCCCGCCGGAGGAAGCGGCGGGAGCGCGTTGTACGGCTGCTCGGGGTTGAACACCAGCGTGTCGTCCATGCCTACACCGGTCATGTTGCAAGAGCGAACATGATGCAATGACGTGTACTAAAAATCCATTTTTTTTAACACGTCGCTAGATGCAGCTCACCAAACCACTTCCGCCATCGAGCAATTCAGCCCCGACCCGATGCCCATCAGCGCGATCCGGTCGCCCTTCTTCAGGCGGCCCAGCTCCTTGAGCTTGCTGAGCACGATCGGCACCGAGGCCGGGCCGATATTGCCGTGCTCGCCGAAGATGGTCATGACCTTGGCCGGGTCGATGCCGAACGACTTCACGAACGAGGCGGTATGCGGGCGGCTGACCTGGTGGATGACGAACTGGTCCAGCTCGTCCACCGCCCAGCCCATCGCCTGTTTGGCGGCCAGGAAGGTCTTCTGCGCCAGCTTGATGCCTTCGATCAGCAGCAGCCGGGTGTCGGTGACCATGCGGTCCAGGTTGCCCCGGCACAGCTTGTTCCACTCGGTGGCCGAGCGGGTCACGCCGCCCTTGTAGCGCGGCGCGTCGGGCACCAGCTCGGTGCGCGCCATCACCATGGCCGCAGCACCGCAGCCCAGGGTCAATGCGGCGAGTTCGTTGCGGAACTCTTCCTCGGTGACATCCGGCGAGCTCATGCGCTCCAGCGTCTTTTCATAGACCAGGTTGGCGGTCTCGCCGTCCACGACCAGCGCGTAGTCGATCTCGCCACGCTCCAGCATGCGGGCGGCGATGTCCATGCCGTTGATGAAGGCAAGGCAGGCGTTGGCCACGTCGAAGGTCACGCAGTGGTCGCCCACCCCAAGGTTGCCGGACACGATGGAGGCCGTGGACGGCTCCAGGTAGTCGCGGCTCACCGAGGTATTGACCAGCAGGCCGATCTTCTCGATGCCGATGCCGGCGTCGATCAGGGCCTTGCGTGCGGCCAGCGTGGCCGCGTCCGATGCCTGGACATCCTGGTCCCACAGGCGCCGTGCATGGATACCGGCAACGTCGCCCAACACGTCGGTCTTGATCCCGAGACGGTCGTAGGTCGGTTGCAGGCGCTCGTTGATTTCCTTGGAAGTCAGCGTGTGCGGCGCATCAATATGCGCAAGTCCCGCGATGGAGACATTCTGGAAGAGCATCGAAATAGCGCCATGGCGTCAGGCGAGGGGGCGTCAGTCTAGCTGCTGGCCGCTTTTACCGCATCTTTACAATTGAACCGGCCTCGCTCTAGCCCAACGGTTCAGCGCGGCGGGCAGCGGAACGCGTTGAAACGCTGGCTGCCATCGGCCGGCTGGCCCTGCGCCTGGACCGTATTGGCATTGGCACCCGGCGCCTCGTTGCGTGCCAGCGTCTCCAGCTCTTCCTGCACCCGCAACGGGTTGCGGTTATAGAAGCCGACCTTGCTCTTGACCGACACCACGACCTCGCCCTGCTGCTGACAGCCAGCTGGCACAGGGCCTGCGGGCAGGACCTGGACGCCCTTGCCGCTTTGTTTGATCGGCACCCAGGTGCAGGCCGCGGTGGTAGCGGCAACCAGAACAGACAGCATGAGCACGCGCATAAGTCTTAGACACCTGTGGGTAAAGCAGGATTGTGCCGCAGTTGTCTGCCGGCAATCAGCGCGTGCCGTGTGCCCGCCATCGAGTCATTCAGCGCGCCGAATATCACCTCCATCGCCCTGACGACCTCTCCGCTGCGCTGTCCGCAGGCGCCGCGCGCGTTCGGGTGTCCGGCCGCGGACACTGCCGCGAACAAAAAATCCCTTTTAAATCAATGCACTGATGCTGGCACGCCACTTGCTCTAGTTCATCGGCAAGCAGCCAGCCACATCACACATCCACCCAAATCTGACTTCCAGCTGAATAAATAAAAAAACACCAAGAAAGTTCTTGCGCATACCGATATGGTGTTCTACCTTACTACCACACCACTGATCACCCACACCAAGAGACATCGCCATGAAGACCCAGACCCTGCGCATCGCCCTCGCCGCCGCCCTGCTCGCCGGCACCGCCCTGGCCGGCTTTGCCCAGGCCGCCAGCCTGACCACGCTGGACACCGTGCAGGTTCGCCCGGCCGCCGACCAGATCGCCCAGCAGACACTGGAGCGCAGCAGCGACATCCGCACCCTGAGCGCCGTGCAGGTGCGTCCGTCGGCCGAGCAACTGGCCGCACTCGCTGCCGAACAGGCCGGCCCACGCATAGTCACCCTGGCGACCGTCCAGGTCCGCCCCTCGGCCGAACAGCGCGCCGACCTGGTGGTTCGCAGCACCGCCGCCAGTGCACAGACCGCTTCGGGCCAGGCCGCTGCCGCCATCGGCGCGCTGATGGGTCAGGTCATCGTCAACCTGCCGGTGCCGCAGCTGCAGCCGGCGCCGGTCGAGCTGGAAGCGCTGGTCAACGCCACCCTCGGCCTTTAAGCACGCGCGCAGCTACACTTGCGCGCATGTCAGCACCCGTCCTCGATGTCATCCTGTTTCAACCGGAAATTCCGCCCAACACGGGCAATGTGATTCGCTTGTGCGCCAACACCGGCGCGCGCCTGCACCTGATCGAGCCGCTCGGCTTCGACCTCAGCGACAAGCAGCTCAGACGCGCCGGCCTGGACTATCACGAGTACGCAACCCTGCAGGTGCATGCCGACCTGACCACCGCACTGGCCGCAATTGCGCCCAAGCGCGTGTTTGCACTGAGTACGCGTAGCAGCGTGCGTTACGACACACCGCAGTTCGCAGATGGCGATGCCTTTTTGTTTGGCCCGGAAACCCGCGGCCTGCCGGCCGATGTACTGGAATCCATCCCGCCACAGCACCGGCTGCGTGTGCCGATGCGACCGGACAACCGCAGCCTCAATCTGTCCAACACCGTCGCGGTCATGGTGTTCGAAGCCTGGCGGCAGTGGGACTTCAGCGGCGGTCGGTAAGTCGCAATGGTCGATACGACTGCACAACCGACGGGCGGCTGATCGCTGCCGGAAAGCGGCGTATCGCGCGCGCCGGTGATGGTTCTGCGCGCAATCCGCACCACTCGATCGTTGATTGCGATGTTGTGCCTGGGCGCCGCGCTCATGCCACCGCTTCACTGCACCGCTTGCACATCGATCGCTGCCCGCAACATGCCGCGACAGCCTGCCCACAGCGCCACCGCCAACAACGCGATCGCGCCCAGCGCCAGAAACGCGATGCGATAGCCGAAGGCGTGCGCCAGCCAGCCACCGAATGCCGGGCTCAGCGCCGCGCCCACACCTTGCACCGTCATCACCGCACCCTGACCGACATTGACGCGCCCGGTGCCCTGCAGCAAACGCGCCACCAGCGCCGGCACCACCACGGCCTGCAGGCCGGCACCGAGTCCATCGAGCATCTGCACCGGAAACACGCCCCAGCCCTGGATCAGCGATGCGGCGACCAGCGCGCGCAATGGCAACGCCATGAACGCCACCAGCAACACCCACCAATGTCCGTGCACGCGGATCCAGCGCATCGCCAACAACGCCACCACCACCATCGTGGCCTGCGCCACCACAATCGTGGTGGCCGTCAGCGCACTCGGGTCGCCCGCATGCGCGGCCACGATCGCCATGCCGTAGAGCGGCAACATCGCCGCATTGCCCAGATGGAACAGCCCCAGGGTGACGGCCAGCAACGCCAGCGGTCGGCAGGTCAACAAGACGCGCCAACCACTGAGAGTGTCCGTGCCGTCGGTGTTGCCCAGACCGCGCGCTGCGCGATGGTCGATGGCCGCCGACGGAATCAGCCACACCGCCACGATCGCCAGCACGCCGAAAGCTGCGGTGAGCACAAAGATCGCCGCAAACCCGTACCGCCATCCCAGCCAGCCGGCCAATAGTGCGGCCAGCATGTTGCCGGCATGGTTGGCGACCTGATTGCGCGCCAGTTGATGATCGAACCCACGCGCATGCACCAGCCCCAAGGTGATGCCGGTGAGCGCCGGGCCGATGCCGGCTGCCGCCAACGCCGAGACGATCTGTGCGGCGACCACACCGGAGGAGCTCGGCCGCAGCCAGATCAGTGCAGTGGCCAACAGAATCGCCAGACAGCCGACCACCACCACGGCGCGCTTGCGCCGGGTGGTATCGACCAGTGCACCGGCCGGCGTGGTGGCAAGCATGCCGGCAATACCGCCCACACTCATTACTGTACCGATCGCCGCCACCGACCAGCCCTTGGATTGCAAAAACACGCTGAGAAACGGCCCCAGCCCGTCCTGCACATCGGCCACGCTGAAATGCAGCGCTTCCAGCGCGCGGCTGCCACGTGGACGCGCTGTGCTCATGCGCATCGGCGTTCTCCGTTACACGATGGAAAGCGACTGCGCACGCTGGCGTGCATGGCCGACCCGATTGCGATCGCATCGCGCCAACGCGGCAGCCGCATCGCGGGCACCTAGTGCTTGGGCTTTGGTTTATGTGCACCCGGGCCATGCGGATGCTCGATCTGCTTCAGCGACGCGGCCTTGGCGCCCAACGCATGCGCGTGGATCAGCACGCCGTGCGGCGTCGCCTGGGTCTCGCCTTCTGCCACCAGCGCCTTGCCGACGATCAGCTGCTTGGAAAAGTCGGCGCCAGCATGCGGTGGAAACCGCACCGTGACCCCGTCATCCAGCAACACGCCATGCACTTGCCCATGCGGGCCGTGCAGCAACCGCGCAATGGTGCCGCTGTGCTGGGTACGTTGCGGCTTGGGTGGCTTGCCGGCAGGCGGTTTGGGCTTGGGTTTGACGTGCGGCCCATGCGGGCCTTCATCGAGAATGCGCTTGCCGCCTTCCGGATCGATCGCCAGTGCCACCAGCATGTCCACATCGCGCGGCTTGAGGCCACGCACGGTCAACGCGCTGCCGGGCTTGAGCGCCTTGAGCAAGGCGGCAGACAGATGCGGCGGCGTGTGCACTTCGGTGCCATCGGTCAGCAGCAGGCCATCGATATCGGCCTTGGGATTGAGCAGAAAGCGCGCCAGCGTGCCGCGGGTTTCGGGAAGGAAATCAGGATCGACCCAATGCATGAAAAACTCCAACGAAAGTAGGACCGGCCAACGCCGGCAAGCCGCGCCCGTCGCCACGCATGACACGTGGCAGGAAAGGCGCATAGAGAGGAACGGTGTGAGCGCCGCCGCGTGTGCGACGGCGCGGTGGATCAACGCGGCGCCGGAGCCGGCGGTGGCGGTGCGGCCGGCGGGACAGGCGGCGCCGGTGGTGCGGGCGGCACCGGACCATCCGGGCGCGGAGGACTGAACAAGGCGCGCTGCGAGGCACGATCGCGACCCAACTGCGTGGCTTCGATGGCGCGGCCGGTGGCCGCGGCAACACCGAAGCCGCTTACGCTCAGCGGCGCACCGGTGCGCAACAAATCGCCGAACTGCAGCGCCAGATGCGGCGGCATCCGCACCAGCGTGCCATCGCTCAGCAATGCGCCATTGGTCTCGCCACCGGGGCCATAGACCAACCGCTCGATGCGTCCCTCGGCCTGCAACGGCGTCAATGCGGCGGGCGCCGGAGGCGCGGGCGGCATGGCGGCGGTCGTCGGCGGTCGGTCGACCACCTCGCGCCCACCACGCGTGGAACGGATGCTGCTGGCACGTAGCACCGGCAGGCTGCCCAGGCGATAACCCTGCACGGTGACCGCATCGCCACGGCGCACGGCTGCCTGCAGTTCGCCGGACAAATGCGGCGCAAACGCCACCTGGGTGCCATCGCGCAACCACAGGCCGTCGACCTCGCCGTTGGGATTGAGCATGAAGCGCTCGACGGTGCCGGTCACACTCACCGGGGTAGCGGCTACCGGTGCAGGTGGTGCGGGCGGCATCGGCGCCGCCGGTGGTGGCGTGCCGACCGGCGGACGCGGGGCAACCGGTGCGGCCGGCGCTGCAGGAACCTGCGCGGCGGCAGTCGCCACGCTGCAGGCCAGTGCGAAAGCGAGTGCGGTCTGACGAATCATGTGATGTCTCCAGGGCGGCAGGAGCGCCGCTTGCCCTGAAGACAAAGCAGCAATCGTGCCAACGTCGGATGCGTTGTTTTTCAAGGGTTTTGTACATGCAGCTTTACGAATGAGCGTCTGCGTTTCATACACCACTGTCCGCTTTGCAGACACCTTGCAGCCTCGTTATGCATGACTGTGCGAAAGCAAGCACTCTTCCGGCGCAAGGTCTGCTGTGGACACCAGTGGCCAAGCACTGCGTGTGGAAACGGCGGCATGCAATCACCCACATGTGCGCGTGTTGCTGTGCGCGTACTGCATCGCAGCCAAAACATCGACTCCGCCAGCCTGCAAACATCGCATTCGGTTTTTATCGCTGCGACTACTGCAACCCATACTCATCGAGCTTGCGATACAGCAGCTGACGATGAATGCCGAGCCGGCGCGCGGCTTCGGCGCGGTTACCGCCACTGTGCGCCAATGCGTCGTGGATCATCTGCTTTTCCAGACGCGCTACTGCCTCGGGCAAGGTGCCTTCCAGCGGCGCCGTCGTCATGGGTTGCTCGGCACTGTGACCAAGCGCCTCGTCCAGATCCTCGGCGGTGATGCTGTGGCCACGCACCAGCAGCTGACTGCGTTGCATCACATTCCGTAGCTCACGCACGTTGCCGGGCCACGGATAGACCAGCAGCCGTGCTTGCGCGTCCGGCGATAACGCACGCGCTGCGCCTTCGCCGTTGCGCAGAAAATACTGCGCAAGCAGCACGATGTCCTGCCCGCGTTCGCGCAGCGGCGGCAGCTCGATCGGCACCACATTCAGGCGATAACGCAGGTCGCTGCGAAACTGCCCAGCCGCCACCCACGCGGCCAGATCGCGATGCGTGGCCGCCAGCACGCGCACATCCACCTTCTGCGCGCCGCGGCCACCCAGGGGCGTCACTTCACCTTCCTGCAGAAAGCGCAGCAACTTGGCCTGCATCGGCAGCGGCATGTCGCCGATCTCGTCCAGAAACAGCGTGCCGCCATCGGCCTCGCGAATCAGGCCGATGCGGTCGCCGGTCGCCCCGGAAAACGCGCCCTTGCGATGGCCGAACAACTCGCTCTCCATCAGCTCCAACGGAATCGCGGCGCAATTGACCGCCACGAACGCCGCATTCGCGCGTGCGCTGGCACGGTGCAAGGCACGCGCAGCCAGCTCCTTGCCGGTGCCGGTCTCGCCTGTGATCAACACCGGCAAATCGGAGGCTGCCGCCAGCCCGATGCGTTTGTGCACGTTACGCATCGCCGGGCTGTGGCCGACCAGTGCATCGTCGTCTTCAGGCAGCTCGGTCGCCGCGGTATCGGCGCCGGTGTCGGCGCGACTTGCCAATGCACGCTCCACCACCTCGATGATATCGGCACGCCCAACCGGTTTGACCAGGTGATCGAACGCACCCAGCGTCATCGCTTCGATGGTGTTGCCGCTGGACGCGTACGCGGTGAGCATCACCAACGGCACCTGACGCGCACGGGCATCGTCCGCACGTGCGCGCAGCACCTGGATCCCGTCCATCCCGGACATGCGGAAGTCCACGAACGCCAGCTCGATACCGCCCTCGTTCAAGCGCGCCAATCCATCGGCGCCGTTATCGACCGCGATCACCGTATGGCCGAGCGAGCGCAGCGTTGCCTGCAAGGTGGCAAGAAACGCCGCGTCGTCATCGATGATCAGGATGCGCGCCATGGCAGCTCCACAATGAAATGGGTCATGCCGTCGGCATGTACGTAACGCACCTGCCCGCCATGCGCGCGTGCGATCTCGCGCACCAGGGCAAGGCCGAGGCCATTGCCATCGCTGCGACCGCTGACGAACGGCTCGAACAACTGCGCTGCAATGGTCTTGGCAATCGCCGCGCCGCGATTGCAGACCTGTAGCTGCAACAAATCATCGCTGGCGCTGGCCTCCAATGTCACCGTGCTGCCTGCGTCGGCGTGCTGCAACGCGTTGCGCAGCAGATTGTGCACGGCGCGTCCGAGCTGCTGCGGGTCGAGCGTCCATTGCAACGGCATAGCAGGCACGCGCAACTGTGGCGCCAGCGTGCCTGGCGGTAGCAAGGCTGGATCCAGCAAGGTCGCCAACCAGTCCTGCACCACCACCGTTTCCAACTGCAGACGGATCGGCTGCACCATGCCGAGCAGGCTTTCGACCACCCCATCCAGGCGGCGGATCTGCCCCAGCATCAGCTCGCCGTGCGCCGCATCTTCCGGCGTCGCTTCGCGCCTGGCGATCTCGTTCTCCACCGCCAGGCGCATCGTGGCGATGGGGTTGCGAATTTCGTGCGCCACCGTGGCGGTCAGGCGTCCGAGTGCGGCCAGACGTTCGTGCCGGGATAGCTCGTCGGCCAGCCGCCGTGTCTGCGCCAGCGCTTGCGCATTACGCTGTGCGTAGTCGCTCACCGCAGCGCCCAACCGATCCAGCTCGGGTGCGCCGGTGACCGGAATCTGCGGCAGCTCGGTATCGGCGGCGAGCGCCTGCTGGATCCGCTGCAGGCGCTGACTCCAACGCCGTACCACCACGCCTAACGCAATCGCCGACACCGCCACCATGGCGAAGATCAGCAGCATGCCGATCACCAACGGCCGCCAGGCATCGGAGGTGCTCGCCGGCACTCGCGACATGGTCCATGCGGCGGTGCCCGAGGCCAGCGGACACGCGCTGATCAACACCACTTCGCGGCTGCCATCGCGACGAAATTCCACCGCCTTGTTGCCCATTGCACTTTGCCGTGCGGTACTGACAATCGTGGTCCACTCAGCGGCGGGGATATCGGTCTTGTGATCGCTGCCGTCGTAGGTGGGATAGGCGTACGCAATAAATCCCTTGTCGAGATTCCACACCCCGCCTTCCACACCGGGCGCGTCGGCCAGCACCAACTGCACCACCACCGCCGCCAGCCCGGCCCCGTTGTCGCCACTGCGTGCGGCCTCGCTTGCGCCGGCGTAGCGCTGCACGATGCGCGTGCACTGCGCGGTCAATTGCTGGCGCGCCTCATCCAGCCGCACGCCTTCTGTCTGTCGGTACAGGCCATACAACATCGTGGCCACGCCCACGCAGGCGGCCAGGATCACCACCCAGATCAACAGCAATTGGCGCAACAACGAACGAGGCATGCAAAAGAGTCCGATGAAGACGTGCAGTGGTGAACGCGGCGATGGCGTTAACGCATATTGGTCTTGACCAGATCGATGACTTCATCACCGCGCCCGCTCATCACCGCCTTGAGCAGATACAGGCCCATCCCCTTGGCCTGTTCCAGCTTGATCGCCGGCGGCACTGCCAGTTCCTGCGTGGCGATGCGCACATCCACCAACGCCGGGCCGGAATGCGCAAAGGCCTGCCGCAATGCACGTTCCAGCTGCGACGACTCATCGACACGGATGCCCAAAATGCCCATCGCATTGCTCATCGCAGCGAAGTCCGGATTGCGCAACTCGGTGCCGGTATCCAGATAACCCGCGGCCTTCATCTCCATCGCCACAAATCCCAGCGAGGCATTGTTAAACACCACGATCTTCACCGGCAGACGCAGCTGCGCCAGCGAGATGAAGTCGCCCATCAACATCGCAAAGCCGCCATCGCCAGACAGCGAAATCACCTGACGACCCGGAAACGCCGCTTGCGCACCCAGCGCCTGCGGCATCGCATTGGCCATCGAACCGTGATTGAACGAGCCGAGTAAACGGCGTTGTCCGTTCATGCGCAGATAGCGCGCGGCCCACACCGTCGGCGTGCCGACATCGCAGGTAAACACTGCGTCCTGGTCGGCGATCTGGCTGATCATTCGCGCCACGAATTGCGGATGCAGCGGCTCGCCCGGGTCTGCCGGCACCGCCAGATCGTCCAGCCCCTCGCGTGCCTTGCGGTAATGCGCAAGCGATTTCTCCAGGAAGTCGCGCTTCTCGCGCCGCTGCAAGTGCGGCAGCAAGGCGGCAATGGTTTCGCCAACATCCGCTGCGATACCCAGTTGCAAGGGCGTGCGCCGTCCCAATGCGCTCGGGTCGCGATCCACCTGCACGGTGGTCGCGTCCTTCGGGTAGAACTGCCGATACGGGAAATCCGTACCCAGCATGATCAAGGTGTCGCAGTTGAGCATCGCGTGGTAGCCGGAACTAAAACCGATCAAACCGGTCATGCCGACATCGAACGGGTTTTCCCACTCCACATATTCTTTCCCGCGCAACGCGTGCACGATCGGCGCGCCCAGGGTGTCGGCCAACGCCACCACCGCATCGTGTGCACCCGCGCAGCCGCTGCCGCACAACAGCGTGATCGCCTCGCTTCGCTGCAACAGCTCGGCCAACTGCGCCACGTCTTCGGCGGCTGGCAACACGCGCGGCTGGCGCAGTTGCGGCCAGGCACTGGACACGTGCTTGTCCATTTCCAGCAACGCGATATCGCCGGGGATCACCACCACCGCCACACCCTGCTGCAGGATGGCGGTGCGCATCGCCCGATGCAGCACTTCCGGCAGCTGCGCCGGGTTGGTCACCAACTCCACGAAGTGACTGCACTCGCGGAACAACTCCTGCGGATGGGTCTCCTGAAAATAACTCAGCCCGATCTCGGACGAGGGAATATGCGCGGCGATCGCCAGCACCGGCTGACGGCTGCGATGGCAATCAAACAGCCCGTTGATCAAGTGCAGATTGCCCGGCCCGCAGCTGCCCGCACACACGGCCAGCTGGCCGGTCACCGCCGCCTCGGCGCCAGCGGCGAATGCGGCGACTTCTTCGTGGCGCACATGCATCCACTCGATCGTCTGCATCTCACGCAAGGCATCGGTCAAGCCGTTGAGGCTGTCGCCGGTCACACCCCAGATCCGCTCCACCCCCGCGCTCTGCAGCGTCTCGGCCAGAAACCGCGCCAACGTCTTTTTCTTCGCCACGATACAGCTCCAGAGATGTTCAACAAGCCTGCATGGTCCCAGCCGCAGCGTCAGTACAATGTCCTCGCCTCAATGCAAATGGCAAAAATCGCTGCAAAACAGGTGCTTCTACACGCGCATCTCACATTGGCGCGAGGTAACTCACACCCCATCACGCTTTGCGTGTGCGCTACACGCATTGCAGCTTGATGACAAAAACCGGAACTGAACCAGGCGCGATGATTCATGCACCAGTCAGTTCGAAATTCATGTCGCGTTCCATCGAATAACGGAGAATTTACATCTCGGCAGCGAACGGCATCCGCCTCAGCGCCGGCCCAAATCAATAAGTACAGGTATCTCGATCATGAAGACTTCTTTGCTGGCCCTCGGCCTTCTCGCAGCTCTGCCGTTTGCGGCCTCCGCTGCTGAAAACATCTCCTACAACTTCGTCGAAGGCGACTATGTGCGCACTCCGACCGAAGGTCGCGACGCCGATGGTTGGGGCGTGAAGGGCTCCTACGCCATCACCCCGAACATCCACGTGTTCGGCGATTACAGCAAGCAGAACGCTGACGACAACAACAATGTGTTCGAAAGCTCCAACACCGACTTCCAGCAATGGGGCGTGGGCGTGGGCTACAACTACGAAGTGGCCACCAGCACCGACCTGCTGGCGCGCGTTGCCTATCGCACGCTGGACCTGGACACCCCGAACATCAACTTCGATGGTTTCAGCGTCGAAGCTGGCCTGCGTAACTCGTTCGGCGAGCATTTCGAAGTCTACGCTCTGGCTGGCTACGAAGATTTCTCCAAGAAGCGTGGCATCGATCTGGACGACACCTTCTACGGCCGCCTTGGCGCCCAGGTGAAGTTGAACCAGAACTGGGGCATCAACGGCGACATCCGTATGGATGGCGACGGCAACAAGGAATGGTCGGTCGGCCCGCGTTTCAGCTGGTAAGCCGCACGTTTAACGCAACGCGACTCTCTCTCCCGCGTTGCATTGGAAGCCCGGTCCCACGACCGGGCTTCTTTCTTTTGCGCGATTGGATGATTGCAATGCAGCGCACTCGATCGCTAGATGCCGTGTGTAAGGGCTGTTGCGCTGGAACGTAGTGCGCAGCACGTTTACGTGGTTGCGACGCGACAAGCTTTCGCCTTGATGCACGCAACGACAAGTGCGCAACCACTAAAAAGCCCGGCATTGCCGGGCTTTTTAGTGTCTTCACTCCACCACGCGACGCGCGAGGCGCGTTACCAACCAATCAGGTAAACAACGCCTGCGGATACTCGGGCTTGCGCTCGCGCGCCAACAGTTCCTTCAATGCGGCTTCCGGTGTGATCTCGCCATGCAACACGGCACGCACCGCGTTGGAGATCGGCAATTCGATGCCGTGATGCTCTGCCTGGCGCATGACTTCATCGGCGGTTTGCAGCGACTCGACCACCTGGCCGATCTCGCGGATCGCATCGTTCAAGCTCTGCCCGCGCCCCAACGCCAATCCAAGCCGCCGGTTGCGCGACAGATCGCCGGTGCAGGTCAGCACCAGATCGCCCAATCCGGCCAGGCCCATCAAGGTCTCCGGACGCGCACCGATCACCGCCGCCAGGCGCAGCATCTCGTTCAAGCCACGCGTGATCAGACCGGCGCGTGCATTGAGACCGAGCTGCATGCCATCGGCCACACCGGTGGCCACGGCCAGCACGTTCTTCATCGCGCCACCGAGTTCGGCGCCCACCATGTCATCGCCGGTATAGGCGCGGAAGGTGGGGCCATGCATGGCGTCGGCCACCACTTGCGCGAACGCGGCATCGTCGCCGTGCACGGTGATGGCGGTCGGCAAGCCAAGCGTGACTTCCTTGGCGAAGGACGGCCCGGTCACCACGGCCAGCGCAACGCTGGGGCCGAGGATGGCGCGCGCCACTTCATGCAGGAACCGCCCGGAACCGGGCTCGAATCCCTTGGTCGCCCACGCAACGCCGGCACCGGCCGGACGCAACGGTGCAATCAACTGGATCGTTTCGGTGAACGCATGCGAGGGCACCACGACCAGGATCCAGCTTGCATCGGCAACGGCCAGCTGCAGGTCGGTGGTCGCGCGCAGGCTGTCGGGCAATGGAATGCCCGGCAGATACCGCACGTTTTCGTGATTGCGGTCGATGGCGTCCACCATCGCCGCATCGCGCCCCCAGAGCACGGTCGGGTGACCGTGTCTGGCGAGCAGCGCGGCCAGGGCCGTGCCCCAGGAGCCGGCGCCGAGGACGGCGATCTTGTGCTTCGAATCGCTCATCGGCGCACGCAACGCTTAGGCGTTGCCAGCCGGCTCGGAATCGGCCAGCGAGGTGCCTTCGCCCTGCGAGCGCTGGCGCAGGGTTTCTGCGTACAGGGCTTCGAAGTTGATCGGCTGCAGGTAGAACGGCGGGAAGCCGCCGGCCTGGATCAGGTCGCTGACCAGGGTGCGCACGTACGGGAACAGGATGTTCGGGCACTGGGTGCCGAGCAGCACGTCGATCGCCTGCGGCTCCAGACCGACCAGGCCGAACACGCCGGCCTGCTGCACTTCGGCCACGTAGGCGGTCTTGCCACCGGCGGTGCAGGTCAGGGTCACGGCCAGCACGACTTCGAAGGCGTTGTCGTTGAGGCGCTGCACCTTCTGATTGAGGTTCAGCTGCAGCTCGGGCTGGTTGGCGTCGTTGAAGACGGCCGGTGCGTTCGGCGATTCGAAAGAAACGTCCTTGACGTAAATCTTCTCGATGGTGAAAGCGGGGCCAGCAGCGGCGTCGGCCGGCGCAACGGCGCCGTTGATGATTTCGTCGGACATTCCTAACTCCAAAAAACGGTTCGGTGGATGCAGCGTTGAATGATGCAGGCGTGAAAGCGCGAGTCTCTCACGCAAGCAATGGGGACTTGCCTGCCGCCGTACAAGGTGAGATCAGGTGCGACCCTTGACCAGCGGCAGCTCGGCGATCTGCCAGGCAGCCACGCCGCCATCGAGCCAGTACACCTTCTCGAAGCCGGCCTTCTTGAGCGTCTTGGCCGCGCCTGCCGAGGCGTTGCCGTTACGGCAGACCACCACCACGGGGGAGGCCTTGGCGTTGGCAAGCAATTTGCCGGCCGGGTCGAACTTGGCCAGCGCCACATTGCGGCTGCCGGCGATATGACCTTTTTCGAAATCGGCGGTGGGCGACAGGTCGATCACCAGCGCGTTCTCGCTGTTGATCAAACGGGTCAGCTCGGCCGGCGCGAGTGCGCGATACCCACGGAACAGGCGCGCGACCTCGGTGACGATCAGGGCGATGGTCAGGCCCACCAGGGCCAGCGACAACATGGGGTTGCGGCCGACAAAGGCCTGCAGCTCTTCGAAATTCACGGGGTCAGGGTCGTTCAAGCGGGCGGGAATTGTCGCACAGCTGGCGCACGCGACGGCCAGGGCGCAGCAGTGCGGGCTACTGGCCCTGCCACAGATCGGGCAGGCCGCTGGCCAGCCACCAGCGTTTGCGCTCGGCGTCCCAGCGCCACAGCTCGATGCTGCGCACCAGCCGCTCGGCCTGGGTGTTGCGGTTGATCACGCGCAACTCGACCTCGCGGCGCAGGTCGCCGGCGGCATCTTCGCCCACCCGCACCTCGCGGTAGCCGGAGATCTGCACCTGTTCGTAGCGCGAGCGCTCCAGATCGCTGAGCGGATGCGCCAAGGCATACGTGGGTTCGACAAAGCCCTGCGCGGCGTCGAAGTCGCTCCAGCGCACCGCAGCCGTGTAGGCGGCCTGGGTGGTCTCCAGTGCGCGCGCCTGGGCACGGCTGCCGGCACACACCACATCGCTCACCATCGCCAGCCCGAGCAACAGCATTGCCCCCATCACTGCACGCATGCGCATCCCCCGAGTCCAGCCCGCATCCTACCGTTTTGGAAACGCCACGAAGCGCCCGCTCAGCGTCGCCGCCGCCGCGCCCGACCCCAGCGCAATCTGCGCACGCATGCCGATACGCGCCTTGCCGCGTTGGCGGAAGGTGGCCAAAAACGCGTCCCAACTGCCCATCTCGGATGGCTCGGCATTGGCGACCAGGTCTTCGTACACCGGCGCGACATAGCGCAGCTGGCTGTCGGCCACATACACATCGGCGCTGTGCCCGGCCAATTGCAGTTGCAGGGTCAGCCAGCCCCAACTGGCCAGCGTCATCAGCGAGGCCAGGCTGCCGCCGAACGCGTTGGCCTTGTCGTTGACATTGGCCTGCAGCGGCGCACGCAAGCGCAGCGCGCCGTCATGCAAGCCATCGACGGCGATGCCCATCGACAGCACCGGCGGCATGGCAATGAATTGCTGCTGCAGCGACTGCAGGGCGGATGCGAGCGTGCACGAAGGAGTCATCGGCGAAGGCTGAAAGACGGCGAAGGGCGGCATCATGCCGCAATGTGCTGCGAGCGTCTTGTGCACTGAAATACATGCGGTACCGCATGGTAAAATACGTTCAGCGCCGTCCCGTTGCAGGCCTTCTCTATCGCGCCGCTCAGGGCGCGAACACCACCTTGCGATAGCCCTGCGCCATACGCAACAACGCGGTCGCTTTCGCCTTCCAATGCGCACTGCGCTGCTTTTGCGCCTGCGTCAGCGGCGCATCGATGGTGCTGGTGAACACGATCTGCTCCGGGGCGTTGTGGAAGAACTTGTCCTGGATGCAGGCCGCCGGCGAGAGCTGATAGGTGGACAACTGCTGTGCGACCGGCGATTCGTTCCAGCCGAACAGAAAAATATCGGCCATGGTGTGCCAGCGCGCGTCGGCGGCCAGCAACAAGCGTGCCGCATCGCGGCTGATGATCAGCGCGCCGGCGCACACCGGCCAGCAGTGCTGATAGGTGGATGGACGCACCAGGCGCAGCTGACGCCCGCCGATGTCGGCGACCTTGCTATCGAGCTTGATGCGGTTGTAGGACGGTTCCAGCCGCACGATGCTGTTGCCCGCCGGTAGCCACTCGGTGCTGCACAACAGCGCCGGCAGCGCGTCGGACAGATGCATGTCGTCTTCGAAGATGGCGGTGTAGGCGTCATCGGAGTCCGCCGCGATGCGCCACGCGGCCTGATGGCTCAGAAAGCAGCCGATGTTGGAAGCGGTCCACTTGCGCGGGCCGGTGCTGAAGCCATCCCCGGAACCTTCCAGCGGGCGTTCGCGCACGAAATCGGCGATCTGCTCGGGCGTCAGCGTGGCGCCGTCGAAGGCGGGAATGCGCTCGAACGGCATGCCCAGCGCCTGGAACCGCGCCGACATGGCCTGCAAACGGTCGCTACTGCGCTGCATGTTGATGAGGTAGGACTTGATCACGGTACTACTCCGGCGTGGCTGTCGAGGCGGATCGTGGCCGGATCCACAAGATTTACAAGAGGTTACGAAATGAGACGCACATCTCATTCATGAGCGCCGGCAATGTCGCCTGCAAACGCTGCTGCGATTGACGGCATTCCGGTCCGATGAGATCGCCACCGGCGACATCGGCGCGGTGCCATCTTGCCCTGACGCC
This sequence comes from Xanthomonas hortorum pv. cynarae, assembly GCF_002939985.1. Classification (GTDB taxonomy): domain Bacteria; phylum Pseudomonadota; class Gammaproteobacteria; order Xanthomonadales; family Xanthomonadaceae; genus Xanthomonas; species Xanthomonas hortorum_D. Next base: position 87,857 of record NZ_MDFM01000008.1, on the reverse strand, counting down.
GCAACGTTCTCGCATAATCGTGAGATGACCCGGCCCACCTCCTCGACCGACGCCTGGACCCTGATCTCGCTGCGACCCAGCGGTGAGCACGCGCCACTGCGGCGGGCCGCCGCCCGGCATGGCGGACGGCTGCTCGCGCTGTCGCCGTGGCGGCTGCAGACCAACGACACCCCACAGGCACGGGCTGCACTAGAGCAAGCGCTGCAGGCACCGATCGCGGTATTCACCAGCCCGGCAGCGGTGCACGCCGCGCAGCGTCTTTCACCGCTGCGGCGGCCAGCGCAGGCGCAATGGGTAAGCGTAGGAGAAGGCACCGCGCGCGCATTGCAGGCCTATGGGATCGATGCAGTGGTGCGCCCTGCGCGCATGGATAGCGAAGGACTGCTGGCTCTGCCGCTGTTCGAGCCGCCATTGCAGACAGTCGCACTGATCACTGCGCCAGGCGGGCGCGGCATGCTGGCACCGGCATTGGAGCAGCGTGGCGCCCATGTCCTGCGCGCCGATGTCTATCAACGCGTCGCGCTGCGATTGCGCGCATCGGCGGTGCACGCCCTGGCCAGTGCACTGCCACGCAGCGTGCTGGCATTGAGCAGCGCCGAAGCGCTATCGCTGGTGTTAGAGCAACTGCCCGCAGCGTTGGTCGATGCCTGGCAACTCCATCCGGTGGTGGCCTCCAGCGAGCGCATGCGCGCATCCGCACATGCCGCCGGCTTCACCCATGTGGTGCGCGCCGCAGGTCCATTGCCCGAGCAATTGGCAGCCGCCGCTGCAGCGATCGTGACACCATCGCGACCTTGCTGAACTCCGAATCCATCCAGCGCTTGCGGGCGTCTGCTGCGGCACGCCATGCTGTAGCAGATGACTGCGGCGCATGCGCCAGTCGTGACCGCCCGAGGATCTCCCAATGACTGAAATGCCCGCTTCCACGCGACGCTTCCCCGTGGCCTGGCTGCTGCTTGCGGTTGCCGTGGCGGCAGTGGGCGTGGCGCTGTTTCTGGGCTGGCGCGCGTGGCAGACCTATCAAAGCGGGCAGCTGCAGGCGGCCCAGGCGCAGCAGCAACGCTGGGATGGCACCCAGCAGATGCTGGAAACCTTGCGCCGCGATCAGCGCCTGGCCAACGAGCGCCTGCAGGATGCCGCAGCGACCAATCGTGTGTTACGCGATGAAATGCTCGGGCTGAGCCAGCGCAGCGCGTTGCTCGAAGAAACCGTACAGAAACTGGCCGATCCCAATCGACATGGCGCGCAGGCGCTGCGTCTGGATGAAGTGGAACTGCTGCTGCGGCTCGGCCAGCAACGCCTGAGTATTGCCGGCGACGCCGACGGCGCACGCCGTGCCTATGCGCTGGCCAATGCCGCACTCAACGGCGTGGACGATCCGGGCTACCTCAATCTGCGCCAGGCGCTGGTGCAGGAACGCGACGCACTGGACCGCCTCGGCGCTGGCCCGCAAGCGCAAGCCGGTCAATTGCTGGACACACTCGCCGCCGATCTGCAGCGCCTGCCGGAACACACCGCGCAAGAGAACGAAGCCGCGCAGCCGTGGTGGCAGAAAGTGCTTGCGCCGCTGGTGGACATTCGCCCCAGCCGTGGCGATGCACTGCTCGTCGGCGGCGACCGCAACGCCGCGCGCGATGCCTTGCAGATCGAAGTCAGCCTGGCCCGCGCTGCCGCCGAGCGCGGCGATGCCGCCGGCTTCGTCCAATCGCTGCGGCGCGTGGACACCTGGACCACCCGGCTGTGGCCGGATTCCCCACAACGTCGCCAGGCCCGCACGCGCCTGCGCACCTTGCAACAAGCGCCACTGCGTCCGCGCCTGCCGGAACTGGGCACCACCCTGCTGCAACTGCAGGCCATGCGTGAAGGGAGATCCACCCAATGAAAGTGTTGCGTACCGTCTTGATCCTGTTGGTTGCCGTGGCGCTGGGCGTGCTCGGTGCGCAATGGTTGTCGCATCAAAACAGTTACGACCTGGGCAATGTGGTGGTCAGCGTCGGCGGCAACGACTACCGCGCGGCGATGCCGCAGGCGCTGCTGATCCTGGTCATCGCGCTGCTGGTGCTGTGGCTGGTGTGGACGCTGATCAGCCTGCCGTTCCGGGTCTGGGGCAAGTACCGCCGCAAGAAGGGCCGCGCCCGCCTGATCGAAGGCCTGCGCGCGGCCGATCACGGTCAGTGGCAGCGTGCCGAGCGCCTGCTGGTCACTGCCAGCGAGGACGACGACGTCAGCGGTATCGCACTGGCAACTGCAGTCCGTGTGGCCGATGCGCGCGGCGATGACGCCTCGGCCACTGCGCTGGCCCAGCAACTGGCCGAGCGCGACCCCACCGCACATGCGCTGCTGCAAGGCGAACGGCATCTGGCGCGGCAACGCCCGGTCGAGGCGATCAATGCGCTCGATAGTGCCAACGCGCAACCGCTGCCGGCACGCGGGCTGTTGCTGCGCACGCAGGCCCTGGCGCAGATCGGCCGTGCCGACGAAGCCTACGGTCAACTCGGCGCATTGCGTCAGCAGGCGGTGCTGGCACCCGATGCCTACAACGCGCTGGAGGCGACGCTGGCCGAACAGACGCTGTTGCAGGCCGGCGATGCCAATGCCCTGGCCGAACGCTGGGAAGCGCTGCCCAAGCCGCTGCGCACCTATCCGGCAGTGGTCGGCGCCTATGCACAGCGCGCGGCGATTCTGCATTGGGACGATGCGGCCGTACACAGCCTGGAACAGGCGCTGGATACGCAATGGGACGAATCGCTGGTGCGTCTGTACGGTGTGCTGCCGCTGGAAAAATACGACTCGCGCCGTGCCAGTGCGCAACGTTGGCTCACCCAGTATCCGGATAGCCCGGGCCTGTTGTTGACGATGGCGCGCCTGGCGCGTCATCAACAACAGTGGTCGCAGGCCGAAGAATTCCTGCATCGCGCGGTGGCCAATGGCGCCGGTAGCGAGGCCTGGGAAGAACTCGGGCATGGCTTTGCCGCAGCCGGCGATCTGCTGTCGGCGCAGCACTGCTATGCCAATGCCCTGCGCGCTGCACGCGGCGAACCGGTGCATGAGGGTTTGCCGCAGCAATCGCTGCGTGGACCGATCGTCTCGGCGTACGCAACACCGCCGGCCGATCCGCTCGCGCCGGATGATCGGGTGCTGTAATCGATCACGTCTGATCGATGCTGCGGCATGTGGATTAACTGAAAAGCCCCGGCATGTCCGGGGCTTTTTTGTTTTGTGGATCTGAGCGGGAGTGCTGCCACCAAAATTCACCGGCCTGCGATGACATCTGCAGCGACGGCGACGCAAGAACGCTACAAAAATATCTGCAGATAGGTGCCGCACCGCAGATCATCGATTGCGGGATGCCCAACGCGGCGCTGGCAGCTCGCGCAAGAACGCATCGCAGGCACCCAGGAAACGCGCCTGCTCATGGTCAACCGATTGCGGCGATAACACCCGCGAGCCAAGTCTGCCGATCAACAGCATAAGCGCCATCACAGCAGCGCCGGTCAGCCAGCCGATCGCGCCGTCCAGCGCAAGACCGCCTAGCAGCAACGGCAAGACCGATGCCCTCGTGATGACGACATAGCGTACGCGGCGCCGCTCGTGCTGGGCGCACAAGCTCAGCACATGCGCGCTGCGCTTGCGCAACACGATGGCCAGGATCAGATACGGCAATATGCCCATCAACAGCGCCAGATAGATCACCGGGTGATGCCAATGAAAGATATAGCGACGCGGCAAGTCGTCGACCGGCGCATTGCACTTGACGCAACGCGGCGGCAGATCGGCGCCCGGCGTGCACACCAGCACATCGCCTTCGCGCCAGACCTCGCCTTGCGCTGGTGTCAGGTAAAGGGTGGGTGGTTCACGAACATCATCGTTCGACATCCATGCGTCCTTGCAGGTTGGGGATTGGGGATTGGGGATGTCGGGATTCGCAAAAAGAACGTCGCCTTAGCGAATCCCCAATCCCGAATGCCTAATCCCGCTGCGCAGCAGCATCAGCGCTCGACAATGGCGACCACGCCCATGCCGCCGGCCGTACAGATCGAAATCAACGCACGGCCGCCGCCACGTTCTTCCAGCTGCTTGGCAGCAGTTGCCACTACGCGCGCGCCGGTGGCGGCAAACGGGTGGCCAGTGGCCAGCGACGAACCCAGCGGGTTGATCTTGTCCGGGTCGATGCGGCCCAGCGGCGCATCCAACCCCAGGCGATTGCGGCAGTAATCCTCGCTTTCCCAGGCGCGCAGCGTGCACAACACTTGGGCGGCGAACGCCTCGTGGATCTCGTAGATGTCGAAGTCCTGCAGGGTCAGGCCCTGGCGCGCCAGCATCTGCGGCACCGCAATGGTCGGCGCCATCAGCAGGCCTTCGCCATGCACGAAATCCACCGCCGCCACCTGTGCATCGCGCAGATAGGCCATCGGGGTGTGGCCGTGCGCCAGCGCCCAGGCTTCGCTGGACAACAGCACCGCGGCAGCACCATCGGTGAGCGGGGTGGAATTGGCTGCGGTCAGCGTGCCGCGACCGGAAGTCTTGTCGAAGGCCGGGCGCAGCGTGGCGAGTTTTTCCAGCGAGGTGTCGGCACGCAAAATATTGTCGCGCGAGACACCGCGGAACGGGGCGATCAACGAATCGAAGAAGCCGCGCTCATACGCTGCCGCCAGCTTGTGATGCGAGGCCACCGCCCACGCGTCCTGCGAATCGCGCGCGATGTTCCATTCCTTGGCCATGTCCTCGCAGTGGTCGCCCATGCTCTTGCCGGTGCGCGGCTCGGCCACGCCGGGGAACTCGGGCTTGAGCTCGCCAAACTTGAAGCCACGCAGCAGCGCCTTGAGCTTGTCGCCGGTGGCTTTGGCCCGGTTGGCGGCCAGCAGCCGCGCGCGCAGCTTCTTGCCGTAGACGATCGGCACTTCGGACGTCGTGTCCGAACCGCCGCCGATGCCCGAATCGATCTGGCCCAGCGCAATCTTGTTGGCGATGGTGATCACAGAATCCAGGCTGGTGCCGCAGGCGCGCTGCAGGGTGATGCCCGGCGTCAGCGGCGACAGGCCGGACGACAGCGCCGCCTCTCGGGCCAGATTCCAGTCCGAGGAGTGCTTGATCACCGCCCCCATCGCCACTTCGCCCAGTTGCTGCCCATGCAGCCCGAAGCGCTCGACCAGCGCGCCCAGCGTGCGTACCGACATGCCCAGGTTGCCCACATCCGCGTACGCGGTGTTCTGACGACAGAACGGGATACGAACGCCGCCCAAGATGGCGACGGGACGGGCTGCTGGCATCGGTTGACCTGGCATGGAGGACTCGGGGACATGGCCTGCACAGGGCCGGCAGGCATAATGGCCGCAGTGTAGCTTCGACCCCGTGATGGGCCAACCGCGAATCATGAGCAAGACCGAACACGGCGTGACCGCCATGGGTGTGATGGCGCTGGAATTGACGGGCGGCAGCGCCCCCGAGCGCGGCGCCTTGGCGCCCGAGCAGGCCGGCATGCTGGCCGAACGTATCGGCCGCGACCTGGCGCAGTGGATCCCGGAGATCCGCGCGCTGGAGCTGAGCGTGGCGATGGCGCATTTCGACCCCGCCGAAGTGCTGCGGCCGGGCTGGCCGCTGCATCGCCGCCTGGAAGAGCTGCAAGCGCGCGCACCCGGACGCGATCAGGGCCCGCGCGTGCTGGCCTTCGGTGCCGATGCGCAGGGTGAGATTCCGTTGCCGTTCCAGGCCGATGTACAACTCACCGGCGGCGGCCTGCGCGTGCTGCCGTTCCTGCTGTCCGGCGATCCGGAAATCGTCGCCACCGTGGCCGATGCGATGGAAGAAGTGCTGCTGGCCCAGGGCATGGCGCAGGCCGACACCGCCTTGCTGGCGCAGGAAAGCTTCGGCGCACGCATCGAACACGCGCGCTATCTCACCGCGAACGATCTGGCGGCGATGATTTCGATGCAGTACGACAATCAAGGGTTGGCGCCGCTATGGCCGCTGATCGAAGCCGCCCTGCTCGCCCCGCAGACCGAAGAGTGGCTGCAACAGCCGCCCGAACCGGTGCTGCGTTATGTCGACGGCGAAGTGCGCATCGCGCTGTTCGACCCGGCCGGCTGGTGCGATTACTACACCCACGATCGCGAAAACTGCGAGCGTCTGCGCGGGGTGTACGAGCAATACCTCTCACGCCAGCGGCAGATGGCCGCCGTGCTGGAAGCGCATGGGCTGCCAGTGCTGTATGTGCATGTGGAGCCGGGGCAGGATCCGCGTCAGGCGTTGGCTGCGTAAGCAACGCACCGGTTACTTTGGACGTTGAACTGTTGGCGCGTACTGGAAAACCGGCGTCTTCGGTGACAAACATGGCACGCGCCTACGCGGCTTACATCCATGTGCTGAACTGGTCCGTGCACTGAAACCAGCACCAATGCTTGGCAGGTGTGTACCAAACAAATAACGCCGCAGTGATCGATCACTGCGGCGTCTGTTTGTCTGCCCGTTTCTTTGACTTACTTGGTCGCAGCCGGCGCGTTGTCGGTGGTGATCACACCGCAGGCCAGACGGCCGCCGGCGTTGCCGGTGGGTTGGGTTTTGTAGTCGTCCGCGTCGGCATGCACGATCACGGCGTGGCCGGCGATATCGAACTGGTCGGCCTTGCCGAGATTGACGTTGCTCGAGACCGGGCCATCGATGCTGGCATTGCCCTGCGCGTCGGCGGTGATGTTGGGCATGTCGCCACCGTGATGCGGGTCGGCACTGACGGTGCCGTGATCGGATTGGGCCGGGTTGAAATGCCCGCCGGCACTGCTGCCGTCCGGTGCGCTGCAATCGCCCTTTTCGTGGATGTGGAAGCCGTGCTCGCTGTTGGGCTTGAGGCCGCTCAGCTGGCCGGTGACGCGCAGCGCGCCGTCGACGGTCTTGAAGCTCACCGTGCCCTTCACCTCATTGCCCTTGGTCGGCTTGAGCTCGGCGGTTGCGGTGGTAGTGGCCGCCGCTTCGGTGACCATGGAAGCGGCATGCTCGCCACCATGCGCCGCTTCGGCTGGCGTGCCGGCCTGCGGTGCGGGTGCGGGATCGGCCGGTGCCGGTTCGTCGCGCTTGCACGCGGTCAGCACCAGCGCGGTGGCCAGGAACAACGTCGCGGGAAGAATGCGCATGAAAAAACTCCTGTAGAGAGGCCGCAGTTGCGGCCATGGATGCCCCAACTCAGGGCTGCGAAGGGGGTGTGCGCCATTGGGTGACGCGAATGACGCCGCAGGCCAGACGTGCGCCGGCATTGCCACTAAGCTGGCTGCGATAGTCGTCTGGATCGGCATGCACGATCAGCGCCTTGCCGATCACATCGGTGGGCGCGGCATCGCCCAGGGTGATGCCGGCAATGATCATGTCCAGGTGCGCAACGCCTTCGGCATCGGCGCGCAGATTGTCCATATCGCCCGCGTGGTGGGGATTGCTACCGGCACGCCCGTGCGGTGCGCCGGTCGGATTGAAATGCGCACCCGCGCTGCTGGCATCGGCGGCGCTGCAATCGCCGCGCTCATGCACATGGAAGCCGGCAACACCGCCCGGGCGCAGGCCACCGACGGTGCCGGTGATGCGGATTCCCTGTAACGCAGGTACCAGCACCACCCGACCGCTGACCAGACTGCCCGAGGCCGAGGCCAGCGCCGCTTCGGCCTGTTGCACCGGACGGGTGGGCACGACACGCGCCACTGGCGGTGGCGGTGCCTTCGGCGGGGGTGGCGTGCTGCTGCAGGCGGCCAGCGCCAGAGCGGTGAGGGCGACGATCGTGGACGACCGGTAACGCATCGAGCTGTTCTCCTGATCAGGCTGGAAACCTATGCGGGCACATGTTCACGTGTCATGAAATGCGCTTGCCGGCTGATCGGGAGTTTACGGGGTTGGTGTGGAGTGTCTGGTGTTTTGAGGTGCGGGTCGACGGATGCGCGGTAGCACCGATGTGCGATTGCGATAAGCCTGGATCGCGCGTTGTTTCCTTCTCCCGCCGGGAGAAGGTGGCGCGTAGCGCCGGATGAGGGTACGGGCGAAGCGCTAGTGACGTTTGGGTGCGTGAGGCTTCGCCCCGCACCCTCACCCCTCTCCCGGCGGGAGAGGGGCTCAACTCCGCATACGGTCTGATGCACCATTGCGGTAAGCCTGTATCGCCTACGCGCCGTTCCTTCTTCCAGCGGAGCGGGCTTTAGCCGGGGCCAGGCGATACATCAGCGGCGTTTGCGGCCTGGGCCGAGTTTGCGGGTGACGGTGTTGCGGCCTAAGCCCAAGCGTGCGGCGGCCTCGGCGCGGCGGCCCTGGGTGAGTTGCAGGGCGGCTTCGAGCAGGGTCTTGTCGAGGCGTTCGCGGGCTTCGGCGTGCAGTCCCTGGGCGCCTTCGCTCAGGCGCTGCGCGGCCCAGCTGGAGAGCATCTCGTCCCATTGCCCGTCGCTGCGGCCGGCGCGTTGGCGACGGCCGCCACGCGCCAATGCGGCTTCCACATCGACCACGTCGATGATGTCGGCGGTGGCCAAGGCGGCCAGGCGCCAGCACACGTTTTCCAGTTCGCGCACGTTGCCGGGCCAGTCGTAGTGGCGCAGGCCTTCCAAGGCGGCCGACGACAGCCGTTTGGGCAGCATGTCGAGCTTGCGCCCGGCCATGGCCAGGAAGTTTTCGGCCAGTTGCGCGATGTCGCCGCGGCGTTCGCGCAGCGGCGGTAATTGCAGACGCACCACGTCCAGGCGATGCAGCAAGTCGGCACGGAAGCGGCCTTGTTCGACCAGCGCTTCCAGGTCCTGGTGGGTGGCGGCGATCACGCGCACGTCGACACGGATGAGTTCGCGCCCACCGACACGGAAGAATTCGTTCTCTGCCAGCACGCGCAGCAAACGGGTCTGCAGCGGCAGCGGCATGTCGCCGATTTCGTCCAGAAACAACGTTCCGCCATCGGCCTGTTCGAAACGGCCGATATGCCGTTTGGTGGCACCGGTGAAAGCGCCGGTTTCGTGGCCGAACAATTCGCTTTCCAGCAATTCTGCAGGAATGGCGGCAGTGTTGAGGGCAACGAAGGATTTGCGCGCACGCGGCGATTCGTTGTGCAGCGCGCGTGCGACCAGTTCCTTGCCGGTGCCGGTTTCGCCGTTGATCAGCACCGACAGCGGTGCCTGCGCGAGCCGGCCGATGGCGCGGAACAACGCCTGCATCGCCGGGGTGTCGCCGATCAGTGCGGCCGAGCCTTGCGCCACCGGCACGCCGACCAGTGCGTCGACGCCGGCATCGGCATCCGGCAGCGCGCGTGCGGCCAGGGCCACCGCGTCGTCCAGGTCGAACGGCTTGGAGAGGAACTCGTGCGCACCGCCGCGAAACGCGCCGGCAGTGCTGGCCACATCGGTGTAGGCCGACATCACGATCACCGGCAATTGCGGGTGCTTGGACTTGAGTTTGTCGAGCAGGGTCAGGCCGTCTTCGCCGGGCATGCGCACATCGGTGAACAGCAAATCGGGCGTGGGCCGCATGGCCAGTGCCTGCAGCGCAGCGGCGGCACTCTCGAAGCCATCCACGGCGTAGCCGGCATCGCGCAAAGCGGTGGACAGCACGAAGCGGACCGAACGGTCGTCGTCGACCACCCAGATATGGTGGGATGCGGCGGCGGCCTCAGCCATGCAGATGCTCCTTGTCGTGATCGCCGGCCAGCTCGGGCAGCAGCAGGGTGAAAACGGTATGGCCGGCGCGCGAGCGGTAGGTCAGGGTGCCGTGGTGTTCGCGCGAGACTTGCTGGGCCAACGCCAGGCCTAGACCACTGCCTTCGGCGCGCCCGCTGACCAGCGGCAGGAACAGATGCTCGGCCAGTTCTTCGGGCACACCGCCGCCGTCGTCGATGATCTCCAGCCGCAGCGACATCGCATGCACGCGGTCGCGGATGCGCTGGCCATGTTCGACGCGGGTGCGCAAGGTGACGCGGGTGGCGCCGGCCTGGAACGCATTGCGCACCAGATTCCACACCGCCTGGGTGAGGCGATCGCCATCGCCAAGGATGTCGGGAATGCTGGGGTCGTAATCGCGTTGCACCTGCACCGACCAGCCCCCCTCGGCTTCGGCCAGGCGCAGCACGCGCTCCAGCACGACATGGATATTGAGGCGGTCGTGCGGGCGTGCCGGCGTGGGCGAGAGCAGGCGTTCGAGCAAGGTGTTGAGGCGTTCGATCTCGGTGCCGATCAATTCGATCAGCTCACGCTCGTCCTCGTCGCGCCCAGCCGAACGGCGCGCCAGCAGCTGTGCGGCGCCCTTCAACCCGGCCAGCGGATTACGCAGCTCATGCGCCAGACCCTTGAGCGCAGCGCTCAGGGCGTTAGGCAGTGCATGGGTGGGATCCAGCGCGGGGAATTCGTCGACCGGGTGGGTTTCCAGCAGCCAGCCGCCGTCGTCCAGCCGCGACAGCCAGCCTTCGGCAAAGCGCGGTGCGTCGTTGGGCAGGCCCAGGGCCAGCCGATGCAGACGCAGCACATCGCGCTCGTCGTTGAGCAGGAAGCGGGCGAGCGCATCGCCCTGTACTTCCAGCGCGGCCAGCGGTTGATCGACCAGGCGCCGTGCGCTGACGCCAAGCCAGCGCGCGAAGGCTGGATTGACGCCCAGCACACGGCCCTCGCGGTCGGCCCAGGCCACCGGGGTGCCCAGGCTGTCCAGCGATGGCATCGAGGAAGGAATCACCATTGCACCAATTTAGTGCAAGCAGCATCGACGTGCGCGGATGTCGCGCCAGACGAAGCGTGCAGAGAAGAATTCGGGGCCGACGAGCGGTGGCTTGCACCGAGCCAGCGCACATCCGCGCCGACAGGGACAGGCGTGGGGCTGGTCATGCAGACACCTCGGCAGTTGACCCGCGCCGACCAGCGCCGCGGGGAAAAACGGACCCGGCGGGCAGTCCCGGCCGGGTCGTTGTGCCACCCGCAGCGGCATGGCTGCGGGTGTTCATGCTCAAGACTCGTATGCAGCTTCGCCGTGCGAGGTGATGTCCAACCCCTCACGCTCGGCTTCTTCGGTGACGCGCAGGCCGAACACCAGCTTTGCGACCAGGAAACCCACCACCGAGACCACGCCGATCCACACCAGGGTGATGCCCACGCCCAATGCCTGGATGCCGACCTGATGCACGATGTCGTAGTCACCGCCCTTCTGGCCGCCCAGCGAGGCCGCCGAGAACACGCCGGTCAGGATCGCGCCGATGATGCCGCCCAGGCCATGCACGCCGAACACGTCCAGGCTGTCGTCTGCGCCGAGCAGGCGCTTGAGACCGGTAACGCCCCACACGCACAGCACGCCTGCGGCAAGACCAATCACGATCGCGCCGAACGGCCCCACCGTGCCGCAGGCCGGGGTGATGCCGACCAGGCCGGCGACCATGCCCGAAGCCACACCCAGGGCGGACGACTTGCCTTTGATGATCTTCTCGGTCAACGACCAGCCCAGCACCGCCGCGGCAGTGGCCAGCAAGGTGTTGAGGAAGGCCAGCGCCGCACCGGCATTGGCTTCCAGGTTGGAGCCGGCATTGAAGCCGAACCAGCCCACCCACAGCAGCGACGCACCGACGAAGGTCAGGGTCACGTTGTGCGGCTTGATCGCTTCACGCCCCAACCCGGCACGCTTGCCGACGAAGTAGGCGCCCACCAGGCCGGCGATACCGGCGTTGATGTGCACCACCGTGCCACCGGCAAAATCCAGCGCGCCCAGCCCGAACAGATAACCACCGGTGGCCCAGACCATGTGCGCCAGCGGCAGATAGCCGAAGGTGAACCAGATCACCGAGAACAGCAGCACTGCGGCGAACTTGGCGCGTTCGGCAAAGGCACCGACGATCAGCGCGCCGGTGATGCCGGCAAAGGTCGCCTGGAACGCCACGAACACGTATTCCGGCAGGCTGACACCCTTGGTGAAGGTGGCCGACAGGGTTTCGATGGTCACGCCCTTGAGCAGCGCCTTGTCCAGATTGCCGATCCACGGACCTTCGCCGGAGAACGCCAGGCTATAGCCGTAGAGCACCCACAGGATGGTCAGCAGCGAAAACACCACAGCGACCTGGATCAGCACCGACAGCACGTTCTTGGCGCGCACCATGCCGCCATAGAACAGCGCCAGACCCGGCACCACCATCAGCAATACCAACAACGTGGAGGTCAGCATCCAGGCGACATCGCCTTTCTCGACCACGGGTGCAGCCTCGGCGGCCGCCACGGGAGCGGCTTCCGGCTGCGCGGACGGCAGCGGTTCGGTGGTGACCGGCTCGGTCGGCAACGGGGTGACCTGCGGGGTGGATTGCGCATGCGCGCTACCCATGCCGCCCACCACCAGCGCACTGAACAGCATCAGCATGCAGACACTGTAGAACCGGGCTTTCCACCCGGCGAAAAGACCTGTCTTCATAAGGACTCCTGGGGTGGGGGATTCAGAGCGCATCGGCGCCGATCTCGCCGGTACGGATGCGTACGACTTGCTCGATCGCGGTCACGAAGATCTTGCCGTCGCCGATCTTGCCGGTACCGGCGGCGTTCTGGATCGCCTCGACCACCGCGTCCAGCCGGTCGTCGGTCACCACCGTCTCGATCTTGATCTTGGGCAGGAAGTCGACGACGTACTCGGCGCCGCGGTACAGCTCGGTGTGGCCTTTCTGGCGTCCGAAACCCTTGACCTCGGTCACGGTGATGCCCGACACGCCCGCTGCGGACAAGGCCTCACGGACCTCGTCGAGCTTGAACGGCCGGATGATGGCGGTGATCAATTTCATGCGCATACCCCGAATGGTGGAAAAAACCGGCCGGCATTGCGCCGCCCGGCGGTGTCATTCCCCTGGATGCCAACCCCGGCATCCGCTCGTTCGCGAGCACGCAGACCCCAGCGGATGTCAGTGCATCCGCCTCGTGGGAGAGGTCAGGCCCGCGCGTCGCGATCCAGTGCTCTCTCAATACCCTTATCAAGACCCCTGCAAGTCCACGGCATGGACCATGGACTTATCGAACATGGGCGGCGATGGCGGAGGTGGGAGGGGGGGCCTCCGCCATCACCGCGGTGGAACTCAGTTGCCGTAGTACAGCTGGTACTCCAACGGGTGGGTCGCAGCACGGAACTTGGTGACTTCCTGCATCTTCAGCGCGATGTAGCCGTCGATGAAGTCGTCGCTCATGACGCCGCCGGCCTTGAGGAACTCGCGGTCCTTGTCCAGCGCTTCCAGCGCCTGGTCCAGGCTGGAGCAGACCTGCGGGATCAGCTTCTCTTCTTCCGGCGGCAGGTCGTACAGATCCTTGTCGCTGGGCGCGCCCGGGTCGATCTGGTTCTTGATGCCGTCCAGGCCGGCCATCATCAGCGCGGTGAAGGTCAGGTAGCCGGACTGCAACGGATCGGGGAAGCGCATCTCGATGCGGCGCGCCTTCGGGTTGGTGACCCACGGAATGCGGCACGAGGCCGAACGGTTGCGGGCCGAGTAGGCCAGCATCACCGGCGCTTCGTAACCCGGGACCAGACGCTTGTAGCTGTTGGTGCCGGAGTTGGAGAAGGCGTTGATCGCACGGGCGTGCTTGAAGATGCCGCCGATGTACCACAGCGCCATCTGCGACAGGCCGCCGTAGCCGTCGCCGGAGAACAGGTTGACGCCGCCCTTGGTCAACGACTGGTGCACGTGCATGCCCGAGCCGTTGTCGCCCACGATGGGCTTGGGCATGAAGGTCGCGCTCTTGCCGTTGCGGTAGGCGACGTTCTTGATGATGTACTTCATCGTCAGCAGTTCGTCGGCCTTTTGCACCAGCGAGCTGAACTTGGTGCCGATCTCGCACTGGCCGGCGGTGGCCACTTCGTGGTGGTGCACTTCGGTCTCGATGCCGACCTGTTCCAGCGTCTTGATCATTTCCGCGCGCAGGTCGTGCAGAGTGTCGGTCGGCGGAACCGGGAAGTAGCCGCCCTTCACGCCGGGACGGTAACCGCTGTTGCCGCCGTCGTACTTGGCGCCGGTGTTCCAGGCTGCCTCTTCCGAACCGACCTGGAAGAAGGTGTGACCCATGTCGTTGGCGAAGCGCACCGAATCGAAGATGAAGAATTCCGGCTCCGGGCCGAAGAACGCCTGGTCGGCAGTGCCGGAGGACTTCAGATAGGCCTCGGCGCGCTTGGCGATGCCGCGCGGGTCGCGCTCATAGCTCTGCATGGTGGCCGGATCGAGGATGTCGCAGGTCAGCACGATGGTCGGATCGGCGAAGAACGGATCCAGATACGCGGTGCCAGCGTCCGGGAGCAGGACCATGTCCGACTCGTTGATGCCCTTCCAACCCGCGATGGAGCTGCCATCGAACATCTTGCCTTCTTCGAACAACGCCGGCTCGATGATATTGGCCGGAAAGGTGATGTGCTGCTGTACACCACGCATATCGACGAAGCGCAGGTCGACGAACTCGACCTTGTTGTCCTTGATCAGCTTTTCAACATTTTCCACGGACATCGGAAGAAACCTCAGGGGAAGTTAAGTGGCTCGTGGGCGGTACTACAGCAGGGACCGTGCCAAGCGTCATATTTTCACAAGTCGTTGATTTTGCTTGCATCGCTAGAGGCCGCTCAGGCTTCAATAGCACCTTGGTGGTGCTAATTGATCGCAATGCGCACCGATATGGTGCATGCCGCAATGCACTATCCTGACGCCTCCCCCATCCCTCCCCAGTCCGATGTCCGATCTGATCTCCGCCCTGCTGTTGGGCATTCTCGAAGGCTTGACCGAATTCCTGCCGATCTCCAGCACCGGCCACCTGCTGATCGCCGAACAATGGCTCGGACGCCGTTCTGACTTCTTCAATATCGTCATCCAGGCCGGCGCGATCCTGGCGATCTGCCTGGCGCTGCGGCAGAAGCTGTGGACCCTGGCCACCGGCCTGGGCGAACGCGACAATCGCGACTACGTGCTCAAGATCGGCGTGGCCTTCCTGGTCACGGCAGTAGTTGGGCTGATCGTGCGCAAGGCCGGCTGGCAGCTGCCGGAAACCGTGCATCCGGTGGCCTGGGCGCTGCTGATCGGCGGGCTGTGGATGCTGGTGGCCGAGCACTTTGCCGGCAAATTGCCCGAGCGCGACGTGGTGACCTGGAAGGTGGCCATCGCAGTCGGCCTGGCGCAGGTGGTGGCCGGCGTATTTCCCGGCACCTCGCGCTCGGCCTCGGCGATCTTCCTGGCCATGCTGCTGGGCCTGAGCAAGCGCTCGGCGGCGGCGGATTTCGTGTTCATGGTTGGTATTCCGACCATGTTCGCGGCCAGTGGCTATGCGCTGCTGGAGATGTACAAGGAAGGCGGCTTCGGCAGCGAGAACTGGGCCGATGTGGCGGTGGCCTTCGTGGCGGCGACCATCACCGGTTTTGTGGTGGTGAAGTGGCTGCTGGGCTACATCAAGAAGCATCGCTTCACGGTGTTTGCGGTCTACCGCATCGTGCTTGGCGCAGCCCTGCTGTTGTGGCTGCCGGCTGCAGCCTGACGCCTCAACTGTCGCCGCGCGGCATGCATGTTCAAGCGAGCGCGACATGCGTGGCACGCGCCCAGGCAGTGACGCCCGTCATTGCCCTGGCCGCGCGGTGGCGGTATCACTGAGGCATTGATCACCGGGAGCCACCCATGCGTGCCGTGTTCTTCGCCCCTGCACTGCTGGCGGCGGGCGTGACGGCCTGCGGGTCGGGCGCTTCGCCGGACGCACCCGGCTCCTCCCCCAGTGCTGCCGCGCAAGCCGATGCGGTAGCCGCACCGGCCGCCGACAATGCCCCGCTGCGGGCCGCCCTGCGCGCACAGCACTGGCAGTTGCAGCAGGCCAGCGATGCGCACGGCACCGCGTTGCGCAGCCTGTTTGTCGAGGGCACTGCGCCACTGCAACTGGATTTCAGCGATGAACGCATCCAGGTCAGCCAGACCTGCAATGCCCTGGGCGCCAACTACAGCGTGGCCGAGGCGCAGTTGCAGATCGGCCGGGTGGTGTCGAGCAAGCGCCTATGTGCCGAATCATGGCGGATGGCGCAGGAACGCGCCGCCAGCGAGCTGCTGTCCGGCCGTTTCGCGGTGGCGTTGAACAGCGCGCAGACCGCGCCGCGGCTGACCCTGACCCGCAGCGATGGCACTCGCCTGGTTTTCGGTGGCATCGCCACCGCAGACACGCGCTATGGCGGCCCCGGCCAGACGGTGTTGATCGAAGTGGCCGCCGAGACCGTGCCGTGCGCCTCCGACCCGTCGCGCCAATGCCTGCAGCTGCGCGAACAGGATGCAACCGGACAGCCCGTCACCCAGCGCTGGCAAACCTTCGAGGGCAAGATCGAAGGCTTCGAGCACGAAACCGGCATCCGCACCTTGCTGCGGGTGACGCGTTATCCCGCTGCTGCGGGCGCGGACGGCGCACCGGTGTATGTGCTCGATCAGATGATCGAAGCCAGCGGTTAGCGATCCGGTGTTTGCTTGCGGGGTTATCCCGTGGCCACCGATGCGAGCAACATGCCCAGATGCGACGACATAGCGCGCTGTCGTCAGGTCGGAGTAGGAAAGCGCGCAGGAATGCAGTGATCGATCGATTGATACATGCCGCTACCGAGTAGCCGGGCAACGTAACCCAGCACTCGGCCCGGCAGCGACGGCGCCCGCATGGCGGCGACACAGGCGTTGTTCGGCGCTCTTAGCGCAGCGACGGATTCAATGTGTAGGTGCCATGCAACGCCGCCTCGGCCAACACATGGCCCTGGATCGCCGACAGCAGATCGGCCGCGGTGAAGGTCTCCGGCAGGCTGAGCGTTGCCACATCCAGCGCGAACACGCGGAAGAAATAACGGTGCATGCGCAGGTCGTTGAACGGCGGGTACGGGCCGTCGTAGCCCAGGTAGTTGCCGGCCATGTCGGCATTGCCGGCAAACCATTCGGTGTACGAATTCAGACCCTGACGCGCACCGGCCGGGCCGGCCGGTCGCGACTTGCCCTTGGGCACGAAGCCGTCGCTGCAACTGGCTGCGGCGATCTCGTGCACTTCAGCGGGGATGTCGGCCATGGCCCAATGCACAAAATCGGTGCGTGGCTGGTCGACCGGAATCTGCACATCGTCGCGGCCCACGGTTTCCGGCACGGTCGGTACATCCGGGTCCAGACACAGCAGCGCGAACGAACGCGTGCCTTCGGGCACCTCGCTCCAGGCCAGATGCGGGTTGCGGTTGGGCGCAAAGCCCTCCGGCGTGCCGGCCGCAAACTCCACCGCGATGGGCTTGCCGTTTTCGATGCTGTTGCTGGTCAGGCGCATGCAGGGTCTCCGTGAGGGATGATGCTGATCAGGGTGCCTGGGTCTGCGCAGCAGTGGAAGCCATCGCAATGGAACCCTCTGATGCGCTCGGTTGGGTGTATCGCTGCCGGTTCATCACGCCAGCGAACAATGCCGCGCCCACCCGACAGTGAGCGCAGCCATTTCGGTCGCCGCTCAGTCTTGCGGATAACCGAAGCGCACTGCGATCAACGTGAGCAGATCGAATTGCGCGCCCAGCACGCTGCGATAGTTGCGCCAGCGGCCCGATGCCAGGCGTGCGGGTCCGCGCGGCTCGATCAGCGGGAAGCTCAGCCCGAAGGCCTGTTCCAGCGCGGTGGAAATACCCTGCGGGTCGCTCTCGATGCCGTCCAGGCGGATGATCCGGTGCGGATAAAGATCGCGCTCGTGCAGCACGGCGAGCTGCTCCAGCGCCGCCAGCAACCAGTCGGTGGCCTGCTGCGGCGATTGCACGGCCAACGGCGCAGGCGCACCGGCCGACAACCAGTCCAGCAGCATGTCGCGCGGGTCGCGCAATGCGATTGCCAGCCGGCCTTCGGGCAGGTGCGGGCGCAGTGCAGTGAGCAAGATGTTGTCCCACCACAGCAGCCAGTCGATGACGTTGCCGTCGTCGATACCGCGCCGCGGCAGCTGCGCCTTCCAGCCTTCCACCAGCGCCAGCGGCGCCAGTTCGCCGGAGGCCAGCTGTTCGACGCTGCGATAGCTCTGCAGCGCGTCGGACGGCGGGGTGGTGCCGTAACGGTCGTCGCGCACCAGCGGGGTGGCCGCGCCCATCACTGCGATCAGGCGTTCGACATGCGAGCCGGGCACGCCCCAGACGAACAGCGGGCGCGCGGTGACGGTGTCGGGAATGGTGCCCAGCGCCGGCCACTGCATCGGCTGCTTCGCGGCCTGCGGCGGCAACGGCAGACGGTGCTGGGCCTGCTCGCGCTGGAACTGCATCCAGGTGGCCAGCGCCGCATCGGGCTGGCCGGCGCGGTCCTGCACATTGCCCAGCCACGGCCGCAGCACGGTCTGCTGGTTCTCCGGCAAGGAGTCGATCAAGGATTGGACACAGGCGATCGCTGCCGGCGGGTCGCGCTCCAGCAGGGCTTCGACGATGCGCTGCTCGCCGCTGATGCGGCCCGGCTCGACCGCCACAATCTGCCGCGCCACCATTTCGGCTTCTTCGGCATGGCCTTGCATGTCGTGCACGCGCATCAGCGCTTCCAGTGCGGGCAGATGCTCGGGCATGCCCAGCAGCCAGCGCTCGATCACCGCCTGCGCCTGCGGCCCGCCGACCGGCTCCACCGCCAGCCGCGCCAGCCATAGATCATGCGCACTGACCGAGGTGGCCAACGCCGCGTCCAGAGTGTCGCGTGCGTCGTCGACCGCACCCAATCGCTCCCAGGCGGTCAGTAGCGCGTGCAGCGTGCGCCGGTCGGCCGGCCAGTGCGCAAGCGCCAGGCGCAAGTGCGCCACGGCCTGGTCGGGGCGACCGGCCTGCAATTCCATTTCGCCCGCGAGCCGGCGCATGGCCGGGATGTCGCCACCGGGCTGGGCGAACACACCCTGCATCGCGGCCAGCGCATCGTCCAGGCGACCCTGGCGCTGGGCGAGCTGGGCGATGAAGGCGCGCAGCGCGGTGCCCGGCGGATTGAGCTCGACCACGCGCTCGAAGGCGCGCTCGGCGAACGCAAAGTGTTCTTTCTGCAGATACGCAAAGCCCAGCGCGAACAGCACACGCGGATCGTCCGGCAACTGCTCGGCGGCGCGGGTGAGCAGCGACAGCGCGTGGTCGCTCTGACCGCGGCGCAGCTCCACCACGCCATCGACGGCCAGCAGTTGCGGATGCTCCGGCGCCAGCCGCGCTGCGGTGCGGCTCAGCCGCTGCGCATCGTCAAGATCGCCACGCGCCACCGCCAGATGCGCCTGCATCACGTAGGCGTTGAACTGGTTCGGGTCAAGTGCGGTGGTGCGCGACAACGCGGCATCGGCCGCAGACAGATCGCGCGTGGCCAATAGCAAGCCGGCGCGCAGCAGATGCAGGTCGGCATCTTCCGGCGTCAGCGTCAGCGCGGTTTCGATACTGGCCAGCGCCAGCGCCGGCTGACCCTGCTGCTGCTGCAAGGCCAGGCCGAGCCAGCGATGCGTGGCGGCATTATCCGGCGCGCTGATGACCCACTCGCGGGCCAGCGCCACCGCATCGTCGGCCGCATTGCGGCGCAGGGCTTGGAGAATGGCGTCTTGCATGGCGGCGGCGTGTCCAGGACAAACGCCTATTGTAACGATGCGCGGTGGGACGGCTTAGGGTCTTATGCACATCGAAAAGATATGCGACACAGGGCAAGCACGCTGGGCACGCACATCAAGCTTCGGAAACAATGAAATCTTGCCCTGAAAAACGCG
The DNA here is from genome assembly GCF_002939985.1 of Xanthomonas hortorum pv. cynarae. Classification (GTDB taxonomy): domain Bacteria; phylum Pseudomonadota; class Gammaproteobacteria; order Xanthomonadales; family Xanthomonadaceae; genus Xanthomonas; species Xanthomonas hortorum_D. The sequence goes on along the minus strand of NZ_MDFM01000008.1, from coordinate 68,214 downwards.
TGCTAGCTTGGATTTTCTTATCAAACGCGTAAAGCTCGGAAGGTTAAGAATGGTCGCTGGACATCTATTCATTGGGGAAAATGCATTCAACGTACAGGTTGAAGAATCAGTTGCTCGACCAATCAACGTACCAATGCCTATGGGGGCTCAAAGCTGGCAACCCCCGGGCAGAAGTAGGACCTTAGTTAAAGGCCCAACGCTACCTGCGCTCATAGGCACCGGGCTGCTGAAACTTCGCATAAATCAACAATGTTTTTACTTCGAGCCATTGCGTCTTGTTGCCAACGGATGGTGGGAAGGGATACTGAGCTCTTACGCGGACTAGCAATTCGTTCAAGTCGCTTTTGGCGCGGCGACTTAAAAGGCGCATCAGTTGCCTATTTTGTCTGACTGGGTAATTGGTGTGCCTGGAGCGATGCGCCGCGCATCACTTGGCACGGCAACGCAGAGAGCAAGCTCTAGAGCGCAGCGGTCAGCCGCTCGGCGACCCAGCGTTCGGCAAACCCATCGCCGCGGGCATTTTCCAGAAAGCCGCAGTGACCGCCCCAGCGCGCGATTTCCAGCTGTGCGTGCGCGGGCAGATGCCAGCCGGCGAAATCGGCGAACGGAATCACCGGGTCGTCTTCGGCCATCAGGATGTGGACCGGCACCTGCAAGCCGGCCAGGCGTTCGCCGGCAATCGAATAACTGTCGAAATACGCCTGCAGCGAGCCGTGCCCGGTGTGCTGCTCGGCCAACCAGGCCATCAGGCCGCGCATGTCCAGCGCCAGGGTGGCATCGTCGTAGCCGTGCTGATCGGGGAACAGCTTGCGTTTGCGCAGCAGCGATTCGCGCCAGCGCCGGCGGAAATACCAATCGTAGAACTGCGGGCCTTTTTCCATCTGCAGCATGGTGGCGGCCGGATCCAGCAGCGGGCACACCGCTGCGACCCGCGCCACCGGCAGACCGGCCGCCGGCGCGCGCAAGGCGAGCCGCAGTGCGAAATTGCCGCCCAGCGAGTAACCGGCCACCAGTAACTGCGGCGCGGGAAAACGCCGCCACAGATCGCCTGCAGCGTTGACCACTTCATCGATGCGATCGGAGTGAAACAGATCCACATTGAGGTGATGGGTGCCGCCGTGGTCGCGGAAATTCAGCCGGAACACCTGATAGCCCAGGCCCAGCAGGCGCGCAGCGGTGAGCCGCATGTAATTGGAATCGGCGCTGCCTTCCCAGCCGTGCAGCAGCAGCACGGTGGCGCGCACCGGTGCATCGCCGGGCGGGATGCTCATCCAGCCCTGCAGGCGTACGCCGTCGCCGCCGTCGAGAATATGTTCGCTGGTCACCGCGCCGCTGGCGGCCAGCAACTGGCGGCTGCGGATCCGGCGCAACGCGCTGCTGCCCAGCAGTGATTGCACATGCGGATTGCGCAACCAGCGGGGCGGCGAGTAGTCGGAGACGTTCATGCGCTCATCGGGCCAGGCACTGTCACGTCGGCCGCAGGAGTGATGAGCATACGCATCGCGGGCTAGGACTCCATGGCCGCAATGATGCGTTGACGCGAGGTGTCGGCCAGGCGGCGACGTCCGTCGATATCCAGCGCGCGGATCGGCTCGAGAAAATGCACTTCGGCCAGCCGCGCCGGCTCGCCGAGCAGACGCACGATATTGTCGAAGAAACTCTCGCGCTCGCCGAACGCCACCACCGCCTGCGCATTGCCGCGCTCGCCGTAACGCAACGCCACCGGTTGCACCGGCACGCCGGCCTCGACCGCGGCCTGGAAGATGCGCGCATGGAACGGGCCGACCTCGGTGCCGCCGCGGGTGCGCCCTTCCGGAAACACGCCCACCGGCTTGCCGCTTTGCAGCCGCGCCAGCATTTCCTGCAGCACGCCGCCCAGCGATTCGGTATTGCCGCGCTGATGGAAGATGGTCTGGCCCTTGGCCGCCAGCCAGCCCACCAGCGGCCAGCCGGCGATCTCGCGCTTGGCCACAAAGCCCATCACGCGTTGGCTGTGCAGCATCGAGATGTCGATCCAGCTGACGTGATTGGCGACGAACAACGCAGCGCCCGGCAGCGGAGTGCCGAAGTGACGCAAACGAAATCCGAAGATGCGCATCAGATTGCCCTGCCACCAGCGGATCATCCACTCGTCCAGGGTGTCGTCGTGGCCGGTACGGATGCGCGCCAGCGGCGGCGCCACCACGCACAGCATGGTGATCGGCAGACAGATGCTCAGGTGCACCAGCAGTAGCGGTACCCGATACAGGTACCGGAACCAACGCAGCACGCCGCCAGCATCGCGCGTGGCGTCCAGGGATGACTCGCTCATTGCAGGAACGGGACCGGTACCAGGGGAAGGAAGCGCGACTATTGTGACAGCAGCTTGGCACGCGCGCAGTGCCGGCAGCGGGTGGCGCTGTTCCACCCATGTGCTTGCACGGCGGGCTCAGCCATTGCTGCGCGGGACCACGGCCAAGGTGAGCCGCGAAACGCACACGCGCTTGCCGGCCGGGTTTTCGATGGTGATGTCCCACACCTGCGTGCTGCGCCCGATATGCACGGCGCGCGCGGTGCCAGTGACCACGTCCTGATACGCCGCACGCAGATGGTTGGCGTTGATCTCCAACCCCACGCACATCTGAGTGGTCATCTCCACGCACAGATTGCCGGCGCTACTGCCCAGGGTTTCGGCCAGCACCACCGACGCACCGCCGTGCAGCAAGCCGTACGGCTGCTTGGTGCGCGAATCCACCGGCATGGTGGCGCGCAACCAATCGTCGCCAGCGTCGGTGAACACGATGCCCAGATGTTCGATCAAGGTGTCGCGACTGGAGGCGTTGAGGGCAGCAAGATCGACGGGGTCGCGGAAGGTCATAGGCTGGGGATTGGGGATTGGGGATTGGGGATTGGGGATTGGGGATTGGAGATTGGAGATTGGAGATTTGGAATCGGGAATCGGGAATCGGGAATCGGGAATCGGGAATCGCAACAGCATCTGCGCCCGGAGGATCTGGTTCAACTGTCGCTGACTGCCCTGATTGATCCAGGCGCAGTTCCGTCTCCGCGCCAGAGACATATCGTCACGATAGCGGCCAGTGAGCGGCGCGCCTATGCGATCACAGAATCTGCACCAGGCCGGCACCGAAGGCGGTCAGCATCCGCACCAGCAACCACTTCGGGCCGACGTTGACCTCGGGGAAGTCGCCCACCGCCACATAGCACTGCCGGAACTGCGGATCCTGGCGCTTGAGTGGGAACGGGCAGCCGGGGCCAGGCTGGAATTCGTAATTGGTGGCATAGCGCCAGGGCCAGAAATCCAGCACCGGCAGCGATTCGGACACCTTGCCCACGCTGTAGTTCAGTCCGCTCAGCACCGGCGGCTTTTCGCGCGAGGCCACGGTCCAGGCATTTTCCGGGGCGATGTCGCGCTCGATGCTGGCAGCCAGCGCCTGCGCAAAGCGCGCATCGTCGATCACCACCGCCGCCTCGGTGTTGTAGTTTTCGCTGCGCGGGTCGAAGTTGTGCGTGCCAATCACACCGATACGCCGGTCCACCACCAACGACTTGGCATGCAGGCCCATGCGCGCGCCGGCGCGGGTGACCGGCAGCGGCTTGTTGACCGCACGCGTGCCGAGAAACGAAGGCCGCGTTTCGGTACGCAGCACACGCCGATCGACCTCGCTGCCGCCGGGCGCACGACCCGCGCCACCGCCGCTGCCGCGAAGGGCACTCCCTGGTGTTCCACTGCCACTGCCACTGCCACTGTTGCTATTGCTGCCACCGCTGCCACGCACCGCATTGCCGGCGGCACTGCCGCTGATCACGCGATTGACACGGCTGTCGCCCTCGGCCGGCTCGGCGGCCTCCGGGTTGAGCGGGTCGGGCACCAGATTGGCGTAATCCACCGGTGCATCCAGCGGAAACGGCTTGAATTCGTAAACGTTGAAGCCCAGCTCGCGCAGATTGCGGCGTTTGAACTTGTACGACAGCGCATACACGATCGGATTGTCGGTGGCCGCCAGGCTATTGCTCGAGACCACGATGCGCGGCGGCTGCGGGCGCTTGCGCAGTGCGCGGAAGATCTCCTGCGCTTCATCGGACAACACCAGATACGGCGTCTGCAGCAACACTTCCTGCTGCGCGCCGGCGATCAGGCCGTCCAGCTCGGGCGCGGTAGACACCGCCTTGGCGGCATGTTCCTTGCGGTGTTTCTGCGGCAGATCGGCCACGTACAACACCCGCTGCACCGGCATGGCCGGGGTCACGAACACATCGCGGATGAACTGTGGATCGCGCGCTTCACGGTCCACGCGTGCCACCCGATCCGGGCGGCGAAACTCGGCCGGCGGCATCGCCGGTGCGCCCTGCTCCAGCAACAGGCGGCCGACATCGTTCAGGCGCTCGGCCGGCACGCTGCGCTGTGCGCGCCAGAACGCATCGAAATTCACCGCCATCGCACGCACTTCCGGGCCGGCCAGAATCACGTCGCGGTCGCGGAAGTTGTATTCGCTGTCCCAGTCGAAATAGTCGTCCTGGTAGTTGCGGCCACCGACCACGCCGAGCACATCGTCCACCACCAGCAGCTTGTTGTGCATGCGCTGGTTGAAACGGCGAAAACAGCACACCACGCTGCCGGCGTAGTCGAAGTAATTGAGTTTGACCTTGCCGAAGGTGGGGTTGTAGATGCGCAGCTGCAGGTTTTCGTGGGTGCTGGACAGCGCGCCGAGGATCTGCAGATCGGCGATCGCCGACAGCTGGTCGATCAAAATGCGCACCTTGACCCCGCGTTGCGCCGCGTCCATCAGCGCATCCAGCACCATGCGTGCGCTGTCGTCCTTGTCGAAAATATAGGTCTGCAGATCGATGCTGCGGGTGGCGCTGCGGATCAGATTCAAGCGCGCAACCAACGAGGCTTCGCCATGATCGACAATGGTGGCGTAATGCCGGGGCGCGGCCGGGGTGGAGGCCGTGATCGCCTCGCCGCCCAGCGCGCGTAACGGCGAGGGCAGCGCGCAACGATTGGCCTGGTCACAGCTCACCACCGTGCTGCGCGCGGCGGCGGCCACGCCTGCGGCGCGGTTGCGTTCGATTTGCGACAGGCCGGCGCATCCGGTGCCGAGCAACAGCGTTGCCAGCACAAGCACCCTCAACAGGAAACTCACGGGCGCCGCGCCTCCTGCAACCGCCCACGCAGAACGAACGTCACCCTGTCACCCAGGGCCATCTGCCACGCATTCATTCCGTAACGTCCACGCAGCACCGTCCCACGACTGATCACGTCGCAATCATAGCCCGGCCGCGCGCATTCAGCTGGCGCCACATGCAGGGTCTCGATGTGGGTGATTCCGCGAATGGTCAGGTTGCCGGTGATGTCACCGCCCTTCTTCACCACCTCCTCGGTGTAGGGAAGCGACTCGAATTCCACCACCGGGTACTGGGCGACATCGAAGAAATCCTCGCCGCGCATCCACGCGGTGTAGCGGTCCTTGCCGGGGATTTCCACCTGGGTGGCGTCCAGCCGGAAGCGCACCTGTTGGCGTTTATCGGGCAACTCCACCAGTTCACCGCGAAAACGCGGAAAGAACCCCTCGATCTTCATGCCGAAGCGCGTTCTGATCTCGAACCCGAAGCGCGATTGCACCGGGTCGATGGAATGCACCTTCTGCTGCGCCATACAGGGCAGAGCGACCCAGAGCGCGAGCCAGGCGTACCAGCGCAGCGACGATGACACGGATCAAGGCCACCAGAAGGCGATCAGGCGGGCGATCCCCGGTTCGATGGCGGCCTCCAGCGGCAGCGCCAGCAGGGCGATCGCGGCGGTGGGCATGCCACGGTAGTCGCCGGTCTGGCCGCTGTGCATCAGCGCTGCCAACCGCTCCAGCCCGGGGTTGTGGCCCACCAGCAGCAAGCGCTCGGCGTCGCGGTGTTCGTCCACCAGGCTGGCCAGGGTGCCGGGCGTCGCTTCGTAGATGCGCTCGTCCAGGCGTTGTTCGATATAGCCGGTGAGCTCCAATACCGCTTCCAGCGTCTCGCGGGCGCGCCGGGCCGGCGAGCACAGCACGCGGTCGGGCACCAGGCGCTGCTCGCGCAGCCAGCGGCCGGCCGATTCCGCCTCGGCAATGCCGTGCGGGGACAGCGGGCGGTCCAGATCGGCCTGGCCGGTATCGGCCGGCTCGGCGTGGGCGTGTCGCAACAAGATCAATTCGCGCATGGAAACTATCCGGTTTAGGCCTTCTTGAGCCACTTGAACAGCGGCTCCCAGTCCTGTTGATGGTCGCGCACCTGCGCCGAGCGGTAATCGAACAAGCTGCGCCCCAGCCCGGCCATGACCACGTAGGCCTGGGTGTCGCGCAGCTGGGTCACCAGCGGATACGGCCAGGTGCCGATCATCTCGGCGGCCTGCTGCGAGGTCTGGGTCCACGGACGGGCGCGATTGAGCACCAGGCCCACCGGCAATTTGCGCTGGTGCACGCGCGGCACCTTGGCCAGCGTGTTGAGAAAGCCCACCACCGCTTCGATATCCAGTGCCGAGGACAGCACCGGCACCACGATGGCATCGACGTGGTCCAGAAATCCGCTCAGGTCGTCGGCCATTGCCCCGGCCGGGGCATCGATGATCAGCTGATCGGTGCCATCGGGCACTGCGGCCTGCCAGTTGCGACGGCGGGTGGCGTCGATCGGCAGCACCGCACTTTCCAGACTGGCGCGACGCTGCGCCCAGCGCGTGGACGAGCCCTGCGGATCGGCATCTGCCAGCACGGTGCGCTGGCCCTGCAAGGCCGCATGTGCGGCCAGATTGGTGGCGATCGTGGTCTTGCCTACGCCGCCTTTGGAGCCGGCCACCAGGACTGTCTTCATGCACGCCTCGCTTCCGGGAGCAAGCCGGCAGCGTACACCGCGGCACGGTGAGGAAGTAGTCGAAAGACGTTAAACCGCTCGACTGCCAGCCTGGCGATCTTCCAATAGCCGTGATCCATGCTCGGAAAATCCCTGTGCAGCGCGCGTGCGCAGCAGCTTCTGCGCGACCTGCGCGCCTGCGTCATGACCTCGCGCGCTGTGGTGTCGATTGGCGGCTCTGAATGCAGCGCATTGTCATCGCAGTGCAGCATTGGCTGCGAGGCTAACGCAGGTGCGCGTTGAACCTGCGATGCGGCATTACCGCAGTGGCAGCGCGAGTTCGCGCCTGGCATCACGCCACCAGACGTGCCAGCAACCAGGCCCAGGCAGGCAAGGTCAGCAGCGACAGCAGGATGCTGTAGCCGACCATCGCTGCGGCCAGGCGCGGTGCCAGCCGATGCGAGATGGCCAATGCGGCGGCGGTGATCATGGTGGGCATGGCCGATTCGAGGACGTTGGTCTGCAACATCGCCCCATGCAAGCCGAGCGCCCAGGACAATGGCAGCGCCAGGACCGGCATCAACGCAAGTTTGAAGACCAGCCCCACTGCCAGCGGTTTTAACTCGTCCGCAGGCAAACGCAACTGCAGCGAAAAGCCGACCGCCAGCATCACCAGCGGCAGCATCGCATCGGCCAGACTCTTCAATCCCGAACCGATCCAGGTCGGCGGCTGCTCCGGCATCAACGTCAGTGCGAACAGCAGCGCCCACAGCGGCGGAAACCGCAGCACCCGCAGCAGGATCATCCGCGCGGTAGGCGGGGTGTCGCCGCTGTAGCGCGCCAGCACATACAACCCAAACGTGGACAGCAGCACGAAAGTACCGAACTGGTCGTAGACCACCGCATACGGCAGCGCGTGATCGCCGATCAACGCGCGCACCATCGGAAAGCCGATGAAGCTGGAGTTGGTGAAGACCACGCACATCAGCAGCGCAGCGTATTCCTCACGTTTGAATCCAAACACACGGCTGCAGCCCCACAGCAGCGGCACGATGATCGCGGTCAACACCCACGGCGTGGCGATCACCCCACCCAGCGAAGCATCCAGATGCAGGCGCGGCACATAGGTCAGCACCGAGGCCGGCAGGCAGATATACAACACGATGCGATTGAGCACGTCGGCGCTGTTGTCCGGCAGCACCCGCAAGCGGGCGAACAGCAGACCCAGCCCCAACATCGCCAGAATCAACGCAAATGCATCCACCGCCATGGCGTGATCGTGTCCGTTGGAAAGCGATGCACAGGATCGCATAGCGCGCAGCACAGGCATCGGCGGAGGGCTGGCTTGGCATCGCGCTAACCCGAAGCAGCGAGACTTCCATTGTTTGCCTATCCGAAACCAGTGTGTCGAGTGCGCGGCGTTCTCGCCGCTCGCGGGACACGCCGTGAACCCGTCCCTGGGGGCTCGGTGGCGGCATCCATGCCGCCACACGGTCCCGCAAGCGNAACCATGGACACCGACACTCTCGACTGGTCCTTGCCCGCTCACCGTCGCGGGACCTTACGCGGCATGGATGCCGCGTAAGAGCCTACACGGACGTACTTGCGGCGTGTCCCGCGATGGTGAGCGGGCAAGGGCCCTGCAACCAAGCCACAGATCCGCCGCTCTGCAACTGATCTCTCCACCTTCGACTCATGTCACCGGGTCTACGTTTCAAATCCTGGCGGTTTCGCTCGGTCGCCCAAAAAACCGGTACGTCGAATATGCGGCGCCCTCGCCTCATCAAGGCGTTGGTCGGTGGCTGGATGAAAAAGCCTGCCTATCGCGCAGATTCGGCTAATGCAGGGCATCGCGCTGCGGCGGTTAACTGCAGCGCGATGCCAAGACTTACGGAAACGCCGGCGGGTTCGCCTGCCACGCAGCGAAGACCTCGGCCAGGCTGGCACGCTCTGCTTCGCGCCAGTCCGGCAGCAGGCTGGCGTAGTTGGCGGTGCTGCTCCAGCGTTCAGGCCAGGTGCGCACGGCGGCGGCATACCACTCGACCGCTTCCTGCTTACGCCCGGCACGCCACAGCGCCAGCGCAGCGGTCGTGGGCAGCCATTGCGGCGTGGCCGGACGGCCGTTGGCCAGGTTGGCCCACAGCTGCAAGGCCTTGTCGGCCTTGTCGGCACGCAACAGATCCCAGCCGTAGTTCCAGGTGATAGCGCGATATTGCTGGCTACCACTGGAAACCAGGCCCAACGCCCCCTGGTAGAGCTCGTCGCCTAACTGGGTGCGCCCACCGGCATAGGCCAGCGAGGCCAGTTGCGCGCGCGGTTCGGCGGCACGTGCGTCACGCTGCACCATCGCGGCCAGACGGTCGACCACCGCATCGCCCTGCCCCTGCACGGCGACCACGGCTTTCGTGGTGCCGCGGTCTTCGTCGAAATAGAACTCCTTGGGCTTGGGCAGGCTCTGCGCTTGCGCCAACGACCACACACTCCCGAGCAGGGCCAACGCAATGGCCCATGCGAACTTCGTTCTCACTGGTTTTTCCCCTTGCGACACACGACAAACCCCAACCCTGTCCCATCCTAACCTCAGTGTCGCTGCGATGCACACCTGGTGTCCCAGGCATGTGAATAGCGGCTGTTACAATTGTTAGGCCGTTTTGGAGCCCTGGGTTCCAGCCACCCTTTCCGGGCAAGCCATGACCAGTACTGCTGCACTCTCTTCCCCCGACTCTGCCAACACGCCGGAGCTCGGCCAGGTGGATGCGGATTACACGCTGGAGCACAAGTACACGCGCGCCGATGGCCGCATCTACTTGTCAGGCGTGCAGGCGCTGGTGCGGCTGCCGTTGATGCAACGCCTGCGCGATGACGCCGCCGGCCTTGCGACTGCCGGCTTCATCAGCGGCTATCGCGGCAGCCCGCTGGGCGGTTTCGATCTGGAGCTGTGGCGCGCGCGCAAGCATCTGGACGCGGCCAAGGTGACCTTCACCCCCGGCCTCAACGAGGACCTGGCCGCCACCATGGTCTGGGGCACCCAGCAGACCAATCTGTTCCCCGTTGCCAAGGTGCAGGGCGTGTACGGCATGTGGTACGGCAAAGGCCCGGGCGTAGACCGCAGCGGCGACGTGTTCAAGCACGGCAACGCCGCCGGAACTTCGCCATATGGCGGCGTGCTGGCGCTGGCCGCCGACGACCATGCCTGCCGCAGCTCGACGCTGCCGCACGGTTCGGAAGAAGAATTCGTCAGCGCGATGATGCCGATCCTCAACCCGGCCGGGGTGCAGGACATCCTGGACATGGGCCTGCTCGGCTGGGCGATGAGCCGCTATACCGGGCGCTGGATCGGCTTCAAGACCATTGCCGAGACGGTGGAGTCTTCCGCGTCAGTGGATGTGGATCCGTTCGCACGCACGATCGTGCTGCCAGAGGACTTCGCGTTGCCGCCAGGGGGTTTAAGCATCCGCTGGCCGGACCCGCCGGTGGATCAGGAAATGCGTCTGCACCGCTACGCGATCGCCGCCGCGCAGGCATTTGCGCGCGCCAACCGGATCGACAAGGTGGTGCTGGATTCGCCACATGCACGGCTGGGCATCGTCACTACCGGCAAGAGCTATCTCGATGTGCTGCAGGCGCTGGAATACCTGGGTCTGGATGCGCAGGCGTGCGCGCAGATCGGCATCCGCGTGTACAAGGTCGGCATGACCTGGCCGCTGGAGCCGGTGGGCATCAGCGCGTTTGCGCAAGGGCTCGAAGACATCCTGGTGGTGGAGGAGAAGAAAGCCTTCATCGAGCGCCAGATGAAGGAACTGTTCTACAACTGGCCGGCCAGCGCCGGTGCGCGGCCGAGCATCGTCGGCAAATACGACGAGCACGGCGCGTGGATCCTGCCCTCCACCGGCGAGCTGACCCCGGCCACGATTGCCGCGGTGATCGGCAAGCGTATCCAGCGCTTTGCGCTGCCATCCAGCGCGATGACCGACTCGATCGAACAGCGGCTGCGCTGGATGGACAGCAAGGAAGCCGAAATGGCCTTGCCGCGCGCGCTGTTTCCGCGCGTGCCGCATTACTGCTCCGGCTGCCCGCACAACACCTCCACGGCGGTGCCGGAAGGCTCGCGTGCGCTGGGCGGCATCGGTTGCCATTACATGGTGACCTGGATGAACCGCTCTACCGACACCTTCACCCACATGGGCGGCGAAGGCGTGACTTGGTCGGGGCAGGCACCGTTTACCGACACGCCGCACGTGTTCCAGAACCTGGGCGATGGCACGTATTTCCATAGCGGCTCATTGGCGATCCGCCAGTCGGTCGCCACCGGCGTCAACATCACCTACAAGATCCTCTACAACGATGCGGTCGCCATGACCGGCGGCCAGCCGGTGGACGGCACCCTCACCGTGCCGGACATCGCGCATCAACTGCGCGCCGAAGGCATCCACGCCATTGCGGTGGTCAGCGACGACATCGGCAAGTGGACGCGGCGGCGCGATCTGTTCCCCGCCGATGTCGCCTTTCATGACCGTGGCGAACTGGATGCGGTTCAGCAGCAGTTGCGCATGGTCAAGGGTGTGTCGATCCTGATCTTCGATCAGACCTGCGCTACCGAAAAGCGCCGCCGTCGCAAGCGCGGCAAGTTGGTCGACCCACCCAAGCGCGTCATGATCAATTCGCTGGTCTGCGAAGGTTGCGGCGATTGCGGCGAAAAGAGCTTCTGCGTGTCGGTGCTGCCTAAGGAAACCGAATTCGGGCGCAAGCGGCAGATCGATCAATCCAACTGCAACAAGGATTATTCCTGCGTGTCGGGCTTTTGCCCGAGCTTTGTCACCGTGCATGGCGGCAAGCCGCGCAAGGGCAAAAAACGCGATGCCACCGCGCTGTTCGACACGCTGCCCGCGCCGCCACAACGCACCACACTGGAACAACCGTGGAATATCCTGATCACCGGCGTCGGCGGCACCGGCGTGGTGACCATCGGTGCGTTGCTTGGCATGGCCGGGCATCTGGAAGGCAAGGGCGCCACGGTGCTGGATCAGACCGGCCTGGCACAGAAGGGCGGCGCGGTGACCACACATATCCGCATTGCGCGCCAGCCCGGCGATATCCACGCGGTACGCATCGCTGCCGGCGAAGCGGATCTGGTGCTGGGCTGCGACATGGTGGTGGTCAACGATTACTGGGCCTTGTCCAAGGTGCGCGATGGCCGTACCCAGGTGGTGCTCAATACCTACGAAGCCATGCCGGGCAACTTCACCACCCAGCCGGATCTGCAATTCCCCGCCGCCGAGATCATCGCCGGCGTGCGTACCGCATTGGGCGGCCAGGAGCCGTTACTGCTGGATGCCACGCAACTGGCCACCGCGCTGCTGGGCGATGCGATCGCCAGCAACCTGTTCGTGCTCGGCTACGCTTGGCAACACGGGCTGGTGCCGGTGTCGCATGCGGCGCTGATGCGCGCGATCGAGCTCAACGGTGCGGCTGTGGCGATGAATCAGCAGGCGTTCGCGTGGGGGCGATTGGCCGCGGTCGATCTGCCGGCAGTGCGGCGCGCTGCGGGTTTGCCGAGCATGGGCGACTCGGCCATCGCGCATGGCGAGGTGCCGCAAGCGCGTGCGCCCGGCAGTTGGGAAGAGCACGATCTCAGCGGTCAGAGCGCGCCACGTGCGTTGGCGCAAAGCACGGGCAATACGCTGCATGGCGATGTCGATGCGCCGACGCATCCGCTTGACGACGAGCAGCTGGCGCAGTCGCTGGATGAAGCCATCGCGCGCCGCGTCGGCTTTCTGACCGATTATCAGGATGCCGCCTACGCGCAGCGCTATCGCGCCCTGGTCGAACGCGTACGCACGCACGAGGCGCAACGTGCGCCCGGCAGCAGCGCATTGAGCGAAGCGGTCGCGCGTTATGCCTTCAAGCTGATGGCCTACAAGGACGAATACGAAGTGGCGCGGCTGTACACGCGCGGCGACTTCCAGCGCCGGCTGCAACAACAATTCGAAGGCGACTACACGCTGCGCTTCCATCTGGCGCCGCCGTTGCTGGCAAAGAAGGACGCGCACGGCAACCTGATCAAGCGCGAGTACGGGCCGTGGATGTTCAACGCCTTCAAGCTGCTGGCGCGGTTGAAGTTCCTGCGTGGCGGCACGTTCGATGTGTTCGGCTACAGCGCCGAGCGGCGTGGCGAACGCCAACTGATCACCGATTACGTTGCAACGGTAGAGACGCTGCTGGAACGCCTGGATGCCGACAACGTCGGCCTGGCCGCACAGATCGCCAGCATCCCCGAGCACATCCGCGGCTATGGTCATATCAAGCACGCGCATCTACACGAGGCCAAGGCACGCGAAGCCGCGCTGCTGGCGCAGTGGCGCAATCCCAAGGCGCTGCATGTGGTGCAGGCGGCTTGATGTCGCCGAACGGTTACATCGCGAATATGTAACCGAACGAACTTATTCGCCATCACAGCGCGCTCCAGGGGCTTAAGGTGTTGCAAATCCCAAGCCGAATGTAAGCGAACGGCGACATTGAATCCATGTCGCCGATCGCTTACATTCAGACCATGGACACTGTGCGTACCCCTGCCGACATCGGCAATGTTATCCGCGCCACTCGCAAGAGCCGGGGCTGGGATCAGGCACGTCTGGCCAATGAAATCGGCGCGAGTCGGCAGTGGATCGTCGATATCGAGAAAGGCAAGCCACGCGCCGAGCTGCAACTAATCCTGCGCGCGCTGCAGGTGCTGGGCCTTGAGCTGCTGCTTGCCCCGGGTGGCGCCGATGCTCGACATCGTCTTCCACCCGAGCGCGCAGCCATGCCATCGATCAACCTGGATGACATCGTCGAACGCAATCGCACCCAGCGTCCGCTCAGTTCGCTTTACGCGTTGAAGAACGTGGGCAAGCCGAATGCATTCCATGTCCTGGAACCTTCGCAAAGCGCTGGGCTGGTAACTCGTTCTGCCGCGCACGCCGCGCAGCTGGAAGTGCATCCAGCGCGCGATGCCGTGTCGCGCAAATCGCAGCAGCCGTCTGCAGAGGCAGCAGAGACTGATGCGGCGAATTCACAAAACGCTCGTGCACCAGACATCGGTAGCAAGATCACACCTGCCACACCAAAAGCGCAATCAATCAGCAAGAAGAAGACCAAGTGAAGCTGATTGCACTGATGGGCAGCCAAGTGCTCGGCCAGTTGGATGCCGACGCTACTGGCCGTGCGCGATTTGCTTACGACCCTGCCTGGCGAGCGTCGGCGAATGCGATACCGCTTTCGTTGAACCTTCCGCTCAGCCGGGAGCATCACCCAACCGATGCGGTCAACGCGGTGGTCTGGGGCTTGCTGCCCGACAATGAAACCACCTTGCAACGCTGGGCATCCAGATTTCAGGTCTCGCCGCGCAACCCGTTGGCGCTGTTGTCGCATGTTGGCGAGGACTGTGCCGGTGCGGTGCAATTCGTCACTCCAGCCCGGCTTGAGGACGTCATGTCCGGCGCCAACGACAGCATCGAGCCTCTCACCGAGAGCGCGTTGGAAATGCGCCTGCGCAGGCTGCGCCAGGATGTCGGTGCAGCACGCCAGATCGACGACGTCGGTCAATTCAGCCTGGCCGGCGCGCAGGCCAAGATTGCCTTGCTGCACGACGGACAGCAGTGGGCCATCCCGGCCGGACGCATTCCAACCACGCATATCCTCAAACCGCCCAGCGGCGAATACGACGGCTTCGTCGAGAACGAACTGTTTTGCCTGCGCCTTGCGCGCAAGATCGGCCTGTCGACTGCAGCGGGCCAGGCGCTGAGGTTTGGCGATGAGACGGCCATCTGTGTCGAGCGCTATGACCGCATCGCAACCCAGGGCACGCTGCTGCGCATCCATCAGGAAGACTTCTGCCAGGCATTGGGAGTGATGCCGCAGATCAAGTATCAACACCAGGGTGGCCCGGGACCAACCGAGATCGCGCAGCTGCTGTGGATGCATTCCTCGCACGCGCGGCAAGACGTCGAAAGCCTGTTTCAGGCCTTGATCTTCAATTACCTGATCGGCGGCACCGATGCGCATGCGAAGAACTATTCGTTGTTGCTTGGCCAGGCGGGACAAGTGCGACTGGCGCCGCTGTACGACATCTCCAGTGCCCTGCCTTATCCGCATCTGCAACAGCGCAAGATCAAGCTGGCGATGAAGATCGGCGGCCACTATCGCTGGTGGGATGTCCGTTCAAGCGATTGGCAACAGCTTGCGCTGCAGATGCGCCTGGAGGCATCGGCTTGCCTCGCCTGGATGCGCCTGGCTGCCAATCAGCTGCCGGACCACGCGCAGGATCTTGCTGCCGAACTTCGAAGCGAAGGCATCGAGCATCCAATTCTGGACACGCTGGTGGACGCAATCCACGCCGCATGTCAGCGGGCGCTCAAACTGCTGCAATCAGTTTGAGGCACCGACACGGCCACCACGTCGCCAAGCACCGATAACATTCGAGAAAGCAGCCGGTTACAACGGACGCAACAAGCGCAGCCCAAACCAGTCCTTCGCATCGTTCCAGCCGTGCGTGACTTTTAACCCGGCGGCGGCGGCAAGCTCGGCGAAACGGGCGTCGGTGTATTTATAGCTGTATTCGACCTGCATCGCCTCGCCTTCGGCAAAGTTGAAGTCCTTGCCGCCCACGTGCACCTGCTGGGCGCGTTGACTGATCAGAAACGTCTCGATGCGACCGCGTTCGCGTGCATACACCGCATGGTGACGGAAGCCCTCCAGATCGAAATCGCTGCCAATCTCGCGGTTGAGCCGCGCCAGCAGATTCAAGGTGAATTCGGCAGTGACGCCAGCGGCATCGTTATAGGCAGCCTCGATCAGCCCGGCATCCTTGTCGAGATCGATCCCGATCAATGCGCAACCATCGCTGCCCATGGTCTGGCGCATCGCATCCATCAACTCGATGGCGGCGGCGTCGGTGAAATTGCCCAGCGTGGAACCGGGGAAGAACACCAGATGCCGACGCGCCGGACGCTGCGCATCGGGCAACCGCAGCGGTTTGGTGAAGTCGGTGCACACCGGCAGCATCTGGATCTGCGGAAATTGCTGGGCCAGCCGCGCGGTGCTGTCGAGCAAGGCGCTGCGCGAGATTTCCAGCGGGGTATAGGCCACCACATCGCGCAGGCCCTGCAGCAGCAACTCGGTCTTGCGGCCACTGCCGCTGCCGTATTCGACCACATGCACCTCCGGGCCGATCGCCTGCGCGATCGCCGGCATGCTGGCTTCCAGCAGACGCAATTCGGTGCCGGTGAGGTAGTACTCCGGCTGCTGGGTGATGGCTTCGAACAACTGCGAACCGCGCGCGTCGTAAAAGTACTTGGACGGCAGCGTCTTGGGCGTCTGGGCCAGACCCGCCAGCGCATCGGCGGTGATGTCGTCCGGTTGCGGTTGCAGATCGGTCAGCGCGGCGTGGGCGCGTTGGGTGGCGTGAGCGGCGGCGTTCAAGGCAGATCCTTGGCAAGGCGCACGCCGGCAAACTGCCAACGCGCATCGGATGGGAAAAAGTTGCGGTAACTGGCGCGGATATGGCTGGCAGGTGTGGCACAACTGCCACCGCGCAGCACCCATTGCGCATTCATGAATTTGCCGTTGTATTCGCCCAGCGATCCGGGCCACGGCGTAAAGCCTGGATACGGCAAATACGCGCTGCCGGTCCATTCCCAGACATCGCCGAACAACTGCTGCAGGCCGGTATCCACCGCTTCGGCGCCGCGTGGATGCAGCGCGTCGGTATCGACAAAGTTGCCTTGCACCGGCACACCGGTCGCGGCTTGCTCCCACTCGGTTTCGGTGGGCAGACGCGCGCCGGCCCAACGTGCGAAGGCATCGGCTTCGAAGAGACTCAGATGACACACCGGTGCATGCGCATCGCGCACACGCCAGCCATCAAGCGTGAACTCGCGTCCATCTGCATCCCAGTACAACGGACGCTGCCAGCCCTGCGCCTGCACCATCGCCCAGCCATCGCTGAGCCAGGCGCCGACGCTGCGGTAACCACCGGCGTCGATGAATTCCTGAAATTCGGCATTGCTGACCACGCGATGCGCCAGCGCATGCGCGCCGACCAGAACACGGTGACGCGGCGATTCGTTGTCGTAGGCAAACGCTTCGGATTGCGGCCACGCGGCTGCACCGATCTCCACGATCTGCTCGTCGCGCGCATGCCAGCGCAGCGTGCTGGCAATGGCGGCGGGCGGTGTGGGCGCATCGCGATAGGCCGGCTGCAACGGATTGCTCCACAGCGCATGCTTGATGTCGGTGAGCAGCAACTCCTGATGCTGCTGCTCATGCTGGATCCCGAGTTGCACGATGGTGCAGGCCTGGGCGTCTAATTGCCCGTCGCGCAAGCGCTGCTGCATCTGTGCATCGACCGCAGCGCGGTAGTCGCGCACCTGTTGCAACGAGGGCCGCGACAACACACCGCGACGCGCGCGCGCATGCATCGGGCCGACGCTTTGGTAGTAGCTGTTGAACAAGAAATCCCAGGCCGGATCGAACACGCGATACGCAGGATCTGTCTGCAACACGAAGCGTTCGAAGAACCAGGTGGTATGCGCCAGATGCCATTTGCTGGGGCTGGCGTCGGGCATGCTCTGCACCATCGCGTCTTCGGCGCTCAGCGGTGCGGCGAGGCGATCGCTCAACGCGCGGGTCTGCGCGAAGCGTTCCAGCAGGGTCAGCTGCTGTTGCTGGTGGTCGACCAGCACGGGGGAGAGTGCAGACATGGGCATATGCTTGAGGAGCGGCCGTGAACGCGCCGTGTCGGCAGCGTGGCAGCCAGCGGTAAGCTGTGATCATGTCCACGTCTTCCCTGTCCAGCCTGCTCCCCGCCCCCATCGACTGGGCACATCGGCAGCAGGCATTCGCGTTACCTATCGACATCACGTATCTGGATGCCGCCTCGCGCGGACCGCTGTTGCGCGCCGTGCAAACGGTGGCACATCAGGCCCTCGACGCGATGGCCACACCCTGGCAGCTGCCGTTCGATGCGTGGCTGCACGACATCGAATGTTTGCGCGCGCTTGCCGCTGGCTTGTTCGACCACGACACCGATGGCGTGGCGATGCTGCCCTCGGCCGCGCATGGGCTGGCCACTGCCGCACGCAACCTGCCGCTGCAACGCGGCGAAGCGGTGTTGCTGCTGGAGGGACAATTCCCGTCCAACTTGCTGATCTGGCAACGGCGCTGTGTGGAAGTCGGTGCGCATATCGTGGCGGTGCCGACGACCAGCGGCGACGCACTCACCGATGCGGTATTGCAGGCGATTGCCGACACCCCTGCGTTACGCATCGTGACGCTGCCGCATGCGTACTGGCTGGATGGTCGGCAACTGGACCTGGACCGGATCAGCGCAGCGGTGCATGCACGCGGGGCGGCGCTGGTGCTGGATCTGAGCCAGAGCCTGGGCGTGCTGCCGACCGATCTGCCGCGCTGGCAACCGGATTTTGTGGTCAGCGTCGGCCACAAATGGCTGCTCGGGCCGATGGGACTGGCTTGGCTGTGGGTGGCACCGCATTGGCGTGCGCACGGCGTGCCGATCGAAGAACACTGGATCGGCCGCGATGCCGGCAGTAGTTGGGAATTTCCGGTTGCAGAGGCGCCGGACTATCGCAGCGGTGCACGACGGTTCGATGCCGGCGGCGTTGCCGATCCCTTGCGGATCGCGATGGCGACGGTGGCAGTGCAGCAAGTCACCGCATGGCAACCGGCACGCATTGGGCAGGCGCTTGATGCGCTCACTGCGCAGTGGGATGCGGCCTTGCACGCACGTGGTCTGGGCGGCTGGTCCACGCCTGGGCATGCACCGCATCTCACGGCCTTGCAGCCGCCAGCAGATCAGCTGGATGCAGTGGCGGCAACGTTCAGCAAATTTGGGGCGATCTGCACCCGGCGGCACGGGCGTTTGCGTATCGCACCGCACATGAGCGTCACCGAGGATGCGCTTTCACGCTTGATTGCAGCGCTGCCAGATGGATGAGGCGGTACGCCAGCGCTCCTACGCGCTCAACCGCGCTGGCTGAGCCGCAACCCACGCGGCGTGACCCAGCGCTCCAGGCCTTCGAACGCCGCCTGCACCAGCAGTGCAAGCACCGCCGCGGGAATCGCGCCTTCCAGAATCAAGCCGATGTCGTCCAGGCGAATACCGGTGAGGATCGGCTGGCCGTAACCGCCAGCACCGATCAATGCGCCCAGCGTGGCGGTGCCGACATTGATCACCGCTGCGGTCTGGATGCCGGCCACGATCGTGCGACGCGCCAACGGCAACTCCACGCGCCATAAGCGCGTCCACGCCGGCAACCCGATCGCCTGAGCGGTCTGGCGCAGCTCGCGCGGGATCGAGGTCAGCCCGGCGTGGGTGTTGCGCACGATCGGCAGCAGGCTGTAGAGAAACAACGCGGCAATCGCCGGTTTGGCGCCGATGCCGAACAGCGGAATCATGAAGACGAACACCGCCAGCGATGGCAGCGTCTGCAACACGCCGGTCAACGACAGCACCACCTGACCGAGCCGTGGCCGCCGCGCCGCCAGCACACCCAGCGGCAACGCAATCACCAACGCAAAGCCCAACGAGATGCCGACCAGGGCCAGATGTTCGCGCGTGTGCCGCAGCAGGCGCTTAATAAGCGAATCGGCTTCGGATGCAGGCGTGACACCCAGCCATTGCGCGGCCACCGCCGCCTCGGACTGACGCTCCAGCTTCACCTGCGCGTTGAGCCGCTGCATGGTCGCCTCGTCGATGCGGCCTTGCAGCCCCTGCAATGTCTTCAGCATCGCCGGTGCGCGTTGCGCCAGGTCCTTGCGATACAGAAACACGGCCTGGTACTCGGGGAAATACCGGCGGTCGTCGCGCAGCACCTGCAACTGGTAATACGGAATTTCCGCATCGGTGCTGTACAGATCGGTGACTTCGATCGCCCCGCTCTGCAGCGCGCGATAGGCCAGATCGTGATCCAGCCCGGTCGCGGTCTGCGGCAATGCATACGCGGCGCGTATGCCAGGCCAGCCATCGGCGCGTTGCATGAATTCGTTGCTCAGACCGATGGTGAGCGAAGGATGCCGGGCCAGATCCGACATCGTCGCGATACCGAGCGCCTGCGCGCGTTCGGCACGCATGCCGAAGGCATAGGTGTTCTGGAAGCCGAGCGAGTCGGTCATCGCCAGTCCGCGTGCGTCCAGTGCGGCGCGCAGTTCGGCCTGGCTGGCCTTGGGCAACTGCAGCAGCTCCTGCGCCAACGTGCCGGTGTATTCGGCATAGGCATCGATCTGCCCGGTCTCCAGCGCGCGCCACAGGATGCGCGTGCCACCGAGCTGCGCGCGGTGCTGCACGTCCACACCATCGCGCTGGCCGGCCGCAGTGGCAATCTCGCCCAGGATCACTGCCTCGGTGAAGTTCTTCGAGCCGATCGTCACCTGCGCGGCCTGCGCGCCGGCACTGCAGACCAGCAGACACAGTGCGAGTAACACGCGCGCAATCATGCGGCCTCGCCGATGCTGCGTTGCGCAGTGAGAAAGCGTTGCACGAACGGATCGGCCGGATGTTCGAGCAAGCTGCGTGCACTGCCCTGCTGCACCACGCGGCCGGCGCGCATCAGCACCAGGGTGTCGGCCAGATACGCCGCTTCGGCCACGTCATGCGTCACCAGCACCACGGTCTTGCCGAGCTGGGCGAACAGTTCACGCATCTGCGCTTGCAGGTCGTAGCGCACGATGGGGTCGAGTGCGCCGAGCGGTTCGTCCAGCAGCAAGGCAGGTGGATCCAGCATCAAGGCGCGGATCAAGCCCACGCGCTGGCGCTGTCCGCCGGACAGCTCGGCCGGGTAGCGCTTCAATAATTCAGGCGGCAACTGGCACAGCGCGCACAAGATCTCCAGGCGCTCATCGATGCGTTGCCGCGTCCAGCCCAGCGTCTGCGCCAGCAACACCACATTGCTGCGCGCATCCAGATGCGGAAACAACCCGCCTTCCTGGATCACATAACCGATGCGTTGCCGCTGCGCCTGCAGGCTGGCGCGTTGCAGCGGCGTGCCGTCGAAGGCCACCATGCCGCTGTCGGGCCATTCCAGCCCCACCAGCATGCGCAGCACGGTGGACTTGCCCGCGCCACTGGGGCCGATCAAGGCGGTGGTGATCCCGCTGGCGAATGTCAGCGTGACTGCATCGAGGGCAATGGCCTGGCCGTAGCGGCGGCTGACCTGGTCGAGAGTGAACATGTGCGCGAGCTTGCCGGGCCTGGCGTCAGGCGAGCGCGAAGGCAAGCGTGCCGGCGCACATCACCGCGGCGGCGCCAGCAAATCGCGCGCGCTCAGAGAGCCATCGCCGTTGGCATCCTGCCGCGCGAAGCGCTCGATCAGCGTGGCGCGATGGGCCGCGCGGGTGATCGGCTTGCCGCGACGACCCGGCAGTTCATCGCCCTGCAGCACGCCGTCGTGATCCAGGTCGCGCTGATCGAAGGCGTAGCTCATCCAGGCCAGATATTCGTCACGGCTGACACGTCCGTCGCCGTCGGTATCCATGCGCTGCAGATATTGCTGGCTGTCCTGCACCTGGGCCTGCGCCACAACCGCCGGAATGCACACACCACACGCCATCAGCATGCTGCGCACGATCGAACCATGCGATCCACGCGCGCGCGCATCAGCACGCATACCACCGCGCTTAAGAGCCACTCAGCGCATAACCCTTCAGCCGCGCCGCATACGCCTGCAAGGCGGCATTGCCGCTGGCTTCGGCCTCATGACACCACTGCTGCAAGTGCTTGAGCCGTTCGGATGCATCATGGCTGCGCGCTTCCAGCACGGCGGTCAAACGCGCGCGGTACTCGACCAGCGTGCGCATGCGCGGGCGCTCGGCCACCCAGCGCTGCAACTGTTCGCGCGCTTCGGGCTTGAGCCAGCGCCCGTCGTCGACCAGGCCCTTGCGCAGGCGCCGCGGCAGCAACTGCCGCAACTTGGCGCCGGTGGCGGCAGCTTCTTCGCGCAATGCCGGCTTGAGCACGTTGCGATGGTAGTCGGTCTTGGCCTGAAAGCGATGCGACAGCAATGCCTTGAGTGTGTCGGCATCGGGCACGGCGATGTTGGGGCGGATATCCAGCGACGGCGCCACGCGCAGCACCTTGGCCAGGCCCAAGGCCTGCAAACCGCGAATGGCGACCCAGCCGATATCCAGCTCCCAGCGCCGCATCGAAAACCGCGCCGAGCTCGGGAACGCATGATGATTGTTGTGCAGTTCTTCGCCACCGATCCACAGCGCCCACGGCGTGAGGTTGGTGGAAGTGTCGGCGGATTCGAAATTGCGATAGCCCCACCAATGGCCAAGGCCGTTGACCACACCGGCGGCCCAGAACGGGATCCACGCCATCTGGATCGCCCACAACGCAATGCCCGGCAGACCGAACAACACCGCGTTGATGACCAGCAACGCGATCGGGCCGGCATTGGCATGCGGGGTGTACAGGTGACGCTCGATCCAGTCGGTGGGTGCGCCCTTGCCGTACTGCTCGATATCGGCACGCTGCGCGCGCGCTTCGCGGTACAGCTCCACGCCGCGCCAGAACACCTGGCGGATGCCCTTGGTCTGCGGGCTGTGCGGGTCTTCTTCGGTCTCCACCTTGGCGTGATGCTTGCGATGGATCGCCACCCATTCACGGGTGATCATCGAGGTGGTCAGCCAGGTCCAGAAACGGAAGACGTGCGCAACGAGCGGATGAAAATCCACACCCCGGTGCGCCTGGCTGCGATGCAGGTACAAGGTCACCGCAAAGATGGTGAGCTGGGTGAACACCAGCAGCACCGCCAGCATGCCCCACACGCCCAACCCGGCCACGCCGGAGGTCAGGAAGTCGATGATCGGATCGGACAACATCGGCAGTTCCACAGCGGCGCCATCTCTTTGGTCGATGCAGACATGATGGGGGCGATGGCGGCAAACTTCACCCTTCGGATGCGTAGGGTGCGCCCTGCATTCCTAAAGCGGTTCACACGTCTCCTTTCCTCACCTGGTTGATGTCATCCGTATGACTGTTGCTGCCGATTCTGCCGTTGAACATGCCGTCCCGTTAATCGAACTCGACCAGGCCAGCGTGATGCGCGGGCAGGTGCGCGTGCTGCATGCCTTGAGCCTGCGCATCGCGCTCGGGCAGCACACCGCCATCTTGGGGCCCAATGGCTGCGGCAAATCCTCCTTCATCAAACTGATCACGCGCGAGCTGTATCCGCTGGTGCGTGCCGACGGCCAGCCGGCGATGAAAGTGCTGGGCCAGACGCGCTGGCAAGTGGATCGTTTGCGCTCGCAGCTGGGCATCGTCACCGGCGATCTGAGCGTCAACCTGGCCGACATGCCGGGGCTGGATGTGGAAAGCGCGGTGCTGTCCGGCTTCTTCGCCAGCTACGTGGTGCCGCCGCATCGCGACGTCAGCGACGACATGCGTGCGCGGGCACGTGAGGCGCTTGCATTGGCGCGCGCACTGCCGCTGCTGGATCGGCAATTTGCCGAGTTGTCGGCCGGCGAAACCCGCCGCGTGCTGATCGCCCGTGCGCTGGTCAACCGGCCGCAAGCGCTGCTGCTGGACGAGCCGTCCACCGGTCTGGATCTGGTCGCGCGGCAACACCTGCTCGACACCATGCGTCACCTCGCCCAGCAAGGCATCACACTAGTGCTGGTGACCCACCACATCGAAGAAATCGTGCCGGAGATCGCGCGGGTGATCCTGCTACGCGCCGGCAGCGTGGTGGCCGATGGCACGCGCGATGCGCTGCTCGCCGACGCCAGCCTGTCGGCGGTGTTCGACGGCCCGGTGCGGGTGCAGCGCGACGGCGAGCGTTATTGGGCGACGGTTGGGGAAGGCTGAGTTGCGGGCACGTGTGGGCTTGGCTAGGGACATGTATCGGGGAGACGTGCTCGAATCTTCATGAGATCAAGCCCCTCTCCTTGCGGGAGAGGGGTTGGGGAGAGGGTACGGGGCGAAGCCACACTTGGAACGAGATGACACGAGCTTCGCACGTACCCTCATCCGCCCCTGCGGGGCACCTTCTCCCGTGGGGAGAAGGAACAGTCAAGCCCCTCTCCCGTCGGGAGAGGGGTTGGGGTGAGGGTACGGGGCGAAGCCGCACTTGGAACGAGATGGCACGAGGCTTCGCACGTACCCTCATCCGCTCCTGCGGAGCACCTTCTCCCGTCGGGAGAAGGAACAGCGGTTGATCGCGCGACGCGTGTATTCTCCCTCGCCATCCATCCAACATCCCGTCGCCATGACCGCGCTCCGCCGCCCACGCTTTCTCGCCCTGATGTCGTTGCTCGGCCTGCTTTCGGCCTGCGGCGGTGAACCGCGTCCTGCCATGCCGGCACCTGTCGTGCAGGCGCCCTCTGCCAGCACTGCCAAGCCGGTGAAGATCGGCGTGGCGCTCGGTGGCGGTGCGGCCAAGGGCTTTGCGCATATCGGCGTGATCAAGATGCTCGAGGCCAACGGCTTTGCGCCGGTGGTGGTGTCGGGCACCAGCGCCGGCAGCGTGGTCGGCGCGTTGTATGCCAGCGGCATGGATGCGTTCCAGATGCAGGAAAAAGCCGTTGCGCTCGACCAGACCAGCATCCGCGATGTGCGGATCTTCTCCGGCGGCCTGGTGCAGGGCCAGAAGCTGCAGGACTACGTCAACGAGCAGCTCGGCGGCAAGCCGATCGACAAGTTGCGCAAGCCGTTCGCGGCGGTCGCCACGCGGCTGGAAGACGGCGAACGCACCGTGTTCGTGCGCGGCAATGCCGGCCAGGCAGTGCGCGCGTCCAGCAGCATTCCCGGCGTGTTCGAGCCGGTGACCATCGGGCAATACCACTATGTGGACGGCGGCGTGGTCAGCCCGGTGCCGGTGGATGCCGCGCGCCAGCTCGGCGCCGAATTCGTGGTGGCGGTGGACATCTCCAGCAAGGCCAGCGGCAAAAATCCTGGCGATCTGCTGGGCACCGTCAACCAGTCGATCTCGATCATGGGCCAGCGCCTGGGCGAGGCCGAACTCAAGCGTGCCGATGTGGTGATCCGCCCCAAGGTCAGCGACATCGGCTCGGCCGATTTCAACCAGCGTGGCGCGGCCATCCTGGAAGGCGAGCGCGCCGCGATGGCGGCGATGCCGCAGATCCGCGCCAAGATCGCGCAGTTGCAGGCGCAGCGCAGCAGCGCTACCCGGACGGCTGCCGATCAGGCTGCCGCAGCGAAAGCGGAAGCGTATCGGCGTTGTCTGGAAGAGCGCTCGCGTTGGGAGAAATTGCGCGGCAAGGAAGAGGCCTGCGTGGCGCCGTGATGTGGCTGCAGTGAGGCGCGCTGTCGCGTCTGATGTGCGCGCAACCGCGCGTTTTTCGATGCGCGCGTTTCAAAGCTGATGCGTTGGGCGTCTGCGTTGTTAGATGCCTTGTGTTGACGCACTGAGCATGTCCCGGAACGGGGTCGCGGCCGAGGCAGCTCCTACAGCTGCGCAGTGGTTTGGAGAATGCGCTGAAGGCGTGCCGGAGGGGGGCGCAGCCAGGGTCGCTCCTACCACAGCGCGGTGGTTGCGCGGGCGCGCTGAAGGCGTATCAGGACGGCTTCGCGGCCGGGGCCGCTCCTACGACAGCGGGCTGGTTTTCGGGGGCAATGACCAATATCGACAGCTTGGGCAGCCAAGCCGTCCCCCCGTAGGAGCGGCCTTGGCCGCGATGCCGTGTCGATAACAGTGCTGCCGTCCTGGCGCTGTTATCGGAACGCACTTCGCCGCTACCTCAATACCGCCAACGCAACGACACGCTGACAAACCGCGGCTCGCCGTAATTCTGGTAATCCAGATTGGCCCAATAGGTCTTGTCGAAGGCGTTGCGCACCGCCAGCGTGGCGGTCCATTGCTCGCTGATGCGGTAGTTGGCGTTGAAGTGCACCAAGGCGTATGCGTTCTGCACCACGGTGACCGGTGTGGTGGCACCGCTGCCGTCGCCGGTGGGGCGCTCGATATTGAAACCGCGTACCGCGCTCTGCCAGCTGACGCCGCCGCCGATGCTCAGGCGCTCCCAGGCGCCGGGCAGGCGCAACTGCGTGGACAGCTGCAGATAATCCTCGGGCAGGTTGGCGTAGATCGCATCGGTGGGCGGGCGCGTCACCTTGACGTGGGTAAAGCCGGCATTGACGGTCCAGCCGGGCAGGATCTCGCCGTTGATATCCATTTCCCAACCACGGCTCTTGGTGCCGTTGATGCCGATGTAGGCCGAATTGCCGTCCGGCAGCGAGGATTCCGGCTGGGTCATGTCGCGCACGGCGAAGTTGTCCTGCTTGGCCTCGAATACGGCGGCGGTGGCCATCGCATGGCCGTCGAGCAATTGCGCCTTGATGCCGGCTTCCAGGTTGGAGCCTTCCACCGGCGCGAGCAGGTTGTTGTCCTTGTCGCGGTAGTTCTGCGGATTGAAGATTTCGGTGTAGCTGGCGTACACCGACACGTCCGGCATGATGTCGTAGACCAGGCCCACGTACGGGGTGACTTCGTCGCTTACTTCATAGCGGCCACTGGTGCCGGTGTAGGTGCCGCTGGTGTCGAAGGCCTGGGTGCGGGTTTCCCAGGAACTCAGGCGTGCGCCGGCGATCAACGACAGCGGATCGGCCAGACGAAACCGTGTGGAGGCATACACGCCGCGCTGGGTGGTGCGCGCTTCGCTGCGCCGGCCGGTGCGCGCATAGGTCACTTCGGACGCATTGCCATCCCAGTTGCGGATGTTGGGAATGAAATAGCAGCGCTCGGGTGGGCCAAAGTCGTTGGGGCAGGTCGCCCAGTCGTCGGGATAGGTCTGCGCCACGTCATACGAGGTCGATTGCAGATCCTGCCAGCTGCCGCCGACCACCACGTCGTGCTGCCGGCCGAACAGCGAGAAACCACCGGACAGATACACATCCACGCTGTCGCGGGTGTCTTCGGTCTCGCCGGCAGCGGTGCGTAGAAACATGCCGCTGCCATCGGCGGCCGGATAGCCGGTGCCGTACACGCGCAGGCTCTGCACATTGCCCTTGGTGTGCGCGGTGTTGACGCGCAACAGCCAGTCCTCGCCGAAGCGTTGTTCCAGGTTGGCGAACGCGGTGCTGGTTTCGCGCTGCCAGCGGGTCCACTCCGGCGCCAGGTTGGTGGAGCGCGACAGGTTGGCCAGCGAGCCATCGGCAGCGAAGAACGGCACCGTGCCCCAGGTCGAACCGACCGGGCTGTTGTCCTGGCGCTGGTAACCGACGGTGAGCGTGGTGCTGCCGGTCAGATCGCCTTCCAGCACCGCCATGCCCGACATCTTGTTGTCGTGGTAACGGTCGTAGTAGTAATCGCGGTCCTGCCAGGCCGCCACCACGCGGCTGCGCCAGCGCCCGTCTTCGGTCAGCGGTGCGTTGACGTCGGCCTGCATGCGGCGGAAATCCCAGGTGCCCGCGCTCACCGCGAACGAGGCATCGAACTCCTTGCCGGGCCGCTTGCGCAGCAGATTGACCGTGGCCGAGGGAATGCCCGCGCCGGTGAGCAGGCCATTGGCGCCGCGGATCACTTCGATGCGGTCGTAAAAGACCGTGTCGTATTCCTGGTTGGTGGAACCGCTGTAGGTGGGCAAGCCATCGACCTGGAAGTCGGTGATCTGGAAGCCGCGCGCGAAATACAGCGGCCGCTGGGTGTCGTAGAACGACACGTTGACGCCGGTGACATTGCGCATCACATCGTCGATGCTGAAAAGCGATTCGTCTTCCAGCCGCTGCAGCCCGATCACGCTCACCGACTGCGGCGTTTCCTGCAAGGTCAGCGGCAGCCGCGTGGTGGTGGCCGGCTGCGCGCGGCTCACCGTGCCGTTGACGCTGACCCGGTCCAGCGTCTTGGCGCTGGTGGCATCGGCAGCGTGGGCAGTGGACGTCGTCATCGCCAGCGCGCACAGCAAGGCGGCGGACAGCGTGGCCAGAGGGGCGGAAATCGCGGGCATTGGAGGTCTCGTCGATCGGTGCGGGCAGCAAAGGTCCGCGTGAGAAAGCTGCAGGCACGCGTCAGCGTCCAACTCGGGCGACGGGCTGGCTGGCCCTATCGGGCTGGCGGATCGACGGAAGAAGACATGGCCGGACGCGGCCTGATGTTGCGCAAATGTAAATCGTTATCATTTGTTGATCAAGCGCACAGTGCGACGCGTGGCTTAACGGTGGGGGGTGGAACGCCCCGGGTTGAACAACACACCCTCAGTCTGCCGATACCCCGTTGCTCTACGGAGTGGTCCTGCAAGGTCCGCAACCGGCTCAAGCCAGATGCGACAACGGCAGGCCCTCCGGTGCCTTCACCGTACGCAATACGAAACTGGAATTGACGTCGGACACGCCGGTGGCATTGAGCAGGCGGTCGAGCAGAAACCGTGAGAAATGCTCCAGGTCGCGCACCTGGACCTGCAGCAGGTAATCCATGTCGCCGGTGAGCGCCCAGCAGGCCACCACCTCGTCCCAGCCGCGCACGCCATCGGCGAAATGCTCAATATCGGCCTGGCCGTGCTGCTCCAACTGCACGCGCACAAACGCCTGCAATCCCAGTCCCAACGCCCTGGCATCCAGGCGCGCGCCGTAGCCGGCGATGATGCCGGCCGCCTCCAACCGTTGGGTACGGCGCAGGCAGGCCGATGCCGACAGATTGACCTGCACCGCCAACTCCGTATTGCTGCTGCGCCCCTGCGTCTGCAGCAGGGCGAGCAGGCGCAGATCGGTGCGGTCCAGGGCGATGGGCTGATCCATATATTGCGCAGCAGCAGAAGATGACGCACGAATCTTGCGCTTTGAAGGGTTGATCGCGCAAGATTCGCAATCCCGTTGCGCGACCATCGGGCTAAGGTGAGCGCTGATCATCGGGAATTGCCGCCGCATGAACATCGCACCGCAACGCGTCGAGAATCAGCTCACCGACAAGGGCTATGTGCCGGTCTACACCACCGCCGTGGTCGAGCAGCCGTGGGACGGCTACAGTGCCGACGACCACGCCACCTGGGGCACCCTGTATCGCCGCCAGCGCGCGCTGCTGGTCGGGCGCGCCTGCGACGAATTCCTGCAGGCGCAGGATGCGATGGGCATGGGCGATACCCACATCCCGCGGTTCGATGCGCTCAACGCCGTGCTGCAGGCGGCTACCGGCTGGACCCTGGTCGGCGTGCAAGGCCTGCTGCCGGAGCTCGACTTTTTCGAACATCTTGCTAATAAGCGCTTCCCGGTGACGTGGTGGATCCGCCGCCCCGAGCAGATCGATTACATCGCCGAACCGGATTTGTTCCATGACCTGTTCGGGCACGTGCCGCTGCTGATGAACCCGCTGTTTGCCGACTTCATGCAGGCCTACGGCCGTGGCGGAGTCAAGGCGCACGGCATCGGCGCGGACGCGCTGCAGAACCTCACACGGTTGTATTGGTACACGGTGGAATTCGGCCTGATCGCCACACCGCAGGGGTTGCGTATCTTTGGGGCCGGCATCGTGTCGTCGAAGGGCGAATCGCTGCATTCGCTGGAATCGTCGGCACCCAACCGGATCGGCTTCGACCTGCAACGCATCATGCGCACGCGCTACCGCATCGACAGCTTTCAAAAGACCTATTTCGTCATCGACAGCTTCGCGCAGTTGATGGACGCTACCGCGCCGGACTTCACCCCGATCTATGCCGATCTTGCGCAGCAAGCGCAGGTGCCGGCCGGCGATGTACTGGTCACAGATCGGGTGCTTCAGCGCGGCACTGGCGAGGGTTGGAGTTGCGAGGGCGATGTGTGAGCGGTGCCGGGGTGGCGCGAGATCGCTGCACCGACTCGACAGCACTGCCCACGCGGACTAAGGTCAAACCTCCCCACACCGCCTTCGCTCAATGGACCTGACGCAGCTACGCATCCGGCGCTTGGAGCTGGACGACACCCGCCTGCTGTTCACCCTGGCCAATGGCATCCGTATCGATGAGCCCATCAAGGCGCATCGGCTGTTGTTCAAGGCGGCGCCGCCGCAGCGCGCGCAGTGGCAGCTCACCGAAGACGGTTTTGGGGTGAACTGGCCCGCCGTCGCGCCGCCTACCCCGGAGGGCCTGCTCAACATGCCCGAGCTGTTGTGGCGCCGCCGCAGTGCGCGCGCGCAGACCAAACTGACCACGCTGCGTGGCCACCTGGATGCGCTGACCCCCGGCGAGCGCGAGCTGGTTGCACTGGCACGGCTGGACGCGGACATGGTCGAAAGCGGCTACGCGCGCTATTTCGACCGCTGGGACGCCAGCACGCGCACTTACGCGCTGCAGGCGCTGACGGCGATGGGTGCGGCGCAGACACGCCAGGCGATCGAAGGCCTGGGCGCTGTGTTCGAACGCCTGGAAGAAGACCCGAATCTGCTCAGCATCGAAGACATCCTCGACGCCATGAACGAGACCGACCGCCAGCGCGTGGATGGCTGGGAAGAAGTCTATTACCGCCGCTCCGGCGAACTGGCGCGATTGGGGCTGACCCACTACGGGGTGGATAAGGCCTGAGGGGGTGCAGGTACGAGCGCTTACGACAAGGCATAAAACCGTAACAAGCAGACCAGCCGAATACAAAATTAAGTTGCTTTTACGAGGCTAAAGAGTAATTTAATTTGGTATGGCTAAGCGTATTCCTCCTACTATGCCGCGTGCTCAGCGCCAGATCGAGACGCTGGGAGAACGCCTGCGCGCCGCCCGACTGCGTCGCGAGATGACCCAGCGCGAGCTGGCCACCCGCGTGGGCGTCAGCGTGCCAACCCTGGCCAAGCTGGAAAACGGCGATCCATCGACCAGTCTGGCGACCGTTCTCCGTGTACTGACCGTGCTTGGTCTGGACAAGGACATCGATCTGCTGGCGCAGACCGATCCGCTGGGGAGGCAGCTGCAGGACAGCCGGCTGCGTCGCCCGGGGCCCTCCTCCATCAGGAGCGAGCCATGAGTTCGGCTCCCTTGGCGCATGACATCAACAAGGTCGAGGTGTGGCTAGAGGATCAATCATTGGGCGGCAGCTCCCTGGTTGGATATTTGACACGCCAATACAGCCGCCGTAGCGAGACACTGCAGTTCGAGTATGCCGCCGGCTGGCTGGCCAACGAGACACCTGTTCGCGCGTTCGCGCTCGACCCGCAACTGCCGCTCTATGCAGGCGCATCGATTGCACGCGCCGGAGCGTCCGAGTTGACCGGAGCCTTTCTGGATTGTTCGCCGGATCGCTGGGGCAAACTGCTGATGAGGCGCAGAGAAGTGATCATGGCGCGCGAACAAGGCCGAAAGGTTCGTGCACTGCGGCCCTGGGATTATCTGATCGGCGTCAACGATGCGTCCCGCATGGGCGCGCTGAGGTTGCGCGACAGCACGCCCGGCCGATACCTCGACGACCATGCATTGAGCGCACCGCCCATGACGCAATTGCGCGAGTTGGAAGCGATTGCTCGGCGCCTTGAGCGCGATGACATGGATGACAGCGACATGGATCTCACGTGGGTCAAGCAACTGATCGCGCCCGGCGCTTCGCTTGGTGGCGCCAGGCCCAAGGCAAGTGTCCAAGAGTCGGACGATTCTCTCTGGCTGGCGAAATTTCCTTCCGCTGACGACCTCTACGACGTGGGGCGATGGGAATACATCACCTACCGTCTGTCACTGGCTGCGGGCATCAGCATGCCTGCCGCCAAACCACTGGAACTGTCCAATCAAGGCACCACGTTCGCGGTGCAGCGCTTTGATCGCACTGCGCATAGCCGCCGTGCATATGCCTCGGCATTTACGCTGCTGGATGTGGAACACAGCGAAGCGTCGTCTTACGTCGATATTGCGCATGCCATCGAAGTCGTCGGCGCAACACACGCGATTCCATATGACCTGCACCAGTTATTCCGCCGCGTCGCCTTCAACATACTGGTCGGCAATCGCGACGATCACTTACGCAATCATGGATTCCTGCGTGAGCACGACGGCTGGCGTTTGGCACCTGCGTTCGACGTCAATCCAAACCAGGACAAAGACGTGCACGTGCTGGCCATCAGTCTTGACGACACCACACCCGATACGGCGCTATTGATGGAAACGCACGATTATTATCGGCTGACCAGAGCGCAGGCATTGGCCATCATCGAAGAAGTACGCGCGGCGGTTGCGCGGTGGCAACAGGAAGCTGTGCGATGCAACGCCAGCCGCGCCGAGATAGTGGCGATGGAATCGGTGATTGATCCGACGCGATAGGCGCGGTCTTCGAGGTTTGATAGCTGGACTTTTCTAGCTGCCGCAACTCTTCTTGCATCGTTCCTTGCCGAGACAATCGCAGGCAGCATGCGTTGGGGATTACAACCGGGAGATCGATCCTGCGCACGAGCGAGGTGTGGCTTATATCTTGGGAGCCGCTGTATACGCCAGTAACAGCACCAACGGTTCTTCTCCGGTTTGCTGTAATGCGTGCGTACTTCCCGGCCGCGTCAACAGCGCATCGCCCGCGCTGACTTCATATTGCTTGCCATCCAATGCATACACCCCGCGGCCGCTGACGATGTAATAGATCTCGTCCTTGTCGTGCAGGTGCAGGCCGATGCCGGCGCCCTTGTGCAGCACGCGTTTGCGCAGCACGAATTTGAGATCCGGTGCGTCGGCAAAGAAGGGGTACGCCGTGGTGGGTCCGGCGCCGCCGTGCGGGCCGGGTTGCTCGCGGGCGAGGTCGCGTTCGTGCACCACCAGCGAGGGATGCGCCTGCGCGGCGCGGTGTGCGGCGGTGTCGGGGGCTGCGCCGCAGTCGGCGTCGCGACGGAGCTGTGCTTTGAGGTCGGACTGCAGTTGCACCCAGCCATGCACAACCAGGCAGGCGATTGCGGTGGCACCGGCGCGGCTGAAGTGGGTGCCATCGGCTTTACCTTGTTCGGGGACGAACAGGAAATACGGTTTGGCTGCCTGTTCGCCGAGTGCGCGGATCCAGTCGCTGGAGCTGGCGTTGAGATCGATGAGGCCAACGTGTTCTTGCGCTGCGAGTTGCTGCATGGCCAGCGTATCGCGGCCGTGGGTGTCGAGCAGCGCGCCGAAGTCGTAGAGCAAACGCGCGGCGGGCGTGATCAGGATCGCCGTGGCGCCCTTGTCGCGCGCGACGGCGATATAGCGGCGCAGGAACTGCTGATAGTCGCTGTGCGCGTCGGTGTAGCGGGTCGGGTCTTCGTGTTTGGCGTCGTTGTGGCCGAACTGGATCAGCAGGATGTCGCCGCGTTGCAATTGGTTGGCGATGGCCTCCAGGCGCCCTTCTGCGATGAAACTACGCGTGCTGCGGCCGCCCTTGGCGTGGTTGTGGACCTGCCATTGCGCAGGGTCGAACCAGTCTTGCAGCAGTTGGCCCCAGCCGGCTTGCGGCGCGCGCTCCGGACCGTATTCGGCGGCGGTGGAATCACCGGCGATGAAGATGCGGTGTGGTTCGGCGCGGGCGAGGTTTGCGGAGAGCAGCAGCAACGATGCGAAGAAAAGCAGACGCATGGTGGCTCCGGGGAAGAGTGTTTAGGACAGCGCGGTGTCCCTTCTCCCATCGGGAGAAGGTGCCCGAAGGGCGGATGAGGGTGCGGCGGCATCGGAAATGTTGGACGGCCGTACTGTCGTCTCAAGCCTTTCAAGCCTTTTCCGTTTAGGCCAGCTGTCTTCCGCCGTACCCTCACCCCAACCCCTCTCCCGGCGGGAGAGGGGCTAAAACGCATTGGCTAATTACGCAGCTGCGGCAGCAGCGGCTTCCGGCTTGCCCAATACGCCAGCGACGAAGGCGCGGATCTCGGCGTCCTGGGCGTTGTCGAAGAAGCACTGCTGGAAGCGCTCGCCGCCGACGGCCTGCTTGATCAGTTCCGGGTCGATGGCGCGCAGGCCATCGAGATAGGACTTGGCGGTGGCCTGCTTGAGCTGGGTCAGGATGCCGGCGTTGGCGGCCTGCGATTCGCGACGCTCGGCCGGGTAGCCCAGGCCACGCTCGCCGCTGAAGGCCTTTTCGAAGATGTAGCGCACGTTGATTTCCGCGCCCCAGCCGTAACCCTTGGCGAATGCCAGCGACAGCGCGTTGCCGTTGTTGACCTGGGCGAACAGGTAGGCGTCGGTCGGCTCGATGCAATAGCCGCAGAACACGCCCGGGTGTGCGTTGAGCGACATCATCGCGCCCTGGCCGGTGCCGCAACCGGCGACGACGAAGTCCACGGCCTTGGAGTTCAACAGCAGGCTGGCGACGATGCCCAGGTGGATGTAGGTCAGGCGGTGGTCGTTGTCGCCGTCCATGCCGACGTTGAACACGCTGTGGCCCTGCTCGCTGGCGACGTCATTGAGCTGCTGCAGGATCACCGGGTTCCTGCCGGCCTGACTGAACTCATTCATGAGTGCGATTTTCATGGGATGCTCCGATTGGGTTTGGGGAAGTTGTTTGGATGTGGAATGTGTGCGCTTTGGTGCTGTGTCTTGATCCGCTTTTCCGGTGCCTTGTCCGTGCAGGATTAAGGCTCTGATCGAGAACGGAAGAGGTATGCCGGCATGCAGCGCGCGTCTGGTTGATGTACGTGCATGCCGGCCCTCATCCGCCCTTCGGGCACGTTCTCCCGGAGGGAGAAGGAAACGACGCGGTTTTCTCAGCGTGCCAGCCAGCCGCCGTCGACCGGGATGATGGCGCCGTTGACGTAATCCGAGGCGCTGCTGGCCAGGAATACCGCCGTGCCACCGAGGTCGGCCGGTACGCCCCAGCGCGCGGCCGGGATGCGGTCCAGGATGGACTTGTTGCGGTCCTGGTCGGCACGCAGCTGGGCGGTGTTGTCGGTGGCCATGTAGCCGGGCGCGATGGCGTTGGTGGTCACGCCCTTGCTGCCCCACTCGTTGGCCAGCAAACGGGTGATGCCGGCAATACCAGACTTGCTGGCGGTGTACGACGGCACGCGGATGCCGCCCTGGAACGACAGCATCGAGGCGATGTTGATGATCTTGCCGCTGCCCTGGGCGATGAAATGGCGGCCGGCCGCCTGGGCCATGAAGAAGGCCGATTTCAGATTGACGTTCATCACGTCGTCCCAATCCTGCTCGCTGAAATCCACCGCGTCGGTGCGGCGGATCAGGCCGGCGTTGTTGACCAGGATGTCCAGGCGGCCCAGGCCGTCCAGGGTTTCCTTGAGGATGCGCTCGACTGGCTCGAGGCTGATCAGGTTGGCCTGGATGGCGATGAAGCGGCGGCCCAGGCCCTTGACCAGTTCTTCGGTCTCGGTCGGCGCCTGGATGCCGGCGGCGGCGATGTCGGCGCCGGCCTGCGCCAGTGCCAACGCGATGCCCTGGCCCAGGCCAGTGTTGGCACCGGTGACCAGTGCGACCTTGCCTTCGAGACTGAACGGATTGCTCATTACCTTATCGCTCCTGCTGGGTGATGCCACGTTGGATGAGTGAAGTGCGTCCGCGCGCTGCGCGGCCACGCATTGATGGAGCCATCGCATTAACTTGGCTGGTGAATCGCATTAACCGAGTTATTGCGTGGATTAAGTATTGCCTTGCAAGCGCCAGCGTCATTTGAGCTGGCAGATGTCCAACACGTGCATGTCGGTGTAATCCAGGTTTTCTCCGCCCATCGCCCAGATGAAGGCGTAATTGCTGGTGCCGGCGCCCATGTGGATCGACCACGGCGGCGACACCACCGCTTCGTTGTTCTGGATCACGATGTGGCGCTGCGCGTCCGGCTCGCCCATGAAGTGATAGACGCGGTCGTTGGCGCCAAGATCGAAGTAGAAATACACCTCGCTGCGGCGGTCGTGCAGATGCGGTGGCATGGTGTTCCAGACGCTGCCCGGCTTGAGCACGGTCAGGCCCAGCAGCAACTGCGAGGACTGGCAGGTGGCCGGCACGATGTACTGGTAGATGGTGCGCTCGTTGCTGGTTTCCAGCGCGCCACGCTCCAGTGCCACCGCGTCCTTGATCGAGAGTTGCTTGGTCTCGAAGCGCGCGTGCGCCGGCGTGGAGGCCAGGTAGAACTTGGCCGGATTGGCAGCGTCTGCGGACGCGAAGGTGACCTCGGTGCTGCCCATCGCCACGTACAGGCCGTCCTTTGGCCCGAGCGTGTAGGCGGTGCCGTCCACTGTGACGGTGCCAGGACCGGCGCCGACGTTGAGGATGCCCAGCTCACGGCGCTCCAGGAACGGATGGCCGGCAGCGGAAGCAGGTTCGGTCTGCCTGGGCAGCTCCAGCGTTTTACCAAGCGGTGCCGCGCCACCGAGCACAAAGCGCTCGTAGTGGGTGTATTTGAGGGTCACCGCATCGTCGATAAACAAGCCATCGAGCAGATAAAGCTCGCGCAGGTCGTCGTTGCTGGCGCCCTTGATGGCATCGGGATGGGTGGCGTAGTGGGTCTTGCAGTACAGGGACATGCGCGATCTCCGGTGCCAAGCGCGGGGGATTGGCTTGTACCAGGCCATTCTACCGGCACTGGTTAACCGGTGTCATTGCGCAGTGCACGATAGTGCCATCGGTAGGCCGGCGGACAAAGCATCGGGCAGGACTGTCGGGGCGCTGTATCCAAACCCGACAAGGTGGGATGCCACCCCGCGCGGGGCTCAGCGCAGCGCGATCAGCTCCAGCGTCGCGCTGATGATCCTGTGCGCCTGGGCCGTGCTTTCGGGAACGGCAACACCGAACTCGGTAGCGATCCGTTTGGCCCGGGCAAGCAGGTCGGCGTTGGCTGTCAATGTGAGCCTTGCGCGAACGCGGGCGGCAAAGGCGTCGCTGAGCACGGGTTGTTCGGACCAATGACCTCCAAGACCTAATGGCAGCAGCGCATCATCAATGACAGCGGCAAGACGTGCGGTCCAGGTCGTACTCTGCCGGACACGTCGCTGGGTTTCGGCGGGTCCCTTAGCGCGCAACTCCAAGATGAGATCGTTGGTTGCGACGCGGGCCTCGCGTCCGGTGGCCGCATCGAGTTGCACCTGACTCTCCACCTGCCCGCGGTTGGCTGCGAAACGCGAATCGGGCGCCAACACGGCCGGGCCCTTGGCCCACCCGTCCATCACGATGGTGCTTGCGCCGCTGACATCGTCGGCCGGTACACGCGCCTCTGCCCAGGCATGGCCATGGCCGGCGCTGGTTACGTAATGCACCGTCTCCCCGGCATCCAGCCTGCTGCTATGGCGGATGCTCGTGACGGACGTATATTCGCCGCAATTGCCCGAGCCAAGGACCGTGGCCGCTGTGGTCGAATGCTGCATCTGCTCCGCATACGCCACGAACCGCCCGCCACCGCGCATGTAGAGCTCGGCCTTTAACTGGCGAGCGGCTTTGGTCCGGAAACGGCTTTCGTTGCCCGTTGCGCGCAGATCGGTGCCGACATTTCCACGCCCGAACTTCAGCACACGCCGTGTATTGCCGACGCTCTCGTTGGCCTTGCGCAGGCGGTCCATCTCCGGCTGGAACACGCGTCGCCCATCGATGTCGCGCGCCAGCAGATACGCCGCAAGCGCGAGATCGTCGCTGCTGAGCGATGGGTGAGGTGCGGCAACGGCCGATGTCGACGAAGAACGCGTCCGTCTCGGGCGAGACTGGCGCAACGCGTCCGGCAGGCTTGAACCGACGGCATCTGCCGGCCGCTCTTGGTGATCGCTGCGTTGCGCAGCTGACTGACTCGATGGTTCCGGTGTCGCTGCCGGGGCGATACCCGGCGTGCCGGCAATCAGTTTGGGGAGCATACATAACTCCGGTTTGAAGACGCGCGTTGCGACGCGCTCAACGCTGCCAAGCGCGATTCCGCGCAGGAGTGCGACGGATGCATCGCAGAAGCCAACGACCTCGGCTGGGCCGACAATGGCGCTTTGCCTCGTCTGTATGACGATGCCCGCAATTAATTATCGGCGCGCGATCTTTCCCGCGGCGCTGCAATACGAACATCGTGCGCGCGCTTGCGAAGCAGCGCTGCGGCGAGCAGGCCTTGCACACTCTGCCGATGGCACGCGAGGCACGGCGGGCGGCAGACGCGCGATGCCGCGATCAATCTTCCGGCGGTTGGCAGGAATCGCGCACGATCAGGTGCGGGCGCACGCTGGCGGTGGGGAGTTGCGGGGCGTTGTCGGGCTGGATCAGCATCGCGGCGGCGGTGCGGCCGGTGTCGCGGGTGTGGCGGCGCACCGAGGTCAGCGGCGGCCATAGCCGCGAGGCCAGCGAGCTGTCGTCGTAGCCGATCACCGAAAGCTGGCGCGGGATGTTGATGCCGGCGCGCAGCGCGACCTTGTAGATACCGGCAGCCATTTCGTCGTTACCGGTGAAGATGGCGGTGGGGCGCTTCTTGCCCAGCAGCAGCTTTTCGGCGGCGGCCACGCCCGATTCGAAGGTATAGCCGGCTTCCACAATCCGCTCGGGCCGCAGTTCGATGCCGCGCCGGGTCAGCGCGTCGGCAAAGCCCGAGGTGCGCTCCACCGAGGAGCGGTAGGCGCTGGGGCCGGTGACCAGGGCGATGTCGCGGTGGCCGAGCGAGAGCAGGTAGTCGGCGGCCTCGGCGGCGCCGTCGCGGTCGTGGGTGATCACCGTCTGCGAGGTGGCGTCCAGCGCGACCGAGGCGATGCGGGTGTAGCGGCAGCCGATCTCGGCCAGCATGTCGGCCAGCGCCTGGTCCTCGGAGGCGCGTGGCACCAGGATCACCCCGTGCAGCTTCTGCGCCTGGGCAAAGCGGCGCACGCCTTCGATATAGCCGGGGCTGCGGCTGTCGCAGGGGTGCACCACCAGCTCGAAACTGGAGCCGCGTAGCGCGTCCAGCGCGCCGTACTGCATGTCCACGATGTACTGCGCGGTGGGGTTGTCGTAGACCATGCCGATCAGAAACGAACGCCGGAACGCCAGCCCGCGCGCGAGCGGGTCGGGCGAGTAGCCGACCTCGCGCATCAGTGCTTCGACCTTCTCGCGGGTGTCCTGGCGGACCAGCGGCGAATTGTTGATGATCCGCGAGACGGTCTTCTTGGACACCCCGGACATCCGGGCGATGTCGTTGATCGTGGCTACCTTGCCCTTCGGCAGGCCGGGCATTCCCTCTTCAGGCATCTTGCGGGCGGGCATAGCGGTCAACCATTGAAGTTGATTGGATTCTACCGGCCAGCGGGCCGGCAAGCCTTCGCAGACTTGCCGATGTCCCGAATCCGCCATGACCGGAGCGCCGTTGCGTGATGCGCGACGGCATGCCCGGCAGTGCAGAACGGTCAGTCCAGGGCGCGGTAGCGGAAGTTGCGGAATTCCACCTGGCCTTGGCCGGACGCATACAGCGCCGGTTTCAGTGCCAGGAACTTGCCGGCCACGTTGTGGTGGTAGCCGGACACTTCCATCTGCACCGGGTACTTGGTCCAGGTGGTGCCGTCGGTGCTGCTGTGGATGGTGACGATGTGGCGGTTGTTGGTGACGCGCAGCCATAGCGCGCCGCCCTTGCCGCTGGGCGCCAGCTTGGCCGGGCGTTCTTCGCCATAGCGGTGCATGACGAAGTTCTCGCCGTTGCTCCCCACCCCGGCGTAGAGCTTGTCGCTGTAGAACAGCAGCGCCCCGCCCTGCCCGCCCGGTGCCACGGTCATCTGCACCTCGAACTGATAGGCCTGGTCGGGCGCGATCAGGGTCAGCGGCGAGGCGTCGCGCGGGGCGCTGCCCTTGCCCTGCAGGCGCAACACGCCATCGCCTACTTGCAGACGCTTGGCTTCGTCGGCGGCCGGGTTGAAGAACGACCACTGCGGGCCGAGCGTGTTGGCGCGGAAGTCGTCCGACAACCTCAGGCCATGCGGCAAGGCCTGCCCGCTGGGCTTTTTCAACGGCGTGCCCAGGTCGCCACCCTTGGCGACGAACCAGCCGTCCGCGGTCCACTCGATCGGGTCGAGCAAGGCCTGCCGGCCCAGCGTCCAGTAGCCGTGTTCGTAACCGTGGTAGAGCATCCACCAGCGCTGGTCGGTGCCTTCTACCAAGGTGGCGTGGCCGCGCGACCACCATGGCTCGTCGGCGCTCTTGGTGCGGGTGATCGGGTTGTTGGGCGCGTTCTGCCAGGGGCCGTGGATCGAACGCGAGCGCGCGGTGATCACCATGTGCCCGGTCGGCGGGCCGGCGGTGCCGCCCACGGCGGTGGTCATGTAGTACCAGCCGTTGTGGCGGGTGATCTTGGGGCCTTCCTGGGCGTAGCCTTCCACGTCCCAGCTTTCCGGGTACTTCCAGCCGTCGTAGACGTGCTTGGGCGTGCCCACCACCTTGAAGCCGTCGTCGGAGAGTTGCACGTAATCGCCGCCGCTCAGAAACAGATAGCGCTTGCCGTCTTCGCCCACTGCATGGCCAGGGTCGATGTACTTGCCCAGGCCGATGTCGATCGGCGCGCTCCACGGGCCCTTGATGTCGTCGGCCCACACCACGAAGTTGCTGCGCTCGCCCTGGTCGCCGCGACGCGCGGGGAAATAGATGTAATAGCGCTTGCCGTGCTTGATCAGATCCGGCGCCCAGATCGCGCCGACGTTCTGCGTGATCGCATGGCCCAGTGGTTGCCAGTTGACCAGATCGCGCGAATGCCAGATCGGCAGACCCGGATACGCATCAAACGAGGACAGCGTGAGGTAGTAGTCGTCGCCGTCCTTGAGCACCGACGGGTCGGGGTGATCGCCGGCCAGCACCGGATTGAGGAAGGTGCCGTTGCCCTGGTCGGCAATGCGCTGGTGTTCGATGCCGCGCTTCCAGTCGGCCGCAGCGCTTAGCCCGGCACACAGCAGCAGGCCGCTGGCCAGCAGCCAACGCAAACAGGGTGAAGTGTTACGCATACGCATGCTCTCTCCTTGACCCCCAACCTGCGGGGCGATGCGGCGGCCGACGCCTTAGATCGTCGGCCGCGGGGATGACGGCGGAAACTCCCGCCAGCAGCGGCGCTGCGAAGTGCTCATGCAGCGTCGCCAAGCGACTGTCGGATGGGGTGGCCGGGGCGGTTGAATCGCACGTGGTAGACGCCGATTCGTTCGCCCCGACCGCGCCCTGCCGACGGATACGCAGTGGATGGAGTGGCGCCCTTACGCGCGCAGTGCCCTCGGCAACCACAGCGACAGTTCGGGGAAAAACGCCACGATCAGCAGCACGCATAACGCCGCCAACCAGAATGGCCAAATGGTGCGCATGCTCTGGGCGATGGTGATCTGGCCGATCGAGGTGCCGATAAACAACACCGAGCCGATCGGCGGGGTGATCAAGCCGATGCCGCCGGCCAGCACCATCACCAGACCGAAGTGGATCGGGTCGATGCCGTAAGCCTTGACCACCGGCAGGAAGATCGGCGTGCAGATCAGGATCTTTGGTGCCAGGTCCATGAACATGCCCAGCAGCAACAGCATCACCACGATCATCAGCAGCACGGTGTTCTTGCTGTCGGCGATGGCCTGCAGGAACTTCACTGCGGCCGCCGGCACCTGCAAGTACGCAAGCAACCAACCGAACACCGCAGCCGTGGCGATCACGAACAGGATCACGCCAGTGGTGCGCGCGGCATGCGTGACCGCCGCGAAGAACTCGGCCCAACGCAACTGGCGATACAGCAGCGCGGTGACGATCAACGCATACACCACTGCAATCGCGGCGCTCTCCACTGCGGTGAAGATGCCGGCGCGAATACCGATGAAGATCAGCGCCACCAACCCCAGGCCCGGCAATGCGCCGAATAGGCGCAGCGCCACCGCGCGCCAGCCGGGGAACGGCTCGGTGCCGTAGCCGCGATGGCGCGCCACCGCATAGCCGGTGACCATCATCGCTGCGGTCATCAGCAGCGCGGGGAAGATGCCGGCGGCGAACAGATCGGCGATCGAGATACCGCCGCCCGCCGCTGCGGAGAACAGGATCAGGTTATGCGAGGGCGGCACCAGCAAAGCCACCAGCGCGGCGGTCATGCTCACATTCACCGCGTAATCGCGGTCGTAACCGCGCTTGATCATCTGCGGAATCATGGTGCCGCCGACCGCCGAGACGTCGGCAATCGCCGAGCCGGACACGCCGCCGAAGAACAGCGACGACAGCACGCTGACCTGGCCCAGGCCGCCACGCACGCGCCCCACCAGCGACGAGGCCAAGGCGATCAAGCGTTCGGAAATACCACCGCGCAGCATCAACTCGCCAGCGAAGATAAACAGCGGAATGGCGATCAACGAGGCCGAGCCGCTACCGGCGGAAATCTGCTGCACCAGCACCACCGTGGGCAGGTCCAGATACAGCAGCGTGGCCAGTGCGGCCGCGCCCAGCGCATAGGCCACCGGCACGCCGATCAGCAGCAGCACCACGAAGGTTCCCAACAACATGGCGATGCCCATCAGCGCACTCCTCCGGTGTGGATCGGGCGCAGCACACGCCACAGCTTGTACAAGGCGAACACCACCATCAGCGCACCGCCGATCGACAGCGGCAGATAGTTGATGCTCTGCGGCATCTGCGCGCCGGCCATCTTGATGTCCAGCCCATCCAGCAGCAGCGCCGCACTCCAGCGTGCCAGCACCGCGCCAATGGCGATGATCATCAGCGGGCGGATCAGATCGAACACCTTGCGCACCAGCGGCGGCACGTGTTCGCCCAGCAGATAGAAGCCGAAATGGCGGTTGGTGTGCACGCCGGCGGCCGCGCCCAGGCTCAGCGCGGTGCTCAGCAACAGCAGCGTCACCGGCTCGGTCCAGCTGGGCGAGTCGTTGAGCACGTAGCGGGTGAACACCTGCCAGCCCTGCACGACCACCAGGCCCAGCAAGGCCAGCGATGCCACGCCAACGGCAGTGTCGGAAACGCGGTCCAGCGCGCGCTGCAACGGCGCGACCGGGACGGCGAGAGTCTCGGGTTCGGTCATTGGATTACCTCTATGCGAAATCGCGGATGCGGCGGTACAACGCTTCGATCTCCGGCTGCTTGCGGTATTCGGCCAGCAGCGGGGCGGAGGCGGCGCGGAACGCCGGCATGTCGACCTGATTGAGCTTGACGCCGTAGTCGATCACCTGCTTGCGCGCGATCACTTCCGAGGCATCCCACAGGTTGCGCATCACCGGCACCGAGGCGCGCGCCAGTTCCACCACCAGGCCGCGGTCGGCCGGGCTCAGCGATTCGAAACTCTTGCGCGACATCACCAGGATGTCCGGCGCGTAGGAATGCTCGCTCTGCGACCAGTAACGCGCGGCTTCGAAATGGCGGCTGGACTGGAAGCTGCGCATGTTGTTTTCCGCACCGTCGATCATGTGCGTTTCCATCGCCGAGAACGTCTCGCCCAGCGACATCGGGGTGGGATTGGCGCCCAGCATGCGCATCAGCTTGAGGAAGATGTCCGACGAGGCCACGCGCAATTTCAGGCCCTTGAGATCTTCCGGGCGGTGCAGCGGGTGCTTGGTGTTGTAGAAGCAACGCGCGCCCGAATCGTAGATCGCCAGGCCCACCAGATCGCGCTGCTCGAAGCTGCGCAGCACGCTGTCGCCGACATGCCCGTCGATGGCGCGGCGCAGATGCGGCACCGAATCGAACACGTACGGCAGGCACAGCGCCTGAGTAAGCGGAAAAGTGTTGTTCAACGCGCCCGAATACACCCGGGTGATGTCGATGGCACCGAAGCGCGCCATATCGATCGCCTCCGACTCGCGGCCCAGCTGGCCGGAGTGGTACTGGCGCAGCTTGAGCCGGCCATTGGTGCGTGCTTCGAGCTGCTTGCCGAACCACCGCACCGCTTCCACGGTGGGGTAGTCGCCGATATGCACATCGGTGGCGGTCAACAACTGCCCGCCGGGGATCGGCGTGGTGGCACCGGCGCCCAACCAGGGGCCGGCCGCGGCGGCACCGAGTCCGGCACCGAGGAAATGTCTGCGTGTGATCATTGGCGCCCTCCCAAGCGTCTGGTCACTGGGTCCGCATCAGCTAGCGGACACAGCCGTACAGGAAATGTCGCCGATGCCGGCGAAACGAATCAGCGCACGCTGTCCCACTTCGATGTCATGGATACCGGTGGCATTGCCCGTGGCAATGAGATCACCGCGCTTGAGCGGACGCCCGCGCTGGGCCGAACGACTGAGCGCAAAGGCGTAGGCGGCGCGCAATCCACCCGGC
The DNA here is from genome assembly GCF_002939985.1 of Xanthomonas hortorum pv. cynarae. Lineage (GTDB taxonomy): Bacteria > Pseudomonadota > Gammaproteobacteria > Xanthomonadales > Xanthomonadaceae > Xanthomonas > Xanthomonas hortorum_D. The sequence continues at coordinate 24,357 of NZ_MDFM01000008.1, read as the reverse complement.
AACGTGGTGGCTCCACCGGTACCGACAACCTGGTCGTCGATCAGCGTTTCGGCAGTCAGCGCGGACTCGTCGCGTGCCAGCCAGTCGGTCACTTCCGGGCCTAAAATCAGGCCGTTATTGTTGCCGAAGTCGGAAATCACCACGCGCGGGCCCAGCTTGTTGATGGTCGCCAACGGGCTGCTGGCGATCTCCACGCCGATGAACAACGTGGCCGGCAGCTGCGCGGCCTGCTCCGGGGTGAAATGGGTCTGCTCGGCGGGAGCGTCCGCTTCCAGGCGCAGTACATACTCGGCCTCTACCGCACCGAAGCCGCCCTGGTAGATCGGGAACTGCGTTGTTCCACCGGTAGCATTCCAGAGTTTGTGCGAGAAGATCGGGCCCAGCAGGCGGTCGTCGCCGGAGGCGTCGCGGCGCTCGGCGGCGATATAACCCACCTTCCAGCCGACCACCTGGTCGTCCCACTGGCTGATGGCGATGTCCTGCACCTGATAAGCAGTGACCAGATCCTCAGGGATTTGCCCGGGAAAGTCGGGCAGCGATGCCCCTGCACGGCGTGCCTCCACAAACTGCTGGGCGATCTGCGACAGCATGGATGTGGACGATGGCGGGGTGGCGGCGTCGTTGCTCAAGGGTGTCTCCCTGCTAGTGTTTTTGTTGCACTGCCAATCGACAGTGGCACGGTGTGCTGTATATGGTAAACCGGTGTCATTGGCAATGTGCAGTGCGGCAAAACTGGCCGCAGCAACGAAGCGACCCTGGGAGGGGCGGATGGAAAAGAAACGCCAAACACGCGGTTTTGCTGCGTTTTCGGGTGCTGCGCGGCGATGCCTGCCGCTGGTGGTGTTGGCGACCTCGCTGCTGATCGGGCCGCCGGTGGTTGCGGCTGAAGTGTCCAGTGCCGATACAGCCGCCGAACAGGCCAGCCGGATCGGGCTATGGCCCAAGCGATTGGCACCGGGAGACAAGACGTTGCCGCAGTCGCAGCGCATTGTCGAGCGCAGCGCCGACCCTGCCCTGCCTGATCGCTACATCCAGCAGATCAGTACGCCGTACCTGGTGGTCTACCGACCCAAGCGACCCAACGGCACCGCCCTGCTGGTCACCCCCGGCGGCGGCTACCAGCGCATCGTGCTGGACAACGAAGGCAGCGCGCTGGTACCCAGCTTCGTCGACCAGGCCGGGATCACGCTGTTCGTGTTGCGCTACCGCCTGCCCGGCGAAGGCCATCCGAACGGTGCCGACGTGCCGCTGGCCGATGCGCAGCGCGCGCTGCGCCTGATCCGCGCCAATGCCGCCCGCTACGGAATCGATGCGCAGCGCGTCGGGGTGATGGGGTTCTCGGCCGGCGGGCACGTCGCCGCCAGCCTGGGCACCCGCTATGCCGCACAGGTCTACCCAAAGGTGGATGCCGCCGATGCACTGAGCGCGCGGCCGGATTTCGAGCTGCTGATCTACCCGGTCATCGACATGGACAGCGCCAACGCGCACGCGGGCTCGCGCGAGCGCCTGCTCGGCAGCAGTCCGAGCGATGCGCAGGTGCGTGCGTATTCGCCGCAACTGCATGTGGATGCGCGCACCCCGCCCAGCTTTCTGCTGCATGCGCAGGACGACACGGTGGTGTCGGTGCGTAACAGTCTGTTGATGCATGACGCGCTGCTGCGTGCCGACGTGCCGAGCGAGCTGCATGTGTTTCCGCAGGGCGGCCATGGTTTTGGTACGGCCAGCGGCACCGGGCTGACCGTGGCGGCGTGGCCGCAGCTGGCGCAGGCCTGGATTGCGCATGTCAGCAAGGCGCAAACGCCCTCGACTGCGACGACTGCGAATGCATCTGTCGCTGCACCTGCACCCACCTCTGTACCCACCTCTGTACCGGCGCAGGACGCCGCGCAATGACGTCACCATCCACGCCCGACGCGCGGCGGCGCACGCTGCTGCGTGGTGGCTTGTTAGCGACCGCTGCAGCCGCGCTGCCGAGCTTCGCAGGTGCGGTCGCAACAGCGCCTGCACCTGCGCGCGACGACAGTACGCCGCTGGCACAGGTGCGTGGCGGCGCACTGCGCGGTTATCGCGACCAGGGCATCTGCGTGTTCAAGGGCATCCCCTACGGCGGCGACACCGCAATGCGGCGCTTCCAGCCGCCGGTGCATGAAACGCCGTGGCAGGACGTGCGCGATGCCAGCGCGTTCGGTGCTTCCGCGCCACAGCCCAAAGCCAGCGAACCCACCAGCGAGGAGTGCCTGTTCCTCAACGTGTGGACGCCGGGCCTGCGTGATGGCAGCAAGCGGCCGATCCTGTTCTATATCCACGGCGGCGGCTACACCACCGGTTCCGGCAGCGACCCGCTCTACGACGGCGTGCGTCTGTGCAAGCGCGGCGATGTGGTGGTGATCACCGTCAATCACCGGCTCAACCTGTTCGGCTATCTGTCGCTGGCGCAGCTGGGCGATGCGCGTTTTGCCGACTCCGGCAATGCCGGGCAGCTGGATCTGATCCAGGCACTGCAGTGGGTGCGCCAGCACGCGGCAGAATTCGGCGGCGATGCCGGCAATGTCACCGTGTTCGGCCAGTCCGGTGGCGGCGCCAAGATCGCCACCTTGATGGCGATGCCCGCCGCACGCGGCCTGTTCCAGCGCGCATGGACCATGAGCGGGCAGCAGGTCACCGTGGCCGGCCCGCGTGCGGCCACCCAGCGCGCGCAACTGCTGCTGGATGCATTGAAACTTGCGCCCGGCGCGCTTGCGCGCATCCGCACGCTACCAAGTGAGCAGCTGCTGGCTGCCGCGCAAGTGCGCGATCCCTCGCGGGTGGAAAACAGCGCGTTGTATTTCGGCCCGGTGCTGGATGCGCGCAATGTGCCGGTGCATCCATTCTGGCCGACCGCCCCGCTGCAATCGGCAAAGATTCCGCTGGTGATCGGCAATACCCGCGATGAAACGCGCGCGTTTCTCGGCAACGATGCGAAGAACTTCGCGCTGAGCTGGGACGAGCTGCCGGCCAGGCTGGAAACCCAGCAATACGTGGATCTGCTGCCGCAGATGGTGATTGCCGAATACCGCCGGCTGTATCCGCAGTATTCGCCATCGGACGTGTTCTTCGCAGCCACCACCGCAGGGCGCTCGTGGCGCGGCGCGGTCGAAGAAGCCGAGGCACGCGCACGTCAAGGCGCACCCACCTGGGTCTATCAACTGGATTGGGGCTCGCCACTGGATGGCGGCAAGTTCGGCGCCTTCCACACACTGGATATTCCGCTGGTCTTCGACACCATTGCGCAACCGGGTTCGCGCACCGGCGATGGCGCCGATGCGCAGCGCATGGCCGAGCAGATGAGCGAGGCGTTGATTGCATTTGCGCGCAGCGGCGACCCGAATCATCGTGGTCTGCCGCGTTGGCGACAGTATTCGTTGCAGCAGCGCGAGACGCTGCTGTTCGATACACCCAGCCGGCTCGGCCACGATCCGCGCGGTGGCGAGCGCAAGCTGTATCAGCAAGCGCCTTTCATTCAACGCGGTACGTTTTGACTGACTTTCGTGGTCAAGGTCGACGTCGAGCGTGGTCGGATTGCACTCCGCGGCGGCACGGCGTGGCGTGCGTGTAGGCGCCCATCAGCGCGCGGCTCGGATCATCGTGCTTGCGCTCTTCTGCCTGCCTGCGGTCTTCTGATCACCTTTCGCCTTCTGACTACCTTGCGTTTTCCGATTGCTTTTCCTCATTGGTGATTCATGCGTTTTTCGTCTCTTGTACCGTTGGTTTTGCTGGCAGCAATTGCTGCACCTGTTGCGTACGCTGCAGATGCCTCACCGGTTGATGCGTCAACTGCAAGCGTCCCAGCGTCTAACGTGGCCGCTTGCGGCAAGCACTTTGCCGCCAGCAAGATCGTGCTGGTCGGCGACTCCACCACGGCTGTGCAAGGTGGCTGGGGGCCGAGCTTTTGCGCGCAGCATGTGACCTCGTTCCTGAGCTGCCTCAATCTGGCGCGCGGTGGCCGCAGCACCTCCAACTATCGCGCCGAAGGCTCGTGGGAGATCGCACTGAAGGAGCTGCGCAGCGGCGGCTATCGACAGGTGGTTGTGTTGATCCAGTTCGGGCACAACGATCAACCCGGCAAACCGGGGCGTTCCACCGAGTTGGCGAACGAATTCCCGGCGAATCTTCGCCGTTATGTCGCCGACGCACGTGCCGCCGGTGCGATCCCCGTGTTGGTCACGCCATTGACGCGGCGGCAATTCGAACGCGGCCAATTAATCGACGACTTGGCGCCGTGGGCGGAGACAACACGCGCAGTTGCGCGCGAGTTACAGGTGCCGTTGATCGACCTGCATGCGCGCAGCCGTGCGATGGTGCAGGGCATGGGCCCAGTGTTGGCGATGCGGCTGGCGCAGCGGCCTGCCGATCCGGAACAAGTGATTGCCGCGCAATCGGGCACGACGATTGGCAAGACACCGGCGCAGGCATTGCATGTGCCGGTGTCGGCGTCGTCAAAGATCGCGGCAGCGGGCAGCGTGCCCGCCGCTGCACAGGACAATGCCAGCGCCGAGCCGATGGGCCAGGCCAAACTCGCATTCGACTACACGCATCTTGGTGCGGACGGCGCGGATCTGTTCGCGGCGATTGTCGCCGACGAGTTGGCAAAGCAGGTGCCTGCGTTGCGGCCGCTGTTGATTCCTTGATGCGTCACTCTATTTGATCAACTAGAGCGGCTAACAAAACTACTTCACGTCAGGCTACTGCAGGCCGGCTGATCTGCGGCTTGGCTGCAGGGTCCTTGCCCGCCCACCATCGCGGGACACGCTGCAAGTACGTCCTTGTAAGCTCTTACGCGGCATCCATGCCGCGTAAGGTCCCGCGACGGTGGGCGGGCAAGGACCAGTGGAGATGATCGGTGTGCATGGTGCAAGCAATGTCTTACGTGGGTTGCTTAGATAACGGCACGCCTGATTCATCTTCTCAATGCAAGCCGAGCGATGGACAAGCTTTAAGAAAGCAACCGACAAACTCTCCGGTGCGGCGTCCTCACCGCTTGCGGGACCGTGTGGCGGCATGGATGCCGCCACCGAGCCTACATGGACGTACTTGCGGCGTGCCCCGCGAGCGGTGAGGGCACCGCGCATTCAACCACCTCAGTGTCTGATCTGGACTTCTGACTGCATCCATCAAGATGCGGCCGGCAAAACCACTGCACTCACTGACAGGCGCTCGCTCGCTAGGTTTTGTCAGCCGCTCTTAGCTGCATCAGCTCACAACAGGCACTGGCGCATCCGATTCGATCACTTGCTCGCGCTTAAGTTCATCCCACACAGCTGCCGGAATCGCCACGCGCATCGAGGCCGCATTCGCGTGCGCCTGCTCGGCCGTACGCGCGCCCGGGATTACCGCCGACACCACTTGCGGTGCAGAGGCAAACTGCAGCGAGACGGTGCGCAGATCCACGCCGTGGCGGTCACAGATGGCCAGCGCTTTCTGTCGCATGGCCGGCGCCCATTCCGGCACGCTACCGTCATAGAGATAACGCTTTCGCCCGGCCAGATAACCCGCCAACAGCGGCGCGCCAACGACGACCGAGGCGCCATGCTTGGCGATCTTCGGGAAGGTGTCATGCAGTGCACGCGCGTGATCGAGCAGCGAGTATTGGCAGGCCAGCAAGAAGATGTCGGGGTCGGCTTCTTCGATCGCACGCAAGGCCGGTTCCGGGCGATTGACGCCGAAGCCCCAGGCCTTGATCAGGCCTTCCTTGCGCATCTTGGTCAGCTCGGGCATGGCGCCTTTCACCGCTTCGGCGAAGCGCTGTTCCCATGGCATGCCGAGATCTTTTTCGTTCTCCGGCGACAGATCGTGGATGTAGGCGATATCGATCTGCGACACACCCAGGCGCTGCAGGCTGTCTTCGATCGAGCGGCGCACGCCGGAGGCGCTGTAGTCGTAGCGATAGTCGAAGGGCGAGGGCTGCTGCCACATCGTCTGGGGCGGTTTGTCGGTCGCGGTGAGCAGGCGCCCGACCTTGGTCGACAGCACGTATTCGTCTGCGGCGTGATTGTGCAGATGATGACCGGTGCGACGCTCCGACAACCCCAACCCGTACCACGGCGAGGTATCGAAATAGCGCACGCCCGACTCCCACACCGCCGCCAGGGTCGCTTCGCTCTGCGCATCGCTGGTGGCTGCGAAGCCATTGCCGATCGCCACGCCACCAAAGCCCAGACGGCTCGCAGGGCGATACCGCGCACCCTTGGTCGCTGCGTTGGCAGGCAGCTTCGATACGGTGGTTTTGCCGCGCGTCGGCATCACGCTGCCAGGCGCGGACGACTGGGCCAACAACGGCGCAGCGGCCAACGCAGCGGTGCCGGCAGCGGCGGCGGAGAGGAATTGGCGACGTGTATTCATGAGGACTCCTTTGCGACGACTTGAGGCACAAGGGTGGCCCCACATGCGTGCAGACAGGGTCAGCGCATGGGTTTCAAACGTGCACAAGCGTTCAACAGATAGCCCGGGCGCGTGCCTATATGCCGCGTAAGTTCGGCGAACTCATGCGTTGCCAATAGCTTCCGCTCGTGACGTCAGTGCAAGCTGGATCGAGCGTATTGAAGTCAGATGCACGTCGTCGAACCGCGTCACCTGGATCGTGGCTCACCGCGTATTGCAGGCATCTGCCCTGGATCAACGCAGCTGTAGCACTTGCAGTTCCGCACGCGGCGGGCCATCGCCCAACCACAAGGTGCCCACACTGATCGGCAAGCTGAAGCGACGTGGGCCGGCGCTGCCCGGATTGACGTACAGCACGCCGTCGCGCATGTGCACCAATGGCTTGTGCGAATGACCGCTGACGATCACATCTGCAGCGACCTCCGGCGCCAGTGTTTTCAGATCGTGCAACACATGGATGCGTACGCCTGCGATCAGCAGATCCAGGGTCTCGGGTAGCTTGGCTGCCCATGGCGTGTTGTCGATGTTTCCGGCAATCACGTGCAAGGGTGCCAGCGCCTGCAGCGCGGTGAGGATCTCCGGCTTGCCCACATCGCCGGCATGGATGATTGCAGCACACCCCTGCAACGCGACGACCGCCTCCGGCCGCAGCAGGCCGTGCGTGTCGGAGATCAGGCCAATGCGTAGTGGTGTGGACATTTCAACGCACACAAACGAACGTCAGCAGCGATCAGAGGCCAAGGATCGTACGTGACATGCATGTCGTCACACGTGAGTTGAGCTCAACCGAGCCCAGATCCTCGGTCCGCAACACGCGCGTTGTACAGGCAGCGCTGCAATGCACTACAGCGCGCAGGCACAGCGACCGCTCACGGAGCGGCGCGATCTCCCCACGCCCAGACGCTGTTCGGATCGCCCTGCACTCCGCGCCGTTTGCTCGCGCGTGCCAGCTGCCAGTACGTCCATGCCAAGGCCAGCGCAATCAGGTCGACACCGAGCACCGTTGCGTCCTGCCACGGCAGCACCACACCGCGCGCGGAAAAACAGCTGGCAACCGGAATCAACGCCGTCAGTACCGCGCACGCCAGCAACACCTCGTAGGCGCCGCGTGCAGTGGGACGCAGCAAGGCCCACATCACCATGAGCGCGAAGACCGCGTAGTAGACATAACGCTCCTGTCCCTGTGGCAGAAACCGCGCCGCGATAAACAACGCCGAGATGCCGGCGACGCTGCCCAGGCACACACCCACCGTGAGGCGCGCCATGGCATGCGTGCGGCGCGGTTGGTCGACCAGGCGGCGCTTGCGGCGTGTTTCGATCCATAACAGGTTGCCGCTGTAGAACAGGAACGCACCGCCCAGCCCCAGCAGGAAGTACAGCCACTGCAACGGCGCATGCCCGAAATTGCCGAAATGCAGCCCCTGCAACCCGCGCAGTGCAGCGGTGCCGGCCGACATCGTCCTGGGCTCTAGCACCCGCAAGACATTGCCGGTTGCCGCTTCCAGTGCCACGCCGCCGAGCGTGTTGAGCTGACGCTGATCGTGGTGGCCATAGACTTCCGCACGCGCATTGGCATCGCCGGCATCGTGAAACCCGATGTTTTCCGGCACAAACCCCGGGCTGGCTGCGCGCGCCTTGTCCAGCAACACCGCGACCGGCAGTAACGGGGCGGCACGCTTGGCCGGTGCCACATGCGGGGTGAGCTCGAACTCCGGCTCCAGGATCTGCATCAACTTGCCGTCGAACACCAGAAACTGAAACGGCGCCAGCAACAGCACGCCCAGGCACAACACCGCACCGGACCAGGCGAAGATCACATGGAACGGCAGCGACAACATGCCGACCACGTTGTGCGCGTCCTGCCACAGGCGCTTGAGGTTGTGGCCCAGCCGCAGCGCGAACAGATCCTTGAAGAACACCGGCGCGTACAGCACTACCCCGCTGACCAGGGCCAGCCCGTACAGCACGCTCACCACGCCGAACAGATAGGTGCCGAACACGCGCGGCAGGCCCGCGGTGAAATGCAGGTCGTAGAGAAAATCGGCAAAGCCCACGCGCTGCGGCAACTCCTGCAGCGTGCCATCGGCGGCGTGTTGGTATTGGCGCATGCCGCCACTGGCATCGGCCTGCGCGCCATACCAGTACAGCCGTGGAATCGGCCCATGTTCGCCGGGCAGCAGCACCAGAAACGATTCGGCCACCTGCGGATGCTTGGCGATCACCCCGTCCAGCAAGGCCTGCGCTGCGGCGACCGGATCGGCTGGCGCCTTTTGCGTGACCTGTGGCGTGGCCTGCCAGTCGCTCAACGCATGCGTAAACACGGTGAGGGCACCGGCATAGAAGGCGATAAACAAGGCCATGCCGGCCAGCAAACCCATCCAGCTATGCACGGAGAGAAACGCGCGCAAGGTCGATGCTTTCATGCGCTCAACTCCGTCCAGCCCAATACCTTGATGCCCGCAAGCACGACATAGCACAGCACGGTCAGCCCGCCGAGAACCACCCAGGCGCGTACTGCGCTACGAAACACGAACGGCAGCGCCATTGCACCGATCCACACCGGAAACATCAGCAACAGCCACGCCAGCGTGTAGCTTTGCTGCGGCCCCGGCAGCAACAACGCGCACAAGCCGACCATGCCAACCGCAAGCGGCAGGCCCAGCACCACGGCAGCCAACCATCTAGCCCACATGACGCACCTGCCTGCGTTGCGCACGCGCCTGTTGCCAGACATCCAGATACGGCAGCGCCACCGCCGCCAGCATCAGCGCAGTCACTGCGGCGAAGACGCCCGCCCACACACCCAGCGCACGGATGGCGCAGGCCAGCGACAACACCAACAACACGCTGCCACCGCTGCGCAACAGGCGCGCAGACAATCGGCGCCGCAGCACAAGACGTTGATGCGTGGTTGCCAGATAAAACGCAAAAGCCGAGGCGGCAGCGGTGAGCAGATACAAAAGCGTCATCAGGCTACTCATGCGCAAGCCTGCGTCGAGGTGGGCTCAGGCAGCGCACCAAACCGGGCAGGACATCGGTAGCCACGTAGCGCGGTCGCACGCAGTGGCTGTGCCCTGCACACCGCTGCATGCGCGCAGCCACTGTTGCGCGCAGCGCAGAAAGCGGCCTCAACAAGCCAAACAACACTCACAGCAATCAAAACGCCCACGCACAACGCTCCCGCAAAGACGGTCGACGGAAGGCATGGCGGCGGCTGTGCCCGGCAGCCCTCCCCGGGCTGCCTAAGAAGCGGCTGACAAAACTGCCGCGCGCCAGTGAAGGCGTTCGCGGTGTTTCGTTTACCACTCTACGGCGCGCAATCTAACAGGTGCCGCACCGCCGGACCAGCTGCCCGGCGGTGTATGCGATGCATCAGCCGTGCGGCGTCAGCACGATGACGCCCAGCGGCGGCAACAGCAGCGGCAGCGATTGTGTCTGGCCGTGCATGGACTGCTGCTCTGCAGTGACCACACCGCCATTGCCCAGATTGGCACCGCCGTAGATGCCGGCGTCGCTATTGAACACTTCGCGCCACTGACCGCTCTGCGGCACGCCGATGCGATAGCCGTGCTGCACCAGCGGGGTGAAGTTGATCACCACCAGCACCGGTGCATCGCCGCGTTTGCCCTTGCGCAGGAACGCAACCACGCTATTGGCCGCATCATCGCCCACCACCCACGCAAACCCGGACGGATCGTCGTCGTAGGCGTGCAGCGCGGGATATTCGACATACAGTCGATTCAGATCGCGCACCAGGGTCTGCACACCACGATGGCGTGGGTCGTCGAGCAGGTGCCAGGGGATGCCACCGTCGTGGTTCCACTCGGTCGGTTGGCCGAACTCGCAGCCCATGAACAGCAACTTGCGCCCGGGGTGGGTGAACATGAAACCCAGGTACGCACGCAAATTGGCGAAGCGCTGCCAATCGTCGCCAGGCATACGGCCCAGCAGCGAGCCCTTGCCGTGCACCACTTCGTCGTGCGAGATCGGCAGCACGAAGCGCTCCGAATACGCATAGACCATGCTGAAGGTCAGCTCGCCATGGTGATAACGGCGGTAGATCGGATCGAGCGCGGCGTAGTGCAAGGTGTCGTGCATCCAGCCCATGTTCCACTTGTAGTGGAAGCCCAACCCGCCATGCGCCACATCGGCGGTCACACCGGGGAACGCGGTGGATTCCTCGGCGATCATCACCGCACCGGGCGCATGCTCACGCACCACCTCGTTGAGCCGGCGCAGGAACGCGATGGTTTCGTAGTTCTCGCGCCCACCGTGGATGTTGGGCACCCACTCGCCGGCATTGCGGCTGTAATCGCGGTACAGCATCGAGGCCACCGCATCCACGCGCAGGCCGTCGACGTGGAAGCGCTGCAGGAACTCCAGCGCGCTGGCGATCAAAAACCCGGACACCTCGCGGCGCCCGTGGTTGTAGATCAGCGTATTCCAGTCGCGGTGGAAGCCTTCGCGCGGGTCTGCATGCTCGTACAGCGCCGTGCCGTCGAAATGCGCCAACCCATGTGCATCGGTGGGGAAATGCGCCGGCACCCAATCGACGATCACACCGATCCCGTCGCGATGGCAGCGCTCGACGAAGCGGGCGAAGCCATCCGGCGAGCCGAAGCGCGCGGTGGGCGCAAACAGCCCCAACGGTTGATAGCCCCACGAGCCACCGAACGGATGTTCGGTCACCGGCATCAGCTCGACGTGCGTGAAGCCCATATCGGCCACATACGGAATCAGGCGATCGGCAAGCCCGTCCCAGTCCAGGTCCACGCCTTCTTCGCGCAGCCAGGAGCCGGCGTGGATCTCGTAGATGCTCATCGGTGCGTCGTGCGCCTGACGGCGTGCGCGTGTGGCCATCCAGCCGTCGTCGTTCCACTGGTGCGGCGTGGGGTCGGCCACGATCGAAGCGGTGCCCGGAGCAAGCTCCGCACGCCGCGCTACCGGGTCGGCCTTGGCCGGCAATTCGTTTCCATGCGGGCCGCGCAGCTGGTACTTGTAATGCGCCCCAGGGCCGACATCGGGCACGAACAACTCCCACACGCCGGACTGATGCCGCAGCCGCATCGGATGCCGGCGCGCGTCCCAGCTATTGAAGTCGCCCACCACCGCCACACGTGTGGCATTGGGCGCCCACACCGCGAAACGCGTGCCGCGCACGCCATCGACCTCGATCGCATTGGCGCCGAGTGCATCGGCCAACTGCAGATGATGGCCTTCGCTGATCAGGTGCAGATCGAAGTCGCTGAGTTGCGGGCCGAACGCAAACGGGTCGGCGGTGTCCTGCTCGCCGCCGGGCCAACCGATGCGCAGGCGATAAGCGCCTTGCGCCGGCAACTCGCCAGCAAACAGGCCCGGCTCCGGGCCTGCCTCCAGTGCGATGACCTGCCCGTCGTCGAGCACTGCGTTGACGTAGTTGGCGCCCGGTTGGTAAGTGCGCAGCACCCGTCCGCTGTCGGTCGGGTGCGCGCCAAGGATGGCGAATGCATCGCCATGGCGTGCCTCGGCCAGGGCGCGGGTCGCGCCGGGGTCCCATCGATTGGTCACTGCTGTCATCACTCCACTCATCATGTGTCTCCTGCATCAGCGCGCGCGCGTTGCAGGATGCGTCGCAAGCCTTCTACCGGCACCATCAACCAGCCCGGCCGGTTGGCGGCTTCGTAGCGCACTTCGTAGCAGGCCTTTTCCACCAGGAACAACAAGGTTGCTGCATTGAACGCTGCCGGCGCGATCCACGGATGCGTACTGGCATCGAGCACGGCATGGTACGCGTCCAGAAATGCCTGCGTGGAGCGGCGACGGAACTGCACCAGGAATTCATCCAGATGCGTATCCACCCCCACGCCCGCACGTGCGGCAGCGCCCTCTTCGCCACGTGCAGAGACTTCGCTGGCGTAATCGAGCGAGCGCAGGAAACCGGCCACATCGCGTAGCGGGCTGGCCTTGGCGCGGCGCTCGGACAGTGGCTTGGCCGGCTCGCCTTCGAAGTCGATCAGGATCACATCGTCGAACGCCACCAGGATCTGGCCCAGATGGAAGTCGCCGTGCACGCGGGTCAACAACGACTCGGCGAGCACGCCCGGTGCCTTGGCCAGCAAGGCCTCCAGCTGCGAGCGTTCGGCCAGCACCGCTTCCAGTGCGTCGCGTTCGATCGCATCGTCGCTGCTGGCCAGGCGTGCGTTGACTGTGTCCCACATCTGTTCGACCTGGCGCGCGACGCCAGCCACCACATCATTGGCAGCGGGCAGATCGATCCGCTGCGGGACGAAATCGGCATCGTCGGTGTCGCGCGACAAGGCTTCGTGCAGCTCGGCCAGGCGCTTGCCGACCACGGCAGCGAACGCGTCGTAACCGGCCACGGCTTCGGCGCGCGATTCGTCGGTCTGCGCGGTGGCGTACTCGTCGAAACTGCGTGCCAGATGGTCCAGCGTCCAACGCCAGGCATCGCCCTGATTGCGGATAAAGCCCTGCAGCAACGCAATGGTGGTGATGGTGCCCTGCGCGTCGATGCGACTGACGCTGCCCAGCAGGGGCGCGGCGTTGGCATAGCCCATCTCGGTCAGGCGACGGCCGATCTCGATCTCCGGATTGGCGCCATTGGCCACATGCCGCAGCAGCTTGAACACCGCCTTGTCGGCGACCACCAGCGAGCTGTTGCTTTGTTCGGCCGACAACCAACGGATGTCCGGATCCTGCGGAATATCCAGCTTGGCCAACGCCGGCGTCGCTTCGAAACGCACCTGTCCCTGCTGCGAGGCATCGTCGCCATCGCGGAACTCCAGCGTGGAATTCTCGCGCAGCGCGTCGATCACTCCGCGCACCATCGGCTTGAGGGCGAACGCATCGGTGAGGTAACCCACCTCGCGGCCCTGACGCACACGCGCCAGTGCCAACTGCTCGGCCAGGGTGCTGGGGTGGTCGCGCTCCCACACGATGCCGATCGGCAGCATGTAGCTCTCGTGGCGGCCATCTTCCAGCTCCACTTCCAGCTCCAGCAGGCTCATCGGCTCATCGCCGGGCAACGGCGTGCGACGCGAGATACGCACGTGTTTCAGCACCTGATCCTTGGCCGAGAACCAGCGCCGCGCCGACAGCCAGGCCGGCAGGATTTCGCTTTCCAATGTGGAAAGATGCGGCAGCAGCGCGTTGCCTTCGTCGGTATCGCTACGCAACACCAGCGTACGGTAATCCGGCAGCGGCACCGGAGTGGGCACATGCCAATCCGGCAAGGTCCCCTCGCTGACCAGCTGGAACGCATAGAAGCCGAACGGCGGCACCGTGAGCAGATAAGTCAGGCGGCCGACCGGCGGGAAGCTGCCGCCACCGATGATGTCCACCGGCACGCGGCCTTCGAACTCGGATAGATCCAGTTCCACCGCCTGCAGCGTATGCGACAGATTGGCAACGCACAGCACCGTCTCGTCCTGATAGCAACGCAGGTAGGCCAGCATGCGGCGGTTACCGGGATACAAAAAGCGCAGCGTGCCGCGGCCGAAGGCCTGGTAGCGCTTGCGCACGCTGAGCACACGGCGGGTCCAGGTCAGCAGCGAATGCTGGTCGCGGATCTGCGCTTCCACATTCACTGCCTGGAAGCCGTACAGCGGGTCCATCACCGGCGGCAACACCAGCTGCGCCGGGTCGGCACGCGAGAAACCGCCATTGCGGTCGATCGACCACTGCATCGGCGTACGCACACCATCGCGGTCGCCCAGATGGATGTTGTCGCCCATGCCGATCTCATCGCCGTAATACAGCACCGGCGTGCCGGGCATGGTCAGCAACAGGGAGGTCATCAATTCGATGCGGCGGCGGTCGCGCTCCAGCAGCGGCGCCAGACGGCGACGGATGCCTAAGTTGATGCGCGCGCGGCGATCGGAGGCGTAGGTCTGCCATAGATAATCGCGCTCCGAATCGGTGACCATTTCCAGCGTCAACTCGTCGTGGTTGCGCAGGAAGATCGCCCACTGGCAGCTCTCCGGAATCTCCGGGGTCTGGCGCATGATGTCGGTGATGGGGAAGCGGTCTTCGCGCGCGATCGCCATGTACATGCGCGGCATCAGCGGGAAGTGGAACGCCATATGGCATTCGTCGGCGTTCTGGCCGAAGTATTGCTGGGTGTCTTCCGGCCACATGTTGGCTTCGGCCAGCAGCATGCGGTCCGGGTATTCGGCATCCAGCGTGGCGCGGATCTTGCGCAGGATCGCGTGGGTTTCCGGCAGATTTTCGTTGGAGGTGCCGGAGCGCTCGATCAGGTACGGCACCGCATCCAGACGCAAGCCATCCACGCCGCGATCCAGCCAGAAGCGCATTACTTCCAACACCGCTTCCAGCACGGCGGGGTTGTCGAAGTTGAGGTCCGGCTGATGCGAATAGAAGCGGTGCCAGAAGTACTGCCCGGCCACCGGGTCCCAGGTCCAGTTGGACTTTTCGGTATCGCAGAAGATGATCCGCGTGCCTTCGTATTCCTGGTCGGTGTCCGACCATACATAGAAGTCGCGCTCCGGCGAGCCAGCCGGCGCATTGCGCGCACGCTGAAACCAGGAATGCTGATCGGAGGTGTGGTTGATCACCAGCTCGGTCACGACGCGGATGCCGCGCGCATGCGCCTGCGCCACCAGCTGCTCGAAGTCGGCAATGGTGCCGTAGTCCGGATGCACCGCCATGTATTCGGCAATGTCGTAGCCGTCGTCGCGGCGCGGGCTGGGGTAGAACGGCAGCAGCCAGATGGTGTCCACGCCGAGTTCGGCGATGTAATCCAGTTTGGAAATCAGGCCGGGAAAATCGCCGATGCCATCGTCGTTGGAGTCGAAGAACGACTTGACGTGCACTTGATAAATGATCGCGTCTTTGTACCAAAGCTGATCTGCAACCACCGCAGATTGTTCTGCGTCGGCTTGTAACGATGGGACTGCATTCATGCGACCTCTCCTGCGCGGATGCGCCATAAAGCGAACGGCCGCGTCGCCTCTAACCGGATGTGTTGTTGCTTGCCTTGCCATGTGAAGCGATGGCCGTCCCACAGATCGTCCACTGCCACGCTGGCGTGATCGGGCAGGCCCAACTCCCACAATGGAATTTCGATAGCGGCATCCTGTGCGGCGTTGGGGTCCAGATTGATTGCCACCAACACCATGCTGCGGCTGCGCGAGAGGTAACCGGCATCCAGGAACTTGCCGAAATACAGCACCTGCTCGTTGTGCGCCTGATAGAACCGCGTGCCCAGGTGCGATTGCAGCTCGGGGTGCATGCGGCGCAGCTGGTTGAAGCGGGTGATCTCATCGACGATGTCGCCGGGCGCACGTTCGGGCCAGGCGCGCAGCTGGAATTTCTCCGAGTCCAGATACTCTTCCTTGCCCGGCGCCAGTGGCGTGGCTTCGCACAACTCGAAGCCCTGATACATGCCCCACAGCCCCGACAAGGTCGTGGCCAACGCGGTGCGGATCAAATGCCCATTGCGCCCACTGGTCTGCAGGAACTGCGGATTGATGTCCGGCGTATTGACGAAGAAATGCGGGCGGAAGCATTCGCGCGGCACGCCTTCGTTCAACTCTTCCACGTACTCCTGCAGCTCGTGCTTGTGGTTGCGCCAGGTGAAGTAGGTGTAGGACTGCGAGAAGCCGCACTTGGCCAGGCGATACATCATCTTCGGGCGAGTGAAGGCCTCGGACAGGAACACCACGTCCGGGCGGCGCCCACGCACATCGGCAATCAACCACTCCCAGAACGGGAACGGCTTGGTATGCGGGTTGTCCACGCGGAACAGCGTGACGCCCTCGTCGACCCAGAACAGCACCGCATCGCGCAGCGTGTTCCACAGATCCGGCACCGCACCGCTGGCGTAGAAATCGACGTTGACGATGTCCTGGTATTTCTTCGGCGGGTTCTCCGCGTATGGAATCGAGCCATCCGCGCGCCAGGTGAACCAGTCCTTGTGATCCTTCAACCATGGGTGATCCGGCGCGCACTGGATGGCGAAGTCCAGCGCCACTTCCAGCCCGTGCGCACGTGCGGCCTGGATCAGGCGGCGGAAGCCATCGAGCCCGCCGAGTTCGGCGTGCACTTCGGTATGCCCGCCATCGCTGGCGCCGATCGCATACGGGCTACCCGGCTCGCCGTCGACCGCAGTGACCGTGTTGTTGCGGCCCTTGCGGTTCTTCGCGCCGATGGGATGGATCGGCGGCATGTACAACACGTCGAAGTTCATCGCACGGATATGCGCCAACCGCTCGATCACATCGTCGAAGGTGCCGTGGCGCTGCGCATCGCCGCTCTGCGAGCGCGGGAACAATTCGTACCAACTGGCAAAGTGCGCCGCGCGGCGCTCCGACTCCACCCGGAAGGTCACCGGCGTCTCGGAGCGGAACGGCTTGTCGTCGGCCAACGCCATCGCCTGTGCGGTGTCCGGCTCCAGCACGATGGCCAGCTGCTGCAATGGCTCGCTCTGCGCACCGATGCGGGTGAGGACGGCCTGCAAACGCTCGGCCAATGCACCTTTGCTGCGCGCGTGCGCGGCCTGCACCACCGCCACCGCCTCCTGCACATCCACCGGCAGCACCGTGTTGGCGGCGCGCTTCTTTTCCAGATCCGCATGCAAGGTGGCGAACACATCGCGCCAGCCTTCCACACGGAACTCATAGGTACCGATGCGCTCCAGCGGAAACTCCGCACGCCAACGGTCGTTGCCCAAGGCGCGCATCGGCGCGCTGGCCCAGGTCTTTGCATCGGCCGGGCGCCACAGCACGGCGACTGCAATGCGGTCGTGCCCATCGCAGAACGCATCGGCCTCCACGCAAATGCGGTCGCCCACCGTGCGCTTGACCGGGAAGCGGCCGTTATCCACCGAGGGTGTCACCGACTCGATACACACGCGTGGCCACGCGGCCGCCGTCTGCGCACGCGGGCGCATCCGCGGCACTGCCAGCACATGCCGCGCCGGCACACTGCGATACACGCGCACCTCGCCCGGCTCCAGCGCCTCCAGCGTCGCACCGGACAAGGTGCTGCCGTCTTCGCCCACCAACGCTTCGGCATCGCCTAACAGACGCAGAAGGTCCGGTGCCGGCACCGGCACTACATGTGCGGCATCGCCATTGATCAACAGCAACGACGGCAAGCCACCGAGCGGCTCCACCGCCACGGCAGTGAGCCCGGTGGCTTCGCGCAATAGCGGGCGCAGCCGCAGGCCGGCATTGCCGGTCGGCGCACCATCAGCGGCACGTGTGCTCGATGGCACTGCGTTCAACTGCGCCGCGTCCAACAACCACGCACCGCCCAAGGCCTGCGCAAGTTGCCAATGCTGCTCGGGACTTGCCGCACGTTTGCCATCGGGCGCATCGAGTACCGCAACCACCTGGGTAGCGAGTGCGCGCAACGCGGTGTCTTCATCGAAGAACCAACTGCTGCGCCCATCCCACCACGCGAGCGAAGAGAACGCCGCATCGAACCCGGCACCGGCCAACTGCTGCAAGGCTTCAGTGCCCAGGCCTGGCGTCCACGCTGCAAACACCACTTCCGGCGCCTGCGCATGGACGCGTGCGATCAACTCGCGCCAGCGCTGCGCCGGCACCTGTTGCGGCTGCAGCAAGCGAAAGCCGGCCACGCCTTGCGATACCCAGTCAAGCAAACGCGCGCTCCACCACTCCACCAGCGCCGCACCTTCCTGCGCATAGGCAAAACGTGCCTCGGCCACTTCCGGCGTCGTGCGCGGCTGGCGCGGGTCCGGCACCGCCGTGCTGCGTGCACGAAACCACTGCGGGTTCTCGCGCACCACCGCGCTGGCGCCGCCTACTTCGTCCAGGCGCACGTCGAGCAGCAGCTTCACGCCAGCGCGCTGCGCCGCCTGCACAAGCTCACCCAGGCGCGCTGCGTCGGCCTCGCTGCCGCTGGCGACTTCGCTGAGCCGGCCTTCTGCATCGCGCTCGAACGGCGGCGGCGCCACCACGTAGTCGCAGCCCGCCTCGCGCGCAGACACGCAACGCTGCTCCAGCCCGGCTTGCTCATTGGTTGTTTCGTTGAGTACACAAATCCGCATGGCGCCTCCTCAGCAGGACGCGGCGCAAACACGCGCCGTGACGACAATGGGAGCAACGCGGCGCGAACCACCCAGCAGATCCACAGGCGCTCGCTCACGACGCACCAGTCCAACTCCCGTCCAGATCGCCCCTTGGCTGACCGCCTCGCCGACCTTTCCACCTGTGACTGCACTCATGCGCAACTCCGCAACGATTCTTGACCCATGCAGTCAAACACCCTCACTGCGAATTTCATGTGTCGGTCGAATTGACGAAAATCAAACAAGCGCGGCTGTGGTGCGGGCTCAGGCAGCATTGGCCAACTCCCCAAGCGTTGTAAGGCTATGAACTTAAGCTGCAGGGAGAGCAAGGATGCGGAGCTACGTCATGGCGGCACTGCTCACCATCGCCACAGTTGCAGCGGCAAAGGATCAGAGGCTGAGCCCGAGCCGTGCCGGAGAGCAGGATGCGACGCTTGAGTTAAGCCCACCTGCCAAGCGCAAGCTGCCTGGACGAATTGTCAGGCACCCGTGGACCGGGAGAAAGGAATGTCCAGCTGATGTTCGCCCAGTACTGAGGTGTAATGGGCCAGCATACCGAGCAGCTTGCTGTGCACATCTTGTAGCTCATCAGAAGAGTCGGGACCACCAGCTAGCGCGTCGGCGACCTGGGCACATAGCGCATGGAGTGTATCTCCTTGCAGCAAAACTCCTGGAGACTTTCGCCCAGCCATTGCAACGTTGCGATGACACTGGGTACTGACGCAATCACGTTCAATGCATGCGCAAGAGGAGATCACGTTGATAAAGCACCCCAGCTGGGGCAACATTCCAGATCGTAGCGATGTGAAGGTATGAGCATTCAAACAAGAACCAATAATGCATTCGCAATCCGCTCTTTCCTATCGCTTGTTGGTGGAGTGGTCTTGTTTCAAGCCGGAAATGCGCTGGGCAAGGGCTCCTTCTATCAGATCAACTGGTACTTCATTGCCCTTTGTGCTGTTTATGCATTAGGTCCGATCGCCATTCTTCGAGCCATTCAGCGTCGCCCCAGTTTTCCCAGGCGTCTGTATTCTATAATTCTTAGCGTGTTGGCGCTGTTGGGGGTTGTGGGAGGAATCGCCTTTTCCCTGATCCCCCTTCCAGGTCCCTAAGCTCGAAAACGACGACGTCGCGCTCACCCGCCGCTTGCAGACCAGGCGTGGCAGACCGGCGATCTGCCACACCCACGCTCACATCGTCTTCTTGATCTCTTCCGCCTTCGCCAGGTGCTGCTCGACGTGCGTCTTGGTCTCGGTCAGGTGCTGCTTGACCGGCTCGGTCGACGCCACTGTCATCATCTGCGTCTCGATCAACTGCAGCGCGTCCTTGTGCCCGGCGATCATTGCATCGATGTAGGCCGCTGCGTAGTCGTTGCCGGACGTCTGCCCCAGCGTGGACAGGTCCTGCTCGCCCTTGCTCTCCAGCTTCTTGACGTCCGGGGTTTCGGCCAGCGTCCCCAGCGCCTTGGTCTTTTCCAGGTTCTCGGTGTGCTCTTTCTCCATCATCTTCGCGTACTCCAGCACCGCGCCGGTGACCTTCTTGTCCTGCGCCTGCTTCGCTGCGGCGATCTCGTGGTTATCCACCGCCCCGAGCAAGCCCAGGGCGATATCGTCTCCGGAACTCGCGCGCGCCGCGCCTTCCGGCGCCGGGCTGGCTTCGCCGACAGGCGGTGTGGTCGGGGTCGCCGCGCCACCGGTCGGCGTCGGCTCGGTGGACGCGGCAGGCGCTGCGGCCTCCTTGTCGGCATCCGGCTTGCAGCCAGCGAGCGCCAGCGCCGCGACGATGGACAGGACCAACAGTGATTGTTTCATGCTCCACTCCCTCTCGATTGGAGACAGCAGCATCGCCCTCCCCAGGTGAAGAGAGCTCATACACTTCCACTGAGTTAATCAGACACAAGCATGGGCTGCGGAGCGAAGACACAACGCCGCACCATGCACGCACCGCACGCGGCGGCGCGCGCTTGCGCGCGGGCGTGGAACTGGACGTGGGTCAGCACGGCTGTGGTACGCATGGCGTGTGGTGACACTTTCCTGCTGAAAGACGGCCCGGTTTGCCGCACAGTACCGCGCCACATTTGGAGTGATTGCCATGCATAAGGCCTGGATGCTTGCCCTGTTGGGCGTTTCGCCGTTGGTCCACGCCGCGCCAGCCACCGACGATGCCACCTGCCGCAATGGGTTGTTCACCAGCGCGCAGGTGGCGTTCTCCCTCGGCAAGGTCATCCCGCCGCGCCTGCATCTGCTCAAGGACACCGATGGCTGTCCGGACAAGGGCGGGGCCGCATGCCAGGGACGCGCCTACGTGGTCAAGAACGATATCGTCCTGACGGCGCAGCGCCGCAATGCGTATGTCTGCGTGCTCTATCCCAACAAGGGAGGCGGCAATGCTGGTTGGGTCGCACAGTCCAGCCTGCAGATGCAACCAAGCGCGGCCACGCCCACACCGCAGGCGTGGAACGGCCACTGGCACTACGGCGACAACATGCTGCAATTGACCCCCAACGCAGACGGCAGCATCACCGTCAACGGCGATGCGTACTGGCCCAGCGCCTATCCCGACCCGGAACAGACGCCGGGCGGTCCGCACACCGGCTCGGTCACCGCGCGCGGCTATCCAGAAGGCAACCGCGTCGAGGTCAACGAGAACACGTGCAAGGTGCGCCTGCAATTGCT
The DNA here is from genome assembly GCF_002939985.1 of Xanthomonas hortorum pv. cynarae. Taxonomy (GTDB): domain Bacteria; phylum Pseudomonadota; class Gammaproteobacteria; order Xanthomonadales; family Xanthomonadaceae; genus Xanthomonas; species Xanthomonas hortorum_D. Next base: position 3,213 of record NZ_MDFM01000008.1, on the reverse strand, counting down.
GGGCGACATGCTGCTGGTCGACGACAACCTGGAATGCGGCGGAATGAACGTTTCCTTCGGTGGTGTGTATCGAAAGAAGCAATAGCAAGCGCAGGCACCCTGTGCGCAGCACTCCTGCAGAGGAAGGCGCACACGTGGTTGCGCGACCTCCAATCACTGGCCCATCCCAACGCAGCCCCCACATGCGCCCGCCCAACGGAAGCAGGCACGCCATCAGCCACCGCGCGGCATGAAAGCAGATGCGAAGCGGCGCAGTGCGGTTTCCGGTGGCCTGCACCGACCAGAACGGATTCGGCTCGCTCGATCCCGCAATCGGCCCAATGGACGGTAGCAGCAGGACGCGCCAGATCACCTGGCCATGGGTGACGCACCACGTGGACCGACGTCATTTATCATGGCCGATTGCTGTTTTGAAGGAATTGCGTTGAGACGTTCCGCCCCACGCCCGATGCGCGCACTACTGTGGTTTTCCGTTGCGTTGCTTGCCGCTTGCAGCACCACCAACACCACTCACAAGCCGCTGCCGCCATCGGCGGACACTACTGGCAACACAAGTTACTGCATCGGGCGGCTTGCCGTTACGGGCAATATGCCCTTGCATTTTCTGGGGAGTTCCGCGCAGTTTTATTGGGGCGATGTCGATACCTACCGCGAAGACGCAGCCAGCTATGCGCAGCGCTTGCTGGCCGCGCAAGCATCGGCCAGTGATGGCCGGGTGCGCCAACTGGTCAAGCCAGTAGAAATGCTGGCGCAGGACGATGGCAGGGTGATCGTCGCACGCGAGGAAGAAGCATTGCCGCTCGATCCAAATGTGGTACAGGTCACCGGCTTCGTCCATCGCGATGGCACGACCTTCCGCTTCCAGAAGAGTGCCATCAGCCGCCTGCAGGACATCACCGAGCGGCGCACCAAGGAAATCCTGGCCCCCATCACCAGCAGCGCATCGCCCTTCCCGCCGGCGGCGCAGTCGCAGCAGGGATTCTGCGTCATGCACGGCACTGTCAATTTGGCACCCGGACATGACTGGCACGAAGCATCCAGGGTCGAGGGAGAATTCAGCCTGCAGGAAACGCGCTACCGTTTCAGTCTGCGTTCGCGCTACCTGCGCTCGCTGTCGTTGAACGAACAGGAAGTGACAAACCAGCGCGACCTGCTGCTGGCACTTGCGGGTGCCATACCGGATTCCCGCCTGGTGCCGATCAGTGAACTACCGGTCGCCGCCAGCACCCCATCGCAAGCCAGTGCCAGCCTGCTCGAGATGACGACAGCCGACGGCAAGCAACAGGTCTATGAGTGGCACATGCCAGCTGCCAGTACAGCGCCCGGTACGCCGGCAACTTTTCTGTATATCTGGCCAGCGTTCGGGCAAGCCTCAGCCCAGGACCAAGCCAATTTCACGCGCTGGATTGTTGCCCATCCGCAGCAGGCGACACCGCTGTTGCAGATAAAGCACATGGCCAGCGGCGGCGGACAGCAACAGGCAACGCCGGCAGCGGAAGAGAGCAGGCTCGTCTACCGGATGCAGCTGCATTACCCGGGCAACCAGTCTGCCGGCGGGCGCCATTATGTGATCTACAAGGATGGCCAGAAAGTCGATGAGGGATTCAGCGATGCCCATGGATTTACCAAGGCGCACAATGCCGATTACGACCAGATCTGGGGAACCACGGTGCTCAACAAATGAACATCTGCCTCAAACCGGCGCACCTAGTTTTTTACAGGATTCAGGCTGGAGAAGTTCGGTAAGCATCCAGGCAATCTGTCTTCCCGAGGCCGTTGCTTAGGTAGGCGTCTAGTCAAGATTCCCAGCCTCAACACATCCACACGAGACAGGCAATGAAGTTAATCGCTGCGCAAATCCCTTCTATACCTGGCGAGATCGGAAAAAACATCAGTAAGCACCTCGATGTCATCCGCCTGGCTGCGAGCAAAGATGCCGACGTACTGGTCTTTCCCGAGCTTTCCCTTACCGGTTATGAACCAGGTCTGGCGGAGTCTCTGGCGGTGCACCCGACTGATCGGCGCTTTGATGAGTTTCAGGCATTAAGCGACCGATATGGCATGCTCATCGCCGTTGGTGCGCCGACGAAGGGGACGAAAGGCACCGAAATCAGCATGATTTGCTTCCAACCAGGGCTGGCGCGCAGTACCTATTCCAAGCAGCATCTACACGTCGACGAATACCCTTTTTTCACCCTCGGCACTGAACAGCTCGTGCTCAGACAGGCAGACCATATCCTGGCACCCGCCATTTGCTACGAGTCACTGCAGGCAAGCCATGCAGAACACGCCGCAAAGTTAGGCGCTCATGTATATCTGGCAAGCGTGGCCAAGTCTGAGAGAGGCGTCGCATCGGCCTACAGTCATTATCCGATGATGGCAAAACCCCATTCCATGACTGTGATGATGGCGAACTGTATCGGCGCCGCCGATAATTTTATAGGAGCAGGTCTGTCCGCTATCTGGAGCAGTGCCGGTGAACTCGTTTGCAGCGCTGACGCCTTTCGAGAGGCATTAGTGGTGTACGACATACGGACTGGAGAAGCGGGCGTCTTCAGATTGGATTGAGGTCAGGCCAAGGCCAAATGAAACGCGGACACAATCACCCCTATCGGCCAGGATCGCAAGGCATGTACGCCGGCCCCTCAAGAAGATCATGAAGATCCTCGGGCCCAGGCGAGATAATTGAGGTTGAACCATTGCATGTGGCCGTCAGTCTGAACTCAGACTTGGCTGGCTGATCTTCAATAACGCGTACACCGTCGATAACGCATAAAACGCCGAACAGTGTTGCATCGGCCGCTATTCGCAATGCGGCGGCAACGTGAGCTTGGTCTGCAGGATCAAGACCACGATACCAAACTGACAAACTGACCAGAGATTGAGCGGGCCTGCGGCCCGGTGGAGCTTTTAGAAGTTCCAAGCAATCATGAACTGCGGCATCCGCGCATTCGGTCTTTAGCGCATTAACAAAGTCGTTTTGAGTCATCTTTAGTCCTTGCCGTTGAAGAGCTCGCCATCTTCCATTTTAGAGCGTGTTATGAACTTTGCCCTTGTCACGACCTGATTAGCCCCGACTCTCAGCCATGAAAATTGCTCGCTGCACGTAAAACCGGCTCTGGGCATAGTGTGGATTGCATCATGGCCGTGGCAAGTCGTGGCAGCATCTCGCGCAAGCGGAATCGACGATTAAAACGATAGGCCGCTTCTCCC
>NZ_MDFM01000007.1 GCF_002939985.1 Xanthomonas hortorum pv. cynarae | reverse complement strand
GCGAGCGTCAACTCAACACCAGCTTGCAGATGATCCACCTGGCATTCCTGGCGTTGCTGCTTAGAAGACTTTGAACAGGCTCTCAGGTAATCGAACGGTGCGGATGCTTCAGTTGTGGGGCGACTGATCTGTGGTTTGGCTGCAGGGCCCTTGCCCGCCCACCCTCGCGGGACACGCCGCAAGTACGTCCGTGTAGGCTCTTACGCGGCATCCACGCCGCGTAAGGTCCCGCGACGGTGAGCCGGCAAGGACCAGTCGAGATGGTCGGTGTGCATGGTTTTAAGCAAAGCAGACTGCGAGTCGATTGCAGAGCGGCTGATCTGCGGTTTGGCTGCAGGGCCCTTGCCCGCCCACCCTCGCGGGACACGCCGCAAGTACGTCCGTGTAGGCTCTTACGCGGCATCCATGCCGCGTAAGGTCCCGCGACGGTGGGCGGGCAAGGACCAATCAAGATGGTCGGTGTGCATGGTTTTGAACAAAGCAACCGATTAACTCTCTGGTGCGGTGTACTTGCCGATTGCGGGACCGTGTGGCGGCATGGATGCCGCCACCGAGCCTACATGGACGGACTTGCGGCGTGTCTCGCAAGCGGTGAGGCCACCGCGCACTCGACTAACCAGGCTGTTGACCTAAACATTCGCCTGCATCTAAGCGAAGCAAACGCGTTGCCACCATCGAGACAGCGTTCAAGACGTTTTATCAGCAGCTCTTATCTACAGGACTGCGCGTCTGCCGGCCGCTCGCGCTGACCAATCGATCGATCAACGAGGCTGTTGTGACGGATCCGATGCAGTCGAATCGGACCCTGTGGTTTCCGTCTGCGGTGCGGCATTGTCTTTGTCCTCTCGCCGCACCGCATTTCCGGAAGTGCTGTCGATCAAGATCACTGGTACCTGCGAGCGCCGGCGCTGTTCGACGCGATGCGGCAATGGGCCGAGTGCTTCACGCAAAGCGCTCAGCGCCGGGTCCACGCCACGCAGCGGATACCACAGCCCGATCAGGCTGAAATGGCGGCTGTAGCGCAGCGTCTGGGTGCTGCCTACCCACAGTGGTTGCGCGTCTGGTTGCAGGCGAGCCGCTGCCGGCCACAGGCGCAGCACATGCACATGGCCGGGCGCGGCATGACGCACCATCAACAGCGCTTCGACCTGCGTATCCAGGGTGGCCGGCAGAATCGGTACCTCGTCCGGGCGGCCGCTGACATCGAGCAGATGCAGCGCTTGCTCCCAACCGGCCTGCGGTTGCACCCGCCAGCCGCGCGCTTCGAGTTGGCGCTGCAGCGGTGCAAGCGGGCCGGCCAGTTGCACGTCCAGCGGCCAGCGCTGGTCGTCGTCGAATTCGTTGCGGCGTGCCGGCAGCAGGCGCCACTGGCCGTCCCACCAGTCGCTGGCGGGCAACTCCATCAGCAGCGGCAGCGGCGGTTCGAACTTGGCCAGCTTCGTTTCCAGATTGCGCGGGGCAAACACGATCGCGCAGGTCAGGAACACGCCGTAGAACGTCCACGACACCGGCTTGACCCAGAACGCGCGCGTGGCGCGGCGGCGATAGGCGATGCCCAGCACCAGCAGCCAGAAAATGCCGAACAACATGCCGCCGACCACGTCGCTGAGCCAATGCGCGCCCAGGTACAACCGTGCGAAGCCAATGAGCGAGACGATTGCGCCGCTGACCAGATACGGCCACACCCGCCGCCGGCCGGGCAGCTCGCGCGCGATCAACAGCGCGAAGAAGCCGAAGCCAATCGTGGCCATGGTGACCGCCACCGACGGAAACCCGAATCCGCTGCTGGCCGCAGGCGGGCGCACCACCTGCACGGTGGCGCCCAGCAACTGGGTCAACGCCAGGCCAAAGGCCAGCGCGATCACCCAATGCGCCACCGCCATCCAGCGTCGGCGCCAGGCCAGATAACCCATCGCCGCAGCGATCGCCGGCAGCAACACCTGCCAGTCGCCCAGCGAGGCCAGCGCCACCATCGGGTAGTCGGCCAGCGGGTTGCGCAGCGCCAGCATCAGATCGTGCACGGCCAGGTCCACGCGCAGCGGCTCGCCATGCGCCAGCACCACCATCAGCAGCACGAACCAGCCCCAGCCCAACAGCAGCAGCATCAACGCCATCATCGCCAGCGGCACCGACTCGCGACGGCGCGGGTCGAACACGCCCACCGACCAGTTGCCCAGCACCGGATGCCGATGCGACCACTCCAGCAGCCGCGCAAGCAGCGCATCCAGATGGCCGGCCGACCAGCGATACGAGTACAGCACCACCGCCCAGGCCAGCCCGATCACCGCGACCAATAGCGTAACCACCACGAACAAACGCCCGGCCACTGCCGCCACCGCATCGTAGGCAGTGCCCAGCACCCAGCCCGGCACCAGAAACAGCAGCGCCCACGAGATGCAGGCCAGGCCGCTGGCAAACAGATAGCGCTTGAACGGCATGTGCGACATGCCGGCGATGGCCGGCACGAACGGCCTTACCGCGCCCACGTAGCGAGCGATCAGAATGCTCTTGAAGGCATTGCGCCGGAACAGCAGCTCGCCGCGCTCCAGCAATTGCGGGTAGCGGCGAAACGGCCAATAGGTGTGCAGCTGGTGACCCCAGCGATGGCCCACCCAAAAGCTCAGCGCGTCGCCGACGAAGGCGCCCAACGTGGCGCAGACCACCGCATACGGCCCGTTGATCTGGCCGAGCCCGATCAACACGCCGATGGCGAACAGCAGCGGCAGCGCCGGCACGATAGCGCCGAGCACGATCACCGCATCGCAAAATGCGATGGCAAAGATCACCACGCCAGCCAAGGTGGGGTGGTGTCCGATCCACTCCAGCGTGGCGTCGATCCATGAGTTCATTGCCGAATTATAGGTGGGCGTGGCGACGAGGGGACTTGCGCCGTCATCACATCGGCCTGCCTGCTTCACCTCAGGTTGCGAGCGGGCAACGTTGCACGCTTGTGTGACACGCAGGCAACGGGCGCTGTGTGGCGAGGCGGACGGCCCGCCTACAATGCAGGGATGAGTGACGATCCCGCCGGCCATCTGCCGCTGAAGTCCGATACCTTCGGGCGCATCCTGTTGATCCGCGAAGGCGATCGCGTGTTCGTGCGGCGCGACCTGAGCGTGGCGCCGTGGTTGTTGCGCGGCGTGGCCTGGTGGTTGGCGCGGCGCGAAGCCCTGGCCTTGCGTCAGCTGGATGGCTTGCCGCGGACGCCACGGCTGCTGCGCTGGGATGGACGCCAGCTCGATCGCAGCTATCTGGCCGGCGATGCGATGTACCAGCGCCCGCCGCGCGGCGATCTTGCTTACTTCCGTACCGCACGCAAGCTGCTGCAGCAGCTGCACCGCTGCGGGGTGGCGCACAACGACCTGGCCAAGGAAGCCAACTGGCTGGTGCAGGACGACGGCAGCCCGGCGGTGATCGATTTCCAGCTCGCGGTGCGCGGCAATCCCCGCGCGCGCTGGATGCGTCTGCTTGCACGCGAGGATCTGCGCCATCTGCTCAAGCACAAGCGGATGTATTGCCCGGCCGCCATCACCCCGGTGGAACGCCGCGTGCTCAAGCGCACCTCCTGGGTCCGCGAGCTGTGGTTCGCCACCGGCAAACCGGTCTATCGTTTCGTGACCCGCCGCGTGTTGCATTGGGAAGACAACGAGGGGCAGGGGCCGAAGCCTTGAAGTGCTGGTAATCGGGAATCGGGAGTAGGGAATCGGTAGGGCGCATCGCGGCAGCTGATCGTGCGTCGCCTGCTGAACGTTCAAGGCGCTAAGCTTTTGCGATTCCCCATTCTCGATTCCCGATTCCCATGACCTTAAACGGCAAAACCCTGTTCATCACCGGTGCCTCGCGCGGGATTGGCCTGGCGATTGCGCTGCGGGCGGCGCGCGATGGCGCCAACGTGGCGATTGCGGCCAAATCGGCGGTGGCCAATCCCAAGTTGCCGGGCACCATCCATAGCGCGGCCGAGGCGGTGATTGCGGCCGGTGGGCAGGCGCTGGCGCTCAAGTGCGATATTCGCGAAGAAGAGCAGGTGCGTGCGGCGGTGGCCGCGACTGTCGAGGCGTTCGGCGGTATCGACATCCTGGTCAATAACGCCAGCGCGATCTGGTTGCGCGGCACGTTGGACACGCCGATGAAGCGCTTCGATCTGATGCAGCAGGTCAATGCGCGGGGCAGTTTTCTGTGCGCACAAGCGTGCCTGCCACATCTGTTGCAGGCGGCCAATCCGCACATCCTCACCCTGGCGCCGCCACCATCGTTGAACCCGGCGTGGTGGGGCGCGCATACCGGCTACACCCTGGCCAAGATGGGGATGAGCCTGGTGACCCTGGGGCTGGCAGCCGAGTTCGGCCCGCAAGGTGTGGCGGTCAACGCGCTATGGCCACGCACCGTGATCGCCACCGATGCGATCAACATGATCGATGGCGTGGATGCCGCTGCGTGTCGCCGGCCGGAGATCATGGCCGACGCGGCGCATGCAGTGCTCACGCGCGAGGCGGCAGGATTTCATGGCCAGTTCCTGATCGACGACGAGGTGCTGGCCCAGGCCGGCATCACCGACCTGAGCGGCTATGCGGTCGACCCGTCGCGTGCGTTGCTGCCGGATCTGTTTCTCGACTGAGTGCGGCGAACATCGCAGCGCGCTTGGCTGGATACGGAGGGCGGCCGGGGAATCGGCGTGCGGGGTACCGCGATCCTGAGGATCGATGTGGCAGACACGCGGTCGCGTTTGGGAGTGTCAGCCAAGGCATGCGCGTCCTGCAGTGAGCACAAAAAGTTCACAGTAGGGTTTGTTATCGTGCGCGGCTGAAAACGTTTCCAACAGGGATGTACCGCGCGTGTCTCCGAAGTTCCGTGTGCTTGTCCTGGTGGCTTGCGTGTTCGTGCTGGCGACCGCCTGTGGCGGCAAGTCGCAGCAGCCTGCAACAGGTGCCGATACCAAGACGACTGAAGAGCAGCTGGATTCCTTGCAAGGCATCAACGCCAAGCTCGGCGCCTATATCGACTGCTTCAACCGCGTCAACGCGAAAGTGCACGCCGGCGCCAGGTACTACACCGGCTGGATGCAGGACCCGTTCGCCGGCCCGACCGGTCGCGAATCCGGCATGACCGGTCCGTACGATATCGACCACGACGACATGAAGCAGTGCGATGCGCCGGTCAGTGCGGCCGCTGCGGCGAAACCATCGCTGTCTGCATTGGACAATGCGGCACGCGACTATCGCGCGGCATTGAAGGCGCTGCAGCCGATCAGTCACGCGGTGGCCGATTACTACACGCGGCAGGACTACGAAGACGACCAGTTCGCCAAGGGCAAACAGCTGCATCCGGAGTTGATGGATGCGCTGGCGACCTACGCCGATGCCAGTACCACCTTCAGTGCCGAACTGGACCTGCAAAACGACGCGGCGCAACGCGAAAAACTCAAGATGGTGGAGCGGGGCGAGGGCCGCACGCGCGAGTACTACCGGCTGGCGATGATGCTCGACGCCAAGAAGATCGCCGATGCGCTGGAAGAAGATCAGTTCGACGTGCCACGTGTCACCGCGTTGCTGGACGGCTTCAACCGTCTCTCCGATGAGGCGCATGCCAAGGTGGCCGATCAGGAACCGGGCAAGCTGACCTGGAACAGCTTCGAAACCGCTGCAGAAACCTTCCGCAGACAAGCCAAGGCGCGGGTGAAACGCGTGGTCGAAAAAACGCCCTATAGCAAGCTGGAACAGGGCTGGTTGAATAGCCCCTCGCTGGCGCCCGAAGGCTCGTCGCGCAAGTTACTCAACACTTACAACGCACTGGTGTCCGAAAGCAATCGTGAGTAAGCACTGCTGTCCTTAGCCCTCGTTCGTGTGCCGGGCGATCGGCTGCGCCAGATGTCATTCGGCCGCACGCTGCGGCGCCACCTTCTTCAACCCATCAATGGAACGCAAGATGACCCATCAACTTCGTTATGCGCCGCTCACCGCGGCGATGGCTTTCGCTGCGCTGCTTGCCGGCTGCCAGAAAAACGCACCCGCCGCCGCGGTTGAAGGTGCCGACAAGATCAATGCCTACATCACCTGCTTCAACGGCGTCGAGCAGCCGATCCATGAGAGCTACCAGCAATATATCGGCTGGATGCAGGACCCCGAGGCTGGTCCGACCGGCAAGGAAAGCGGTATCCATGCACCGGGTACGGTGCTCTCGCATCACGTGGACGAATGTGGCACGCCGATGACTGCGGCATTGGCGCAAACGCCGGCCAACCCCGAGCTCGACCCGGTGGCCAAGACCTATCAAGAACGTTTCACCACGCTCAACGAACGTATCGGGGAAGCGGTGCGCTACTACGACCGCGAGGATTATCTGCGCGACGACGGCAAGGGCATGAAGGCGCTGCACGCGCCGCTGATGCAGGCCTATCAGGCATTCTTCGAAGCCGGCGAAGCCATGAATACCGCGCTTGAACATAATGAAGACACGCGTCGCCAGGCCCAGATCGATGCGATCGAAAAGGAAGAAGGCCGCAGCGCCTCCTGGTATCACCTGAAGATCATCGGCGAAGGCAAGCAACTGGTGCAGGTGCTCGACAACGACACGCCGGACCTTGCCGCAGCGCAGTCCCAGCTGGCGCGCTACCAAGGCCTTCTGGAAGAGGCGCAGAAGGCCAAGATCGGGCAGGGCGATGCGATGTGGGGCCACATGGAACGTTCCGCCGACAAGCTTGCGCGCGAGTCGGGGCGGCTGGTCGAGCGTATCCGCACCAAGACACCATTGAACAAGAGCGAGCAGATGCTGCTGGAAAGCGGCTCGATGCCGCCGGGCGGTACGCGCCAGGCAGTGCTGGCCAGCTACAACGATCTGATCGACATGAGCAACCGCATGTCGCATTGATGCTGTGCACGCGTCCCTCGCATTGTGGAAGCGCATCGAACAGGTGATTGTGCAAGTTCCGAAGGCACCGCTACTTCGAGTGGTAGCTGAATTCAGATGTAGTCAAAAGCTCACTGATCGAGAGCTCAGTGATCCAGGGCGCGGTGCCCTTACCGCTCGCGGGACACGCCGCAAGTACCTCCATGTAGGCTCGGTGGCGGCATCCATGCCGCCACACGGTCCCGCAAGCGGTGAGGACACCGCACCAGAAAGTTGGTCGGTGACTGGATGAAAGCCAGTCTGTTGATCGCGTTGTGTGGGAAAGTTGGCAGGATGTGCCGTTATCAGAAAACGCACGCCATGCATTGCTTGGACCACACACACCGACCATCTCGACGGGTCCTTGCCCGCTCACCGGCGCGGGACCTTGCGCGGCATGGATGCCGCGTAAGAGCCTACACGGACGTACTTGCGGCGTGTCCCGCGATGGTGAGCGGGCAAGGACCCTGCAACTAAGCCGCAGATCAGCCGCTCCACACCTGATCCACCCGCACTGCCCAACCACTCCAAACCACTCCAAGACAATTTAGCCGTTGGAGAGTTCCGGCAGCGGCTCTGCACATTGCCGGCAATACCGCGCATCCGGCGCATGGCCTTCCAGCCCGCAGCGCGGGCAATTGCGGACATCGCGCTTGCCGGCGTGGCCGCCTTCGCGCAGCGTGCTGGCCAGTTCGGCGGTGTAGATGCCGGTGGGCACGGCGATGATGCTGTAGCCGATCAGGATCAGGGCCGAGGTGACGAAGCGGCCCAGCGTGGTCTGCGGCACCAGATCGCCGAAGCCCACCGTGGCCATGGTCACGATGGCCCAGTACATGCTGGTCGGGATGCTGGTGAACCCGTGTTGCGGGCCTTCGATGACATACATGGTGGCACCGGCGATCACGGTGATGGTGAGCACGCTGAACAGGAACACCAACACCTTGCGCCGGCTGCGCCACAGCGCGTCCACCAGTTGCCCGCTTTCTTCGATATAGCGGGTGAGCTTGAGGATGCGGAACAGCCGTAGGATGCGCAGCACGCGCACGACCAGCAGCGTCTGCGCACCGGGCACGAAGAACGACAGATAGCTGGGCAGGATCGACAGCAGATCGATCACCCCCCAGATGCTGAGTGCGTAATGCAGCGGGCGCCGTACCACTGCCAGACGCAATGCGTATTCGACGGTGAACAGCACCGTGAACGCCCATTCCAGCGGCACCAACCAGTGCGCCGAGTGCGAGTGGATGCGCGGCACGCTGTCGATCATGATCACCACCACACTGGTGAGGATCGCTACCACCAGCATCAGGTCGAAATTACGCGACGGGCGGGTGTCGTGCCGGTAGATGATGTCGAACCAGTGCCGGCGCCAGCCGTCGTCGGTGGCAGGGGTAAGCTGAGGATCGGAGAAAGGGCGCATGCGCGCATTGTGCCGCAGGCCGGCGAATGCGCGAGAATGCGAGTTCTCCCTCCGCTTCTGCGACCCACCATCATGAGCACCGCTGCCGATTCGCCCCTGTCTCTCGCGCATTACTACCTGCCGGTCTACCGCCCGCGCCAGGTGGTGCTGGAGCGTGGACAGGGCAGTCGCGTGTGGGACGACCAGGGCCGCGAATATGTGGATCTGTCCGCCGGCATCGCGGTCAGCGGGCTGGGCCATAACGATCCGGATCTGATGGCTGCGCTCACCGAGCAGGCCGGCAAGTTGTGGCACACCAGCAACGTGTTCTTCAGCGCACCGCCGCTGAAGCTGGCCGAGGAACTGGTCACTGCTTCGCGTTTCGCGCAGAAGGTTTTTCTCTGCAACTCGGGCACCGAGGCCAACGAGGCGGCGATCAAGCTGGTGCGCAAGTGGGCCAGCAATCAGGGCCGCCCGGCCGACAAGCGCGTCATCGTGACCTTCCGCGGCAGTTTCCATGGGCGCACCCTGGCCTCGGTCACCGCGACCGCACAGCCCAAGTATCAGGAAGGCTACGAGCCGCTGCCCGGCGGCTTTCGCTATGTGGATTTCAACGATGTGGCGGCACTGGAAACAGCCATGGCGGCGGGCGATGTCGCTGCGGTGATGCTGGAGCCGATTCAGGGCGAGGGCGGAGTGATGCCGGCTGAGCCGGGCTTTCTGAGCCGCGTGCGCGCGCTGTGCGATCAGCACGATGCGCTGCTGGTGCTGGACGAGATCCAGTGCGGCATGGGCCGCACCGGCACGCTGTTTGCGCACTGGCAGGAGCAGGTGACGCCGGACATCGTGACGCTGGCCAAGGCGCTGGGTGGCGGCTTCCCGATCGGTGCGATGTTGGCCGGCCCCAAGGTGGCCGAGACCATGCAGTTCGGCGCGCATGGCACCACCTTCGGCGGCAATCCGTTGGCCGCAGCGGTGGCGCGCGTGGCGCTGCGCAAGCTGGCTTCGCCGCAGATCGCCGAGAACGTAGAGCGTCAGTCGGCCGCGTTGCGCGCCGGTCTGGACGCGCTCAACGACGAGTTTGGCGTGTTCGCACAGATCCGCGGGCGCGGCTTGATGCTGGGTGCAGTGCTGGCCCCGACGCATGCCGGGCAGGCCGGGGCGATCCTGGATTTTGCAGCCAAGCATGGTTTGCTGTTGTTGCAGGCGGGGCCGGATGTCTTGCGTTTTGTGCCGGCGCTCAATTTGACCGATGCCGAGCTGGCTGATGGGTTGGAACGTTTGCGCCTTGCGATTGCCGAGTACGTCGCGCAGCAGTGATGCAGAGCTGCGCTTTCCGCGCCATCGTGGCCGGCACCGCGCCGGCCATGATGGCGAAGGAAGATTCGCCGGCGATTCCCGATTGTCCAATCTCGAATCCCGGCTCTCCTACGCCAATCCATACCGCTTCAACACCCGCCGCAAGCCGCGCGCATCGCGCACCGTATCCGCGTGCAGGCCTGCTGCACGCGCGCCACGCACGTTGACGAACAGGTCGTCGACAAACAAGGTGCACGCTGCTGCAGTGGCGTCCAGCTGCGCAAGCGCGCGCTGATACACCTGCACATCGGGCTTGCGGCCGCCGAGTGCGCCGCTGCACAGCACGCGCCCCTGCAATAACGGAAACAGCGCAGGCACGATCCGCTCGATCGCCTCCACCATCAACGGCCCATTGTTGGTGAGTACCGCCACGGCCGTCGTCGCCGATACCGCCAGCACCTGCGCCACCACCGAGGGGTCCGCGCGGCACGCCGCCACGCGTGCGTCGATCCAGGTGGCGCGATCGATCACGCCGCCCAGCCCCTCGCTCAATTGCGCCAGGTAGTCCTGCGTGTCGATAAGCCCGGCATCGTAGGCACGCTCCAGGCCCTGTTCGAACAACACCTGCTGCCCCCGTTGCGGCGTGCAGGCAGCTGCTGCAGCAAGTGCAGCCACGCGGCGCGGCCGCGAGTAGCTGGCCAATACGCCATCGAAATCGAGCAGTAACAAAGAGGGTGCTGCAAGCGGCATGCGCGGACTCATGATGCGGCTGCGCAGCGTTGTCGATCTGCGACGTCATGGCAAGCATGCGAGAGCTGGTATGACCGGATGCGCGCAGGTGGGTGGGGGCAGTACGTATTCAGATCGTTGAATTCGGCGGCAACCTACCCACCCGCGCTGCCCCTACCCTCCGCGCGCGGCTTGCGGCGGAACTGCGCTGGTTATGGTCGATGCATGCCGCATTTGCGGTGTCAGCCGGTCTGGGGGAGCGGCCCGGTCACTCAGCACGCCACACGCATCCAGGGGTCGATTGCATGCCTAAGCGCTTCAAAACCGATCAGCTGGCGGTCTCGGTCGCCGCCATTCTCACCTCCGCCACGCGTCGCCACACGCTTGCCTCGATGACCCTGTTGCTGGCCGGCGCACACAGCCTGCCCGCACTGGCACAGGAAGCGCGCACGCTCGATGCGGTCAGCGTGGTGGGCACCGGTTCCACACGCACGACCGCGTCGATCTCGGTGGCCGACATCCAGGCCCAGGTGCCCGGCGTGGCGCCGCAGCAGTTACTGGCGAGCCTGCCCGGGGTGAATGTGCAGACCACCGACCCGTTCGGCCTGTACGAGTTCGGCGACTCGATGACCATCCGCGGGTTTTCTGCCAACCAGATCGGCGTGACCCTGGACGGCATCCCGATCGAAACCTTCGACACCCGCGAAGGAGGGCCAATCACCCGTTACGTGTCCAGCGAGAACCTGCTCGACGTCACCGTGTCGGCAGGCTCCGGCGATGTCACCCAGCCCTCGTATCACGCACTCGGCGGTGCGATCCGCTACACCAGCCTGCCACCGAAGGGGGGCGATACCTGGAGCGGCAATCTCACCCAGACCATCGGCTCGGACGATCTGGTGCGCAGCTTCGTGCGCCTGGATACGCCGGACTGGTGGGAAGGCGGCCCGAGCGCGTATCTCTCCGCATCGCGCACGCAGGGCGGGGTGTGGGACATGGAGCCGGCCACGCAAAAGAGCGATCACTTCGAAGCCAAGATCCGCCAGGCCTGGGACGTGGGCAGCCTGACGCTGGGCTGGATCTACAACAACCGCAAGGACTACGACGTGCAGTCGTACAACTCCGACGGCTCGGTGGCGTGGGATCTGCACGAACGCATCACCGGCAATCCGGAAGTGGACGCAGAGCACTACAGCGAATGGCAGAACGGCCGACGCGATTCGTTGCTCAGCCTGCACGGCGATTTCCTGTTCAACGATGCGATCGGTTTCACCTTCACCGGCTACTACGAAAACAAGCATGGTTACGGCGTCGGCGGCACCCCACCAAGCACCGCCACCGGTTTATACAACGATGCCATCGCCGGCACGCCGGGGCGTACCGATATCGCCATCAACGACCCCCAGATCGTCGATGCCAATGGCAACGTCACCAACGTCGGTGCGATGACCCGCCGCGAAGAAATCATGGGCGGCGATCGCTATGGTGTGACCACCGCAGTGTCGTGGGAGACCGAACACAACAAGCTCGAAGTCGGCGCCTGGTACGAGAATTACGACTTCGATCAGGTGCGCCCGCTGTACAACCTGGACCCGGCCACTGGCGCCTTGCTGAAGGGCTCGCTGCCGATCGTCATCTACTACGACAACCACTTCTCCACCGAGGTGAAGCAGCTCTACATCAAGGACACGCTGCGCCTGCTCGATGACCGGCTCACGATGGAATTCGGCGCCAAGGGCCTGGATGTCAAGCGCGATTACAACGGCATCGCCAATCTGGATGATTTCAATGTCGGCGTGCGCCGCGATGTCACCATCAAGAACAGCGACTGGTTCCAGCCGCAGGTCGGCGCCAGCTTCCAGCTTGCCGAAGGCGTGCAACTGTTCGCCAACTACGCAGAAAACTTCAGCTCCGCCCCGCGGCTGGCGTTGACCTCCGGTGCGTTCAATCCGGATATCGCGCCGGAAGAATCCACCAACATCGACATCGGCATCCGCGCCGAATCCAGCCAGTGGAGCGGCTATATCGCCGCTTACAAGATCGATTACGAAAACCGCATCATCGCGCTGACCGATCCGGATCCATTGGTGGTGGCACCCACCGTCTACGCCAATGTCGGCGACGTACAGACCTATGGCGCGGAGGTGTCCGGCATGTGGAAGCCGGCGCCGGGCTGGCGGCTGGGCGCCTCGTTGACCTGGAACAAATCCGAATTCCAGGACAACTATTTCGGCCCGGTCAGCGGCAATCTGGTGCAGGTGGAAGGCAACGAAGTGCCGGATTCGCCCAAGGTGATGTTCAGCGTCAACGGCGGTTGGGAAGGCGAACATTTCTTCGTCAACCTCGATACCAAATACACCGGCAAGCGCTATGGCGACACGCTCAATACCGATCAGGTGGATGCCACCCTTATCGTCAACGGCAGCGTGGGTTATCAGGGCGAGGATGCAGGGTTTCTTGCAGGTGGGCGACTGCAGTTGTCGGTCTACAACCTGTTCGACAAGGACGATGCGATCGGTGCGGTATTCCCGAACGAAAGCTCCGGCTCGTATCAGTTGATCGCACCACGCCAGCTGTTCGCCAGCCTGGCCTACAAGTTCTGAGCCAGTGATGCGGCCGGCGTCGCTGCCGGCCGCGCCATTGTTTTTGTCGGTCGTACTTGATCCATGACATGCAAGGACTACGCGTTGATGCAAGGCAACCACTCTGGGGCGATGACGCGGCGGCAATTGCTGGCGCGTATCGGCATGACCGCTGGCGGCGCGATGATGTATCAGGCGATGAGCAGCCTGGGCATGGCAGCCGAATCAAATTTCAAAGGGCCGCTGCAACTGGATGGCGACCCGAAGGGCGCCTCGGTGCTGATTCTGGGCGCGGGCCTGGCTGGCATGGCGGCGGCCTTCGAACTGCGCAAGGCCGGGTATCGCGTGCAGTTGCTGGAATACAACGACCGCCCCGGCGGCCGCAATTGGACGCTGCGTGGCGGCGACCGTTACACCGAACTGGGCGGGGCAACGCAGCACTGCCAGTTCGACCAGGGGCTGTATCTCAATCCCGGCCCGTGGCGCATTCCGCATCACCACAAGGCGGTGCTGAGTTACTGCAAGCAATTCGGCGTGGCGCTGGAAGCCTTTAATCAGGTCAATTACAACGCGCTGCTGCATAGCGAAAAGGGCTTCGGCGGCAAACCGCAGCGCTTTCGCGCCATCGATGCCGATTACAAGGGCCACGTGTCCGAGTTGCTGGCCAAGTGCACACAGCAGCACGCCCTGGACAAGAGCGTGAGCCGCGAAGACCAGGAAGTGTTGCTGGAGTCCTTGCGGACCTGGGGCGCGCTGGATCACAAGTTCGGCTACGTCAAAGGCAAGGAGAGCAGCGAGCGCCGCGGTTTTGCGCGTTATCCCGGTGGCGGTCTGTCCGGCAAGCCGGAATTCTCCGATCCTTTCAGCGTGCAGGATGTGTTGCGCTCGCGCCTGTGGACCACGCTGGCGGCCGGCAACAACTATGAGATGCAGACCACCATGTTTCAGCCGGTGGGCGGCATGGACCAGATCGGCAAGGCATTCGCGGGCCAGCTCGGCGATGCCATCACCTACAACGCCAAGGTCACCAAGATCGATCAGGACGGCAGCGGCGTACGCGTGTCCTGGCAGGATGCCGCGCACGGTGGTGAAGAACGCATCGCCAGTGCCGATTGGTGCATCTGCACGATTCCGCTATCGGTGCTCAGCCGCATTCCGGTCACCGCCAGCGACGCGATGACCACCGCGATCGGCCAGGTGCCGTATGCGGCATCGGTGAAAGTGGGCCTGCAATTCAAGCGCCGCTTCTGGGAAGAGGACGAAGCCATTTACGGCGGCATCAGCTACACCGATCTGCCGATTACCTTGATCAGCTACCCCAGTACCAACTATCACAGCCCAGGCAAGGGCGTGCTGCTCGGCGCGTATGTGTGGGGATTGGACGCTTACCAGTTCACCTCGATGACGCCGGAGCAGCGCGTGCGCAAGGCGGTCGAATACGGCACGCAATTGCATCCGCAATATCCGCGCGAGTTCGAGAATGGTATTTCGGTCGGTTGGCACCGCGTGCCGTTCACGCACGGCTGTTTCGGTATGTGGAGCGAGCAGGCACGTGCCGAACACTACACGCCGCTGTGCCAGATCGACGGTCGGCTGGCACTGGCTGGCGAACACGTCTCCTACATCCCGGCCTGGCAGGAAGGTGCGATTCTGTCTGCGCACGATGTCGTGGGCCGTCTGCATCGCAAAGTGCTGGCCGGAGGAGGGCGCGCATGAGCCTGTTATCACGCTTGGCCGCCGCCACGTTCGTCGTTGTGATTGCTGCGTTGTTGCTGCCACCGGGCGCATATGAGGCGCAGGCGCAGAGTTCCGATGCCACGCAGTTGTTTCCGCAACAAGGCTTTGCCAAGGCATCCGGCCAGGATGTCTATCAGGCGATCTGCCAGGGCTGCCACATGCCGGCCGGGCGCGGCGCACAAGGCGCGGGCGACTATCCCGCGCTTGCCGGCAATCCCAAGCTCGCCGCCGGCCCCTACGTCACCATGATGGTGCTCGACGGCCACGCCGGCATGCCCGGTTTCGGTGAGATGCTCAACGACCGCCAGGTGGCCGAAGTGGTGAGCTATGTGCGCACGCACTTCGGCAACGATCACACCGAGGTGGTCACCGCCGACGACGTCAAATTGCTGCGTCATTGATTCTTTCTTTCTCATGCAAGGAGTTGCCATGTTCCGTCCAGTGACCGCCGTTCTCACCGCCATGCTGTGGTCCGCAGGTCTCACCGCCGCGCATGCCGCCGAGGTGATCCGCCACAAGATTCCCAATAGCGATTTCCCCATCGCTGCCGCAGTGGAAATTCCCGCCGGCAAGGCCACCGTCTACGTCAGCGGCAAGGTACCGGCCGTGGTGGACACCAGTGCGCCGAAAGATTCGGCCGCTGCGTATGGCGACACCAAGGCGCAGACGGTCAGCGTGTTGAATCAGATCAAACAGCAACTCGCAGCGCTGGGCTTGGGCATGGGCGATGTGGTGAAGATGCAGGTGTTTCTGGTCGGCGATCCAGCGATGGGCGGCAAGATGGATTTCAACGGTTTCATGGAAGGCTACCGTCAGTTCTTCGGCACCAAGGAGCAGCCCAATCTGCCGGCGCGCTCTGCATTCCAGATCGCTGCGCTGGGCAATCCGCTGTATCGGGTGGAAATCGAAGTGGTCGCCGTTCGTCCTTGAATCCGCATTGCCATATTGTTGGAGGTTGTGATGAAAACTGCTCTTTCGCGCCGCACGTTTCTGCGTGACTCCGCGCTGTT
Source organism: Xanthomonas hortorum pv. cynarae (assembly GCF_002939985.1). GTDB lineage: Bacteria > Pseudomonadota > Gammaproteobacteria > Xanthomonadales > Xanthomonadaceae > Xanthomonas > Xanthomonas hortorum_D. Next base: position 162,803 of record NZ_MDFM01000007.1, on the reverse strand, counting down.
TGCCGGCGCTGCAGGGGCAAGTGCGCTGCCGCTGTTGGCCAGCGCCGCCGAACGCTCCGCCGCCATCGTGCCGACACCGGCGAGCGCGTTGTCGCCGGTGATGATCGGCTCCAATGAATTCCCGGATGGCCCGTCGGCGGCAGCGGTGAGAGCCATCGCGCAGATCGCACCGCAAGGTGGGCGCTATCTGCGCGATGTGCAGATGGAACTGATGAATACCCTGGCCGCCGAGCTCAAGCTGCCGGTCGATCACCTGATGGCCTACGCCGGTTCCACCGAGCCGCTGGACTACACGATGCTGGCGTTCACCTCGCCCAGCGCCGCGCTCGTCACCGCAGATCCCACCTACGAATCCGGTTGGCGCGCCGCCACCCGCAATGGCGCCAAACTGATCAAGGTGCCGCTGCGCAAGGACTTCTCGCACGACGTGCAGGCGATGTGCGCCGCCGACGCCAGCCCGGGCGTGATCTACATCTGCAACCCCAACAACCCCACCGGCTCGGTGACTGCACGCCAGGATCTGGATTACGCACTGGCGCACAAGCCCAAGGGCAGCGTGCTGGTGGTGGACGAGGCCTACATCCACTTTGCGAACAGCACCAGCAGCGTGGTCGACATGGTCGCCGCAGGCGAAGACGTGGTGGTGTTGCGCACCTTCTCCAAACTTTACGGCATGGCCGGCATTCGCCTGGGCTATGCAGCTGCACGCCCGGACCTGCTGGCCAAGCTGATGTTCTACAGCGTCAACAGCCTGCCGGTGACTGCCGCTGCTGCAGGACTGGCCAGCCTACGGGATCCGGCATTGGTGCCGCAGCGCCGCGCACGCACGGCGGCCACGCGCAAGGATGTGATGGCGTTTCTCGCCAAGCAGGGCTACGCCTGCACCGCATCGGAGAGCAACTGCTTCATGGTCGATGTGAAGCGCCCGGCTGCCGGCTTTAAGGACGACATGGCCACCTTTGGCGTGTTCATCGGCCGCAGCTGGCCGGTGTGGCCGACCTGGTCGCGGATCACGGTTGGCACCGAAGCGGAGATGGCACGCTTCAAGCAGGCGTTCGTGCAGGTGATGGCCGGCAAGCGCGGCCCATTGCCGCTGACGGAAGCCACCGCGGATGTGCATGATCCGATGGATGCTTTTTTCCGGTACGCATGAGGCGTTACTCTGGTCACACCGGCGCATGCGAACGCGTTGGGGTGACCAGGCGCGCTGGGCGTCGCGCATCTTTTATCGCAGGAGTGTTCCTTTGAAGCTGTTTTCGACGATTGCGGTGCTTGGACTGGTGCTGCTCGCACCTTCGGCATGGGCGCGTACCTGCACGGTGACCATCACCGGCAACGATCAGATGAAGTTCGACCAGAGCACGATCAAGCTGGCGCCCGACTGCACGCAGGTGGACCTCACCCTCAAGCACTCCGGCAAGATGGCCGCCACGGTGATGGGCCACAACTGGGTGTTGACCAAGGCTGCCGATTTTCAAGCCGTCGCCAATGCCGGCGTACGCTCCAGCATCGCCGACAGCTATCTACCCAAAGCCGACCCCCGCGTGATCGCGCATACCAAGGTCATCGGCGGCGGCGACAGCACCACGGTGAGCTTTGCGACCAGCAAGTTGAGCAAGGGCGGCGACTACACCTTTTTCTGCTCATTCCCGGGCCATTGGGCAATGATGAAAGGCACGCTGAGTTTTGGCTGATGGGGTCTGCGACATCGCCTGACAGGCGATGTCGCAACGCATGCACATGCGCGTCAAGCGCAGGCTGTGATACACGCGCTCGGATCAGTTCGGTGCCGCATCCGGGCCAGCATGCGGATCGGCCGCCCGCAATAATCCGCGTTGCAAGGCCTGCGCCAGGGCGCTTTCGCGACTACGCGCGTCGAGCTTGCGATAGAGATTTTTCAAATGGAACTTGACGGTGTTTTCCGACAGGTGCAAACAGCGTGCGATCTGTTTGTTGGAATAACCACGCGCCAGTTGTGCCAGCACTTCCAGTTCGCGTTCGCTGAAAATATCGCCGGCCGGGTCTTCGTCGCCACTGAGGCGTTCGAGCAAGGCTTGAATGGTGAGCGCACGCGTGGTGCCGCCCACGGTATGCGGGTCGTGTTGGCGGAGCGAGCGCAGCATCGCCTTTGCCGGCAGGCCGAGTTCGACGATCGCCTGCCAGCTTTGCGTCAGCGCCACATGATCCAGCGCGCTGTACAGATGCGGCAGGGCGGCGACCAGTTCGCCGCGTTGCTGCAGCACCAGGGCGATGCGCGCACGGGTGCGGGCGAGATGGCACAGGTTGTCGTTGGCCAGGCAGGCGTGTTCGATCTGGCCCAGGATGGTCAGCGCCGCGCTGCTGCGGCCGGCCAGGCGATGCCAGCGTGCCAGCGCAAAGCCCATCGCCGCGCGGTCACGCCAACGGTGCGCCGAGCGCAGGGTATGCGCCAATCCGGATTCACCGCCGGTGCGCGCGATCAGGACGTCGATGGCGGCATTGCCTGGATGCTCCAGCAACAGCATCAGGCGCCAGGCTGCGGCCAGTTCCGATAGCCGCATCAGCTTGCGCCCATGCGCGATCTGTTCCACGTGCTCGAGCAGCGCCAAGGCACTGCGCCCGCTGTGATCGCGCACGCGCTCCAATCCCAGTGCGGTGTCGTAAGCGGCCGCCAGCACGTCCATGCCGCCGTCGTGTTGCTCCAGCAATTCCAGCGCCGGATGCAGCAGATCGGCCGCATCATCGTGATGCCCGCGTTCGTAATGCAGTTGCGCCAGCAGGCAGTTGGCGGCTGCTTCCAGCACGCGATCCAGTTGCGGCGTGCGTGCGCAGCCGCTCAGTGCCTGTTGGTAACAGGCCTCGGCGTCGCTGAGGCGACCGCGATAGAAAAAACTCTGGCCCAACGACAACAGCGCCTGGCTCGCACCCAGTTCGCTGCCGCCACGCTGCATCGCATCGCGTGCGTTCAAGGCATAGCGTTCGGCTAGTACAAAGGCGCCTTGCGCAATGGCGGTGGTGGCACAGATGCACAGCAGCATGCCGCGTCCGAGATGGTCGTCTTCGTCCAGCGCGGAGGCTTGTGCGGCGATCTGGGTCAGGCCATGCGGGTTACCGCAGATCTCATCGAGGCGATCGCGCAGTGCCGCCACCACCACGGTGTAATCGCGCTGCAAGGGCTCACGCAGTGCAGCGGGAAAGTCGCGGAAACGTTCCAGCAACAACCGCGCGTGGCTGAATTCGCCAAGCTTCGCATGCAGATGCGCTTGCGTGAGATTCAGCGCCGGGGTGTCGCGGATGGTGCGGTGTTCGAAGTGACGCAGCAGCGCGCGCACTGCATGCGTGCCGTGGGTCAGCAACAATTGCCAGGTGCCGGCGCGCGCGATGTAGCTGGCCGCCAGATCGCCGCAATCGCCGCGCGATGCGTGCCGCACCGCTTCGGCCAGATACTGATGATCGCCGAACCAGCGCGCGGCGCGTTGATGCAGTTGCATGGCCTGGCCGGGATGCTCGCGATCGAGCAGCTGCTGCAAAAAGTCGGCAAAGAGTGGGTGATAGCGAAACCACTCGCGTTCGCCATCCATGGGCACCAGCAGGCCGTGGAAATGTTCCAGCCGCGCCAGCAGCCGGCCGCTGTCATCGCGCTGGCGCACCGCATCGGCCAGCGCGGCGTTGACGCGCTCCAGCACACTGGTCCGCAACAACAGATCGCGCGTGTCGGCATCCAGATCGTTGACCACCTGCTCGGCCAGGTACGCGGCGATCTGCGCGCTGCGCCCGGAGAAACGCGCGGCCACTTCCTGCTGACGTTGCGCGCCGCCTTCCAGCCACAGCCGCGCCAGATGCAGCGCCACCGGCCAGCCTTCGGTGTAACGCAGCAATTCTTCCACGACCGGCGCGGGTACCTGCGGCCCCAGTAATGCCTGCGCTTCGCGCTCGTCCAGCGCCAGTTGTGCGCTGCCCACGCGGCTGAGCAGCGCCTGCAGATCCAGGCGCGCCAATGGCAGCGCCGGTATGCGTCGGGTGGCCAGCAACAGGTGCAGACGTCCGCCGCTGTGTTCGACCAGGCGCAACACCAGCTCGTCGACGATGCCGCTGCCGAGCCGGTCGTAGTCGTCGAGAATCACGCTGATGCGCCGTGGTGCGGCGCGCAGCGCGCGGATCAGCACCGTCACCGCCTCGCGCGGGTCCTGATCGCGGTTATGCAGCACCGCTGCGCACAGTGCCTGATCCGCCCCTGCGCTCTGCAGCGCCAAGGCCAGATGGCCGAGGAAGCGCGCGGCGTGGGCGTCTTCTTCATCCAGCGACAGCCACGCCACAGCGGCGTGATCGCGCCCGCACAGCTGCGCATGCCACTGCGTCAGCAGGGTGGTCTTGCCAAACCCTGGCGGTGCCAGCAACAGCGTCAGCGGGCGGGCGTGCGCCTGATCCAGCGCAGCCAGCAACGCGCCACGCACCACCGCACCAGGGCGCGACAGCGGCGGCTCCAGCTTGCTGGCAAGCAGCCAATCGGGAAGAACGGAATCGCGCGACGGTGACGGGCGCGGAGTAAGCAACGCAACAGGCTTGAGCATGAGGCGAGGGCGGCCGTGGCAAGCGTCGGCAGCGCGCCGACTCGACGCACTGCAGATCGTGATGAAACAGCGGCGACGCACCAGGCGTCACCGTGACCGGCGACGACGACACATCCGCTGCTTCGAGGGTCCCCACCCATGCCCGTCCGTGGACACCTTTCAGAAAGGTATGACAGCCACAAGACAAAAGCAAAGTTTGCGGTGGTCACTGCGCAAATCGAATCCCGCAGCGACCCGCATGAATGCGCCTCAGCGCGCCACTTCCGCAAATGCCTCGCGTGCCGCTGCAAGCGTGGCTTCGATCACCGCAGCGTCGTGCGCGCTGGACATGAAGCCGGCTTCGTACGCCGATGGCGCCAGATACACGCCCCGCTGCAGCATCGCGTGGAAGAAGCGATTGAAAGTGGTGATATCGCAGGCGGTGGCTTGCGCGTAGCTCTCCACGATTTCGTCGGTGAAGAACAGCCCGAACATGCTGCCGACCTGGTTAGTGGTGACCGCGATGCCGGCCGCGTGGGCGGCATCTTCCAGGCCCTCGCACAGCGCGCTGGTCTGCGCGCTCAGGCGCGCGTGGAAGCCCGGCTCCTGCACCAGCTCCAGCATCGCCAGGCCCGCCGCCATCGCCACCGGATTGCCCGACAAGGTGCCGGCCTGGTAGATCGGGCCGGAAGGTGCGATCTGCTCCATCAAGTCGCGCCGGCCGCCGTACGCGCCCACCGGCATGCCGCCGCCAATGATCTTGCCGAAGGTGCTCAGGTCCGGGGTCACCCCGTAATGCGCCTGCGCGCCACCGAGCGCCACGCGGAACCCGGTCATCACTTCGTCGAAGATCAGCAGCGCGCCGTGCCGCGTGCACAGCGTGCGCAGGTGCTGCAGGTAGCCGGCCTGCGGCGGAATGCAGTTGGCGTTGCCCACCACCGGTTCGATGATCACCGCCGCCACATCGGCGCCGATGTCGTCGAACAGCGCCGTGGCGCCTTCGAAGTCGTTGAAGGTGAGGGTGGCGGTCAGCTCGCTCAGGCCAGGAGGCACGCCGGGCGAGGTCGGCACGCCCAGAGTGAGCATGCCGCTGCCGGCCTTGACCAGAAACGAGTCGCCATGGCCGTGGTAACAGCCTTCGAACTTGACGATGCGATTGCGCCCGGTGGCGCCGCGCGCCAGGCGCACCGCCGACAGCGTGGCTTCGGTGCCGGAATTGACCATGCGGACCATTTCGCAGGAGGGCACCAGCCGATTGATCGTCTCGGCCATGGTCACTTCGGCCGCACACGGCGCACCGAACGACAGCCCATCGCGGATCGCACGCTCCACCGCCTCGCGCACCGCCGGGTGATTGTGGCCGGCGATCATCGGCCCCCACGAGCCCACGTAGTCGATGTAGCGGTTGTCGTCCACGTCATACAGATACGGGCCATCGGCGCGCGCCACGAAGAACGGCTCGCCGCCCACGGACTTGAACGCCCGCACCGGGGAGTTGACGCCGCCGGGCAGCAGGGTCTGCGCCTGGGCGAACAGGGCGTGGGAGCGGGAGTGGTTCATGCACGTAGATCCTTGAGTGATGCCGATGGGGCGGCGCTGCCCGACCACGGGCAGCGCACGCGCCATTGTCAGGCTTGCGGCCCCTATCCGCCTACCCACCGTGTGCCTGCCTACCCGTCGGAGCAGGCGGGTAGGGCAACGCAGCTGCCTATGATCGAACGGGACGGTATCGATGGTTTGGGGCATGAGCTGATGGCGGGTGGTCATTGGCGCTTCGATCCGGATGTTCAGAAAGTGTGATTCCGGTAGCCATTGGCGCCGTTCATTTGTGTCGCGTTGCCGACAGTTCCAGACTTGGGGAGAAAGCATGAACCGTAGTATCCAGAAGCGTGCCTTGGCGTTGGCGCTGGTCGTGGCGATGGGGAGCGTCCACGCGCAGTCCACCAGCGGCAGCATCGTCGGCAGCGTGGGGCAGAGCAGCGGCACCAGCGTGCTGGTGGAAAACAACAGCGGTTTTACCCGCGAGGTGCCAGTGGATGCGCGCGGCCGTTACACCGCCGGCAATCTGCCGCTGGGTACCTACAAGGTCACGGTCAAGCGCGATGGCGCAGCGGTGGAAACCCGCGAAAACGTCGCGATCACCGTTGGCGCGAACACCGATGTGTCGTTCGCCGCCGCTGCGGGGAGCGGTATGCAGACCCTGGATAGCGTCACCGTCACCGCCGCAGGCCTGACCACCATCGACGTCAGCAGCGTGGACACGCGCACCGTGGTCACCGCCGAGCAGCTGCAGCAACTGCCGCTGGGCCGCACTGCAGAAGCCATCGCCTTGCTGGCGCCGGGCGTGGTGGTCAACAGCGGTGGCTTCGATAACGGCCCGCTCGGCGGTTCGCTGCCCAGCTTCGGCGGCTCGGCCGCCAGCGAAAACGCCTATTACCTCAATGGCTTCAACACCACCACCATCAGCAACAATCTTGGCGGTCTGACCCTTCCGTACGGCGCCATCGACCAGCAGGAAATCTTCACCGGCGGCTACGGCGCGCAATACGGCCGCGCCAACGGCGGCGTGATCAACCAGATCGGCAAGCGCGGTACAAACGAGTGGAAGTTCGGCACCGCGGTGATCTGGGAGCCGAACGGCCTCAAGGCCAACCAGCGCGATATCTACTGGCGCCCGGATGCGCAGGCCAGCACCGTCAACAATGCCGCCTACCGGTATGCCCGCGCAGCCAACGGCCTGTACCAGCCGGCCAGCGAGGCCGAAGCCAACCAGACCACCTACAGCGCCTATGTCGGTGGGCCGATCATCCAGGACAAGCTGTTCTTCTTCCTGGCGGCCGAGCAGGTGGATTCGGACGGCGTGCGCGTCGGCACCAATCGCGACACCGACAACGGCCGCACCGGTGGCCTCACCGACTACGACTACAAGCAAAAGCGCTGGTACGCCAAGGTGGACTGGAACATCACCGACAACCACCTGATCGAGGTGACCGGCGCCAGCGACGAGGCCGAAACCAACGGCTCCATCTACCGCTACAACTATGTCGATCGTACGCGCGGCAGTTATTTCACCGACGAATCCACCTGGAAAACCGGCCCGACCCTGTTCACCGGCAAGTACACCGGCTATCTCAACGACAACCTCACCGTGACCGCGCTGTACGGCAAGATGAGCACGCCCGACGAGCTGACGCCTTTCAACTACAACGCGGCTGGTGGCCCGGTCATCAACAGCGCTGCATTGCAGAATCCGGCCTACACCGGCGGTACGCCGCGCATCGGCAGTCAGCTGGTCACTTCGGTCAGCTCGCCCGACCGCGAATACAAGAAAGACAATCAGCGCCTGAATCTGGAATGGCGTATCGGCCACCACACGCTCAACTTCGGTATCGATAACCAGAAGTCCGAAGGGATTGACGTGGGCTCGGTGCTCTCCGGCCCCGGCTTTGCGTGGACCTATGGTCAGACCAACGATCCCAATGGCCTCCTGACGGGTGGACTGGTCAGCCAGTCTGCCAACGAAGCTGGCGGCATCGGTGCGCCGAGCCCAGGCCTGGTCGATCCGGTCAACGGATCGAGCGGCTATTACGCGGTGCGCAATATCAACACCAGCTTGTATTCGTACGAGGCCAAGCAACGCGCCTACTACATCGAAGACAAGTGGCAGGTCACCGATAATTTGCTGTTGAGCATCGGCCTGCGCAAGGACGAATTCACCAACTACACCCCGTCTGGCGATCCTTATATCGAAGTCGACAATGCCTGGGCGCCACGGTTGGGCTTCAGCTGGGACGTCAACGGCGATTCCAGCCTGAAGGTGTTCGGCAACATCGGCCGTTATTATCTCGGCCTGCCGCTGTCGGCAGTGAGCCTGTTCACCCCGGCCACCACCACCGATACCTACTTCACCTACAGCGGCATCAATGCTGATGGCACGCCGATCGTGGCGCAGCAGCTGGGTTCGGCAGTGTCGGCCAACTCGCGCTTCGGTCGCATCGCCGATGTACGTACCGCGGTGGTCAAGGACATCGAAGGCGAGAACCAGGACGAGATCATCCTTGGTTTCACCAAGCAGCTGGATACGGGCTGGGTGCTGGGCGTGCGCGGCACGCATCGCCGCCTCAATGCGGGTATCGACGATCAGAACTACGACGTCTCCAACACTGCGTTGATCGCTGCCGCCGCCGCGCAAGGCGTAACCATCGACTTCTCGCAGGTTGCTGGTGCATCGCTGATCAATCCCGGCCAGACCAACACCTGGGGCGTGATCGGCACCGATGGCCAGTTCCATGAAGTGGCGGTAAGCCGCGAGGCTGCGGGCTTCCCGAAGTTCAAGCGTAATTACTCGGCGGTGGAGTTCAACCTGGAGCGCCCGTTCGACGGCCAGTGGTATGCCAAGGTCAACTACGTGTGGTCGCATAGCTACGGCACCACCGAAGGTCAGGTACGTTCGGACCTGTGGCGCACCGGCGGGGCACTGGGCAGCTATCAGGGCCAGGCATCGGTCTCCACGACGCAGAGCTGGGACCACGCGGCGCTGATGGAACACTTCAACGGCGATCAATCCAACGATCACCGCCATCAGCTCAAGTTGTTCGGCTTCTACCAGTTCAATCCGCAATGGGGCGCGTCGGCTAACTTCAGCCTGATTTCGGGTGCGCCGCATAACTGCCTGGGCAACTACTACGGTGACAACTACCCCGGCACGGATCCGGCCGGCTACGGTGGCAGCGCGATCACCGGCGGGCCGTACCACTACTGCTACAACCCGGAAACCGGCACCGGCGTGGCATCGCCTCCGGGTTCGCAGGGGCGTCTGGGCTGGATCGCGCAGCTCGACATGGGGGTGACCTACAAGCCGGCATTCGCCGCCGGCAAGCTGGCACTACGCTTCGACGTGTTCAACATCACCAACGAGCAGACCGCGACCAACATCTACCCGTTCTCGCAGCTGCCCGACAACACCACCAACCCGCTATGGGATCAGGTCGTCGCCTATCAGGCCCCGCGCTCGGGCCGGGTGACGCTGAGCTACGACTTCTAATCGCGTTGGGCGACGGAGTCAAAACCAGCAGCGACGCGTGATGGCACGCGTCGCTGTTTTTTTTGGGTGATGGGGCTCTAACCAGCTTCAATCGTCTGAATAAGACACGCGACCCGCGCGACTTTTTACCGGGTCACGGCCAACGCTCTGGTGCGGCGAGGGCAGCGCGCCCTCGGTCCACTGAGCTGTTGCCTGCATCTATCCGACGCGACGACTCGATCACTCGGTTGTTTTGAGTGGGGTGGGCGATGCGGATAGATCACTTGTAGAGCGGCTGATATACGGGTTTGCTGCAGGGCCCTTGCCCGCCTACCGTCGCGGGACACGCCGCAAGTACGTCCATGTAGGCTCTTACGCGGCATCCATGCCGCGTAAGGTCCCGCGACGGTAGGCGGGCAAGGACCAGTCGAGAATGTCGGTGTGCATGGTGCAAGCAGTGCATGACGTGCGTTGTTTGGATGACGCCTGGTCCGATCAGCTTCCTAACGCAAGGCCATCAACNAAGCCGTCTGCAAACTCTCTGGTGCGGTGTCCTTACCGATTGCGGGACCGTGTGGCGGCATGGATGCCGCCACCGAGCCTACAGGGACGTACTTGCGGCGTGTCCCGCGAGCGGTGAGGGCACCGCGCCCTCGACCAACCAAGCTTTTGACCTGAGCTTCCGACTGCATCAAACATCGCTACGACTCGAAATCCTGATGGTCTTGCGTCTTGGACAGCACGTGTCGCCGGCAACTCTGTCGTCTGCCAGCAGCGCTACTGCGCAAACCCGGCCCGATATGCCTGCACTGCTGCGACCGGATCCGGCGCGGCGTATACGCCACTGACCACCGCAATCAACTCGGCACCCGCTGCTACCAACTCCGGCACCTGCGCAGCCGCGATGCCGCCGATCGCCACGCGTGGCACTCCCAGCGCAGCGGCCTGCTGCAACAGCGCAGGCGAGGCGCGACGTGTCGTCACCTTGGTCGTGGTCGGGAAGAACGCACCGAAGGCCACATAGCTCGCACCGGCCGCCACCGCCGCCTGCGCACGCGCGATCTCGTCGTAGCACGACACCCCGATGATGGCCTGCGCGCCCAACAGCGCGCGTGCCGCCGCCACCTCGCCATCGTCTTCGCCCAGGTGCACGCCCTGCGCGCCCACCTGCAACGCCAGTTGCGCATCGTCGTTGATGATCAACGGCACACCGTGCGCAGCGCAGGCCTCGCGCAGCGCGCTGGCCTGTTCCAATCGTAGCGGCGCGGTGGCCTGCTTGTTGCGGTACTGCAGCCAGGTGACGACAGGCAGCAGCGGTCGCGTACGCGCGAGCAGGCGCGCAGTGTCGGGCTCGTCTGGAGTGATCAGGTAGACGCCGCGGGCGTTGTGCAGGTCGGGCATGGCAGCGCTTCCGGAAGCGGTGGGTGGGATGGGACAATGCAGTCCCACCGTTGCGTGACCGCGATTATCCGATGAGCGAGACATCCACGACCACCTACCGCACCTGGATGTGCGTCGTCTGCGGGTTTCTCTACCACGAGGCCGACGGCATCCCCGAAGAAGGCATTGCCCCGGGCACCAGCTGGCAAGACGTCCCGGAGACCTGGACCTGCCCCGATTGCGGCGTGACCAAGGACGACTTCGAGATGATCGAGATCGACTGAGGCACTTGCAGCGCAGTTGAGTGACTGCGTTTTTGTCGCCAGAACCTCGCCTGCGCCCGCTCGCGTGACGCCGACGAACGCACAGCTGGTGGTGATTTCAGTGCGCGTGCGCGCGCTGACCGTTCAGCTCGACCAGATGCTCATGCAGATTGCCCGCATCCTGCGCGCCGGGATTGAGCACCAGATAGCGCGACAGATCGTGGCGGGCGCCGTTGCGGTGGCCCAGATGCAGATAGGCCATGCCGCGGTCGCGCAGCGCTTCGGGCTGGTCCGGCACCAGCTTCAGGATGCGGTCGGCGCTGCGCGCGGCGCGGTCCCAGTGCTCGGCATCGGCGTAGACGCCGTGCAGATTGCGCAGGATGCGGATCAGGATCGCGCGGTGCGGCGCCGGGTCGAGAATCTGCGCCAGGGCGCGGTCGTCGGGAACCTCGCCACCCAGATGCGGACGCGCACGCTCGCGCAACTCGTCCACACCCAGCGGGCGGCCGCCGTTGAACGGGTCCATCACCAGCACGCCATCGTCCACCGGCAAACGCACCAGAAAATGCCCGGGAAACGACACCCCCGCCAGCGGAATGCCCAGCCGGCGCGCGACCTCGATCTGCACCATCGCCAGCGAGATCGGGTTGCCCAACCGGCGCTCGAAGACCTGATTGAGGTAGCTGTTGCGCGGGTCGTAATACTCGTCGTGATTGCCCGAGTACCCTAGCTCGTCGAACAGATAGCGATTGACCGCCGCCATCTTCAACGGCCACAGATCGATCGCCTCCACCTCACGGCGCAGATGCTCCACGTGGCTCTGCACCAGCGTGTCGTACAGCTCGGCATCCAGCTGCGGATACTCGTCGCGTGCGATCAGCAGCGCGGTGGACATCAACGGCACCGCTTCGTCGTCCAGGCTGGCGAGCGCGGTCCAATGGGGAAGTGGGAGCATGTCGACCATGCTGCCAAGAGTGTCGGCAAGCGGCGCGTGGTTCAAGTCCGGTACTTCCTGACAGGAATGGCCTGTGGTGTGAGATTTACTTGAGCTTCGGGATGTCCGGGCTGAAGTTCAGCGTGGCGCCGTCCTGTAAATTGAGCTTGGCGGCCTGGCCGGCATTGAGCTCCAGCACGTAACGGGCGGGCTGCTTGCTGGGGTAGGGCGGGCAGGCATCGCCGGCCGAACACGGCGGTACGTCGCGCTGCTGCGACACCAGCCGGCGCGCATCGTCGAAATACAGGATATCCAGCGCGATCTTGGTGTTCTTCATCCAGTACGCCAGCGGCTCCTGGCGGTCGTGGATGAACAGCATGCCGTGATTGTCGGCCATGGCATCGCGGAACATCAGCCCCTTGGCGCGGTCGGCATCGTTCTGCGCCAGTTCCACCTGGTAACGCGTGCCGGCCAGTTCCACCCACGCGCTACCGGCGCTGGCGCAGCCGCTGAGCAGGATCAGGCAGGCGAGGGCGAGAAAGCGAAAATGGCGCATGCGGCGTACCAGCGTGGCGGGGGATGGCGCACCTTCTGCCAAGCGGCCGCGTGCGTCAAGCCGGCGTGGTGGGTTGGGCCGGTCATTGCGTGCAGTAGGTGGCCGGCCCGCAGCCGCGTCGCAACGCAGGCCGGAAACGCGCGTTCCAACGCACGCGCGTCATCGTTCAGATCACGCGCGGCGGTTCGCCACCGACGATCACCACATCGGCCGGGCGACGCGCGAACAGGCCCACGCAGACCACGCCGGGAATTTGGTTCAAACTGCGCTCCAGTGCCACCGGGTCGGTGATCTGCAGGTTGTGCACGTCCAGCACCACATTGCCGTTGTCGGTGATCACGTTATCGCGCCACACCGGCTGGCCACCGGTGAGCGCCAGGATCTGACGGGCCACCAAACTGCGCGCCATCGGAATCACTTCCACCGGCAACGGGAAGGTGCCCAGCACCGGCACCTGCTTGCTCGGGTCGATGATGCAGATGAAGCGCTCGCTGGCCTCGGCGATGATCTTCTCGCGCGTCAACGCCGCGCCGCCGCCCTTGATCAGGCAGCGGTTCGGGTCGCACTCGTCGGCGCCGTCCACATACAGCGACAGGTTGCCGGTGTGATTGAGATCCAGCACCTCGATACCGTGGCGCTTGAGCTGCGCGCTGCTCTGCTCGGAGCTGGACACCGCACCCTTGATGCGATGGCTGATGCGGCCCAAGGCGTCGATGAAGTAGGCCACCGTCGAGCCGGTGCCCACGCCGACGATCATGCCGTCTTCCACGTAATCGATCGCTTTTTCGGCAGCCAGGCGTTTTGCTTCGGACATGGGTAAGAGCTCGGGATTGGGGAATCGGGATTGGGGAATCGCGAGAGCGGCTGGGCTGAGCCGGGATTTGCAAATCTCAAATCCCGAATCTCTACTCCCGGCTACTCCATCGCCAGCAGCAGCTTCCACTGCGCGGCAGTCACCGGCAGGATCGACAGGCGGTTGCCGCGGGCGATCAAGGGGAAGCCTTCGCCCAGCGCATCGGCTTGCTGCTTGATTTCGTCCAGCGCAATCGTGCGTTTGAGTTTGCGCTCGAAGGACACGTCCACCAGCATCCAGCGCGGGTCTTCGCGGCTGGCCTTGGGGTCGTGGTAATCGGACTTGGGGTCGAACTGGGTGTCGTCCGGGTACGCCGCGCTGGCGACCTTGGCGATGCCAACAATGCCCGGCACCTTGCAGTTGGAGTGGTAGAAAAACACCCCATCGCCCACATGCATGCCGTCGCGCATGAAATTGCGCGCCTGGTAATTGCGCACGCCGTTCCACGGCTCGGTGCCGACACGCTCCAGATCATCGATGGAAAACGTGTCCGGCTCGGACTTCATCAACCAATAGCGCTTGCGGGCAGTCATACGGACACGGTGTCGTTTTTCAGGAAGGTGGCGCGTTCGGTGCAGACAGCATCCACCGCCACGTCCCACGATTCGGCGGGCAAGGCGGGAACCTGTTGTGCAGCGAAGCCGACGCCGACCAGCCAGGGCGGCGGCGCCTGGCGATGCCGGAACGCGAAGCTGCGATCATACCAGCCGCCTCCCATGCCTAGCCGCCGGCACTGCGCATCGAAGCCGGTCAGCGGCGTGATCACCAATGCCATTTCCTCGGGTGCAAGCAGCTCGGCGCGCTCCACGTCCGGCTCGGGAATGCCGTAGCGGTTGCTGACCAGCCCCTGGCCCGGCCGCCACGGCGCGAAGCGCAGCACGCGGCCGTCCAGTACCGGCAGGCAATAGCGCACGCCGGCCGGCAGGCTCAGTTGCCACCGGTGCAGCGCAATTTCGCCATCCATCGCCCAATACCCGGCCACGGCACCGGTCTGCGGCGCGAACGGCAGCGCCAGCAGGCGTTCGGCCAGCGCATCGGCGGCAGCCAATCGTTGTGTCGCCGGCAGGCTGCGGCGCAGCGCACGCAACTGCTGGCGCAATGCGTCTCGGTCGTCGGTCATGGGTGTCTCATGGCGGAAGGGATGACGCATTGTTTCAGACGCACAAAAAGAAACGACGCCCGAAGGCGCCGTTTCAGATTTGCATTCTCCGCCATGAACGATGCGGGCGAAACGACCTTGAACCCGGGGTTCAAGTGGGGACGCTGTGAGGCCATCGGGCTTCCCGCTACAAGGCGGACTTGCACTCCCGGCTTCGTCGCGCCCCCGTGGTCGTAATTAAGGGACAAGGCGAATGTTTTGCACGCTGTCGTTTACAGCAGAGAACGCAGGTGAAGTATAGACCTCTGCTGCGCGATGGCTAGCCCATTCGTCGGCCGGCACGATTGAAAATTCATATTTGCGACGACAGTGCGAATTGCACTCAACGCGGTGTGTCGGCCACGCTGTCGAGACGACGATTCAAGTTGTCCAGTGTGTTCGCCAACTCACGCTCGTAGAGCGCTTGCTGTTCGCGCAGTTGCTGCAGTTCGTGCGCCAGATTGAGCGCGGCCAGCACTGCAACGCGATCCACCGCCGCCATGCGATTGCTGCCACGGATCTCGCGCATGCGCAGATCCAGCAGGCGTGCCGCAGCAGTGAGACCCTCGCGTTCGTCTGCGGTGACGCCAACCGTGTATTCACGATCCAGAATACGCACGCTGACCGGCTCGTTGTTGCTCACGTGTGTTGCTCCAGAGACTTCAAGCGCACGATCATCGCTTCCACGCGCGAGCGCGCCTGTTCGTTCTTGGTCAACAACTGCGCACGCTCGCCGATCAACTGCTCCTGCTGATGACGCAGGCTGCGGTTCTCGTCGGTCAACCGTTGGGTGCGCTCGACCAACGCCTCCACGCGGGCGGTAAGTGCGCGGAGTTGGGCGAGGGCGGCAGCGTTGTCCATGTGCTCACGATAGGGGCGCGTGCGCGCGGCGGTCAAGCGCGCGATTACGGCCCCTGCACCTGTCGTCAGGCCAGTCCCGACAAGGGCTGGCGCCGCGTCCAGCCAGGCCGGCGTCGTGCGCGTGGAACGCGCCATGGAACGCGGCAGTAGCGGCCGACGCGGGGTGCCTTGATACACTGGGCAGTCTGATCGCCGGCCCGTGTGCCGGCCCCTTCTGTTCTTAGCCTGGATGACCTGATGGATCTGCCTGACGTAACCGCTGTGCAAAACGAAAGTCGTCAGTTGGCGCTGGCGTCCTCGGCGGCGGAGTTGCATGGTGGGCTGTGCGGATGGCTCTCCGGCGGTGGCGCCGACAGCGGCGACTGGCTGGGGCACGTGCTGGCCGACGTGGCGCAGGTTCCACCCAAGCAGGGCGGCGCGCTGGACCAGATGCGGCAGGCCACGGTCGCGCAACTGGAAGACCGCGATTTCGCCTTCGAACTCTTGCTGATCGACGACGGCGCACCGCTGGCGGCGCGTACCGATGCCTTGTTCGACTGGTGCCGTGCCTTCCTGGGCGGGTTCGGCCTGGCTGCAAAGCAGCGCCCGGCATTGACCGAAGAAGGCGAAGAAGCCCTGCAGGATCTGGCGCGGCTGGCGCAGGCCTCCAGCGACGATTTCGATGCCGCCGACGAAGACGACACCGCGCTGGCCGAGATCGAAGAGTTTGTGCGCGTGGCGGTGCTGTTGCTGCATGGCGACTGCGTGATGGGGCCGCGTTTCCGCCAACGTTTGAACTGATCGCACAACCGACATGAAAAAGCTCACCGGGATCGGCGCGGCCGAATACGCGCGCCGGCGCAAGCAGTTGATGCAGATGGCCGGCGAGCAGGCGATTCTGATCCTGCCGGCCGCACCCGAGCGGGTACGCAGCCACGACACCCATTACCCGTACCGGCAGGACTCGGATTTCTGGTACCTGAGCGGCTTTCCGGAGCCGGAAGCGGTGCTGGTGCTGGTGCCCGGGCGCAAGCATGGCGAGGCGATCCTGTTCTGCCGCGAGCGCAATGCCGAGCGCGAAGCCTGGGATGGCCCGCGCGAAGGTCAGGAAGGCGCGGTGGCGCATTACGGCATGGACGATGCGTATCCCATCGACGATGTCGACGAGATCCTGCCGGGGTTGCTGGAAGGCCGTAGCCGCGTCTACTACCATTTCGGGCGCGATGTCGATTTCGATCTCAAGTTGATCGGCTGGCTCAAGCGCGTGCGCGAGCAGGTGCGCCACGGCGCGCAACCGCCGCACGAATTCCTGGAATTGGGGCATCTGCTGCACGAGCAGCGGCTGTTCAAATCGCGCGATGAAATCGCGTTGATGCAGCACGCCGCCGACATCAGCGTAAGTGCGCATCGCGCCGCGATGCGATTGGCACGGCCGGGCGTGCATGAG
Organism: Xanthomonas hortorum pv. cynarae; assembly: GCF_002939985.1. GTDB lineage: Bacteria > Pseudomonadota > Gammaproteobacteria > Xanthomonadales > Xanthomonadaceae > Xanthomonas > Xanthomonas hortorum_D. Next base: position 145,840 of record NZ_MDFM01000007.1, on the reverse strand, counting down.
TACGAATTTCAGGCCGAGGTCGAGCGCGAATTCCGCGCCGCCGATGCATGGCCGGCATACGGCAGTATCGTCGGCACCGGCAGCAATGCCTGTGTGCTGCACTACCGCGCCAACAACGCGCGCAGCCGCGACGGCGAGCTGGTGCTGATCGATGCCGGCGCCGAATATCGCGGCTATGCGGCCGATATCACCCGCACCTTCCCGGTCAATGGCCGCTTCACGCCGGCACAGCGCGCGCTGCACGATCTGGTCGGTGCGGCGCAGGCTGCCGCACTCGCGCAGGCGCGCCCCGGCGTAGCGTACGAAGCCGGGCATCTGGCCGCAGTGGAAACCTTGACCGAAGGATTGCTGCGCCTGGGGCTGCTCAAGGGCACGCTGGAGCGCAACATCGCCGACGGCCATTACAAGCGCTTTTATCGGCACAAGACCGGTCACTGGCTGGGCCTGGATGTGCACGATGTGGGCGACTACCGGCTGGCGGGCGACTCGCGCCTGCTCGAACCGGGCATGGTATTCACCATCGAACCGGGGCTGTACATCAGCGCCGACGACACCACGGTGGAGGCCAGGTGGCGCGGCATCGGCATCCGCACCGAAGACAACGTGCTGATCACCGCAGAGGGCCATTGCGTGTTGACCGACGCATTGGCGCGCAGTGCCGACGAGATCGAAGCGGAGATGGTGGGGACGTTGCGGCAGTAAGAGTGTCCTCCACACAGAACGAGGGCGGTGGAGCGACGTGCTGCATGGGCAGGCGGTGTCTACACCATCAAACTCGCAAAATTACAGCCGACATCAGTCAGGTATTGGTCTACCTGCCGCACCTGACTGTCAGCGTGACTGCGCTTGGATTTTCTAGGGTGCACCAGCGCTGATGCCGTTGGCGCCGTGGAAGTCTGTGCTGTTTCTTGGCGTATTGCATGAAGGCGGTGATCGGGGGTCACTTGCGCGATCTTGTAATGCAGGAAGCGAAGTGTTCCAGGTGGCGGTGTGCAAGCCTTGGGTTATCGTAAGCCACGTTATCTGCCGTCTGCGTTCTTGCAGCAACGTGGCTTCTCCTGTTTGTGCTCCACCGCTCTTTGTCTGACTTCTTGGAAAAAGTTCCTATGAAATCTACTTTTATGCAGCTCCTGGCATCGCGCCGTGGCTTGTGTGTTACTGCACTTGTATTGACCACGTGTCTGGCTATTGCTCCCGTTTTTGGATCCCAGATTGGTGAAGCATTTCCGCTTACATCATATTCAACAAGACCAACCGAGAAGGGGACATTCAATGACCAGTGGGGGACGGCTTGGCGCAAATGCAAAGGCATGTACAGTTCTACTCAATCTGTAAAGCTTATTACGTGGGGGCCTCTCAGTGCTGATCAAACTGGCAACTACAAAGTGAGAGGTATTTGGGCGTGCCAAGACAATCCATGATTGATCGAGTCCTTGGTCGTTAGCAGTGCGATGACGTTGCTTTCCCGTTAAATCATCAGGCCGCTGCGGCAAATGCCGGGCGGGTAAGGTTCTCCGGATCGTCATCGGTGCAGACCAATTCGTCTTCGATGCGGATGCCGCCGTAGGGTTTGAACTGTGCCACGCGCGCCCAGTCGATGCTGGCGGCGTGGCCGTTCTTCTTCACTTCGTCCAGCAGCATGTCGATGAAGTACACGCCCGGCTCGATGGTGACCACCATGCCCGGTTCGAGCACGCGGGTCAGGCGTAGATACGGGTGACCGGCGGGGCGCTCGATGCGGCCGCCGCGGTCGCTGGCTGCGAAGCCGGCGACATCATGCACCTGCAAGCCGATCAGATGGCCCAGCCCGTGCGGGAAGAACGCGGCGCTGACACCGGTGGCGAGCGCAGCCTCCGGCGACACGGTGAGAATGCCGAAGTCCTTGAGGATGCCCATCAACGCCAGATGCGCCTCCACATGCAGCTGCTTGTAATCCACGCCCGCGCGCACGTTCTGGCCCATGCGGATCTGTGCGGCGTCGACTGCATCAATGAGTGCCTGGAATTCGCTGCCCGGGTCGGCGGCATAGGTGCGGGTGATGTCGCTGGCGTAGCCGTAGGCCGAAGCGCCGGCATCGATCAAAAAGCTGCGTAGCGGTTGCGGCGGCTGCTGGCCGAGTTCGGTGTAGTGCAGCACTGCGCCGTGTTCGTTGAGCGCGATGATGTTGCCGTACGGCAGTTCGTTGGCGTCCTGGCCTACGGCTGCGCAATACGCCATGTGGATGCCGAACTCGCTCTGGCCTGCACGGAATGCCGCTTCGGCGGCGCGATGGCCGCGCACTGCCAGCTGCTGGGCAATGCGCAGCAGTGCGAGTTCGTATGGGGTCTTGAAGGCGCGCTGGTAGTCCAGGTAATCGATCACCGGCTGCGGATTGTTCGGCACATAGGCGCCGAGCGCACTCTGCGCTTCGCCGAGAATCGCGCAGCGCTCGGGCTGTTTGGGCAGCAGCGTCAATGCTTCGTCCGGGGTGCGAATGATGTGGATGTCGCAGTGCTCCACCCACCAGCCGCTGGGGGCGTCGGGCACCACATGCCAGTAGTCGAACGGCTGGTAGAAGATCACCGTCGGGCGCCTGCCCGGGGTGTAGATCAGCCAGCTGTTGGGCACCCGCGTCAGCGGCACCCAGGCCTTGAACTGCGGGTTGACCGCGTATGGGTAATCGCGGTCGTCGAACACCTGGTAATGCAGGCTGCCGCTGGGCACGACCAGATGATCGAAGCCGCCGCGTTGCAGCGCCTGATCGGCGCGTGCGGTCAGCGTGCGCAGGTGGTCGGAATACAGGTGGCTCAAGGACGGCTGGGTCATGCGGGGCTCGATCGGCAATGCAAAGGCAATGCGCAATTTTGCCGCAATCCTGGCAGCGGCGCTGTGCCTTCAGCCGGCCATGTGTTCTTCGGCGATCCAGGCGCGCAGACGTCGCCGATGTGGCTCCGACATGGTCAGAAAGCGGAAACCGGCCCAGGCCTGTCCGGGGGCGTGCGCGGCTTCGGACCACAGCAGATGCACGCCGACATCGATCTCGGTGGCGCGGCCCACGCGCTCGGGCAGGGTGAAGCGCAATTGATACAAGGCGTCGTCATGCAGCGGAACCGAAGCCAGCAACAGCATGCCGGTTTCCGACACGTTACCGACCCGGCCGATCTGCGCCTCGCTGAGCATGTCGGTGACCGGCACCAGATCGGTCGGTTGACGGCGCGGTGCGCGACGGGTGTCCTGGATCATGGGGCGACCTCTGCAGCAGGCGACTGGCCGGCAAGGTGACGTAACGTGCGCACGGTGGCATGCCAGGCGCGGTCGATCAGACGCGATTTTTCTTCGATCAGCAGGCGCGCCTGGCCGCCGGCCATCAGCCGCGCCAGACCATCCAGCGACTGCTCGCCGATCTTTTGCCCACGCTGATTGACGAACAACGCGTTGTCGGTCATCGGGCTGTACCAGGACAGCCGTTGCCGACGCAGGTCGCCCTGCTGGTTGACCACGAATTCGAACCAGGTACCGAATGGCAGGCTGCGCAACTGCGTGTAGCACGCCTCTTCGGCCGGCGAGCGCGGTGTGGCGATGTCCTTGCGCGGGGCGTTGTCGCCCTGGTCGCCCAGCCGCGTGCGCGCCCTGAGTTTGGCGGTGAGTTCGGTGCGCGAGGTCATCTCGTCTTCGCCACCGGGCGTGGACAGGCGCCGTGCGATCGCCGCTGCTTCGTCCTGGTGATAGCCGATTTGTAGCAGTGCGGTTTGGACATCGCCACCGAGCGCAGTGTCGGTGGGCTGACCCTTGCTCAGACAGGTGACCTCAGCGATACGCGCCGTCAGCGCCTGGCGCTCATCCCATTCGGGCGATTGCTCGCCTTGCCGCAGCAGCGTGAGCGTGAGCACGTCCGACCACGCCTGGCGCAGCAGCGATTGCACGAAACGCGGTGGCGCGCTCTGCTCGCACAGATCCTCGATGCGATCGGCGGCCTGCTGCTTGGCCGATTCCAGCCGTTCCTTGCCGCGTGCGGCATCCACGTGGCGCCGCTCGGCGACCTCGGCCTTGCGCGCCAGTGCGCGTAGATGCGTCTGGATCTCGTCGTTGGCCGCAGCGAAGACGCTTTCGTCGCCTTGATAGTCGTTGACGATCTTGTCGACCGCATTGCCCAGCTTGTGCAGCAACTGCGGGTCGACATCGTCCTCGCCCAGCCACACCGCACCGGACTCGGCCACGGTGTTGAGCAATTCGCGCACCGGATGCTGATCGCGCACGAAAAAATGCGTGTCGGCCAATGCCGCGCGCACCACCGGTACCTGCAACTTGGCAAGCAAGGTCTGCGCCGGGGTCTGCTCGCGCACTTCGCGTTGCATCTGCGCGTAGAGCAGGCCGAGCAGGTCGAAGGTGTCGGTGTCCTGCGACGATAGCGCCGCGTCCGGGCCGTGCTGGGCGCGCAGCAACTCCAGCACCTGCCGCTGCACCGCATCGATGCCGGCCGCTGCAGTCGATTGCGCGGCTAACGCGCCTTGCAGGCTGGCCAGCGCGTCGCTGAGCGCGGCTTTGGGCACTGCCGTGGAAGCCAGCTGGGGAAATGCTCTTTCAGCTGTTGCCTGCGAGCCTGTTGCGGGCGCTGTGCCGTGATTGGCAGCGCTGTGATTCGATAAACTGTGAGGCGCGGATGGACCTGTGTTGCCGGCCGCCTGCGACTGACGTGCCGAAGACATCAGGCCGCCAAGCGCCTGCATTGCATCGCTCAATGCAGGTGTTGCCTGCTCACCGTATGTAGCCGCAGCCAGTGTCATCGGAGAATCGGACGGATCCAGCAAGGCGCTCTGCCACGGTGTCGGTGCGGACTGCCCGCTCCAGCCGGTCGCCGGTTGCCCGCCACGCGGCGGCATCGCGCGCGCGCTGGTGGGTGCAGCATCCTGCGATCCAGTGGCCGATGCAGGCAGCGCACGCCGCGTCTGCACCTGCGTGGGCTTGACCAGATACGGGTGATAGATCAGCCCCGGCAGGATGCCTTCCTGTGCGAGGACGCTGTTGACACGCTCATACAGATCGTTCAGGCGCTCGATCAGCTGACGCTCGAACACGCGGTACAGCGTGAGTTGCCCATCCAGGCTCAGCCCCAGCGTTTCGCCGCATTGGCGCAGCAGGCGGCACAGCGCGTACGGACCGAGCGGAACTTCTTCGAGTTCGAATTCGGCAACCACGCCGATCACCGCCAACCGTTGCGCCAGCAATTGCAGCGCATCGGCACGGCGCGAGGTTTCGCGGCGCGCGATCTCGCTGAGCACGATGTCGCGGTCGATATCGGTGTCTTCCACCAGCGTGAGCATCTGCGGATGCGCCGGCGCATCGGCCAGCGGTGTCAGCGACGGGCGCTCGCGCAGGTTGGCCAGATCCTGCGCCAGCTGCTGCAGAAAGGCTTGCGGAAACCGATCGATATGATCGCGCAGGCCACGCGTCTGCGCGTAGGTTTCGGCCTGGATCTGGCTGTTGCGCGCATGTTCGGCCTGATGCAGCAACTCGCGTTCCAGCTCGACGATGGTCAGCCGCAGCGGCCCGCTAAGCGCCTGCACGCAGTGCGCGTGCAGTGCCGCGAGCAGATGCCGGCCGCGCGCGGACACCGGCGCATCGGCAATCGGGCCGCTGAGTGTGTGCTGCAGGGAAGAGGCAGGCGTGGACATCCGGGGAGGTGTGCTCGGTTCGAAGCGTGAGCTATGTAGCATGTTTTCCCTGTCGCCGCGCGACATTGGAGCGGCCAGGCGCGGCCGTTGCTCGGTACGATGGACCACTCGAACACTCCAGACCTGCCGTGCCGGTCACGCGCGGATGACGGGCGCTCGCGAGGGTTTGCTGACCAGCGTCAGGTCAGGAATAACTCGACCACGTCGTTGGTGAAGCGGCGGCCCAGTTCGGTCGGTATCACGCGTCCGTCCTGCTCGGTCATCCAACCCTGCGCGACCGCGGGCGCCAACGGCGCTGCGATCTCTGACGCCTCCAGACCGGTGGAGGCTTCGAAATCGCTCAGCCGGAAGCCTTCGTGCAGGCGCAATACATTGAGCATGTATTCGAACGGCAACCGCGCGCGCGGCACGACTTCATCGCCGCCGATCGATGCCGCATTGCCGGCGCTGGCCAGATAACTCTGCGGATGTTTGTGCTTCCAGCGGCGCAGTACGTGCTGCTCGGCGCCGGAACTGATCTTGCCGTGCGCACCGGCGCCAATGCCCAGATAATCGCCAAAGCGCCAGTAATTGAGGTTGTGCGCGCATTGCCGCCCGGGCTTGGCGTAGGCGCTCACTTCGTACTGCGCGTAGCCGGCGTCCGCAAGCAGACGTTGGCAATGTTCCTGGATGTCCCAGGCCGCGTCGTCATCGGGAATGCCCTTGGGCGGCCGCGCGAAGAACACCGTGTTCGGCTCCAGCGTGAGCTGGTAATGCGACATGTGCGTGGGCTGCAGCGCAAAGGCACGCTCGAGATCGCGCTCGGCCTGTGCCAGGGTTTGCTCGGGCAGCGCGTACATCAGGTCGATATTGAAATTGTCGTAGCCGGCATCCTGCGCCAGCTTGATCGCACGCTCGGCCTCGGCACTGTCGTGGATGCGACCGAGCCGCTGCAGCGCCACATCGTCGAAGGTCTGCACCCCGAAGCTCAGGCGATTTACGCCGGCCGCGAGATAACCATCGAAGCGGCCATGCTCGGCGGTGCCTGGATTGGTTTCCAGGGTGATCTCGAGATTCGGTGCGAAGCGCAGCCGCGCAGCCGCCGCTTGCAGAAATCTGTCGATGGCTTGGGGCGGAAACAAGCTCGGCGTGCCACCGCCGAAGAACACCGAATGCACCACGCGGCCCCACACCAGCGGCAAATCGTTGTCCAGATCGCGGATCAGCGCATCCACGTACTCCTCGAACGGCAGCACACCCTTGGCCGCGTGCGAGTTGAAATCGCAGTACGGGCATTTGCGCACGCACCACGGCAGGTGCACGTACAGCGACAGCGGCGGTGGAATCAGGTCGGACACTGCATCAGGCCATCGTTCACAGCGACAGGGCGTGCAGCTTGTGCTGCAACGTGGCCAACGCCACCGCACGGTGACTCAGCCGGTTCTTCAACGCAGTCTCCATTTCCGCAGCGGTCAGGCCGTACACCGGGTCCAGAAACACCGGGTTGTAGCCGAAGCCACCATCGCCGCGCGGTTCGGTGGTGATCACCCCTTCCCAGCTGCCTTCGGCGATCAGCGGTTGCGGATCTTCCGGGTGACGCAGCAGCACGATCACCGCATAAAACCGCGCGCCGCGGCGCTCTGCCGGCACGGCGCGCATGGCCTCGAGCAACTTGGCGTTGTTGGCCTGCGCATTGGTCGGGCTGCCGGCATAGCGCGCGCTGTACAAGCCGGGCGCGCCGCCGAGGGCATCGACGATCAGGCCGGAGTCGTCGGCCAGTGCCGGCAGGCCGGTGACCGCGCTGGCATGACGCGCCTTGATCAAGGCGTTCTCGACGAAGGTCAGGCCGGTTTCCGGCACGTCTTCGACACCCAGTTCGCCCTGCGCCACGATGCGCAGCGGCAGGTCTGCGAGCATGGCACGCAGTTCTTCCAGCTTGCCGGCGTTGCCGCTGGCCAGGACCAATTGTTTCATTGCTTGGGCTCCAGCAGATCCCACTTGGTGCCGTACAGGTCGCGGAATACAGCGACCGTGCCGTACAGCTCCTCACGCGGGGTTTCTAGAAATTCCACGCCGAACGCCTGCATGGCCTTGTGGTCGCGCCAGAAGTCGTCGGTGTAGAGAAAATGATCCACCCGCCCACCGGTCTGGTCGCCGATACGTGCCTGCTGCGCGGCGTCGGCCGGCTGCGCAAGCAGCAAGCCGGCGTCCTGCGCGCTGCCCGGGCCGATCACCACCCAGCGTTTGCCGTCGCCAAGTGCGCGATCTTCCAGCACGTGGAAACCCAGCGCGCCGGTGTACCAGGCAATCGCCGCATCGTAATCGGCGACCAGCAAGGTGGTCAGGGCAATGCGACGGCTCATCCGGCCAGCGCAGCGCGTTGCAGGGCGAACAATTCGCCCATGCCCTTTTCGGCCAGGGCGAGCAGCGCGTTGAGTTCGTCGCGGCGGAACGCGTGGCCTTCGGCAGTGCCCTGCAGCTCGATGAAACCGCCACCGTCATTCATCACCACATTCATGTCGGTGTCGCAGTCGCTGTCTTCGGGGTAATCCAGATCCAGTACCGGCTCGCCGCGATAGATGCCCACCGACACCGCGGCCACGGCGCCGATCAGTGGATGCTTCTTGATGTCGCCGCGCTTGAGCAGCAGGTTCACCGCATCGGCCAGCGCCACGTAGGCGCCGGTGATCGCAGCGGTGCGGGTGCCGCCATCGGCCTGCAGCACGTCGCAGTCCAGGGTGATGGTGCGCTCGCCCAGGGCATTGCGGTCCACACAGGCGCGCAGTGCGCGGCCGATCAGGCGCTGGATTTCCAGCGTGCGCCCGCCTTGCTTGCCACGCGCGGCTTCGCGGTCGGAACGGGTGTGGGTGGAGCGCGGTAGCATGCCGTATTCGGCGGTCACCCAGCCTTCGCCCTTGCCGCGGAGGAACCCCGGCACGCGGTTTTCCACGCTGGCGGTGCACAGCACGCGCGTGTCGCCGAAGCTGACCAGCACCGAGCCTTCGGCGTGACGGGTGAAAGCGCGTTCGATGCGCACCGGGCGCAGCTGGTCGGCCGTGCGGCCGCTGGGACGGGAAAAGGTCATGCGATGAGTCCGGAAGTCGGGAGGTGGGTCTGGGTCAGCGCGTGGCGAGGCGGTCAGCCAGCGCGGGCGGCTAGGGTACCATTCGCGCTTTGAAGGCACGGGACTGACGATGATTCGAAGCATGACCGCGTTTGCTGGCGGCGAACGCATCACGCCCTGGGGCACGCTCGGTTGCGAGCTGCGCTCGGTCAACCACCGGTTTCTGGAAATAGGCGTGCGCCTGCCCGAAGAACTGCGTGCGCTGGAGCCGATGCTGCGCGAACGCGTGGCGGCAAAAAACAGCCGCGGCAAGCTGGATCTGGCGCTGCGCCTGCGCGCGCCCGACAACGCGCAGACCCTGGCTGTGAACGAATCGCTGCTGCAGGAACTGGGCGCACTGGCCACGCGCCTTGACGGTATGTTCCCCAAGCTGCAGGTCGGCTTTACCGATCTGTTGCAGCTACCCGGCGTGCTGCAGGTGCAGGACGTGGACGCACCGGCGTTGCAGGCGCAGGCCCTGGCATTGCTCGATGAGGTAGTGGACAGTTTCGTCGCCGCGCGCGAGCGTGAAGGCGGCAAGCTGGCCGAGGCGATCAGCGAGCGGGTGGATGCCATCGAACGCATCGCCGCCGAAGTACGCACGCTGATCCCGGTCATTCGCGAAGGTCAGCGCGCCAAGCTCGCCGCACGCCTGGCCGATCTGCCGCATCCGGTGGACCCGGGGCGCGCCGAGCAGGAACTGGTGCTGTGGCTGCAGAAGCTGGACGTGGACGAGGAACTGGATCGCCTGTCCAGCCATATTTCCGAGATCCGCCGCGTGCTCAAGCAGCGCGAACCGGTCGGCCGTCGATTGGACTTCCTGCTGCAGGAATTCAACCGCGAAGCCAATACGCTGGGCTCCAAGTCGGTGGACAGCCGCACGTCCAACGCGGCGGTGGATCTGAAGGTGCTGATCGACCAGATCCGCGAGCAGGTGCAGAACATCGAGTAGCCGTAAGTAGGCAATCGGGAATGGGGAATCGTCAAAGCAGGTACGATTCCCCTCGGCCTGCTTGCTCCGCGCGGTGCCCCATTCCCTATTCTCGACTCCCTATTCCCTAAAAATGCGCGGCACCCTCTATATCGTTGCGGCCCCCTCCGGCGCCGGCAAGAGCAGCATCGTCAACGCCACCCTGGCGCGTGATCCCAAGATTGCCTTGTCGATCTCGTTCACCTCGCGCGCGCCGCGGCCCGGCGAGCGGCATGCCGAGCACTACCACTTCGTCTCCGCCGACGAGTTCCAGGGCATGATCGAAGCGGGCGACTTCTTCGAATATGCGTTGGTGCATGGCGATTGGAAGGGCACCGCGCGGCAGTCGGTGGAGCCGCAGCTGGCTGCCGGCCACGATGTGCTGCTGGAAATCGACTGGCAGGGCGCGCGCCAGGTGTGCCAGAAAGTCCCCGACGCGGTCAGTGTCTTCATCCTGCCGCCATCGCGCCAGGCGCTGGACGAGCGCATGCGCAAGCGCGGGCAGGACAGCGAGGACGTGATGGCGCAGCGCCTGGCCGCCGCACGTGAAGAGATGCTGCACTTCGAAGAATTCGATTACGTCATCATCAACGAGACCTTCGACACCGCCGTCTCGGAGATGTGCGCCATCTTCACCGCCAGCCGGCTGCGTCGGCAGGCGCAACAGCAGCGGCATGCCGGCCTGATCCAGGCGCTGCTTGACTGAGTTCCTGGTGTGGTGGGTGGAGCGGCGATCCTCGGTGTCACGGTGCGACGACGCCGCAGCTGAAGATCGGCATTCTGCCCGCATGTCGCCGCGGCTTGGGGGAAACGGCCGGCCAGGCCTGCGGGGCTGTTCTGCGCACCAGGAGGCGCTGCGTCTTGATCGATTTGTTCCAAGTGGCTGATTCCAAAGCAAACTGAATGACAGCCGGTTGCCCGCCCAGCGGCCCCGGCGTACACTCCGCCCCCTTTCCCTCATTCGATGCGCGGCCGTTGCTGGTCGCCGGGAGCCCGCATGGCCCGCATTACCGTAGAAGATTGCCTGGAAGTCGTGAACAACCGTTTTGAGCTGGTCATGATGGCCTCCAAGCGTGCCCGTCAGCTCGCCAACGGCGTGCAGCCGTTGATCGAAAACGCAGACGCCAGCGATAAGCCCACCGTGATGGCGCTGCGCGAGATCGCCGCCCGCCGGATCGACAACGCGCTGATCGATGAAGTCGAGAAGGCCGAGCGCGAGCGCGCAGAGCGCGAAGCGCTGGAATGGGCCGCCGCCGAAGTGGTCGCCGACGAAGACATGTCCAAGAACGACGATTGATTGCTCGCATCGCTGCGATCGATCCGAACAGCCCGCCTTGTGCGGGCTGTTTTCGTTTGCGGGCCGCTTTCGCGCGCGTAGTGCGCAAACGTTTGCCGTGACTGCGCCGCTGGCATAGTCTTCCGCCATGAACCCAGGCCCCACTGCCCAGGCGACCGTCGTGACGTCCTCGTCTCCCGACCCGGCCATCCCCGATTACGTCCTGCACCTTGAACGCGCTGCCAGCTACCTTCCCAAGGAGCAGCTGCCGATCCTGCGCCGTGCCTGGGAAGTAGGGGCCACCGCGCATGCCGGCCAGACCCGCAAGTCGGGCGAGCCTTACATCACCCATCCGGTCGCCGTGGCCGGCGTACTCGCCGAACTCGGCCTGGACATGGAATCGCTGATCGCCGCGATCCTGCACGACACCATCGAAGATACGCCGCTGACCCGCGAAGAGCTGGCCTCCGAGTTCGGCGAAGCGGTGGCCGAGCTGGTCGATGGCGTCACCAAGCTGGACAAGCTCAAGTTCCGCGACCGCCAGGAAGCGGCGGCAGAAAGTTTCCGCAAGATGCTGTTGGCGATGTCGCGCGACTTGCGCGTGATCATGATCAAGCTGGCCGACCGCCTGCACAACATGCGCACGCTGGGCGCGCAGAGCAGCGAGGCGCGCAGCCGCATCGCGCGCGAAACGCTGGAAATCTATGCGCCCATCGCCCAGCGCCTGGGCATGAGCCTGATCAAGTCCGAGTTGCAGAACCTGGGCTTTCGCGCGCTGTATCCATGGCGTCACGCCATCATCGAAAAGCACATCCGCAGCCAGCCGGTGGTGCGGCGCGAATCGATGGCGCAGGTGGAAGTGCAGCTGTCGCAGCGGCTGGCCAAGGAAGGGCTTGAACATCGTCTGGTCAGTCGCATCAAGACGCCCTGGAGCATCTATTCCAAGATGCACGAAGAGAACAAATCCTTCGACCAGGTGATGGATGTATTCGGCTTCCGTCTGGTGGTGCGTTCGGTGGCCGATTGCTATCACGCCCTCGGCGCGGTGCATGCCACGTTCAAGCCGCTGGACGGGCGCTTTCGCGATTTCATCGCGATCCCGAAGGCCAACGGCTACCAGTCGCTGCACACCGTGTTGTTCGGCCCGTACGGCTCGCCGATCGAAGTGCAGATCCGCACCGAAGAGATGGACCTGATCGCCGAACGCGGCGTGGCCGCGCACTGGACCTACAAGGTCGGTTCCACCTCGCCCAACAGCGCGCAGAGCCGTGCGCACGACTGGATCGTGGAGTTGATCGATTCGCAGCGCGCCGCCGGCTCGTCGCTGGAGTTTCTGGACAACGTCAAGGTCGATCTGTTTCCCGACGAGGTCTACCTGTTCACGCCCAAGGGCAAGATCCTGGCGTTGCCGCGCAATTCCACCGCGCTGGATTTTGCCTACGCGGTGCATACCGACGTGGGCAATCGCGCGGTCGCCTCGCGCGTGGACAAGAAGCTGGTGCCCTTGCGCACCAAGCTGGTCAGCGGCCAGGCGGTGGAAATCATCACCGCGCGCTCGGCCACGCCCAAACCGCAGTGGCTGGAATTTGTGGTCAGCAGCAAGGCGCGCACCGCGATTCGCCACCAGCTCAAGCAACTCGAACACGAAGATGCCGTACAACTCGGCCACCGCATGCTCGATCGCGCGCTGGAGGCGATGGACAGCTCGCTGGAACGGTTGCCCAAGGGTCGCCTGGACGCCTTCCTCAGCGAGCACCGCTATCCGCGTCTGGAAGCCTTGCTGGCCGACGTGGCGCTGGGCAACTGGATGCCCAATCAGGCTGCGCAGGCGCTGATGGCCTACGCCGAACTGCGCGGCGGCGGTCATTCCAAGCATTCGCACGAAAAGATCCTGATCGACGGCAGCGAGCGCGGCGTGATCAGCTTCGCCAACTGTTGTCAGCCGATTCCCGGCGACGAAATCATGGGCTACCACACCGCCGGCAAAGGCATCGTGGTGCACCGGCTGGATTGCACCAACCTGGCCGAACTGCGCAAATCGCCCGAACGCTGGGTGCCGATCGACTGGGATTCGGGCGTCACCGGCGATTACGACACCGCCTTGGTGGTCGAGGTGGAAAACCGCACCGGCGTGCTGGCCCAGCTTGCGGCGGCGATCGCGCAGAGCCAGTCCAACATCGAGCGTGTGGATTACCTGGACCGCGATTTCAATGCGGCGGTGCTGCGCTTCAACATCCAGGTCCGCGACCGCCGCCATCTGGCCGAAGTGATGCGCCGGCTGCGGCGCTTGCATGTGGTGCAAAGCGTCGGCCGTCAGTAAAACGCGCGCAACAGTCGAGCAAATCCGCACAAACGCCTAAACTGCTGCACACACCTTTGCAGCGGAGTTTCCATGTCCCAGATCATCCATACCGACCAGGCGCCTGCCGCCATTGGCCCGTACTCGCAGGCCGTGCGTGCCGGCAACACGGTGTATTTCTCCGGGCAGATCCCGCTGGATCCGGCGACCGGCGAGATCGTGCCGGGCGACATCGGTGCGCAAGCGCGTCGCTGCTTCGACAACCTCAAGGCGGTGGCCGAAGCAGCCGGCGGCTCGCTCGACAAGATCGTGCGCCTGGGCCTGTACCTGACCGATCTCGGCCAGTTCGCCGCCGTCAACGCGGTGATGCAGGAGTATTTCCAGGCGCCGTTCCCCGCGCGTTCCACCATCGAAGTCTCCGGTCTGCCCAAGGGCGCCGGCTTCGAAGTCGATGCGGTAATGGTGCTCGAGTGATCCAGTTCGACTGATCCGATTCGATCTGCCGTGCCACGCGCGCTCACCGTCACGCCGAGCCTGGCCGTTGCAGGCCAGGCGTCGCTGTCCAGCCTGCCCGGGGTCGGCCCGAAAGTGGCCGAGAAGTTCGCTGCGCGTGGCATTTTTACCTTGCAGGATCTGTGGCTGCATCTGCCGCTGCGTTACGAAGACCGCACGCGGCTGACCACGATCGCGCAGTTGCAGGGCGGCGTGCCGGCCCAGATCGAAGGCCGCGTCGATGCGATGGAGCGCGGCTTCCGCTTCCGGCCGGTGCTGCGGGTAGCGGTGTCGGACGACTCGCACGGCACGTTGGTGCTGCGCTTTTTCCACTTCCGCGCGGCCCAGGTGGCGCAGTTCGCGCCGGGCACGCGGGTGCGGGTGTTCGGCACGCCCAAACCGGGGCAGAACGGTTGGGAGATCGTGCACCCCAGTTACCGTGTGCTGGCGGAGGGCGAAGATGCCGGGCTGGGCGATAGCCTGGACCCGGTCTATCCGGTGTTGGAGGGCGTTGGGCCGGCCACGCTGCGCAAGCTCATCGGCCAGGCACTGGAGCGGTTGCCGCCGGAGGCCGCGCTGGAATTGCTGCCCCCGCATTGGCTGCAGGACGAACAACTGCCCTCGTTGCGCGCCGCGTTGCTGACCATGCATCGCCCGCCGGTCAACACCGACCCGCAGCAATTGCTCGCAGGCGGTCACCCGGCGCAGCAACGCTTGGCACTCGAAGAACTGTTGGCGCATCAACTCAGCCTGCGCCGCCAACGCATCGCCTTGCAGCGTTTTCGTGCACCGAGGCTGCCGGGCAACGGCACCTTGGTGCAGCAACTGCGCGCGGCATTGCCGTTCCAGCTCACCGGCGCGCAGCAGCGCGTGTTCGAGCAGATTGCGCGCGATCTTGCCAAGCCATCGCCGATGCTACGGCTGGTGCAGGGCGATGTCGGCAGCGGTAAAACCGTGGTCGCCGCGTTGGCGGCGATGCTGGCAGTGGAGCAGGGCAAGCAGGTGGCGCTGGCCGCGCCGACCGAACTGCTGGCCGAGCAGCACCTCACCAACCTGCGTGGCTGGCTGGAACCGCTGGGCGTGCGCATCGTCTGGCTGGCCGGCAAGGTCACCGGCAAGGCGCGTGCTGCGGCGATGGCCGAGGTGGCCTCCGGCCAGGCGCAGGTCGTCGTCGGCACGCATGCATTGATGCAGGAGGCGGTGGTCTTCCACGACCTCGCGCTGGCCATCATCGATGAGCAGCACCGCTTCGGTGTGCATCAGCGGCTTGCCCTGCGCGACAAGGGTGCGGCTGCCGGCAGCGTACCGCATCAGTTGGTGATGACCGCCACGCCGATCCCGCGCACCTTGGCGATGTCGACCTACGCGGATCTGGATGTTTCCGCCATTGACGAACTGCCACCGGGGCGCACGCCGGTGCAGACGATTGTCTTGAGCGCAGAACGTCGCCCGGACCTGGTAGAGCGCATCCGCGCCGCCTGCGCCGAAGGGCGCCAGGCGTATTGGGTGTGCACCTTGATCGAAGAAAGCGAAGAGCCCGGCAAAGGCGCGCCGCCTGGCCCGCCAAAGATCGAAGCGCAGGCCGCAGAGGTCACCTTTGAAGCGCTATCGGCCCAGTTGCCGGGCGTGCGCGTGGCGCTGGTGCACGGCCGCATGAAGCCGGCCGAAAAACAAAAAGCCATGCTGGATTTCAAGCAGGGCCACACCGATCTGCTGGTCGCCACCACCGTGATCGAAGTGGGCGTGGACGTCCCCAACGCCTCGCTGATGATCATCGAGAACGCCGAGCGCCTGGGTCTTGCCCAGTTGCATCAGCTGCGCGGACGGGTCGGCCGCGGCGCGGCTGCGTCCAGTTGCGTGCTGCTGTATCAGGCGCCGTTGTCGATGATGGCGCGGCAGCGTCTGGAAACCATGCGCCAGACCAACGACGGCTTCGTGATCGCCGAAAAGGATCTGGAGTTGCGTGGCCCGGGCGAATTGCTGGGTACCCGGCAGACCGGCCTGGCGAGTTTTCGCATTGCCGATCTGGCCCGCGATGCCGGGTTGCTGCCGCGCGTGCAGGTGCTTGCCGAACGGCTGCTGGCCGAAGCGCCGGAGATCGCCGATCGTGTGGTTGCGCGTTGGATCGGCAGTGCGGTGCGTTACGCCGCCGCTTGAGCGTGAAGCGGGGATTGGTAATTAGAGATTGGAGATTCGTAAAAGCCAGGTCGCTGCGATCTGGGTGTGTAGCGGATTCGCGTGCCTCGCCGATCCTTGCGAAGATGCGGCAACGAATCCCGAATGACCAATCCCGAATCCCATGACAAAGAAGATACCGCTGCTGATCGACACCGACCCGGGCGTGGATGACGCGCTGGCGCTGCTGATGGCGTTCAATGACACGCGTCATGAGGTGGTCGGCCTGACCATCGCCGCCGGCAACGTGGGCCTGGAGCACACCGTGCGCAACGCCTTGAAGGTCTGCGAGATTGCGGGCCGTGAGGATGTGCCGGTCTACGCGGGCTGCCCGCAGCCGCTGCTGCATCCGTCGGTGGATGCGGCGCATGTGCATGGCATCGATGGCTTTGGCGACGTTGGTCTCGCGCCGGCCAGGCGCACTGCCGAGGCCGAGCATGCCGCGCTGGCCATCCTGCGCCTGTCGCATGAGCACGCGGGCAAGCTGTTGCTGGTCGCGCTCGGCCCGCTGACCAATCTTGCCCTGGCACTTACGCTGGATCCGACCCTGCCGCAGCGCGTGGCGCGGCTGGTGGTAATGGGCGGGGCGCTGACCGGGCACGGCAATATCACCGTGGCGGCCGAATTCAATATCGGCTTCGACCCGGAAGCGGCGCATATCGTGTTCCGCAGTTTTCCGCAGTTCGATGTCGCCGACTGGGAGGCCACCATCGCGCACGGCCTGCTGCATCGGGATGTCGAGCAATGGCTGGCGGCCGACTCGGCGCGCGCGAAGTTCTACGAGGAAATCTCGCGCAAGACCCGGCTGTGGTCCGAAGACAGCCGTGGCGAGCACTGGTACGCCGCCGATGCGCTGGCGATGGCCTTCGCGCTGCATCCGGAGGGCGCGCAGCGGCTGGAGCGGCGGCCGGTCCACATCGAGCTGACCGGCACCCATACCCGCGGCATGACCGTGGTGGACTGGAATCGCCGAGATGGCGCGCCCGACAACGCAAACCTGCTGCTGGACTACGACCGCCAGCGGTTCCATGGCCTGGTCGAGGCGGCGTTGGCAGCCGGTTAGGACGCAGCTTGCGCCGGGCAAAGGTAGGCCGCTATAATGACCGGCTTATCCAGGCAGCCCGGCGCCAAGTCCATGAAAGATAACGTTCATCCCAGCTACAACGACGTCGTCTTCCACGACGTGACGTCCGATTTCAAGATTCTGACCCGTTCCACCATGAGCTCGAAAGAGACCGTGAAGTGGGAAGACGGCCAGGACTATCCGCTGATCAAGGTGGATATCTCCTCGGCATCGCACCCGTTCTATACCGGCAAGCACAAGGTGATCGACACCGGCGGCCGTATCGACAAGTTCCAGAAGCGCTACGCGCGCTGAACTTGCAGGACGGGCTGTACCGGCAACGGCCGCGCATTGCGCGGCCGTTGTTTTTTGGGCGGTGACAACTTCGTTTTTTACGCCCCGGACGGGGTGCGTCTACGACTTCTGTCCAAGCGACGGCCAAAATGTTGCTGTGCGATAATGACGTGATCCGGGGCGATGCCCTGGACTTCCATCACGTGCCTGCCCATTTGGTGACAGGCGCCTTCCACTGAAGGAGCGTACACAGTGTCCGATCTTGATCAGGTCACGCTCAACGCCGGCGACACGTCGGTTGTTCTGCCGGTACTCAAGCCCACGCTTGGCAATGATTGCGTCGATATTTCAAAGCTGACCAAAGAAACCGGTCTGTTCACCTACGACTCGGGCTTTACCGCCACCGCCAGCTGCAAGTCGGCCATCACCTACATCGATGGCGACAACGGCGTGTTGTTGTATCGCGGCTACCCGATCGAACAGTTGGCCGAGAAGTCCAGCTTCCTGGAAGTCTCGTATCTGCTGATGAACGGCGAACTGCCGACGGCGGATGAGTTCCAGAAGTTCGACCACGAAGTCACGCATCACACGATGATGCACGAGTCGCTGAAGAACTTCCTCGGTGGCTTCCGCCACGACGCGCACCCGATGGCCATGCTGGCCGGTTCGGTCGCCTCGCTGTCGGCGTTCTATCACGACACCCTGGACCTCAACGATCCGGAGCAGCGCCGTCAGGCTGCCATCCGTCTGATCGCCAAGGTGCCGACGTTGGCTGCTGCCGCGTACCGCTATTCGATCGGCTGGCCGATCCGCTACCCGCGCAACAACCTCAACTACGTCGACCGCTTCCTGCACATGATGTTCGAAGTGCCGAGCGAGCCGCTGGAGATCAATCCGGTGGTCGCCAAGGCGCTGGATCTGTTGTTCATCCTGCATGCCGATCACGAGCAGAACGCCTCGACCTCGACCGTGCGTCTGGTCGGTTCGACCGGTGCCAATCCGTATGCCTCGGTCGCTGCCGGTATCACCGCGCTGTGGGGCCCGGCACATGGTGGCGCCAACGAAGCCGTGCTGAAGATGCTGGAAGAGATCGGCACCGCCGACAACGTCGAATCCGCCGTGGCCAAGGCCAAGGACAAGAACTCCTCGTTCCGTCTGATGGGCTTCGGTCACCGCGTCTACAAGAACTTCGACCCGCGCGCCAAGATCATCCGCGAGATGACCCACAAGGTGCTGGGCGAGCTGGGCGTCAACGACCCGCTGCTGGAAGTGGCGCTGAAGCTGGAAGAAGCCGCGCTGAAGGACGACTACTTCGTGCAGCGCAAGCTGTACCCGAACGTCGACTTCTACTCGGGCCTGATCTACAAGGCGCTGAATATCCCGGTGGAAATGTTCACCGTGATGTTCGCCATCGCGCGCACCGCCGGCTGGGTGTCGCATTGGCTGGAGCAGCAGGTCGACCCGGAAATGAAGATCGGCCGTCCGCGCCAGATCTACACCGGCTACGACCAGCGCGACTATAAGGACGCCGGCCAGCGCTAAGCGCTTGCGGTTGTCTGCTTGAACCAGCGCCCCGCATTGCGGGGCGTTTGCTTTGATGGGTGGGGCGTTGCCGTCGGTCGCCGATCGTTACGGCGAGCTGCGGTCAGCGCAGCTGTTGCAAAGAGTTGCGGCCGTCCTCGTCGGCCAGCAGCTGACGTACTTGCGCGGCCGATGCGCGCGGCATCGGTTTTTCGTCCAGCTGCGATAGCGGTGCCTGGCGCAATGCGTCGTAGGGCAGCACGGTCAGGTCGAAAGTCAGATCCTCGGCACTGAATAACCACACCGGAAACTCGCCATTGCGCTCGCGATCCAGGCGCAGCCGGCGCGTGCGTAATTCGGCCGGGATGCGGTGTTCTTCGAGAAACCGCTGCACTGCGTCGGCATCGTCGCTATGCAGCTGCAATTGCACAGGCGCATTGGCGTCGGCGGTGCCCTCGAGCACCGGGCCGGTCAGTCGCGGCTGGAACGGGCCGAGAAACTCCAGCGCACGCAATGCGGCTTCGCGCCGCTGGCGTAGTCGCACGCCATGCGCGGGGCCGGCAAACAGGCGTTGATATTCGCGCAATGCGTCTTCGATCTCGCGGTTGCGTGGCAGCGATGCATCGTCATGGATGCCCAATCGGCTGGCCGCCTTGAGCTTGGCCTGATGAAAATCGCGGATGCCGCCTTCGGCCATCAGCCGGGCGGCTTCGTGCGCCAATCGGTGGCGACGCTCTCGGGTTCGCGTATCGGCGTGCTCGCGCGCGTGGTGCATGACCGGGCTCCCCTAATGAACCTGGTTCGACTCTACAACAGCCGCATGACGGCGTGGCGAATGCGTCATGTCTTCACTGATAAGGGCAATCACACGTAACGATGATTGCCCAGTGCGCTCTATGCGGCCGGGGACAGTCGATGTCGCCAAACCGTTCGGGGAACCGATCGGGCGCGATGCCGCTGCGATTCCCGAATCCCCAATCCCGGCACTCAAAAAATATCGAACGCCTTCTCGTCCTGCTGTTCCTGCAGGCCGTAGTCGTAATCCTGCAGACGATCCAGATCTTCGTTCTTCACCCATTCCACCGCACCATTGATGGTGGCCTGGGTCATGCCGTCGGGCGGGTCGTTGGCGGCGATCGGCTTGTCCTTCAAGGCGACACGCATGTAGTCGATCCAGATCGGCAGTGCGGCCTTGCCGCCGTACTCGCGATAGCCGAGCGAGCGGAAATCGTCGCGACCCACCCACACCGTAGTGGCGTAAGGGCCGCCGAACCCGGAGAACCAGGCATCGCGATGGTCGTTGGTCGAGCCGGTCTTGCCGCCCACGTCCTCACGCCCCAGCACCTTTGCCGCGGTGCCGGTGCCGCGCTGGACCACGTCGCGCATCATCGACACCAATTGGTACGCGGTGCGCTCGTCGATGGCACGCGGCGCGATCTTGGTTTCGGCAACGGCTGCCGGGGTGGTCTCCGCTGGTGTGGCCGGCGCTGCGGTCGCCGGTTCGATCGACTTGGGCAACGCAGGCGCGCCGAAGTTGAAGCCGTCCACCACCTGGCTGACCGGTGCGGCGGTGCCGCCCTGCGTCGCGCAGGTGCGGCAGGCCACGGCCGGCACTTCCTTGAAGATGACGTTGCCGTCGCGGTCCTTGACCTCGTCCACGATCCAGGTCTCCACCCGTGAGCCGCCGTTGGCGAACACCGCATAGCCACGCGCGACCGAGAGCGGCGTCAGCGACGCGGTGCCCAGCGACATCGACAGGTTGGGCGGCAGCTCCGCTTCCTGGAAGCCGAACTGGCTGATGTACTTGCGTGCGAAATCGACGCTGATTGCGTCCAACAGCCGCACCGACACCAGATTGCGCGATTGTACCAATGCCTCGCGCAGGCGCATCGGGCCGCGGAAACCGCCGCCGTCGTTCTGCGGCGACCAGGTCTTGCCGCGGCGGTCGCGGAACACCACCGGCGCATCGAGCACGATCGAGGCCGGATTGAAGCCCTTCTCGAACGCGGCTGCATATACGAACGGCTTGAAGCTCGAGCCCGGCTGGCGGCGCGCCTGGGTGGCGCGATTGAACTTGTTGCCGGCAAAGCTGAAGCCGCCGACCAGTGCGCGCAGGGCGCCGCTGTTGGCGTCCAGCGATACCAGCGCGGCCTGGCCGCGCGGCAACTGATCGATGATCCACTCGCCGTCTTTTTCGCCGGCGCGGATGCGGGTCAGGTCGCCGCGCGTCAGCAGCTTGGCCGGCGTCTTGTTGGTCCAGCGGCTGGCGCTGGCCGGTAGGGTCAACTCAGTCTTGTCGCTCTGTACCACGGTCACGCCGCCGTCGGCGTTGGTGCGCGCCACGATCACTGCGCGCAGGCCGCCCTGGGTGAACACGCCCGACAGATGTTTGGCCAGCGCCGGCGCATCGGCATCGGCATCGGCGGCCACATCGAAATGCTGCTCCACGCCGTGCCAGCCATGCCGGTGGTCGTACAGGCGCAGGCCTTCTGCGATCGCCGCATCGGCGCCGGTCTGCAGCGTCGCGTCGATGGTGGTGGTGACGTGGTAACCCTTGTTGAGCACATCGCCGCCGTACTTGGCGATCATTTCCTGGCGCACCAACTCGGCCACATAAGGGGCATAGACCTCGACCGGCGGCTCGTGAGGCTTCGCGTGCATCGGCACCGCCTTGGCGGCATCGGCTTCGGCCTGGGTGACAAAGCCCAGCTCGGCCATGCGTTGCAACACATAGTAATCGCGCCGTTCCTGCGCACGCTCCGGGTTGCTGATCGGGTTGCCGCTGGACGGGAACTTGGGGATACCGGCCAGCGAAGCCATCTCGTCCAGGCTCAACTCGCTCATCTTCTTGCCGTAGTAGTACTCGGCCGCGGCACCCACGCCGTAGGCGCGGTTGCCGAAGAAGCTCTTGTTGAGATACAGCTCGAAGATTTCGTCCTTGCTCAGTTCACTCTCGATCTTGCGCGCCAACAGGATCTCGGCGAGCTTGCGGGTGTAGCTGTACTCGGAACTGAGGAAGAACTGGCGCGCCACCTGCTGGGTGATCGTCGACCCACCCGGCACGCGCTTGGCGTCGGTAGTGGCCAGCAGCCAGACCGCACGGCCGATGCCCTTGTAGTCCACACCGCCATGTTGATAGAAGCGCGCATCCTCGGTCGCCAGAAAGGCCTGCTTGAGGCGCAGCGGCACGTCCTTCATCTGGATCGGGTAGCGCCGGGTCTCGCCATACACTGCCATCAGGCGGCCGTCGCTGGCATAGACGTACATCGGCTCCTGCAGCTCGACCTGCTTGAGCGACTGCACGTCCGGCAACTTCGAGGAAATGGCGTAATACAGGCCGCCGGCAGCAATAGCGCCAAGCAGTGCGAGCACGACGAGCGTGGCCAGGATCCAGCCCAACCAACGGCGAATACGGGGCATGTAAGAGAGATTCCGATTGCAGATTTCTTGGTCACAGAGTATAGATGACGCCGGGTTTGGCTGGGGCCGAACTCTGGGGATCGCAGAAGATAGCGCTGGGGATCACGTCGTGGGGCGATTGCTTTGCGCGTGAAGGGCTTGTCAACTGTTAAAATTTGATTATTAATACGAGGGCGCAGACATGCGTCCAAGTGCCCGTCGGCAGGGGAGTTTCCGTGGGGCTTCTACCCAAGAGTCAATCGCCACTGATTGGTGTCGATATCAGTTCCACTGCGGTCAAGCTCTTGCAGCTGTCACGTAGCGGGAATCGTTTTCGCGTGGATCATTACGCGGTGGAACCGTTGCCGCCGAACGCGGTCGTGGAAAAGAACATCGTCGAAGTGGAGGCGGTGGGCGAAGCCATTCGCCGCGCCATCAATCGTTCCGGCAGCAAGGCCAGGAACGCGGCTGCGGCCGTGGCCGGGTCGGCGGTGATCACCAAGTTGATCCCGATGCCGGCCGATCTGGACGACAGTGATATGGAAGCCCAGGTCGAACTCGAGGCCACCAATTACATTCCGTACCCGATCGAGGAAGTGAATCTCGATTTCGAAGTGCTCGGCCCGATGCCCAACAGCCCGGACATGGTCCAGGTGCTGCTGGCTGCCTCGCGTTCGGAGAATGTGGAACTGCGCCAGTCCGCGCTGGAACTCGGTGGTCTGGTTGCCAAGGTGATGGACGTGGAGGCCTTTGCGGTCGAAAACGCGTTTGCCCTGGTCGCCAGCGAGCTGCCGGTGGCTGCCGATGCAGTGGTTGCGCTGGTGGACATCGGCGCGACCATGACCACGCTGAGCGTGCTGCGTTCCGGTCGCAGTCTGTATAGCCGCGAGCAGGTGTTCGGCGGCAAGCAGCTCACCGATGAAGTGATGCGCCGTTACGGCCTGACCTATGAAGAAGCCGGCCTGGCCAAGCGTCAGGGCGGGTTGCCGGAGAGCTACGAGGTCGAAGTGCTGGAGCCGTTCAAAGAGGCGACGGTGCAGCAGATCAGCCGCCTGTTGCAGTTCTTCTACGCGGGCAGTGAATTCAATCGCGTCGACTGCATCGTGCTGGCCGGCGGTTGCGCCGCGCTGTCGCGCCTGCCGGAGATGGTGGAAGAGCAGCTCGGCGTGACCACCGTGGTCGCCAACCCGCTTGCACAGATGACGCTCGGCCCGAAGGTTCAGGCCCATGCGCTGGCGCTGGATGCGCCTGCATTGATGATTGCCACCGGCCTGGCCCTGAGGAGCTTTGACTGATGGCAAGAATCAATCTATTGCCCTGGCGCGCCGAGCGCCGGAAGGCGCGTGAGCGTGAGTTCTATTCGATGCTCGGCTTCGCAGCGCTTGCTGGCGTGCTGCTGTCCGGACTGATCTGGTTCTATTACGACGCGCAGATCAGTGGCCAGACCGAACGCAATGCGTTCCTGACCACCGAGATCGACAAGGTTAAGGCGCAGAACGAAGAGATCAAGGAACTCGACAAGAAGAAGGACCGCCTGCTTGCGCGCAAGAAGGTCATCGAGGAACTGCAGGCCAATCGCTCGCAGATGGTGCATCTGTTCGATTCGCTGGTGCGCACCATTCCCGATGGCGTGGCGCTGACCAACATCAAGCAGGACGGAGACATCCTGACCCTGGAAGGCCGCTCGCAATCCAATGCGCGCGTCAGTGCCTACATGCGCAACCTGGAAGGCTCGGGCTGGATGACCAATCCTGATCTGTCGATCATCGAGGCCAAGAGCCAGGACAAGGCCGGGCAACCTGCGGGATCGTCGATGGAAACCAAGGCGCTGCCGTACGTGTTCACGCTCAAGGTCAAGTTGGCCAATCCGAACGAGGCCGACAAGAACGGCACCGCGCCCGCGGTGGTGGATCCGGCTGCGCCGGGTGCAACGCCTACTGGTACCACGCCTGCTGCTCCTGCAGCGGCGCCTGCGCCTGCAACGCCGCCGAGCGCACCTGCGGCAGCACCGCAGCCAGCGCCAGCGCCCGCCAATCTGCCGCAGCAGGGGGCAGCGTCATGAGTAAGAAATCCTTCAAGCTCAGCGATCTGGACTTCAACAACATCGGCGGTTGGCCGCAGCAGGCACGCATCGTGTTCTGCGTGGTGGTCGGTCTGTTCATCCTGGTGCTGGCCTGGTTCCTGTTGATCAGCGGCAAGCGCGATGAACTCGAAGGTCTGGAAGGCACCGAAACGCAGCTGCGCACCGAGTTCGAGACCCAGCAGGGTCGCGCGGTGAATCTGGAGCCGCTCAAGCAGCAGCTCGCGCAGATGGAACAGGTGCTGCAGCAGATGCTGCGTCAGCTGCCCAGCAAGACCGAGATGCCGGACCTGATCATCGACATCTCGCAGACCGCGTTGTCCAGCGGCCTGTCCAACGAGCTGTTCCAGCCGGGTCCGGAATCGCCGAAGGAGTTCTATGCCGAAAAGCCGATCGCGCTGCGCATGGTGGGCAGTTACCACCAGTTCGGTGCCTTCGTCAGCGGTGTCGCCTCGCTGCCGCGCGTGGTGATCCTGACCATGCACGACATCAACCTCAAGCCGAAGGACCCCAAGGCCGGTATCACCCCGCGCGGGGCGCTGGAACTTTCCGGCACGGTCAAGACCTATCGTTATCTGGACGATGAGGAAATGGCCGAGCAGGAAAAGGCTGCGGCCGACGCTGCGAAGAAGGGCGGCCAATGACCATGAAACTGCTCAAGATCCTGTCCTGCGTGGCGTTAATTGCTGTATTGCCGGCGTGCACGCGCGGTGTGACCAGCACACCGGGCGATGCACCGAATCTGGAAGCCTGGGTCGCCGAGGTGCGCGCACGTCCGGCGCCGCCGTTGGAGCCATTGCCGGTGATGCAGCAGTTCGAGACATTCGAATATGCCGCGCAGGTGATGCGCGACCCGTTCAGCGATGCCTGGGTCACTGCGGAAGGCAGCAACGGTACGCGTCCGGATCCGAACCGGCGCAAGGAACCGTTGGAAGCCTATCCGCTCGACGCCCTCGACATGGTGGGGACCATTGGCGGTGGGTCGGGCTTGATCGCGCTGGTGATGGCGCCTGACAAGGTGACTTACCGGGTGCGGCCGGGTGTGTATCTGGGACAGAGCGATGGCCGGGTGACCGGGGTCTACGAAGACCGCATCGAGCTGATTGAACTTGTGCCGGACGGTGCGGGTGGATGGCTTGAACGGCCGGCCGCACTCGCATTGGATGATCAATAAAGTGATAGGGGATAGCACGATGACGTTTTCCAATGCCCGGCGGCTGCGTCCGGTTCGACGCCACGCGATGTTCCAGGCCTGCGCGTTGGGGTTCGCGCTGGCAGTGGCGAGCGGCAGCGCGTTCGCAGCGGCGGCGCTGAAGCAGCCTGCGCAGGATCCGGCCAAGGTCGCTCCGGCGAGCCTGGCGGTGTCCAAGATCGATTTCAAACGTGGCGAGGATGGTTCTGGCCGTCTGATCCTGCAGTTCGACGGGCAGGGCGCCAGCCCGGATCTGCGCACGCAGGGCGACAGCGTGCTGGTCGACATCAGCAACGCCCGGCTGCCTGCCGAACTGCAGCGCCCGCTCAACGTCACCGACTTCGCAACGCCGGTGCAGCGGGTTGAAGTGAAGCCGTCCGGTTCCGGTTCGCAGCTGGTGCTGTCGACCAAGGGTGCGTTCGATTCGCTGGCCTATCAGACCGGCAACGAATACGTGGTCGAGATCACCCCGCGCAAAGGCCAGCCTGCGGTTGGTGGCGTGAGCCCTGCAGCGGTCACCCAGGCAGCAGCGCAGATCGCTGCGCGCGGCTACAGCGGCCGCCCGGTGACGTTTAACTTCCAGGACGTGCCGGTGCGCACCGTGCTGCAGCTGATTGCCGAGGAATCCAACCTCAACATCGTCGCCTCCGACACCGTGCAGGGCAATGTCACGCTGCGCCTGATGAACGTGCCGTGGGACCAGGCGCTGGACATCGTGCTGCGCGCCAAGGGCCTGGACAAGCGCCGCGACGGCGGCGTGGTGTGGGTCGCCCCGCAGCCGGAGCTGGCCAAGTTCGAGCAGGATAAAGAAGACGCCCGTATCGCGATCGAGAATCGCGAGGATCTGATTACCGATTACGTGCAGATCAATTACCACAATGCAGCTGTGATCTTCAAAGCGCTGACCGAGGCGAAGGGGATTGGTGGCGGCGGCGGTGGCGGTCAGGGCGGTGGCCAGGGCGGCGGCGGTGCAGGTCAGCAGGACAATGGTTTTCTATCTCCTCGTGGTCGGTTGGTTGCCGATGAGCGCACCAATACGTTGATGATCAGCGACATCCCGAAAAAGGTCGCGCAGATGCGCGAGCTGATCTCGCATATCGATCGTCCGGTGGATCAGGTGTTGATCGAAAGCCGCATCGTGATCGCGACCGATACGTTCGCGCGAGATCTGGGCGCGCGGTTTGGTATTGCGGGCCGTCGTCAGTATGGCGACAACACTGGCGTTATCAGCGGTAGCACGGCGAATAATGTATCTATCATCAACGACGGGTTACACAATGTACCTGCGGGACTGAATTTTAATCTTCCTGCTGGGACATTCACGACCAGCACTGCAGGTTCAATTGCTTATACCTTGTTGGGGCGGAATTTTGCTCTCGACATGGAATTGTCGGCAATGCAGGAGGAGGGGCGCGGTGAGGTTGTTTCCAACCCGCGGATCGTAACTGCGAATCAGCGTGAAGGCGTTATCAAGCAGGGTAGAGAAATTGGCTATGTGACCATTACGGCAGCAAGCGGAGGTGGCCAGTCACAGGCAAACGTTCAATTCAAGGAGGTGTTACTTGAACTCAAGGTTACGCCTACGATTACCAACGACAATCGCGTTTTCTTGAATATGAATGTAAAGAAGGATGAGGTTGCTAGATTTATTGTGCTAGATGGTTACGGCACCGTTCCTGAAATCAATCGAAGGGAAGTCAATACTGCCGTTCTTGTTGGAGATGGCGAGACGGTGGTGATTGGTGGCGTTTACGAATTTACGGACCGCGAGAGCGTCTCCAAGGTTCCTTTCCTGGGCGACATCCCGTTCCTCGGTAACCTGTTTAAAAAGCGTGGGCGGAGCAAGGAGAAGGCCGAGTTGCTGGTCTTCGTGACCCCCAAGGTGCTGCGTGTAGCTAGCGCTACTCCGTGAGATAGGATTGACTCAGAAAAGGCCGCGAGAGCGGCCTTTTTTGTGATGAATTGCACCGCCAACAGTTACACGATTTGCTGTGCTCCGGCTAAGGTCAGTCTTTGAGCTTTTATGACGTCAAAGATTGGTCGAGCCTGAGAATGCGTACGCTGTCCAAGCGTTCGATTCGGTCAGTTTGCTCTTCCGGCCAGATAGCGATGCCGGTGACGCGCGTCATGCTTGGGGTACTCGCTGAACATCCTGATGCTGCTCAGTGAACCAATCGCGCTCGAATCGGTCACACTGAGCCTATGAACGCACCGCCGCTGCTACCCCCAGAAGCCGCCGCCGCGCCCACCGAGGACCGGCTGCATCGTCAATTCACCTTGCTGCGCGAGTCGCTGGCGCAGCGCATCGTGGGCCAGTCTGCGCTGGTCGAACGGCTGCTGATCGCCTTGCTGGCCGATGGTCATTTGCTGGTCGAAGGCGCGCCCGGGTTGGCCAAGACCACCGCGATCCGGGCGCTGGCTTCGCGGCTGGAAGCGGATTTCGCGCGGGTGCAGTTCACCCCGGATCTGCTGCCTTCCGATCTGACCGGTACCGAGATCTGGCGGCCGCAGGACAGCCGTTTCGAATTCATGCCGGGGCCGATCTTCCATCCGATTTTGCTGGCCGACGAGATCAATCGCGCGCCGGCCAAGGTGCAGTCGGCACTTCTCGAGGCGATGGGCGAGCGCCAGGTCACCGTCGGGCGGCACACCTATGCGTTGCCGCAGCTGTTTCTGGTGATGGCGACGCAAAATCCGATCGAGCAGGAGGGCACGTTCCCGTTGCCCGAGGCGCAGCTGGATCGCTTCCTGATGCATGTACGTATCGGCTACCCGCAGGCCGATGCCGAGGCGGAGATTCTGCGCCTGGCGCGCGAAGCCGCACGCGATACGCTGGAAAAGCACGAGACGGTGCCCGACAAGATTCCGCTGGAAGACGTCTTCGCTGCGCGACGTGTGGTGCTGGATGTGCATCTGGCGCCGCAGCTTGAGCGCTATCTGATCGAGATCGTGCTTGCTTCGCGCGATGCGCAGCGCTATGACCCGGCATTGGCGCGGCGGATTGCCTGGGGCGCCAGCCCGCGCGGTTCGATTGCGCTGGAGCGCTGCGCGCGTGCGCGTGCGTGGCTGGCGGGGCGCGACTACGTGACGCCGGACGATATCCGCGCGATTGCGCCAGACGTGCTGCGCCACCGCGTGCTGCCCAGCTACGAGGCCACCGCCGAAGGCTGGGATGGCGAACGCCTGGTCGCCGCCCTGCTGGAAAAGATTCCGCTGCCCTGATCGGGTAGCGTGTCGCTGAGGTATGCCGCCCTCTCGCCAGAATCCGATGTCTTCGATGCCGTCCTCGCCCTCTGCAATTGTTCCGTCGTCCGTCGCCGGCGATGGTCTGCGCCCAACGCTTGCGGAGTTGATCGCGCTGCGCGGCACCGTGACCCATCGCGGTCAGCCAGGCCGTGGCCGGCATGGCTTGGTGGGGCCGGTGCCGGCGGCAACGCGCGGGCGTGGGATGGAATACGCCGAATCGCGCGAGTACGTGGCCGGCGACGATGCGCGGCATATCGATTGGCGCGTCACCGCACGCACTGGGCGAGCGCATACCAAACTCTTCCAGGCCGAGCGCGAACGCTTGAGCCTGATCGTGGCTGACACCGCGCCATCGCTCTTCTTCGGCACGCGGGTGCGCTACAAATCGGTGCAGGCGGCGCGTGCGGGGGCCGTTGCGGCGTGGTTGGCGCAGCGGCAGGGCGACCGCATTGCCGCACTGCGTGGCACCGCCAGTGAAGCACCGATCGCACCGCGTTCCGGCCAGCGCGGTGTGTTGCCGGTGCTGGACGCATTGGCGCGCTGGTACGCGCAGCCGCCGTCGGCTGATGCCGGGCTGGATGTTGCGTTGGATCATGCTGCACGCTTGCTGCGCCCCGGTGCGCGGCTGACCGTGTTGGCCGATGCACGTAGCGCCAGCAAGATCTCCGAGGCGCGCTGGTCGGGCTTGGCATTGCATCACGAGGTCGTGGTGATCGTGCTGGTCGACCCGTTGGAATTGGCACCACCTGCACGTGCACTCACCTTCGATGTGCGGGGCGAGCGCATTGCGATCGATCTCTCCACGCAGGCCGGACGCGCGCGCTGGCAGGCCGAATTCGTCGCGCCGCTGGAACAACTGACGTCGGTATTGCACGCACGCGGTGTGCGCTTGCATCGCCTGTCTACCGACGATGCCAGCGATGCCTGGTTGGGCGGCAGTAACACCGTGCGGGGTCGATGACGATGGCGCCGCAATCGCTCCCGTTACGCGATGTCCATCTGCCGCCGTCGCCGTCGTGGTGGCCGTTGGCGATGGGGTGGTGGTTGGTGATTGCCGCAGTGGTGCTGGTGTTGGGTGCCGCATGGTTCTGGTGGTGGCGTCGTCGTCGGCAGCAGCGCCGTTGGTTGGCGGCATTCGATGCCGAACTGCAGAGCACGACAACTCCCGCGCAGCGCTTGGCGACGCTGTCGGTGTTATTGCGGCGTGCGGCGCGCAGCGTCGATGCGCAGGCCGATCGGTTGCAGGGCGAGGCGTGGTTGCAGTTTCTGGATGGCCGCAAAAGCAAGACCCAAGCGTTTTCGCAAGGGCCGGGCCGCACCGTGCTGGATGGCGGATTTCAACGCGCGCCGGCGGTTGCAGATCTGGATGCCGTGCAGGCACTGGCGCGACAGCGTTTTCTGAGTCTGATGCGGGGCCAGCGATGAACTGGCTGCAGTGGTCGCAATGGCAGGACGCGCTCGCGCACTGCGCGTGGCCGTGGGCATGGTGGTTGATGCCGCTGCCGTTACTGATGTGGTTCTGGCCGCAGCGGCGTGCCGATGCGGCTGCGCTGCGCGTGCCCTACGCCGATCAATTGCATGCGGTTGCACAGGCGCAACGTGTGCCGGCATTGCGGATGCCGCGCTGGTTGGCATGGTTGGGCTGGTTCTTGTTGTGTGCGGCGCTTGCGCGTCCGCAACAGCTGGGCGTGGTGATCCAGCCGCCGCGCGAGGCGCGACAGATGATGCTGGCGGTGGATCTGTCCGGCAGCATGAGCGAGCCGGATATGGTGCTCGGCGGCAGCGTCGTCGATCGCCTGACGGCGGCCAAGGCGGTGCTGTCGGACTTTCTGGATCGCCGCGAAGGCGATCGTGTCGGCTTGTTGGTGTTCGGCCAACGCGCCTATGCGCTGACGCCGTTGACCGCTGACCTGACCTCGGTCCGCGATCAGTTGGCCGACAGCGTGGTGGGCTTGGCCGGGCGCGAAACCGCGATTGGCGATGCGATTGCGTTGTCGGTCAAACGGCTGCGCGAGCAGAAACAGGGGCAACGCGTGGTAGTGCTGCTCACCGATGGCGTCAACACGGCCGGCGTGCTCAACCCATTGAAAGCCGCCGAACTTGCCAAGGCCGAAGGCGTGCGCGTGCATACCATCGCGTTCGGCGGCAGCGGCGGGTATTCGTTGTTCGGCGTGCCGATTCCGGCCGGTGGCAATGACGATATCGATGAAGCGGGGTTGCGCAAGATCGCCGAACAGACCGGCGGGCGTTTCTTCCGCGCACGCGACACCGAGGAACTGGCCGGCATCTATGCCGAACTGGATCGGCTGGAACCGGTGAAGGCAATGGGGCCGTCGGTGCAACCGCGCGTGGAGCGCTATTACTGGCCGTTGGGCGCTGCCATCGTGATTGCGCTGCTGGCTTACGTGCTGCCGCGGAGATGGCGATGAACGCGCTGACCGAGCTGACAGCGGTATTGCAGTCGTTGCATCTGCTGCGCCCGACCTTGCTATGGGCGCTGCTGGCCATCGTGCCGGCAGCGCTGCTCTGGCACCTGCGCCGACGCGATGCGGAGGTATGGCGGCACAGTGTGGATGCGCATCTGCTGCCCAAATTACTGGTCTCCGGTGGCCAGCGCGGATGGCTCGGCTTCGTGCTGGCTGCGTTGACGTATGTGCTCGCGGTGGTGGCAATGACTGGGCCGAGTTGGCGGCAGGTCGAGCGGCCGGTGTATCACTCCAGCATGCCGCTGGTGGTGGCGCTGGATCTGTCCTCCAGCATCAATGCCAACGATTTGCCGCCATCGCGCTTGCTGCAGGCGCGCGCGAAACTGGCCACGCTGTTGCGTAAGCGCGCCGGTGGCGAAGTCGCGCTGTTGGTCTATGCGGGCGAAACCTTCACCGTTGCGCCGCTCACTGAAGACACGGCCAATTTGGCGTTGTTTCTGGACGCGTTGTCGCCATCGGTGATGCCGGTGGATGGCAAGCGCGCCGATGCGGCGATCGATGCGGCCACGCAGTTGCTGCTGCAGGCGGGCTTCAAACAAGGCGACATTCTGTTGGTCAGCGATAGTGCGGATCGTAGGGCTGGCAGTTCTGCACGGCTGGCGCGTTCGCGTGGATTCAGCGTGTCTGCGCTCGGTGTGGGTAGCGAGCGCGGCGCTGCCTATCGCACCAATACAGGCGAAATCGCACAGGCGAAACTGGACGAAGCCAGCCTGCGCGATCTGGCCGGGCAGGGGGGTGGGCGTTATGCGCGCATTGCAGCGGATGATTCGGATTTGCGTGCGCTGGGGGTGCTCGATCCTGCGCAGCAGCCCTTGGCCGATGAAGCGGCCGAGTCCAATGGCGGCAAGACCTGGCTGGACGAAGGCTACTGGCTGCTGCTGCCGGTGATGCTGTTGGCGCTTCTGGCGTTCCGACGTCGTGCGGTTGTGGCGGTACTCGCGTTGGTGTGTGTGTTGCCGTTGGCTCAGCCCGCGCACGCAGCAGAGAGTACGTTGTGGCAACGCGCCGATCAGGTGCAACAGCAACGTCTGGATGCAGGCGTGCAGGCGTATCGCAAAGGCGATTTCGCCGCGGCACAGAAAGCGTTTGAAGGTGTGCACACCGATGAGGGCCTGTACAACCTTGGCAACGCGCTGGCCCGGCAGGGGCAATACGACGAAGCGATTGCGGCGTACGACCGTGCGCTGAAGCAACACCCCGATCAGCAGGACGCCATCGCCAATCGTGCGGCGGTGGATGCGGCGCGCAAGCGTCAACAGCAGAACAACAAGGACGGCAAGGGCCAGTCCAAAGAGCAGAAGCAATCCGGTCAGAACAAGCCCGGCCAAAATCAGTCCGGGCAGAACAAACAAGACAACCAAAACGCTGGCCAGGACGGGCAGGGCAAGCAGGACGCCCAAGGCAAACAGGACAGCAAGGATCAGCCCTCTCCGGCGCAGACGCCGCAGGATGGAAAGTCGCAAGACCAGCCATCCAAGAGCGGGCAAGGCGAGCAGAGCAAGCAGGACGCGCCGCCGCAGTCGGCCGATGCGCAGGCGCAGCAGCAGGCCGATGCCGCGCAGCGGCAAAAGATGCAGCAGGCGATGGCGCAGGCCGGCGACAAGAGCGCCGATGCAAACGGCAAGCAGGAAGCCGCAGCGGTCAGCGAGACGCCGGAACAGCGCGAGCAACGGCAGGCGGTGGATGCCTGGTTGCGGCGCGTTCCGGACGATCCGGGCAGCTTGCTGCGCACCAAATTCAGGCTGGAACACGAACGCAGGCAACGGGACGGACGATGATCGGCACACACCACTTACGCCGCGCGGCGATCGCGATGCTGGCCAGCATGGTGATGCTCGCTTCCGCACCCGTCAGTGCGGTGACGCGCGCCTGGCTGGACCGCGACAGCGCCAATGCCGGCGACGTGGTGATGTTGAACATCGAAACCGATCAACGCGGTGTCGATCCGGATTACACGCCGTTGCGCAACGACTTCGCACTGGGTGCCAAGAGCGCCAACCAGCAGATGCAGGTGACCAATGGATCGGTGACGGTGCGTGCGTTGTTCGGCGTGGTGTTGACGCCGCGCAAGAGCGGCGAGCTGATCGTGCCGGCGATACGCGTCGGCAACGAGCGCACCGAGCCGCTGCGGTTGCAGGTGGTTGGGGCTGCAAACAATGCGGGCACCGGCAGCACCGGAAGCACCAGCAGCGCTGGTGGCAGCGCGCAAGGCGGGCCGAGCGCGGCGCAGGGCAATGAAGACGCCTTCGTCGAAACGCAGGTGGACGACCCGCAGCCCTACGTGCAGCAAAGCGTGGGCGTGGTGGTGCGCTTGTATTTCGCTACGCAGCTGGCCTCCGGCGAACTGGATCTGGAAGCGCCCGATGGCGCCTCGCTGCAACGCATTGGCGATGACGTCAGTTCGGTCAAGCTGGTCAACAATCGTCAGTACAACGTGGTGGAGCGACGCTATTTGCTGGTGCCCGAGCGCAGTGGGCGCTTGCTGTTGCCGTCGGCGCGTTTCAATGGGCGTTCGGTCGGTGGTTTTTTCGATGATTATTTCGGTCGCGGTAATGGCGAGCTGACCGCACGCAGCGCCAGCATTCCGCTGCAGGTGCGTGCGCAGCCGGCCAACGCGCCGCAGCCGTGGCTGCCGCTGCGCAGTCTGCAACTGCGTTACACCACCACGCCGCAGCGCGCGACTGCCGGCGAGGCGGCGCAGATCGTGGTGGAAGCCAGCGCACGCGGCGCCACCCAGGCGCAGTTTCCGGAATTGCCTAGTCCTAGCGTGCCCGACGCGCAGGTGTTCGCCGAGCCGGCGCAGTATGAAGAACGCTTCGTGGACGGTTCGCCGCAGCTGCGGCTGACCCGGCGCTATTCGATCGTGCCCAACCGCGCCGGTCCACTGGTGGTGCCCGGATTGCAGGTGGCGTGGTGGGATGTGAGTGCGGCGGCGGCAAAGACCGCGTCGCTGCCGGATCTCACGTTGGATGTGGCTGCGGGCAGCGGTGCGTTTGCGGCGCCCGCGCCTGCGCCTGCAGCAAACCCGTTGCCGGACAACGTTGCGCCAGCTCCTGCGGCCAGCACGCTCAGCCTGCAGCAACCCGCCGCTGCGCAACGGCCGTGGGGCTGGATCGGCGCGGCGATCGGTTTCGCGTTGTTGTGGATCGCCACGCTTGCGTGGGCGTTGCTGCTGCGTCGCGGCGGTTCGCGCGGTTCGCCGGTGACCAATGGCAGCGATGCACCCGCCCCCGGTCGGCGTGCCACCCACGGTGTGGCCGAATTGCGTCGCGCGCTCGATACCGGCGGGATGGACGATGTGGCGGCGGTACTCTGCGGCATGGCCGGTGTTGCCGACATCGACAGTGTGCTGGCCGCGTTGAGCGACCCGGCCCAGCGCGCAGCGGTGGCGCAGATGCAGCGCGCGCGCTGGGGCGGCGATGGCGATGTAGCTGCTGCGCGTGCAATGTTGCGCGAGGCGTTTTCCAAAGGCCCGCGTTGGCGCCATGCAACGGCTGCGGAACCGGAGGTATTGGCGCCGCTGTATCCGCCAGCGCGTTGATCGGCTGCGCTGCAGCGACAGTGGCTAACGGGTTCTTGGATGGTCGCCAAGCCGTGTAGCGTTGCGACTCGTTGATTCCGGTTACACGTGGGTTGCTGATGTGTCGATGAAAGCAGAGCTCTGGGGTTGCTGCTTGGCTGCAGGGTCCTTGCCCGCCCACCATCGCGGGACACGCCGCAAGTACGTCCGTGTAGGCTCTTACGCGGCATCCATGCCGCGTAAGGTCCCGCGACGGTGGGCGGGCAAGGACCGGTCGAGATGGTCGGTGTGCACGGTTACAAGCGTGGCAAGACGTGCGTTGGTTCAATAACGGCTTGTCCGATCAGCTTTTCAACGCAAGGCAAACGGAAGGCAGGCTTTCAACGAAGCAACCTGCAGACTCTCTGGTGCGGTGTCCTCGCCGCTTGCGGGACCGTGTGGCGGCATGGATGCCGCCACCGAGCCTCCAGGGACGGATTCACGGCGTGTCCCGCGAGCGGCGAGGGCACCGCGCACTCGACCAACCAGGCTATTGATCTAAAGCTATAAGGCACCGCGCACTCGACTAACAAGGCTTTTGGCTGCATCTAGCAACGGCAAGACTCGAAATCTTTGCCGCTTCAAGCTGATTAGATGATGTGGATGCGCCAATTGCAGATCGATTAGGGCAGCAGACTGGTTGCAGGACTCTCGCCCGCTCCCGCGCCAACGCCTGCATCACCTGACGTCGAGAGGGACACCTACCCTCGCGCAGGCGCGTAGCGGCACGTCGGGTAGGTGGCCGCATCGATGGCGTTTGTTAAGCTCCCGCCTTTGTGTACAGATCAAGGCCCGACCAGATGACTGCATCCCCAGCCGCACGCCGCCCGGGCCTGCCCCTGCATTGGAAGATGGGCATTGGTTTCGCCGTCGGCCTGGTGTTGGGGTTGGCCGTCTACTACCTTGCCGGCAGCGATGCCGACTGGGTGCGCACGGTGACCAAGTACGTCACCACCCCGCTCTCGCAGATTTTCCTCAATCTGATCTTCATGCTGATCGTGCCGCTGCTGTTCTCGGCATTGGTGATGGGCATTTCCGAAATGGGCGACATCCGCGCGCTGGGGCGCGTGGGTTGGCGCACCTTGGGCTACACCGTCGTGCTGTCCGGTGTGGCGGTGTTGCTCGGCCTGGTATTGGTGAATGTGCTCAAGCCGGGGGCGGGCGTGGATCCACAGCTGGCCAATCAGCTGATCCAGGAAAACGCCGAGCGCACCCGCGAGATCATTTCCAGCTCCGGCACCCAGCCGCAGGGCATGGACATGCTGTTGTCGATCGTGCCCAGCAACGTGATCGCTGCGGCGTCCAGCAATGGCGCGATTTTGTCGCTGATGTTTTTTGCGGTGATGTTCGGCGTGGGCATGGTGCTGACCGCGGATGAAAAGGTCGCCACGCTCAAACGCGGCATCGAGGGCATCTTCGAAATCTCGATGACCTTGATCGGCTTGGTGATTCGCCTGGCGCCGTATGCGGTGGCCTGTTTCATGTTCAATCTGGCTGCGCTGTTCGGCTTCGATCTGTTGATCCGCCTGGGCGCCTACGTGGGCGTGGTGGTGTTGGCGCTGGGCCTGCACATGGTGGTCAGTTACGGGCTGGCGGTGAAGTTCGCCGGGCGTTCGCCGATCGGCTTCTTCAAGCAGACCCAGGAGGCCACGATGATGGCGTTCTCCACTGCGTCCAGTAATGCGACCTTGCCGACCGCCCTGCGTGTGGCCGACGAGATGGGCCTGCCGCCGCGGGTGTCGCGCTTTGTGCTCACTGTGGGCGCCACCGCCAACCAGAACGGCACCGCGTTGTTCGAAGGGGTGACGGTGATCTTCCTGGCGCAGTTCTTCAATGTGGACCTGAGCATCGGCCAGCAGTTCATGGTGATGCTGGTCTGCATTTTGGGCGGCATCGGCACTGCGGGTGTGCCGTCGGGCTCGCTGCCGGTGGTGGCGCTGATCTGCGCGATGGTCGGGGTCAATCCGGTTGGCATCGGCATGATCCTGGGCGTCAATCACTTCCTGGATATGTGCCGCACGGCGTTGAATGTGACCGGCGATCTGGCATTGACGACGTTGGTGGCGAAGGGCGAGGAGTAGGGATTCGGGATTCGGGAGTCGAGATTCGTTGGAGCGGGCTGTTGCGATCGTCAGGTGCCAGGTCAGTTCTGCAGTGTCGTGGCAGCGTCTGCGCCGCCTGCTGCACTGTTGCACTGCGGACGAGGCTGCAGAGGCTCCGGCTCCCGCTTCACCAATCCCGAATCCCGCCTCCCCAATCCCGGCTCCCTAACGCGCTCTGTGGGAGAATAAGCGGCTCCGCTTCCAGCGGTGTTCCCCTCCGCTTCCATAGACGCCCATGACCCAGCCCACCCGCCGCCAGCTGGCCAACGCCATCCGTTTTCTCGCCGCAGATGCGGTCGAAGCCGCCAAATCCGGCCATCCCGGCATGCCGATGGGCATGGCCGATATCGCCGAAGTGCTGTGGAACGATTTCTTCCGGCACAACCCGAACAACCCGCAGTGGTTCAATCGCGACCGCTTCGTGCTGTCCAACGGCCACGGGTCGATGCTGCAGTACGCATTGCTGCATCTTTCCGGCTACGACTTGCCGATCGAGCAGCTCAAGCAGTTCCGTCAGCTGCACAGCAAGACTGCCGGCCACCCCGAGCGCAGCGAAACCCCCGGCATCGAGACCACCACCGGTCCGCTCGGTCAGGGCTTTGCCAATGCGGTCGGGTTCGCGCTGGCCGAGAAGTTGCTGGCGCAGCGCTTCAACCGCCCGGAGCTGGAAATCGTCGACCACCGCACCTGGGTGTTCATGGGCGATGGCTGCATGATGGAAGGCATCTCGCATGAAGCCGCCTCGCTGGCTGGCACCTGGGGCCTGGGCAAGCTGGTCGCGTTCTGGGACAACAACCACATCTCCATCGACGGCAACACCGATGGCTGGTTCAGCGACAACACGCCGGCGCGTTTCGAGGCCTATGGCTGGCAAGTGATCCGCGATGTGGACGGGCACGATGCCGAGAAGATCAAGGCCGCCATCGAAGCCGCGCTGGAGAACACCGACAAGCCCACGCTGATCTGCTGCCGCACCAAGATCGGCTTCGGTGCGCCCAGCAAGGCCGGCAAGGAATCCTCGCACGGCGCGCCGCTGGGCAAGGAAGAACTGGAAGGCGCACGCAAGGCGCTGGAGTGGCCGTACGGCCCGTTCGAAATTCCCGAAGAGATCTACGCCGGCTGGCGTGCAGGTGGCACCGGCACGCTGCGTCAGGCCGAGTGGGAGCAGCTGTTCGACAAGTACGGCAAGCAATACGCGGCCGAAGCCGCCGAACTGACCCGTCGCTCGCACGCCGAGCTGCCGGCCGACTTCATCGCCCAGGCCGATGCCTACATCGCCAAGGCGCAGCAGGACGGCCAGACCATCGCCTCGCGCAAGGCCTCGCAGCTGGCGATCGAAGCGTTCGCGCCGTTGTTGCCGGAACTGATTGGCGGCTCGGCCGATCTGGCGCATTCCAACCTGACCTTGTGGAAGGCCAGCAAGTC
The DNA here is from genome assembly GCF_002939985.1 of Xanthomonas hortorum pv. cynarae. GTDB lineage: Bacteria > Pseudomonadota > Gammaproteobacteria > Xanthomonadales > Xanthomonadaceae > Xanthomonas > Xanthomonas hortorum_D. The sequence continues at coordinate 107,528 of NZ_MDFM01000007.1, read as the reverse complement.
GGTGGCCACCGACGACCCGGATGCCAACTACGTGTATTACGGCGTGCGCGAGTTCGGCATGACCGCCATTGCCAACGGCCTGGCGCTGCATGGCGGCTTTATTCCCTTCGACGCCACCTTCCTGGTGTTCAGCGATTACGCCCGCAACGGCGTACGCATGAGCGCGCTGAATCCGGCGCATGCCATTCACGTGTACACGCACGACTCGATCGGCCTGGGCGAAGACGGCCCGACCCATCAGCCGGTGGAACATCTGGCCTCGCTGCGCTACATCCCCAATAACGATGTGTGGCGCCCGGGCGATGCGGTGGAGTCGGCGGTGAGCTGGAAGGCCGCCATTACCCGCAAGGACGGCCCGAGCTGCCTGGTGTTCAGTCGCCAGAACCTGCAGCACCAGCCGCGCAGCGACGCGCAGATCAAGCTGATCGAACGCGGTGGTTATGTGCTGGCCGACGCCGAAGGCGGGGTGCCGGATGTGATCCTGATCGCCACCGGTTCGGAAGTGGGCCTGGCAGTGGAAGCCAAGCAGACGCTCGATGCAGCAGGCTTGAAGACACGCGTGGTGTCGATGCCGTCCACCGACGTGTTCGATCGTCAGGACGCGGCCTATCGCGAGTCGGTATTGCCGAACGCGGTGCGCAAGCGCGTGGCGGTGGAAGCGGGTGTGACCGGCTTCTGGCGCAAGTACGTGGGGCTGGATGGCGATGTGGTCGGCATCGACACCTTCGGCGCCTCGGCGCCGGCGGATCAGCTGTATGCGTACTTCAAGATCACCGCCGAGCATGTAGTTGCGGCAGCCAAGGCGCTGTAACGCCTTGGGTGTTGCCTGAAAGAAAAAGCCGGCGAAAGCCGGCTTTTTTGTTGAGCCTCGTGAGCGATGCGCGATGGGTCATCGTGCAACGGAGGCATTGCGCGTGTCAGTGCGCGTCGTTGGCCAGCGCCGATGCGCGGATTCTGGTCAGCACCTTCAACTGTGCCTCCATCATCGGCGGGTTGGGATCGTGCCCGGTGTGTGGCAGCAGCAGGAATTGCTTGCTCGGGGCAGAAAGACCATCGAAGTACGCCTTACTGATCTCCGCTGGACCAGATCCTGCGAAATGCGCTCCCATCCAGGTAGCGCTCGCTTATGTCAAGCAAATGCTAAAAAAATGTCAACCCAGCTATTTAAAATGTGAATCATTCCCATTAAAATAGCGCGCTGCCGCTGGTACGGCACACCGCTTCCTCCCCCTTGTTGCCGGCGCGGCGTCTTCGCAGCGCGTGGTCTGATTCCGTCTGCGTTGGAGTTCCCGATGATCCGTAGTACCGAGTTGCGTCATGTTTCCATGGGCGCGCGTCGTCATGCCCTGCCACGCGCGCTGTTCGCTGCGCTGTGCACGCTGGCCGCTGGCCAGGCATTGGCCGATACGCCCGTTGCCGCCGCCGATGCCGAGGTCACCACGCTGGACCGGCTGATTGTGCAGGGCGAACAGGCCAAGGGCTATACGGTGGAGAAGACCACCGCCGGCACGCGCATGAACCTGTCGCTGCGCGAGATTCCGCAGTCGGTCACCGTGATCACCCGTGACCGCATGGACGACCAGAACCTGCAGAGCATCACCGACGTACTCAACAACGTCACCGGCATCTCGGTGGCGCAGAGCGACAGCGAGCGGCTGGAGTTCTTCTCGCGCGGCTTCTACATCGACAACTACCAGTTCGACGGTATCCCGGCCTATATGGAGCAGGCCTGGAGCTATGGCGATTCGGCGCTGGACGTGGCGCTGTACGACCGTATCGAAGTGGTGCGCGGCGCCACCGGCCTGCTCACCGGCTCGGGTAATCCGTCGGCCTCGATCAATCTGGTGCGCAAGCACGCGCTCAGCCGCGACTTCACCGGCACCGTGTCGGTCGGCGGCGGCGATTTCAACAAGACCCGCAGCGTGGCCGATGTCACCGTGCCGCTGAGCCCAGAAGGCACCGTGCGTGCGCGCGTGATCGGCGTGTATCAGGATGGCGAGTCGGATATGGACCGCTACAGCATGCGCAAGAAGATCGGCTCGGCGATCATCGATGCCGACCTCACCGACAGCACCTTGCTGAGCGTGGGCTACGAGTACCAGAAGAAGGAATCGAACGATGTCACCTGGGGCGGCTTCCCGCTGTTCTACAGCGATGGCACCCGCACCAACTACGACCGCTCGTTTAACCCGGCGGCCGACTGGACGTTCTGGGATACGCGTCTGCAGCGCACCTTCGCCAGCCTGCAGCAGAGCTTCGACAACGGTTGGAACCTCAAGGCCAATCTGAGCCATGAGAAGACCGAAGCGGCCAATCACCTGTTCTATCCGTTCTATACGATCTTCGGGTTCGACCGCGCCACCGGTGGCGGCGTGGTGCCGTATTCGGGCAACTACCTGACCGAGCGCAAGGCCGATGGCGGCGATGTCTATGCGGAAGGCCCGTTCCAGCTGTTCGGCCGCGAGCATCATCTGGTGGCCGGCGCCAGCTACAACCGCCGCGAATACGTCAACAACGGCACCTTCGATTTCCCGGCGCCGCTGGACAGCTACTTCGGCTGGACCGGCGCGTACCCGGAACCCAACTGGAGCCCGCGCACGGTGCAGAGCGACGGCACCATCAAGCAGAAGGCCGCTTACGTGGCCGCACGGTTCTCGCTGGCCGATCCGCTGACGCTGCTGGTGGGCGCGCGCTATACCGATTGGCAGATCGATGGCCGCAACTTCGATTCGACGACGCAAGGCCTGGTGCCGTTCTCCGACACCCAGACCGAAGTCACCCCGTACGCCGGCCTGGTGTACGACATCAACGATGTGTGGTCGACCTACGTCAGCTATACCGAAATCTTCAATCCGCAGACCCTGCGCGATGCCAATGGCGGCTATCTGGATCCGTTGAGCGGCAAGGGCTACGAAGCAGGCATCAAGGCAGCGTGGTTCGACGACAAGCTCAACGCCTCGCTTGCGGTGTTTCGCATCGAGCAGGACAACCTGGGCGTTGCCACCGGCGGCTTCGTCCCCGGTAGCAGCGAATCGGCGTATCAGGCCGCCAACGGCGTGGTGAGCGAAGGCTTCGATTTCGAGATCTCCGGCAGCGTGACCGCTGGCTGGAACACCACCTTCGGTGCCTCGCACTACACCGCCCGTGACGACAGCGGTACGTCGATCAATACGCATCTGCCGCGCACCACCATCAAGTTGTTCAATAGCTACACCCCGCAAGGTGCGTGGAGCGATCTCACGGTGGGCGGCGGCGTCAATTGGCAGAACCGTTCGTACTATGTGGACCCGGTCTACGGCACCTTCCAGCAGAGTGCCTATGCACTGGTCAGTGCATTCGCGCGCTACCGGTTGTCGCCACAGTTTTCGGTGCAGCTCAATGTCGATAACCTGCTCGACAAGCGCTATTACTCGCAGTTCAACGGCGGCTATGGCGCATTGGGCGCATCGCGCAACGGCATGCTGACCTTCAACTACACGTTCTGATCGCAGACCAGGCTGGGCGCGATTTCAGCGCCTGGCCTGTTGTTGCAAGGATGCAGGCACCTTTCAAAAGGTGCCTGTTTTTTTTTGTGTCTGCATCCCTTCTGGGTGATCGTAGATCTGCTGCGCTTTCTACCGCCTGCGCTGCGTGCTGACATCAGTTTGCTTCGGTGGTGCCGACCCGGCGCGCAAGCGGAAGCCTTTCCCGCAAGTGTCGGCACGTTGCATAGACTTGCCTGCACACGCACACGCACACGCACACGCGAAGGCGTGCCGGCAATCGCATCGACTGTGGCCCAGGGCTATAGCGGTTCCAGATGCGGCGCCATCACTTCTGCCACCCAATCCATGAACGCGCGCACGCGTTGCGGCAGGTGGCGACGCTGCGCGTAGAGCAGCGTGACCGGCATCGGTTCGGGCGCGATGGCGGCCAGCACCTCGATCAAGGCGCCGCTATCCAGGTGCGCACGTAACGGGCTGGCCGGCGCCTGGATGATGCCCAGGCCCGCCAATGCGGCAGCAAGATAGGCATCGCCGTTGTTGACCGTCACCGGGCCGCGCATTGGCAGCAGTTGATAGGTCTGCCCGTCGTGGTACTCGAAGCCGGGCGACCGCTGGCCCAGCGTCGTGACGTAATGCACCAGATCGTGCTGCGCCAGATCGTCCAGACAGCGCGGTATGCCACGCCGCGTCAGGTAATCCGCGCTGGCGCAGTTGATGATGCGAAACGCGCCGAGCGGTCGCGCGACCAGGTTGGTGTCTTCGAGCGTGCCCACGCGCAACACGCAATCGAAGCCTTCGCGCACCACATCCACGCGGCGGTCGGTGCCGCTGATCTCCACTTCCAGTTGTGGATGCAGTGCCAAAAATACCGGCAAGGCGGGAATCACGAAATTGCGCGCAATGCCGGACGACATGTCCACCCGCAAGCGCCCTCGCAACTGGCCACGGTCGCGCTGAAACATGCCTTGCAACTCGTCCATGTCATCGAGCAAATCGCGGCTGCGCTGATAGAACGCGGTGCCGTCGCCAGTAAGTTGCACGCGGCGTGTAGTGCGATGCAACAGCTGGGTGCCGAGCGACGCTTCAAGCCGTTGCACGGCAGTGGAGACGCTGGCCTTGGGCAGGCCCAAGGTTTCGCCGGCGCGAGTGAAACTGCCGAGCTCGGCCACACGCAGGAATGCGCGCAACGACTCCATGGTGTCCATCGATTGGTCGACACTCTTGAACGGTGCAATCAGCCTGAGCTGATTTATGCGGCGCGGCAAGCGCAATAGTCTTTGCAACGACGCGATACCCATACCGTCGCAGGCTGGCGCGCAAACGCGCGCTACAACATCACTGGCAGACACCAATGCCAGGCACCGAGGCGCCTGACATCCTTACAGGCCTGCGGTCGTTCTCGGCATCATCCCTCACCCCCGGAGTACAGCATGTCGAACACCACCCCCATCACGTTGATCACCGGCGGCAGCCGTGGCCTGGGCCGCAACGCCGCGCTCGCGCTCGCTGCCGACGGCAGCGACATTGTGCTGACCTATCGCAGCGAAGCAGGCGAGGCTGCTGCAGTCGTCGCAGACATTCAAAAGCTGGGGCGTCGCGCGCATGCACTGCAGCTGGATGTCGCCGATGTCGAGGGCTTCGCTGCGTTTGCAGCGCAATTGAAGCAGGTGTTGAGTGGTTGGGGTCGCAGCCACTTCGATGCATTGGTCAATAACGCCGGCACCGGCTTGCATGCGCCCCTTGCCGAGACCACGCCTGCGCAATTCGATGCGCTGTTCAACATCCATCTCAAAGGCCCGTATTTTCTGACCCAGACGTTGTTGCCGCTGATTGCCGATGGCGGACGCATCCTCAACGTGTCCAGCGGCCTTGCACGTTTTGCACTGCCGGGTTCGTCGGCCTACGCGATGATGAAGGGCGGCGTGGAAGTGTTCACCCGCTATCTGGCCAAAGAGCTGGGTGCGCGTGGCATCCGTGCCAATACGCTGGCACCGGGTGCGATCGAAACCGACTTCAATGGCGGCAGCGTGCGTGACAACGCGCAGGTCAACGCGATGGTTTCCTCGGTCACTGCATTAGGCCGCCCTGGGCTGCCGGACGATATCGGGCCGGTGGTGGCTGCATTGCTGGCACCGGGCACCGGTTGGATCAATGCGCAGCGCGTCGAGGTGTCTGGTGGGATGTTGATTTAAGTACAAAAGCCTGCGCATGACGCGCAGGCCTTTGTGTACGCCACCGCATCAGTGCATCACTGCAGTGTCTGATCGCCATGCAAGACGGGATACGGATTCACGACTTCGCCCTTCCACCATTCTTTTTCCGGCCCGAGGCGATGGATCTCGAAATGCAGATGCGGTGCCGCAGGATTTGCGTTACCGGTGCTGCCCACATAGCCAATGATCTGGCCGCGCTTGATCGGCTGTTTTTCCGCCAGACCATCGGCGTAGCGCTCCAGATGCGCGTAGTAGTAGCAATACGTGCCACTCGGGTCGAACTGATACAGCGTCAGGCCGCCGCGTTCGCTGTTGAAGAGCTTCTCGACCGTGCCGTCTGCCACTGCGAGGACCGCTGTTCCGGTGGGTGCGAGGATGTCGATGGCATCGTGCACGCGGCCTTCGCTGCGTGCGTCGGTGAAAGTGTCCTGCAGCTGGCTGCTGCTGATGCCTTGTACCGGAATCAACAAGCCAGCACCTGAAACTGCGGCGTCAGCTGGTGGCACGGGCGTTGCTGCCGCAGGCGTATTGGCTGGCGCCGCAGCGGTTGCCGGCGCAGCGGCAAGGGCTGGCGGTGGCGCGGCCGCCGGAGCAGCAGATGCCAGTTCGGCATGCGCCGCGTCGCGCTGTGTTGCCACGGGTGCAGCAGTGGGCGCTGGCTCTACTGCCGCCTGCGGCGCCTCACGTTCCAGCCACCAATAGCCGGCTGCACCCAGCAACACACCTACCACCAGCATCATCAGCAGTTTCATGCTTACTCCTGCATCACCACCGGCATGGACGGGCCGACCACGCTGGCCAGATTGACCACGTCCCAGTTGGTCAGGCGCACGCAGCCATGCGATTCGGTCTTGCCGACATGGCCGGGTTCCGGCGTGCCGTGCAGGCCGTAATGCGGCTTTGACAGGTCGATCCACACGCGGCCGACCGGATTGTTCGGACCCGACGGCAAGGTCGCCTTTTGATCGCCCTTTTTCGCGTCCCAGAACAGCTTTGGGTTGTACTTGAACACCGGATCACGCGCGACGCCCAGGACCTTCCAGCGGCCGATCGGCAGCGGGTCGTGCTTGCTGCCGGAAGACACCGGGAACTGCGCATAGACCTTGCCGTCGGCATCAAACAGGCGCAGCGTCGACTCGGACTTGTCGACCACCAGCTTGGCCGGCTTGGCCAGTGGCGGGACACCGTCGATGTTGGGAACCTGGATCACACCCCCGGCCTTGCTCAGGTCCACGCCGGGGTTGAGTTGGCGTAGCAGTTCGGGGTCGGCATGAAACCGCTCCCCCAGTGCCTCATCCACCGAGGTGTAGCCGAGCGAGGGCAGCTTGGCCTGTTCGGCCGGGCCCTTGGGAATCGGCTGGAACGGTCCGGCGACATCGGCAGCGGTGAGCGTGTATTGCACCAGCGCCGGCGTGGCGTCGGCCTGCAAGGCCTGCCAGGTCGCGTCATCCAGCTCACCGGTCACCTTGATGTTGTGCGCGGCCTGAAACCCGGAGACGGCACGCTTTTGATTGGAACCGCGCTCGCCATCGATCTGCCCCGGCGAAAAATGCGCGCGATCCAGCAGTACCTGTGCATGCAGATCCGAACGCGGGCCACTCGGCACGACTTTCGCCGCAGGCGTTGCTGCAGGTGCAGGTGCAGGTGCAGCGGCGGGCTGCGGCGCTTGCGCCAATGCAGACAATGAAGCGCTCAGGGCGAGAGTGAGCAGGCAGGCGCGAGCGTAGGAGCGTGAGGGCATGAGCAGGTCCGAAAGAGGCATGCGCGCACCTTGCCCGAGCTGCCTGCGTGGTCTGCGTGAAATGGCTGCACCGGGACTGACTGAGAACGCAGTATCGATGCGGGTCAGAAGTGGATACCTGCTATCTCGCCTCCGCGCAGTTGCCGATTCGACGCGTCCGCCGGCTGCTCATGCGTCTACCCGGGCGGTGGAGGGAGTCTTGCACCGCGCAACAATCGATCGCCTGTATGTCAGTCAGGCGATCGATTGGATCAGCGCAAACCTGGTCTTTGCTTCTGCAGACATCGTGCCGCATCTGTCTGCAGGTCTGCCGTCAGTAGGTATAGCCCAACGTCAGCATGTACACCCGGCCGGTTTGTACATACGCACCATCGGCGCCGGGATCGTAGGCCATGTAGCGTTTGGATTTGCCCTGCGTTTCGTAGAACGTTGCCGCATTGAGCAGGTTCTTGGCCGACACACCCACATCGATATGGTGCGGCAAATGGTAGGTCGCATTGAAGTCCAACGACTTCACCGGTTGCAGATAGTAGTTGAGCCGGTCGCTGGTCAAGCCCAGCAATTGCAGGCCGGTGTAGTTGTAGCTCAGGTCGGTGCGCAGATGCGTATCGTCGTAGAACAGATCCAGGTTGTAGATGCGCTCTGGCGCGCGCGGCAGCCAGGTTTTTTCCGGTTGATCGCTGCGTTTGCTGTCTGCTTGGCTGTGTTGCAGCGTGAGGTTGGCGGTGACGCCGAAATTGCTCCAGATGCCCGGCAAGTCCTGCAGGCGCTTGCTCGCCGCCAACTCCAGGCCATAGAGCTTGGCGGTGCCGCCGTTCTGCGGCATCGTCACCGGCACGCCGTTTTCGAACGTGGTGCCGGTCGGTACCAGGCCGCCCAGCGTGTTGTCGTTGCTGGTCGCCGATTGCGAGGTATAGATGAAGCCGGTGATGCGTTTGTAATAGGTCGATGCACTGAGTACGCCGCCGTTGTGGTCGTAGAATTCGGCGGAGAGATCGGCGTTGTCGGCCTTGCTCGGATGCAGATCGGGATTGGGCTTGGAGATGCCGACCACCTGCTGGGTGTCGTCGATGGTGTACACCGTCTCGCCGGAAATCAGGCCGAACGCCGGGCGGCTGAAACTGCGGCGCAATGAAGCGCGGTACACGGTGAGATCGTCTGGCCGATAGTTGACGCTGATGCCCGGCAACACTTGCCCATACGTGCTGCCGGTGCCGACGAAACTGCCGGTGCTGCCATCGCCGCTGGATTGCCAGGATTGGGCCGAGTAGCGCGTCAGCTCGTAGCGCACACCGGGCAGCACGCTCACCGAACCGATATGCAGCGCGGCCATCGCGTAACCGGAATAGATCGCCTCGGTGCTGGAGGTGGTGTTGGCGTTGTAGTCGTTGGCCGTATAGACGCCTGCACCATTGGGATCGTTGACGTACTTGTAAGGCAACGCCTGCGCGAGCATCCAGTTGCGGTTGAGCAGTTTGAACGGGCCTGCGTAACGGCCATCGAACGCGTTATTGGTGACACGTCCCGGGATCGCGCTCAGCGGCGGGCCGCCAGCAGTGGGAAACGCGTAATTCGGCCCGCCAAAATAAGGCCCATTGGTGACGAAGTTGCCGTCCTTGTGGAAAAACGGATGATCATAGGCGCCGCGGTCGGAGTGATCGGCAGACAGGCCGACTTTGACGCTGTCCAGCACATCGCCATCGACCTGGTAGGTGATATCGGTGTGCGCGTTGACGCGGTTGTCGTGACTGCCGGCGTCATGTCCCTGCACCTTCCACAACAGCGACGAATCCAGGTTGTAGAAGAAGTCCTGCAATGCAGGCGAGCTTGGCGCGATGCTCGGATAACGAGGGTTGCTGAGGTCGAAGGCGAAGCTACCGGGCGTGAAACCATACAGACTGGCCGACACATAGTCCGGACGGCTACGGGTGCCGCGACCGACGGAAGCGCCATAGTCGAAGCGCAAGCGATCCAGCGTGGTCTGGCCACCGAGTTGCAGCGTTGCCAGCTTCTCGTCGATATCGTGCGTGTTGAAGTAGCCGCCGCGCACGGCGGTGGGCTGGTTGCGATAGGTCTCCAGGCGTGCGCTGGACTGATCCTGCTGCCCGGTCACGCCGTAGCTGCCGTAGATGGCACGCGCATAGAGTGCGCTGTTGTCGCCCTGCCAATCGAGCGAGAGATTGCCGCCATAGCGTTCGATCTGACTGGTGTAGAGGCTGTACTTGTAGCGGGTGCTGATCAATGGACCGACCTCGCGCAGGTCCGTTGCACTGGCGAATGCAGGATCGGCCGGCACGTACTTGCTGTTGGGCGCCGGCGCTTGCGCCATGTTGTTGTTCTTGCCGTAATAGGCCGATGCGTAGACGCCGAAGGCATGGCCGTCGCCAAACTTCCAGGCCAGCTCCTGCTGGAAGGTGCCGCCGGTGTCCTTGCCGCCCAGGTCGGAGGCCAGCGCGTTGAACTGACCTTGCGCGGTGGTCTTGGCATAGACGTCGCGATCGAAGTCGAAGGCGTTAGGCGTGCGCATGTCGATCGCACCGCCGATCGAATCGCCCGGCATGTCGGGTGGGGGCGATTTCGATACCTGCACCGACTGGATGCCGAACGGGGCCAGCATGTTCAATGAGATCGCGCGCGTGGACGAATCGGTCTCGGGCATGCCGAAGCCGTTGAGCATGTAGGCGTTGTAGCTGGCATCCATGCCGCGGATGCTGACGTAAGCGTTCTCGCCGGTGGTGGCCTGGCCCAGATGCATGTCGCTGTATGCCGACAGGCCCGGCATGTGCGACACGACATCGGCGATGCCGCCCGACGGGATGGCATCGATCTGCTGCTTGCTCATCACGCTGTTGACGCTGCTGGACAGGCGCTGTTCGTTGAGCGATCCCGGTGTGGCAGCGTGCTTGGCCTGCACGTTGACCGAATCCAATGTGGTGGTAGCGGGCTCAGGAGTCTCGGCAAACGCAGGTGCGGACAGCGCCAGCGCAATGGCGCAGGTCAGACGATGGAAAGTGCGGGGGGGCTGCATGCAGTTGGCTCGCGTAGTTGGAGAACGTGGGGTGCCCGGCCCGATGACGCGGGCGCAGGCGTGCATCGCCGACGCCTTCCATTGCGACAGGTCTGTGTGTTTGAAGTGGAGATTGCGACGAGGAGTTGACCCCGACTCAATGCGTGAGATCGACACCCTTGCAATGCGCGTGCGCAAGCTGCGGATTGCAGCGTGCGACCGCATCGCCATCGAAGCGCACCACGTAACCGTTGCTGGCCGGCTCGTGTGCGGGGAAGTCGGTGCTGAGCAATTGCGCACCGCTGGCCAGCATGCTGTTGCGGCGTGTGGTGTCGTTGTGCAGCGCTTCCTTCAGGTCTGCGTCGGTACGCGTGCGCACCAGATAGCCGGCTTTCACCAGCTGGTTGATCTTCTCGACGGGGCCATCGTTGAGTTCAGTAAACGCGGCATCGTCTTCGCCCGGCACGGCGTTGGTGAAGCACACACGTCCGCGCAATGACGGATGCCCGGGCAGGTAGCTCGCACCGGCCGCGCGTTGGTCGAGCAGGAACACGACCTTGCCGCGTGCCTGGTTCAATGATGGCCAGCCGTGTGCAAGCACTGCCGCATTGAGGGTGCGCGCCGTGCCACGCACATGATCGGGGCTGAGGTACTCGTCGGGCTGAAATACCGAGCGCAGTTCGGCATCCAAGGCATCCAGCGCCGCGGTATCGAACGGCTCCGGCTGCACGGTCGGAAAGCTTAGCTTCACCGCTGCCTGTTTGGTTTCCAGCAGGATGAAGATCGGCACATGCTTGGGGTGCTGCTTGGACCACGCGCGCACTTCCTGCAGGCAGGCGATCAAGGGTTGGCAGTTGCTGCGCTGATCCACATCCTGCACATGCATGACCTTGAAGCCGGGCTTGTCCATCACGCCGGCAGGTGCGCTTGGCGGTGCGGGTGGCAAGCCGGCCTTGGCGATCTGCGCGACGATGGCCGGGTGCGCGTAGCGGCCACCGTTCGCGTCGGCAAACACATCCAGTTCTAGCTGTCTGACGCCATCGTCCAACTGTTGCGTCAGCGCTGGATGGCGGTAATCCAGTGCTGCGAACAATTCCGGGTTCAGTTGTTTCAGCAGTGCCGCTTCGCTGGGGGCAAAGCCGGCGTGGTAGCTGTTGTGGCTACCGATGTATTGCAGATCGGTGAGGCGAGGTGCGGCGTGTGAAGTGACGCTGGCCATCATCAACACGCCGAAAAATGCAGCGTGTCTCGTAGTGCTTCGTTTGGCACGCGATTGCTTCGCTTTGCTGTCATCGCCTGGATTCAAAGCCGAAAAAGCGTGTAGAAAGCGCATGCACCGAAGTCGGAAAGAAGGTGGTCGCCATCATCCCGGCCAAATTTGACGCAACGCTTTCCGCAGTGTTGCCGTCGTGGGTCACAGCGCGATAAACGCGCCATGACATCGTTTCTCGGCACATCCCGGCAAAGCCGCTCTCAGTGCGATCTGGTCTTGCGCAACGCGTATGCCAGCAGCCGCGCCTGCACGCGCTCACCGATGCCGAGTGGCGTGTCCAATGCCATGCGTTGCAAGCAGGCAGCGTCGTCTGCATCGCTCGCATCGCGTGACAGCAGTGCGCGCCACACCGTCGTCAGTTTCGCGCTGTTGCTGGCAGTGGCGCGTTTGAGCCAGGTCATGGCGCGTAGCACGCGTTGCTCGACCTCGGTGAAGTCGCTGCCGAGTGGGTAGTCCGGCAGGCTGCCGTCGCGGCGAAACGGCGCCAATGCCTGTTCCAGCGCTTGCGGTGTATTGCGTTGCGCGCGCGCAGGCAGTGCAGGGTCGCTACGCAGCTTGCGCGATGTCTTTGCTGTGGCAAGCAATGCATCCTGGAAGCGCGCATCGCAGATGCCCGCCATCGCCAGCACGCAGTCCTGATCGGTCTGGTGACGTAGATCGGCGATGCCGTACTCGGTGATGTACAGATCGCGCAGATGGCGCGGGATGGTGGTGTGCCCGTAGTTCCAGCGCACATTGCTCGCTGCGTGTGCACCGGCATCGCGGGTGGCCCGCAGCATCAACACACTGCGCGCCTGCGGCAAGGCATGCGCCATCGCCACGAAGTTGTATTGGCCGCCGACACCGGAGACCACGCGGCCATCTTCCAGGCCATCGGACACCGCCGCGCCGAGCGCGGTGGCCATCATGCACGAGTTGAAGAAGCGGGCCTGGTTACGTTGCAAGCGCTCCAATGTTTCGTTGCCGCCGTAGAGCTGATTGATCTCGCTGATGCGGCGCATGCCGATGGCATCGCGGGTCTCTGCATCCAGCGTGCGCAGCCAGTGGTAGAAATCCGGCGAACCAAGATAGAACGCGCCGTGCAGGAACTCGCCTTCGCGTGCCAGCCGCGCGTGGTCGGCAGCATCGGCACGGCCGTCGGCGATGCGCTGCATCAGCGGCAGATCGTCATGCACCTTGCGCCGGATCACGCCGCTGTCCACCAGCTGCTTGAACCCTTCATTGAGCATTTCGCTGCAGCCGTACAAGCCAATCGCGAACGGCTCCAGACCACCGCTGGTGCGCACTGCAGGATGCTGTTCCAGCTCCGGATCCAGCGCATGCAGCACGCGCCGATAGGTGGCGTTGTCGGTGTGTCGCAGCACCAGGGCATGGCTCAGCGCATCGGCCAACGTGCCGATACCGATCTGCAAGCTGCCGCCATCGCGCACCAGCGTGCTGGCATACAAACCGATCGCGTAGTCGATGGTATTGACCGGCTGCCGCGGCAAGCCGAACAGGCGTGGCGACGGGCCGGGCAGGTCGATGACCAGATCGAAGAACGCTTCATCCACCGCTGCAGTACCGCCGATCCACGGCAGTTGCGTATCGATTTCCGCCACCAACAGCGGACGTGGCAGGCCGAGCGCCTGCACCGCATCGAGCGTGTCCTGGGTGATGTCGTTGTTGCACGACAGCGACAGCCGCGTGCCGTCCGGTTCGCGCGCCACTTTTTGCACGATCAGGTTGGGCGCGCGTTGCGCCACCGCCGCGGCGGCGTGCGTGTAGTTCAGACTTGTGTAGTCGGCCTGCGCCTGCGTGGAGTGCAGCAGGCCGCCGGACTGCATGTAGAACTCTTCCACCTGCACATGCGCCGGCAATGCGTCGCGCAGCATGGCATCGACATACGCCAAGCGCGGAAAGTCGTCACCGAAATGGCGTGCAACGAACGGTGCGGCAAAGCGCGCCTCCAGCCCCGCACCTGGCTTGGGCGGATTGAGCGACAGCGCCGTGTACAGCGCCAGCGGTCGTGACGGCGTGTCCTTGAGCTGCGCATACAAGGCGTTCAACAGCCGATGCGGCTTGCCGATGCCCAGCGGCGCACCGACGCGCAAGGGGCCTTCGATACGTTGCAGGATCCGCTGCACGGCGGAGGGCAGGTCAGTGAGATGTTCGGTCATGCGTGCAGGGTAGCCGAGCCGATGGCGAGCCGGTTGCTTGGGCAGCTTGCGGCGTGGTTGGTCGCTGAAATCGCTGCTCGAAGCCGGAGGAGGAACAGGCTTGACAACCACTGGGTTTACGCATGTAATCATTAAAAATTACGGATGTAATCGGATGTCGATCAGCGATGCAGAGGCGGTAGTGATGCAAGTGCTCTGGGACGGTGCTCCGCGCACGGCAGAAGAGGTGGTCGCAGCGCTGGCACAGACCGATTGGGCCGAGCCGACCATCAAGACTCTGCTCAATCGCCTGCTCAACAAGGGCGCCATCGCCGCGCAGAAAGACGGGCGCAAATATCTCTATACCCCGCTGCTGCAACGCGAGCAGTGGGTACAGCAACAGAGCGAAGGATTGCTGCAACGACTATTCGGTGGGCGGGTGGCGCCATTGGTGGCGCATTTCAGCGAGCGCGGAAAGCTCAGTGCGTCCGACATCGCGGAATTGAAAAAGCTGATCAAGGAGTTGGACGATGAGCCCTGACACATTGGTTCCGCTACTGCTGCGCGCAACGCTTTACACCGCGGCCGCGCTATCGATCTGTCTGCTCCTGCGGCGCCCCTTGCGCGGCTGGCTTGGTGCAACGGCGGCGTACGCGATCTGGGCATGCGTTCCGCTCGCCTTGTTGGCTGCCGTGCTGCCAAGCCCCCAGTCGGATGCTGTGATGTTGAAGGTGCCGCTGCTTGCTGCCATACCGGCGCTCTCCAACGCGCATGACGGTGCTACTGCGTGGACGACGCTGGCATTGGCGGTGTGGCTGACTGGTGCCGCGCTGATGGCAGCCATGCTGTGGCGGCGGCAGCATCGTTTCGTGCGCAGCCTTGGGCCTTTGTACGCGTTGGACAATACAGTGTGGTCGGCAACGCATGACGCCGGGCTGCCGGCATCATTGGGAATCTGGCGCCCACGTATTGTGGTGCCGTCGGATTTCACTACGCGCTATTGCGCTGCCGAACGTGCGTTGGTGCTGGCGCACGAACGGCTGCATCTGCGCCGCGGCGATCTGCATGCCAATCTGCTTGCGGCCCTGATGCTCTGCATCGGTTGGTTCAACCCGCTGATGCATCTGGCCTGGCGTGCGTTCCGGCTGGATCAGGAACTGGCCTGCGATGCGGCCGTGCTGGCACAACATCCAGGCAAGCGCCGCATCTATGCCACGGCAATGCTCAAGACCCAACTGGGTGCTGGGTGCACACCGCTCGCCTGTCATTGGGCTGCGGCGCATCCGTTGACACAGCGGATTGCAGCGCTGCGCAAGCCACTGAAAGATGCCAGGCGTTCGCGCTGGAGCAGTGGGGGTGTGCTGTTGCTCGCGGTAACACTCAGTGCCGCCGCTTGGGCCCTGCAGCCAGCGCGTATCGCAGCAGCGCCTTACGCCGCGCCTGCAGACAACGATGCGGCGGGTGTCACTCGCATGCGGGAGTCGAAGTATGCGGATTTCACCACGATGCGACCGCCTAAATATCCTGCACCTGCGTTCGATGGCGGCATCGAGGGCTTTGTCGAACTGCAGATGGAGGTCGACCCAGGCGGCGTACCGCAGCACATCGCCGTCGTGCGCAGCACGCCGGCCGGTGTCTTCGATCAAGCGGTGCTGGATGCAGCGCGCCAATGGCGACTGAAACCAGCGTACGCACAGGGCAAGGCCATTGCATCGAACGTGCGCGTGCCGGTGAAGTTCGAACTGGATGCGCCTGAGCAAACGACCAAGACCGCCAATGCCAGCCCCAGCGCTGCACGATCGCATGCGCCACCCTCCGAGCGCCTTGCCGGTTGCGCGTTGCCAGGCTGCGCGTTACAGGAGGCGCTGTGATGAGAGGTGCTCAGATCTGCGCCGCATTCCTGGCGCTGTCGCTTGGCGCATGCGCAACGCTACGTGTGCAGGAACAGCAGCGCAGCCAGCGCGAAGATTCGGTGGACCAGCGCATGCTGAGCGCGCAGTCGGGAGGCGAGGGCGATTCTTCGATCCAGCCTTATACGCTGGCGCCGACACAACGCTTCCGCATGCCGCGCGCGCTGCGCAGCGCGGCGCCGGTGCTGCCGGCCGATTCGCCACGGCAGAGCTTGCCGCCGACCACCGTGTGCGCGCATGTGATCCTGACCGCCGACGGCGCGGTGCAGCGCGTCGATCCGATGTCCGACCGCGACGAATGCGCGGCCGGTCTGCTGCCGGGCAATGCCGATCTGGTGCAGGCGGTGCGTACCACGGTGCAGCAATGGCAGTTCGTGCCGGCCGCGATGTGCACGTTTGCGCCTGGTGTGGCACAACCGGTGCGCCTGGTGTGGCACAACCGGTGCGCCTGGTGTGGCACAACCGGCGGCGCTGGACGACTGCCGCGGCGCAACCGACGAAGAACCGGTGCCGGTGACGCTGTCGTTCGCATTCACCTTCGAGGTGCGGCAGGGCAAGGTCAGCGTGCGCACCGGCAAGGTTGCACGCTGACGCAGGCCTTGCGTCAGCGTGTGGACGCAACGCACCAACCCTGCCGGCTGCGTTTACTCCAGCACATGTACGCTGTCGGCAATGCGCTGCACTTCGTCGGGATTGTGGCTCACGTACAACATCGGCAGACGGATCTCGTCGCGCACGCGCTGCAGGTAGGGAATCAACTCTTCGCGGCGCGCCTGATCCAGCGCAGACAAGGGCTCGTCGAACAATAGAATCGCCGGTTGCGACAACAAGGCGCGGCCGATCGCCACGCGTTGCGCTTCGCCACCTGACAAATTGCGCGGCCGGCGTTGCAGTAACGGCGCAATTCCCAGCAATGCCACCACATCATCGAAACCGAACGGCGCCGCGCCACGCGCATGCCGGCCGTAACGCAGATTGCGGCGCACATCCAGATGCGGAAACAGCCGCGCATCCTGAAAGACATAGCCGATGCTGCGCTTGTGCGTAGGCAGGTCCACGCCTTGCCGGGCGTCGTACAGACACCGCCCATCGATGCGGATATGCCCGGCCTGCGGTTGCACCAGCCCGGCGATCGCGTTGAGCACGGTGGTCTTGCCGGCACCGGACGGGCCGACCAAGGCCACCACGCGGGCGGCGTCCTGAATCCGGATGTGGCGCTGGAAGTTGCCGCGCTGCAACTGCAGATCGATGTCCAGCATCAGTCTTCCTCACGCGGATGCGGCCTGCGCACCAGCCACTCGGACAACAGCAGCGCCGCCAGCGAGATCGCCAATGCAACTCCGGCCAGCCGCCACACGCCCGATTCCATGCCCGGCACCTGCATCAAGCCGTAGATGGCCGACGACAAGGTCTGGGTTTCGCCAGGGATATTGGAGACGAAGGTGATGGTGGCGCCGAACTCGCCCAAGGCCTTGGCGAAGGCCAGCACCGTGCCAGCGACCAGACCCGGCCAGGCCAGCGGCAAGGTGATGCTGAAGAACACCCGCCACGGACCGGCGCCGAGCGTGGCAGCGGCGGCTTCCAGGCGGCGGTCTGTGGCTTCGATGGACAGGCGAATGGCGCGCACCATCAATGGAAAGCCCATCACCGCGCATGCCAGCGCCGCGCCGGTCCAACGGAACGCGAACTGCACACCGAAGTACTCCAGCAGCCAGCTACCGACCGGCCCCTGCGTGCCCAGCACCACCAGCAGCGCGTAGCCGGTGACCACCGGCGGCATCACCAAGGGCAAGTGCAGCAACGCGTCCAACAGGGCCTTGCCCGGAAAGCGCCGCCGCGCCAGCAACCAACCGCAGGCAATACCCGGCGGCAGGCTGGCGATGGCGGCAACGATCGCGACCTTGAGACTCAAGCCGATCGCGGTCAGCTCTTGCGGGGTGAACATCGACAACGGCGCGCCTCAATCGGTCAACGAAAAACCGCGGCGGGTGAAGATCGCCTTGGCCGGCTTGCTGCTCAGCCATTGCACGAACTTGACGGTGTCGGGATTGCTGCTGTTCTTCAACGCAGCGACCGGATACACGATCGCATCGTGGCTGTCGTCGGGGAACGTGGCGACCACGCGTACCTTGGGGTCGGCGCGTGCGTCAGAGCCGTACACGATGCCCAGCGGCGCCTCGCCACGCGAGACCAGCATCAGCGCCGCACGCACGCTTTCCGACTCGGCCAGGCGGTTGCTCAAACCGTCCCACTGGCCGAGTTTGCGCAGCGATGCGGCGGCGTATTTGCCGGCCGGCACGCTGGTGGTCTGGCCAACCGCCAACCGGCCGCTGTCGCCGAGCGCCTTGGCAATCTCGCCAGGTTTGCTCGGGTCCACGCGCAGCTTGCTGGTGGCCGGGGCGATCAACACCAGCGTATTGCCGAGCAGGTTGTGGCGCTGCGCCGGCAGCACCAGGCCGCGCTGCTGCAGATAATCCATCCATTCCAGATCGGCCGAGAAGAACACGTCTGCCGGTGCGCCTTGCTCGATCTGGCGCGCCAGTGCGGAGCTGGCGGCATACGACACGCGTACCGGCGTGCCGGTCGCCTTTTCGTAAGCGGCTGCGGCCTCGTCCATGGATTCCTTCAGGCTTGCTGCGGCAAACACCGTCACCGGTGCAGTCTGCGCAGTGGCCAGGACGGGCAGGGCGAGCACCAGCACGCAGAACGCGCGCTGCCAAAAACCGATCGTGCGCATGGGTAAGCTCCAGCAGGGTCAGAGACCGATCATAGCGGTTGCACCCCGTGCGCCGCGTGGCGACCACACTGGAACGTTACCGAACCACGCCACCGCGTCGGCCAGCCTGGAGATTGGCCTGCAGTGCCGGCCGGATCAGCTTGGGCTCGGGCAAGGTGGCATCGCGCGCCTGCCGCTGCGCCACGAACGCCTCGATCTCGACGCCATCGCGCACATGGATATTGCGGCGCCGCTGTTCGCCAATGCTGGTCTGATGCGCCACAGCGCGACCGCCTGGGCCGTAGTCGTGGCAGACGAACACACGCGTGTCTTCCGGCAGCGCATACAGGCGCTGGATCGAGGCAAACAATTGCCGCGCATCGCCACCGGGAAAATCGCAGCGCGCCGTGCCCGCGTCGGGCATGAACAACGAATCGCCGGGAAACAGCGCATCGCCGATCAGATACGCAATGCTGTCGCTGGTATGCCCGGGCACCGCGATGACGCGCGCCTGGATGCTGCCGAGCCGGAAGCGTTCGTCATCGGCGAACAGGTGATCGAACTGCGAGCCATCGGCGCGAAAACCTTCCGGCAATGCGTAATGGGGCGCAAGCGTCTGTTGCACATCCCGAATGCCTTCGCCGATGCCGATGCGCGCTTGTGGCCAGTGTTGTTTGAGCCATTGCGCGGCAGACAGGTGATCGGCATGCGCATGGGTTTCCAGCAGCCAGTGCACCTGCCAGCCGTGTTCGGCGATGGCATCGACGATGCCCTGCGCGGCGTGCGTCCTGACCTCGCCGGTGTCGGCCGCATAGTCCAGCGCCGGGTCGATCACCGCCGCTGCACCGGTTGCCGCATCGGCGACCACATAGGTGAAGGTGTTGCTGTCGGCGTGGAAGAACGCAAGGACTTCGGGCTGCATCGGCGTCTCCATCTCAGGGGGCGGCCAGCGCCGCATTGAGCACGGCGGCGAGTCGGTCGCCGGCAAGCCGCAATTGCGTCTCGGCGATCGGACGATAGGTAGCGATGTAGTTATCCGGCACTACATGCTCGCTCGGATACACGCCCGGCGTGATCGCGATCTTGCACGACGCCTGCGCCCAGGCAGCAGCGGGCGGCGGCAGCGCCGGAGACATTGCAGCTGCAGCCGGCAACGCCAGCAGACGTGGCAGATACGCATCGTCGCTGAGGTGGCTGTCGTTGAGCATGCCGCTGTCCCACAGCGCATGCAGGTTGCTGCCCTTGCCATCGACCTGCAGCTGGAACGTGTTGCCGCCCTTGTCGTGCGCGTAGCCGGCATGCATGGGCTGATGGATGTCGCCGACAAAATGCACCACGAACTTCAATGCCTGCCGACGCACGTCCAACGGCTGGCTGCGATCGGCAAGCAACGCGGTTTGCTGCTCGAGCGCGGCGATCACGCAATTGCCATCCGGGCAGTCGCGCGCCGGCACGTAGCCGCACTCGTGTTCGCCCAGGTTGACGTAATGCCAGGGCCCGGAGCGCTTGCCCAGATCCGGATCGTGTTCGCGCAGTTCATCGGCCCAGGTCGCGACCCCGGCCAGGCTCGGATTCGACTCGCCTGCGAGCAATTGCGCCACCTGCGCACGCGCTTGCGGCGTCAGTTCGGTTTCTGCAACGCGCGCCACCAAGCGGTGACCCTGCGGGCCCCAGGCGAATGCGGCGATGGGCTGGAGTGCCGCAACGGCGGCAGCAAGAACGACAACATAAGGGGAGAAAGTCTTCATCCCGTAATTGTACGCATCGCTTTGGGACGGTTTGATGGCCGTCCCGGTCGCACGACGGCCACGCCTCAGCGTGGCGTCTGCAATACGATCAGAAGTACACCAGGTAGGACACGCCATAGGTCAGCGGATCGATCTTCGCCTTGCCCAGCCGCGCGCCGTTGAAGTCGACGTTGCTTTGCGAGCCGGTCCAGCGCGCATCCACGCGCAAGCCGCTGCGGTCGCTGAAGATGAAGTCCACGCCGACGTGCGCGGTGGCACCCACCGAATCGTCGAAGCTCAGATCGCCATTGCCGAATGCATCATCGACGTCTTCACCGAGAAAGGTGGTGTAGTTGATGCCCACACCCACGAACGGCGAGACCGTGCCGTAGCCGTTGATGTGGTACTGCAATAGCACGCTCGGCGGCACCGACCAGTAGCTCCCCACCTTGCCGATACCGTCGAGTTCCAGATCGTGCTTGCCCGACACGGCAGCGTGCACCTCGATGCCGAGATTGTTGCGGATGAAGTATTCGTAGGTGAACGACAGCGCCGGTGCGCCCTTGATCTCGGCACGTGTGCCGCCGAAGGTGCCGCTGTCGGATTTGGGCGAGACATAGCCGGCACCGTAGCCGGTCGTCCAGTGGCCGGCCGACTGTGCAAGGGCGGGTGTGGCCGAAGCGGCCAGTGCGATGGCGAGGGCGGTACGGATCAGCATGCTCATGGAATCCCCGGTAGGTCGGACAGGCGGTCGACGTGACCAACCTGTCCGCAACTCCGGCGGTGGATGCACGTCCCTGGACGCCCAGTGTGCCAGAGATGCACCGCCCACGCAGTGGATCAGAACCGGTGCACGTACGCCACGCCATAGACCAGCGGGTCGATGTTGACCGTGCCGATGCGGTTGCCATCGAGGCTGGCTTCGGTGTCGATATCGATCCAACGCAGGTTCACGCGCAGGGCGCCGCGGTCGCTGAGCTTGTAGTCCACGCCTGCATGCAGGGCCAGGCCCCAGGAATCTTCCAGTTCCAGATCGCTGCCGGCCAGTGCGCCGCGGGTGTCGGTGCTGAAGAAACGGGTGTAATTGATACCCGCGCCAACGAACGGCGAGAGCTTGCCCTGGCTGTTGAAGTGGTACTGCAGCGAAATCACCGGCGGCAGATGCTTGGTGCTGCCGACGCGCCCCATGCCGCGGAGCGCGATGTCGTGCTCGAACGGCAGCGCAGCCAGAACTTCGATGCCCAGGTTGTCGGCGATGAAGTATTCCGCAGTGAAGGTCGGCTTGATGTCCTTGCCGACGTCTGCTTCGAGCGTGCCGCCGACCAGACGGCCGTTATCGGATTTGGGCGCGACCTGGTGGGCGCCGACGGCAACCGTCCAGTCGCCTTTGGATTGAGCCAATGCGGGGACGCTGGCAAAGCTGGCGGCCAGGCCGGCGAGCAGAAGGGTAGAGCGCATGCGCATA
The DNA here is from genome assembly GCF_002939985.1 of Xanthomonas hortorum pv. cynarae. GTDB lineage: Bacteria > Pseudomonadota > Gammaproteobacteria > Xanthomonadales > Xanthomonadaceae > Xanthomonas > Xanthomonas hortorum_D. Next base: position 85,853 of record NZ_MDFM01000007.1, on the reverse strand, counting down.
GAAATTCTCGTTGTGTGCAGAAGATGGAGTAAGTCTTGTGGGTTTGCCCGAGGGCTGCCTTGATCCTGATCAATCCGTTGGCGCGATGACGCTGTAGGTCAAGCAGCGGTGTGAGCAGGAGCTGGCATTGACAACAGCGGTGCGCGCCGTGGCGGTGATCGCACCGGCGCATCGCGTCTGAGGTGCAACGCGATGCGCCTGGCGCAAGCGGCAGCGGGGTAGGAACGCCGACGCTTGCGCCAGGCGCGATGGAGCGGGCAGCGAGCGGATGGCTGCAGGGATCGAGCACTTACTTGACCTTGGCGACCTTGGGCGCATCCACTTCCGGCATCGCCGAGCTGTGGTGGTTGATGATCAGCCACTTGTCGTCGCGCTTTTCGTACACGAAGGTGTAGCGCGCCTGCACCTTGCTCTTCTTGCCGTCCTTGTCGGTCAGCGTGAAGGTGTAGACGCCGGCATCCACTGCGCTGTCTTCATCGAGTACGCGCACGGTGCGGTAGTTGACGACGCCCTGCGGCTTCTTGGTCAGGAACATCTCGAAGTACTTTTCGATCTGCGCCCGCGAAGCGCGCACTTCGTTGGAGACGGTCGGCAGCAGCACACCGTCCGGTGCGTACAGATCGGCAACCTTGTGCGGGTTGCCGGTGGCCAGCGCCGCGTTCCAGGTGTCGAACAGTGCAGCCACTTCGCGCGCTTCGCCATCGGCGGGCAGCGTTGCCTTTTCGGTGTAATGCATCACGCCGCCAGCCAGCGCCGGGGTGGCGGCCAGAGCCAGAACCAGAGAGAGAAGGGTGCGACGCATGGGGAATCTCCGTTGTGATTGATGGGTGCCTCAGCAGGCAGGGCCAGTATCGAAATCCACGGAGCGCCGAAATTCTGCTGTTCGGCATAGTCTTTAGTATGCTGTATGGCGTATATCGGGTATTTCTAAGTCATTGAAAGTAAATTATTTAATGATGATTTCTGACCCTCTTTAGGTTTTGCCTGTTGTGCAGAGAGTTGTTCGTTGTGCCGAGCGTCGAGCGCTGAGCAACGCGTGCGGATGCCCATGTGAGAGCGATACGCCGGTGCCTTCTTGAAGGACACAGGCTATTGCCGAGCCCGCTGCCAGTGCGGTGCATGCTGGCGCTGGATCAGCAGGTCTCTCGCTGCAACTTGGCCGTGCATCGCGCATGCAGCGAGCGCAGATATCCAGGGTCGGCACTGCGTCTACCGGCAGTGGTTCGGGGATGCCTGCGATGGGTGCGGCTGCACCTGACCACAACGTCTTTGCACGCTGTACTGCGCAGCATTCAAGCGCACGGCTGCGCGAGTGCGACGCTGCTAGAATGGCCGTCCCTTTCCATCCGCCGCGCTGTCGCGGCCGCAGGAGCTAGTGAACATGGCAATCAAGGTTGGCATCAACGGATTCGGTCGCATCGGCCGCAACGTGCTGCGCTCTGCGGTGCAGAACTTCGGCAATGACATCGAGATCGTGGCCATCAATGACCTGCTCGAGCCCGACTATCTGGCCTACATGCTGCAATACGATTCGGTGCATGGCCGCTTCAAGGCCGATGTATCGGTCGACGGCAACACGCTGATCGTCAACGGCAACAAGATCCGTCTGACCCAGGAACGCGACCCGGCCAACCTCAAGTGGGATGCCGTCGGTGCCGAGGTGGTGATCGAGTCCACCGGCCTGTTCCTGACCAAGGAAACCGCGCAGAAGCACATCGACGCGGGCGCCAAGAAGGTGATCCTGTCGGCACCGTCCAAGGACGACACGCCGATGTTCGTGTTCGGCGTCAACGACAAGACCTACAAGGGCGAAGCCATCGTCTCCAACGCCTCGTGCACCACCAACTGCCTGGCGCCGTTGGCCAAGGTGATCAACGACAAGTGGGGCATCAAGCGCGGCCTGATGACCACCGTGCATGCGGCCACGGCAACGCAGAAGACCGTGGACGGCCCGTCGAACAAGGATTGGCGCGGTGGGCGCGGCATCCTGGAGAACATCATTCCGTCCTCCACCGGTGCTGCCAAGGCCGTGGGCGTGGTGATTCCCGAGCTCAACAAGAAGCTGACCGGCATGAGCTTCCGCGTGCCGACATCCGACGTCTCGGTGGTCGACCTCACCGTCGAACTGGAAAAGCCGGCCACCTACGCCGAGATCTGCGCCGAAGTGAAGGCGCAGAGCGAAGGCGCCTTGAAGGGCGTGCTGGGCTACACCGAAGACAAGGTCGTGGCCACCGATTTCCGCGGCGAAACCTGCACCTCGGTGTTCGACGCCGACGCCGGCATCGCCCTGGATTCCACCTTCGTCAAGCTGGTGTCCTGGTACGACAACGAGTGGGGCTATTCCAACAAGTGCCTGGAAATGGTGCGGGTTGTGGCGAAGTAAATCGCGCGCTCAGGCGACGCGTTGAAGGCCCCGGCATGCCGGGGCCTTTCGTTTTTTGTCTGTCGGAATGTGATGTGGACATGCGCCGTCACCGCTTCGTCGCCAGTACAAGATGTGGACTTTGAGAGGCTCACGTGCGCTAATTTGCGCGCACGGCGGCCGTTCCCGTGTCGTGTACGAAGGATCGGGGAACTCCATGGATCGAGAGAACATAACGATGAATAAATTTCTGGCGGGCGCATTGGCGCTCGGTGTGGTGATTGCGGTTTCGGCTCCGTTGAACAGCTGGGCGGCGAAAAAGCAGAGCGGTACGCCGGCCTGGATGAATGCCGATGGTGAAGTGATCAAGTCTTCCGATGTCGAGGCGGGCTACGGTGAGACCGTCAAGGGCGTCAACGATTACGAAGGCGAGATCACCGGCAAGCCTGCGCCGGGCAGCAAGTTCACCCAGTTGCAGATCGGCATGCCGATGAAGCAGGTGACCGATCTGATCGGGCAGCCGAATGACCAGGGTTCGTACGTGACTGGCAAGGCGTTCATTCCGTTTTTCTTCGGCGGCGACCGTTACCGGTACGAGATGGCCTACAAGGGCCAGGGCCGTCTGGTCTTCGCTGGCAAGTCGATGGATACCGGCGGCAACTTGATCTGGATCATCCATAACAAGAACGACAGCGGCTACCGCGAATAAGTTTGAAACGCCCGGTTCTCCGGGCGTTTTTTTTGGCGCGCTTGCGTACGTGCAGCCATTGCGTCCCGGAGCTGCTGACGTCATCGCGTTGCAGGGCTTTCCCCCCGGCTTGGCTGCCCAGACGCGTCCTGAGCCTGTATGGTTCGCGCATTCGGCCGGATGCCGACTCAGGGGGTTGCTGCGTTGGAAACGATGATCGGGCTGGTAGTGCTGTTTCTGCTTGCGTTGCCGGTGGGATTGGTGATCGCACTGGTGTGGATTGCCGGGTTGCGGCGACGCGTGGATTCACTGGAGCAGCGGCTTGCGCAGTGGCAGGCCAGCGGAGTCGGGGCAGGGGCCGCGGATGCGGCAGCAGTGCATACCCCAATGCCAACGCCTTTCAGGACGTGGGAGCCGCAGCAAGACGCATCCGATGTCGGTGTGTCTACATTTGGCGAGCCCGACTCGCCTCGCGCAGCAGACCTGCAAGCTGCACCGGTGTCTGTCGTGACGATGCCGCCATCATTGCCGGCAGAAGCTCCAGCGTCTTCGGCAGCGCGTAGCGCAGGCGATGCGCCGATTTCGTCCACTGCGCCTGCGCAGGCTGAGCCACAGCAGCAACCGCACTACATCCCATCCGAACCCGGCCCGATCTCGCGTACCGCAGGCGCAGTGAAGCGCTGGTTCACCGAAGGCAATGTGCCGGTCAAGGTCGGCATGCTGGTGTTGTTGGCCGGTGTGGCGTCGTTGTTGAAGTACGCCAGCGACCAGGGTTGGATGCGCATGCCGGTCGAGCTGCGGCTGGCCGGGATCAGCGTGCTGGCGCTCGCCGGCCTGGTATTCGGCTGGAAACAGCGGCTGCAGCGGCCGGGCTTTGCATTGGCCTTGCAGGGCGGCGCCATCGGCGGGTTGTTGTTGACCGTGTTCGCGGCCTTCAAGTTGTACGGGTTGCTCGGCGCAGGTCTGGCGATGGGGATCAGCGTGGTGCTGATTGCCGGCATGTGCGTGCTGGCGGTGGTGCAGGATTCGCGCACGCTGGCAGTACTCGGTGTGTTGGCGGGCTTCCTCGCGCCGATCTGGCTCTCCACCGGCACCGGCAATCATGTTGCGCTGTTTTCGTATTACGCCGTGCTCAACGCCGGCATTGTGGCGATCGCCTGGACGCGCCCGTGGCGGGTGCTGAATCTGCTCGGATTCGCCTTCACCTTCGGCATCGGCACGCTGTGGGGCGCACTGCAATACAGCCCGGCAAAATTCGCCAGTACCGAACCGTTCCTGCTGTTGTTCTTCGCCATGTATGTGGCGATTCCGGTGCTGCATGCGCGGCGTGGCGATGGCAGCGCGGGCAAGGTCATCGATGGCAGCCTGTTGTTCGGCACACCGCTGGTGGCCTTTGCGTTGCAGGCGCGTCTATTGGAAGGCGATCGATTGCCGCTGGCCTTGTGCGCGCTGGCCGTGGCGGTGCTGTATGCAGGTCTGGCGAGCTGGCTGCTGCGCCGTGCCTCCACGCGCTTGCTGGGCGAAGCGCACGCGATGCTGGCGGTGGGTTTTGCGACGCTGGCGGTGCCGTTGGCATTGTCGGCGCGCGCCACCGCCAGCGTGTTCGCGCTCGAAGGGGTGGGTTTGTTGTGGCTGGGCTTGCGGCAGCAGCGACGCATCTCGCAGTTCAGCGGTGTGGCGCTGCAGTTGTTTGCGGCGGTCGGCGTCGCCTTCGGCGTGGATGCGTGGCGTTACGACGTGATGGCCATTGCCAATGCCACCTGCATGAGCACCTTGCTGCTTGCCATTGCCGGCTGCGCCAGTGCCTGGTTCCTGCGCGATGCAGGGCAGCCACGGCGTGCGCTGGTTGCGTACGTGTGGGGGCTGGGCTGGTGGGCGTTCTGCGGCGTGCACGAGATCTTCAGTTTTGCTGGCGATCTGCGCAGCGAACCGGATCTGCTGCTGGGCTTTGTGGCGCTTACGCTGTGGATGGCGGCCGAAGTCCATCGTCGTCGCCCGGCAACGGCGTTGGTGTGGACGGTGATGTCCGGGCTGGCGCTGACCGTGCCGCTGGCCCTGTGGCAGAGCCATGCGCATACCCAGCCGTTCGCACATTGGGGCGCGTTGGCCTGGCTGGCGTTCGCCGTGGCCGGTGCACGCGCGCTGTGGTGCCTGCGCATGCAGCATGGTGCTGGCGCCGTGGCCGCGCAGTTCATCTGGTGGCTGCTGTGGCCGTTGGTGGTGTCGTTGGGCGCGGCCTGGTTGGCCGATGACTTCGTGCTCGCCAATGGCTGGCGCTGCGCTTTGCTCGCCGCGCCCTGGCTTGCGGTGGCGGCCGTGGGGCTGCTGCGTTGGCCATGGCTGGCGTGGCCGCAAGGGGCAAGCTTCGACCCTGCGCGCACCGCCTTGCTGAGCTGTGTGTTCGCTGTGCTGGGCATCGGTTGGTTGATCGTGTTGCTGGATCCGGTGAGCGCCGCGCCATTGCCGTGGCTGCCCGTGCTCAACCCGGCCGAGCTGGCGCAACTGGCCGTGCTTGCCTTGCTGGCGCGCTGGGCATGGTCCACGCGGGCACCATTGGCCTTGCAACGCTGGCGTGTGACCGCGCTGGGCGTGCTGGGCTGGGTGTTGATCACCGGCAGCACCTTGCACAGCGTGCATCACTGGGGTGGCGTGGCGTGGGATGGGTCCTTGATCAATGCCACCTTGTCGCAGACCAGCCTCACCATCGTGTGGAGCGTGCTGGGCGTGCTGGGCTGGGTGATCGGCTCGCGTCGCGGCCAGCGGGGGCTGTGGCTGGGTGGGGCGTTGTTGATGGGTCTGGTGTTGGCCAAGCTGGTCCTGGTCGATCGCCAGCATCTGGGCAACTTGCTCGGCATCGGCTCATTCATGGCCTATGGCCTGTTGTGCACCGTGGTGGGCTATCTGGCACCGGCGCCGCCGCGTCAGGCGGTTGCGGAAGAACCTGCTGTCGCAGACGATGGCGTCGAAAAGGATCAGGCATGAAAGCGAGGCAATGGGGATGGCTGCTGCTGGTGCCGCTGATGGCGCAGGCGGCCGATGTGCGCCAGGACTATCGTCAGCAATGGCCGTTGCAGGTGACCGGCTCGGATGCCGGCATGTACCAGCTGAGCTTGAACGATGCGCTCTATCGCAGCGCCCATGACGCAGCACTACGCGATGTCACCGTGATCGATGCGCGTGGCGAGGAAGTGCCGAGCGCATTACTCGCCGTGGACGCAGCGCCAGCCGTCGCGCCACGCCGGCAACGCTTGCCGTTGTTTGCATTGCCGGCGGGTGCGGCGCCTGCCAACGGCGATCTGCAGCTGATTGCCGAGCGCGATGCCAGTGGCGCGGTGCGCCGGCTGGAAGGCCGCTTTGCGACCGGCACATCGGCAGCAGCGGGCGCCGGCGGCAGTTGGCTGATCGATGCCAGCGCATTGCGCGATCGTGTGCGTGCGCTGTGGCTGGACTGGGACGGCAACACGCCGGTGCAAGCCCAACTACGCGTGGAGGGCAGCGACGATCTACGCGACTGGCGCGTGCTCGCTTCCGACGCCACCGTGATGGCGCTGGACAATCAGGCCCAGCGCCTGCAGCAACGGCGCATCGCATTGGACGAGGGCGCTCGTTATCTGCGCATCGTGCCGGTGTCGGGCGAGTTGCCGGCCTTGCGTGTGGTCGATGCAGAACTGGACGGCATCGCCGCGCCCACCCACTCGCACTGGCTGGAGCTACCGGGCACTGCGCAGGACGCAGCCGTGGTCTACGTCCTGCCGGGGCGCTTTCCGATCACTCAGATCGATGTCGGCGGTGGTCAGGCCGAAGCGGTCGAATGGATCGTGGAAAGCCGCGATGCCGACGATGTGCCGTGGCAGCGTCGGGCCGGGCCGTGGTTGGCCTATCGTCTGGGTAATGGCGCTGCGGCCGCCTCGCCGCCGCAAGTGCTGTCCGCACCGGTGCGCGACCGTCAGTGGCGGCTGCTCGCCGCACAAGGGCGCAGCACCGCAGTGCCGACCCTGCGTGTGGGTTACCAGCCGGAGCGGGTGATGTTTCTCGCGCAGGGCCAGCCGCCATACGCAGTGGTTGCCGGCAGCGCGCGTGTGCAACGTGGTGAAGCGCCGCTGGCCTCGATGCTGCAGGCGCTACGTCGCGAGCGCGGTGCGCAGTGGCAACCGGCCCGGGCCAGCGTCGCCGCGCAGGCACAGCCGCTGGCTGGCGATGCAGCATTGCAGCCGGCCACCACGCCGCGCGACTGGAAGCGCTGGTTGCTCTGGGGCCTGCTGGTCGGCGGCGCCTTGCTGGTCGGCGGTTTCGCAGTGAGTCTGCTGCGTAGCTCGGCGGCCAATCGCAACGCCTGATAACGAGGTGCGCCGCACGGCGGTTTGCCGCTGCGGCGCGAAGGTCCGACAATGGGCGTCCCCCGTCGCCAAGGCATCCGCATTGCCCGTCGTCTTCGACCGACCACCGTCCGCGTCGCCAGCCGTGTTGGCAGCGACATGCGTGACAGGCAATGTGCGATCCCAGCGATCTGCACGGGGACGCAACGGCAGCGTGCAACGGCTACCCCAACCAAGCCACCTACCTGCGCAGCGCGCAGAAGTCAGCGCTCTGCGCACTGGCGGCTTCTTCGATTCCCCATTCCTGATTCTCCATTCCCCAGACCTAGCGAGCTGACCCCATGTCCATTGTCCGCATGACCGACCTCGATCTCTCCGGCAAGCGCGTGCTGATCCGCCAGGATCTCAACGTGCCGATCGACAACGGCCAGATCACCTCCGAACAGCGCATCACCGCCTCGGTGCCCACCATCAAGCTGGCGCTGGAAAAGGGCGCCGCAGTGATGGTGACGTCGCACCTGGGCCGCCCCAAGGAAGGCAGCTGGACCGAAGAAGATTCGCTGGCGCCGGTGGCCGCGCGCTTGAGCGCGCTGCTGGGCGTGGACGTGCCGCTGGTGAGTGACTGGATCGACGGGGTCGAGGTGGCGCCGGGCCAGGTGGTGCTGCTGGAAAACTGCCGCATGAATGTCGGCGAGGGCAAGGACGACGAGACCCTGTCGCGCAAGTACGCCGCGCTATGCGATGTGTTCGTCATGGACGCGTTCGGTACCGCGCATCGCGCGCAGGCCTCCACGCATGGGGTGATCCGTTTTGCCCCGGTGGCCGCAGGCGGTCCGCTGTTGATGGCCGAGCTCGATGCGCTGGCCAAGGCGCTGGACAACCCGGCCAAGCCGCTGCTGGCGATCGTGGCCGGCAGCAAGGTCTCCACCAAGCTGGAGCTGCTGTCCAACCTGGTCAACAAGGTCGACCAGCTGATCGTCGGTGGCGGCATCGCCAACACCTTCATCGCCGCAGCCGGGCATGACGTGGGCAAGTCCTTGAACGAGCCGGACCTGATTCCCACCGCCAACCAGATCGTGGCCGATGCCAAGCTGCGCGGCGCGGAGATTCCGTTGCCCACCGATGTGGTGGTCGCCAAGCAGTTCCTGCCCGATGCGCAGGCCACCGTGAAGTCGCTCGATGCCGTGGAGGCCGACGATCTGATTCTGGATATCGGCCCGCAGACCGCCAAGCGCTACGCCGAGCTGATCGCCAGCGCCGGCACCGTGGTGTGGAACGGGCCGGTGGGCGTGTTCGAATTCGAGCCCTTCAGCCATGGCACCGAAACCCTGGCGCGTGCGATCGCCAGCTCCAAGGCGTTTTCGATTGCCGGCGGTGGCGACACCCTGGCGGCCGTGGACAAGTACGACATCGCCAAGGACGTCACCTACATCTCCACCGGCGGCGGCGCGTTCCTGGAGTTCCTGGAAGGCAAGACCCTGCCGGCGGTGGCCGCACTCGAGGCGCGCGGTAAGTGAGTGCAGCCACGCTGTTCTTCGATCTGGATGGCACCCTGGTCGATTCGGAACCGGGCATCGTCGGTAGCATCGTGCATGCCTTCGACGAGGTGGGCCAGCCGCGTCCGTCGCCGCAAACCCTGCGCGCCTGGATCGGCCCGCCGCTGCGCGACAGTTTCACCGAATGCTTTCCGGATGATCCGGAGCTGGTGCAGCGCACCTTGGCCGCCTACCGCGCGCGCTACGACGCGGTGGGCTGGACCGAACTCAGCGTGTTCAACGGTATCGGTGAGGTCGTCATCGACCTGCAGCGCGCCGGCCATCGCCTGGCGGTGGTCACCTCGAAGAACGAGCGCTACGCGCGCCGTATCGTCGAGCATCTGCCCTTCGGTGCGTGCTTCGAGAACGTGATCGGCGCCAGCGAAGACGGCGAGCGTCGCTTCAAGCCGGACCTGATCGCCGAAGCATTGCGCCGTTTGCAGATCGAAAAAACCGGCTGCGTGATGATCGGCGACCGCCGCATGGATATCGATGGCGCTACTCACCACGGTATCCATAGCATCGGCGTGTTGTGGGGCTTCGGCGACGAAGCCGAACTGCGCGCCGCCGGTGCCGCTGCGATCGCACATAACCCGGCCGAGTTGCGTGCATTGATCGACGCAAATCATTGACGCTTGCAAAGTCTGTTCTTCACCGCCGCCGCGTTAGGGTGGCAGCCCACGGTTTCAGCCCGCAGCGCGTCAGCGTGGTGCGGAAAGCGTACGTACTGTCCCGCACTGTCTTCAGGACATGCCGGAATGCAAGGGTGGCTATGCCGCAATGCCATCCTTGGTACGTGACGCGTGTGTTAAGTTTCGCGGCTTTTACAGGGAGGCCATCATGAAAGAACGTCAACGCCGCACCAAGATCCTCGCAACGCTCGGACCGGCCACGGATCCGCCCGGTGTGCTGGACGCTTTGTTCAAGGCGGGCGTCAACGTGGTGCGCCTCAATTTCAGCCACGGCGATCCGTCCGGCCAGGCCAAGCGTGCGGCCGAAGTCCGCGCCGCTGCGGTACGTGTCGGTGCCGAGGTCGGCATCCTGGCCGACCTGCCCGGCCCGAAGATCCGCGTCGAGCGCTTTGCCGAAGGCAAGATCAAGCTGACCACCGGCGCACGCTTCGACCTGGTGGCCGACCCCAATGCACCTGCGGGCGACCAGAATCAGGTCGGCGTCAGCTACCTCGGCCTGCCGCAGGACGTGGCCGCGGGCGATGTGCTGCTGCTCGACGATGGCCTGGTGCAGCTGCAGGTCACCGAAGTGCAGGGCCAGCGCATCGTCACCACCGTGCTCAACGATGGCGTGTTGTCCGATCGCAAGGGCTTGAACAAGCAGGGCGGCGGGTTGTCGCTTGGCGCGCTGACCGAGCGCGACAAGGAGCTGATCGGCATCGTCGCCAAGATCGGTGTGGACTTCATCGCGGTGTCGTTCTGCCGTAATGCCGAAGACATGAACGATGCACGGCGTATCGCGCGTCAGCACGGTTGCGATGCCGCGCTGGTGTCCAAGATCGAGCGCACCGAAGCGATCGAGAACCTGGTCGAAATCGTCGAAGCCTCCGACGTGGTGATGGTGGCGCGCGGCGATCTGGGCGTGGAAATCGGCGATGCCGAATTGCCGGGCCTGCAGAAGAAGATCATCCGCGAGTCGCTGGCGCAGAACAAAGTGGTCATCACCGCCACGCAGATGCTGCAGTCGATGGTGGAAAGCCCGATCCCGACCCGCGCCGAAGTGCTCGACGTTGCCAATGCGGTCATCGACGGCACCGATGCGGTAATGCTCTCGGCCGAAACCGCGGCCGGTGCCTACCCGGTGCGTGCAGTGGAAGCGATGGCGCGCATCTGTCTGGGTGCCGAGCGCCAGTTCGAATTCGACACCGACTTCGAAGCCGCGCAACGCAACCTGCAGCGCGCCGACCAGGCGATCGCGATGGCCACGATGTTCCTGTCCGAGCACATCGGTCTGGCCGGTGTGGTCGCGTTGACCGAATCCGGCGGCACGCCGCGTTACCTGTCGCGCTTCCGCTCCAACATGCCGATCTACGCGTTCACCCGTCACGATGGCGCGCGCCGCCACATGGCGATGATGCGTGGCGTGTTCCCGATCAGCTTCGACAGCCGCGGCCTGACCCCGCGCGAAGCCGCACGTGCGGCGATCCGTCTGCTGGTGGAGAACGAGCGCATGGGACCTGGCGACCGCGTGGTCTTTACCAGCGGCGAGCATATGGAAACCCACGGCGCCACCAACACCTTGCGCCTGCTGGAAGTCGGCGAAGACGGCCGCGCCAGCGGACTGGGCGAGCTGTAGTCACGCCTGTTTGGTGATGACGCAGCGCGCGTGCGAAACGCGCGCTGCGTGGTGATCGCGAGGACAAACACAACGGCGGCCTGTGGGTCGCCGTTGTGCTGTGTGGCATGTCCGGGTGAGGTTTGTTGCGGAACGTTTGCGCATGCAAGACGCCAGACAAGACCCATGCGCGCATCCGCCCGATGCGCGGCCACCGGCATCGTCGGCATGCGTGCACATCGCGATGCACATCGCGATGCGCGCCGCGCCACACATCCTGTCATGCAGGACAGGTGTAATCGGTTGCAGACATTCCGTGAAGGAATGTCTGCGACTTTCGTCGCTATACTTTCGTTCTCCCCCGCAGCTGCCACAGGAACTACATGAGCATCGAACAGCTTGCCGAAACCGCCCAGGCCATGGTCGCCCCGGGCAAGGGCATCATCGCCATCGACGAATCGACCAGCACGATCGCCAAGCGTTTTGCCAGCGTCGGCATCGAGAACATCGAAGAAAACCGTCGCGCATATCGCGAACTGCTGCTGACCACGCCCAAGCTGAGCGATTACATCTCCGGCGCCATCCTGTTCGACGAGACCATCCGTCAGAAGACCAAGGACGGCGTGCCGTTCGCCGAGTACATGACCGCCCACGGCATCATTCCGGGCATCAAGGTCGACAAGGGTGCGCAGCCGCTGGCCGGCATGCCGGGCGAGCTGGTCACCGAAGGTCTGGACGGGCTGCGCGCACGTCTGGAGGAGTACTACACGCTGGGCGCGCGTTTCGCCAAGTGGCGTGCGGTCATCAACATCGGCGAAGACATCCCGTCCGGCACCTGCATCGAGGCCAATTCGCATGCGCTGGCGCGTTACGCCGCGCTGTGCCAGGAACAGGGCCTGGTGCCGATGGTCGAGCCGGAAGTGATCATGGACGGCAGCCACGACATCGAGACCTGCTACGAAGTCACCGAAGCGACGCTGCGTTCGCTGTTCGGCGCACTGTATGAGCAGAATGTCGTGCTCGAAGGCACCATCCTGAAGGCCTCGATGGTCATCTCCGGCAAGGGCTGCGAAGAGCAGGCCGGCATCGAAGAAGTGGCCGAGTCCACCGTGATGTGCCTGAAGTCGACCGTGCCGGCGATCCTGCCGGGCATCGTGTTCCTGTCCGGCGGCCAGAGCGACGAGCAGTCCACCGCGCACCTCAACGAGATGCACCAGCTCGGCAATCTGCCGTGGCCGCTGAGCTTCTCCTACGGCCGTGCGATGCAGCAGGCCGCACTGAAGCTGTGGGCCAAGGACATGACCGGCAACTTCGCCAAGGCGCAGCAGATCATCTATGAGCGCGCCAAGGAAAACGGTCTGGCCGCGCTGGGCAAGTGGAAGGGTTGATCGGTTGACGACGGCTGCAAGACCGTCGCATCGCTAAGACGAAACGCCGGCAGCAATGCCGGCGTTTTTGTTTGCCTCGATCAAGAGCGATAGCGCTGATCGGGCGCGAGGCCGGGCCACACCGTCATACCGCACTGAAGTCGTTGAAAGACTGTCGGCGCCAGTGATGGCGCTGCACGTCAGTCGCCTTGTCAAAACGCAACGAGCGCCTCGCGGCGCTCGTCACTTCAATCTTTGCATCGCGCCTCAGGCGGCCGCAGTTTCCTGGGCAGCCAATGCCTGCTGATATGCCTTGAAGGTTGCCTCGTTGTAGGCCACCAGCACGATGTGCTTGGGCACCTTGTGCGAGCGCTGCCAGTCGCGTGTCTCGGTCACGGCGATGCGTGCGGCCTGATACAACGGGTATCCATAGATGCCGCAACTGATCGCCGGAAAGGCGATCGAATGCAGCATCATCTGCTCGGCAAGTTTCAATGACTGCCAGTAGCAATTGGCGAGTTGTTCCGGCTCGTTGTGCTTGCCGTCGCGCCACACCGGGCCGACGGTATGAAACACATGCCGTGCCTTCAAATCGAAGCCGTCGGTGATGCGGATTTCGCCGGTGGGGCAGCGCACGCCCGGACGCATTTGCGGCAATGCTTCGCAGGCTTCCAGCAAACGCGGGCCGGCGGCACGATGGATGGCCCCATCGACGCCACTGCCGCCCAACAATGTTTCGTTGGCGGCGTTGACGATGACGTCAACGTCGAGTTCGGTGATGTCGCCTTGCCAGACTTCGATCTTCATAGCGCGATAGTTAAGGGATTTGCATGAGGAACGCGTGATGGGACGCGCGTTGCGGAATGGGCACGCTATCGCCCATTCATCTCACCTGCTGCGACTGCCCGGCGCGCGTACGTCGATGCCGCGCGTCGATGGCATGCCGCAACTGTGCGAACGTGCCGATGCGATCGATTGGGTCAATCGCCACGCAGATGTCACCGACAATCGAGAGCTACAACCAGCGCCGCACGCGCGCGCAATAGGCGCTGTAATGGCGGCCGAATTCACTACGCAAGCGCGCTTCTTCGAACGGGATGACGTAGAGCTGCAAGGCCAGCCATGGCAGCGGCAACAACGCAACTGCCCACAGCAAACCCAGCTGCAGACATAGGCCGATGTAGCTCAGCACCAGCGCCAGATACATCGGGTTGCGGGTGAAGCGATACGGGCCGTCCAGCACCAGCCGCGAGGGATGACCGCTGGGCATGATGGTGGTGCGCTGGCGCGCGAACAGGATGAAGCAGCTCACCGCCAGCGCCAGCCCGAGACCGGCGATGCCGCCGCCGGCCAGTTCGATCCACGCCAACAGGGGTGGCGCAGGTACTGGCAGATCCAACGCGCTTTGCAGCCAGGCACCCAGGCCCAATGCCAGCGCGAAGTGAGCAGGCGAGGTGATCTTGACCAGCCATGGCGCCCGCGATGCGCGGGTGTCGCTGTGTCCGTACGGCCGGTTGTTCACCACGTTTCTCCCTGCATCACGGCCGCCATCCTAACGTTTCCTTGACATGGACGGGAGTGCGCGGGTGCCGTAGTGCGAGCTGCTCCGCACACAGCGATCTACAAAAGCTTGGCGATGTCCGAGGTATCTGCGGCACCATGCGATTGCATGACGCAATCGCATGCCGGGGAAGGCGAGGCCGATGACTGGATCGACCACAAACAAAAAGGCCGCGCTGTGGGCGCGGCCTTGTATGCAGACACAACGCGGCGATCAGGGCAGACCGGCCAACCAATCGTCGTCGGAGCCCTCGTTGATGTCGGCGAACAGCGGTGTGGAAAAATACCGCTCGCCGGTATCGGGCAGCATTGCCAGGATGACGGCGCCGGGCACCGCGCTTTCGGCCACGCGCAATGCAGTGGCGACGGTGGCGCCGCCGGAGATGCCGGTGAAGATGCCTTCCTCGGCGGCCAGGCGACGGGCCACAGTGATCCCATCGGTGTCTTCCACGCTCAGGACTTCATGCGCGACATCGCGATTGAGCACTTCCGGCACGAAGTCCGGGGTCCAGCCCTGGATCTTGTGCGGCTTCCAGTCCTGGCCCTGCAGCAATGCGGCGCCAGCCGGCTCGGTGGCAGTGATGCGCACTTCCGGGCGGGCCACGCGCAGCACTTCGCCCACGCCGGTGAGGGTGCCGCCGGTGCCCCAGCCGGTGACGAAATGGTCCAGCCGGTGGCCGGCGAAGTCGCGCAGGATTTCGGCCGCAGTGGTGTTGCGGTGATAGGCCGGATTGGCCGGGTTGGCGAACTGGCTGGCCAGGAACCAGCCGTGCTGCTCGGCCAGTTCCTTGGCCTTGCGCACCATGCCGCTGCCGCGCTCGGCGGCCGGGGTCAGGATGACCTTGGCGCCATACGCGCGCATCAATTTGCGGCGCTCGATGGAGAAGGTTTCCACCATGGTGGCGACGAACTTGTAGCCGCGTGCGGCGGCCACCATTGCCAGCGCCACGCCGGTATTGCCGGAGGTGGCCTCGACAATGGTGTCGCCGGGCTTGAGCAGGCCGCGCTGCTCGGCGTCCAGAACGATCGCCAGCGCCAGCCGGTCCTTGACCGAGCCGCCCGGATTGAACGCCTCGACCTTGACGTACAGGGTCACGTGCTCGGGCGCGAGTCGATGGAGCTTGACCACCGGGGTACGGCCGATGGTGTCGAGAATGTTGTCGTACAGGGCCATGGGGTCTCCGTCGGAATCAGGCTGCGTGGGCGAGTGTGGGCGCGTCGGGCGTTGCGATGGGTGAGTGCGGGGGCGGCCGGGCGGTCAACGGCGGTGCGCCGAACCAGTGCAGGCTGGCGGCCAGCCCGGCGACCTCGCCCAGGATCAGCAAGGCCGGTGCGCGCACGGCGTGCTGCTGCGCGGTGGCGGCCAGGCTGGCGAGGGTGCCGGTGATCACGCGTTGCTGCGGGCGCGAGCCGTTTTCCACCAGCGCGAATGGCGTGGCGGGCGCGCGGCCGGCCTGCAACAGGCGTTGCTGGATGCTGTCCAGGCCTGCCACACCCATGTAGAAGGCCAGGGTCTGGCGTTCCTGGCCGAGCGCCTGCCAGTCCAGCGTGTCCAGCGAATCCTTGCAGTGCGCGGTGATCAGCCGCAGCGATTGCGCGTGGTCGCGGTGGGTGAGCGGAATGCCGGCATAAGCGGCGCAAGCTATCGCGGCGGTGATGCCGGGAATGACCTGAAAAGCGATGCCGTGGTCGCGCAGGAATTCCAGCTCCTCGCCGCCACGGCCGAACACAAACGGGTCGCCACCTTTCAGCCGCACCACGCGGCGCCCGGCGCGGGCGTGCTCCAGCATCAGCGCGTGGATCTGCTCCTGGCGGGTGCTGTGGCCTTGTGCGGCTTTGCCCACTTCCACGCGCAGTGCGTCGCGCCGGGCCAGTTGCAGGATCTGCGGGCTGACCAGGCGATCGTAGAGCACCACGTCCGCCTGGCGCAGCGCGCGCAACGCATGCCGGGTGAGCAGGCCGGGATCGCCCGGGCCGGCGCCGACCAGGGTCACGCTGCCGGGGGCCAGCGTGCCGACTGCGCTACGGGGCGTGGGCGAGGCTGCGGGTGCCGCTGCTGAAGCGGCCGGGGTAGCGTCTTGCGTGAGCAGGCGGCGCGCGGTCGCCGCAGCGCGCAACGCGTCGTTGAGTCCGGCTGTCGCGCTGGCGGCGATGGTCAGCCAGACCGGTTGGTCGGGCAGTTCCAGCCACGCCGGGTCGAACCCGCCCAACAGCCAGCGCACCTGCCCGGCCTGCACCCAGTTGCGCAATTGCATAGTGAGTTCCGGTGCACCCACCAACGGCAGCGCGCCGGCCTGCAGCAGCCCGGCGGTGGCGCGCTCGGCATCGGCGTCGCCGCCGACCACCAGGACGGCACGGCCACGCAGGTCGGCAATGAGCGGGAACACAGGGGGCACGGCAGGGGCATCGAGAAGGGAGGGCCAGACCGTAACGCCGGCATATAGCCGTCGGAAATGACTTCATACATCCTGAAAATAGCGTTCGGTTATAAGCTGGCCCATAGAACTCCTCTACAGTCGAGTCCCTGTGGCGCCTCGCGCTTTTTTGGATATAAGCCCATGACGCTGACCCAACTTCGTTATCTGGTCGCCATCGCCGATGCCGAGCTGAACATCACGCTGGCCGCCGCGCGTGTGCATGCTACCCAGCCCGGTCTGTCCAAGCAGCTCAAACAGCTGGAGGACGAACTGGGCTTTCTGTTGTTCGTGCGCAAGGGGCGCAGCCTGGATGCGGTCACGCCGGCGGGCGTGGAAGTGATCGAGCGTGCGCGTTCGGTGCTGTCGGAAGCCAATAACATCCGCACCTATGCGGCCAACCAGCGCCGCGAGAGCCAGGGCCAGCTGACCCTGACCACCACCCATACCCAGGCGCGCTTCGTGCTGCCGCCGGCGGTGGCGCAGATCAAGCACGCCTACCCGCAGGTGAGCGTGCATCTGCAGCAGGCCGCCGAAAGCGCGGCGCTGGATCTGCTCAGCCAGGGCGATGCGGATATTGCGGTGGTCAGCACCGCCGGTGGCGAGCCGAGTGCCGGGATTGCGGTGCCGCTGTATCGCTGGCGTCGGCTGGTGATCGTGCCGCGCGGTCATCCGCTGGATCAGGCGCGCACCGCGCCGGACATGCAGGCGCTGTCGCAATACCCGTTGATCAGTTACGAGTCGTCCACGCGGCCAGGTTCGTCGTTGCAGCGGGCATTTGCGCAGGTCGGGCTGGAGCCAAGCATCGCGCTGACCGCGCTGGATGCGGACCTGATCAAGACCTATGTGCGTGCCGGCCTGGGCGTTGGTCTGGTGGCGGAGATGGCGGTCAGCGCCAACGATGAGGATCTGCGCGCCTGGCCAGCGCCGGCGCCCATTGCCGATTGCATCGCCTGGGCGGTGCTGCCGCGCGACCGCGTGTTGCGCGATTACGCGCTGGATCTGGTGCATGTGCTGGCGCCGCAGATCGACAAGCGCGATCTGCGGCGCGTGCTGGATGGCAACCAGGCGCCGAACTGGCCGCTGCCGCCGACCTGGGGGTCGCTGACCCAGACCATTACCAGCTGAGCGGCTGGCGACGGCCGCAGGAGCGCTGGTTGAGCGGCTATCGAAGGCTGCATGTTTGCCGGATCGATGCGATGCATGTTCTGCAGGAAAGCGAAGGTATTACCTGCCGATCAGCGGCCGCGTACAGGCCAATCCCGCACCCACCGTCTGCCGGTTTTGTGAGAGTGCTTCGGTCACTGAGGGGCGCTTGCGCGCGTACCAGCGTGGGACACGCCGCAAGTACGTCCATGTAGGCTTTTACGCGGCATCCATGCCGCGTAAGGTCCCATGCCGGTACGCGCGCAAGCACCACCAGGTGTTGTCGGTGGTTGAAGGAGAAACGGTGTCTGGTTCACTGGCCCTTCTTCGAATCATGACCTCACAATGGCGAAACGATGGATTGATGCCAACCACATCGACTGCAGAAATCTCCTGTGGAACCCGCAAGCATTATGCCTACCTGAAATCATTGCTTGCCCATCAGCTGCAGTGAAGAGTGGAGGCGTGGTGCCGTATCCGGGTGCGGGACCGTGTGGCGGCATGGATGCCGCCACCGAGCCTACATGGACGTACTTGCGGCGTGTCCCGCTCCCGGATGCGGCACCGCGCATCGACTATCGCCGCTCACGGCGCCTGCCAGTTTTACGCGAATGCTCCGGTCACTAATGGCGCTTGCATGCGTAACCAGCATGAGACACACCGCAAGTACGTCCACGTCGCAACCGTGCAACTGCATCATGCTGGCGGTCGGTATTCGGAATCGGTAGGGACTGTTCGTACACTGCGGTCTGCGCGCGGGGTGTACCGATTCCGGTTTGCTGCGCGCGCGCGATCCCTGTTCGCCACTGTGAGGCGCTGCAACCGATGACCGAGCGATTGACCGAGCCACTGCGTCCGCCTCTCAGCCGGCTGTGGTCGCCCGACCAGGACGGCGGCATGTCGTTGCAGCTGTCGGCCAACGTCGACGGCCGCGAGCATGCGTTGCTGACGGTACTGGCCGACCCGCACGACGAAGCGTTATGGGTGGCAGTGCAGGCCGGCGACACCCAGGTGCAGATTCCGCTGGCGGTGCTGCGTCAGCTGTTGGAGGTCGCAGCCGAAGAGGTGCATTCGGCCGAGTGGTTTGCGCGGCAGGATGCGGCCGAACCTGAGCTTTGACGGCCTCATCCGTTGCACGCGTGGTTGCCCTGGATGCTGCACTGCAACGCAAGTGGTTGCGAAAAATCTCAATGCGATCAACAGCCTGCGCGCAGGCTTGCACTTACCCGGAAACACGCTGTCAGTGATTCTCCCTACATGTGTCAGGGCCGCCGGATCGGCGTCATCGGTCCGTATCAAGTTGCGCGCTGCGCTGTCGTAAATCCTTATAGCAACCATAACGCGACACTTTCGGACGTCTAGGGGTGGACGGCGCAGGACCGGCGATGCAGTGATCGCATGGCCGGTGTGTTTGGCGGTGTCGTCGAGAGGTTGCCAGCGCTGTCGCATCACCATTGCGCGAGGCTGCGCGATGGCGCGGCTGGCGCACCCTGGTCCCTGGGGAGAGACCTGGCGTGCTTGGCGGCGGATTCGGGTCGGGAGCCCGGGTCCGCCTTTTTTTATGCGCGACGCACTGCCGCGCTCAGGCCAGCGGGATGCGTACCGAGAAACAGGTGCCGCCTGCCGGGCGCGGGCGCACATCCACCTCGCAGTCCAGGGTTTCGGCAGTGCGGTGCACGATCCATAGACCGATGCCCAGCCCTTCGCTGTTCGGGTCGGCCTGGCGAAACGCCTGGAACACCTGTTCGGGGTGGTCCAGGTTCAGGCCGATGCCGCTGTCGATGATTTCCACCACGGCATAGCCGGGGCGGCGGCGCACGCCGACCAGTACGCGTCCGCGTTCGGTGTACTTGACCGCGTTGCCGACCAGGTTGCCGATCAGCGTGGTCAGCAGCGTGGCGTGGCTGCGCACGCGCAGCGAAGTGGGCACGTGGCGCAAGGCCAGGCATTTGTCGCTCGCCGGTTGCCGCCACACGCCGAGGACCGCGTGCAGCACGTCTTCCAGTGCCAGCGGCTGCAGATCCGGGGTGGAGCTCTTGCTCGCGGCGGCCAGTGTGGCCAGTTCGTCGAGGCTGCGTGCCACCACGCCGATCGCATCGCGTGCGGTGACCAGGGTGGGAACGGAATCGACATTGGCGTGCCGGCGCATCTTGTCGATGGCATAGGCCGCAGTGCGCAGCGGGGTTTTCAGGTCGTGCCCGGCGATCGCCATCAGTCGGCTGCGATAGCGGTCGGACTCTTCGGCAGTCTGCAGCGCGCGGCGCAGTTCCAGCTGCGCCATGGTCTGGCGTGCCAGTGCGCGCAGCGCTTCGACCTGTTCGTCAGTGAGTTGACGCGGTTGCCGGTCCAGCACGCAGACCGTGCCCAGCGACAGGCCTTCGCTGGTCTTGAGCAACGCACCGGCATAAAACCGCAGTGGCACCTCGCCGGTGACCAGCGGGTTGCGTGCAAAGCGGATGTCTTCGCGCGTGTCGGGCACTACCAGCACGTCGTTGTCGAGCAGCGCATGCGCGCACATCGACTTGAACAGCGGCGTCTCGCGCTCGCCCATGCCGCGCTCGCTCTTGAACCATTGGCGGTCGGCATCCACCAGGCTGATCAGCGCGATCGGGGTCTGGCAGATGATCGAGGCCAACCTGGTGATGTCTTCGAATGCCGCCTCGCGCGGCGTATCGAGAATGCCGTAGCTGCGCAGCGCCTGCAGGCGCAACGCTTCGCTCGCTGGTTTGGGCGCGCAGGGAAGGGGCTCAGCCGCTGGATCGAACAAGACGCTCATGCGCGCGCAGAATTAATTGGATAAGCGACAAGCATAGGGCATGGCAGGGGCTGGCATGTGGGTGCAATCACGCTCGTGGCTGGAACTGTGACTGCCGGCCCCGACAGTGGAGGGGCGGCGTTTTGGTTTGTTTGCGATGTCGTGACGCAAATTGCGCGGTGTGTTGCGGCTGAGCAACGATCAGTACGAAGGGGTTGCGACGACCCAAGGATGCGACATCAGGGTGCGACATCAGGGTGCGACATCAGGGTGCGACATCAGGGTGCGACATCCGGTCGCGCACCGGCCGCAAGCATCGCCGCGCGGTAGGCGGCGGTTTACACTCGCGCGATGCGTTCGTTCCGTCATCACCGTTGGCTGCACCTGCTTGCCTGTCTGGCGGTGGCGCTGATGCTGGTGGCGCCGCTGATCAGCCGGTGGAGCCAGGCGCAGTCGGTCGAACCGATGTGCATGAGCGGGCCTGCATTGGATGCAGGCGGGGCGTCGCACGCAGGCCACCAGGCCATGCCGGCGCAGACTGCCGCGCATCATCACGGCAGCGCCGCGTCGCCAGCCAAGCCTCCAACTGGCGAACACGCTGCCGGCATGCACGGCGAAGCTTGCGATTACTGCGTGCTGGCCGCGCGCCTGCTGCCGTGGCTGGCGCTGCTGGTGCTGTGTCTGCTGCAACTCCGGTCGGCGCCGGCGCCCATGCACACCCATGCACGGGCGTGGTCGGTCGTGCGCTGGGCCGCACTCGGGGCACGTGGGCCGCCGCTGCACGCGTGAGTCTGGTCCCATCGCGGGCGTCCGCTGCGTTGTGTTGATTGCACGCCTGGTTTTCCGGCGTGCCCGCCTGCCGCTGCATGGACGGCCCGCTTTCCTGAAGTGATGCCTGTGCCCGCTGCTATGCCGCGGCGCATGGCGGTGTTGCCGTGCCGGCACGGCGAAGGGTTGGTCATGCGTCTGCGGTTCTTGAAAACGATGTGGTATGCGCCGTCGTTGGCGTTGGTGTGGTGGCCTGCCTGCCAGGTGCAGGCACAGGATGCGGCGTTGACGCTGGGCAAGGTGCAGGTGAGCCAGACCCAGCGCAGCCCGAACACGGCACGCGTACTGAGTTCGGTGGATGTGATCGGCGGCGAGCTGCTGCACGATCAACACGTGGATTACAGCTGGGAGCTGCTGATGCGCGCGCCGGGTGTGCAGGTCACCCAGTTCCGCATGGGCACCGATGCGGGGCGGTTCTCGTTCCGTGGCTTCAACGGCGAGGGACGGATCAATGCAGTGAAGCTGCTGATCGACGGCATCCCCAGCAACGACAATGCCGGTGGCATGCCGTATCTGGACGCGGTGTTTCCGCAGGACATCAGCGCGATCGAGATCGTGCGTGGTACCAACGATGCGCGCTATGGTCTGAATGCGATTGCCGGCAGCGTGGACGTGCTGACCCGCACCGGCGGTAACGATGGCCGTTTGAGCGTGACGGGCGGCAGCTTCGGTGCGCGCGAGGTGCAGCTGGGCAAGGGCTTCGAACATGGCGCATGGAGCCAGAACTATGTACTGGCGTGGCGCGATTCCGATGGCTATCGCGACCATGCCGAGGCGCGTAAGCGCAGCGTGGCCGGCAAGTGGTTCTACACCGACCCGGATGGTGCGTTCCGTGCCGGGCTCACCACGCGGTACTACGACAATCACGCGCTGGAAGCGGGTTATCTGGATGCGGCAAGCGCACGCGCTGCGCCGCGCAGTTCGCCGGACTATGCACAGGACGATCGCAGCGAACGGCAGGTGCGGCAGACCGCGTTGCATGCGGACGGCACGCTGGGCGCCGATGCGCAGTGGAGTGCAAAGGCCTATCAAAACGACTATCGCAATCGGCGTTGGGTGCGGTTTTCCGCAGCCGGCCTGCAGCAAGAACGCGATACCGACGAAACCCATCGCGGCCTGCTGTTGCGTGGCAACTGGCAGCCGGATTGGGGCGCGCTGAGCGCCAACCTGGAAGCCGGTGTGGATGCGCAGTGGCAGGACAACCAGTCGCAGCGTTACCGCACCGTGGCACGCGTGCGCGGCGCGCAATTGCGCGATTGGGATTACGACCTGCGCACACGCGGATCTTATGTGCAGGCGGTGCTGACACCGATCGAGCGCCTGCAGGTGGTGCCGGGCTATCGCATCGATCGCGTCGATGGGCAGCTGCACGATGTGCGCACCGGCATTTACGCGCCCACCTACGACTACGGCACCATCAAGCAGCCCAAGTTCAGCGCCAGCTATCGGCTTGTCGGGCAGAGCAGCATGTACGCCAACTGGGGCCGCAGCTTCCAGATCGGCAGCGGCGATGGCGCGTATCGTCGCCAGCCCGGCAACCTGGGTCCATCGATCAACGATGGCTGGGAGGCCGGTTTCAAGTTCGCCCCGTCGGCGGTGATGGACGGGCGCCTGGCGTATTGGGAGCAACGCGCGTCCGGTGAAGTCGCCACCATTCTGGGAGTGAACGGCGTGGCCGGTGTCGGCGATGTGGCCAACGTGGGGCGCACGCTGCGGCGCGGCTGGGATGCGCAACTGAATCTGCAGCCGGCCGAACACTGGCGGGCCTGGCTGTCGTATTCGCGGCAGAAGGCGAGCATCGCCACGCCCGACCCGAGCGCGCCGGCCACGCGCGGCAAGGAGATCTAAAACGTGCCGCATTGGCTGGCGACTGCCGGGCTGGAATGGCAGCTCACTTCGGCCGTGCAGCTGAGCGCCTGGGGCAATGCGCAAGGCGATTATTATCTGGAGCGCAGCAATACGCTGGGCCGCACCGGTGGTTATGCCCTGCTCAATCTGGGCGCGCGCTGGAACGTGGATGCGCGCAATGCGCTCAGCCTGCAGCTGCGCAACGTGACCGATCGTGCGTATGTGTACGCGTGGTACGACACCGGAAGTTCCGGTTATTCGCCGGGCGATGGGCGTGCGTTGTCGCTGTCGTGGGATTGGAGCTTCTGATGCGCGTATCGACTGCTCAGGGTGCTGGTGCCGAGCTGCGTCAGGACAGCCGCTGGCGCTTCTATCGTGCGGTGTGGCGCTGGCATTTCTATGCCGGCTTACTGGTGCTGCCTTTCATCATCTGGCTGGCGCTGACCGGTGCGGCGTTTCTGTATCAGGACGCGATCGATCGCAGCGTGCACCATGGGTTGAAGGTCGTGCCGGTGGGCGCGCTGCGCGTGTCTGCGCAGCACCTGGTCGATGCGGCGCAGCGCAGCGATGGCGGCACCTTGTTCCGTTACACCACGCCGAGTCGTGCCGATGCCAGCGCCGAGATCGGGTTGGTCGATGCGCACGGCATGCGGCACGTGGTCTATGTCGATCCGTACCGCGCACGCGTGCTGGGCACGCTGCCCGAGCATGGCACCCTGGGCTGGACGATTCGTCGGCTGCACAGCCTGGAGTTGATCGGGCCGCTTGCGCGCGGGTTGATCGAAATGGCGGCCGGCTGGGCGATCGTGCTGGTGCTGACCGGTGTGTATCTGTGGTGGCCGCGCGGGCGTCGCGGCGGGGTGGTCAGCGTGCGCGGCAAGCCGGCGCAACGGCTGTTCTGGCGCGATCTGCATGCGGTCACCGGGGCGAGTGTGGGCGCGGTGTTGCTGTTTCTGGCGCTGACCGGCATGCCGTGGTCGTGGCTGTGGGGCGCGCAGGTCAATCGCTGGGTCAATGGGCAGGATTTCGGGTATCCGGCTGGGCTGCGGGTACAGCAGCCGATGTCGCAGCAGCGGTTGACCGAGACGACCGATCCGGCGTGGTCGTTGCGGCAGGCGCGCGTGCCGGAGTCTGTTGTGCCTGGGCGTGGAGGTGTTGCGCGGCATGAGCAGGCGGGCGGGTTGAAGGTGAGTGCAGTGCGTGCTGCCGACCCTCACCCCAACCCCCGCTCCGCGCCCCGGCCCGCGCTAGCAGCGCGGGCGCTCCAAGGCACGCGCGCCAGTGGCGCGCAAGCCGTGCCTTCTCGCCCCGCGGGGAGAGGGGCTAGTCAGCGTGCTTCTGATGCAAATCCTGTAGAGCACTCAGAGCAAATAGGCATGCCGGGGGACTCACAGCACTCAAGCCACTCGGCGCAACACGCGCACTCGACGGACAGCGAGCACGCGGCTCACGGTGGCACCGGCACCGGCACCGGCAGCGTCGCTGCGCCCGGTCATGCTGCGATAGGGCTGGATGCGGCGATGGCGCGCTTCGATGCACTCGGCATCGTGCCGGGCTACAGCATCTCGCCGCCGCGTGGCGCTACCGGCGTGTACACCGCCTCGGTGTATCCGGCCGACCTGCAACGGCAGCGCGTGATCCATCTGGATCAGTACAGCGGTGCGGTGCTGCTGGACATGACTTATCGCGATTACGGGCCGGTGGGACGCGCGCTGGAATGGGGCATCAACGTGCACCTGGGCCAGCAGTACGGCACTGCCAATCAGTTGATCCTGTTGCTGGCGTGCGCGGCGATCGTGTTGTTGTGCGTGAGCGCTGCGGTGATGTGGTGGAAGCGTCGCCCGGCCGGCGGGCTGGGCGTGCCGCCGCTGCCAGCCGAACCACGCACGCTGCGCGGTTTGATGCTGCTGCTGGTGATCTGCGGGCTGATCTTCCCGTTGGTCGGACTCTCGTTGCTGCTGATGTGGCTGTTTGATCGCTACTGGATGCAGCGCGATCAAACTGGCGTCGCAGCGCCATGAGGGTCGGCATGTCTGCGGCTGCATCGCGCTGAGCATTCGCTACGGCGAGGCCTTACTTCTTGGGATGGCCAGC
Organism: Xanthomonas hortorum pv. cynarae; assembly: GCF_002939985.1. Taxonomy (GTDB): domain Bacteria; phylum Pseudomonadota; class Gammaproteobacteria; order Xanthomonadales; family Xanthomonadaceae; genus Xanthomonas; species Xanthomonas hortorum_D. The sequence goes on along the minus strand of NZ_MDFM01000007.1, from coordinate 60,654 downwards.
AGAAACATTCAGCGCGCCACAGCGCTTGAAATTACCGCGAAGAAATGACGACGTGGTGTAGTGCTCAGATGTCCTCGTGAATGCCGCACTCGCGCTTCAATCCGAAGAAGCGCGTGTCTTCTTCGCGCATGCCCGGTTCCCAGCGGCGCGTGGTGTGGAAGTCGCCGATCGACACGTAGCCTTGCTCCCACAGTGGGTGATACGGCAGATCGTGCGCCTGCAGGTATTGCCACACGTCGCGATCGGTCCAGTCGGCGATCGGGCTGACCTTGTAGCGCTCGCCGCGCTTTTGCACGATCGGCGTCTGCGCGCGGCCGCCGGACTGGCTGCGGCGCAGGCCGGTGAACCAGGTGCCCACATTGAGCTCGTCCAATGCGCGCCGCATCGGCTCGACCTTGCGCAGGTTGTTGTACTGGTCGATGCCGACCATGCCCTGTTCCCACAGGCGACCGTGGCGCGCTTCCATCCAGGCACGGCTGACCAACGGGCGATACACCTTGAGATTGAGCTTGAGCCGGTCGGCCAGCGCGTCGGCAAACCGGTAGGTTTCCGGGAACAGGTAACCGGTGTCGATCAGGATCACCGGAATGTCCGGGCGCTGCTGGGTGAGCAGGTGCAGGGTGACTGCCGACTGCGCGCCGAAACTGGAGGACAGCGCCGCGTCCTGCGGGCCGTGTTGCAGTGCCCAGGCCACGCGCTCGTCGGCACGCAGGCCTTCCAGCTGCGCGTTGAGCGCGTCCAGGTCGTCCAGCGCGGAAGGTGCGATCGATGCAGCAGGCAGCGCGGTCATGCGAGCAATTCCAGGTCGAGGTGACGGTGGGTGGGGTAGGGCGGCAGGGCGATCAGGCCGCTGCGATGCAGGAAATCGCCGAAGCCTTCGTCGCCGGCCTGGTCGCGTTCGGCCGCATAGCGCGCCAGCAGCGGTTCCAGCGCGGCGAGGATGTCCGCCTCGGTGATGTTTTCGCGATACAGCGTGTTCAGACGCTGGCCACGGCGATCGCCGCCCAGCATCAGGTTGTAGCGACCGGGCGCTTTGCCCACCAACGCGATCTCGGCCAGATAGGGGCGCGAGCAGCCGTTGGGGCAACCGGACAGGCGCAGCACGATCGGGGTGTCGGCCAGTCCGTGCTGTTCCAGCAACGGTTGCAAGGCGGCGCTGAAGTCGGGCAGATACCGCTCGGCCTCGGCCATCGCCAGGCCGCAGGTGGGCAGCGACACGCAGGCCATCGCGCCGCGTGCCAGTGCGGTGGGCGCGCGGTTGCCGGCATCCAGGCCGTACTGCGCAACCAAGGCATCGACGCGCGCGCGCTCGCTGGCCAGCACACCGGCGATGACCAGATTCTGGTTGGGCGTCATGCGAAACTCGCCGACGTTCAATTGCGCAATCGCACGCAGGCCGCTCAGGTGCGCAGCGCTTTCGGTATCGGCGATGCGCCCGGCCGGCAGCGAGAGAGTCAGATGCCACAGCCCGTCTTCGCCTTCGACCCAGCCGTAGCGATCGCCGTTATGCTCGAAGGCGAACCGCTGCGCCGGCTGCAGCGCGAAACCGGCGCGGCGTTCGATCTCGGCCACGATGGTGTCCAGACCATGATCGTCGATGGTGTATTTGAAGCGTGCGCGTTTGCGCACTGCGCGATTGCCGAAGTCGCGCTGCGTGGTGACCACGGCGGTTGCGAGATCAAGCAACTGATCGCGGGTGACAAACCCAATGACATTGGCCACGCGCGGCCAGGTTTCCGCATCGCCATGGCTGGCGCCCATGCCGCCGCCGATGCTGACGTTGTAGCCGAGCAATTGGCCCTCGCGCAGGATGGCGATAAAGCCCAGATCGTTGGCGAACACGTCCACATCGTTGAGCGGCGGCGCGGCGAAGCCGATTTTGAATTTACGCGGCAGATAACGGTCGCCGTAGATCGGTTCCTCTTCGCTGCCGGAGCCGGAGACGCGCTCTTCGTCCAGCCAGATTTCGTAGTACGCGCGCGTATTCGGCAGCAGATGCTCGGACACGCGCGCAGCATCGGCATACAGCGTGGCGTGCGCCTGCGACAGCAGCGGATTGGCTGCCACTTGCACATTGCGATTCACATCGCCGCAGGCGGCCAGCGTATCGATCAAGGTCGCGTTGATCGCCTGCATGGTCGCCTTGAGTTCGCGCTTGATCACGCCATGGAACTGGAATGCCTGGCGCGTGGTGATGCGCAGCGAATGATTGGCATACCGCGTGGCGATGCCATCCAGCGCCAGCCACTGCGTGGGCGAGATCACCCCACCCGGCGTGCGCGTGCGGATCATGAACTGATACGCCGGCTCAAGCTTCTGGCGACGCCGCTCATCGCGGATATCGCGGTCGTCCTGCTGGTAGCTGCCGTGGTACTTGATCAGGGTCTGATCGTCCTCACGCAACGCACCGGTCACCGCATCGGCCAGACTCTGTTCCAGCGACCCGCGCAGACGACGGCTTTCGGATTTGATGTCTTCGACGGAATGGCTCATGACGGGATTCGGCATTCGTGATTGGGGATTGGCAACACAAGGCAGGCAGTACGACGACAACACAACGACCTCGGGAGCCCGCCGTTACGAATCCCCAATCCCAACTCCCCAATCCCGGCTCTAATAGACATCGCGCGCATACCGCCCCTCCACCTGCAGCTTGGTGAGATACGCCGCTGCGGCTTCGGCATCGAGTGCGCCGTGGGTGGCAACGATGTCGAGCAGGGCGGCGTGCACGTCCTTGCCCATGCCGGTAGCGCCGCACACATACACATGCGCGCCGCCTTGCAACCAGGCGTAGACCTCGGCGCCGCGTGCGCGCAGGCGGTGTTGCACGTAGATTTTTGCGGCCTGGTCGCGCGAGAACGCCACTTCCAATGCATGCAGTTCGCCGCGCTGCAGGGCCTGCTGCCATTCGGCCTGATACAGGAAGTCAGTATTGAAATGCTGGGCGCCGAAGAACAGCCAGTTGCGGCCCTTGGCGCCGGTTTCGGCGCGTTCCTGCACGAAGCCGCGGAACGGTGCCACGCCGGTGCCCGGGCCGATCATCAGGATGTCGCGGTCCGGATTGGCCGGCACACGGAAGCGTTCGTTCGGCTCGATATAGACCGGTGCGGTGTCGCCTTCGCGCAGGGCGGCCAGAAAGCCGCTGGCCGAGCCCAGATGCGCATGGCCGTGCGCCTGGTAGGTGAGTTCGTCCACGACCAGGTGCACTTCCTCGCCCACGCGCTTGCGGCTGGAGGCGATCGAGTACAGGCGTGGGGTGAGCGGACGCAGGGCGGCCAGCAGGCCGCCATGGTCCCAATCCGCCGGCCAGCGTCGCAGCACGTCGATCAACTGGTGATCGGCGAGCAACGACGCCAGGCCGGCAGTCTGGGTCGGGGTGAGCAGCGTCTGCAGCTCCTCGGCGCACGCACGCTCGGCATGTGCGGCCAATAGCGGCCGCGACAGCTTGGTGAGTTCGCGCCGGGTGGCAAGCCACTCGTTCAAGGCCAGAGTCTCTTCGCCGATGGTGACCGCGGCATGACCATCCAGGCGCAGCGTCTGCAGCACTGCATCCACCAGTGCGGGCGGATTGCGATGACGGATGCCCAGCGCATCGCCGGGCTCGTAGCTCAGCCCGCTGCCTTCCAGCGAAAGTTCCAGATGACGCACGCGCTTGCCGGGCAGTGCATAGACGCGAAACTGCGGGCCCTTGAAGTCGCGCCCGCTGATGATCTGGTTGGCCAGCACCTCTGCAGCGAACGGGTGCTGATGCGACCACACTGCTGCGGCCGCGCTGCTGCGCAATGGCGTGATGGTGGCCGAAGGCGGGCCACTCTTGAGGTGCTCGCGTGCGTGCGTGAGTGCCTGCGCACGCCAGGGCGCGGCGACGCTGTCGATATCCAGATCGGCTTCGCCACGCGGCTGCACGCGGCTGCCGCCGAGTTCGGCCAGGCGCTCGTCGATGCGGCGTGCAATGCCGCAAAAATCCGCGTAGCTGGAATCGCCCAGCCCCAGCACCGCGTACTTGAGCTCGGGCAGCTTGGGCGCGCGCCGGCTGGCCAGAAATTCGACCAGCCCGATCGCATCGTCCGGTGGGTCGCCTTCGCCCTGGGTGCTGATCACCACATACAACAAGCGTTCGCTGGCCAACTCGCGAGTGGGGTAGGCGTCGGCGCGCAGCAAGCGCACGCTCAAGCCCGCCGCCTCGGCCTCGGCGGCCAGTTGCTCCGCTTCGCGGCGGGCATTGCCGGTCTGGCTGCCATACAGCACGGTCAGGCGCTGGCTCGCTTGCGCGATCGCGTGGGGCTGCCCGCCCGGCAGGACCGCGAGCGAGCGCGGCGGCTGGCCTTGTGCCAGCCCGGCGGTGTAACCAGACAGCCACCACAGTGACGCAGAATCCAGGCCGTCCACCAACCGTTCCAGCAGCGCCTTGCGCTCGTCGGGCAAGGGGCTGGGCGGTAGCGCGGAACTGGCGGCGGTCATTTGGATCCGGGGGCGTTGATGAGACCAGTGATGTTATGGAAACGTTGCGGCGGCCAGAAAGGATGAGCCGTTATCGCGTTATGCCGGCCGCTTATTTGGGTGCGGGCTGCCTGCGCCACACACTGCGGCGCCTTGCCCTACCATCGGCTGGTCTGCCCGCCGACGCCACGACACCCCGATGACTCTGCAGCCCCTGTCTCACCTCGACCGGCTCGAAGCCGAAAGCATCCACATCCTGCGCGAAGTCGCCGCCGAGTTCCGGGCCCCGGTGATGCTGTATTCGGTGGGCAAGGACAGTTCGGTGCTGCTGCATCTGCTGCTCAAGGCCTTCGCGCCGTCGCCGCCGCCGATTCCGCTGCTGCACGTGGACACGCGCTGGAAGTTCGGCGAGATGATCGCCTTCCGCGACCGCCGTGCGGCCGAGACCGGCGTGGACCTGCGCGTGCACATCAACCCGGACGGCATCGCCCAGGACATCGGCCCGATCAGCCATGGCGCGGCGGTGCACACCGACATCATGAAAACCCAGGGACTGAAGCAGGCGCTGGAGCAGGGCGGCTTCGATGCGGCCATTGGTGGCGCGCGCCGCGACGAGGAGAAATCGCGTGCCAAGGAGCGCGTGTTCTCGTTCCGCAATGCACGACACCGCTGGGACCCCAAGAACCAGCGCCCCGAGTTGTGGAATCTCTACAACGCGCGCACCAAACCGGGCGAAAGCGTGCGCGTGTTTCCGCTCTCCAACTGGACCGAGCTGGATATCTGGCTGTACATCTACCGCGAACACATTCCGGTGGTGCCGCTGTATTTCGCCGCACCGCGCCCGGTGGTGGAGCGCGACGGCGCGTGGATCATGGTCGACGACCATCGCCTGCCGTTGCACGCAGGCGAGACGCCGCAACTACGCTCGGTGCGCTTCCGCACGCTGGGCTGCTATCCGCTGACCGGTGCGATCGAATCCACCGCCGACACGCTGGAAGCGGTGATCGCCGAGATGCTGGTCAGCACCAGCTCCGAGCGCCAGGGCCGCATGATCGATCATGCGCCGGGTGCATCGATGGAGCAGAAAAAGCTTGAGGGGTATTTCTAGTGGGCCGGGAATGGGGAGTCGGGAATGGGGAATCGAAACAGCAGTTCACCGCGCACGGGATGAGGGAGGAGACCGCCGTTGCGATTCCTGATTCCCCACTCCCAAATCCCGGCGCCATCGGCGCCTATCTGCATCAACACGAATCCAAACCGCTGCTGCGCTTCATTACCTGCGGTAGCGTGGACGATGGCAAGAGCACGCTGATCGGGCGCTTGCTGTACGACAGCAAGCGCTTGTTCGACGATCAGCTGGCAGCGCTGGAAAGCGATAGTCGCCGGCATGGCACGCAAGGCGAGGGCATCGATTATGCGTTGTTGATGGATGGCCTGGCCGCCGAGCGCGAGCAGGGCATCACCATCGATGTGGCGTACCGCTATTTCGATACCGACCAGCGCAAGTTCATCGTCGCCGACTGCCCCGGGCATGAGCAGTACACGCGCAATATGGCCACCGGCGCATCCACCGCCGATGTCGCGGTGGTGCTGGTGGATGCGCGTAAGGGATTGTTGGCGCAGACGCGCCGGCACAGTTACATCGTGTCGTTGCTGGGCATCCGGCATGTGGTGCTGGCGGTCAACAAGATGGATCTGGTGGACTACGACGCGCAGGTCTTCGCCGAGATCGCCGATGCCTATCGCGTGCTGGCCGCGCAGCTGGGCATTGCCGATGTGCAGTGCATTCCGCTCTCGGCACTGGATGGCGAAAATCTGTCCAGCGCCTCGACGCGGATGCCGTGGTACGGCGGCCCGCATCTGTTGCAGCATCTCGATACCGTGCAATTGGAGGCGCCGGAAGCAGGCAGCGGGTTCCGCTTGCCGGTGCAGTGGGTCAATCGTCCCAACCAGCATTTCCGTGGCTATGCCGGCACCATTGCGGCCGGGCAGGTGCGGGTTGGCGATGCCGTGGTGGTGGTCCTCTCCGGGCGGCGCACGCAGGTGGCATCGGTGCTGGATGCCAATGGCGACGTGGACAGCGCACGCGCCGGCCAGGCGGTCACCCTGACCTTGCACGACGAGATCGATATCAGCCGTGGCGGCATCATCGCCGCGGTCGACGACCCGCCGGAAGTGGCCGACCAGTTCGCCGCGCACCTGCTGTGGATGGACGATGCCGCGTTGCTGCCGGGCCGCCCGTACTGGCTCAAGATCGGCACGCGCACGGTCACCGCGAGCATCAGCGAGATCAAGCACAAGGTCGATGTGAACACGCAGGAACGGCTGGCCGCCAAGCGGCTGGAGCTCAATGAGGTGGGTTATTGCAATCTGGCGCTGGACGAGCCGATTGCGTTCTCGCCGTATGCGCGCAACCGCGTGCTGGGCGGCTTCATCCTGATCGACCGGCAGAGTAATGCCACCGTAGCCGCCGGCACGCTGGAGTTTGCGCTACGCCGCGCCGGCAACGTGCACTGGCAGCATCTGGACGTGGATCGCGCCGCGCGTGCGCGCATCAAGGGCCAGACCCCGCGCGTGCTGTGGTTCACCGGCTTGTCGGGCGCAGGCAAATCCACCGTTGCCAATCTGGTCGACAAGCGCCTGCACGCGCTGGGCTATCACACCTTCATCCTGGACGGCGACAACGTGCGCCACGGGCTCAACCGCGATCTGGGCTTTACCGACGAAGACCGCGTGGAAAACATCCGCCGCGTGGCCGAGGTGGCGCGCTTGATGGCCGATGCCGGCCTGATCGTGCTGGTGAGCTTCATCTCGCCGTTCCGCGCCGAGCGGCAGCTGGCGCGCGAGCGCTTCGACCAGGGTGAATTCGTCGAAGTGTTTGTGGACGTTCCACTCGCGGTCGCCGAGGCGCGCGATGTGAAGGGGCTGTACCGCAAGGCGCGGGCCGGGCAGATTCCCAACTTCACCGGCATCGATTCGCCCTATGAGGCGCCGGAGTCGCCGGAGGTCCATCTTCACGCCGATGGTGAGAATGTAGAGGCGCTGGCGCGCCATGTGCTCGAGTTTCTTGAACTGGAACGTTGACCAGCGCATCGCGCTGACGACGGCAAGGGTCTTTGGTCATGGTGCAAAGCACGCCTTTCTGTCAACACCCTGGCGGCTAGGTCGTTAAACTTTCGACGTACCTCGCCAGGATGTCCTGATGCTTGTTCTGCCCAGCGCGCGCTTTTGCGCCGCGCTCTTCTTGGCCGCTGCGTTGGCCGGTTGCAGCCGCCAGGCTGCGGCGCCCGCCGTTGCCAAACCCATTCCGGTCTCTGTGCAGGCGGTGACCACCCAGCCCTGGAACTCGACCGTGCAGTCGATCGCCACCGTGCGTGCGCGCGAGTCGGTGGCGCTGACCGCTGCGGTGAGCGATGTGGTGGAGCAGGTCAATTTCGATAGCGGCGACGAGGTCAAGGCCGGGCAGTTGCTGCTGCGCCTGCGCGGCAATTCGCAGCAGGCGGCGCTGACGGCCGCGCAGGCTACCTTCGAAGAAACCGATCAGTTGTATCGGCGCCAGTTGAGTCTGGTTGGCCAGCAGTTGGTGGCCAAGTCCACTGTCGATACGCAACGCGCCTTGCGCGATGCGGCGCAGGCGCGCGTGCAGCAGATGCGCGCGGAGATCACCGACCGCGAGGTGCGCGCGCCGTTCTCCGGTGTGCTCGGCATCCGCCAGATCAGCCCGGGCTCGTTGATCACCTCCAGCACGGTGATCGCCACGCTGGACGATGTGGAGCGCATGTACGTGGACTTTCAGGTGCCCGAGTCGCAGTTCGGCCTGGTGCAACTCGGCAATGCGGTCAATGGCACGGCAGCGGCGTATCCGGGCGCGCAGTTCGAAGGCGTGGTGGCGGCGATCGATTCGCGGATCGACGAGACCACCCGCTCGGTGACGGTGCGGGCGGACTTCCCCAACGGCGATCGCCGGTTGCGTCCGGGCATGTTGCTGGATGTGCGGCTGTTCCAGCCGGCGCGGCAGGCGGTAGTGATCCCTGAGATTGCGGTGGTGCAGGTGGGGCGCGAGTCTTACGTGTTCCGGGTCAAGCCCGACAGCAGCGTGGAGCGCGCCGATGTGCGGCTGGGCGAGCGGCGCGATGGCAAGGTGGAGATTCTCGAAGGGGTCAAGGCCGGTGAGCGCATCGTGGTGGACGGCACCGGCAAGCTGCGTCCGGGCCTGAAGGTGGTCGATCAGGCCGCACCTGCGCCTGCATCGACATCTGCAGTGGCGCCCACGCAGGCAGCGCGATGAAACTCTCGGATCTGTCCATTACCCGCCCGGTGATGGCGGTGGTGATGAGCCTGCTGCTGATCGTGCTGGGGGTGATGTCGTTCACCCGGCTGACCTTGCGCGAGTTGCCGGCGATCGACCCGCCGATCGTGTCGGTGGACGTGGAATACACCGGCGCCTCGGCGGCGGTGGTGGAAAGCCGCATCACCCAGGTGCTGGAAGATGCGCTCGCCGGCATCGAAGGCATCGAGACCATCGAGGCGCGCAGCCGCAACGGCTCTTCCGATATCAGTATCGAATTCGTGCAGTCGCGCGATGTGGAAGCGGCCGCCAACGATGTGCGCGATGCGGTCAGCCGCGTGTCCGATCGCATGCCGGACCAGGCGCGCCCGCCGGAAATTTCCAAGGTCGAAGCCGACGCCGACCCCATCCTGTGGCTCAACATGAGCTCCAGCACGATGGACACGCTGCAGCTGTCCGACTATGCCGAGCGCTATGTGGTGGACCGCTTCTCCAGCCTGGACGGCGTGGCGCAGGTGCGTATCGGCGGGCGCCAGCGCTATGCGATGCGCATCTGGCTGGACCGCGATCAACTGGCCGCGCGCGAACTGACCGTGGCCGATGTGGAAGCGGCGCTGCAGAACGAGAACGTGGAACTGCCGGCCGGTAGCATCGAATCGGCGCAGCGCGATTTCACCTTGCGCGTGGAGCGCAGTTATCTCAAGCCCGAGGACTTCGCCAAGCTGCCGCTCAGCAAGGGCGAGGGCGGCTATGTGGTGCGCCTGGGCGACGTGGCCAGGGTCGAGCTGACCTCGGCCGAGCGCCGCGCGTATTTCCAGAGCAACGGCGTGCCCAATGTGGGCCTGGGCATCGTGCGTAACTCCACTGCCAACGCGCTGGACGTTGCACGCGAGGCGCGCGCGCAGGCCGAGGAAGTGCAGAAATCGCTGCCGCAGGGCACCAACATCTTCGTCGCCTTCGACACCACCACCTTCATCGATGCGGCGGTGGAACGCGTTTATCACACGCTGGTCGAAGCGGTGGTGCTGGTATTGGTGGTGATCTGGGTGTTTCTGGGCAGCGCGCGTGCGGCACTGATTCCGGCGGTGACGGTGCCGGTGTGTCTGATCGCCGCATTCATCGCGCTGTACGCGTTCGATTTTTCGATCAATCTGCTGACCCTGCTGGCACTGGTGCTGTGTATCGGCCTGGTGGTGGACGATGCCATCGTGGTGGTGGAAAACATCCAGCGCCGCATCGACCTGGGCGAGCCGCCACTGGTGGCCGCCAAGCGCGGCACCGGGCAGGTGGCGTTTGCGGTGATCGCGACCACTGCGGTGCTGGTGGCGGTGTTTTTGCCGGTGGGCTTTCTGGAAGGCAATACCGGGCGCCTGTTCCGCGAGCTTGCGGTGGCGTTGGCGGCGGCGGTGGCGATCTCGGCCTTCGTGGCGCTGACGCTGACGCCGATGATGTCGTCCAAATTGTTGCGCTCGCACGGGCAGGCCAAACCCAATCGCTTCCATCGCTGGTTCGATGGCCGCATGCAGGCGGTGTCCGGCGCGTATGGGCGCTCGCTGGAGCGGCATGTGCATCGCACCTGGATCTTCGCGCTGCTGATGTTGCTGGCGCTTGGTGCAAGCGCGTGGTTGATGAGTCGCATTCCCTCCGAGCTGGCGCCGGCCGAAGACCGCGGCAATTTCCAGATCATGATCGATGGGCCCGAAGGCGCCGGTTTCGATTACACCGTGGGGCAGATGCATCAGGTCGAAGCGATTCTTGGCCCCTACGTGGGGCCGGACAAGCCGATCGTGCGGGCGAATCCGCGCGTGCCCGGCGGCTTTGGCAGCAGCGAGGAAATGCACACCGGCCGGGTCAGCGTGTTCCTGCAGGATTGGGAAAAGCGCACGCGCCCCACCACCGAAGTGGCCGACGAACTGCAGCAGAAACTCAACGTGCTCAGTGGCGTGCGCGCGCGCACGCAGGTGAGCGGTGGATTGGTGCGCAGCCGCGGGCAGCCGTTCCAGCTGGTGCTGGGCGGGCCGGATTATGCCGAGATCGCGCAGTGGCGCGACCGTATTTTGCAGCGTATGGAAGCCAACCCCGGGTTGGTCGGTCCCGACTCCGACTACAAGGAAACCCGCCCGCAGATGCGCGTCAATATCGACCGCCTGCGTGCCGCCGATCTGGGCGTGCCGGTGACCGCGATCGGTGGGGCGCTGGAAGCGATGATGGGCTCGCGCCGCGTGACCACGTTCGTCGAAAACGGCGAGGAATACGACGTGATGCTGCAGGCCGGTCGCGAAGGCCGCATGGCGCCGGAAGACCTCACCGCCATCCGCGTGCGTTCGATCCGTGGCGAACTGATTCCCTTGTCCAACCTGGTGAGCTTGAGCGAAGTGGCCGAAGCCGGCACCTTGAATCGCTTCAATCGCCTGCGTGCGATCACCATCAGTGCCGGCCTGGCGCCGGGCTACCCGCTCGGCGAGGCGATCGCCTGGGCGCAGCAGGCCGCACGCGAGGAATTGCCCGAGTACGCGCAGGTGGACTGGAAGGGCGAATCGCGCGAGTACCAGCAATCCGGCAGCGCGGTATTGCTGACCTTCGGCATGGCCTTGCTGGTGGTGTATCTGGTGCTGGCCGCGCAGTTCGAAAGCTTCGTGCACCCGCTGGTGATCATGCTTACCGTGCCGCTGGCGGTGCTGGGTGCATTGGTCGGTTTGTGGCTCACCGGTGGCACGCTCAATTTGTTCAGTCAGATCGGCATCGTGATGCTGGTGGGCCTGGCGGCCAAGAACGGCATCCTGATCGTGGAGTTCGCCAATCAGCTGCGCGATGAGGGCCATAGCGTGCATGAGGCCATCGTGGAATCGGCATCGGTGCGTTTGCGCCCGATCCTGATGACCTCGATCGCCACCGTGGTCGGCGCGATTCCGCTGGTGGTGGCCGGCGGGCCGGGCTCGGCCAGCCGCGCCACCATCGGTGTGGTGGTGATCTTCGGCGTGTCGCTGTCCACGCTGTTGTCGCTGTACGTGGTGCCGGCGTTCTACAGTTTGATCGCGCCATTGACCAAGTCGCCCGAAGCGGTGGCACGCGAGCTGGAGACCCTGGAGGCGCAGACGCCTTCGGTGGGTGGGCACGCCTGAGTGATACCGGTAGTGTGTGCTGCCTGTTGTCGAAGACGCGGGGATGCTGCGGCATCGGTGTTGATCGCTGCGTGCATGCGCCTGCAGCGCAAACAAAACCCAAACATCGGGGCGCACGCTGGGTCCATCGAGCGCATCAGCGCAAGGCCAGCATCATTGACGCAATGACGCAGCGCAGCCCCGGCGCCTTGCCGGGAGTGTCTTCGCAACGGCCTGCAGCACTGCCGCGTGATCGAGCCAGACGCCGCAATCCAGTCCAGGAGTGCATGCGATGCAGACACTGCCTTTCGCCAAGGGCGATCCATCCGCACTGCGGGCTGCCGGAGGGCACGCCGCGCAGGCGTACTGTCCGCATTGTGGTGCGTCGCGCGCTGGCAATCTCGCTACACGCGCTGCAACACCGTGCACAGCACAACTGCCCGACACCACTGCGATAGCGCCTGCGCAGCCAGCCACGCACCGGCCACGCTCGGGCGAACCACCGCAACACATCGCTCCATGGCAGTGCCCGATCCTGCGTGCTGCCATGCTCGGCACCATTGCGCTGGTGCTGCTGGTCGTGGATATGTTCGTGCTGTGGCCGGTGCCGTAGACCGCTCCAACCCGACTGGCCTCGGCGCCATTGCGTGGCTCAGCGGTCGCATGCACCTTTATCAACGCGCTAAGCGCGCGCAATGACTAAGGTCACATGACAGGCATGCCCGGCTGTGGTCGACTTCTGCGGTTACCCTGACCGGAATTGCCGATGCGTCGTTTTGCCTGCCTGCTTGCCCCCCTCTCTCCTTGCGCTGTGCTGCGGCACCGCGCTGGCGCAATCCTCCGGCGAGCCGGTGCCCAATGGCCGGCTGCCTGCCTGGGCGGTGCCGGAGCGCTACAGCCTGTCGTTCAAGATCGACCCGGACCAGACCGAGTTCAGCGGCCGCACCAGCATCCGCGTGCAGCTCAAGCAGGCGTCCGATCACCTCTGGCTGCATGGCAAGGAATTGAAGGTCAGCAAGGTCACGATCACGCCGGCCAAGAGTCAAGGGCAAAGGCAAGCCGCTGACCGCACGCTACGTGGAAGCCGATGCGCAGGCCGGTGTGGTGCGCCTGGATTTCGGCCGCACGCTGCAGCCGCAGACGCTCACCATGGACATCGTCTACAGCGCGCCGCTCAATCAGCAACTGCAGGGCCTGTACCAGGTGAAGTATCAGGGCCAGTCCTATGCGATGACGCAGATGGAGCCGATCAGCGCACGCTACGCGTTCCCCGGTTCGACGAGCCCGCGTTCAAGACTCCGTTTGACCTCAGCCTGACCGTGCCCACCGACGACCAGGCACTGGCCAACACCATCGCCACCTCGACCAAGCCGGCTGGCAAGGGCTGGAAAACGGTGACCTTCGCCCCGACCGTGCCGCTGCCGACCTATCTGGTCGCCTACGCCGCCGGCCCGTGGGACGTGGTGGATGTGCCGGCAATGCCGGCCACCCCGCAGCGCCCCAACGCCACGCCGTTGCGTGGCATCGCCGCCAAGGGCCAGGGCCCGCGCATCACCCCTGCGCTGAACCAGACCCCGGCGATCATCGCCGCGCTGGAGGACTACTACGCCTTCGGTTATCCGTTCGACAAGCTCGATCTGGTCGCCGCCCCGGATTTCAGCGCCGGTGCGATGGAAAACCCTGGCTTTGTGACCTTCCGCGACTGGCTGCTGTTGCTGGACAAGGAGTCGCCGGCAGAGAACGTGCAGCGCTCCTTCAACACCAACGTGCATGAGCTGGCCCACCAATGGACCGGCGATGCGGTCACGATGGAGTGGTGGGACGACCTGTGGTTGAACGAAGCGTTTGCCACCTGGATGCAGCAGAAGATCACCATGCAGCTGCACCCGGAATACCGCGCCAATCTGGATCGCATCACCGGCGCACAGCACGCGATGGACAACGACAGCCTGGTCAGCGCGCGCAAGATCCGCCAGCCGATCACCGGCAATGGCGATATCGAAACCGCCTTCGACGGCATCACCTATCAGAAGGGTGCGGCGGTACTGGCGATGTTCGAAGCTTTCGTCGGCGAAGACGTGTTCCGCGAAGGCATGCGCGCCTATATCGCCAAGCACAAATTCGGCAGCGCCACCGCCGACGATCTGGTCGATGCGATCGCCTAGGCCGCCGGCAAGGGTGAGGATTTCAAGGCCGCATTCCGCAGCTTCCTCAATCAGCCGGGCGTGCCGTATCTGCAGACCCAGGTTGCGCGCGAAGGCGGCAAGACCGTGGTCAAACTGCAGCAGCAGCGCTACCTGCCGCTGGGCTCCACCGCGCAGCAATGGGGCGTGCCGGTGTGTGTGAAGTACGCTAAGGGCAAGAACCAGGTCGGTACCGCCTGCCAGATGCTCGAAGACGGCAGCGGCAGCATCGTACTGGAAGGCGCGGGTAAAAATACCTGGGTGTTCCCGAACGCGCGCGGCGCCGGCTATTACCGTTTCAGCCTGCCGAAGAAACAGCTGGCCGCGCTCGGCAAGCAGATCGGCCAGCTCGACGAAAACGAACAGCTCGCCTACGCCGATGCGATCGATGCGGCCTACCGCCACGGCGATATCGACAGCGACGCGGTGCTGGCAGCGATCAAGCAGTTGGCGCCGTCCGAGTCGGCCGATGTCTCGACCGCACTGCTGGATCGCTTCGTGTGGATCTGGCGTTACCAGGCCTCCACCGAGGCGCAGCGCGGCGCCTTGCGCAAGGTCGCCGAACAGGCCTACCTGCCGCGTCTGCAGCAGTTGGGTTACACGCGGCGCAGCGGCGAATCGATCGACGACACCACGCTGCGCGCGTCGCTGGCCGGCCTGTTCGCGCTGCGGCTGCAGAACGCGCAGGTGCGCAACGCGCTGCTCGCGCAAGGCGATGCGGTGCTGGCCGGCGGCAGTGGCGCGCTGGACTTCTCCAAGGCCAATCCGGATCTGCTCGGCACCGTGCTGGCGGTGACCGCACAGGAACGTGGTGCGCCCGCCGTGCAGGCGTTGATCGGCGCATTGCGCACGCACGCCGACCCTGCGCAGCGCAACGCCATGATCACCGCGCTGGGCACGCTGCAGGACCCGGCATTGCTCAAGCAGGCGCGCGACTTCGCGCTCACCGATGCGATCAAGGTCGGCGAGATGAAGGGCTTGCTGTCGCGCGGGCACAGTTATGAGGCCTCGCACGCTTCGATGTGGGCATGGTTCACCGCCAACTTCGATCGCATCGTGCAGCGCAGCGGCTCGTTCGACGGCGGCGGCTTGCCGGCAATGGGCGCAACCGGCAGCTGCAGCGTGGAAGACGCCGATCGCCTGGATGCGTTCTTCAAACCGCGCCTGGCCAAGCTCAGCGGCGCCGACCGCGGCCTCGCCCAGACCGGCGAAACCATCCGCCTGTGCGCCGCACTCAAGCAGGCGCAAACCGCCAAGCGCTGAGTTGCAGCGTGCGACCCGGGTGCGCAGTATCGGCAGTGTCGATGCTGCGCACATAGGGGCCGGAGCGATGGACGATTCACCGACGCAGCACGGAGCCGGCGTCGTGCTGCGCCGTTGGCGCCAGGACGACCTGGATGCCTTGTTGCGGCGCGCCATGACCCGCTGATGCCGCGCGGGTTGAGCGCGCAATTTCCGCACCCTTTTACACACGCCGATGGCGAAGCCTTCCAAATGGAGGCACGCCGATCCTGCGCGCCAGAAGTCGGTCCCGCCGGAGAAGTTGGGACTCTGGAAATCGGCTTCATCCCAACCGCCGTACACGGCCCATCGCGCCAGTGGCTTACCATCGTCGTCACTGTTCCTGCGGCAGCGGCCCTGGTGGCGCTGCAGGATGACCAATACAGCAATCGCGGGAGGGGTCGAGAACGGCCTGTTCCGCACTGCAAGAAACACGAACGACTGGATACGACGATGACACAGCATGATGGACGGGGCTCACGCCCGCCGCGCGATGGCGGCACCTCCGGCGCCGCGCACAACCCTTGGGGCCGCGCCGTGCCGCGTGCACCTGCAGCGCGTCCGCCGGCACCGCAGGCGCCTGCGCAGTACGCGCCCTCGGCCACGCCCGCTGCGTCTTCAACCTCTGGCGGCAACGCGCGCGAAGTGCGGCTGTACGGCATCAATGCGGTGCAGGCGGTGTTCAAGGCGCGGCCGGAGGCGTTGCGCAAGCTGTATCTGAGCGAGGCGCGCATTCCGCAGTTCAAGGCCCTGCTGGCCTGGTGCGTCGCCCAGCGCATCGGCTACCGCGTGGTCGAGGACGCCGATCTCAGCAAGCTGGCCGCCAGTACCCACCACGAAGGCGTGGTGGCCGAAGTGCTGCGCGTCACCCCGCAGTCCTTGCAGGACTGGCTGGCCGCGTTGCCGGCCGGGCCGGTGCTGGCGCTGTGGCTGGACGGCGTGGGCAACCCGCACAACTTCGGCGCGATTTTGCGCTCGTCCGCGCACTTCGGTGTGGCCGGTTTGTTGCTGCCGGCCGGCTCCACGCTGGGCTTGTCCGGCGCGGCGGCACGTGTGGCCGAAGGTGGCGCCGAAGCGGTGCCGCTGGTGCAACTGCCCGACACTGCATTGGCAATGGCGCAACTGCGTCAGGCCGGCTTCGCAGTGGCCGCCACGCTGGCGGACGGTGGTGAAGACGTGTTCGCCGCAGCTTTGCCGCAGCGGCTGGTGTATGTGATGGGCGCAGAAAGCGAAGGCATGGACCGCCAGTTCGCACGCGATTGCGACCTGCAGTTGTCGATTCGCGGCAGTGGCAAGGTCGAAAGCCTCAACGTGGCCTCGGCCACGGCGGTGTTCCAGGCCGCCTGGCGCGCGCGCACGCTCAGCGGGCAGTCCTGATGCGTGCGTCTGCCTGGTTGCTCGCCATTGGCGGGGTGCTGAGCGCCAGCACTGCTGTGGCAGCTCCCCCCGCAGCGGCTGCCGCCCCCCAGGTGCGTACCGATCACGGCATGCTGCGCGGGCAATGGCAGGACGACGGCAGTGCGGTGTTCCGCGCGATTCCCTTCGCTGCTCCGCCATTGGGCGCATTGCGCTGGCGGCCACCGCAGCCGGCTGCGGCATGGTCGGACGTGCGCGATGCCACCCGGGCGGCCACGCCGTGCGTGCAGCCGGCGCTGGGCTGGAACAACGCCATGGCCAAGCGCGGCACCGAAGATTGCCTGTATGTCGAAGTGCAGACGCCAAAGTTGCAACCGGCCAAGCCGCTGCCGGTGTTCGTATGGATTCACGGCGGCGCCAATGTGGCTGGCGGCGCGGATGGCCATCTGCCGACCAATCTGGTCGCACAGAACATGCTGGTGGTGACGCTGCAATACCGGCTTGGCGCCCTCGGTTTTCTGTCGCTGCCGGAACTGCGCGATGGCGATAACGAAGCCGCCGGCAACTACGCCTTGCTCGATCAGATCGCCGCACTGCAGTGGGTGCGCGACAACATCGCGCAGTTCGGTGGCGATCCTGCGCGAGTCACCATCGCCGGGCAGTCGGCGGGTGGTCAGGACGTGGGCTTGTTGATGCTCAGCCCGCTCGCACGTGGCCTGTTTTCCGCAGCGATCGAGCAGAGCGGCACGGCCGGTTTCGGCTTGCCAGCGCGCTCGCTGGAAGAGAACCGCGCGCTGGGTGTGAATATCGCCAGGCATGCAGGCATCGATGATCCTGCAACGCGTCTGGCGCAGCTACGTGCGCTGCCGGTGGAGCAAGTGATCAAGGCTGGGCAGGGTGTCGATGTGCCGGCCCTGGACGACGATGGCTACATCTGGCTGCAGGCGGTCGTCGACGGACGCGTGCTGCCACGTGCGCCTACCGCGTTACTGGCCGAAGGTGCTCAGGCCAAGGTGCCGCTGTTGATCGGCTACGTGGTGCAGGAGCTGGAATATGGCGGCAAGCGGGGTGCGCAGGCGAGGCTGCGTCGCGACTATCCCGCGCAGGCCGATGCAGTGCTGCAAGTACAGCGTGCACATGCGGCGCAGCGTGCCGCGCGTCAAGGCGATGCGGCGATGCAGCTGTCCACCGATCTCACCTTCCGTTGCCCTGCAGTGACCGTCGCACAGCAGCAGGCCGCGCTGGGCGTGCCGGTGTGGCATTACGTGTTCGATACTGCCGCACCGGGCGGGCAGGTAACGCATAGCGCGGAGCTGCCGTTCTTGTTCAAGGATCTGCCGATCGGCCAGCCGCCGGTGAGTTTGCAGCGCTATTGGGCCGCTTTTGTGCAGCGTGGCAATCCCAACGCCAAGGGATTGCCGGCCTGGCCTACGTTCGCGCCCAAGCATGCGGCATTGCAGTTCGATGCCAACGGCGTGCGGCAAATCAAGGATGCGCGCCCGCCCGTGTGTGCAGGCGTGGACTTGCCGTAAGCGATCGTGCGCACTGAAATCGCGCGCACCGAAACGGTACGCGCGATGACTCCCCTCAACTCACTCAGCGTGCGCAGCCCGGCCCGCCGAAGTAGAAGCCGCCGTTCTGCATTTCCGGCGACAACGTGGTGCGGGTAACGCCCGCGCCCAATGCATACGGATAGGTGTAACCGGCCATTGCCAGCGTGTAGCAGGACGGCTGCGCTACATTCAAGCTCGACAGGCGTTGCGCGGGATGCGCGGCCATCGCCGCATCGCGATAAAAATGGTTGGCCTGAAATGCGGCCTGGCGATAGCCGGCGTTCGCAAACCGGCCGCTGCCCATCGGTGCGCTGGGACGACCATCCCAGGTGGAAATTTCGCCGCCCGCAGAGATGAAGATGTTCGCGCTGCCCTCGGCGATATCGCCTGCGTAAAGTTCGGCCTTGTAGTAGCCGATCCATTCGCCATTCAAGCCGAACCACCAGTAGCCATCGGCATTGCGCTGGAATTCCACGTGCAGCATCGCCTGCTTGCCGCCTGCGGTACTGAAGCCACCGGCCGGTGCTGCACCGAGCACATTGGCGGTGCTGGTCTGCACGAAGTCGGCGCAATCCAGATTGTGGCAACCGGTGGTGATGTAGCCATCTTGCGTGGAGTAGATAAACAGGATCGGCCGCGTGCCCCAGCCCGCGCCTGGCTGGGTCTGCCAACCGGCTTCCAGCGTCTGTATCACGCCTTGGCGGGTGTAACCGCCCAACCAGATCTGGCTGATCGATTGCGCATCGTTGGCGGTGACTGTCGGCACCCAGGTGTTGAGATCGGCGCCAGCGCCGGTCACCGGCGAGCCGGCGGTGTCCAGATAAATGGTGGAGTAGTAATGCACCACCGATGTGGCCTCCTGCGCCGCTGGCGCAGCGTCAGCCTGCCTGGGCGCGATCACACTGGGAGTGGTGCCACGCAGAAAGCTGCGCAGATCCGCATGCTTGCTCATCTCGGCCAGGCCGATGCGTTCGAGCGGTACGCTGCCGGTATCGCAGCGTTGCGCCGCATCGATCGGTGTCACCGTACCCGTGTTGCTTGAGATCGTCGGCGGCATGGCTGGCGTGCTGCCATCGCGCAGTGCCGGCTGCTGCTCGCGCGGAATGCAGTCGAAGATCTTGCCGTCCTGTTGCACGCTGCGCAGTACCGTCAAGCCGTTGTAGCGATTGAAGACATAGCGCTGCATTTCGGCGAATGCGGTGGGGTCGGTGACCTTGGCAGTTGCGCCACGCGTGGCGTAACTGAGCTGCGCCTGCGTATCCAGAAAAGTTTTGAAGTCGCGCGTGACGTGCGGAAATGCGCGCGACACCGACACCGACAGCGAGGCACGCAGTGCATCGCGCTGGACGGGTGCGACGCTTGCCGTGGCAGGCGTCCGCAGTAGCGGTGGCATCAGTGTGTCGACGCTGCGATCGCTGGTTGCCGAAATCGATGGTGGCAGCAACGCGGCGGCGTGAGTGGCGGGAGCCAATGCACAAACGCAGAGCGCAGCAACGGCGCGGCCTATCGCTATCGGCCGATTGGAACGGAAGGTCATGTGTGTTTCCCCTGACGCCGGAACGAAACTGCCTGCACGTGGCGCACCATGCAGCACAGTGCTCTCAGTGTCGCAGTTGCGTCCCGAGGTTCGTTCGGTGGCACGCCTGCGTTGAAGGCTTGCGCATCCTAACTGTCTAAAAAGGGAATATATCGGCAAACACGCATTGCGTGACATCAGGCACACGCCAAGCGCAATGCGCTAAGCGGATGCCATGTCGATGGTCATGCACACCCTTGCGTACGGCGTATTGCCACTGCGCAAAGGTGTGCACGGTCACTCCGCCATAAGCATGGCTGTTCTTACTTTTTTTGCAGCCTCACTGCAGCGCCGCCGCTTGCAGCCAGCGCAAGCTGCAACGTGTCGTTACGTGTGAGCTCGCGCGTGTCGATACGCACTTCTGTCGGCGCCTCGCCATCGGCGTAGATTGTCGCGGTCCAGGTGCCCTTGCCCAGAAACGATAACGGCAAGGTCAGCGTGCGTGCCTGCTCGTTGGTCATCGCGCCCACGTACCAGTCCTTGCCGCTGCGCCGCGCTATTGCGATGTGTTGGCCGATGGCACCGTCCAATGCCCGCGTCTCGTCCCAGCTTGCCGGCACATCGCGCAGGAACTGCGCTGCCGGCACGTTTTCGTATTGCTCCGGGCTATCGGCCACCACCGCGAACGGGCTTTCGTAGACCACATACATCGCCAGCTGCTGCGCGCGCGTGGTCATCACTTGCGGCGCGATGTGCTGCGCCTTGAAGTCTGCCGGGCGCACATTGCGGAAGCCGCCGGGTGTGTAGTCCATCGGCCCGAGCAACATGCGCGTAAACGGCAACGTGAGGTTATGCGTGGCGGTGATGCGCGTGGTCCACTTGTTGTATTCGGCGCCGAGCACGCCTTCCTGCGTGAGGTAGTTGGGATAGGTACGGGTCAAGCCGGTGGGGTGATAGGCGCCATGCAGATCCACCAGCAATGTGTGCTTGGCGGCCTTGGCGAGCAGGCGGTGATAGAAATCCACCATCTGCTGATCGTCGCGGTCCATGAAGTCGACCTTGATGCCCTTGATGCCGAGCTGTTGATACCAGGCAAGCGCTTCGTCCATGTGCGCGTCGAGCGCGCGCCAGTGCGCCCACAGCCACAGCCCGACATCGCGCTGCCGTGCATAGGCCACCAGGCCCGGAAGATCGAGTTGCTCCACCGGCCTGCGGATATCGGCATCGACGTTGTACTGGCCATCGCCGGTGCTGCCGAAATACCAGCCGTCGTCGATCAGCATGTATTGCAGTTTCAATTGCTGCGCGTGATCGATATAGCGCTGGATGGTGGCGGTGTTCATGCCCGGGTGCGCCACACCGCTGGCAAGGCTGCCCGACCACCAATCCCACGCCGATTTGCCTGCGCGCACCCAGCTGGCATCGAAGTCAGGCGGTGGATTGAGTGTGGAAATCAGATTGGATTCGATCAGGCTTGCCGGGCTGTCGCCGAGCATGATCACCCGCCATGGCGTGGCGAAATCGTGGCCTTTGGCATCGAAATCGACCGCCAGCTTGGGGTCGTCCAGGCGTGGCGATAATTTTGCCGACACCCCCAGCCCACCATCCTCGCGGCCGGTGAGATACAAGCCGGCGTAATCGCGCAGGTTGGCCTCGGCAATCGCCAGCGTGTTACCGCTCGCATCGGTCTGACACACCAGCGGCAATTCAAGCAGATTGTGCGGGCGCAACTTCGAGGCGGCGATCGCATCGTACTCGCCCTCGTGGCTGGTGCCGAAGCGACCGAGATTCAAGGTCCAGCATGCGTAATCGCGCGGAAATGCAAAGCTGGTGAGCTCATTGCGAATACGCACTTCACCGGCGTCGGGCAGCACGTAACGCAGTGCTACGCCATCGTCGTAGGTACGCAACTCGATGGTGAGTCGCCGCTGTTGCGCATCGGACAACTGCACGCGCAATTGGCGATAGTGATCGCGTACCTGGCGCGTCTTGCCCACGCTCAGGGCGAACTGGCTGTCATGCGTTTCGGTGGTGCTGCTTTGCAGCGTCATATCGCGGCCGAGCTTATTGGCCCTGCCCAGATCCAGCCCAAGCGGTGCATCGTCGAGCACCACTTTGTTGCGATACAGCACGCGATACGTTGGAACGCCGCCCTCGCGTAAGGTGAATTCCACTTGCGTACGTGCGTCGGGCGATTGCACACGCAAGCTCTGTGCTGCAACCGGCGCAGCGATCACACACAGCAACGCGCACGCCGCCGGTAATGCGGACTGGATCAGGTTTCGCATGAGTCCCTCCTCCTGGGAGCGCCAACCCTAACGCAGAAAGGTTGTTGTCGGTATCTACCTGGGGTAACGTTACCTCGCACCATGGCCGCTGAAACAGGGGCGGCAGCCACGGGCGGCATCACTTGGAAGCAAAGCGACAAGACAGTTGCAAGTCGTCTTGTTGGTTGCGTCCGGCGATGTGCACCGTTGTTTGGCAGTAGAGCTTGGGAGAGGCCTCTAATGCTGATGGTTCGCAAGGCGTTCCGCCGTGGAGCGCTGTGGTTGTTGTGTGGTTGCATCGGTTGGACTGCAGTGGAGGCTGCGCCTGCCGACGATCCGCCGGGTCCTTACGATGTGCGCGTGCTTGCGGGCGGGGTGGGGCTGACCAAGAAGCTCGCCGCCGATACGCCGTTGCTTGCCGCCAACGCCGATTGGAGCGTGTCCGGTTGGGTGCGCCTATCCAGTGCAACGACAGGCCCTGCGTTGATCGCCGGTTTGGGCGATCCGCAAGGCACTGGCCGTTATTTTGTTGTCGACGACGGCAAGCTCGGCTTTGTGCAGGGTGGCGACAACGTGCTGCGCAGCAAGCAGGCGCTGCGCGCAGGGACGTGGACATACGTCGCCGCAGTTGCACAAGGCACGCGTCTGACGCTGTATGCACATGGCCGTGAGGTTGCCAGCGGCAAGGTGCAGCAGCTCGCGGTTGCGCCAACATTGGTATTCGGCCCGCGTCAGCAACCGGCTGCGTATACACACCACTTCGGTGGGGAGATCGCGGGCTTTACCGCGCAGGCGGGTGCACTGGAGGCGGCAGCCATCGCGCGGCTTGCAAGGCAGGCGCCGGATCCTGCGTTGCAGCGCTTTGAAGACGCGTCGCCTGGCTGGCGTGTGCAGGTCAAGCAGATGGCTGGGCAGCTTGCGCCGCAGCCTGCGGCGACCTTGCCACGCAGTGCGGCGGCCTTCTCGACGCCGGTTGCCAAGCCGGTGCCGGACGCACCGGCGCTGCAGCCGCTGGATGCCGCGTCATGGCGGGTCGGGGCATGGCTGTTGGCTGCGGCACCGGAACTTGGTCAAGCCACCGGTGCAACGCTGTCGCGCAGCGATTACGCAGCGGGCAAGACCACGTGGCGCGCCGCGACCGTGCCGGGCACAGTGCTCACCACGCTGGTGGATCGCGGCGTGTATCCGGATCCGGATATCGGCCTCAACAACATGGCGATTCCCGAATCGTTGAGCCGGCAGGATTGGTGGTACCGCAGCAGTTTCGATGTGCCTGCGGCACTGCAAGGCAGGCGGCTGGAATTGTTGTTCAACGGCATCAACTATGCCGGCGAAATCTGGGTCAACGGCACCCAGGTCGGGCGCACCCGTGGCGCCTTCGCGCGCGGCCGCTTCGATGTCAGCAAGCAGCTCAAGCCGGGCAGGAATGTCATCGCAGTGCGCGTGTCGCCGCCGCCGCATCCGGGCATCGCACACGAACAATCGATGACGGCGGGCGTCGGCGAAAATGGCGGTATGCAGGCGCTGGACGGGCCGACCTTTATCGCCAGCGAAGGCTGGGACTGGATTCCGGCGGTGCGCGATCGCAATGCCGGTCTGTGGCAGGACGTGCAGTTGCATGCAACAGGTCCCGTGGCGCTCGGTGATACGCAGGTGGTCACCGCGCGGCTGGCACCGGATCACCACCGCGCGGAACTCGAGGTCAGCGTGCCACTGCGCAACGACAGCAACGCAGCAGTGCAGGGCACCCTGCAGCTGGCCTTCGGCGATGTGCGCATCCAGCGCGAGGTCACGGTGCCGGCCGGTGGCAGCACGCTCAGGCTCAGCGCTGCCGATACGCCGCAGTTGATCATCGCCAATCCGCGCCTGTGGTGGCCCAACGGCTATGGCGAGCCTGCGCTGTATACCTTGCAGGTCGGTTTCGATATCGCCGGCGCGCGCTCGGACGCGCAGCAGCTGCGTTTTGGCATTCGTCAGGTGACCTACGAACTGTCGTTGTTCGACAACGATGGCGCGCTACGCCGGGTGCTGGTGGATCTCAATCAGGCGCGGCAACGTGGCGAGCGCATTATCGACGTGCGTCATGACGCGATCCGGCCGGTGCCCGGTGGCAATGCACAGTCGCTGTATCCCGGCGCGTTGTCTTCGCCGGCCGTGCAGCAACTCGACGACACCAGTCTGGCCCCGCATCTGGCGCTGCGCATCAATGGCGTGCGCATTGCGGTGAAGGGCGGCAACTGGGGCATGGACGATTGGCGCAAGCGGGTCTCGCGCGAGCGGCTGGAGCCGTACTTCCGTCTGCAACGCGATGCGCATTTCAATGTGGTGCGTAACTGGGTGGGGCAGAACACCGAAGCCAGCTTCTTCGAGCTGGCCGACGAATACGGCATGTTGGTGTTCAACGACTTCTGGCAGTCCACCCAGAACTACAACCTCGAGCCGGCCGACGCGGCGCTGTTTCTGGACAATGCCGCCGAGGTGATCAAGCGCTTCCGTAATCATCCTTCCATCGTGCTGTGGTTCGGGCGTAACGAAGGCGTGCCGGCTCCCATCCTCAACGAAGGCCTGGACACACTGGTTGCCGAACTCGATGGCACACGCTGGTACACCGGCAGTTCCAACGAGATCAATCTGCAGGTCAGTGGGCCATACAACTATCGCGAGCCGGTGGCGTACTTCAACAAGCTGGCGCAGGGGTTTTCGGTGGAAGTGGGCACGCCTTCGTTCTCCACGCTGGAGTCGTTCAAGGCGTCGGTACCTGCGGTGCAGGATCAGTGGCCGATCGGTGATGCCTGGGCGTACCACGACTGGCACCAGTCCGGTAACGGCGACACCGGCAGCTTCATGCGCACGCTCACCGACAAGCTCGGCGCGCCGACCAGCCTGGCCGATTTCGAGCGCAAGGCGCAGCTGCTCAACTACGACACCCACCGCGCCATCTTCGAAGGGTTCAACGCGCAGCTGTGGAGCAAGAACAGCGGGCGCTTGCTATGGATGAGCCATCCAGCATGGCCTAGCAACATGTGGCAGATCTACAGCCACGACTACGATACGCATGCCGCTTACTACGGTGTGCGCAATGCAGCGGAGATGCTGCATGTACAGATGAACCTGCCCGGCCACGAGGTGGTGGTGGTCAACAACGCGGCCGAGCCGGTCAGCGGCTTGCGTGTGCGTGCGGAGATCTATGGTGCCGATGGCAAGCTGCTGCAACAGCGCGAGCAAGCTGTTGATGCAGCGGCGGTTGCGGTCTCGGCACCGGTGCTGCAATTGGCGCCGCTGCTCAAGGACACCAATGGGCTTGGCTTTGTGCGCTTGCAATTGCTCGACCGCGACGCCGTCGTGCGCTCACGTAATTTCTATTGGGTGGCGCGCGATGCGGTTGCCATGCGCGGCCTGGATGCGCTGGCGGCAGTGCCGGTGCAGCTCAGCACGCAGTTGCAGGACGGTGCGGAGCCGGTGCTGCGCGCCACCGTGCGCAATGCATCGCAGCAGGTTGCGCTCAACACCAAGCTGACCCTGGTGGACGCGCAAGGCCAGCGCATCCTGCCGGCGTATTACAGCGACAACTATCTCAGTCTGGTGCCGGGCGAGCAGCGCGAGATCGAGATTCGCGGTCCGTCTGCGGCGAGCTTGCGCAATGCCACGCTGCAAGTGCGTGGCTGGAATGTCGAACCATCAACAGGTGCTGCCAACGGGCTTCCGTAGCGGCGCCAGCAAGTTGCCGCGCCGTGCCTTGCACGGCGCTCGTACTGACGTGCCGATCGCACGTCAGCCAATACCGCATTGCCGTGCCTGCAATGCCATTCGAAACGGTCGTGGATTGTCGTCATCCCTGGGAGGGGACCATGAACAAGCTGCATGCGAACACCCGTCACACCCCATTGGTTGCCGCACTCGCGGCGGCGCTCACCTTGCTTGCCGGCAGCGTCAACGCGCAGGACGCCGGCACCACTCCTGGCGTCACCGAACTGGACAAGGTCATGGTCAAAGGCGTGCGCGGCGCGCAGGCCGAGGCCATCGAGAACAAGCGCACCGCCGCGCAGATCATCGATTCGATCTCTGCCGAAGACATCGGCAAGTTGCCCGATGTCACCATCACCGATTCGCTGCAGCGCGTGCCCGGTGTGCAGATCCGGCGCTCGGCCGGCGAAGGCTCGCAGCTCAATATCCGCGGCATGCCGCAGGTGCAGACCACCATGAACGGTGAGTTGTACTTGAGCGCCGGCGGCGGCGATCAATACGGCCAGCCGAATATCGGCCGTGCGCAGCCGGACTTCGTCGACATTCCGCCGACCTTGTTCAGTGGCGTTGATGTGATCAAGTCGCCCACCGCCGCCGATCTGGATGGCGGTATCAGCGGGACCGTGTCGCTGAAGACGCGCCGCCCGTTCGATCTGCCGGAAGGCTGGACCTTCAGCGGCCAGGCCGAAGGCTCCTATGGCGATCGCGTGCAGGAACTCAATGAACTGTACTCGGGCCTGGCCAGCTTCCGCACCGAGCGTTGGGGGGCGTTGCTGGCGGTGTCGTATTCGGATGCCACGCTGGAAAACAATCACCCCAGCGTGTATTCCAACGGCGCGCAGAAATCCACCGAGCAGAACGTGGGCTTCGATTTCAACGGAGACGGACGCATCGGCAGCAATACCGACCCGAGCAATCTGCCGCGCGATTATTTCTACAACTGGGTGGCCACCGAACTGGATAACCGCAGCACCGATCGCCAGCGCACCGGCATCAATGGCTCGTTCCAGTTCAACATCAACGAGTCGTGGACGGTGCTGGCCGATGCGGCCTACACCAAGCTCGAAGACCAGGACACCTCGGTGGCCGCGCAGCTGCATACCGGCTGGGCAACCAATCAGCTGCAGCCGGGATCGGTGGTCGATTCCAATGGCGTGCTCGAATATGGCCAGTTCCGCTACAACCGCTTTCAAGCGCATTCCATGGCCGGTGTGGCCGATTCGAATGCGTTGAACACCAATCTGGAACTCCGCTTCGACGATGGCGGCCCGTTTCGCGCGTCGTTCCGTTGGGTGCACGGCGATGCCGAGCGCACCTACGACGAGGCGCGTGCCGACGCCGTAGTGACGCGCGGCGACCAGATCACCCGCGCCGGTGGCGTGACGCAATGGGCAAACGCCAATGGCTTGCCAACGGTGGATGCCTCGGTGGATTTCCGTGGCACCTATCCGGCAGTCAACCTCGGCACCGATGTGTCCAACCCGGACAACTGGCAGCTGATGTCGACCTGGGCGCAGGGCAACAAGATCGAAGCGACGATGGACGCGTTCCGCGCCGACGGTACCTTCGAGTTCGATGAGGGCGTGGTGCGCGGTTTCCAGTTCGGCATTCGCTACGGCGAGCGCGAGGTCAAGCTGGATACCTATCGCTACCTGTCGCCGGTGTCGAGCAGCTGCGCAGACCCGAACCGCTCGCTGTATTACTTCAAGGATCCGCTGATCGTGGATACCTGCAGCGGCGTCTCCGAAGCGCGCCTGCTGCCGTTCAATTCGATCCCCGGTTACTGGGCGTACTTCAACGACTTCGATCCGCTCAAGGTCACCGGCCTGGGCAGCCAGGGCCTGCCGGCGATCAACCCGCAGGTCATGAAGGACCCGGTGGGCTATCTCAACAGCCTGTACCCCGGCAACGTGGCCTACCAGCAGGCAGCCGATTCGTACAAGGTCACCGAAAAGAGCACCGCGGCATACTTCCTGGCGAATCTGGAAGGCGGCACCGGCAGTGCGGTGCCGTGGACGGCGAACATCGGCGCCCGCATCGTGCAGACCAAGCTGGCGATCGATCAGTATCTGAGCAGCGGCAATGTGTTTATCGGCAATGTCGAATGGAACGGTGTCAGCCCGGCGATCGGTACCAATCGATTGAACCGCCAATACACCGATGTGCTGCCTACCGCCAACCTGTCGCTGGATATCACCGCCGCGCAGAAGCTGCGCTTTGCCTACAACAAGGCGGTGGCGCGCCAGGATCTGCCCGATCTCGGTCGCGGCCTGGTGAGCTTCTATGCGGTCAACGGCACACCGCCGCGCAATCCGTCGTTGCCCTCGGATGCAGTGCTGTTCCTCAACGGCCGTTCCGGCAATCCGGATCTGGATCCATACCGCGCCACCAACTACAACGCCTCGTGGGAATGGTATTTCGCCGATGCCTCGTTGATCAGCGTGGGCGCGTTCCTGATCGATGTGAAGTCGTTTCCCACCACCGTGACCAATATCGAACTGTTGCCTGACGCCGATGGCGTGGTGCGTCAGGGCGGTACGGTCGAGCGCATCGTCAACGGCGGTGGCGGCAAGATCAAGGGTTTCGAAATCGGCTACCAACAGGCGTTCGATTTCCTGCCCGGCTGGCTCAGCGGCTTCGGCACCAACATCAATTACACCTTCTCCGATGCCGACACCGACAACACCGATATCGAAGGCAACACGCTGCCGATCGGAGACAACTCCAAGCATCAGGCCAATGCGGTGCTGTGGTACCAGAAGGACAAGCTGCAGGCGCGCGTGGCCTACAACTGGCGCAGCAAGCGCTTCAGCCAGGTCAACAGCGGAGCCTGGGGCGATGAACTGGCGATCTGGAACGACGATGTGGGCTATCTGGATGCATCGCTCAGCTACGACGTCAATGATCACCTGACGCTCTACGCACAGGCCACCAACCTCACCGGCGAGAGCGAACGCCGTTACGCGCAGTGGACCAATCACTACTACGACCAGAACATCTTCGAGCGTCGTTACTACGCGGGTTTGCGTCTGCGCTTCTGATTCGCTTGCACCGTTGTGCGGCACGGCGCATCCACGCGCTGTGTCGCACATGTTTGCTTGTTGTCTACTCTCCAAGCCGTCATTGCGCTTTCTTCCCGTCGCCGTTGAATGCGGCGCTGCAGTACGCCCGATGGAAACGTCGGGCACCCTCCCATTCGGCTGCATCGTCGGGAAGCGATGCGGCCGCTTTTTTGTGCGTAATGGCACAGGGGTTACACGCTGCGGATCGATGTAGCGGTTACCGTGCCGGCGGCCCCGCGGTGGATCCGCGCTTGACCACGGTGTACTTCATCACCTGATGCACGCCCGGTGCGGTATCGCCCTTGCGTCGCTGACGGATTGCATCGGCCAACAGCGACACTGCGGCGCGTCCCATCGCGGTGACCGGTTGATGCACGGTGGTGAGCTCGGGCCAGATGGTGGTGGCCACCGGTGTGTCGTCGAAGCCTGCGACCGACACGTCCTCGGGCACGCGCAAGCCCAGCCCGTGTGCAACTGCCACGGCCGCAGCGGCCATATCGTCGTTGCTGCAGAAAATGGCGGTGGGCGGTTGCGCTTGTGCGAGCAGGCTGCGTGCGGCGAGCAGGCCGGAGCGATAGGTGAATAATCCTTCGGCGATCAACTCCTCGGCCACCGTCAAACCTGCGGCCTGCAAGCTGTCGAGATAGCCATTGGCGCGTAACGCGCTCGGGGTGTGCTTGGGGTCGCCCTTGATCAGGGCGATGCGGCGATGGCCCAGTTCGATCAGATGATCGACGATGGCGCGCGCGGCCTGATAATCGTCGATGCGCACCGAGCTGATTTGCGCCATCGGCGCGCCGCTGGCCACAGCGACCACCGGGATGCCGCGTGCATCGAGTTCGGCGATGGTCTGGCGCGAATCGCATAACGGTGGCGGCAGGATCACGCCGTCCACGCCTGCGGCGAGCAAACGCTCGGTCGCGGCACGTTGGCTGCGGATGGCGCCGCATTTTTCCACCAGCACCTGGCTGCCATTGAGGCTGCTCTGTTCGAGCAAGCCGAGCATGAACTGATTGAGATAGGCGGCGCTGGGATTGCTGTACAGCACACCGATGCGCAACAGCCCGCTGGTGCGTAACGAGCGGCCGGCCAGGTTCGGCCGGTAGCCCAATGCCTGCACTGAGGCTTCCACGCGCACGCGCATGTCTTCACCGACATGCGGGTGCCGGTTGATGACGCGCGAGGCGGTCATCGGCGAGACGCCAGCGTGTTTGGCGACATCCAGCAGAGTCGCTGCAGTATTCGCACTGCGTTGCCGCTTGGCCGCCATTGTGTGTGCTCGTCCTGGAGTGGAAGCGAAAGGGCAGGGGGTGGGCTTGAAGCCTGCAGCGACTCAAAACATGCGTCGCCGCAGGCAATCGGCGCTGTCGATGTTCGGGATCGGCACCGATAACGCACACCGTGTGCGTCACCTGTGCCGCCTACGCTCAACCGACGTGCGCGTGCGGCCGTCTTCAGCCGCGCTTACTCGCTCGGCGGCTGCACGACCTTCGCACGACTGCCGAAATCGCCATCCGCTTCGGCCGCCAGATACGCAAACACCGTGTAGGCAGCCACGTTTTGCGCGAGCGCCTTCGGGTCGATCTTGTCCAGGGTGTCGTCGGCGGTGTGGTGCAGATCGAAGTAGTCGGTGCCGTCCTGCGCCAGCCATGCCCACGCACCACCCTTGGCCGAAATCGGGCCGACATCAGGGCCCGGGCCGCCCTTGCTCGGCTCATACGCGATGCCCAACGGTGCGAGCACCTCGGCGATCTGTTGGGTCGCTGCGCGCGATTCTTCCGGCGCCGCCGAGCCGGTGTTGAACGCATAAATGCGCCCGGCGCCGAAGTCGCTCTCTGCGCCGATCTGATGCAGTGCCATATCCTTGGCATCCTTGCCGTGTGCGGCCGCGTACGCCTTGCCGCCATACAGGCCTTGCTCCTCGTTGGCGAAGGCCACCACGCGAATCGTGCGCTTGGGCGCCTGCTTGAGTTGGCCGATCAAATGGCCTGCAGCCATGGTGATCGCAACGCCTGCACCATCGTCGATCGCGCCGGTGCCCAGATCCCACGAATCCAGATGCCCGCCGATCACCACCACTTCCTTCGGCTTGCTGCGCCCGGTGATTTCGCCGATCACGTTGTACGAGGTCGCCGTGCCGTCCCAACCGCAATCCAGTGCCAGCCGCAGACGCGTGCCGCCCAGCGCGGTGAGCCGTGCGAGCTGGTTGGCGTCCGGTACCGACAACGCCGCTGCCGGCACCGGTGTCACGCCTTCATCGAAACGGGTGATGCCGGTATGCGGCACGCGATGCGAGTCGGTGCCGGCCGAGCGCATCACAAAGCCGATCGCGCCCTTGCGGATCGCTTCCGATGGCCCCTTGCTGCGCACCGCGCCGCCATTGCGATAATCCTGGCCGTCGCGCGCCTTGGTCATCTGGTAATCGACGAACGCGATCTTGCCGGTCAACGAGCCGGCCGGTGCAGCCTGCAATGCGGCAAGATTTTCGAAGCGTACGACCTCGCCTTCGACGGTGCCGCCCGGGCTGCCGCCCAGCGCGGTGATGTGCAACGGCTGCGCATGCGCGCCGATCACCGTGGCCTGCTCGCTGCGACGCTGCCACTTGGGAAACGTCACCGGCTCGGTCCGCACCTTGTCGAAACCCAGCGCGGTGAACTTGGCCTTGGCCCAGGCCACCGCGCGCGGATCGGCTTCGCCGCCGGCAATCCGCGGGCCCACTTCGGTGGTCAACGATTCCACCACTGCAAAGCCGGTGCTGTCGGCCAACGCCTGCTCGCGCAGCTGTGCGGCGGTGCGCAGCGCGCTATCGGCGATGGTGGTTGGTGCGGCCAGCGCGGGCGCGCAAGCGAGTAGGGCAGAGATGGCGACAGCGAGGCGACGCATGCAGGGCGGCTCCAACGACAAGGGGGACCCCGAGCTTATCAGCGCGAGGTCCCCCGTCTGCGTGCGAAAGGTCATCCTCCTGCGCGAAGTTGCGCAGTGGATGTGTCCGCTTACGGCACGCCTGGCGTCTTCAGCGTGTCGTTCTTCAGCGAGTCGCGAATCTCGCGCAGCAGCAGCACTTCTTCGCTCGGGCCTTTGGGAGCATCCGGCTTGCGCTGGGTGAGGCGGTTGATCAGCTTGACCACCAGAAAGATCGCAAAGGCAATGATCACGAACTGCACGACGGTGTTGATGAAATCGCCATAGCCAATCGCCACGGCCGGGATTTCCTTGCCGGTGGCATCGACGCCGGCCGGTTTGAGCACCCACGCCAGCCGCGAGAAATCCACATTGCCGATGGCCCAGCCGATCGGCGGCATGATGATCTTCTCCACCAGCGCGGTGACGATCTTGCCGAACGCCGCACCGATGACCACACCGACCGCCAGGTCGATGACATTGCCACGCATCGCGAATTGCTTGAATTCGCTGACCATTCCCATAGCGCACTCCAGATGCGGTCGCGGACCAACTGCCGCAATGAGATCGTAGCGGGCTGCGTGTCAGCCCGCGATGATGCCGTGGCGCTCGGCGACGTTTTCCAGGCGGGCGCTGAACTGATCGCCGGGCAGCAACGGACCGACGCCGGCCGGCGTGCCCATGAAAATCAGATCGCCCGCGCGCAATGCATAGAGCTTGGAGAGCTCATGCAGAATCTCCGGCACATTCCAGATCATCTGATCCAGCAGCGATTGCTGGCGCACCTCACCATTGACCTCCAGCGACAGATTCAACGCGTCCAGCGCGCCCACTTCACCGGCATGCACCAGCTCGCTGACCGGCGCGGAATGATCGAAGCCCTTGGCGATGTCCCACGGCAGGCCCTTGGCTTTGGCGGCTGCCTGCAGATCGCGACGGGTCAGATCCAGGCCCACGCCGTAGCCATAGATCAGGGCTTCAGCCTGATCCACCGGCAACTCGCCGGCCGGCGCATCGCGGCCCAGCGCCACCACCAGCTCCACTTCGTGGTGCAGTTCCTTGGTACCGGGCGGATACGGAATGTGGTCGCCGTGACCGACCACGATCGCGTCGGCAGGCTTCATGAAGAACGTCGGCTGGCCGCGTTCGGCTTTGGAGGCAGGCGCGGTGGCGCCCATCTCGCGCGCGTGATCGGCAAAGTTGCGGCCCACACAATAGATGCGGTGCACCGGAAAGTTGCCGCCACCAACCACCGGAATGCGCGGAACATCGGCGGCGGGAATCACATCGTGGGTCATGCACGCATCCTTGGAGAACGGGACGCGTGAGTCTAGCCGTTTGGCGGTGTACGACAACACCGTCTGCGCGTCATGCGCGCAGCGTCGCTCAGTGCGACAAGGGCAACGCGGGCTTGCGCACCACGCGGTATTCGGCTTCGACCACGCGTGCTTGCTGCGGCGCACGTCGATTGGACTTGCTCAACAATTTCCAGGCGATACCGCCCAGGATCATGGCCGCACCGACGAACACACTAAAGAAGATCAACACCGCAAGAATGACCAGACCCGCCAGACCCGCAGCAACGCGCACCAACGGATGACGCGGTTTGCGCGGTGCAAACATGTGGTGAATGTTGCCGAATTGGAAGATGCGTGCAGGCATGGCGGTGGGTTGCCGGGCAGGAAACAGGCAGGCAGTATCGTTGCGGTTTCATGTCATTGAGTGAAAAGTTCGTTAAATGCACTCTGGTTTTGCGGCGGCCATCACGTTCGGCCTAGCGCATAGGCCCGCCCCGTCTTCGCTTGCGGCCTGCGATGGACGAGGTATTCGCTGTGCGCTGATGCGCTGATCCCGCCGATAGTGCAGTGCAGCAGCGATCCATGTGCATGCCACAATCGGCATTCGTTCTCGATCGGCTGATCGCATGTCTTCGTCATCGCCCACCACGCTTGCCGAATTGGCGCAGATTCCCGATGCAGGATTTCTGGAAGTCGAAGCGGTGTGGAATGACGGCCCGGAATCGCTGGTGTTGTATCGCGAAGGCGCGCAGGTGCGTGCGTGGTTGAACGTGTGCCCGCATGTCGGCCGTCGGCTGGATTGGGCGCCCGGCCAGTTCCTCAAGACCAAGGAAGGCCATCTGGTCTGCGCTGCGCATGGCGCGGCCTTCGAGCTGGCCGGCGGCGAATGCATCAGCGGCCCGTGCCGCGGTCAATCGTTGTTGGCGGTGCCGGTGCGCATCGAGGGCGAGCAGGTTTTTCTGGCCTAGGTCGCTCGGCTCCTTCGGCAGCGACGTTGCCTGCAAGCCGCGGGCGAGTGTGTGCAGCGTGTCGGCGATATCTATGGTGGTTGCGTGCCAGGTCGCGTTGCAACTCGCGTGCTGCTAAAAACCGCTACGCCGATTCAGCGCGCCGCCCACCAGAACATCAGGTTGATCATCGACACCATCACCACGATGTAGATCAGCGACAGCGGCGCGCCCACGCGCCACAGCTCGCGCGGTTGATAGTTGGCCGGGCCGGCTACCATCGAGATCACCGGGTTGGAGGCGGTCATCAGATTGTTGGATGCCGACAACGCCACGATCAATGCGAATGCCGTGGGATTGCCGTTGGCCGCCAACGCCAGATTGACCGCGATCGGCACCATCACGATGGTCGCGCCGACGTGGCTGATCACCAGCGAAAACGCAGTGGTCAGCAATGCCAGACTGATTTCCAGCGCCCATACCGGCA
Source organism: Xanthomonas hortorum pv. cynarae (assembly GCF_002939985.1). GTDB lineage: Bacteria > Pseudomonadota > Gammaproteobacteria > Xanthomonadales > Xanthomonadaceae > Xanthomonas > Xanthomonas hortorum_D. Next base: position 26,230 of record NZ_MDFM01000007.1, on the reverse strand, counting down.
CGCCTTCGGGCAGGCGGTCGATGGTGTGGCCGGCCACCCAGGCTGCGGTGCCGCTGCTGTCCATCGCCCAACCCAGCGGGATCAGGCCGGCCATCATGAAGATGGTCTTCCAGTTGATCGAGGCGTAGGCCTCGTCCATGCGCAGCACGCCGCTGACCAGCATGCAGGCCACGCCGGTCATCAGCGTCAGTGCCACCGGCAGGCGCGAGGTCAACGCGATCAAAATGGTGAAGGCGAAGATCGCCATGGCGATCTTGAACTTGTGGGGGCGCTGCTCGCCCTTGGGGAAGTCGGTCACCGGCACGAAATCGCGGCTTTCCGCCGCCTGCGCCAGGTCCTGCCAGATGCTGTGGAACACCAGCATGTCGCCGCCACGCAGCGGCACATTGCGCACGTCCTCGCGGATCACCTGCTTGTCGCGGTTGATCGCCAGCAGGCTGATGCCGCTCTGCTTACGCAGACGCAACTCGGCAGCGGTCTTACCGATCAGCCGCGAGTTGGGCGGAATCAGCGCTTCGGAAATGCCGGCCAGGCTGGGATTGAACAGATCGCCCAGATTGCGCAAGCGCGAGGACATGCGCAGGAAGTGGTTCTGCGCAAAGTCGGTCACTTCCTGGCGCGGCCCCATCGCACCGAGCACGCTGCCGACCCAGATGCGCATGTCGGCCGGCGGCGCCAGGCGGGTGTCGTTGCCGGTCTTCAGGGCGAGCAGCAAGGGCGCGTCGTGCAGCGCTTCGGCCTCGCCCAGGGTCATGCCGACCAGCGGACTTTCGGCGCTGACGGTGAGCTCGAACACATCGCCGTCGATGCCGTATGTCTTGGCGAAATAGCTCTCGGTGCGCGAGGGCGTGACGCCTTCGTTGATCAGGCGTTCTTCTTCGATCAGCTTGCGGTCGCCGTAGAAGCGGAAGTACAGCAGTGCGGCGATCAGCAAGGCCACGCCGATCGGCAGTGGCGCGAACATCTTCAACGGCTCGATGCTGGCCATGCCCGAGGGCAGGTTGTTATTGGCAGAGACCAGCAGATCGTTGAGCAGGATCAGCGGCGAATTGCCCACCATGGTGAGCGCGCCGCCCATCACGATGGCTGCCGAGATCGGCAGCAGCATGCGTTGCAGGGTGAGCCCGGTGCGTGCGGCCAGCCGCGAGGCAACCGGCAGATACAGCGCCATCACCGACGGGTTCTGCATGAAAGACGAGTTCAAGCCGGAGATGGCCAGCGTCATCATCATCAAGCGTTGTTCGCTGCCGTGCGAGCGCCGCAACAACCACGTCGCCAGGCGATTCAACGCACCGGTGCGCTCCAACCCCGCACCGAGAATGGTGGTGGCGATGATGCTCATCACCGCGTTACCGGAGAAGCCACCGAACAGTTCTTCCGGCGCCACCAGCCCAGTCACGCCCAACACCACCAGCACGATCAACGCCACCACATCGGCGCGGATGCGCTCGAACAAAAACATCGCCATCGTGAAACCGACCAGCCCGAGGACGAGCTTCATATCGTTGGTCAGTGTCAGCGCGGTGTCCATTGAGGTCCGGGAATGGGGAGTCGGGAATGGAGAATGGGAAAAGCGGGAAAGGCCGACGCAGGTGGACGCTATCCGGATGCCGGAGGCAGTTGCCCTTGCGATTCCCCATTCCCGACTCCCCATTCCCGGTCATACACCAGATCCCATACGCCGTGACCGAGTTTCTGGCCGCGTGTTTCGAAGTGGGTCTGCGGGCGCCAGGCGGGGCGTTCGACGTGGCCGCGTGGGCCGGCGCGATTGACCAGGCCCGGTGTGGCGTCGAGCACGTCCCACATCTGTTCGGCGTAATCGGCCCAGTCGGTGGCCGCGTGCAGGCGGCCGCCATCGCGCAGCTTGCGCACGAGCAGCTGCGCAAACGCCTGCTGGATCAGGCGGCGCTTGTTGTGGCGCTTCTTGTGCCATGGATCTGGGAAATAGATGCGCACTTCGTCCAGCGCGCCATCGGCGATTTCGTGCTCGAGTACTTCCACCGCATCATGGTGATAGAGGCGCACATGCGTGCTGTCGTCGTCGTGCAAGGCATTGAGCAAGCGGCCGACGCCGGGCGCATGTACCTCGATGCCGATGTAGTCGCGGCTGGGGTCCTGCTGCGCGGCAAAGCGCAACGCTGCGCCGTTGCCGAAACCGATTTCCAGCACCTTGGGTGCGGCGCGGCCGAAGGCCGCATCGAAATCGCGCGGCGTCCCGAGGTAATCCAGACCGAAGCGCGGCCACAACTCATCGAACGCGCGCTGCTGCGCCGGCGTAAAACGCCCCTGCCGCAGCACGAAGCTGCGCACCTGCCGGCGGCCCTCTTCGATGGTGAAGGGCTTGGGCGGCATCTTGGCGCCGTCACTGGTAAACGGATCGGTCATGAATTAAGTCATCAGTAAAACGAAAGCCCCTCTCCCACCGGGGCGAGGATGCACAGCTTGCGCGCCGTGGGCGCGCGTGCATAGGAGCGCCCGCGACGCAGGCGCGGGCCGGGGCGCGGAGCGGGGGTTGGGGTGAGGGTACGGCGTGAGGGCGCACGCGCAGCAACGCGCGATCTAGCAACGGCAACATCCGGCACGCCGCACTGCCAATCATTGCGCCTCGACTGCAATGTCAACGCAGCACACCCACTCATCCAATCACACCATCCACCGGACTCGACGCCGACGCATACCGCTTGCGTGGAATCCGCCCAGCCAAAAACGCCTCACGCCCCGCCTCGATCGCCTTGCGCATCGCGCTCGCCATCAGGATCGGATCGCGCGCACCGGCAATGGCGGTATTCATCAACACGCCATCGCAGCCTAGCTCCATCGCGATCGCCGCGTCCGATGCCGTGCCTACGCCGGCATCGACAATGATCGGCACCTTGGCGTTTTCGATGATTTCCAGCAGGTTGTACTTGTTCTGGATGCCCAGCCCGGAGCCGATCGGCGCGGCCAGCGGCATCACCGCCACGCAGCCGATCTCTTCCAGACGCTTGGCCAGGATCGGATCGTCGGAGGTATAGACCATGACGTCGAAACCATCGGCGACCAGTTGCTCGGCGGCCTTGAGCGTCTGCACCACGTCCGGATACAGCGTTCGCTCGTCGCCAAGCACTTCCAGCTTGGTGAGGTTGTGGCCGTCCAGCAGCTCGCGCGCCAGCCGGCAGGTGCGTACCGCATCGTCGGCGGTGTAGCAGCCGGCGGTGTTGGGCAGCAGCGTGTAGCGATCCGGCGGCAGCACGTCGAGCAGGCTGGGCGCGTTCGGGTTCTGGCCGATGTTCACCCGGCGGATCGCCACGGTCACGATCTGCGCGGCGGCCGCTTCGGTGGCCAGGCGGGTTTCGTCCAGATCCTTGAACTTGCCGGTGCCGGTCAGCAGACGCGAACGGTAGGCCTTGCCGGCGATGATCAATGCATCAGTGGGGGCAGTAGTCGTCATCGGGCAATTATCACCGATCGCGCGCAGCTGCGCCGGCTTGCGCGCAGCATCAACCGCCGCCCAGCGCGTGCACGATCTCCACCACATCGCCAGCGCACAACTGGTGTGTGGCATGCCGCCCGCGCGACACGATTTCGCCATTGACCTCGACCGCGACGCGTCGTTGTGCAAGACCTTCCTGCTCAAGCAAGGTGATCAGGAGCAAGTCATCGGGAACGTCGCGCGGGGTGCCGTTGAGTTGGATGTTCATGTCATCATTGTTGCATCGCGTGCCGCCGGAGCGCGCGTTTTTGCGTTATGCGGCAATGCAGCGTGAGCGCGGGCGGCGAGGGTGAAACCATGTGCCATTCGCCAGCGTACGTATGCCGGTCCGGTCCAGTTCCACACACCTTTGAGCAGGCACTCCCATGGCTACATCTCTTCGCCCGATCCGTTCCCTGATGGCCGTTGCCATCGCCATTGCGGCCACCCCGGCCATGGCCGCGTCTGCGTTCGACCAGACCGTGTTCTTCGGTGACAGCCTCACCGACAGCGGCTACTACAACCCGTTACTGCCGGCCGCCTCGCGCGCGGTCACCGGCAAGTTCACCACCAATCCCGGTTTTGTCTGGGCCGAATATGTGGCCGACCATTTCGGCACCAACGCCGCACCCAACGGCAACGGCCAGACCGGCGACAACTACGCGGCCGGTGGCGCCCGCATCCAGGCCAGTTCGGTCAGCGCACTCGGCGCTGCGCCGTCGGTGACCAGCCAGATCAACACCTACCTGAGCGCCAACGGCGGCCAGTCCAACCCGAATGCGCTCTACACCGTGTGGGGCGGCGCCAACGATCTGCTCGCCGCCGCTGCGGCGCCGGCCCAGGCGCAGGCCATCATCGGCAACGCGGTCACCGCGCAGGTCGGCGCAGTCGGTGCGCTGCAGGCTGCCGGCGCGCGCTACGTGATGGTGCCGACCATTCCGGATGTGGGCATCACCCCGCGCTTCCGTGCCGGCGGTGCCGCCGCGATGGCGCAGGGCACTGCCGCGGCCACTGCCTACAACACCGCATTGTTCAACGGCCTGCGTTCGGCCGGCCTGCGCGTGATTCCGGTCGACACCTTCCACATCCTGCAGGAAGTGGTTGCCGATCCGGGTACCTACGGTTTCAGCAACGTCACCAGCACCGCCTGCAACCCGGCGGTGCCGCTGCCGGCCTGTAACCCGACCAGCCTGGTCGCGGCCAACGCACAGAACACCTATGTGTTCGCCGACGGTATCCACCCGACCACCGCCACCCACCAGATCCTGGGCCAGTACGCCATCTCGCTGCTGGAGGCGCCGCGGTTGCAGCAGGTGCTGACGCATTCCGCGCAGGCCATTGGCCGCGCCCGCGCCGACCAGGTAGCGTGGCATCTGGACGGCAAGCCGGACGCCGATGGTCTGCGCTGGTGGGGCAGCGTGCGCGGCGACATGCAGCGCTACGACCACGCCGATCTGTACGACGGCATGGCACCGGCCGGCCTGTTCGGTGTGGACTGGACTGCGGGCGACCTGGTGTTCGGCGGCTTTGGCGGCTTCGGCAGCATGGATGCCGATTTCGGCAACCGTAACGGCAGCTTCAAGCAGGACGACACCACCCTGGGCGGGTTCTTCGGCTGGTACACCGGCCCGGTGTGGGTCAATGCGCAGGTCAGCTACAGCGCGCTGCGCTACGACGTCGACCGCGAAGTGCAGCTCGGGCCGGCAACGCGCGTACACAGCGGCTCGCCCGACGGCAGCAACCTCACCGCCGCGGTCAACGCCGGCTATTCGCTGGGCGAAGGCAACCTCAAGTACGGCCCGGTGGTCGGCCTGACCTGGCAGAAGCTCAAGCTCGACGGCTACACCGAAAGCAACGAAAGCTCCACCGCGCTGGGCTATGCCGATCAGGACATCGATTCGCTGGTGGGCCGCATCGGCTTCCAGGTCCGTCTGGACGGTGCTGCGGTCAAGCCGTACGTGCAGGCGACCTACGACCACGAGTTCAAGGACGGCACCGAGGCCAGCGCCTGGCTGCAGTCGATGCCGGAAGTGGGCATGTACACCGTGCCGGGCCAGAACTTCGATCGCAACTACGCCACCGTCGTGCTGGGCGCCCGCACCGGCCTGTGGGGCCTGCAGAGCAATATCGGCCTGAGCACCACCACCGCCCAGCGCAGCGCCCGCGATGCAACGCTGTTTGTGAATTTCAGCGGCAACTTCTGATCCACGCCGCACAGCTGTCCACGCGGTAGATCTGCAAGACACGAGGGCCGGGCAACCGGCCCTCGTCACGTCTGCGCATTGCGCCCGACACCCGCACCCGCCTAAACTCTCGCAACGCCACGCGGGCGTAGCTCAATGGTAGAGCTGTAGCTTCCCAAGCTACTGACGAGGGTTCGATTCCCTTCGCCCGCTCCAGATGCAGCAAGCGCTTCTGCACATCTGACCGCTCCGCAATCCTCAGTCCGCTCCGCAATTCGATGCGTCTTTACTGCGCAAGCCGTGCTGCGCAGTGGCATCGGCTCCCTACGTCCAGCGTTTATGCCTGTCTTCCGACCGTAGCCGGCCGAGATACGTCGCTGTCATCGGTTGATGCCGCAAAGCCATGTCGCTTGGCCGTCCACGTCACCACCAGCGTTGCGGCAAGCAGCACCAGCAACGCAGGCGGGAACGCGCCGACGCCGAGCTGGTCAAGCAATACGCCGCCGAGCAACCCGCCACCGGCGATGGCGATATTCCACGCGGTCACCAACATGGATTGCGCGACATCGGCCTCGTCTCCCGCCGATTTGGCGAGCGCTGTCTGAAACAACGTCGCGCTGCCACCGAAGGCGAGCCCCCAGACGCCGACTGCGATGTAGACGATCGCGGGAGACGTGCCGGCCAGGCCCAGTGCCAATGCCGCCGCGCAGAACAGCAGTGTGCTGGTCAGCGTCAGTGCGCGTAGATGGCGGTCGATCAGTACGCCCACGATCCAGATGCCGATCAGCGAGGCGCCACCGAAGACCAGCAACACCAGATCGGTCCGCTGCGCCATGCCGGCCTCCGCCAGGAACGAGGCGATGTAGGTGTAGAGAATGTTGTGGGCCAACACGAAAGCCAGCACCACGAACAGCACCGGCCGAATGCCGGGCAACCTCAACACGTGTGCCAGACGTTGCTGCTTGCCTTGCCCCTGCCCGGCGAAATCCGGTACCTGCAGGCGCACCCACAGCATCAGGATCACCGCCAGGACGCTCATGATGCCGAAGCACACACGCCAGCTCACCAGGCTGCCAAGGAACGCGCCGGCCGGCACGCCCAGCGACAATGCCAGCGGTGTGCCAACCATGGCGATCGCGATGGCGCGGCCTTTCTGATGCTCGGGCACCATGCGCGCCGCATAGCCGGCCAGCAACGCCCACAACAGTCCCGCCGAGACGCCTGCCAGAAAGCGCACCACCATCGTCAGCGCATAGCTGCTGGACAGCGTGGTGATCGTGTTGGCGATGGCGAAGCCGGCGATGGCCGCCAGCAGCAGCGGGCGACGGGCAATGCCCTGGGTGGCGATGGTCAATGGTATCGCTGCCAACAAGGAACCGAGGGCATAGATGGTGACGGTCTGACCAACCCAGGCTTCGGAGACGGCCAGGCCATTTGCCATCTGCGGCAGCAGACCCGCTGGCAGCGCTTCGGTGAGGATGGTGATAAAGGCGGCCATGGCAAGCGCGAGCAAGGGTGCCAGTGGCAAGCGGTCTTTCGCAGTCGAACTCATTGCCTTGCTTCCAATGCGTTAGACGCTGCACTGCGCGACGTGGTGACGAATGTCGAGTGAGGGAGTGCATCCACGATCGTGCAAAGGCGTTGCCGGTCAGCACGGCTGGATGATTGCCGATACATCGATTTACCGCTGTGTGTTAGAGGAGCGACCGCCACGACCGTGCGCTGATCGTCCAATGCATGTTGAACAACGGGCTGAATTTTGCAGCTCAGCATTGTGAGCGGAATGGTTTCGCGCAGCTGTGAGAGAGACGTCGTCATGGAGTAGTTGGTCAATAGACATTCCAAGCAGCGTAGACAGCCTTCGATTAAAGAAAAACTGGGGTAGAGTTCCGCTTTGTGCGGAACCAGACGTCCTCAATGGAGACGTGTGGTGGAAAGCCTGAGCGGGTTCGTGGTGTTCGTGCAGGTTGCCGAAACGCGCAGCTTCGTCGCGGCTGGCCGGTTGTTGGGCGTGTCGGCGTCTGCGGTCCGCAAACGCGTGGTGCGTCTGGAAGAAAAACTTGGCGTGCGGCTGTTTCATCGCATTACGCGCAGCGTCACGCTGACAGCCGAAGGCACGTTGTTCCTGGAGCGTAGCCGCCGCATCCTCGCCGAGATGGAAGCAGCAGAACTGGAACTTTCGCAAGCCACAGCCGCGCCGCGCGGGCGCTTGCGGGTGAGCCTGCCGCTGGTCAGTGCGTTGGTATTGCCGGTGCTGGGTGACTTCATGCGCCACTATCCCGAGATCGAGCTGGATCTGGACTTCAGCGACCGGATGGTCGATGTGATCGAGGAAGGGTTCGATGCGGTGGTGAGAACCGGCGAGCCGAGCGATTCGCGCCTTTCGGCCAGGCGTCTCGGTGGCTTCCAGATGATGCTGGTTGCTGCGCCCGAGTATCTCGCGCAGCGCGGCACGCCGCGTGTGCCGGTCGATCTGCTGCAGCATGCCTGCCTGCATTACCGTTATCCCAACTCGGGAAAACTGGAAGCCTGGCCGCTGCATACGCGGCGCAACAGCGGCGAACTGGTGCTTCCCACCTCGATGATCTGCAACAACATCGAAACGCGCGTGTGCTTCGCAGTGCAAGGACTCGGAATAGCCTGCTTGCCGGATTTCGCTATCCGCGATCTGCTGGCAGACGGGCGCCTGCTTCCCGTGTTGGCCGAGCACGTGCGGCGCAGCGGCGCGTTCCACGTGCTTTGGCCGGCAAGCAAGCATCCTTCGCCGAAGGTGCGGGCGTTTGTCGACTTTCTGTGTGCCAAGGTGTTTCCTGACGAAAAGATCAAGCGGCGAAAGCCGGTCAAGCGGTAACGCTGCGCCATGTCGCATTGGCGTCGGTTGTGGCGCAGATGTTGCGCCGGATGCATCGCCCAACCTCCTGCACCATTACAACACGCGCAACGTAGCCGATGACGTATCTCTCGCTTTTCGCACTTGCGCTTATCGCAGCCACCTTGCTCCCTGCGCAGTCGGAGACGGCATTGGTGGCGCTGCTGTTACGCGGCGATTCTGCGTTGGGGCTTGTGGCTGCTGCGAGCATCGGCAACGTGCTCGGCTCGCTGATCAACTGGTGGCTTGGGCGCGAGGCGTTGCGTTTTCAGGCAAAGCGCTGGTTTCCGATCAAAGCGTCTGCATTGCTGCGCGCCCAGGCGTGGTATGGCAAATACGGCAAATGGTCGCTGCTGCTGAGCTGGATGCCGATCATCGGCGACCCGTTGACACTTGCGGCGGGGGTCATGCGCGAGCCGCTGCGCGTGTTCCTGCCGCTGGTTGCGATCGCCAAGACCACCCGTTACGCCTTGCTCGCATGGGCGACGCTGAGTATTGCGTAGACAGCGCAACATCTGAGCATCGAGCGACTTGCCAGCGCGTTATAAATTTCAAGCGTGGGGCGATTACGTAGACGCATGGCGCCTGGTGAGCCGCATTCCAACGTGCCTCGATGAAGCAAAAAAAACCCGGCATTGCCGGGTCTTTCAATGCGGTCGAGGCTTAGAATTCCTGCCAGTTACTTCCGTCACTGGACGACGCGGTGACCAGTTTTTTCGGTGCAGACGCTTGGCGGGTAGCGGCTTTGACCGGTGCTACTGTTCGGCCGCTGACCAGGCTGAGCTTTGATGATGCGGTTGGTACCGAACGCGCGCTGTGCGTGCTCGTCTGCGCAATCTTGAACACCGCAACCGCTTCGGTGAGCTGGCCGGCCTGTTCTTCCATCGAGCGGGCGGCCGCGGTGGCTTCTTCCACCAGTGCCGCGTTTTGCTGGGTGGTCTCATCCATTTGCGTGACCGTGATGTTGACCTGCTCGATGCCGACCGACTGCTCCTGCGAGGCCGCAGAGATCTCACCCATGATGTCGGTCACGCGCTGCACGCTGGCCACAAGCTCGGCCATGGTGTTGCCGGCGGTGTGCACCAGGGTGGAGCCTTCGGTCACGCGCTGTACCGAGTCGTCGATCAAGCCCTTGATCTCCTTCGCAGCTGCGGTTGAGCGCTGAGCGAGCGTGCGCACTTCCGAGGCAACCACGGCAAAGCCACGGCCTTGCTCACCTGCGCGCGCGGCTTCCACTGCAGCGTTTAGCGCGAGGATATTGGTCTGGAATGAGATGCCGTCGATGACGCTGATGATGTCGGCGATCTTCTTGGACGAGGCTTCGATGCCGGCCATGGTGCCCACGACCTTGCTCACGATCTCGCCGCCTTGCGAGGCCACGCTTGCCGCACCGATCGCCAGCTGATTGGCCTGGCGTGCATGCTCGGCGTTCTGGCGAACGGTGGAGGTGAGCTCTTCCATCGAGGCGGCGGTTTCTTCCAGGTTGGCCGCTTGCTGCTCGGTACGGTGCGACAGATCCTGATTGCCGGCGGCGATTTCGCTGGCAGCCGAATTGATGGAGATTGCCGAGTGCTGAATGCGCCCGACGATTTCCGCCAGCTGCGCGGCGGTGGTGTTGGCGTCATCACGCATCTGTGCGAACACGCCATTGAACTCGCCGCTCATGCGCGCCGTGAGGTCGCCTGCGGCGATGGACTGCAGCAATGCAGACAGCGATTGCAGGTTGCCGTCTGCGGTGGACATCAGGTGATTGAGGCTGGTGACCATGGCGCGGAAATCATGCTGGAAGCGCTCGGTGTCGCCACGCACGCTGAAGTCCCCGGCTGCCGCTGCCGAAGCCAGGCGGCTTATTTCCTGATTGATCGCCTGCAGATTCTGTTTGACCTGGTTCATCGCCTCGGTGACCACCGCCTTCTCGCCTGGCAGCCGATCCATTTCATCGGAAAGATCGCCGATGGCGTAGCGCCCGATGATCTGTGTCAGGCGCATCGTCATGGCGATATGCGAACTGGCCAGGGCGTTGGCATCGCGCACCATGTGACCGAACTCGCCAGGAAACGCATTTTCGTCCATGCGGTAGCTGATCTCGCCGGCATCGTGCCGGCGTGCCATTTCCAGCTGCGCGGCGATGACGCCTTGCAGGCGATCGCGGATGCGGTAGACCGCACTGGCCAACTGCACGGTTTCGTCCTTGCCGTTGACCTTGATATCGACGTCGAGCACGCCACACGACAACTGCTCGACGGCGGCAACTGCCCGCTGGATCGAGCGTGAAATCGCGTTCCCCAGTAACATCGCGATGCTCACGCCGGCCAACGCGATCAACCCCAACGCGATCGCCGACAAGGTGATCGCGCGCGTGTTGGTGGCCTGTTGCTGCTGATAGCGCAGCTTGGCGGAGGCGGCCAGCTCGTCACGCAAGGTGGCAAGCCCGGCAAAGGTGGCGTTGGCGTTGTCCTTGACCTGGGTCCGATTGACTTCGGCGCCGCCGGCGATATCGCCAGCTTCGATCAACTCGATCTGGCGCTGCATCCCCGCTTGCATCAGCGCATAGCTTGCCGTGATCTTTTGCAGCTGGGCGGTGTGCTCGGCTTCCTGGCTCAGCAACTGCTTGAGTTCCACGATGCTGGCCGCGACTTGCGTGAAGCGCGTTTGGTTTTCCTGCTTCCATTGCGTGATCAGCTCGGGTGTGCCGATGGCGATCATGCGCAGGATGTTGATGTCCACCCGGGTCAGCTGACCGTCGATGCTGCTGGCAAGCGCAGAGCCGGTGAAGTCGCGATTGTAGAGCGTGCCGACATTGTTCTTGGAGGTGTGCAGGCTGTTCAGCAGGAACAGACACAGCAGGATGCTCGGGATCAGCGTTCCCAACAATGCCAATATAAATTTGCTTTTGATCGTGGATAGCATGCTGGGACCTGGGGAAGAAGCGGAGGAGTAGGGAGGAGCCGGCGAGTGACTGGCCTGCCCGAGCAACCTGAGGCGTTGTCGCCAACGTCGACCGGCTTGCCTGGTTCGCTAGCGCTTGCCGAGGTGTCTCAATCCGTTATCGGCAGATTTCACAAAATCTTGACTCGACAACGAGCTGAGTAATTCGCTCCGTCAGGCCGGGCATCGGTTTTAGTGGCGGCAAGTTCGCAGCTGAGATGTTTCATCGAGTCGAAAGCCGTCTCGACTTCAAGGGAAAGCGATCTTGCCAATGCACTGTCGGCAGCGCTCGGTGACGAAAAGCATCGCTTCAGAGGTTCGCGCAACGCCTCTGCCCTATGGTTCAGTAATGTCTTGGCGAATCTTGCGCGCAGCCGGTACAAACCCGTGCATTGCGGATAGCCTGTGCATCTTGAAAGGGATCGCGTGCGGAAATGACGGAGCAGTTGACCGAGCAATGGATGACGGCAGTGACCGATGCGCTGAGCGAATTGCAGGCATCAAGAGTCGCGCAAGGGGCGATGCTGGAAGCCATGCTTGCTTCGCATCCCGAACCGGCCTTGCTCAGACTGTGCTGGGATCGCCTGGCGGCATCGCTGATTGCCACAGTGGCGCACCGCAAAGCGTCGTCGACAGTGGAAAAACCCATTGAGTCGCACACGTTGGAGCAACTCGCCTTCTGGAACGAGCGGCTCACCCGGTGCTTCCCGCCTGCTTAGGCGGCGGCTACTGCACGTCGGCCCTGATCGAGGCAATGCGCATCGAAGCGCACGTGCCCATCGCTGGAGACCTCGCACATCGCCATCCACTGCCTGGCGTGATCATGCGCGGCAGTGCGGTCGGCGAACGCATCGCCCGGCACACGGTATCGCTGCAAGGTAATGCCGCCAGATTTGCTGAGCAGCAGTTCAGCCGAAAACTGCCCTTGGCCGGGCGTGACATGCGCGGTGAGCTGATAGTCGCCCACGTGCCGAATCGATGACATTCCCAATCGTGATCCTCCTTGACCTTGGTTAATTAGCGCTTTTGGCGTCCATGGCTGCGGGCCGATGCCGATGGTCCATCAGCCTGCAGGCCGCCGATTGTGCCAGAAAACCACTCGCATCGCTGTCAGGAACTACGGACGGGGCCATAAGGGAATTCCTTCACTACAACAACGGCACCCGCTTGGCGAAGCGCTGCGCGCCGACCAGTGCCCAGGCGTGGTCGCTGATCTTGTTGGTCGCGATCACGCAACACCCGCTGTCGAGACAGTCGTTCCAGTTGTCTTCGCTATTGGCGAGATACGCACGGATGATGACCTCGGGTCTGCCGACGCAGGCCTTGAATGTCTTCATCCATTGATCGCGATCAGAGTGGAAGATGTGGAAGTTGAAAAAGACCCGGTGAGGATCCGAGGGATTCTCGTCGGCATCGATGTCTTTGTCGGCGAAGCACAGCCGCGATTTCGGCGCGGTCTCCGCATAGGTCTGCTTGTCCTGTCTGTTGCCGGTCACGCAGACAAGAAACGTGTTCTTCAAGTCTTCAATGAAGGGCCAGCCATTCCTTTCGGCGCCAAGTGCAAGCGTCTCTTGTGACCCCATCAGTTCGCCAGGTGTATAGATGCGCGGCAGCCTGTCCTTGAGATACGCATCCAGTTGATCGGGGAAGTCTTTGGTCGCAGTGTGTTTGAGGTCCAGGTGCAAGGTGATCACGTCGTGGCCGTCATTTTCTTTCGACCACACCGCCAGGTCGCTCAAAAAGCCGGAGAGCTGACGGTAGTGCTTATCGTAGGAACCCTTGTGGCCAACCGACCAATCCAGACCATCGTCGGATTGGGCGATATCCAGTTCCAACCCGCCACACCCGCAGTCGTAGTGATTTTTCGGGTTCCAGGTGATCTGCTCGCGCAAGGTTTCGTCGCGCTGATAACTGTTGTGCGAGGCCTTCATGGAGACGTCGTTGTAACGCAACCGGCCGATGCTCACATCCACCAGGGTGACGTCGATCCGTCTCAGATCCTCGTCGCCGGGCGAGCTGCGATGGCCCACTGCCGCAATCTGCAGAGTGGCCGTTTTCGATGTGCCGGCCAGGCCGCTGCCATCCTGCGGGTCCTTGATGCTGTTGATCTTGAGCGTCGCGATGACAGTGGAGGTCGCGCTATCGATGAGGTCGATGTCCAACTCACCATGGTGGGCGGTCTTGGCCTTCACGGTATAGGTCTGTTTCGAGTCTGCTTCGATGGTTTTGCCATCGATGGAGTCGCCGTCGCCTTCCACCCAGTAATCCCGGGTTACGTGGGTGACGATGGTGTAGCTGGTGCGGTTGTCGATTGTGACCTTGGCCGGGCTGGACATGGGAATCTCCACCGTGACGCTGGGACGGTCGACTCTACGCATGAATCGGCCTCGATGTCGGGGCTGGCTTTTGGTAATCGATCGTTAGAAAACGCCTGTTTAGGCATACATCGAAATGACATCGATTGCAGAAAGTAACTTCCTGAAAAACCCCGATAGCACGCCTCGTGATTTCCTTGCCCATGGTCAGGAACCTCCTGATTGAGCGCATCGCCGATGGTGGTCATAGTTGTGGCCATGATCGAGCGAGCACCATGACCACGACACATCCTCAACTCATCGGCGCACTTCTCAAGGGCATGCGCCGCGCCGAGTCCGCACACGCCGCATCGGTCGCTTACAGCGCCGGCATCGCCAGGCAGATGAATAGCGGCTACGGCACGCCGGCCGATGCGGGCAGGGTGCTGGAGATGTTTGCGCTCGACCCGGAACAGATTCGAGAGCTGGGCCTGGTGGGGGTGGAGGAGCTTGGCGAGACGGTGCGCCACGCCTGGTCGATCAATGCCGGGGAGCCGGAGCGGGTAATGCAGTGGTTTTCCGCGCCCAGGGTCGAGTTCGTGGGCAAGCACTGCAGCGAGTTGATCCGCGCCGGGCGGATCGGGCCGGTGCTGAGCATGGCCCGGGAGCATGCTCTGCTGCGCCCTCGCTGACCGCTTCCAGACTCGCGTAGGCCACAGCGCTTTACGCTAGCCGGCGCAACGGCAATACTCGTTGATCCGCCCAACCTCAGTTTTGCCAATGCGCCAGGTTCCGCCTGCTTCACCCTCCGCCGCCGCCAAAGCCCAATTGCTGGAAGAGCTGCGTAAGCTCGAACAGGAAGAAGCCCAGCTGAAATATGCCCAGACGCTGGAAGCCTTCGACCAGGTCGTCCAAGTGCTGACCCAGTTTGGTGGCCGCTTCAACGCAAAACAGAAAAGCCAGATCGCGTCCCTCGCAATGACCGGCAAGTCCAAGGGCCCGCTATCGTCCACCGGCGAAGTCGTGGCCAAGTACTGGATTCCGCATTCCGGCGAGACCTGGTCCGGGCGTGGTCGCACCCCGCGCGCCTTCAAGGCCTGGGAGGGCACCAGCTCGTACAAGGAATGGAAAGCCAATCATCCGGACAAGCGGTTTCCGCTCTATCCAGGTTGAAGCTCTGTTCCAGCTTGAGCGCTGTCTGAATTTGTCTGTTTTTTCGATAAAAGCTTGTTGGTCGTTGCAATGATTGATTGAATTTTGCTGCGCCAAAGTTTGACCGCTTTGTTTAAAGTGCCAAAAGAGAGCGCGTCACCGAATTCTCGCGTGCCTTCATCCAACTGCCGTCGCAGTATCAGCAGGTCCAACTGCCGTCGCGGTATCAGCAGGACTGAGAGCGGCTGACAAAACGTAGCAGTAGTTTTGTCGGTCGTTCTAAAAGTCCGCCAGCCATTTGGATCCTGGCATCGTTGATATGGCTGGTTTCTAAAGCGCACAAAAAAGCTCGCTGTCTGCCAGATATCAGCAGACAGCGAGCGTGTGTCGCCTCTTGAACAACGTTATTGGTCGCTCTTGCACTCGAATACCGACACGCTGCGTGGCGGAGCCAGGAACTCGCTGGCGCCGGCCGGCATCATGTCCACTTCCAATGCTTCGTCGGTGGAGAGCACCAGCTTCCAGTGCACCGGCTCGTCGGACGAGGGCAGGGTGAAGGTCACCCCTTCGTGGTAAGCATTGATGACGATCAGCAAGGTGTCGTCGTTGGCCAGTTCCTTGACGCCTGATGTCTGGGCCTTGCCTTCCAGCAGCAGGCCCACCGAGCGTGCACCGGCATCGGTCCAATGCGCGTCGTCCATCTCGGTGCCGCCGGGATTGAGCCAGGTCAGATCGCGCAGGCCGGCCTCTTCGTTGTACTGGCCGTTGAGAAAACGACCACGCGACAGGATCGGGTAGCGCTTGCGCAAACTGGTGAGCGCCTTGACGAATTCGGTCAGACGGCCGTCGGTCGGGTCGTTTCCCCAATCCAGCCAGGTGATCTCGTTGTCCTGGCAATAGGTGTTGTTGTTGCCGCCTTGCGACTGTGCGCGCTCGTCGCCGCTCAGCAGCATCGGCGTGCCTTGCGAAAGCAGCAAGGTGGCGAGCAGGTTTTTCATCTGCCGCTCGCGAATCTGCAGGATCTCGGCGTTGTCGGTATCGCCTTCTTCGCCGTAGTTGCACGAGCCATCGTTGGACGAACCGTCCCGATTGTCCTCGCCGTTGGCGATGTTGTGCTTCTCGTTGTAGCTCACCAGATCGCGCAGGGTGAAACCGTCATGCGCAGTGATGAAGTTGACCGACGCCCATGGGCGGCGACCGCGCCGATCGAACAGATCGGCCGAGCCGGTAAAGCGGGTGGCAAATTCGGCGAGCTTGCCCTCTTCGCCCTTCCAGAACTCGCGCGCATTGTCGCGGAACTTGTCGTTCCACTCCGACCAACCCGGCGGGAAATGACCCACCTGATAGCCACCGGGGCCGCAATCCCACGGCTCGGCAATCAACTTCACTTCCGTGAGCAGCGGGTCCTGGTTGCAGGCATCCAGGAAGCCGCCACGCTGATCGAAACCGCTCGGCTCGCGCCCCAGGATGGTGGCCAGGTCGAAGCGGAATCCGTCCACATGCATCTCGCCGGCCCAATAGCGCAGCGAGTCGTTGACCATCTGGATCACCCGCGAATTGCTCAGATTCAGCGTGTTACCGGTGCCGGTGTCGTTGATGTAGTAGCGCTTGTCTTCGGCAAGGCGATAGTAACTGGCGTTGTCGATGCCCTTGAACGACAGCGTCGGGCCCAGCTCGCTGCCTTCGGCGGTGTGGTTGTAGACCACGTCCAGAATCACTTCCAGACCCTGCTTGTGCATGGCCTTGACCATGTCGCGGAATTCATCGCGATGCCCGCTGGCCAGATAGCGCGATTTCAATGCGAAAAAGCCGATGGTGTTGTAGCCCCAGTAATTGCGCAGGTCCTTGTCCAGCAGATGCTGGTCGTCCAGATACGCATGCACCGGCAACAACTCGACGGCAGTGACGCCAAGGTCCTTGATGTATTGCAGCACCTGCGGTTGCGCCAGGCCGGCAAACGTACCGCGCACCGCCTCCGGCACCTGCGGGTTGCGCATGGTGTAACCACGCACATGGGTTTCGTAGATCACCGTTTCGTTCCACGGCTTGAGCAGACGTGCGTCGTCTTCCCAGTCGTAGGTGTCTTCGACCACCACGCACTTGGGCATGAAGGGCGCACTGTCGCGCTCGTCGAAGCTCAGGTCGCCATCCGGGTGACCCACGGTGTAGCCGTAGAGTTCGTCCGCCCAGACCAGATCGCCATCCAGCTCGCGCGCATAGGGATCCATCAGCAACTTGTTGTGGTTGAAGCGATGTCCCTCGGTCGGCTCGTACGGGCCATGCACGCGGTAGCCGTAGCGTTGGCCCGGTTTGACGTCGGGCAGATAGCCGTGCCAGATCTCGTTGGTGTATTCGGGCAGATCGACCCGCGTCTCGGTGCCTTGTTCGTCGAACAGACACAGCTCCACACGCGTGGCATGCGCAGAAAACAGCGCAAAATTGGTGCCTGTTCCATCGAAGAGCGTGCCACGCGGGAACGGGCGCCCCTGGCGGATGCGGGAGGGGTTGGCATAGGCCGCGCTTGCTGGACGTCGCATTGAGAGTCTCGGGTGCGCCGGCATGCCGGCATTAGGGGACTCAAGCATTGCGGTTTTGCCTGTGCAAAACGCGTCACGGCCACAGGGGCATGGCGTGAGGGCAGCATGCGGCAGCCGCTGCGCTCGCCTGATCACTGCGCAGCGCGGCTGGACGTGGGCGTGCCCACGCAATGCTGCGCCGACTGGGTTTAGCATCACTGGCGTCGGTGTTGGTTGGCGCATTCGGCACAGACATAGGCAAAGACAAGGTGCATGCGCGCAGCATCTAGTGCAACGCATGTGCGCATTGCTTGAGCGCCGCGCGGCCGCCCTGCTAGCATCCAGGCCACTGAGGTTGCGCAACACCCGCGTCGCTTCAATAGCGTTGCCGAGCAGCTTTCGCCTTTCCCTCCTCGGGGCCGTCGCACACCAGTTGGATCGAAGCGTGCAGGGCAGGGTTGCAGCCCGCACGCGCGATCGACCGGCAGACGTACGGACTTGGGTCACTTCGTCACTAGACTCCGACCATGTCCAGGCCGCGCCGCGCACCCTCCGCGATGAAAATCGCCATTCTTTCCCGCAACAGCAAGCTGTATTCGACCCGCCGGCTCATCGAGGCCGGGCGCAAGCGTGGGCACACGGTGCGCATCCTCGACCCGCTGCGCTGCTACATGCGTATCGCCGCCGATGGTTTCAGCCTGCACTACAAGGGCAAGCCGATCACCGGATTCGACGCAGTGATCCCGCGCATCGGCGCCTCGGTCACGCGCTATGCCACGGCGGTGTTGCGCCAGCTCGAATTCATGGGCAGCTACACGCCCAATCCCTCCGACGCCATCCTGCGCTCGCGCGACAAGTTGCGCGCGCATCAACTGCTGGCCGCCCAGGGCATTGATATGCCGGTGACGGTGTTCGGCGACAACCCGGACGACACCCAGGACCTGCTCTCCATGCTCGGCCCGCCGCCGCACGTGGTGAAGTTGAACGAGGGCACCCAGGGCGCCGGGGTGATCCTTACCGAGAAGGCCAGCGCCTCGCGCGGCGTGGTCGAAGCCTTGCGTGGGCTGTATGCCAACTTCATCGTGCAGGAATTCATCGGCGAGGCCGAGGGCGCCGACCTGCGCTGCCTCGTGGTCGGCGACCGGGTGGTCGCCTCCATGCGCCGCCAGGCCGCCGAAGGCGACTTCCGCTCCAACCTGCACCTCGGCGGCACCGCCGCCGTGGCCGAAGCCACGCCGCAGGAGCAGGAGGTGGCGGTGCGCTCGGCGCGCGCGCTGGGCCTGGCGGTGGCCGGCGTGGATCTGATCCGCTCCAACCGCGGCCCGCTGGTGCTGGAGGTCAATTCCACCCCCGGCCTGGAAGGCGTGGAAGGTGTCTGTGGCGTGGATGTGGCCGCCGCAATCATCGAGCACCTGGAGCAGACGGCCCGTTGATCGGGGATTTAACATTTTTATCAAAAAAATAACGAAACTCTAATCCTTGCCCCGCTAGCCTCTCCCGACCGTAGCTCCGCTCTCGGCAGTGACGGTGATCGGGATGCATTTTTGGCCCGGGTGCTTAGCGGCACCTGGGCCTTTTTGTGATGGCTTGCCGGGATTGGGGTTCACGTCTACATTTCCTTGCTCAATCAGCGACGGAACGACCAGCAACGCTGAGCATCACGCAGTACGTTCGGCGGCCGAATGGCGCCAACTGCTGAAACAACCAAGACGACAGCGCGGCTGCAGCGGCACCTTGCCACCCGCAGCCGGGTACACGACCCAACAATGAGGTTCCAGTGCGCATTCTAGTAATTGAAGACAACAGCGATATCGCCGCCAATCTTGGCGACTATCTGGAAGACCGCGGCCACACGGTGGACTTCGCCGCCGACGGCGTCACCGGCCTGCATCTGGCCGTGGTGCACGAGTTCGACGCCATCGTGCTCGACCTCAACCTGCCCGGCATGGATGGCATCGAGGTGTGTCGCAAGCTGCGCAACGAAGCGCGCAAGCAGACGCCGGTGCTGATGCTCACCGCGCGCGATTCGCTGGACAACAAACTGGCCGGCTTCGACTCCGGCGCCGACGACTACCTGATCAAGCCGTTCGCGCTGCAGGAAGTGGAAGTGCGGCTCAACGCGCTGTCGCGTCGCGGCAAGGGCGTGCACACCCGCGTGCTGGAAACCGGCGATCTGGAATACAACCTGGATACCCTGGAAGTGCGCCGCCGCGGCAAGCTGCTGCAGCTCAACCCCACTGCGTTGAAGATCCTGCAGTCGCTGATGGAAGCCTCGCCGGCCGTGGTCACCCGCCAGGAGCTGGAAACCCGCGTCTGGGGCGAAGAACTGCCCGATTCGGACTCGCTGCGCGTGCATATCCACGGCCTGCGCGCGGTGGTCGACAAGCCGTTCGACGTGCCGATGATCCAGACCCGTCACGGCATCGGTTACCGCATCGCCTCGCCCGATGCCTGAAAGCAATAACGGCGCGCGGCCCGCCCGCAGGCGTGGCCGTTACCGGCGGCGCCTGCGCAGCCGCATCATCCTCTCGTTCGTGTTGTTTGGCTTCTGCCTGACCACACTGTTCGCCTTCGCCACCAACTGGGCGCGCTCGCGCGTGGAAACCCAGTTGGTCGAAGACGTGATGAACCGCAATATCGACGCCTTCGCGCAGCGCTTCTATTCCGACCCGCTGCGTAACCCCGACCTGCCGGTGCAGCAGATGCGCGGGCGCGTGGTCAAGAGCGACAAGTTCGATGCGCTGCGGCTGGAACAGCCGGAGTGGTACCAACTGCCCGACGGCATTCACACCATCTCCGGCGTGGACGAGGGCGGCAACGCCTACTCGTACAAACTGGCGGTGCGCAAGACGCCAAGCGAGTGGTTCTTCCTCGCCTATGACATGACCCAGACCCTCAAGGGCGAGATCCAGCTCAAGCGCACGCTGATGCTTTCGGTGCTGGTGTTCAGCGGGTTTTCGTTGGTGATCGGCTGGTGGTCGGCGTCCAAGGTGATGCGCCCGGTGTCGGATCTGGCCGCGCGCCTGCGTGCCTACCGTGGCGGCACCAGCGAGCCCAAGCCATTGGCAGCGCACTTCCCCGATGACGAAGTCGGCCAGCTCGCAGAGGCCTTGGACGATTACTCGGCCCGCCTCACCGAAGTCGTCCAGCGCGACCGCGAATTCAACGCCGACGTCAGCCACGAACTGCGCACCCCGCTGGCGGTGATCCGCGGCGCCACCGAACTGCTGCTCAGCAAGCCCAATCTCGACGACAAGATGCTGCAACGCCTGCAGCGCATCCAGCGCGCCGAACTGCAGTGCAGCGATCTGATCGGCTCGTTGCTGCTGCTCTCGCGCAACGAACGCGGGCAGGGCAGCAGCAATGTCGCCAAGGTGGCCGAACAACTGATCGACGCGCACCGTGCCCAGCTCGGCGGCAAGCCGCTGGAACTGCTGCTGGAAGGCGAACGCGACCTGGTCATCGACGCGCCCGAATCAGCACTGTCGGTGGCGCTGGGCAACCTGATCGGCAACGCGGTCAAGTACACCCAGGACGGCCAGGTGCGTGTGCGCGTGCTAAGCGATGCAGTAGAGGTGATCGACTCCGGCCCCGGCCTGAGCGAAGAGGATGCCGCCAAACTGTTCCAACGCGGCTACCGCGGCACCCACGCCGGCCACTCGCAAGGCGGCGGCATCGGCCTGTCGATCGTCAGCCGGCTGTGCGACTTGTACGGCTGGCGCGTCAGCGTGCGCCCAGGCCAGGAGCGCGGCGTCATCGCAACACTGGCCTTCCATCGCTAACCAACCACCCGCTTGCGTAGGAGCGCACCCGGGCGCGACAGCCTTACAAGCATGGCCCAGCGACGCAATAGATAATATCTTTCCCTACTCGACCCGCAACGCATTGCCCGGCAGTTCAGACCAGTCCACAGGCACTCAACGTTGCAGGTCGGTCAGGTCCGATGGCATCAGCTGGCGGTAGTGCAGCACCGTCAGGATATCCACCTGCGTTGGCGTAACGCGGTAGATCAGTCGGTAAGGGCGTTCCAGCAACTCCCGCACTTCAGCGGGTGCGTAGCGTGGCAGCGCTCTGCCCATCGCGGGCGAATGACCCAACTCCAACGCACGCCGCGCCAGGGCGACTGTCACCGCTTTCGCCATGGATGGTGAATGCTCTTTCAGATAGGCCTGGATTTCCAGCAGCCTGACGTGGGCGCTTGGTGTCCAATACACCCTCACGCAGACAATTCAAGCTGCCGAAGCACATCCTCAGCAGCAATCAACTGCCCGCCATCTGCCTCTTCGATCCCCTTTTCAATAGCCCGGTGCAGTGCAGCTTGGTAGATCAGGTCCTCCCAGCGTGCATCTTCCGGCAACGCATCCACCAGTTGGTGAGCTTGCTGTTTGAAGAGAGCGGACATGGCAGGCACCTCACGAAGAGTGGGTTTGATTCTAGTCCCCCAGCTGCGGGAGAACCAGAACCGCTAGGGACGATCGCCGTATGCAGAGGGCAGTCGCTCATGACGTGTGAGCGCCTACAACCGTCACAACCAATTCTCCCTCGCGCGCGGTGATCTGCAGCTTGCAGCCAACCGCAAACCCCAACTGCTCCAGCCATAGCCCGCGCAAGCGCACGCTGGGAATGCGCTGGCTCTGTGGCCGGCCGGGTTCGGCCTCGTAGAACGCATAGCCCACCGTGCAGCGCGTGGGCGTGCGCGCCTTGCGGGGTGGGCGCGGCGGCAGATCGTCCACGCGACGCTTGGGGCGACGGTCGAAGTCGAGGTTGTCCACATCGAACGTGGGCGATGGAACCAGCCGCACGGGCTGTGCATCGATCGCGCGCTCAGGCTGCTTGGCGATAGCGGTGCGTTTGGCATCCGGCTTGGACCGCTTCGAGGTTGGAGACCGCGCCCGGCTCATCGCCTCACCTCCGTCAGCACCATGGGGCGACGCCGCCCACCAACCTGCACTATCGATACATTTGCCATGACAACGCCTCCTTCGAAGAACAGGCACCGTCGCCGGCCGGCGACGGGATGTCGGGAGGTTAGAAACCGTGCATAGTCGGCGGGCGTATTTCTCCCGAAGGAGTGTTGTATTAGCCGCCCTCCCGACGCAGGCATCGCGTCGGCTTGCACCTGCAGGCAGGCACAAAAAACCCACCGGTTTGACGGAGGTGGGTACCGCTATGCACGGAGTTTCTACGCTCCTTGAGGTGGAGGTTGCTACTGGTTGCTTGGGATGTCAACTGTTGGACGACAAGCAGTCTTGCCTTATGTCTAGCCGCCACAGTGGCTAGACATAGATACTTCTGTTAGCCATTGAATAGTTCATTTTTACTGACATGCAGAACTAAAACGCTAGCGGAGTGATTCGTAAATTACCGTAACAAGGATCATCCACGACGCGCCTGCAATTGCCATTATTAAACCTCTCTTGTCCCATGCTGATCGG
Organism: Xanthomonas hortorum pv. cynarae; assembly: GCF_002939985.1. Lineage (GTDB taxonomy): Bacteria > Pseudomonadota > Gammaproteobacteria > Xanthomonadales > Xanthomonadaceae > Xanthomonas > Xanthomonas hortorum_D. The sequence goes on along the minus strand of NZ_MDFM01000007.1, from coordinate 3,402 downwards.
AAAGGCTTCGCTTGAGGCGCAGCTAAGAACGACCCCCATCGAATCAGGCCCCCTAGCCCAAGAAAAAATCCACCTGCAAGCATCGCTAGGATATAAGCCAGCTTCATTGCGCTTCACATGAACATTTTTTCTGCTGGATAACAACGGCATTGCCTGCAGCAGCGCCATAAATAGTGGCGTCAAATCCGCCTTGGCGCTGGTGCCATCCTGTGCTCTCAGCTCCAGCGCCGAAGTTCCACCAGGCTCCGCCAATCGATATCTTTTGATACATCTGATAGCCCAAGCCAAATGAAACTGATCCTGCAGAGAATTTCGCATAAGGACCGTTGAATACATCAGGGTCTGGCACATCATTGGAATCCGTGAGTTCTACTTGCGAACCAGCCATTGAAATTGGTACCCCTAATCCACCTGCGCCTCCGACTGCCATCACATAGGCAGATGCGAGTCCGCCACCCGGACAGGGGGAGGTGACTTGATAGAAGTCTATGTTCAAGCCGAACTTTCCTGCCCCGACACCAACTCCAAAAGTAGAGCCTTTCCAAGTTGCCAAGCCATAAAAATCCATGTGGACAAAAGGAGCCTGCAATGCGTATCCAAAAGTGCTGATGCCACCTCTCAAGCCAAGCGGATCACTCTGCCCGTACCGCCCGGTAGTCGCCTCATAGTCCCGGAAGTAGTTCTGGTTCAATCCACTCGCCGCATCAAACCGCTGCCCCGGGAAGCGCATATCCAACACCAGCGCTGCACCATCCCCATCAGGATCCTGATTCGGCGCGGTGTTGCCGAAGGCTTCGCCCTTCAAGCTCCATGTCCACACCGCCACATCGCGGGTTGGGTCGATCACCACGCGTGGGCTGCCCAGGTGATCGGGTTCGATGTAGTACAGGGTGTTGGCGTTGGCCAGCAGGCCGACCGGTAGGTCGTCCAGCCAGATTGCCTGCTGCTTGGGCGCGCCGTTGTTGTCGTAGTCGCCCAACCAGTGGCCGGCTTCATCGTAGAGCGTGTAGGTGTTGGTGGTGCCGAGGAGGCGGCGTACCTGCTCGCCTTTACCGTTGTAGCGGTAGTTCATGGTGACCGCGCCGGTGCGGCGGGCCTGGGTCATGCGGCCGGTGGTGTCGTAGGTGTATTGGCGCGCGGTGCCGCCGATGGCGGTGGTGTTGCCGGTGGCGTCGTAACTGCGGGCCACGCCGGCCACCGCGCTGAGGCGATGGCTGTCGGCCGGGTAGGTGTAGGCCTGCGTGGCCGTGCCGACCTTGGCGCTGAGGCGGTTGCCGGTGGCGTCGTAGCTGTAGCCATCGATCAGGGTGTCGGTGCGGCCGTCCTTTAGGCCGGTCAGTCGGCCCAGCGCGTCGTAGCCCAGGCCGATCTCCGGCGTCGCATTGCCGGCTGGCGTCAATGCGGTGAGGTTGCCGGCCGGGTCGAAGCCGAAGCCGACTTCGAGCCCGCCCGGGCGGGTGTCCTGGATTGCCTGCGGGCGGTAGTCCAGATCGTAGCGGCGGGCGAGGGTGCGGCCATTGCCGTAGGTCCAGCCGGCAGCCGGGCCGAACGGGTAGTAGCTGGCGTTGCCCAGCAGCACCTGCCGGCTGCCGCCGGCCGGGGTCACGCCGACCTCGGTGGTCTGGCCTTGCGCGTTACGCACGTAATCGACCACCGCCCCATCGGGATAGGTCATGCGGCGCAACTGGCCGCCGACGGTGTAGTCGTAGCGCAGCACCAGCGCCTTGCCGTTGCTGGTCTGTACCTTGCGCACCAGATCGCCGAAGCGGTTGTAGCAGTACTGGGTGATGGCGCCGCCGTCCTGCATTTTGGTCAGGCGGCCGATGGAGAAGGTCTCCCCGCTCGCACACACTGTTTGCGTCACGTCATAGGTGTAGGCGACATTGAGGCTGCTGGTGGGGTAGGTGACCTTGGTCAGGCGATTGAGCGCGTCGTAGCCGTAGGCGGTGGTGTTGCCGCGCGCGTCGGTCTGGGTGGCGCGGTTGCCGGCGCTGTCGTAGGTGTAGCTGGTGACGCCGGTATCCGGGCTGGTGAGCTTCACCAGATCGCCAAAGCCGTTGTACTCGTATTTGGTATCCAGGCCCTTGGGGTCGGTGACCTTGGTGAGGTTGTCCAGCGCGTCGTAGTCGAATGTGGTGTCGGCCTTGATGCCGGCTACATCCTGCAGCGTGCGCGAGAGGCGGTTCAGCGGGTCGTACTCGCTCTGCGTTGCGGTTGCCAGCGCATCGGTCACCTTGGTGGCGTTGCCGTTGGCGTCGTACTCGAAATCGGTGGGGTCGCTGCCCGCAGTGGCCTGCGTCTTGAGTTGCCCAAGCTGGTTATAGACACGCGAGAGCGTGCGCTTCAACGTACCGGCCGCGTCCTTGGTGTCTTCCTTGATGCGGTTGCCGGCGTTGTCCAGCGTGTAGTGGACGGTGTTGCCCGCGTTGTCGGCGATGTCGGTCAGCCGATGCGCCGCATCGTAGGTGAAGGCTGTGAGCGCGCCATCGGGCTGGGTGACCTGCTTGACCAGCCCGGTCGGCCAGTAGTCGATGCGGGTGATGCGGTCATCGGCCTCGCTGGATGCATCGGCACCACGCACCTTGGTTGTGGTCAGCCAACCGCGCGGGTGGTAGGTGTAGTCGGTGACGATGCCATTGGCGTCTTTGATGGAAAGCGGGCGGCCGGCGCCGTCGTAGGCGAGGTATTCGTTGACCTGGCCGAGGGCATTGGTGACTTTCCACAAGTCGCCTTTGCGGTGCGGGCAGCTGTTGGTGGTAGAAGCGCAGCCTGCGTCATCGGCCATGTAATAGTTGGAGCGTGTGGTTTGCCATAGAGCACTATCGTAGTGCTGAGCGGTCAGCTGCAGTCCGATGCGTGGGCAACTAGAGCCCGTATCAACATCTGACTGTTCGCAGAAGCTGCTCATATCCTTTCTGACAGTACCGGTTTTACCATCCGTGATAGTGGAAGTCAGGATCTGTCCACGTTGGGTGAGCGTCCACTCTTGCTTCTGATAGAGGTCGCCAGCGCTAGAATAAATCGATCTGGCGACAGGAGTGGGGAGGGTGGGATGCCAGTCGACTGCAACAGTTTTTATGGTGAGGCCGTCGCGCGATGTTGTTTCCAGGGTGCGAAGTCCGCGCGCGTTGTAATCTTCATCTACCTTCGTGCCATTGAAGTACTGCTTGACATCGGCATAGCCAAAGACATCGTAGGTTTGGCTCTTGATGCTCTGCGAGGTACCGCATGCGGGGCAATTGGCAGTCGCCGACGCAAATTTGGCCCGCCCGTAGCTAACGTTCATGGCAAACGAAGAGGAAGCGCCTAGCGCGCTTGTGATACGCCCAGGGTTCCGTAGACACTCAAGACCCTCGTTGCGCGTAGCGCCGTTCAAACTCTACAGGGGACAGGTCGCCAGTT
>NZ_MDFM01000006.1 GCF_002939985.1 Xanthomonas hortorum pv. cynarae | reverse complement strand
CTTCGAGAAGCTAGATGTCATGTTCCTTGGATTCCTCAGCTTCGTCCTAGTCGTTGATGGGCTTCGGATGTGTTAACAGGCCCTAGGCAAGATCACTTGCCAACCATCAAGGGGTAGTAATCTTTAGCACGAACAGAAGAGAGTCTCTATCAGATAAATCTGACAATAATAAAAATAGGAGATTTATCGCAGTAGGCAGCGCCTTGAGCGGGAATCTTGGGATGCCATTTAATGCGTCGCTTTACCTTTGCCCATGAGCGCTTTGCGCGCGTGCTTGCGCTTGTAGTCCAGGCCATCGGTTGGCGTAGTCACTACCCCTTCGCCGCGTCGGCTTCTGCAAATCCTGAATACAGAGGAGTCCAGCGTGAATATCTGTTGATCTTCCCTGCGACCTCCTGAATCTGCTCTCTTACTTGGGAGGCAGCGTGACCACGTTTCGCTCCACTTGACCGTCATCCTGATCCAGTGATTGACCATCCGCGAGCCTCGCCTTACCTTCAGGAAGGCCTTGTGATCATCCCAAAAGAGCGGCGCCGGGCTGACTTTAACGCTTGCTGGCATGTCCACGATCTCCACGTCGAAGAATCCGAGCTGGAGGCCTGCGCCATCGCAAACGGGATATCGTCAGACAGCGCAGCCCATACCTAACAAGATCACGCCTATGCGCGGCGATGCATGCACCACCCAAGCAGCGGTACCACGGCTCGCGTGTGCAAAGCCGCGGACGGAGACTTGCTGAAGTCCGCTTACCTCAGTATCTGGGTTATTGAACGCGGCCGGCACATCGCAAACAGGTAAAGCGGGCGAGCGTGTCGCGCGCGGCATTGCAGTACAGCGGTGTAGCATGGTGGCTCCAGGCATCGGCCGCGCAGCCTAGGTAGCAGTCGCGGCAGCGTTCATCGCCGTGTGTTCACTTGGCAGGCTTGGCGTCGCTCTTGGTGTCCAGGAAGTAGGCCACCACCTCACCCTTGATCTTCATCGTCATCGGGTTGCCGCGACGGTCGCGCGCCTTGCCGACCTGCACCTTGATCCAGCCTTCGCTGACCGAATACTCCTCCACGTTGTCGCGTTCGACACCGTTGAAACGCACGCCGATGCCGCGGTTGAGTGCATCGGCATCGTGGAACGGGCTGCGCGCATCGATGGCCAGATGATCGGGAGGGGTATCGCTCATGGGAAAGGCATCATGGCGGCCGGGATGGCCGTCTTCGGCCGCACAGGATACGGTCCTGCGCCGCGAAGACCAGCCCCTTCCGATGAATCCGCACGCGCCGGTTGGTTTGCTTGCGCGGCGCCAGGCCTCACACTTCACGCCTGCAACCCTTGAACGAGACCGCCATGCCCGACAACAGTGCCGATTACGAAGACGACGAAGGCCTGCAGCCCGAAGGCGACGAAGACGACGTCGACGATCATCCGGGGCGGGTCTGGAATCTGCTGCTGCTGATCAATCCCGGCGACGAAGAAACTGCGCTCGCCCAGTTCGATGCCTGGCGCGAGGCGCAGGCCGACCTGGACGAAGACGAAGGCGACGATGCCTGGCTGTGGGCGTTGAAGGACGCGATCGACTGGCGCTCGGGCTTTTTCGTCGACTGGAAGGACACCGACTCGTTCATTGCCGCCATCGACGAACTCAGCGCGCGCTGGAACCTGCGCATCGCCTGGGGCGGCGACCTGGACGACGAAGAGTTCGCCAACGGCCTGAGCGTGCCCGATCTGATGGCAGTGGCCTTCGATCGCCTGCGCGAACACGGCTATTCGCTGTGGAACTGGAACACCGGCGGCGACGCCTACGCCGGCTGGATCGCCCTCAGCCGCGACGATGAAGCGATGATGGCACTGACCTCGTTGCTGGACGTGGAAGTGCGGTTGGGTAACGAGGCGTTTTGAGGGCTGAGATTGGGGAGTTCTAAGAGTCGGGATTGGGGATTCGCAGGAAGCGCGCTTGTGTGCGATGAAGCGTTCTCGGTGAAGCCCCATCGCGCGCAAGCGCGCTCCTACAATGTATGCCGCCGATCGGCGCAACGTGGCAGCGGCTCGAGGCGGTCGGTCGCTGGCTAAGGGATCTGGCGAGGCATGCATGAAGACCGCCGGGAACCGCCTCGTAGGAGCGCGCTGGCGCGCGACCCGGCGTTACAGGGACAGCTTCTCGCGCTCAGGCGCGCTCCTACAGAAGCCTGCCGTCACTGCGCTCTGGATGGTTGCTGGTCCAATGCGTGCGTGGATGGGAAAGCCTGACAGTCGAAAGGCATCCAGGCCGGAACACATGACTCGTAGGAGCGTGCCTGCGCGCGATGAAGCTCTCCCGAGAACGCCCATCGCGCGTAGCGCACTCCTACGCAGGCGTGCACCTGACGACAGCCACCGCCGATCAGTCCGCTGTTACCGATCAGGCCGCAACCCCCGCTTTTGCAAATCCTCACTCCCCAATCCCCGCCTCAAGGCGCCTGGCCGCGTGCCTGCGCACGCGCATTGGCGATCAAGGCTTTGAGCAGTACGCGATCGGTATGACGGGAGATGGCGATGGCACCGAGCGCGATCGCCTCGATGCGTAACGGTGCCGGCACGTCGTAGTGCGCGCCGCTGAGTTTGTTCTGGAAGGCGCGGCGGGGAATGCCCAGCCGCGCCGCCATCGCATGCAGCTCGTCCAGCGTATCGCCGAGCAGGTGCGCCCAGCGCTGCTCGCGCCACAGATGCACCGCATCGTCGACGTAGACGGCCATCGGCCGGGTCAGGCCTTCTTGGATTTCTTCGGCTTCTTGCCGGCCGTCTCGCCGTCGGCGTCGTCGGTTGCGGCATCGCTGGCGTCTGCGTCTGCCGTGCTGTCGTCGTCGCTGCCAGCGTCGTCGCCAGCCGCATCTTCCGCAACGGCGTCGGTGCCGGCGTCGGCGGCTGCGTCTTCTGCAGCGTCATCGCCGTCTTCATCGGCATCGGCGTTCTGGAATTCGGCCACCAGCGTGGTCAGGTATTCCTCGGCGGTCTTGCCGTCTTCGGCGGCCAGGTCGTCGATCATCTGCTGCAGCTGGGTCGAATATTCCAGCGAGATGGTCTTGCCTTCGGCTTCCTGCAGGTTGGCCAGGTGCTTGAGCATGGCCAGCATCGGGACCGGGTTGTCGGCGCTGCCCATGGTCTGGCCGCCGATCGACAGCATCCACTCGCTGCCACCCTGCAGACCGATCGCAGCGACCACGCGACCATCGGCATCCTGCAGCACGGCGTGGTTGGTGACCTGGGGCGCCTGGCCCAGACGGACGATCGGACGCTTGGGGAGCTGCTTCTTGCGCTTGTCGCGCTTGGCCTTTGAATTGCGGGACACGGTGTTCTCGACGCTGGGAATGGCCGGCCATTCTAGGCGCTTGTGCGTGACCCGGCTCGCTCGACACTGCCAGGCCCGTCAACGGCGGCCTTCCGGGCCGATGCATCGATCGATCCGGTCGCGTGATGAAGGCAGCTAATGCCGGGGTCTGGGACAGCCAGAAGTGGCTGACACAGCGGGTGCGCTCACCGTCAGGCGGCGCGGATGCTTGTCAGAATCGGTATGTAAGACGACGCGCCGCCCGCAGCTGACAACTGCTGGGTAGGGGGGGGCGCCGCTCTCAGCACCACCGGGGCGTCTCTCGCTTGCAGCGGTGCGCGGTGCGGATCCTCAGGAGCTGCATGCAAAACAGCGTGCCGTCTTCAGCCACCTGACACCTGCTGCCAGGTGTTGCGCAACGCGGTCAGCGCTGCTCGGGCGCGGTGCCGACCGCAGTGCGCGGCGCCGCAGCCACAGCGGCCTCGGCAGCCTTGGCCAGCGCGGCAGCCGAGGCGACCTGGGTACGTGTGGAGATGCGCAGTGCAGCCGGCGTTGCGGCAGTGGCCGTGGTCGCTGCGGCGGCTGGCTTGTTGGTTGCGGTTGGCGCAGTTGCCGCCGCACCCGCACCTGTCAGTGCACCCGCAGCAGGTCCTGTAGCAGGCACCGTAGCCGGCGTGCCCACAGAAGCAGTCCCGGTGGCCGCGGCCGCACTCAGATCCGGCACATGCGTGTCGGCATCGTGGGTGGATTTACCCAGCGCCACGCCCTGGCCGGCGCCGGCCAAGGCGGTCTGCTCGGCGTCCTGGGTCATCACCACGATGCTGATGCGGCGGTTGATCGGGTTCTGCGGGTTGGTCTTGTCGAACAGCACCGACGAGGACAAGCCCACCACACGGGTGACCTTGGCATCGGCCATGCCGCCGCCCACCAGCGCACGGCGCGCGGCATTGGCGCGGTCGGCACTGAGTTCCCAGTTGGTGTAACCGGCATCGCTGCTGTAGGCGGTGGTGTCGGTGTGGCCGGTGATGCTGATGTGGTTGGGCACCTGATTGATGAAGCTGGAGAGCTCGCGCAGGATGTCCACCGTGTACGGCTTGAGCTGATCGCGGCCGATGTCGAACATCGGGCGGTTCTGCTTGTCCACGATCTGGATGCGCAGCCCGTCGGGGGTGAGGTCGAGCAGCAGCTGGTCCTTGAACGGCTCCAGCGCCTGGCTCTTGTCGATGGCCTCCTTCAGGTCCTGCATCAGCGCTTCCAGGCGCTTCTTGTCCTTGGCGCGGCTGTCTTCGGTGGTGTCGGCAGCGTTGTCGCGCTTGCGGCCCATTTCGTCCTTCTGCCCCTTGGCCATGTCGGCGGTGCCGCCGAGCTTGATCATCGAGGTGCTGGCGCCGCCGGGCCCATTCATGCCGGGCGAAGGCGCCGGCGACTTGCCCGACAACGGGCTGGGATTGCGGAAGTATTCCGAGATCGCCGCGCGCTGCTCCTTGGTGGTGGCGGCCATCAGCCACAGCACCAGGAAGAAGGCCATCATCGCGGTCACGAAGTCGGCAAACGCCACTTTCCAGGCGCCGCCATGATGGCCGCCGCCCTGCACCTTCTTGACCCGTCGGATGACGACGGTGGATTTGCCCTCGGCCATGACTGCGGCCCTACTTGATCGTCTTCAGGTGCGTTTCGAAATCCGCAAAGCTCGGACGCACGTTGGAGGGCAGCGTCTTGCGCGCGAATTCCAGCGCAATCTTCGGGTTGTAGCCGCGCAGGCAGGCCAGCAGCGCGGTCTTGACCGCTTCATAGATGCGCCCGTCCTGATCGGCACGCGCTTCCATCGCTGCCGACAACGGCGCCACGAAGCCATACGCCAGCAGGATGCCGAGGAAGGTACCGACCAGTGCGGCACCGACGTGGTGGCCGATCTCCTCGATCGGGCCACCGATCGAGCCCATGGTGATCACGATGCCGAGCACGGCGGCCACGATGCCGAAGCCGGGCAGGCCGTCGGAGACCTTGCTCAAGGCATGCGAGGGCGCCATCGCCTCGTGGTGGTGCTTTTCCAGTTCCAGTTCTAGCAGCGGCTCCAGCTCGTGCGGCTCGATGTTGCTGCCGATCATCAGGCGCAGGCAGTCGGTGATGAAGTCCAGCAGGTGATGGTCGGCCACCACCTTGGGATAGTTGCCGAAGATGGTGCTGTCCTGCGGTTTTTCGACGTGATCTTCCAGGGCCATGAAGCCGTCGCGGCGGGCCTTGTTCAACAGTTCGTAGACCAGGCTCAGGGTGTCCTTGTAGTCCTCGGACTTGTACTGCGGGCCCTTGAACACGCCCAGCACGCTACTGAAGGTTTCCTTGACGATCTTGCCCGGCGTGCTCACCAGAAATGCGCCCAGCGCCGCGCCACCGATGATCAACAGCTCGTACGGCTGCCACAACGCGCCCAGCTTTCCGTGCGACAGCACATAGCCGCCTAGGACACTGACGATGACGACGATGAAGCCGATGATGATGAGCATGGCGCAGCCAAAAGCAAACAGGGTTGCTGTTGTTTCGGCGCGCGCGGCGGATTCTTGAAGTGCACGGCGTGAAGGTGTGTGCTGTAACTGAACGATCGGGTGGTGCGATGACGGCTTCACACAGGGCGATCAGCGGCATCGCGCTTACTGCGGCAAGGCGTTCACCGCAGTGAGGCTTGTGATGACAAGGTCTGCCTGGTTGAGCTTGCGATTTGCATCGACTGCTGTGTGCGTCGAGACAGCGCATTGCAGCAAGCGGCCTCTGCATTGGCGGTGGCACCAGCATCGGCGGACTTGATGCGCAGGTTGCGCTCGGCAGCAAACTTCAGCGTCTGCACCACGTCCCGGATGACCCGCCGCCGAGCGTCGAGCGTCATTGTCGTGGCAGTTTCTAGCACTACAGCGAGCAATGGTGTGGGCAGTAAGAGCGGATAACAGAACGTAGCGAGCGGCCGTCAGGTGGGTGCGGACGGCGCACAGGAACCGAAATGAACCGTGCATGCCGATCCGGGCGCCGGCCGCGCCCGCCTGACGATTGCGCTGTAGTTCTGTGAGTCGCTCTGAGTGGGTCGCCACTGCTTGCTGGGCGGCCTCGCCAGGTCAGGCCGGTTGCGCCTCGGCACCGTCGCGTTGCAGCGGGTTCGGCAGTGCCTGGCCATCTTCGGTGAAGCCCAGCGAGACCGAGTTGAGGCAATGCCGTTCGCCGGTCGGCGGCGGGCCGTCGGGGAACACGTGACCGAGGTGGCTGTCGCAGCGCGCGCAGACGATCTCGGTGCGGATCATCCCGTAGCTGATGTCGCGGATCTCGCGCACGTGGGCCGCATCGTACGGGGCGAAGAAGCTCGGCCAGCCGGTACCGGATTCGAACTTTGCGCTGGAACGGAACAGCGGCAGCCCGCACAGGCGGCAGGTGTAGACGCCCTCCAGCTTGTTGTCCAGGAACACCCCGCAGAACGGCGCCTCGGTGCCGTGCTGCAGCAGCACGCGCTGCTCCTCGTCGCTGAGCCCGGCGATCAGGGCATCGCGTTGGGCGGGGGAGGGCGGTGTCAGATCGAACTGGCTCATGAAGGCTCTCGCATGCGCGCGCTGGCAGGGTGCCGCGTCTGCCCTCAGTGATGTGGGCGCGGAAGCCTGCGTTCAACCTAAGTGCTCGAAGCCTTCTTCCGTCCGCAGAGAATCAAGCCCCTCTCCCTGCGGGAGAGGGGTTGGGGTGAGGGTACGGGGCGAAGCCGCTGCACGATGGGCATTGCTAGGCTTCGCTCGCACCCTCATCCGGCGCTGCGCGCCACCTTCTCCCGATGGGAGAAGGGCCTTCTTCGCGCTGCACTCATCTCGCGAACGCGTTCATCCCGCAGCCGATCCTGTGCATTGCTGCAGCACACCGGCGCCCCCACCCAGTCAATACTGCCCAATCAATCACGGTGCCCGTCATGGCGATCCATTCTTCAACGCGCGGCCTGCTGCTTTGCGGCCTGTTGGCGGTTACCGGTGCGGCGCTGGCGCAATCGGCCACTACCACGCGCTCGTCCAACACCTTGCAGCCGATCACTACGCCGACGCCTGCGCAGCCCACGATGACCGCGCCGCGCGCAGTGCAACCAGCGCCAGGCACCAGTCCGGTGCCGTCTCAGCTCGGTCAGCGCCCGTCCGCGCCGACCATCCCCACCCGTGGCCCGGCACAGACACCGGTGGCCCCGGCCGGTAGCCAGGTGCTGCCTGCCAGCGCGCCGATGGTCTACGACCGCAATGGCCGCCTGCTGCAAGGCATGCAGCCGGCCGGCGCCAACCGGGTGCTGGACACCAAGACCGGGCGTTATTACGACGCGGTTCCGGCCGGCGACGGCATGCGCGTGGTGCGCTGACATCCGGCAGCAGTCGATGTCTGATCCGCAGCAATCAGATCGGTCTCCATCCAACCGCCGTCCCAGGCTTCGCTGCGTCGCCGACCACGAATCCCCAATCCCCAATCCCCAATCCCCGCCTCAGTCCGCAATCGGCAACGCCAGGGTCTCCTTGACCTCTTCCATCACGATGTAGCTCTTGGACTCGCGTACATGCGGCAAGGTCAACAAGGTGCTGCCGAGCAGCTTGCGATAGGACGCCATCTCGCTGATGCGCGCCTTGAGCAGGTAATCGAAATCGCCCGAGACCAGATGGCATTCCAGCACGTTGGGCAGCTTGAGCGCGGCGCGGCGGAACTCTTCGAAGATGTCGCCGGATTTGTAGGCCAAGCTGATCTCTACGAACACCAGCAGGCTGGCCTTGAGCAGGTGCGGGTCCAGCCGCGCGTAGTAGCCGGTGATGGCGCCATCGCGCTCCAGCCGGCGTACGCGCTCGGTGCAAGGCGTGGTCGACAAGCCCACCCGTTCGCCCAGGTCGGTAAAGGAAATCCGCCCCTCCTGCTGCAGGATGCGCAGAATCTTGCGGTCGATCTTGTCCAGCTCGCGCGCACGGGTGGCCATGAGGTCTGTCTCCCTACAGAACTGGCAGGAAATTTCACTGCGAAGTAGCGCCGATTCCAGGACCGGCACTGCCTGGCTCGCAATATACTGCGTCTAACTGTCTCCCTCGGCGCTTGGTTGTGGGGGAATACCCTTTCCAGGAGAACGACATGCGGGTGCTCATTCTCGGTAGCGGCGTCATCGGCACCACCACCGCCTGGTATCTGGCGCAGTCCGGCTGCGAGGTCACCGTGGTGGACCGCCAGCCGGCCTCGGCGCTGGAAACCAGCTACGGCAACGCGGGCCAGCTGTCATTCGGCTACACCTCGCCCTGGGCCGCCCCTGGCGTGCCGGGCAAGGCGATGAAGTGGTTGTTCGCCCAGCACGCGCCGTTGTCGATCCGGCCCACCCGCGATCTGCGCCAGCTGGCCTGGCTGACCCAGATGCTGCGCAACTGCACTGCCGAGCGCTATGCGGTAAACAAGGCGCGCATGGTGCGCATGTCCGACTACAGCCGCGATTGCCTCAATGAACTGCGCGCCAGCACCGGGCTGGAATTCGAAGGCCGCCAGCTCGGCACCACCCAGTTGTTCCGCACCCAGCAACAGCTGGATGCCGCCGCGCAGGACATCGAAGTGCTGGCCCAGTACGGCGTGCCGTACGAATTGCTGACCCCGGCGCAGATCGCCCAGTTCGAACCCGGCCTGGCCGGTGGCGGCGCGCAGATGGCCGGTGCCTTGCGCCTGCCCGAAGACCAGACCGGCGACTGCCGGCTGTTCACCCAGCGCCTGGCTGCGCTGGCCGCGCAATCCGGTGTGCAATTCCGCTACGGGCAGCAGATCGAGCACCTGGAGCATGACGGCCGCACCGTCACCGGCGTGCAGATCGATGGCCGTCTCGAAACCGCCGACCGCTACGTGCTGGCACTGGGCAGCTATTCGGCCGACCTGCTGCTCTCGCTCGGCATGCATCTGCCCGTGTACCCGCTCAAGGGCTATTCGCTGACCATCCCGATCGTCGACGCGCAGCGCGCGCCGACCTCCACGGTGCTGGACGAGAGCTACAAGATCGCCATCACCCGCTTCGACGAGCGCATCCGCGTCGGCGGCATGGCCGAGGTGGCCGGGTTCGATCTGTCGTTGAATCCGCGCCGCCGCGCCACCCTGGAAATGGTGGTCAACGACCTGTTCCCGGGCGGCGGCGATCTGGCCAGGGCCGAGTTCTGGACCGGCCTGCGCCCGGCCACGCCCGATGGCACCCCGGTGGTCGGTGCCACGCCGTATTTCAACCTGTTCCTCAACACCGGCCACGGCACCCTGGGCTGGACCATGGCCTGCGGCTCGGGCCGCTATCTGGCCGATCTGATGCAGGGCCGCAGCCCGGACATCGATACCGAAGGCCTGGATGTGTTCCGTTACCTCTCGCCACGCAGCGCCCGTGCGCAGCAGGAGGCCGCGTAGTGCGTCCTGCGCAAGCGTTGATCGATCTGGATGCATTGCGTCACAACTACCGCCTGGCCAAGCGCCTGGGCGGCAGCAAGGCCCTCGCGGTGGTCAAGGCCGATGCCTACGGGCATGGCGCGGTGCGCTGCGCGCAGGCGTTGGAACCGGAAGCCGACGGCTTTGCGGTGGCCTGTATCGAAGAGGCCCTGGAGCTGCGCCAGGCCGGCATCCGTGCGCCGATTTTGCTGCTGGAAGGTTTTTTCGAACACGACGAACTGCGCCTGATCGCCGAGCATGATCTGTGGACGGTGGCAGCCACCACGCAGCAGGTGCGCGCGCTGGCCGACTTTCAGAGCCCACGCCCGTTACGGGCGTGGTTGAAGCTGGACAGCGGCATGCATCGGCTGGGCCTGTCGCCGGAGGATTTTCGCGCCGCGTGGTTGCGCTTGCGCGGGCTGCCGCAGATTGCCTCGCTGGTGCTGATGACCCACCTGGCGCGCGCCGATGAACTGGAGTGCAGCCGCACCGACGAACAGGCGGTGGCCTTCGCGCTCACCGCAGGCGGCATGCGCGCGGAAACCAGTCTGCGCAATTCGCCCGGCCTGCTCGGCTGGCCGGCGCTGCGCAACGATTGGTCGCGCCCGGGGCTGATGCTGTACGGCGCAAACCCGTTCCCGCAGGAGACCGAGAGCACTGCGCAACTGCGCCCGGTGATGACGCTGCGCTCGCGCATCATCTCCGTGCGGGAGCTGCCGGCCGGCGAGCCGGTGGGCTACGGCGCCCGCTTCGTTGCGCAACGGCCCACGCGCGTAGGCGTGGTGGCGATGGGATATGCCGACGGCTATCCGCAGTTCGCACCCAATGGCACCCCGGTGCTTGTGGATGGGGTGGTCTGCCCGTTGATCGGTCGCGTCTCGATGGACATGCTCACCGTGGATCTCACCGAGCATCCGCAGGCGGAGATTGGCGCGCCAGTCCAGCTGTGGGGCGATGCGCCACGGGTCGCCCCGTTGGCCACGCAGTGCAATGTCAGCGCGTATCAGCTGCTGTGTGGACTCAAGCGCGTGCCGCGGACGTATGTAGGTGAGGCGGCAGTGGGCGACGAAGTGACCCGGTAAGTTGCATCCCTTCTCCCATCGGGAGAAGGGGGCGCGCAGCGCCGGATGAGGGTACGAGCGAAGCCTCGTGCAGTCGGAACAACACGAGGGCTTCGCCCCCGTACCTCACCCCAACCCCCGCTCCGCGCCCCGGCCTGCGCCAGCGGCGCAGGCGCACCAAGGCACGCGCGCCAGTGGCACGCAAGCTGTGCCTTCTCGCCCCGCAGGAGAGGGGTTCAAGCGGAGCTCACACCCCGGCCGTACTCCGATCGCCACGGAACTGCTTGCGCACCCAGTCGTCGATCATGGCTTTTTCGAAGCGCAACGGATCGCTGTCGGTCAGGCGTGGGCCGCTCATCAGAAATGCCGAATCCACCAGCTTGCGCTCGCCCTGATCGATCACCTCGCCATTGGCGCCGGTGAGCGTGTAGCTGAAACTCAGGCGAGGCGGGTAGATGTCCTTGACGATGCGCACGTCCTGCATGCGCGGGCCGTGCCAGGGCTCGTACTGGCCGGCGCGGCGGATGTCGGTGATGGTCACGCTCAGGTGTTGGCCATCGGGAAGCCGGCGGGCGGCACTTTGCTGGAAATGGGTCGCCAGTTGGGTCACCCAATCGCCGCGCTGCGCCTCCCAGCGGTTGCCGCTGAAGCGCATCTCGGCAAACTGCGCCGGGTCGGTCCAGCGCACATCCACGTTTCCTTCGCTGCTCAGCGCGCGCGGCGCTTGAGGGTCGGTGACATTACGCACGCGGGCCTGCACACCGGTCGCCGCGAGCAGTCCTGCCAGCAACAGGCTGGCGCCGTAAAGGCTGGAACGTTTCATGGAAAGTCTCCAAGCGGAAGGTACATGGCGTACCGGGTGTTCCAGCAGTGTGGGGGTGCGCTGGATCGCCCGCAACGCAGCCGCCGCCGGGCATGCATCGGTGTTGCCGCGCGGTTAATCCACGACCGCGCCGCCATGACGGCGGGTTCACTGCGCCTGCGCCCGCGCTTCACGGAGCGGACCGGATGATCGCCAGCATGGACACCCACTCTTTCCGCACAAAGTCAGCTTCCTCGGCGCCGGCGCACATGCCGTCGGACGTGCGCCTGCAGTTCATCGACTGGGCAAAGCAGCATGGCCACAACCCGTCCACCGGTGCCGCCGCGTTCGTCGCGTTGCAAAGCGATGTGGATCTGGATCTGGCAACCCGCGGGATGCGTCTGGAGACGGGTGCCGACCCACGGGATGCACTGCGTGAGCATCTGGCTGCGTTGGCGCGGCAGGGTGATGTGGCGGTGCAGTTCCCGCCGGTCTATGCCTACACCTCGGCCAATGGGCTCGACTACCGTTACTCGTTGATGCTGGTCATCGCCGAGGATTGCGTCGAGTGGACCGGGCGGGTCTGGGAGGACCTGGATTACCAGGGAATGCTCACCGGTCGCGGCCAGGGCCCGCGTGCCAACTACACCCAACTGGCGCGCATGGCGCTGGAACACGAACTGGATCAGGAGCGTCCCCGTTATGTCCAGGCCTGAACTCGAATTGCAACTGCCGCTCGACGCCCAGGTCGCCACCGGCGTGGACGGTTTCAGCCTGCGCTGTCGCAGCGAATGCGCCGAGCTCGGGCTGTCGCGCGTGCGCTTGCTGTTGCTGGATGCCGACCATGCGCGCTCGACCGCCTGGCGCGAAGAAGCCCAACGCTGGATGGATGAGCAGTTGCGGCGCGAAGGCCAATGGGTCCTGCGCGGCGTGATTGCCGGCATCGTGTTGCTGGCCGCCGCTATCGCGCTGTCTGCGGCCTTGCTGTGGTGAGGCGATTCGGGATTGTGGGTGAATCGTGAATCCGGTCAGTTGCCCGTGCACCCGCTGACGACATCGGGCATGTTTTCATCTGCCCGTCATCCGCATCGGCATCACCAGTGGACCCCGATTTGAGCACTTCCAGTCCCAGCCCAGAATTGGCCGCCGGCCTGCCCGCCGCCATCGCCGAGCCGTTTCTGGATCCTGCGATGTACCACGAGATTTTCCATAACGTGGACGCGGGGTTCTGCGTCATCGACATGGTGTTCGATGGCGACAAAGCGGTCGATTACGTGATTCGCTCGACCAATGGCGCGTTCGAGCGCTACACCGGTCTGACCAACGCGGTGAATGTCTCCGTGCGCGGCATGCTCGCCGAGCACGAGCAGGAGTGGTTCGACCGCTACGGGCATGTTGCCCGCACCGGCAACCGTATCCATTTCGAAATGCAGGCCAAGGCATTGCGGCGCTGGTATTCGGTGGATGCGTTCCGGGTCGGGCAACCGGAGCAGGCGCGGGTGGCGGTGCTGTTCATGGACATCACCGAACGCAAGCGCGTCGAGCGCGAGCTGGCCGAGAGCGAGGCGCGCTTCAGCGCACTGGCCGATGGCTTGCCGATGCCGGTCTGGGTGCTGGACGCGCAGGGTGTGGTGCGTTTCGTCAACAGTGCTTACGGCGAATTTTTCGGCATCGATATTTCCAGCGGCACGGTCTCGGCGTGGAGCGAATTGCTGCATCCGGACGATCTGTCGATCTTCCAGTTCGAACTGGCCGCTTCCCTGGAAGAACAGCGCGCGTTGCATGCGCTGGTACGTGCGCGCCGCCACGATGGCCAGTGGCGCTGGATCGAAATGGCCGCCACGCCGCGGTATTCGGCCGATGGTCGTTTTATTGGTCTTGCCGGTAGCAGTCCGGATGTCACCGAACAGCGCGAAATCGAATTGGCGCGCGAACAATTGCTCGAGTCCGAGCGCACTGCGCGCAACGAGGCCGAGAGCATGGCGCGGTTCAAGGACGAGTTCCTGGCCACGCTGTCGCACGAATTGCGCACGCCATTGACCACGATTCTGGGCTGGAGCGAACTGCTGCTGCAGCGGGTCGAAGAAGGCCAACCCACCTACAAGGGCCTGTCGGTGATCGCCAGCAGCGCACGCGCGCAAAAGCGGCTGATCTCGGACATGCTCGATCTCAGCAGCATGCTGCTGGGCAAGGTGCAGCTGGAGGTCGAATCGCTGGATCTGGCCGAGCAGGTGCACGAAGCGCTGACTACCCAGGAACTGGCTGCCGAAGGCAAGGACCAGATCCTGGAGGTGCACGTGCCGGACACCCCGTGCCTGGTACTCGGCGATGCCACGCGGCTGCAGCAGGTGTTGTGGAATCTGCTCTCCAACGCGATCAAGTTCACGCCGGCACACGGCCGCATCGACGTCACCATCGAGCGCGACGACGGCCATCTGCTGGTGTCGGTACGCGACTCCGGCGACGGCATCGCCGCCGAATTCCTGCCGCATCTGTTCGGGCGCTTCCGCCAGGCAGACGGTACCACCACGCGCCAGCACGGCGGTCTGGGCCTGGGCCTGGCGATCGTGCAGCAATTGGTGGAAATGCATGGCGGCCAGGTGGGCGCCACCAGTGGCGGGCGCGGCAAGGGCGCCACGTTTACCGTGCGCCTGCCCGAGCACATTCCCGATCAGGCCAAGCGGCCGCGGCGCGAACTGCGTCGGCGGCTGATGTCCGAGCAGATCATCGAAGCACGCGCGCTCAATGGCCTGCGTCTGCTGGCAGTGGAAGATCAGCCGGACATGCTCGATTACCTGCGCCGCCTGCTAGAAGAGCAGGGCGCCGAAGTGGTCACCGCCGGCAGCGCCACCGATGCACTGGCGCTGATCGATCATCGCGGTTACGCACGCTTCGATCTGATGCTTACCGACATCGGCATGCCGGGCATGGATGGCTACGGACTGATCCGTACCGTGCGCGAAAACCTGGGGCTGGATGCCAGTGCATTGCCGGCGGTGGCAGTGACCGCACTGGCACGCGACGACGATCGCAAGCGCGCGCTGGACTCCGGTTTTCAGGAGCATCTGGCCAAGCCGTACAGCGTTGCGCAACTTGTCACTGCTGTGCGCGCGGCGCGCGAATCGGTGGAGTGACCCAAGCGCGGCATCCACGTCGCGCGATCATGCGTAGCCAGGCGATTGCATGAGCAAGACGCTGTTTTGTGCGTCTTTCACAGCCAGTGGCCTAGCGTAGCAACTTCTTCTTCGGAGATGCCACGATGTCCAAATATGCACCGCACGTTTATTCGGAACAGGTACAGATCGCAACGCTCGAACACTGGGTGTCGCTGCTCGGTGGTCAGGAGCGTGTGCAGATCGAACTGGACGATGGCAGCACCATCAGCGGCACGGTTGCCGTACGCCCCACCATCCAGACCTATCTCGATGCTCAGCAGCGCGAAGGCATCAACGGCCAATTGCGTCTGGATCACCTGGATGCAGCGCAGGAACCGCAATGGATCTGGATGGATCGCATCGTGGCGGTGCACCCGCTACCAGTGGGCATCGCTCCGCAACCTACGCCCTGACACGCCTGCATTGACGATGTGTTTACTTCTCAACGTGGTGTTGACGGCATGATGGCCGAGTGTCGCAACTGTTCAGGATTGCCCCCGCAATGAATGCACCCTCGTTGAAGCTCGCTCGTTGGCCGCTGTCGTTACTGACTGTCGCCGTTCTCGCCGCCTGCGGCGATACCGCCACGCTTGCCATCGAACAGGGAGCCGGACCCAACCCGCAATTGCCCGAGCCGGTCAAACGCCTGATCCCCACCGTCAAGGTGGCGCCGGTCAAACGCTGGACCGAGAACGCCAAGCCGATCGCCGCCGACGATCTGCAGGTCGCCGCGTTCGCACGCGATCTCGACCACCCACGTTGGGTCTATGTGCTGCCGAACGGCGATGTGCTGGTGGCCGAAACTGCAGAACCGCCCAAGCCGGACGATGCCGAAGGCGGTGGCGGAATCCGCAAGAAAGTGCAGGGCGCGATGATGAGCAAGGCCGGTGCCGTGGTGCCCAGCGCCAATCGCATCACGCTGCTGCGCGACGTCGATGGCGATGGTGTGGCCGAAGTACGCACGCAGTTTGTCAGCGGCCTGTTTTCGCCGTTCGGCATGGCCTTGGTCGGCGATCGTTTCTATGTCGCCAATGCCGATGCGCTGGTGAGCTTTCCGTACAAGGCCGGCGATACGCATATCACCGCCAAGCCGACCTTCGTGGCCAATCTGCCTGGCGGTCTGAATCACCATTGGACCAAGTCGCTGCTGGCCAGCGCCGATGGCAGCAAGCTGTATGTAGGCGTGGGCTCCAACAGCAATGTGGCCGAAAACGGCATGGAAGCCGAGCTCAACCGCGCGGCGATTCTGGAGATCGATCCGGCCACCGGCAGCAGCCGCGTGTTCGCCAGCGGGCTACGCAATCCGGTCGGCACCGCGTGGGAGCCGCAGAGCAAATCGCTGTGGGTGGTGGTGAACGAGCGCGATGAAATCGGCAGCGATCTGGTGCCTGACTATCTGACCTCGGTGCGCGATGGCGGCTTCTACGGCTGGCCTTACAGCTATTACGGCCAGCACGTGGACGAGCGGGTCAAGCCGCAAAATGCCGAGCTGGTGGCCAAGGCGATCAAGCCCGATTATGCGCTCGGCCCGCATACCGCCTCGCTCGGTCTGAGCTTTGCCAGCGGTACGTTGCTCCCCGAGCGCTTCCGCCAGGGCGCTTTCATCGGCCAGCATGGCTCGTGGAATCGCGATCCGCCCAGCGGCTACAAGGTGCTGTTCGTGCCGTTCGTCGACGGCAAGCCCAGTGGCACGCCGATCACCGTGCTGGACGGTTTTCTGGATGCCGAAGGCAATGCACAGGGCCGTCCGGTCGGTGTGGCGCCCGACAATAGCGGCGCGCTGCTGGTGGCCGACGATGTGGGCAATGTGATCTGGCGGGTGACTCCGAAGGCACGCTGATCCCAATGCGCTGATCCAGGCGTTCAAACAAAAAACCGGGCTCAGGCCCGGTTTTTTCATGCGCGTTCTCACTCAAACACAATCAGGTCGCTTAAGCGCAATTAGCGCGGCGCCTCCGGAGACGCACTGAAGCGACGCGCGTAGCCACGCTCCTCGGTGATCCGGCTGATGTCATCGTCGGCCATTTCCGGTGCGCCATAGACCGCATAGGCCAAGCTGCCATCGTCGCGTTCGCCCACCTGATGCAGGCGATAACGCGGCCGGCCGGCGCCGGTGTTTTCGGGGTAATGCATCGGTGGCGGGGTGTCGTCCAGATCCATTTCGCTGTTGTCGACAACTCCACCTACGAACAAGGCTCGCATCGCGTCTCTCCGGTGTGGGCGTGCTTTCAGCCTAGGCGTGCGGATGTTGCGTGGGCATCAATAGTCCGTATAGACATTGGAAGGCATGCCGTTGCCAGGTCACGCAATTGAAGTTGGCTTGGAACGGCTGACCAAGCTACTTAAGGTTGTTCTATTGCAGAGCGGCTGATCTGCGACTTGGCTGCAGGGTCCTTGCCCGCCCACCGTCGCGGGACACGCTGCAAGTGCGTCCTTGTAAGCTCTTACGCGGCATCCATGCCGCGTAAGGTCCCGCGACGGTGGGCGGGCAAGGACCAGTCGCGATGGTCGGTTTGCATGTTTTCAAGCAACCAGCAAACGTTCTGGTGCGGTGTCCTCACCGATTGCGGGACCGTGTGGCGGCATGGATGCCGCCACCGAGCCCCCAGGGACGGGTTTACGGCGTGTCCCGCGAGCGGTGAGGGCACCGCGCGCTCGACCGACCAGGCTTCTGACGCGACCCTCCGGTGCGGTGAGGGCACCGCGCCCTCGACCGACTAAGCTTCTGACTCGCTCAATCAAGATCGGCGCAATCGAGAGCTCCCAGCGGACGGCGGCGCCGGGTAGCCGGCAGCGGTCCCTTACAATGGCCGCCTGTTTCCCGACCCGATGATCCGATGGCTGGCCCGCACGACGCCCCGCTTCACACCCTGTTCCTGCCCTTCGCCCAGGGCGTGCTGCCGTGGCCCAACGGCCCGGTGTTGTTCCTGCGCGCGCGTGATGGCTTTGCGCTGAGTGAGCATGCCGCCGTCGATACGCTGACCTGCGAGCAGAGCTTTCGGCCGTTCGCCGAGGCGCTGGAGCGCAGTGGCTGGAACGTGCGCGAAGAGAGCGAGATCGAAGCCGACAGCACCCGCTACGCACTGGTGCTGGTGCTGCCGCCGCGTCAGCGCGAAGAAGCGCGTGCGTTGTTTGCGCGCGCCGTGGCGCTGACCGCGCCGGGTGGCCGCGTGGTGGCCTGCCAGTCCAACAACGAGGGCGCGCGTTCGGGCGAAGCCGATCTGCGCCAGCTCACCGGCCTGGCCGGCAGCCTGACCAAGCACCATTGCCGCACCTACTGGAGCGCCCCGCTGCCTGCCGACACCGATGTGGCGCTGCAGGCGCGCTGGGCCGCGCTGGATGCGCCGCGTAAGATTCTGGACGGGCGCTTCGTCAGCCGCCCGGGCGTGTTCGCCTGGGACCGCATCGATCCTGCCTCTGCGCTGTTGGTCGAGCATCTGCCGACCACGCTGGCCGGGCACGGCGCCGATCTGGGTGCGGGCTTTGGCTATCTGTCGGCCGAAGTGCTGGCGCGCTGCCCCAAGGTCACCGCGCTGGATCTGTACGAGGCCGAGGCGCGCGCACTCACCCTGGCGCAGCGCAATCTGCAGGGCATCGCGCATCCGGCGCAGCTGCAGTACCACTGGCACGACGTCACTGCCGGCCTGGTGGCGCAGTACGACTTCATCGTCAGCAATCCGCCGTTCCACACGCCTTCGCGTGCCGATCGCCCGGATATCGGGCAGCGCTTCATCGCCGTGGCCGCGCAGGCGCTGCGCCCGGGCGGGCAATTGTTGCTGGTCGCCAACCGGCATCTGCCTTACGAATACGTACTTAACGAAAGCTTCGGGCAGGTACGCGTGGCCGCCGAACGCCACGGTTTCAAGCTGATTTCTGCCATCCGCGGCCGTGGAGCGCGCGCATGAAGCTGGTCAAGCACATCGCCAATCTCGGTTATGGCAGCCGCAAGCAGGTGACCCAGCTGTTTCGCCAGGGCGCGGTCACCGATGTCCAGGGCGAGGTGCTGTATGCCGACGACCAGGTGGAGCACGACGCGATTCGTATCGATGGCGAACCGCTGGATCCGCCGTCGGGTTTCAGCCTGTTGCTGCACAAACCCAGCGGCTACACCTGCTCGACCAAGGACACCGGTCGGCTGATCTACGAGTTACTACCGCTGCGCTTCCGTTCGCGCGCGCCGGTGCTGGCGCCAGTGGGGCGGCTGGATCGCGAGACCAGCGGCATGTTGCTGATGACCGACGACGGCGCGCTGCTGCACCGGATCATTTCGCCCAAGTCCGCATTGGACAAGGTCTACGACGTCACCCTGGCCGAGGACTTGCGTGGCGACGAAGCCGCGCTGTTTTCCAGCGGCACGTTGCTGCTGGAAGGCGAAACCAAACCATTGCTGCCGGCCGAACTGGATGTGCTCGGCCCACGCGAAGCGCGCCTGACCTTGCACGAGGGCCGCTACCACCAGGTGCGGCGCATGTTTGCCGCTGCCGGCAATCATGTGGTGGCGCTGCACCGCAGCCGCATTGGCGGGCTGTCGCTGGAAGGCCTGCCGTCCGGGCAATGGCGCACGCTGGAAGCGCCCGATCTTGAGGTGTTGTTCGGCCGCAGCGAGCAGGCATGATCCATCCGCCAAAGGTCCCGCAAGCAGTGAGACACCGCACCGCCAACGTGTTCGTGTGCTGATGGGAACCACGAAGACGGCCGCGCTCGCCTGGCGGTGCACGTCGTTTTGTCGCCCCGCTCCAAGTAGCTAACCTGCGCCAGACTTTAGACGTACTGCATCTTGCGCGACATGCCGCCATCGACGACGAAATCCTGCCCGGTCACAAAGCCGGACAGCTGCGGCGACAGCAGATACACCGCCAGCTGTGCGATGTCTTCCGGCGTGCCAACGCGTCCGGCCGGATGCTGGGCATGGTCGCGGCGCGAGAGTTTGGGCGTACGCCTGCGCTGCGGTGCACGCCAGGCATCGGTGCTGATCCAGCCCGGGCTGATGCTGTTGACGCGCACCTGCGGGCCTTCGCTCAGCGCCAATGCATGCGTGAAGGCCACCAGGCCGCCCTTGGCGGCGGCATAGGCTTCGCTATGCGGTTCGGATTGCCAGGCGCGGGTGGAGGCGATGTTGACGATCGCACCGCCGCCCTCGGCTTGCGCCAGTGCGGGCAAGGCCTGCTTGCTGCACAAAAATGCGCCATGCAGGCTCGCCAACCGGCGATTCCACTCGTCCCACTCCAGTTGCGGCAAGGGCGCGACATGCGGATCGGCCACGCCTGCGTTGTTGACCAGGCCATCGAGGCGACCGAAGCGTTTGAGTGCAGTGGCGATCAAGCGTGTTGCCTGGGATTCGCGCGCCGCATCGCAACGGACGAAGGCGCTGCGTTGCGGCAGTGCCCATTCGTGCAGACAGGTCTTGCCGGCCTCCGCATCCAGATCGCCGATCACCACGCTGCCGCCCGCGCCCAGCACTGCCTGCGCAATGCCGCGGCCGATGCCTTGCGCGCCACCGGTGATCACCACCACGCGGTCCTGCAGCGGGGACGGGTTCCATGCGGAAACAGCCGGAATCAAGGGCATCGGAGCATCGCGTCAGTGAGGTCGTCGGCACTGTAACGCGTGCGTTGTGGTGGTCGCAGCAACGCACGCGGGCTTTGGCCTAAGCAGCGGCGCCTGCGTGCGCGCCGCGTATCGGCTGATCAGTGCGTCGATGCGTTCAATAGACGTTCCCAGCCGTCCTGGCCCAGGCGTTCCAGCGTCTCGATATTGCGCTCGACGATTACGTCCGGGTCGGGGAAGGCGGCCACCGCACGCTCCACGCTGTCTTCGCGCAGCAGGTGCAAGGTGGGGAAGGGCGAGCGGTTGGTGAAGTTGGCCACATCGTCCACGGCCGCGCCTGCGAACTGATAGTCCGGATGGAAGCTGGCCACCTGCAACACGCCGTCCAGATCCAGCGCTTCCACGGCCGCATCGGCGTTGTCGAGGAAGTCGTTGTAGTCCAGGAAATCGGTGAGCACGTCCGGATGCACGATCAAGGTGGTGTCGATCTGCTCGGCCGGGGTGTCGCGCAGCAACACCAGTTCTTCGGCCAGTTGTTCGAGCAGCGCTTCGGGCGTGCTGGCGTCGCTGAGGACCAGGCGCACCTGCTCCTTGACGTAGACCGCCTTGGCGAACGGGCACAGGTTCAAACCGATCACCGCGCGCTCGATCCACTGGCGGGTAGCGGTCAACGGGTCAAGCGTGGAAGGCGTGGACGTCATCGTGGCGGCGGCGGGATGGAGCGCCAGTGTATGCGATCGGTGTTTTCGCGGCCGCGCGCGGTTACGGTGGCCCGGTGAAGCAGACGCGACCGATGTCGACGCGTACTGTCACTGCAACGTGCAGTTCGGCCTTGGCGCCGCGGGTCTATCGAGTCTCGGTCTGCGCAGGAGCTGTCACGTGCGCACGCACAAATGCGATCGATGCCTGTGCAGCCGCATCGGCATGCGGGGTCTTGTGCGGCGAGCCGATCGCATGCGCGCCGGTGTCGAATGCCATCGCCTGTTTGCGGCTTGCCGCGGTGCCGAGCGCATCGAACATGTCCAGCATCGCCGGCACCGAGGCGGTTGGATCTTCGTCGCCGTTGGCCGCGCGGTAGTGGCCCACAAACACCGGGCAGCGCACGCGCGACCACGGAGGATCGGCGGCCATGCTCGCGAACAGACTGCGCAGCGCGCGGAATCCATCCGGGTGGATGATGTTCGACCAGAACGCCAAGGATGCGGCGTTGCGCGGGCGTGGATCGGTCAATGGCGCCTGCGCCGCGCAGACCTGATCGAGCAGTGCAGGGTCTGCAGGCCGGATGCCGGGCGACCATGCGACGACCGCAGCCACCGCGTCGGGCTGTTGCGCCGCAAGCCATAAACCCAGCGTGCCGCCCATGGACGAGCCAACGATCGCCACGCGCTCGCCCATCCGCTGCGCCTGCGCCAATGCTTGCAGTGCCGATGCCTGCAACGCGGCAGTCGTGAGTCCTTGCATCGCGTCGGCTGCGCTGCATCCATGGCCAGGCCAACGATGCACGTACAGGTTGGCGCCCAACGCATCGGCCATCTGTTCGGGCAGTGCGCCGGCTTCGCCCGGGCTGGCGGTGAAGCCGTGCAGGTACAGCAGCGCCAGCGGCGTGCGTGTCTGCGCCGCATGTTGCCAGTGGCAGCGTGCGGCGTTGCCAGGCTTGAGGTCGGTGCTGTCGATGGTTAGCTCAGTCGCGGAAATTATCGAACTGCAGCGGAAGCTCGAAATCGGCCTTCTTCAGCAGCGCCATCGCATCCTGCAGATCGTCGCGCTTCTTGCCGCTCACACGCAGCTTGTCGCCATTGATCTGCGCTTCCACCTTGAGCTTGGCTTCCTTCAATTTGGCCACCAGCTGCTTGGCCTGCTTCTGCTCGATGCCCTGCTTGACGGTGACCTTCTGGCGCGCACCGGCCAGATTGGTTTCCATATCGCCGAACTCCAGGCAACGCACGTCGATGCCGCGTGCCAGCAGGCGTGCGCGCAGGATGTCGGTCATCTGCTTGACCTGGAAATCGCTGGGCGCGGACTGGTTGATCACCTTGTCGTCTTCCAGCTCGAACCTGGCCTCCACGCCCTTGAAATCGAAGCGCGTATCCAGCTCACGATTGGCCTGATCCACCGCATTGGTCAGTTCGTGCTTGTCGACTTCGGAGATCACGTCGAAGGAAGGCATGCAAAGCTCCTGCTATCTGAAAACAGCCGCCATTCTAGGGCATCGCGTCGTGCGTACTGTCGAGACGGGGGTTGGCGGTCGGTGCGCAGGCGTAGCGATAATGCGTCATGCCCAACACCCGTTCTCCGCTTCCCGCCATCACCTGGATGGTGGCCGCCGTGGCCTGCTTCTCGCTGATGGATGCGGGCATGAAGCTGTTGTCGGCGCATTACCCACCGCTGCAGGTCACCTTGTTGCGCGCCGCCGCCTCGCTTCCGTTCGTACTGGTGTGGGTGTTCGCCACCGCCGGGCCGCGTTCGATCGTGCCGGTGCGCTGGGGGCTGCATCTGCTGCGCGGGGTGCTGGGCATGGTGATGATCGGCTGCTTCGTCTACGGCTTGAAGCGCATGCCGCTGTCCACCGCCTACACGCTGTATTTCGTGGCGCCGTTGCTGGTGGCGGCGCTATCGGTGCCGTTGCTGGGTGAGCATGTGGGCCCGCGGCGCTGGACCGCGATTGGCATTGGCCTGGTCGGCGTCATCTTGGTGCTGCGCCCCGGGGTGGACGGGCTGATCTCGCTGCCCGGCCTGATGGTGCTGCTGGCCGCTACTGCCTACGCCATCGCGGCCATCACCGTGAGCTTGCTGACGCGTACCGATACCCCTCAGGCGATGGTGGTGTGGTTTCTGCTGTTCATGGCGATCGGTGCCGGCCTGCTGGCGATCCCCGGCTGGGTGCCGTTGCGGGGCGAACACGCCTGGTTGATCGCCGGCATGGGCCTGGCCGGGGCTCTGGGGCAGATTGCGCTGACCCAGGCCTTCCTGCGCGGCGAGGCCTCGATGATCGCGCCGCTGGAATACACCGGCCTGGTCTGGGTGATCGGCTGGGATTGGCTGCTGTGGCAGACCCTGCCAGACAACTGGACCTGGACCGGCGCCGGCATCATCGTCGCCAGCGGGCTGTATTTGTTGCGGCGGGAGCGGATTCGCAAGGCGGATCGGCCGATGTCGTTGGATAAGCCGTGATTGGGGAGTCGGGATTGGGGATTGGGGATTGGGGATTGGCTAGAGCAACGGCAAGGCGCTTTGGCTGTTACGAATCCCCAATCCCGACTCCCAAATCCCCACCTTAGAACTCAATGGAATATCGTCCGCAAACATTGACTGGTAGGCTTCACGGCCCCCCAATCGGCCACGCGCGGTGATCCAGTTTCAGCGCCTGCACAAGTCTTATTCCGTTGACGGTCGCCAGATCGTGGCGCTGCACCCGCTCGATCTGCGGATCGGCCCCGGCGAAGTGTTCGGCATCATCGGCCATTCCGGCGCCGGCAAATCCACGTTGATCCGGCTGATCAACCGGCTGGAAGAACCCAGCGGCGGGCGCCTGCTGATCGGCGACGAGGACGTCACCGCGCTGGACAGCCAGGGCCTGCGCACGCTGCGCCGCCGTATCGGCATGATCTTCCAGCACTTCAACCTGCTGTCTTTGCGCACCGTGGCCGGCAATGTGGCGTTTCCGCTGGAACTTGCCGGCACCCCGCGCGCCGAGGTCGATACGCGTGTGGCCGAGTTGCTGGCGCGGGTGGGGCTGGAACAGCACGCCAACAAGTACCCGGCGCAGTTGTCCGGCGGGCAGAAGCAGCGCGTCGGTATTGCGCGCGCGTTGGCCACCCGGCCGCAGATCCTGCTGTGCGATGAGGCCACCAGCGCGCTGGATCCGCAGACCACCGCCTCGGTGCTGCAACTGCTGGCGCAGATCAACCGCGAGCTGGGCCTGACCATCGTGCTGATCACCCATGAGATGGACGTGATCCGCCGCGTCTGCGACCGCGTGGCAGTGCTGGACGCCGGCAAGCTGGTCGAAACCGGCCCGGTGACCGAGGTGTTCCTGCATCCGCAGCACGCCACCACCCGGCGCTTCGTCTCCGAAGCCGAGCACGTGGACGAAGCCGAGCTGCATCGCGACTTCGCTGCGGTGGGCGGGCGCATCGTGCGGCTGACCTTCCTGGGCAACGGCACCTACGAACCGGTGCTGGGCCGCATCGCGCGCGAGACAGGCGTGGACTACAACATCCTGTCCGGGCGCGTGGACCGCATCAAGGACACCCCGTACGGCCAGCTCATCGTCGCCTTGACCGGCGGCGACCATAACGCGGCACGTGCCGGCTTCGTCGCGGCCGGTGTGCAAGTGGAGGATCTGCGCGTATGACTCTGTTGATCGCCACTGCCAATGGGTTCTTCCGCAATCTCGATGCCGGCAAGTGGGGCGATATCGGCCAGGCCACGCTCGACACCTTGCTGATGCTGGCCGGCGCGCTGCCGCTGACGTTGTTGATCGGCCTGCCGCTGGGCGTCGCGCTGTTCCTGTGCGGCGCGCCCCAACTACGCCGCCGCCCGGTGCTGTACGGCGCACTCGCGGCGCTGATCAATCTGCTGCGCTCGGTGCCTTTCATCATCCTGATGATTGCGATGATTCCGCTCACGCTGATGTTGATGGGCACCTCGCTGGGCGTGCGCGGCGCGATCCTGCCGTTGGTGGTCGGCGCTGCACCGTTCTACGCGCGGCTGGTGGAAACCGCCTTGCGCGAGGTGGACCGCGGCATTATCGAAGCCAGCCAGGCGATGGGCGCCACCACGTGGCAACTGGTATTTCGTGTGTTGCTGCCCGAAGCGCGCCCGGGGCTGATTGCCGGTGCCACCGTGACCACCATCGCGCTGATCGGCTTCACTGCGATGGGCGGTGCGATCGGCTCGGGCGGCCTGGGCGATGTGGCCTATCGCGAAGGCTATTTGCGCTCGCATTCGGATGTCGCGCTGGTCACCGTGATCGCCCTGCTGGTGCTGGTGCAGTTGTTGCAGATGCTGGGCGACCGGCTGGTGGCGCGTTACAGCCGGCGCTGAGGTCGGCTGCGACCGGGTGCCGCGTGGCGCGGAGGGTCACGCACGAAACATGGGCTTGCGAATCGCCGCTGCACCCGCGGTCTGCTAGGTTTACCTCTTGCGGCAGTGCCGCATTCCTCCTCCCACGGATCCCTACATGAGCACATTCGCGTTTCGTTCCCTCCTGGCTGCGGCCACGCTGGCGTTGGCCTCCTGCGGCGGTAACGGTGGCAGCAGCGGCGGTGACACGCTCACCGTGGCCGCCACTGCAGTGCCGCATGCCGAAATCCTGGAGGTGGTCGAACCGCTGCTGGCCAAGCAGGGCGTCAAGCTGGACGTGCGCGTGTTCAACGACTACGTGCAGCCCAACGACCAGGTCGTGCAGAAGCAGATCGACGTCAATTACTTCCAGACCGAGCCGTATCTGGACGCCTACAACCGCGACCGCAAGAGCCAGCTGGTGACCGTGGTCGGCGTACATATCGAACCGTTCGGTGCCTATTCGCGCCGGTTCAAGACGCTGGCCGAACTGCCCACCGGCGCGGACGTGGTGATCCCCAACGACCCTAGCAACAACAGCCGCGCGCTGATCCTGCTCGACAAGGCCGGCGTGATCAAACTCAAGGATCCCAGCAACGCGTTGTCCAGCCAGCGCGACATCGTCGAGAACCCCAAGCAGCTGAAGTTCCGCGAGCTCGATTCGGCAATGCTGCCGCGTGTGCTCGACCAGGTCGATCTGGCGCTGATCAACACCAACTACGCACTCGACGCCGGGCTCAATCCGACCCGCGATGCGCTGGCGATCGAAAGCAAGGACTCGCCGTACGTGAACTTCCTGGTAGCCCGCCCGGACAACAAGGACGATGCGCGCGTGCAGAAGCTCGCCAAGGCCTTGACCAGCCCCGAAGTGAAGGCCTTCATCGAGCAGAAGTACAAAGGCGCGGTGTTGCCGGCGTTCTAAGAGCGGCCATCAAGACAGCTGTGCAGTGGCCAGGCGGGTGCGATCGGTACCCGTCGCGGCACACATTCCGCGTGCACTGCGGTTCTAGGCGCGCCGTCACATCCGCCTGACGTGCGCCCGCGATGTTTTGCTAACCACCGTTCGCCGCAACTGAGTATCTGATGCCACTTCTCCTCGCTATTCCGCTGGCCGTGATCATCGCTCTGGCGGTGTTCGCGGTGCTGTTTCCGTTGTCGCTGGTGCAGCGCTTCCGTGTCGGTACTGCGCGGCGACAGGCGCGTGGCTGGTTGTTGATGATCAATCTGGCCTCGGCTGCGCTCTCCAACGTGTTGTTCGTCATTTTCGCGCTGGTTGCTGCGGCGTTCTGGCCCGGCGCGATCAGCCACGCCGCATTCGGCTGGGCCTGCGGGCTGGCCTTGGGTCTGCTGGCATTGCGGTTGACCCGCTTCGAACGTACCCAGCAGGGCCTGTTTTACCGGCCCAATCTGTGGCTGGTGCTCGCAGTGACGGCGTTGGTGGTGGTACGCGTCATCGCCGGCATGGTGCAGGGCTGGCGCAGCGCCTGGCAGGGTGTGGCCTGGCCCACGGAAGGCTGGCTCAGTCATGCGAGTTTGCTGGGCGCGGCCGGCGTATTGCTCGGTTATGCACTCGCGTATGCCACCTTGCTGTGGTGGCGTTGGCGCAGTGCGCGCCTGCGCGGCAGCGTTTACTGGCGTTGAGCTGGCGCCTGCACGTGAGCGCATCTCGATGCTTCGCTGGCACCGGCACGGCACCGGCACCGGCACTAACACTGGTACGGAGTAGGAGTTGGGAGTGGCGCGGGTGGGCCGCCTATCACGCGCAGCGTTCGCACACAGCTCGCGCGATCTAGCGCTCCGAAATCGATAGAGCGCCACGATTTCCGCGCATAAAAAAACGGGCCTTGCGGCCCGTTTTTCTTCAACTGACACTCACGCTTGGTCGAACTTGCTTAGAAGCGCGCGCCGACACCGAAGCCGACGGTCCACGGATCGAGTTCCAGTTCGCTGCCGGTGCCCTGGCCGCCTTCGCGCAGTTCCGGACGCGAACGCATGTAGCGGGCGTCGGCACGTGCGAACCAGGTGGAGTTGATGTTCATGTCCACGCCGACGGTGCCGATGACACCCTTGGCGGTGTCCAGGCCCACGTGCTGGCCGCTGGCCGAGGCTGCGTCGATCTTCTCGTTGCTGAAGTTCGACTCGTAGTAGCCCACGCCCACGAACGGACGGAACACGTTATCGGCCTGGCCGAAGTGGTACTGGCCGCTGATGGCGATCGGCTGCTGCTCAACGGTACCGACCTTGCCCACGCCATCGGCGTTGACGCGGTGGTTGAACTTGTCGGCTGCGCCCCACAGTTCAACTGCCCAGTTGTCGTTGATGTAGTAGCTGGCGCTCAGCGTCGGCGCCGGGCCGCCATCGACGTCCAGGCCCGGAGCCGGGTCGTTCTTCGGCTTGATCAGGGCCACACCGCCGACCACTGCCCAATGCTTGCCAGAGGCGCTATCGGCGCTGGTGGAAGCCGAGGAGGTGTCACCGGTGTAGGTGGTGTCTTGTGCAAATGCAGACGGCGCAAACGCAAGTGCGGATACAGCAGCCAGGCTCAGGATGGAAATGGAACGCATTGGGGGTCTCCTCGTGTTCTTGTTGGGCCCGTGGAGTGGGCCGCGCCAAAGCTATTCCTGAAAATCTGAATCCACGCCCACCCGCAGCTCGCTAAAATTTCGTTTGTTCAGCAAGTTTCCGAAGAAGGCCGTGGTTGCGACATGCAAGCTGAAAAAGACATTCACCCAGGTGCGATCGCCGTGACGAAAAACGACGTGTTGCAAGGCCTGCCAGCGCACATTCCTGGCGATTGCCGTGTCTTGGTGCTCGGTTCGATGCCCGGCAACGCCTCGCTGGACGCGGCGATGTACTACGCGCACCCACGCAATCGGTTCTGGCCGTTGATGCAGGTTTTGCTGGGTATCGATGCAAGCGCTGCGTATGCCGAACGTCTGGGGGCGTTGGCGCACTGCGGCATCGGCTTGTGGGATGTGATCGGCCAATGCGAACGGCGCGGGAGCCTGGATACGGCCATCGTCGCCAGCAGCATCGTGGTCAATCCGTTGGCGGCGCGCCTGGCGACGCTGCCGCAGCTGCGCGCGGTGGCCTGCAATGGTGCCGCTGCGGCGCAGGCGTGGCGTCGGCACGTGCAACCGCTGTTGCCTACGCAGTTGCAGTCAGTGCCGGTGTGGGCGTTGCCGTCCACCAGTCCGGCCAACGCAGCGTGGTCGCTGCAGCTGTTGTGCGACGCCTGGCAGCCGTTGCGCGATGCCTTGGACTAGCGACGTTGGCCAGGCATGCATCGACGTCGTGATCGAAGACATGCCCATGATCGAGACACGAGCGAGGCGCATGATGCCAGTCGAGCGATGTGCACGCGTTTTAGCGGCTTGAACCAACGCGCATACCAACTGCAGCGCCAATTTGACCGGCTGCGGCACCGCTATCGGCCAGAAGTCATGCCAGCGTCCGGCACAGGCACGCGCCCGGCACGCGCGGGCATGCTGCACCCAATGCACAACGGAGCAGCGCGATGACGAGCAAGCACGGATTGATGATGGCGCTAGGGCTGCTAGCAGGCATGTTCGGTGTCGTGGACGCGGCAGCGGCCGAAGACCTGCACTGCGAAGTCAGCAGCGACTACGACCTCACGCTCAACTCGCGCAGCCTGATCCTGATCCGCGAATCGGGCACGCCGCAGCGCCTGGTGATGCGCCAGGGCGCGTTGTTCGTCGACGACCGCTGGGTCGCGCTGAGCGCGGACGATCGCGCCCGCTTGATCCAGTTCGAGCGGCAGACCCGCGACGTGGTACCGCTGGCGCAGGAGGTCGGGCGCGAAGCCGCCGACATCGCCGTCACCGCGCTGGGCGAAGTGGCGGCCGGTTTCAGCCGCACCCCGGAGGCCACCCGCACCCAGATGGCGAACGTGCGCGAGAAGATCGATACCCGCTTGAA
Source organism: Xanthomonas hortorum pv. cynarae (assembly GCF_002939985.1). Lineage (GTDB taxonomy): Bacteria > Pseudomonadota > Gammaproteobacteria > Xanthomonadales > Xanthomonadaceae > Xanthomonas > Xanthomonas hortorum_D. The sequence goes on along the minus strand of NZ_MDFM01000006.1, from coordinate 155,741 downwards.
GCAGAGCTTCAGCAAAAGCCAGCTCACCACGATCGATATTGATGACGACATCGGCGCGATGGTGGCCGAGCTGTTGCCGCAACTGATCGGCGATGTCGTCGCCGGTGCGGTGCAGTCGGCACTGACCGGTAACGATGTGCAGCTGCGGTCGCTGGATGGCGTGGAAGCGCGCATCGAGCGCCTGATCGAGCCGCAGGCACGTGCATTGCGGCCGCGCGCGCAGCAACTGTGCGAGCGGGTGGAAGCGCTCGATGGCTTGGACAATGCGCTGGCGTATCGTTTGCCCTCGGGCGAGCCACTGCAACTGTTGCGGGTGGATCGACGCGCCTCGAAATGATCCAGCGCGTGCGTGCGCAAACGCTGCATCCCACCCGATGCGCGACTTTTTCCACGGCAATGGTTGGCGCTGCGGCCCGCAGCCGGCCACAATAGGGGTTTCCCCATTCTGTTGCCGGAGTTCCCCGTATGGCCGAAATCAAGGAAGCACTTGTCCCCGATATCGGTGACTACAGCGATGTCCCGGTAATCGAGGTGCTGGTGTCGGTCGGCGATACGGTCAGCAAGGACCAGAGCCTGGTCACGCTGGAATCGGACAAGGCCACGATGGAAGTGCCCTCGTCGGTGTCCGGCGTGGTCAAGGAGATCAAGGTCAAGGTCGGCGATTCGCTGTCGCAGGGCGCGCTGGTCGCATTGATCGAAGTGGCCGATGCCGGCGCCGAGACCGCCGCGGCACCTGCTGCTGCGCCCGCTGCTCCGGCCAAGGCCGCGCCCGCTGCCGCCCCGGCGCCGGCGCCGGCCGCCAAGGCCGAGCCGGCTGCGCCTGCCGCATCCTCGGAAGGCGGCCTGGTCGAGGCGCTTGTGCCCGATATCGGTGATTACACTGACATCCCGGTGATCGAAGTGCTGGTCGCCGTCGGCGATACCGTCGCCAAGGACCAGAGCCTGGTCACGCTGGAGTCGGACAAGGCCACGATGGAAGTGCCGTCCTCGGCCGCCGGTGTGGTCAAGGAACTCAAGGTCAAGGTCGGCGACACGCTCTCGCGGGGCAATGTGGTCGCGATCATTGCTGCCAGCGATGGCGGTGCCGGTGCGGCCCAGTCCCCGGCCAAGCCCACCACCGAGACCGCCGAAACGGCGGGCAAGGTCGAGCCGGTCGCGGTGTCTGCGGTACCGGACAAGCTGGCCCAGCGCGAGATCGCGCAGGTACAGGGCGCGCGCTCCAGCGAGGCGTCGCAGCCTGCACAGGGCGGCCAGCCGTCGGCCGGCAACCCGTCCAGCCCGCCGGTGACCTTCGACGCCGACAGCGTGCTGCCTTCCAAGGTGGCCTACGCCAGCCCGGTGGTGCGCGTGTTCGCACGCGAGCTGGGCGTGGATCTGAACCAGCTCAAGGGCAGCGAAAAGGGCGGCCGCATCACCCGCGAAGACGTGCAGCGCTTCGTCAAGGCCGCACTCAGCGGCGGCGCGCCTGCCGCAGCCGGTGCTGCGCCGGCCGGCGGCGGCAACGGGTTGAACCTGCTGGCCTGGCCGAAGGTGGACTTCAGCAAGTTCGGCGAGACCGAAACCCAGCCGCTGTCGCGCATCAAGAAGATTTCCGGTGCCAACCTGGCACGCAACTGGGCGATGATTCCGCACGTCACCCAGTTCGAATCGGCCGACATCACCGACCTGGAAGCCCTGCGCGTGGCGCTGAACAAGGAAAATGAGAAGGCCGGCATCAAGCTGACCATGCTCGCCTTCCTGGTCAAGGCCAGCGCCGCGGGGTTGAAGAAATTCCCCGAGTTCAACGCCTCGCTCGATGCGGCCGGCGAAAACCTCACGCTGAAGAAGTACATCAACATCGGCTTTGCCGCCGACACCCCGAACGGCCTGGTCGTGCCGGTGATCCGCGACGTCGACAAGAAGGGCGTGCTGCAGATCGCGCAGGAAAGCGGCGAGCTGGCCAAGAAGGCGCGTGACGGCAAGCTGGGCCCGGCCGACATGAGCGGCGGCTGCTTTTCGATCAGCTCGCTCGGCGGCATCGGTGGCACGGCATTCACGCCGATCATCAATGCACCGGAAGTGGCGATCCTGGGTGTGTCCAAGTCGGCGATCCAGCCGGTGTGGAACGGCAAGGACTTCGCGCCCAAGTTGATGCTGCCGTTGTCGTTGAGCTACGACCACCGCGTCATCGACGGCGCGCTGGCCGCACGCTTCACCACCTACCTCAGCCAGGTGCTGGCCGACATGCGACGCGTCCTGCTGTGAGAGCGGCGCTGCTGACGATCGCCCTGCTGGGCGTGCTGCCGTGGACAGTTGCGGCAGCGCGCGAATGCGAAAGCACGCTCGGGCGCGGCTGGCCGCCGGCGGTGGGTAACTACGGCACCGCGGTGACCACGCTGCTCGACGGCGCTACCAAGCCGAGCTTGTCGCTATTGACACTGCCCACCCGCGGTGTCGAAAGCGGCGTGTCGCTGCTGCCGGGCAAGGACGGCGCCGCCGACTGGACCCTGCGGCATAGCCGCGCCGACGAGCGCGTCTACAGCTGGGTCAGCCAGAGCGATCGCGGCAGCGTGCAGTTCCGCACCGAGCAGACCCCGGAAACGGTGGAGATTCCGATTCCGGCGGCGTTGGCAAAACGCCTGGTCAGCAACTGGACCGCTGCATTGACCCAGCTTGCACCGACCGGTCGCACCGCGCCGGTGAGCGAGGGCGAGGTGCTGTCGTTCCAGGTCGATGGCGTGCGCTACAGCGGCGCGCGTCCAAGCTGCGGTGCCGGCGAGTTGCTGCTGCAGCAGGCCGCGCTGCTGATCGAAGCCAGCGAAGGCAAGGAAAAGAAGCGCGACAAGCGCTGGACCCAAATCGAATCGTCGCTGGATGAACTCCAGCAGACGCTTGCCGGCACGGCCGGTTGAGCCACAGGAGAAGCAAATGGCGGTCATTGAAATCAAGGTTCCCAACATCGGCGATTACAGCGATGTTCCCGTCATCGAAGTGCTGGTCGCCGTCGGCGACAGCGTGGTCAAGGATCAGGGCCTGGTAACGCTGGAATCGGACAAGGCCACGCTGGAAGTGCCGTCCTCGGCTGCGGGCGTGGTCAAGGAACTCAAGATCAAGGTCGGCGACAACCTGTCCGAAGGGGCGGTCGTGCTGCTGCTGGAAACCGACGGCGAGGCCGCCGCACCGGCTGCGCCCGCCAAGGCCGACACCAAGCCTGCGCCGGCGGCGGCTGCACCGGCCGCCGCGCCAGGCAGCAAGCCGCCGGTGACGCCGTCGCATCGTGCCCCGGCCGAACCGGCGCCGTCCAAGCCGGCGCTGGCCAGTGGCAAGCCGGCCGATATCGAATGCAAGATGGTGGTGCTCGGCGCCGGCCCCGGCGGCTACACCGCCGCGTTCCGCGCCGCCGACCTCGGCCTGGACACCGTGCTGATCGAGCGCTACGCCAGCCTGGGCGGGGTCTGCCTCAATGTCGGCTGCATCCCGTCCAAGGCGCTGCTGCATGCCGCCGCGGTGATCGATGAAGTGGCCCATGCCGGCGATTTCGGCGTGGACTTCGGCCAGCCCAAGATCACCCTGGACAAGCTGCGCGAGTACAAGGAAAAAGTGGTCGGCAAGCTCACCGGCGGCCTGGCCAGCATGGCCAAGCAACGCAAGGTGCGCACCGTCACCGGTGTGGCAAGCTTCGTCTCGCCCAACGAGCTGGAGATCGTCGGCGACGACGGCAAGACCCAGCTGCTGCGCTTCGAGCACTGCATCATCGCCGCCGGCTCGCAAGCGGTGAAGCTGCCCAACTTCCCGTGGGACGACAAGCGCGTGATGGACTCCACCGACGCGCTGGAGCTGCACGACATCCCCAAGACCCTGCTGGTAGTCGGCGGCGGCATCATCGGCCTGGAAATGGCCACGGTGTACAGCGCGCTGGGCAGCAAGGTCACCGTGGTCGAGTTCATGGACCAGCTGATGCCGGGCGCCGACAAGGACCTGGTCAAGCCGCTGGCCGACCGCCTGAAGAAGCAAGGCGTGGAAGTCCATCTCAAGACCAAGGCCACCGACGTCAAGGCCGACGCCAGCGGCATCACGGTGTCGTTTGAAGCCGCGACCGAAGGCGAAAAGCCGGGTCTGCAGGCAACCGCCTACGATCGCGTGCTGGTCGCTGTGGGCCGCACGCCCAACGGCAAGAAGATCGGCGCCGACAAGGCCGGCGTCACCGTCACCGAGCGCGGCTTCATCCCGGCCGATCGGCAGATGCGCACCAACGTGCCGCATATCTTCGCCATCGGCGACATCGTCGGTAACCCGATGCTGGCACACAAGGCCACCCACGAAGGCAAGCTGGCCGCCGAAGTGGCTGCCGGCGAGAAGAAGGAATGGGTGGCGCGGGTGATTCCGTCGGTTGCCTACACCAACCCGGAAATCGCCTGGGTTGGCGTCACCGAAACGGAAGCCAAGGCCAAGGGCCTGAAGGTTGGCGTGGCCAAGTTCCCGTGGGCCGCCAGTGGTCGCGCAATCGGCATCGGCCGCACCGAGGGCTTCACCAAGCTGATCTTCGATGAAGAAACGCATCGCGTGATCGGTGGTGCCATCGTCGGCGTGCATGCCGGTGACCTGCTGGCCGAAATTGGTCTTGCCATCGAAATGGGCGCGGAGGCCGAAGACATCGGCCACACCATTCACGCGCATCCGACCCTGAGCGAATCGGTCGGCATGGCCGCCGAAGTGTACGACGGCACCATCACCGACCTGTACATCCCGAAGAAGAAGTAAGCACCGCACACGCGGCGCTGCCAACGACGCCCCGCCTTGCGCGGGGCGTCGTCGTTTGGGCATGCTGTTGATCGCGCTGCAAGGCCGTTGGATGCCCAGGCCATCGAGGATCCAGACCAGGTGGATGTGCGGCGCGCCAGCTTGGGTGAGACGCCGTTGGCCGATTATGTGTGCTTCGCCGCGCACCTCTGCCCAACGCCATAGCGGCGCATTCGGTACATGGAAAAAACGCAAAAGGCCCGCAAAAAGCGGGCCTTTTGGTTCAGACGGTCTCTGCAACTCAGAACGCGAACGTCACGCCTGCAACCGGGCCCTTGAACTCCTGCTTCAAACCGATCAGGCCATCGCTGCCGCGCTGGTCGACATCGAGCTTGAACCAGTCGTAGCCGGCGAACATGCCGAAGTTCTTGGTGAAGCGGTATTCGGCAATCGCGTTGGCGCGGCTCAGGTCGCCTTTGTAATCGTCGAAGTTGCCCCAGCTGGTATTGAGGTACTGACCCTGCACGTTGAACAGCCAATGCTCGCTCGGACGTGCGGTGAAGCGGATGCCGACTACCGGCGCAACGCCGTCTTCGCTTTCGTCCAGCACGTCGCCACTGAAGACGCTGCCCAGGTCGGCGTATGCGTTGGCTTCGACCTTGGCGTATTCGGCACCGAGCTGCAGGCCCAGGCTGAATTCCGGCGAATCGATGACCGAGTAGTCGTACACCAGGGTGGCGACCTGATACTTCAGCTCACCCTTGATGAAGCTGCCCGTCGGCACGGTGATGCCGCCGCCGCTCAGATCCTGGGTCAGGGTCTCGCGGCGATCCTTGTCGTACTTGAAGTAATCGAAGATCAGGCGCTGCCGGGTGCTGATGCGGAACACGCCATCGACACGTGGCTCCCATTCCTTGCCGCCGAGCTTGAAATCTTCATTGACCGACACATTGTTGCCTGCCACCAGCGTGTTGCCACGGATGGTGTTGTCGTTGTCGACGTTCATCGCACCGAGACGAATCTGGAAGCGATCATCGGTGTCTTCTGCATGGGCAGGCGCGGCGTAAGCGGCAGCCAGTACGCACGGGATGACCAGTGCGAGAAGGTGTTTCATGGGGAGCTCCATAGTTCTAAGAGAGGCAGGCAACCGACCTGTGGCGCGCACTATCGATAAAATGGTGTCGTTCACAAGTGAACGAGCTGTCGATTCGATGTGAAGGCCGAAATAGCAATCGGACAAAACGGTCCGGTGCCGCGGGCAGTTCGACTTTCGTCGTGCGCCGCGCAATCGAGGCGCCAATAACGAAACGGCGAGGCTGGTATCGCGCCAGGAACGCGTCGATTGGACCGCCGATGGGAAGGTCGCAGGGTGCGACAAAATGCGTAAAAAGCAGGAGCCCCGGTCTCCCAGGGCCCCTGGACGCAGCCTGCGGCAGTACCTTTCGACGAGGATGTGCAGGCCTCGTAGGTTATGACCGTCTGTTTGTGGCAAAGTTCCCACCCGTTGCCGCAGCACCTGTATGGTGCGCCGCAGCAGCCAGTGACTTCTGCCGGTTGTCTCGCAATTTGTCCCATTGCTATACTTTCGCGGCTCGACGAGGCGCATCTGCGCTTCCCACTCATTCACACGTAAGGTAACCGTAGTGCTGAACTCCGTTGACGCGGGTCGGCGGTTGATGCTGCGCGCTGCGGTATATCCGCTTGCCGCTGTAGCTATAACCAGTCTGGGGTTGCTGTTGGTCGGTCCCCGTTACGCTGCCGGTCTGGCGTTGACCGGATTTGCGACGGTGCTGGGCGGCTGGGTCGCAGCACGGACCGCGCTAGGGGGCGGGATCCAGGCGGCAGGTATTGCCATGGTCCGGTTGATCCTGGCGATGGTGTTGAAGTGGGTATTGGTTTTCGTGGCGCTGGCGCTCGGCTTCGGCCTGTGGCGGCTGCCTCCTCTGGCTTTGTTGGCGGGTATCGCCATCGGGCTGATTTTTCAGGTTCTGGCTCTGGCCAGGCGTTGATTCGAACTTAAAGGGCTCCGGACACATGGCGGGCGAGGCAGCAACACCTACCTCCTATATCCAGCATCACTTGCAGAACCTGATCTATCCGGTTCGCGAGGGTGGCGGTACGTTTTGGACCATTCACGTCGACACCCTGGTCATGGCCGTGTTGATGGGCCTGGTGATGGTCGTCGGCTTCTGGACGGCGACCCGCAATGCCACCGCCGGCGTGCCCGGCAAGTGGCAGGCGTTCGTGGAAATCTGCCTGGAGTTCGTCGACCGGCAGGCCAAGGACACCTACCACGGCACCAGCAAGTTGGTGACCCCGATCGCGATCACGATCTTCTTCTGGATCCTGTTGATGAATCTCATCAAGATGATCCCGGCCGACTTCATTGCCATCCCGCTGGGCTGGGCAGGCATCCACGCCTGGAAGCCGGTGCCGACCGCCGACGTCAATGCCACCTTGGGCATGTCGATCAGCGTGTTCTTCCTGATGATCTTCTTCTCGCTGCGCTCCAAGGGCGTGGGCGGCATGACCAAGGAATTCCTGACGGCGCCGTTCGGCAAGTGGATGATGCCGTTCAACCTGCTTTTGAACATCGTCGAGTGGCTGAGCAAGCCGATTTCGTTGGCGATGCGACTGTTCGGCAACATGTTCGGCGGCGAGATCGTTTTCCTGCTGATCTGGGTGCTGGGCGGTGCGGGCATCGCCGGCATGGTTGCTGGCGGCGTATTCGGCCTCGGCTGGATGCTGTTCCACCTGTTGGTGATTCCGCTGCAGGCCTTCATTTTCATGATGCTGTCGATCGTGTATCTGAGCCTTGCCGAAGACAGTCACTGAGTTTGCTGCACCCTTCATCTGCTTCATCCCGATTCATCCATCACCCTTAGAAACTTTCGTTCGGAGATCACCATGTACCTCGCCGTCCTGACCAACCTCGCTCAAGTCCAGAGCTCCACCGTCCTCGCCGTCGGCATCATGATCGGCCTGGCCGCGCTGGGTGCCGGCCTCGGTCTGGCCATCATGGCTGGCAAGTTCCTGGAATCTGCCGCGCGCCAGCCGGAACTGATCCCGGTGCTGCAGGTCCGCATGTTCATCACCGCTGGCCTGATCGACGCCGCGTTCATCATCAGCGTCGCTGTCGGCCTGCTGTTCGCCTTCGCCAACCCGCTGGCCCAGGTGTTCATCGAGCGTCTGTCGCAGGCTGCCGGCTGATCCAGCGGTAGCAGGATGTGGAGGCAACCGCGTGCGGTTGTCTCCGCGGATGAAGGTCGGAAAGCGTCGCCATGCGGCGGCGCTTTCACCCCTAAAGAGCGATTGAGCGACCCATGGACATCACCCTTACCATCTTTGCCCAGGCGCTGGCCTTCGCCGGTCTGATCTGGATCGTAGCGACCAAAATCTGGCCGCCGCTGCTGCAGGCGATCGAAGAGCGTCAGCAAAAGATCGCTGAAGGTCTGGCTGCGGCCGATCGTAGTCAGAAGGATCTGGCGCAGGCGCAGGAAAAGGTCAACGAAGCACTGAAGGACGCACGCACCAAGGCCAACGAGATCATCGATCAGGCCCATGCGCGCGCCAACCAGATCATCGAAGCGGCCAAGCACGAGGCAATTGCCGAAGCCAACCGTCAGAAGGATCTGGCGCAGACCGAAATCGACGCATCTGCCACCCGTGCCCGCGAAGAACTGCGCAAGCAGATCTCGGTGCTGGCGGTCAGCGGTGCCGAGAAGCTGCTCAAGCGCGAAATCGATGCCAACGCCCACAAGGCGCTGCTCGACGAGCTGGCGGCGGAGATTTAATCGATGAGCCAGGCCCTCACACTTGCCCGTCCCTACGGCCGTGCCGCGTTTGCGATCGCGCGTGAGGGCGGTACCTTCGCACTCTGGTCCGATGCGCTGGCGTTCTCGGCGCAGGTGGCCGGCGACCCGCGCGTGGCTGCATTGCTGCTCAACCCGGCCTTGCGCCAGGAACAGGCAGTGACGTTGCTGGCGCCGCCAACGGCGAGCGAAGACTATCTGCGTTTTCTTGGCCTGCTGGCCGATGCGCAGCGTTTGTCGGTGCTGCCGGAAATCGCAGGCTTGTACGAACAGCTGCGCGCCGAGGCCGAACATGTCGTCAAGGCGACGGTGACCTCGGCAACTGAAATGACCGCGACTGAGCTGGACACGATCGCTGCTGCGCTGAAGAAGCGTTTTGGCCGCGAGGTGGACATCACCACCGCGGTGGATGCTTCGTTGATCGGCGGCGCGGTGATCGACACCGGCGACGTGGTCATCGACGGCTCGCTGAAGGGCAAGCTCGCGCGTCTGCAAAGCTCGCTCGCCCACTGAATTCACATAAACGCATGGCCCTCGCGGCCGGCACCTAGGACTGAACGATGGCAACCACGCTCAACCCCTCCGAAATCAGCGACCTGATCAAGACCCGCATCGAGACGGTCAAGCTGTCCGCGGAGTCGCGCAACGAAGGCTCCGTGACCAGCGTGTCCGATGGCATCGTGCGCATCTTCGGCCTGGCCGACGTGATGCAGGGCGAAATGATCGAACTGCCCAACAACACCTTCGCGCTTGCGCTGAACCTGGAGCGCGATTCGGTCGGCGCCGTGGTGCTGGGCGACTACGAGAACCTGCGCGAAGGCGACGTGGCCAAGACCACCGGCCGCATCCTGGAAGTGCCGGTGGGTCCGGAGCTGCTCGGTCGCGTGGTCAACGCACTGGGCGAGCCTATCGACGGCAAGGGCCCGCTGGGCGCGACCCAGACCGCACCGGTGGAGCGCGTTGCGCCCGGCGTGATCTGGCGCAAGTCGGTCGACCAGCCGGTGCAGACCGGTTACAAGTCGGTCGATGCGATGATCCCGATCGGCCGCGGCCAGCGTGAGCTGGTCATCGGCGACCGTCAGACCGGCAAGACCGCGCTGGCGATCGATGCGGTGATCAACCAGAAGGGCACCGGCATCAAGTGCGTGTACGTGGCGATCGGCCAGAAGGCCTCGACCGTTGCCAACATCGTGCGCAAGCTCGAAGAGAACGGCGCGCTGGCACACACCGTGGTGGTGGCTGCGACCGCGTCCGAATCGGCCGCGATGCAGTACATCAGCCCGTATGCCGGCTGCACCATGGGCGAGTACTTCATGGACCGCGGCGAAGATGCGCTGATCGTGTACGACGATCTGTCCAAGCAGGCCGTGGCCTACCGCCAGATCTCGCTGCTGCTCAAGCGCCCGCCGGGTCGCGAAGCCTATCCGGGCGACGTGTTCTATCTGCACTCCCGCCTGCTCGAGCGCGCTGCGCGCGTGTCCGAGGAATACGTGGAGAAGTTCACCAACGGTGCGGTGACCGGCAAGACCGGTTCGCTGACGGCACTGCCGATCATCGAAACGCAGGCTGGCGACGTCTCCGCATTCGTGCCGACCAACGTGATTTCGATCACCGACGGCCAGATCTTCCTGGAAACCGACCTGTTCAACGCCGGTATCCGTCCGGCCGTGAACGCCGGTATCTCGGTGTCGCGCGTCGGTGGTGCGGCCCAGACCAAGATCATCAAGAAGCTGTCCGGCGGCATCCGTATCTCGCTGGCGCAGTACCGTGAGCTGGCCGCGTTCGCGCAGTTCGCCTCGGATCTGGACGAAGCCACCCGCAAGCAGCTCGAGCGCGGTCAGCGCGTCACCGAGCTGATGAAGCAGAAGCAGTACGCGCCGATGTCCATCGCCAACCAGGCGCTGTCGATCTATGCCGTCAACGAGGGCTACCTCGATGAAGTGCCGGTCAACAAGCTGCTGGCGTTCGAAGAAGGCCTGCACGCCCACTTCGCCAACACCCAGGGTGAGCTGATCTCCAAGATCAACAGCACCGGCGGTTGGGACAACGACATCGAAGCGGGCTTCAAGAAGGGCATCGAAGAGTTCAAGACCACGGGCAGCTGGTAAATCCAGCTGCGGGAATCGGGAATAGAGAATAGGGAATCGTCAAAGCGGGTTGGCTGTGCCAATTCCCGACTCACGATTCCCCATTCCCCACTAAGCGAGCGAAGCGAGCGAGTATGGCAGGCGGACGCGAAATCAAAACCAAGATCAAGAGCGTGCAGAACACCCGCAAGGTGACGCGCGCGCTCGAAATGGTCTCGGCCTCCAAGATCCGCAAGGCGCAGGACCGCATGAAGACCTCGCGCCCCTACGCGCAGGCCATGAAGCAGGTGATCGGGCATCTGGCGCAGGCCAGCACCGACTATCAGCATCCGTTCCTGATGGAGCGTGCGCAGGTCAAGCGGGTCGGCTACATCGTGATCTCTTCCGACCGCGGCCTGGCCGGCGGTCTGAACAACAACCTGTTCCGCAAGATGCTGGGCGAAGTGCGCCCGTGGCAGGAGCAGGGCGCCGAGATCGACGTGGTGACCATCGGTCAGAAGGCTTCGGCGTTCTTCCGCCGCATCAAGGTCAACATGGTCGGCAGCGTCACCCACCTGGGCGACAGCCCGCACATCGAGCAGTTGATCGGTGTGATCAAGGTGATGCTGGATGCCTTCACCGAAGGCAAGGTTGATCGCGTTTATCTGGTCTACAACCGCTTCGTGAACACGATGACGCAGAAGGCCAGCTTCGATCAGCTGCTGCCGCTGCCGGCCGCCGAGCACAAGGTGGCCCATCATGATTGGGATTACCTGTACGAGCCCGATGCCGCCAGCGTGCTGGAGCACGTGATGACGCGCTACATCGAGTCGCTGGTGTACCAGGCCGTGCTGGAAAACGTGGCTTCCGAACATGCCGCGCGTATGGTGGCGATGAAGGCCGCCAGCGACAACGCCAACAAGATGATCGGCACCTTGCAACTGGTCTACAACAAGGCGCGTCAGGCGGCGATCACCCAGGAAATTTCGGAAATCGTCAGCGGCGCGGCCGCCGTATAGCCGGGAATAGGGAATGGAGAATCGGGAATGGTCGAAGCAGCAGCACTTGATCTTCCCATTCCCTATTCCCGTTTCCCTATTCCCGACACCAGAATCGAACAGACATTAGTGGAGTTATCCAAATGAGTCAGGGCAAGATCGTTCAGATCATCGGCGCGGTCGTCGACGTCGAATTCCAGCGCCATGAAGTGCCGAAGGTCTATCACGCGTTGAAGGTCGAAGGCACCGAAATCACCCTGGAAGTGCAGCAGCAGCTCGGTGATGGCGTGGTGCGCACGATTGCGCTCGGCTCCACCGACGGCCTGAAGCGCAACCTGCTGGCCACCAATACCGAGCGCGCCATTTCGGTGCCGGTCGGCGCCGGGACGCTGGGCCGCATCATGGACGTGCTGGGTCGCCCGATCGACGAAGCCGGCGATGTGCAGGCCTCGGACCATTGGGAAATCCATCGCGCTGCACCGTCGTACGAAGACCAGTCCTCCAGCACCGAGCTGCTGGAAACCGGCATCAAGGTCATCGACCTGATGTGCCCGTTCGCCAAGGGCGGCAAGGTCGGCCTGTTCGGCGGCGCCGGCGTCGGCAAGACCGTCAACATGATGGAATTGATCAACAACATCGCCAAGGCGCACAGCGGTTTGTCCGTGTTTGCCGGCGTGGGCGAGCGTACCCGTGAGGGCAACGACTTCTACCACGAGATGAAGGACTCCAACGTGCTGGACAAGGTCGCGATGGTGTACGGCCAGATGAACGAGCCGCCGGGCAACCGTCTGCGCGTTGCGCTGACCGGCCTGACCATGGCCGAGTACTTCCGCGACGAGAAGGACGAGAACGGCAAGGGCAAGGACGTGCTGCTGTTCGTGGACAACATCTACCGCTACACGCTGGCCGGTACCGAAGTGTCCGCGCTGCTCGGCCGCATGCCGTCGGCAGTGGGCTACCAGCCGACCCTGGCCGAGGAAATGGGCGTGCTGCAGGAACGCATCACCTCGACCAAGAGCGGTTCGATCACCTCGATCCAGGCCGTGTACGTGCCTGCGGACGACCTGACCGACCCGTCGCCGGCGACCACCTTCGCCCACCTGGATTCGACCGTCACGCTGAGCCGTAACATCGCCTCGCTGGGTATCTACCCGGCCGTGGATCCGCTGGATTCCACCAGCCGCCAGATGGACCCACTGGTGATCGGCCACGAGCATTACGACACCGCCCAGCGCGTGCAGCAGACCTTGCAGAAGTACAAGGAACTGAAGGACATCATCGCGATCCTGGGCATGGACGAGCTGAGCGAAGAAGACAAGCAGTCGGTGTCGCGCGCGCGCAAGATCGAGCGCTTCTTCAGCCAGCCCTTCCACGTGGCCGAAGTGTTCACCGGCTCGCCGGGCAAGTACGTCTCGCTGAAGGACACCATCCGCGGCTTCAAGGCGATCTGCGACGGCGAGTACGACCACCTGCCGGAGCAGGCGTTCTACATGGTCGGCAGCATCGAAGAAGCCGTCGAGAAAGCCAACAAGATGAGCGCCAAGGCCTGATGCGATCCCAGCCGCTGTGCGGCTGGGATCGGGAATCGGGAATCGGGAATCGGGAATCGGGAATCGGGAATCGGGAATCGGGAATCGTAAAGGCGGGTTGTAGGCGAGTCGGAAATGTGGGAACCAGGAAGCGTACGCAGCCAGCGGCTCTTCCCATTCCCGATTCCCGATTCCCGATTCCCCGCCTCACAGAGTGAGGCACCATGAGCACTATCCGTTGCGACATCGTCAGCGCCGAGAAGGAAATCTTCCACGGTGAGGCGACGCTGGTCGTGGCCACCGGCGAGTTGGGCGAGCTGGGCATTGCGCCAAAGCACGCGCCGCTGATCACGCGCCTGAAGCCGGGCAAGGTGGTGGTCACCACCGCCAGCGGCGAACAGCTGGACTTCGCCATTTCCGGCGGCATCCTGGAAGTGCAGCCGCAGGTGGTGACCGTGCTGGTCGACACTGCGGTGCGTGCCCAGGACATCGATGAAGCTGCGGTACGCAAGGTCAAGGAAGAGGCCGAACGTCTGCTGGCCAACCGTGGCGACGCGGTGGATGTGGCGGAAGCGCAGCGTCGGTTGGCCGAGGCGACCGTGCAGTTGCAGGCGCTGGAGCGCTTGCGTCGTACGCTGAAGCACTAAACGCACGATCGCGTGCGCCCTCGCGGCACGTGCAAGCGTGACAACAGATGTACAGCCACACGCCGGTGTGGCACTGGAAACGCCGACCATCGTGTCGGCGTTTTCGTTTTTGGAGATGCGCCTGCGTGGCGCGTTCCACCTGCACCGGGGGAGCAGGCACACTGCGTGCCTTGGTGCCTTGGTGCCTTGGTGCCTTGCGCGATGCCGCCTGCTGCAGGCGGCGCGGCGTCTCTCCCATGCATGTTGAGGAACACCAAATGACCCGCACGATCGATGGCTTTCGCAGTTACGCGCTGACCGGCCTGCTGGCCGTCGCACTGCTGGGCTGCGCACTGCCGGCGCGTAGCCAGCCGCCGCTGGATCCGTTGCTGGATCGCATCGTGCAGCGCAATGCGATCGGCGATGCGGTGGCGCTGCAGAGCGTGCGCGATCAGGCCGCTGCGCACGGGCTGGATGCCGAGGATGCGGCGCGGTTCTTTGCAGCGCAGATCGAGGCCAACAAGGCAGTGCAGTACGCACTGTTGAATCACTGGCGCGAACGCGGACGCGCGCCGGACACCGCACGTCCGGATCTGGCGACGTTGCGTGTGCGTCTGGATCAGCTGCAAGGACAATTGCTCGATGCATTGGCCGATGTTGCACCCTTGCGCGCAGCGCCGCAGTGCCCGGCCAGCACCGCGCGCGCAGCAGCGCATTACGCGGCGCAATGGCAGCTGGATGCGCTGCATCGCGCCGCACTGGTGCGCAGCCTGGGCGATTTCTGCCGCTGAACCCCGCACCGCCATCAGCACCCAAGTGCCGATCGTCCCCTCAGGAGGGGGACGCTCTACCGAGCACGCGATCAGCGATGCGCTAAACGTGTATTGGCTGATCTGCACGTGGTGGCGGCATGGATCGCGTTTTCTTCAGCCGAAAGCAGCAGCGTCTTCGGTCACTGCGTTAGCGTCAGTGCGCTCGCTCAGCGATACACCACATGCCGGCCAAGAAAAAACGACACGATCGCCAACCCGCCTTCCACCAGCGGTTTGGCCAGCCAGGCCTGACGCAGGCCGAGCAGATCCACCGTCGCCGACAGCAGCCAGGTGCTGATCAGTGTGAGCACCAGCCACATCACCGCAAAGCGGCGGAAGCGCTGCCAGCCTAGACGTGCACCACCTTCCTGGGCGAAGGTGTAGCGGCCGTTGAGCCAGAAGCCAAGCACTGCACCGCTGATGCGCCCGAGCAGATTGGCAGGTACTGTCGGCATGCCCGCCGCCGTGGCGGCAATGAAGATGCCGCAATCCACAGCCAATTGCAGGGCGCCAATCAGGGTGAACTGGCTGCCTTGGCGGAACAGACTCATGCGGGCCGGGTGATCGTGAGAGGGCGCTCATGCTAACGGCAGCGGCGCTTAAAAATCGTAATCACCATAAGACGGCGATGCGGTAACGACGCGCTGCCGAGACAGCGACTAGAATTTGTCCATCTCACGTTTTGGAACGCTTCGATGACTTTGCCCCTGCACGTCGTGATCCTGGCCGCGGGAGAGGGCAAGCGCATGCGCTCGTCCCTGCCCAAGGTGCTGCAGCCGCTTGCCGGCCAGCCGATGCTGGCGCACGTGATCGCCACTGCGCGGCAGTTGCAGCCAGCCGCGATCCATGTGGTGCACGGGCACGGTGGTGAGCAGGTGCAGGCGGCGTTCGCTGCGCAAAGCGATCTGCACTGGGCCGAGCAACGTCAGCAACTGGGCACCGGGCACGCGGTGCAGCAGGCGATGCATGCGATTCCGGACGCAGCCACGGTGCTGGTGTTGTACGGCGATGTGCCGCTGATCCAGTCCAACGACTTGCTGCAACTGCTGCACGCACCCGGGCGCATGGCGGTGCTGGTGGCCGATGTGCCCAATCCCAGCGGTTACGGCCGCATCCTGCGCGATGCCGAAGGCAAGGTCGCCGCTATCGTCGAGCAGAAGGATGCCAACGACGAGCAGCGCCGCATCCGCACCATCAACACCGGCATCCTCACCGCCGAGTCCACGGCGCTGCGCCGTTGGCTGAGTGGTTTGTCGAACCAGAATGCGCAGGGCGAGTTCTACCTCACCGATGTGTTTGCCAGCGCTGCGGCCGATTTCACCCCGGCCGACATGGTGCATGTGAGTGATTCGCAGGATGTGGAAGGTGCCAACGACCTGTGGCAACTCGCGCTACTGGAGCGCGCCTGGCAGACACGTGCGGCACGTGCGCTGTGCCTGCGCGGGGTGCGCATGGCCGACCCGGCGCGCGTGGAGCAACGCGGTACGGTGACAGTGGGTAATGACGTGCAACTGGATATCGATGTGATTCTGGAAGGCGAGGTGACGCTGGGCGATGGCGTGGTGATCGGCCCGTTCGTACGGCTACGCGATGTCACGCTCGGCGCCGGTACCCAGGTACGCGCGCACTGCGATCTGGAAGGGGTGGTGACCGAGGGCGCAGCGATGATCGGCCCGTTCGCGCGGCTACGGCCTGGCACCGTGCTTGCCGATGGCGTGCATATCGGCAATTTCGTCGAGACCAAAAAGGTCACGATGGGCGTGGGCAGCAAGGCCAACCATCTGACCTATCTGGGCGATGCGGTGATCGGCAGCAAGGTCAACATCGGCGCCGGCACCATCACCTGCAACTACGACGGCGTGAACAAGTCGCAGACCATCATCGGCGATGGCGCCTTTGTCGGCTCCAACAGCGCGTTGGTGGCACCGATCGCCATCGGCGCCATGGCCAACATTGGCGCGGGCTCGGTGATCACCCGCGATGCGCCTGCCGGCCAGCTCAGCGTGGCGCGTGCGCGTCAGACCGTGATCGAAGGCTGGGAGCGTCCGACCAAGAAGTAGCTGTGGGTACGTGCTGCTGGTTGCACTGCGCTGCATAGGTGCAGTGCAGTGCAGTGCAGTGCGACACCAACAGACCACGCACGTCACCACCGATCACGAGGTGCCCGATGCAAACGCGACGCTACGCACTGCTATTGATGGTGTTCTTGGCAGCGCTGCTACCAGGGGCGGTATCCGCACAGACCTTTCGGCTGTATCTGGCGCCAGATGGCAACGACGCCGCTGCGGGCACCAGTGCCTCGACTGCGTTGCGTAGTTTGAGTGCCGCCCAACAGCGCTTGCTCGAACGGCGCCCCACCGGCGCGGTAGATGTGGTGATTGCCGCAGGCACCTATTTGCGGCAGTCGGTGCAATGGACATTCACCAACGGCGCGTCCATTCGCTTCATCGCAGCATCCGATGCCGCCACGCCAGCGTGGTTCGATGGACGCGGTGGCGCTACCTGGTTCACGCTGAAGGGCGGCGGCAATGCTGCCACGCGGTTGACCTTTACCGGTTTGAAAGTCAGCAATTACTGGATGGCAATGGACCTGGGCAGCAGCAAACGCAGCCAGGACGGCAACAGCGGCAACGTGATCCGCAATATGACCTTCGAGCGGATCGGTGGCATCCATGGCAGCAGTAGCGAGGCTGCGTACTCGTTCGCAGCGATCCGTTTGCAGAATTCGCGCGACAACCGCATCGAACGCAATCGCTTCGTGTCGATCGAAAACGACACCAAGACCTCGGGCTTCATCCATGCGCTGTATCTGGCGCGTCACTCCTCCGGCAACCGCATCGAAGGCAATACCTTTACCGACGTCAACGGCGATGCGGTACGCACCCGCGACGCCTCGGACAACACCTATGTCGGTGCCAACCGCTTCGTCCGGGCCGGCAAGTACGCGGCGTTTTCGGACTGGATCAAACCCGACGGCGAATGTCCCTCGCAAGGCGGGCAGTTCTTCGACAACACGGTGGGGGTTGGCTATTACGGCGCGATCGACGCCACGCGAACGACGGGTGCAGACGAGGCCTGTGGTGCGTTGAAGAAACCGCGAATCGAAGAGCGTGGCACGCTTCGCGGCGGGTGAAGCCGTTATCAAACGGTTGCTCGCTACAGCTTGTAGCGAACTAACCGGCCGTCGCAAACGGCAGCAACAAGGTGACACATAGCCCGCCGTGTTCGCGGTTATGCAGCGAGATGCGCCCGCCGTGGGCTTCGGCGATCTCGCGGGTGAGCGCAAGCCCGAGCCCGGTGCCGTTGCGCTTGGTCGAGTAGAACGGCATCAGTGCGTTATGCAGCACGGCCTCGTTCATGCCGTTGCCGCGGTCCAGCACTTCGATGCGTAGCCATTGCGGCACGCGGGTCACGCGCACAGCGACGTCGCTGTTGGATGGCTGCGCCTCGCTGCAGGCCTCGTGTGCATTTTTGAGCAGGTTGAGCAATGCCTGCTCGATTTGCGCCGCATCGATGCGGCTGGAGACATCCGCCAGTGCGCCTTGCAGCTGGAACGGGATCTGTTGCCGCAAACGCTCCAGAAACGGCGCCCATTCGATGGTCTGCAGCTGCGGCTGCGGCAACTTGGCAAAGCGTGCGTAGCCGCGAATGAAGCCTTCCAGATGGCGTGCGCGCTCTTCGATAGTTTCGAACACGATGCCAAGCCGGTCGGTACGTTCGCGACGCAGCAACTCGGCGCCGGAATGCGCCAACGAGGCGATCGGTGCAAGCGAATTGTTCAACTCGTGGCTGATCACGCGGATCACCTTCTTCCAGGTCTGCACTTCCTGGCGGCGCAATTCGTTGGTCAAGGTGCGGATCAGCAACAGCTCGTGGCCGCGTCCGTTGAGATGAAAACTGCGGCGGGAGAGGTGATAGATCTGCTCGTCGTCTTCGTCATCGCCGTCTTCGCGTACTGCGAACAGACAATCGCCGCCACGTGCCAATGCATCACGCAATTCGTTCGGCATGCGGCCGAGCACATCGTCCAGATGCTGGCCTTCGAGTTTGCGACCGTCATGCAGCAGCTTGCGCGCAGCGTTGTTGGAGAAACCAATACGGCGCACACCATCGCCGCCGGCGACAACCAGCAACATCGCCACCGGGGTGTTCTGCAACATGGTGTCGAGCATCAATTCGCGCTGTACCAGATTGCGCCGTTGCGCGCGCAGCACCTCGCCTAGTTCTGCGTGCGCCTGCACCAGCTGTGCCAGCTCGTCGGTGCCGCGCCAATACACGCCGAAGTTGTATTCGCCATCGCGGTAGCTGCTGGTGGTGCCGGCCAATGCGCGGAACAGCGAGCGCATCGGAGCTGTGGCGCGGCTGAGGCTGAACCACATTGCCGACAATAGAACCACTGCCGATAACACCGCCACTTCCCAGCCACGGTCCAGCCAGTACGCCGTGAACCAAGGCAGCGCGGCCGCCAGCGCCAGCACCGGCAACAGCCGCAAAAACAGGGAAAATGTGAAAGAACGCTGCCACATGCGGGGAATCATTCCGAGGTGATGCCGTAGCGGTCCATGCGCCGATACAGCGCCTGTCGGCTCAGACCCAGCTCGGCGGCGGCCTGAGCGATAACGCCTTGTGCGCGCGCCAGTGCCTGTTCGATGCGGGCACGATCCGGTTCGCCTGCCGCCAGCGCCACCGGGCGCGGTGCGGCTGCGCGTGGCAAGTTCAGATCGCTGGCTTCAATACGCACCCCTTGCGCGAGCAGGCACGCACGTTGCAGCACGTTGCGCAGCTCGCGCACGTTGCCGGGCCAGGCATGCCGTTGCAAGGCATCGCGCGCCTGCGTGGACAGCGGTTTGTCGCCGGCCAGAAAGTGCTCGGCCAACGGCCCGATATCGCCGGGGCGTTCGGCCAGTGCGGGTAGCGCGATTTCCACCGTGTTGAGCCGGTAATACAGATCCTCGCGGAAGCTGCCCTCGCGGATCATCGCTTGCAGATCGGCATTGGTGGCGCTGATCACACGCACCTTGGCGTGGCGTTCGCGATTGGAGCCCAGGCGCTCGTAGCGGCCGGTTTCCAGCACGCGCAGCAACTTCATCTGACCTGCCAATGGCAGGTTGCCGATTTCGTCGAGAAACAGCGTGCCGCCATCGGCCGCTTCGAACTTGCCTTCGCGCGCCTTGTTCGCACCGGTGTAGGCACCAGCCTCGGCACCGAACAATTCTGCTTCGATCAATTCACCGGGCAGTGCGCCACAGTTGAGCGCGATGAACGGGCCGTTCTTTGCCGGCGAGTTGGCCTGGATGATCTCGGCGATCTTCTCCTTGCCGCTGCCGTTGGGGCCGGTGATCAGCACCGGCAGGTCCGAGCGTGCGACCTGGCAGGCGAGCGCGATCGCGCGTTCGCTGGCCGGGTCGGCGAACACCGCGCCGCGCAGGTCGTAACGTTGGGTCAGCTGCTCGCGTCCACGACGTTCGCGCTCGCGGCGGCGTTCGAGTTCGCGGCGTGCTTCGGACAGTTCCAGCAGGTTGTTGACCGTGGTCAGCAGCTTGGTGTCGTCCCAGGGCTTGGCGATGTAGTCGGCCGCACCGGCCTTGACCAGGCCCACCGCGCTGCCCAGATGGGTCCAGGCGGTGAGCAGGATCACCGGTAGATCGGGATGGCGCTGACGGATCTGCGCGAACAGCGCTTCGCCTTCTTCGCCGGAGGTGGTGTCTGCGGTGAAGTTCATGTCCTGGATCACCAGATCGAACCCTTGCTCGTCCAGCAGCGCCAATCCGGCCTGCGGCGAATGCGCGTGCCGTGCCTCGATGTCGTGCAACGAAAACAGCACCTCCAGCGCGGTGGCCACGGCGGTGTTGTCGTCGATGATCAGGATTTGCGGCATCGGGTGCTCGGTGAAAGGCGCGGGGAGAAGGGCTATCAGAACAGGATTCGGCACGCTGCGGAACGGGTGACGCGTCGCAGGTGAAGTGTAGGGATGCCTGCGCTTGGTTTGACCGCACACAACTGCGTTTGGCGTGTAGAGGTCGTTGCGGTTTGGCAAAGGCGCGGTGATGCAGGAGGCTTCGTCACGATGGTTGACCTGCCGGACCCAAGTAGTCCGGACACGTGCAGGTGTTGCAGCCTGTCGGTGGCAAAGTTGTGGCGGTGCTGTATGCCTCAGCGAAGGAATGGACGATGCCTGCGCCTCAGCGGTCTAGGTCAAGGTCAAGGTCAAGGATATCGACGCTGGATCGCGCTGGATCGCGCTGGATCTGCCTGGTGGCAGCGCGGCCCGCAGTGGCAGGCAGGGTGGTGACCAATTGCGCGATCTGTGTAAGCGGCTTACCGCCGCCGCACATCGTCGGCGGCATCGCCCCGACGATGTGCGGAGATACATCACGCGCTACGCGTGGCCACCGCCGGCGGCACCAGCGCAGCGCGGCGGGCCGGCCAGAACACCGCGATCTGGCCGAGTGCCCACAAGGTGACTGCGCCGATCGGGAGATAGATCAACGGCAAGCGTGGCAACTCGTAACGCGCCATCAACCAGAGGTTGATCGAATACGCCATCAACATGCCGAGCACGATGCCGATCGAGGCGAGCAGGAAGTTTTCGATCTGGAAGTAACGCAGGATCTGGCCTCGTGTCGCACCTAGTGCGCGGCGGATGCCGATCTGCTTGGTGCGTTGCTGCACCCAGAAGCTTGCAAGGCCGACGATGCCCAATGCGGTGACGATCAGCAGCGCGATGCTCATGGTGACCAGCAGCCAGGCCATGGAGCGGTCCTGGCGATAATAGTCGTTGCGCATTTCCTCTACTGTTGTGGGGCTCTTGATGATGCGGTTGGAGCTGTTCTTCTCCAGCACTGCGACGGCCTGGCGCAGAACTTCCTGTCGTCGCGCCGGATCGGTGCGTAGCAAATACATCCCGCCATCTTTGTAGCTCACCTTGATCGGAGACAGCATGGAGTCGTCGTATGAGGAATCGCCGCCGTAATCGAGAACGCGCGCCAGGTGTTCGACGATTCCAACGACCTTGCTGGGTGTCGGTCCAATGTAAATGGATTTGCCCAGTGCAGATTGCCCGGGAAACATCTTGTCTGCTGCGCTTTTGGTGAGGATGACGCTTGGGCTATCAGCCGTCGTTTCACTGTTCCAGCTGAATTCGCTCTCCGTGAAACGACGTCCCTGCACAAGTTTCAGCCCCATCGCGTCCAGCGTCTGGGCGTCGCCGTTGTAGCTGTTGACGTCAATCGTGGAGATATCTTGATCGGCGGTGAGTTTCAGGCCGGTGATCCAGATGCTCTGACCGAATGGTATCTGGCTGACTGCGGAGGCGAACTTGACGCCGGGGATACTGCGCAAGGCGGCCAGGTCGGTCTCGGTGAGTGCATTGGCGTTATCGTCTTCCCCGATGCCGCTGATGCTGATGGTCACGAGCTCGTTTTCGGCAAGGCCGCTGGGGCGCTGCGTGCGATCCAGGCGATTGCCGATCAGGAACAGCGCATTGGAAATGATGGCGCAACTCAGCGCCACCTCGAGGATGATCAGTGCCGCAGCGGTCTTGTGCCGGCGCAGGGTGGACAGGATGGGGCGGATTTCCATTGAAGATTCCTTGATGGTTGCTGGCCAACGGCAACGCGCGAGCGGCGCCATCAGGGCGGCATCTCACTGCGCTTTGAGTTGGATGGCAGGTGGCACGGAACAGGCGCGCCATGCCGGGAGTAGCCCGGCAACGACACTGGCCAACAGGGCAAGCGCGAACGTGACCAGCAGCATCAGCGGATCAAGATGTGCGAGCTCTGCATAATCAGAGGGTTGTTGTCGCACGCCCCACAGTCCTAGCGTGGCGAGGCCGAGCCCCAAGATGCCGCCTGCCAGGCCGATCATTCCCGCCTCCACCAGGGACTGCGCAAAAATGCTGCGTTTGGTGGCGCCAAGCGCGCGGCGTACGCCGATTTCGCCACTGCGACGCATGAACTTTGCAAGCAACAGGCCCACGGTATTGACCAGACACACCAGCAGAAATCCCAATGCCAGCCAGGTCTGCAGGCGAACGTCGCTGGGCACCACTTTCTTGTAGTCCATCCATTGCATGACGCTACGCAGCTGGACATTGGTCGGCCGCTCGAAGCGCCCGGCGCGCCGTTGCTGGTCGGAGTAATTCTCCAGGTATTGACGGTAGGCCGCCGCTTTTTGCGGGCTATCCAGCTGAACCCAGTACTGAATCCATGAGCATTTTTGGTCAGTGCTGTTTGCATCCTTACTGTCGCCCCAGCAGGAGCGCGAGCCGCTGGACTGGAATTTCAGTTCCATCGCGGCACTGAACGGAACGAACAACTGTTCCGACTTGGCGTAACTGCTGTTGCTGAGGTCGTAGAACTTGGGGGTCAGCCGCCATTCGCGCAGAACGCCGACGATGCGGAACGACTGACGATTTATACGCAACGTACGCCCAACGCTATTCTCTCCGTTGAAGAGTTTTTTGTTGAGTTCTTCGGTGATCACCGCGACACGCGCTCTGCTACCGTCCTCGTTTGCCGTCCACGCGCCACCGTAGAGAAATGGCGGATTGAACATCGGGAAGAAATCGGCGGAGGTATAGCGCGCCTCCAGTTTCATCGGGCGCACCGAAGAATTATCTGGCTCCAACGGGACGCTTCCGCCGCTCATCATCGCTTGAAGGTCTCCGCGCTTCTCACGCAGTAAGTTTTCGGCATCGAAGCGTGTCAATTGCTCCAGGGCTTCCGTGCTTTGATGGCCCGGCGAGCGCGCATCGATTTGCGGGATGAAGAGTCGTTCGCTTTTTTGAGGTATCGGATCGCCAGACAGGATGTAGAACACCGTCAGCGTGGTCATGCTGGCGCCGATGCCCAGAGCGATCGCCAGCACCATCAGCGCGGTGAGGATCTTGTTGCGGCGGAAGCTGCGGACCGCGAGAGTGAAGTAATAACCGAACATGGAGATGCCCCTTACTCGGCCAGGGTGGGTGCGCTATCGCGTGCGCGCATCAGGGCAGGATTGCGTTCCAGATCGGTGGCCTGGCCGTCGACGATATGTACGTTGCGCTGCGCACGCGCGGCCAGTTCCGGATCATGGGTGACCATCACGATGGTGGTGCCCTGGCTGTTGATTTCTTCCAGCAGTTCCATCACTCCGCGCGCCATTTGCGAGTCGAGGTTGCCGGTGGGTTCGTCGGCCAGCAGCAGACGCGGGCTGCCGGCCAATGCGCGCGCAATCGCGGCGCGCTGCTGCTGACCACCGGACAACTCGGTGGGGTAGTGCTTCAGGCGCGAGCCCAGGCCGACCTTGGTCAAGGCTTCTTCGATGCGCTGCTTGCGCTCGACTGCAGCCATGCCGCGATAGCGCAACGGCACATCGACGTTGTCGAACAGGTTGAGGTCGGGAATCAGATTGAACCCCTGAAAGATGAAGCCGATCTTCTGATTGCGCAGGCGCGAACGCGCGTCGTCGGACAGATGGCTGACGTCTTCGCCATCGAGCAGATACTGCCCGCTGGTGAAGGTTTCCAGCAGCCCGGCGAGATTGAGGAAGGTGGTCTTGCCCGAGCCGGAAGGGCCGGTGACCGCGACGAATTCGCCTTCGCGCACATGCAGGTCCAGCGAGCGCAGCGCGTGCGTTTCCACCTGTTCGGTGCGGAAGACCTTGGAGACCGATTGCATCTTGAGCATTGCCGATTCCTTTGCGAAAAGTGGTGTGTGCGAAAGAGATTTAGAGTGGCTAAGAAAACGTAGCAAGCAGGTCGTCAGGCGGCTGCGGACTGCTGCGTAGTGGTATTGGTCGCCGCTCTCAGTGAACGGTGACGCGCGGGGCATCTCCAAAGTTATCTGCGCCGGACACCACCACGCGGTCGCCCGCCTGCAGCCCGGAGAGCACCTGTACTTCGCCGAGGCTGCTGACGCCCATGCGCACGGGGCGGCGCACCGCAGTATTGCCATCCATCACATAGGCGTAGCTGCCGCCGGATTGTTCGACGAACGGGCCGCGTTCGACCTTGAGCACATTGCGGCGGGTGTCCATCACCACCCGTGCGCTCATGCGCTGGCTCTGGCGCAGACCCGGCGGCTGCTTGTCGGCAAAGCGGATGCGCGCGGTGACTTCGCCGTTGACCACTTCCGGCGACACCGCCGAGATGGCGCCCGGGAATGGCTCGCCATTACCGCTGGTGAGCTGGGCCGGCATGCCGATCGCCAGATCGCGCGCGAAGCTCTCGGGCACCTTGATTTCGACTTCGAACTTGGACAGATCCACCACGCCCAGGATCGGTGCGTTGGCAGTGACCTGGGTGCGCTGCACCGCCTGCACCTGGCCGACCTGACCATCGAACGGCGACAGCAGCGTGAGCGCATCGACCTGGCGCTGCACCTCGGCCACCACCGCGCGTTGACGGTCGGCGAGCAGGCGCTTGTTGCGCGAATCCAGATCCGCGCCCTGGCTCTTCAACGACGCATCGCGCTCGGCGTGCTGCAGGTCGATGTCGGTCTTCTTCAAGGTGTCCTGCGCCTTGGCCAGTTCCACCTGCGGCACGGCGCCGCCATCGTAGCCGCGCTGATAGCGCTCCAGGTCGCGTGCGGCGGCCTGCTTGTCGATCTTGGCCTGGTCGGTGAGCTTGCTGGCGTTGGCACGGGCCAGCGTGGCATCCAGCCCGGCGCGGCTGGATTCGGCCTCCAGGCCGGCCAGCGTGGCCTGCTCCTGCGCCAGCTTGCTGCGCAGCTCCGGGCTGTCGATGCGCGCCAGCTCCTGGCCCTGCTTGACCACGTCGCCGGCCACCACGCTCAGCGTCACCGTGCCGGCCGAGATGGCGTACAGCACCGGGCTGTTGGCGGCGATGACGCGGCCGTCGGCGGCGATGTCGCGCACCAGATCCCCCTGGCTGACGGTGGCGATGCGCACCCGGCTGGCATCGAACGAGCGGCTGCCGGCGCTCCACGCGGTGACCGCCCAACCAATACCGGCCAACACGGCGACCGCAGCGATGCCGGGCCACAGCCAACGACGCCATGGCGTGCTCTGGGCGGATGTACGGAGAACCTGGTCCTGGGCAGAAGTATCGCGAATCATGATCGGCTGGCTCGTTGGCGTCACTGCGCTAAAGCAGAACCTGTGCCAATCGCCAAGTGTTTGAAAGTAAAAGTCTTTGTGTTCGGGTCGCATGTGTCCGCAGTGTCCGCGGACATCAACGCGGACACGCTGTCCGGGCACGGCCATGCAGCGGACAAGAACGGACACGCTAAAATGCGCGGCTTCGTCCTCAAGGGTTGTCCTATGTGCGGCATTGTCGGAGCGATCGCCAGGCGCGATGTGGTCCCGGTCCTGATCGAAGGACTCAAGCGTCTTGAGTACCGTGGCTACGATTCCTCCGGCATTGCGGTACTCGATGGCGCGCAGCTGCGCCGCGTGCGTCGTACCGGGCGCGTGGTGGAGATGGCGCAGGCAGCGCAGGCCGAGCAGTTCGGCGCGACGCTGGGCATCGGCCACACCCGCTGGGCCACCCATGGCGGCGTCACCGAGGCCAACGCGCATCCGCATATCAGCGACGGCGTTGCGCTGGTGCACAACGGCATCATCGAAAATCATGAAGAGCAGCGCGAGAAACTGCGCGCACTCGGCTACACCTTCGAATCACAGACCGATACCGAAGTCATCGCGCATCTGATCCATCACCATCTGGGCAGCGCAGGCGATCTGCTGATCGCGCTGCAGCGCACGGTCAAGGAACTCACCGGCGCCTACGCGCTGGCGGTGATGAGCCAGGCCGAGCCGGAGCGCTTCGTCTGCGCGCGTATGGGCTGCCCGTTGCTGATCGGCGTGGGCGAGGGCGAGAACTTCGTCGCCTCCGATGTCTCGGCGATCGTGCAGGCCACCCGCCAGGTGATCTTCCTGGAAGAAGGCGATACGGCCGAACTGCGCCGCGACGGCGTGCGTATCTTCGATGGCAACGACGCGCCGGTCGAACGCCCGCTGCACCTGTCGGATGTCTCGCTTGCATCGCTGGAGCTCGGTCCGTTTCGCCATTTCATGCAGAAGGAAATCCACGAGCAGCCGCGTGCGCTGGCCGATACCATCGAAGCGGCGATCGATGCGAAGGGATTTCCTGCCTCTCTGTTTGGTGCGAATGCCGAAGCGGTGTTGCGCGACATCGAAGGCGTGCAGATCCTGGCCTGCGGCACCAGCTACTACGCCGGGATGACCGCGCGTTACTGGATCGAAGCCATCGCCGGGCTACCGTGCAGCGTGGAAATCGCCAGCGAATACCGTTACCGCGCTGCCTACGCCAACCCCAAACATCTGATCGTCACCATCTCCCAATCCGGCGAAACGCTGGACACGATGGAGGCGCTGAAATACGCCAAATCGCTGGGGCATCTGCACACGCTATCGATCTGCAACGTGCCCGAAAGTGCGATCCCGCGCGCCAGCGAACTGGTCTGCTACACACGCGCAGGCGCCGAGATCGGGGTTGCCTCGACCAAGGCGTTCACCACGCAGCTGGCGGTGCTGTTCCAGCTCACCATGGTGCTGGGCAAATTGCAGGGCCGCATCAGCGAAGCCGAAGAAGCGGACTATCTGGAGCAGCTGCGCTTTCTGCCCGGCAGCGTGCAGCACGCCTTGAATCTGGAGCCGCAGATCACGGCCTGGGCCGAGCGCTTTTCGGCCAAGGAAAATGCGCTGTTTCTCGGCCGTGGCCTGCATTACCCGATCGCGCTGGAAGGCGCGCTCAAGCTCAAGGAAATCTCCTATATCCACGCCGAAGCGTATCCGGCCGGCGAGTTGAAGCACGGCCCGCTGGCGCTGGTGGATGCGGCGATGCCGGTGGTGGTGATCGCACCCAACGACCGCTTGCTGGAGAAGGTCAAATCCAACATGCAGGAAGTACGCGCGCGTGGTGGCGAGCTGTTCGTGTTTGCCGACCAGGACAGCCACTTCAGCGAGTCCGAAGGCGTGCACGTGATCCGCACTCCGCGCCACGCCGGCGTGCTGTCGCCGGTGATCCACACCATCCCGGTGCAACTGTTGGCGTATCACACCGCACTGGCACGTGGCACCGATGTGGACAAGCCGCGCAACCTGGCCAAGTCGGTGACGGTGGAGTAGCGGCAGAAGCCCAGCATCGTGGGCGGTCGCAGGGATCTCTCGGTCCGACTGGACAATGGTTCGTCCAACCAGCGGCGATGTATGGCGGGCGGACGGGTAATGCTTCGTCCAGACCGAAAAGAGCGAAAGGGCGGGGGCGTCATTGCTCCCGCCCTTTTGCGTTTCTGCAGCGCGACGCTTGCGACTCCTGCTGGTCTGCCATCCACAGAATCGGATCGCGCATGCCGGTTCCGCGGTGGGGACTTGGCCTGATCATCCAGGCGCCAAGGGACGCTAGTCGCGCTCTAGCTCCCCTGCGAGGATCGATGCCAGGGCGTCCATGTTCAACACAT
The DNA here is from genome assembly GCF_002939985.1 of Xanthomonas hortorum pv. cynarae. Lineage (GTDB taxonomy): Bacteria > Pseudomonadota > Gammaproteobacteria > Xanthomonadales > Xanthomonadaceae > Xanthomonas > Xanthomonas hortorum_D. The sequence goes on along the minus strand of NZ_MDFM01000006.1, from coordinate 127,755 downwards.
TCACTTTGCCGTAGCCAACGTCGATCAAGCCTTGGGCTTTCCATGCTTTCAAGAGCTGGTTCACGGTAGGACGGGAGACGCCCAGCCTGTCGGCCAGCGCACTCTGTGGCATGCGGACGTTGTGTTGGGCAGTGAGAAGCTGAGCCGCCAGCCGGCGTTCGAGCGAACGTGCCTGGTTGGCTTCAATCCAGTCCAAGGCCTGGCGATAGCGTGAGCACACCAGGCGGGTGATGGCCAGGAGCGCCGCCGGGTTGGATGCGATCACACGGTTGAAGGCGACAGTCGAGACGACGGCGATCTTGCTACGTCCGTGGGCCACCGCGCTGAACGCCCTTGCCCGCTCATCCAGCAGCGGAACTTCTCCAAACCACTGGCCTGGTCCAAGGATCAGCGACAGCCTCTCGCTGAGCTGGATCGGCTCCAGAGAGACCCGGACCGAGCCGCTGAGAATGCCGAACATGCAGGCAGGGGAGGAACCCAGCTCAAAAATGCGCTGCCCCGCAACACACGTTCGAACCGAAGCCTGGGAGAGAAAAATCTCTGCAATCTCTGGACTCAGGGTGCCATCGTCAGGCATAGCCGGGACCGTGGTCGAACCGTTCTGATTTTACAGTCTGGAGGGTGCAACGGGGGCACCATGCAGGCCTAATCCTTGGAGAACCGGCCATGTATGTGGGTCACTTTGCGATCGGACTGGCCTTGAAAGCCAGCTTTCCGGGCATCCCAACGCTTCCGTTACTACTGGGCGTGGGCTTTCTCGACATCCTGGACGGTATTTTCATCATGCTTGGCTGGGACATCGTAACGCCCAACTTTGCTGCAGGCCCCTATCTGTTCTTCGACCTGACATTCATCGACTGGGATCATTCGCTCTTGGCGGCGGTGGTTTGGTCCGTTGTCTGGGCTTGCCTCTTCTGGAAAGACAGGCGCATTGCAGTTCTGGCGTTTGTCGCGTCTTTCTCTCACTTCCTTGCCGACTGGCCAATGCACAACAATGACCTGGCGCTGTTGCCGCATTCACAGACTCACTTTGGGCTGGGACTGTGGGGGCGGCTTGGAACCGCCTCTTGGGTGATCGAAGGAGTCTTTGTTGTTGTGCTGGCCGCTTACGCCTGGAATTCTGCGCGCAAGCGTGGGGTGAACTGGATTTGGCCGCTTGTCGTCTTGACGATCGCGTTCTTCAATCTTTCCCCGTGGCTGTCTCCGATGAAGCACATCGCCGTGTTGGACGAACCGGCGGCGCATCTGCTCCACGGTTTGCTCGTAACGCTGGGGTTCCTTCTGCCCGGTGCATTGCTTACGTGGCTTGTAAATCGTGAAGAGCGGAAGGCACTGCGCTTGCGTACCCGATGACGCGCCCGGCAGCGGCAGTCGGGTCGGTCGCGGGTAGCAATTAACCGGTGCCGTGCAAGGTGCGGTGACGGCGCGTGGCCACAGTGAGCTAACCCGTCGCGCGATCTCGCTGCGGTGGATGATTGGCAGACGACGGACCTGGCTGCCAACGCGATGGCCCAGGTTATGCATACGCTCTTGCGAGGGTCCCACCACGCAGGAGGACGTATGCACGAGTCTTTCAAACAGGGCGCGCCGGCCGAGTTGTGGCAGGCGTTGGTACGTGAGGCAGGGCAGCGCATCGCGCGGCCGCTGGACGAATCGCGCGAGCATTATCTGGTGTTCGTGTTGCTGCGCTTCCAGCGCGATGCGCATCTGCTTTCGCGCACGCAGGCATTGGCGTGGTTGCATGCGCAGGAACAGATGGGCAGTGTGCGTGCCGATCTGTTGCGCGATCTGGGCGATGGCTGTCTGCTGATTGCCGGGCTGTTTCCCGGAGTGGCGCAACGTCGCCGGCTTAGCGTGGACTACTTCATCGACCTGGGGCGCGGCGCCTATTCCGATGTGGCCGACACCCGTTGCAGCGATGCCAGCCTGTTCGCGCAACTGGCCGAGAGCTATCGCGAGTTGGTCCACACGCTTGCCGCACTGCGCCCGCCGCGCGAGTGGCAGCGCAGTACTGGCGGACTGTTGCATGCATAGATAAGCGCCACTTCCGGGGCGGTCCCTACAGATGTGGGGACCGCCCCGACTGCCAAGTGCGCGTGATGCGCCCACACTATGTTCGCAACTGAGCGTTCAAGCCGACTGCGGATCGTTGTCTGATGGACCGAGCACTGTGCTATTGGCCGCTGTCCGCGCGGTCTGACAGTGTCTTGTCGCATTGCGTGGGGGACACGCAATGCGACGCCATTTCCAGTGGAAGGAGTCTATGAAAGCATTGATTGCGGTGGCGATCTCGGCACTGAGCGGCATTGCGATGGCTGGCGATGTTCCGCCCGGTTATGCGGGTGTGGGCGGGATGACCTTGCAAGACATCGACCCGGCCATCTACGTCTACCACTACGACCACGGGTTTGTGGGCGAAGACGCGATGGGGTGGGATCCTGCGCTGCAGTTCGCCTGGTCGCGCATCGCTGCGGCCAAGGTCTGCGGCCAGCAGCCGGTCGAGCAGGAGGCCATCGTTACCAAACTGGTGGCGCAGTACGGCCAGGATGCGGTCGTACATCAGATCAACGGCATCGAATTTCATGAAGTGCAGATGCGTGCTTCCAGCGCGTTCTGTACGGCCGCGCGTGGGGCAGAGGCTGTGGCAGTGGTGCCTGCATTTGCCACTGGCGATTTTTCGACAGCGACGGCCCATGCCGCCGCCGCGGCTGCCGGCACGGTGTTGGTCGCTGCAACAGAAGAGCAGCCCGCTTCACAAACGCAAGCTGATGCCGTCATTGCATCGTCGGCGGATTGGGCGTTGCAGCTTCCGTTGCATGCCAGCATGCGTGTGGGGTCCAACGGCCTACCCAACGGCGACGAAATGTTGCGCGTGGTGCGGCGGGGACACACCGGGGCGGTGGTGGGTTTGCAGATCGCCACCAGCCTGTTCGCGCGCGGCATCGCAGTGTCGTCCTTTGGTAAGGGGCAGCTGAAAGGCGAGAAGATGGAGGCCGTGGGGAATCCCGGATATCAATTGCAGCGCGATGCGGTCAATGCGCGTCTGAAGACCTACTTCAGCGGGCATCCGGCAGCACTGCCGGTGGACCCGTTCCCGCTGCAGGTGCTGATGTCCGACTGGCTGCTGGTCTACCAGAGCCTGGCCGATACCACATCGCCCTACGAGCTGCGCTATGCAGTGACGATCGGCGGTGAGCGCTCCGGCCTTCTGAAGCGCAAGGCCAGCCCAGTCAATCTGGACTGTGCACCGACACCGCGCACTGCATCGCTGGAGGAGTGGGAGGCCAACGACTACGCGCTGGTCAAGGAGGCCGCGCAGGCCTACAGCGAGGAATGTGCTGCAAGATTTGCCGAGCAGTTGCCGCAATGGTTTCCGGACAGAGAGGCTGTTGCCGCTTCCAACTGATGCAGTGCGCCGCGCTGGATGGCAGCTGCATCTGCGTGCAACGGCTTTATTCAAAAATGCGGGCAGTCTTGTGTATTGACGCACGTTGCTCGAACGCGCCGTTTTGTAACAACTGCCGATAGCTCGCACGCATAAAAAATGCCCGGGAATTCCGGGCATTTTTTGTTCTGCGTTAGGCCAGCGGCGTATTGGAAATAATCTCTACCCAATAGCCGTCCGGGTCCTTGATGAAGGCCAGGTGCCTCATGCGGCCGTCTTCCAGGCGTTTCTGGTAAGGCACATTGAGAGCGTCGAAACGCGCGCAGGCGGCGTGGATGTCGGGCACCGAGATGCAGATGTGGCCGAAGCCGCGCGGCTCGCTGTTGCCGTCGTGGTAGACCGGGCCGTCCTGGGTTTCGGTGCCGTGGTTGTGGGTGAGTTCCAGTACGCCGGGGATGCCGGCCATCCACAGACGACGTTCGGTATCTTCTTCGGGGATTACGGTGTCTTGCGGCAACAAGGCGAGAAAATACAGGCTGAATTTCGCATCGGCAAAATCGCGCGCATCCAGCAGGCGGAAGCCGAGCACACGGGTGTAGAAATCCAGCGAACGCTGGGCATCCTTGACGCGCAGCATGGTGTGGTTGAACACGAAGCCGCTGGTGTCGGCAGGCGCGGCGCTGGCGCCGGGAACGTGTTGTAGGTCGGTCAAAGGCATTGCGGTCTCCTCGATGGAATGGGGGGAGCAGGTCTGTCTGCGTTGGACGCCGATAGTAGCGAGGCAATGGTTGTCGGTATGTCTGCATTGCGCGGGGCGGTGATCCGACCGCGCCGCGTTCTGGTTGATCGCGCCAGACCGCATGACCTGCACGGGTCAAGGTAGTGGCATGGGCCCGACTCCGACTCCGAACGGTCGGGCCCCTGCGCACAGCGGCTGTCTCAGAACCAGATGCGCACGCCGGCAACGAAGCGGCTGTCGCGCGCCGGTTCGTCTTCGATCGCGGTGCGTCTGGCGGTGTCACCGAAGCTGCGGCTGTGTACCCAGCCGATATAGGGCGCGAAACGGCGGGTGATTTCGTAGCGCAGCCGTAGGCTAAATTCGGCCTGCTCCACGCCGTTGTCGATGTTGCGCCGGTCATCGTCGGTCAGGGCGATACTGACTTCCACGCGCGGTTGCAGGATCAGCCGGTTGGTCAGCAGCACCTCGTACTCGCCTTCCAGTCGCAGTGCGGCACGGCCGCCGCTGCCGATGTAGAGCGTGGCTTCGGTCTCGAACTTGTAGGGTGCCAGTCCCTGCACGCCGAAGGCGGCCCAGCTGCGATGTGCGTCCGCGCCGATGTCCTGACGTGCGCCAACCAGTACATCCCACCACGGCGAGATGGCGTGACCGTAGAACGCCTCCAACGATGCGTCCTGCGTGCGCCCTTCGTGCCGCTCGCCTTCGCTGCGCAGCCAGAGCCGGTCGATGTCGCCGCCGATCCAGGCGCGTGCTTCCCAATCCTGACCACTGCCGCGGTTGGTATTGGACGCTTCCAGTCGATCGAGCAACACGTAGTGATTGATGCCTGCCGTGTGCATCGCATGGTGCTGCAGAGGTGCAAAAGCCGCAGCGATCTCCTCGGAAGTGGGCTCGGGAATAGGCTCACGCGGCAATGCGCTGGTGGTGGGCGATGCCGGCGTTTGGGTCGCCGCTTCGGTGTGCTGCGCGTGCTGCATGTTGGTGTGATCCATCGGCCCATGCTGCGCTGGTCCATGTTGCATCGGGGCGTGCTGCATCGACGCGTGCCCCACCGACGCATGGTCCATATCTGCCTGGGGCTGCTGGCTGTGGCCCGGTTGTGGATTCGTAGAGGCCTGGTGTGCGGCATGCTTGACGTCGGCGTGCTGCATGCCTGCGTGATGCATCGATGTCGGCGATGCCGAAACGTCGGCTTGTACCGGGCGTTGCGCAGGCGTGCTGTCGGCAGCGTCTGCCGATGGCGATGCAGCGCCGGTGTGCTGCAGATGCGCGTGATCCATCTGTATCGCATCTGCGGTCTCCTGCGCAGATGGCGGCGATGCCTCTGTCGCGATGGATGACTGCGGCTGGGCCGGCATCGCGTGGTCGGCCATCTGCATTGCCTGCGTGCCATCGGCATGCGCGGATGAATCCATCGCCTCAGGCACATGCTCCTGTGCAGTAGCCGATGCGCTCAGCAGCAGTGCGAGCAGCACCACGTCTTGCGTACGAAGCGCGCTCATGCCTCCACCCGCACTTCGCGCATCATGCCCGCTTCCATGTGGTAGAGCAGATGGCAATGGTAGGCCCAGCGGCCCAGCGCATCGGCACGCACGCGGTAGGTGCGGCGGGTGCCGGGCGGCATGTCGATGGTGTGCTTGCGTACCTGGAAATGGCCGTCGGCGTCTTCCAGGTCGCTCCACATGCCGTGCAGGTGGATGGGGTGCTGCATCATGGTGTCGTTGACCAGCACGATGCGCAGCCGCTCGCCGTACTGCAGCCGCAAGGGCTCTGCCGAAGCGAAGGCGATGCCATCGAATGACCAGGCGAATTTTTCCATATGCCCGGTGAGATGCAGCTCGATCTCGCGCCCGGGCTCGCGCCCATCCGGATCGTCGAACACGCTGTGCAGGTCGGCGTAGCACAGCACGCGGCGGCCGTTGTTGCGCAGGCCAACGCCGGGGTCGTCCAGGCGCGGCGCAGTGGCATTGCTGCGCATGTCGATCAGCGGATTGCCGTCTTCGCTGGCAGGGTGGTGCGGGGTCTTGCTGTGCGCATCGTTACTTGCATGCCCATGCCCCTGCATCTGCATGTCTGGCATCGGCATTGCCATCGCGTGTGCCGCATGCGGATCGCTTTGCGTCGTGTCGCCGCCGTGCATGGCGTGATCTGCATGCGCCATGCCATCGCCATGCCCCATATCCTGCATGGTCAGGATCGCGCGCGGATCCAGTGCAGGAATCGGCGCCTGCAAGCCATGCCGCACCGCCAGCGTGCCGCAGGCGAATCCGGTACGACCCATGTCCTGCGCGAACAACGTAAATGCGTCCTGGCCGATGGGTTCGACAATCACGTCGAAGGTTTCTGCAGCAGCAATGCGCAGCTCGTCCACGCTCACCGGGTGCACGTATTGGCCATCGGCGGCCACCACGGTCATACGCAGGCCGGGAATGCGGATGTCGAAATAGGTCATCGACGAGCCGTTGATGAAACGCAGCAGCACTTTTTCGCCGGGGGTGAACACCCCGGTCCAGTTGCCGGCCGGGGCGACGCCGTTGAGCAGATAGGTGTAGGTATTGGCGTTGACGTCGGACAGGTCGGTGGGAGTCATGCGCATGCGCCCCCACATGCCGCGATCGGCCAGCGTTGCGCGCAAGCCGTCTTCGCGCGCATCGCGCAGAAAATCGCCCACGGTGCGCTGCGCGTAATTGTCGTGGCTGGGCATCTGCTTGAGCCGCCGGAACAGTGCGGCCGGCTCCAGATCGGTCCAGTCCGAGAGCAGCACCACATGCTCGCGATCGTGCCGATACGGCGGCGGTGTCAGCGGGTCGATGACGATCGCGCCGTACAAGCCGGCCTGCTCCTGAAACATCGAATGGCTGTGGTACCAGTAAGTGCCGGATTGGCGCAGCGCGAAGCGGTAGTGATACTCCTGGTCCGGCGCGATGCCGTCAAAGCTCATGCCCGGCACGCCATCCATGTTGGCCGGCAGCAACAGGCCGTGCCAATGCACCGAGGTAGGCTGGTCGGCCAGCGCGTTGCGTACGCGCACGCTCACGGTGTCGCCCTCGCGCCAGCGCAGCGTGGGCGCGGGCAGGCTCTGGTTGACCGTGATGGCGGTGCGCGCGCGCCCGGTGAGGTTGACCGGCATGCGGCCGATCTGCAGCGATTGGCTGCTGCCGCGCAGGACCGGCGTGTTCACCGGGTTGGACGCACGCGCATCGCTGCGCCACAGGCCGGTGGTGGCGGCAACACCGCCCAGGGCGATGCCCTGCACGAAGCGGCGTCGGCTCAGGCCGCCGTTGGAGGGTGGATCGAAAGAATTGGGATCGAAAGACATGACATCTCCGCTGCAGCCCACCGATGAAGGCGAACGCATCGCATCGCTTAGAAACCCCGCGCAGCAAGCACGCGGGCCCGATGACAGCAAAAGCCGTCAGCGCTCAGGCGATGGGAGGTCGAACCGGTTGCTCGGGCAACGGGCTGCTGCGTCCTTCGGCCAGGTTGGCCGGCAACGCCGAGTGACCGAGCAGACCTGCGGGCACCGCAGGCAGGGTCAGCAAGGCGAGGCTGCAGTGCTGCAGGCAGTCGCAGCTGCCCAGCTTGCAGCAATCGGCTGCGTGCGCATGCTTGGCGTTGTCGTGGGTAGGCACGGCGGCAGTCGGCTGCATGTCGGCATGGCACGGCATTGCGGCCGGCATGGAAGCCTGCGCAGCTGACGCAGCCGGTGCCATCGCACCCGAGGCCATCGCCGGCATCGCCATACCCACCGACGCCCACGCGCCGGTGGCCGTATTGGCAACCAGGCACAGGCACAGCAGCAGGCGGAGCAGGCAACGCAGCACAGGCGGTCAGGGCAGGCAAACAGGTGCGATGAGCATAGCATCGGCTCCCAGCTGTCCGCCCGATGACCCGCCGGCCGTGGCCGCGCGCCTTGCAGCGGTAGAATCGGGGCTTCCTTCGCCGCACAGTCCTGCCATGTCGCAGCGCCAGTGGGTGGCCGCCGCCATCCAGAAGATCGAAGCCGATTTCAACCGTTCGGCCGACACCCACCTGATTCCGATGGACCTGCCGGGCTATCCGGGCATCGACCTGTATTTCAAGGACGAGTCCAGCCACCCCACCGGCAGCCTCAAGCATCGGCTGGCGCGCTCGCTGTTTCTGTACGCGCTGACCAACGGCTGGCTGCGTGCGGGGCGGCCGGTGATCGAGGCCTCCAGTGGCTCGACTGCGATTTCCGAAGCGTATTTCGCACGTTTGCTGGGTGTGCCCTTCATCGCGGTGATGCCGGCCTCGACCTCGCCCGAAAAGATCGCCGCAATTCAATTCCAGGGCGGCCGCTGCCATCTGGTGGAGCGTGCCTGCGATCTGGACAGCGCCTCGCACCAGCTCGCCCGCGAGACCGGCGGGCACTTCATGGACCAGTTCACCTACGCCGAGCGCGCCACCGACTGGCGCGCCAACAACAACATCGCCGAGTCGATCTTCAAGCAGCTGGCCGACGAACCGCACCCGATTCCCGAGTGGATCGTGTGCAGCCCCGGCACCGGCGGCACCAGCGCCACGTTGGGCCGTTACGTGCGCTACCGGCGCCACGCCACCCGCATCCTGTGCGTGGACCCGGAGGTGTCGGTGTTCTTCGACGGCTATTGCCGCGCGGTGGACGGGCAGTGCCCCAAGGAGCTGGCCATCACCGGCGGCTCGCGTATCGAGGGCATCGGCCGCCCGCGGGTGGAATCGAGCTTCATCGCCAGCTGCGTGGACATGATGATCAAGGTGCCCGACGCCTTGAGCCTGGCGGCGATGCGCCACGTCAGCGCCACGCTCGGCCGCCGCGTCGGCGGCTCCACCGGCACCAATTTCGTCGGTGTGCTGCAGGCCGCCCAGCGCATGCGCGAGGCAGGCCGTACCGGCTCCATCGTCACCATCCTGTGCGATGCCGGCGAGCGTTATGCGCACAGCTATTACGACCCGGCCTGGTACGTGGCGCACACCATCGACGTCACCGACAGCAATGCGGCCATTGCCATCGCAGTCAACGGCGGCGACTTGCCCACGTTGCCTTGTGCGGCGCTGGAATGACCGCCATATCCTTGGAGCTGCCATCGACACTGCTGCGCCTCGCGACGTTTTGCTAGCCACACGTGTTGATTCTTGATCCAGTCACCCGTCATCCAGTCCACCGCCGGAGCGCTCCATGACCAACCCGCTGCTCGACCTGTCCGGACTGCCGTCCTTCGATGCGATCCGCCCCGAACACGTAGGCCCGGCAATCGATCGCCTGCTGGCCGAGGCCGAGGCCGCGGTGAAAACGGCCGAGCAGGTCAGCCCGGTCAGCTGGGACAGCTTCGTAGTGCCGCTGGACGATGCCACCGAGCGGCTGTGGCGCGCGTGGGGGCAGGTGGGCCATCTGCAGGCGGTGGTCAACACGCCGGAACTGCGCGAGGCCTACAACAGCAATCTGCCCAAGTTAAGCCGCTTCGGCAGCGCGCTTGCGCAGAACCTGGCGTTGTACGCGCAATACAAAGCGCTTTCGGAATCACCGGAAGCGGCGCACTACGACGCGGCACGTCGCAAGGTGCTGGAAAACGCGCTGCGCGATTTCCGCCTCGGCGGTGCCGAGCTGGATGACGCGTCCAAGGCGCGCTTTGCGCAAGTGCAGGAAGAGTTGTCTGCGTTGGCCGCCAAGTTTTCGCAGAACGTGCTTGATGCCACCGATGCATGGTCGTACGTGAGCGAAGACGAAAGCGAGCTGTCCGGCCTGCCGGTCGAAGTGATCGCCGCCGCACGCGCTGCTGCCGAAAAAGACGGCGTGCCAGGCTGGAAACTCACCTTGCAGATGCCCTGCTATCTGCCGGTGCAAACCGATGCGGACAATCGCGAACTGCGCGCGCGGCTGTATCGCGCCAATGCCGAGCGCGCCTCCGAGTTCGGCGACGCTGCGCTGGACAACAGCGCCAATATCGAGCGGATTCTCGCGCTACGCGCCGAGCTGGCGCAGCTGCTGGGATTTGCCAGCTACGCGGAGTATTCGGTCGCCACCAAGATGGCGCAAAGCCCGGATGAAGTGATGGGCTTCCTGCGTGATCTGGCGGTGCGCGCCAAACCGTATGCGCAGCGCGATCGTGCCGAGCTCGAAGCCTTTGCGCGCGACGAGCTGGGCCTGGACGAACTGCAGGCCTGGGACCTGGCCTACGCCAGCGAAAAACTCAAGCAGGCGCGTTACAGCTTCTCCGAGCAGGAAGTGAAACAGTATTTCACCGAGCCCAAGGTGCTGGCCGGCCTGTTCGATGTCATCCACAGCCTGTATGGGCTCACCGTCAAGCCCGATAGCGCGCCGGTCTGGCATGAGGATGTGCGTTTCTATCGATTGGAAGATGCACAGGGCGAGCTGGTCGGGCAGTTCTATCTTGATCTGTACGCACGCGAAGGCAAGCGCGGCGGGGCGTGGATGGACGATTGCCGCAACCGCCGCGACACCGCCAACGGCGTGCAGACACCGCTGGTGTATCTGGTGTGCAACTTCGGCCGCGGTAGTGGCGATACGCCGGCCACGTTCCGGCATGGCGAAGTCACCACGCTGTTCCATGAAATGGGCCACGGCCTGCACCAGTTGCTCACGCGCATCGGCGAGCTGGGTGTGGCCGGCATCAACGGCGTGGAATGGGATGCGGTGGAACTGCCGAGCCAGTTCATGGAGAACTTCTGCTGGGAATGGGAGCGCGTGCAGGCGATGACCGCGCATGTGCGCACCGGCGAACCATTGCCACGCAATCTGTTCGATCGGCTGCTGGCCGCACGCAATTTCCAGAGCGGCATGTTCACCGTGCGCCAGCTGGAATTTGCGTTGTTCGACATGCAGCTGCACAGCAGCTTCGACCCGGTGCAGGACAGTGTGCTGCAACTGATCGAGCGCGTGCGCGACGAAGTAGCGGTCAATCGCCCGCCGGCGTGGAATCGTTTCCCGCATCAGTTCAGCCACATCTTCGCGGGCGGGTATGCGGCCGGTTACTACAGCTACAAATGGGCCGAAGTGCTCAGCGCCGATGCCTACGCCGCCTTCGAAGAAGCGCCCGAGCAGGTCGCCGATACCGGCGCGCGCTTCCGCCATGAAGTGTTGTCGCGTGGCGGCAGTCGTAGTGCGGCCGACAACTTCCGCGCCTTCCGTGGGCGTGCGCCGAGCATCGATGCATTGCTGCGGCATAACGGCATGGCGGGCTGATCGCAGGCGTTTACGGTGTTTCGCCAACGCGTCGTCAGCTGCGCGGCGCAGCGCATCCGGATGCGGTGCATCGGCGTGCGCAAAAGTCTGGCGGACGCAGTGCACTGGACATCGTGTGTCCTTGAGTTCGAGCGCGTCCCATCGTGCTGCAGGACCAGGCACCCGCTCGCTCAGGTGCCTTCTACATCCTCAGGATGCTGCAAGTCGCGGCACTGGGCATGGCGTTCGCCCACCTGTGCCAGTGCGCCAGGAAATCCCAAGGCATAGGCATCCAGGTCGATCCAGGCAGGGTTGAGCGTCTCCACCAACTGCCGCCGCCAGGCATGCGGCCAGGCGCGAAGTTGCGTGGCGCGGGCCTTGGCAGCTGCCAGATCGGTGCAGGCCTCGAACCACACCAGCAGCAGCGGCATCACGCGCTCCCTGGGCAAGCTGGCTTCCTGCTGCACGATGATGCGCCGGCGCGTGTCGCTGATTGCGCCCAGACCACTTGCCACGTCGATGTAAAACGCTTCCCGCCGCGCATGCGCCAGCAGGTAAACCACCGATGGGCCATGAAACAAGCTATCCCAGTCGGCATGCTCAAGCGCTGCGAATTCCGATCTCACCGGAGAGATTGTGTCAGCCATCTTCGCTACCTCCATCTTCGCCATGCACCATGGGCCAACCCGAGCGCGACCGTCGCGATGTTGGCATCGTGCAATTGCAGGCTAGCAAAGACGCGGCGATCTCGCTCGATACGTATTGGGATGCGCATTATCGCGGCCGTGCCTGGACCGAGCAGAGCGAGCGTGCCTACTGGCGCAAGTATCGGCCCGGCATGCCGCCGACTGCTTGCCGATGCGTGCCGTGCAGATGCCGAACAGGTCACGCGCTCCCGTTCGGCTTCCGCCACGCCATCAATCGTCACACCCGGCCGAACACCAATGCCCCGTTGGTACCGCCGAAGCCGAAGCTGTTGGACATCACCGTGTTCAAGGTTGCCTCACGCGTTTCACGCAGGATCGGGAAGCCTTCGGCGCGTGGGTCGAGCTCATCGATATGCGCCGAGCCGGCCATGAAGCCATCGCGCAGCATCAGCAGGCTGTAGATCGCCTCGTGCACGCTGGCCGCGCCCAACGAATGGCCGGACAGCGCCTTGGTCGAGGACAGCGGTGGCACGTTGTCGCCGAACACTTCGCGCACCGCGCCCAGTTCGGTGACATCGCCCAGTGGGGTGGAGGTGCCGTGGGTGTTGAGATAATCGATCGGCTGGCTGAGGCCTTGCATGGCCATGTGCATGCAGCGCACCGCACCTTCGCCGCTGGGCGCAACCATATCGGCGCCGTCGGAGGTCACGCCATAGCCGAGCAGTTCGGCATGGATGCGTGCGCCGCGCGCGATGGCGTGGTCGTAGTCTTCCAGCACCAGCATGCCGCCGCCGCTGCTAATCACAAAGCCATCGCGTTGCGCATCGTACGGGCGCGAGGCCACTGCCGGGCGGTCGTTGAAGCCGGTGGACAGCGCGCCCATCGCATCGAACATCACGCTCATGGTCCAGTGCAATTCTTCGCCGCCGCCGGCGAACATCACATCCTGCGCGCCATGCCGGATCAGATCCGCAGCCGCGCCAATGCAATGCGCCGAGGTCGCGCACGCGGCAGACAGCGAGTAGCTCAGGCCACGAATCTTGAACGCAGTGGCCAACGATGCAGACACTGCGGAACACATCGTGCGCGGCACCATGTATGGGCCCACCTTGCGCACGCCACGGTTGCGCAGCAGATCGGCGGTTTCCACCTGCCACTGGCTGGATCCGCCACCGGAGCCGGCAATCACGCCGGTACGCAGTGCGCTGACCTGTTCGGCGTCCAGCCCGGCATCGGCGATTGCATCGCGCATCGCCAGATACGCGTACGCCGAGGCATCGCCCATGAAGCGCTTGAGCTTGCGGTCGATCAGGCTGTCCAGATCCAGCGCCACCGCGCCGCCCACCTGGCTGCGCAGGCCGGCGTCGGCGTGATCGGGCAACGCGGTGATGCCCGAGCGGCTCTCGCGCAGTGCAGTGGAGACGGTGTCCAGATCATTGCCCAGACACGAATTGATGCCCATTCCGGTGACGACGACACGACGCATCAGAAATTCTCCGTAGAAGTGAACATGCCTACGCGCAGGTCTTTGGCAGTGTAGATCTCACGCCCGTCCACCAGCATGCGCGCATCGGTCTGCGCCATCACCAGCTTGCGGTTGATCACGCGGCTGACATCGATCTCGTAGCTCACCAGTGTGGCGCTCGGCAGCACCTGGCCGGTGAACTTGACCTCGCCGCAACCCAGCGCGCGGCCACGGCCCGGCGCGCCGATCCAGGTGAGGAAGAAGCCTGTCAGCTGCCACATCGCATCCAGGCCCAGGCAACCGGGCATCACCGGGTCGCCGATGAAGTGGCAGCCGAAGAACCACAGGTCCGGGCGGACATCGAGTTCTGCGCGGATCACGCCCTTGCCGTGTGCGCCGCCGGTGTCGTTGATCTCGGTGATGCGGTCGAACATCAGCATCGGGTCGTTGGGCAGGCGGGCACTGTCGGGTCCGAACAATTCCCCACGCGCGCTGGCCAGCAATTGGTCACGCGAGTACGCACTTTGACGAGTCATGACGAACGTTTCCTGCAAGAAGCGATAAGGCGAAGCCGGCAAGCGTGCATGAGGGCGCGCGGTTCAATCAAACGTTTTATCCGTACGCATGCGTGCTGTGTCCAACCGGTTGCGCGGTGCGGCAAGCGGTCTGTGCAGGCCGGATCAAGGCGTGAGACGCGGCTGATTTATCATGTGCTGACGCTTTTGGAGAGACGCCAGCTTGATGCGCAAGATCGTGCACGTGGACATGGATGCGTTCTACGCGTCCGTGGAGCAACGTGACGATCCATCGCTGCGCGGCAAGCCGGTGGTGGTGGCCTGGCGCGGTGCGCGCTCGGTGGTGTGCGCGGCCTCGTATGAGGCGCGTACCTTCGGTATTCGTTCGGCCATGCCGGCGATGCGTGCCGAACGTCTATGCCCGGATGCGGTGTTCGTGCCGCCGGATTTTGCGCGTTACAAGGCGGTGTCGCGGCAGGTGCGCGAGATCTTTCATCGGCACACCGATCTGGTCGAGCCGCTATCGCTGGACGAAGCCTATCTGGATGTCACGCAAGCCAAGACCGGCATGCAACTGGCCACCGAAATCGCGCAACTGATCCGCACCCAGATCCGCGAGGAAACCCAGCTCACCGCATCGGCCGGCATCGCGCCGAACAAATTCCTGGCCAAGATCGCCTCGGACTGGCGCAAGCCCGACGGGCAGTTCGTCATCGCGCCCAGTCGTGTGGATGCGTTCCTGCTGCCGCTGCCGGTCAATCGCATTCCCGGCGTGGGCAAGGTGATGGATGGCAAGTTGGCCGCATTGGGGATTGTCACCGTCAGCGATCTGCGGCTGCGCCCCCTGGAAGAATTGCAGGCGCATTTCGGTAGTTTCGGACAGAGCCTGTATCGCCGCGCGCGTGGCATCGACGAGCGTCCGGTCGAGCCGGATCAGGAGGTGCAGTCGGTCTCCTCGGAAGACACCTTCAGCGAAGATATCGCACTGGACGCGCTGGATCCGCACATCCTGCGCCTGGCCGAAAAAACCTGGCTCGCCACGCGGCGCACCGAGCGTATCGGGCGCACGGTGGTGCTGAAATTGAAGACCTCGAACTTTCGCATTCTGACCCGCTCGTACACGCCGGAGCAGCCACCGGCCTCACTTGAGGCACTGGCCGAGATTGCATTGGCGCTGACCCGGCGCGTGGAGTTGCCTGCCGACACGCGCTATCGCCTGGTCGGTGTGGGCTTGAGTGGTTTCAGCGATGCGGAAGAGGGCGCGGTGCAGGGCGAGTTGTTCGGCGAGGTGCCGCAGGCGCAGTGAGTGCGATGCGCGGTGCCTGCACTGCTGCGGCGTTGGCGTGATGCATGCAGCAATGACTGCATCGACGCATGCATCCACACTCCCCATCGCTCCACGGTGACACGCTGTGAATCCTGCACTTCGTACACTGCGCCTCGCCCCCCACACACAAGGCAGTCCGCATGTATCCGTATCCGCTGGTGATTTTCGACCTGGATGGCACGCTGGTGGACAGCGCACCGAATATCGCCGAAGCACTCAACGCCACCTTGCAGGAGCTTGGGCTGCAGCAGTTCAGCGAGGCGACGATCCGCAGCTGGATCGGCGAAGGGGTGCACGTGCTGCTCGCCACCGCGTTGCGCGAAGCCGGCGGCACGCACGATGCCGATACCGGAATGCCGGTGATGATGCGGAACTACGAAGCCTGCCTGCTGCACAACCCGCAGGTGTATCCCGGTGTTGCCGAGGCATTGACCGGCTTGCGCGAGGCAGGCGCCACGCTGGCGTTGTGCACCAACAAGCCGTCGCGCTTTATCGCGCCGCTGCTGGAGCATCTGGGCATCGCGGCGCATTTCAGTACGGTGCTCGGTGGCGATTCGCTGCCGCAGCGCAAGCCCGATCCAGCGCCGCTGCTGCACCTGGCCAACCAGTTCCGGCACACCCAGCAGCAGTGCCTGATGGTGGGCGATTCGGCCACCGATGCGGCCGCCGCAAATGCCGCTGCAATGCCGTTGGCGATGGTGCGTTACGGCTATCTGCGTGGGTTCGATGTACAGACCTCCGGCGCGGTGGCCATTGTCGATGACATGCGCGAGTTGCTTGCGTTGAAGTAGCGCGCAGCAGCGCAACCGCAGGTCGACCATTTGAGAATGAATCGCATCTGTGTAGAATGCGCGGTCAATCTTGACTGCGTTGTAGCGCCTTGCACGTACCCAGTGCACGTTGCACGCATCACCCCCACCGTGTCACCTCAAGCCGTCGCCAGAGGTCCATCTCCTGTCGAGAGGTTTGAGAATGTCCGCATCACGCCGGTCATGGATGTCTGTGCCTGCACGCCGTCCCGTGTTGTCCCACCGTCAGCTGGTGCTGGCCATTGCGCTCGGTTGTAGCAGCTGCATTTGCAGCGCATCTGCCGAAGACGCTGTAGCCGATCCGCAATCGCTGGACACCGTGCACGTCACTGCCGCACAGATCGCCCGGCAAGCATTGGGTTCGTCGGTCATCACCGCCGAAGACATCGAGCGGCGCCCGCCGGTCAACGACCTGTCGCAGCTGCTGCGCACCATGCCGGGCGTCAATCTCACCGGCAACAGTGCCTCTGGCCAGTACGGCAACAACCGCCAGATCGATCTGCGCGGTATGGGCCCGGAAAACACGCTGATTCTGGTCGATGGAAAGCCGGTGGGATCGCGCGATGCGGTGCGCATGGGCCGCAGCGGCGAGCGCAATACGCGTGGCGACACCAACTGGGTGCCGGCCGAAGCGGTGGAGCGGATCGAAGTGCTGCGCGGCCCCGCGGCGGCACGTTATGGCTCGGGTGCCTCCGGTGGCGTGGTCAACATCATCACCAAGAAGCCTACCGGCGATCTGACCGGCTCGATGACGGTGTTCGGTCTTGTGCCGCAGCACAGTGCCGAAGGCGGCGGCCAGCGCGCGGGATTCCAGCTCAGCGGCACGCTGTCCGACACGTTCTCGTTCCGACTCTACGGCAACCTCAACAAAACCGATCCGGATTCGCTGGATCTCAATCGCCGCTTCGCCAGCAACGCTGCCGCAGTGCCACCGGCCGGGCGCGAGGGCGTGCGCAACAAGGACATCAACGGCCTGCTGCGTTGGGACCCGATGGACGGCCAGGTGGTCGAACTCGATGCCGGTTTCAGCCGCCAGGGCAATCTGTACGCGGGCGATCGCGCGGTCAGTGCCGACGGCCTGGCCGGCGCGGATCTCAGCGCCTTGTTCGGCAGCGAAACCAATACCATGATCCGCCGCACCGCATCGCTGACCCATCGCGGCACCTGGGCGCTGGGCACCTCGCGCCTCACCGCTGCCTATGAAGGCACCGACAACACCCGCCTCAACGAAGGCCTGGCCGGCGGGCCGGAAGGCTCCATCGCCGCCGGTCTGCTCAACTCCACCGCTACGCTCGATAACCTCAACATCGATGGCGAATTCAACATGCCGTTGCAGGCCTGGGCCGAACAGGTGCTCACGCTGGGCTTCGAGCGCCGCCAGAGCCGCCTCAGCGATGCCTATTCGATGTCGCAGGCCGTCACCGCCGGCGGTGGCTTCCCCGGTCTGGCCGCAGGCGCACGCAGCCCGCGCAGCGAAGCCACGCTCAGCGCGGTGTATCTGGAAGACAACATCTACGCCACCGAGCGGCTGACGCTCACGCCGGGCCTGCGGTTGGATCACCACAGCCAGTTCGGCAACAACCTCAGCCCCAGCCTCAACGTGCAGTACAAACTCACCGAAGACTGGTTGCTCAAGGGCGGCATCGCGCGCGCGTTCAAGGCGCCCAACCTGTACCAGTCCAACGCCAATTATCTGTATTACACGCGCGGCAATGGCTGCCCGGTGTTGTTCCCCAATCTCGGCTCGGGCTGCTATATCCAGGGCAACGACAACCTCGATCCGGAGACCAGCATCAACAAGGAGATCGGCATCGAGTGGGCACCGCAGAGCGGTCACCACGCCTCGCTGACGTACTTCCATAACGCCTACGACGACAAGATCGTTGCCGGTATGACGCCGGTCAATATCACTGTCGACAGACGGGGGCAGGTGTTCCAGTGGACCAACGCATCGGAAGCGATCGTGCAGGGCGTGGAAGGCAATCTCACCTTGCCGCTGCTGGGCGAGCAGGGCCGCGAACTGAAGTGGAATACCAACGTCACCTACATGATCGAGAACAAGAACACCGCCACCGATCAGCCGTTGTCGGTGATCCCGGAGTACACCGTCAACACCACGCTGGATTGGCAACCGACCCAGGCCTTGTCGCTGCTGCTCACCGGCACCTTCTACGGCAAGCAGGAATCGGCCACCCAATCGAGCACCAGCGGCGGCGCCATCGCCCCCGACGCGCGCGACCCCTACGATCTGTGGGGCATCAGTGCGCGTTCCCGCATCACCCGCAAGATCAGCGTGGGGATGGGCGTGGACAACCTGTTCGACACGCGCCTGTTCCGCGAAGGCACCAACAACACCGGCGGTGCGGCAGGTGCGGCTACTTACAACGAACCGGGTCGCGCGTATTGGGCCAGCTTGAGTTTCGGCTTCTAAATAGCGATGCAGCGTCGCGTACAAACGTGCGCGGCGCACGAGGAGAGCGTGCAGTGATGCGACAGTCTCGTTGGCGGCTTGCCTGTGCCGGTGTGCTGATGTGGATCGTCGGCATGACGCCATTGTTCGCGCAGCCGGATCTGAGCCGCACGTTTGGCAGCACCGTCGCCGAGCGTCCCAGCGCCTCGTATGTCTTCAGTGACTTGCGTCTGGACTCGGTCGATGGCCAACGCCGTTACCGCGTGCGGATTGCCACACCCAAGGCAGCGTCGCCCGCTGCGGGATACCCGGTGGTGTATCTGCTGGATGGCAATGCGGCATTGATGGAACTGGATGAGCGTCTGCTTGATAGCCTGTCCACGCATGCCGCTGCGCCGGTGCTGGTGTTCATCGCCGACGACAGTACGCTGCGCATCGATGCGGTGGGGCGCAGTCTGGATTACACGCCTGCGCGTTTTACCGATGGCCGTGTGGAAACCGATCCGCTGAATCCGCAGCGCAGGACCGGCGGCGCTGCCGCATTCGCGCAACTGATCGCCACACGCGTTCGCCCGCAGGTGGAAGCGCGCGCGTCTGTGGATCGTCAGCGGCAAACGCTATGGGGCCATTCGTATGGCGGGCTGTTCGTGCTGCAGGTGTTGCTGACGCAGCCGCAGCTGTTTCAACACTACGTCGCGGTCGATCCCTCGCTGTGGTGGGGCGATGGGTTTATCGTCCAGCAGGCACGGCGCGTGGTGGATCATGCACAAGCAGCTTCTGCAGACATGCAGCCATCGAAGCGTCGTTTGACGCTGATGGCAGGCGAGGGCAGGCCACCGGGACAAGCTGCAGCACCAGATCGCCCCGGGCGGCCGCGTGCAGACCCACGCGCTGCACGGAATCTCGTCACGCTGTTGTCGTCGTTACCCGGCCTCACCGCCGAGTACCAACCGCTACCCGGCCTTACGCATGGTCAGACGCTGGGTGCATCGCTTGCGCCAACGTTACGGGATGCAGCGACGCGTTGATGACGCCATCGAGCGATCGATCGAAGATCGATCGCTAGAGAAAACCAACAATCACGCTGCTGCTGATCGCATCACCATCGCCACGTGCACGCAGCTACTGCAACCCGGCACAGACGCTCAATCGTCGTGCGTCTCGCCTGTTGCCGTATCGTCATCGGCAGCCTCAGGCATCTCGCCATGCGTATCGTCGTTATCGGCCCGCGCGTAGTGCACGGTCTCCACCGGCCCACCCACCGCGCGCCCACGCACCGGCAGCAAGGCGCTGGCCGCTTCGTACTCGGCCAGCAAGGCATGCCGCCGCGCTTCGGGCACTTCCTGCCAATGGCAGTCGGTCAACGCGCCCTCCAGCGAATACAGCAGATTGAGGCTGGGCTTGAAGCCGGCGCGGCGCACTTTGACGAACGCGCCCACCGCACCCGCCGCCTGCAGATCCTCCTGCGTGCGCAGGCCGACCTGACGCAGCCACGCTGCACTTTTCGGGCCGATGTTGCGCAGCCGTTCGGTGGTCACGTCAGCGCGCCGACAAAGACCTGCGCAATGGCTTCCAGGCCGCGCTGGTCGTCCGCATCGAAGCGATCCAGCTCCGGGCTGTCCAGATCCAGCACGCCGATCAGCGCATCGCCCTTGACCAGCGGAATCACCAGCTCCGAGCGCGACGCCGAATCGCAGGCGATATGCCCCGGGAAGGCGTCCACGTCGGCAATGCGCTGGCTCTGCCGGGTGCTGGCGGCCGCACCGCACACACCCTTGTCCAGCGGAATGCGCACGCAGGCCGGCAAGCCCTGAAATGGCCCCACCACCAGCTCGCGGCCGTCGTAAAAGTAGAAGCCGGCCCAGTTGAGCGACGGCAACGCGTTGAAGATCAGCGCGGCCAGGTTGGCCGCATTGGCGATCCGATCCGGCTCGCCATGCACCAGTGCCTGGGCCTGGGCGGTGAGCTGGGCGTATTGTTCCGGCTTGCTGCCGGTCAGCGAAGAAGTTGCGAACATGGTCGAAGTCTAGCAGCGGCCATCCGCAGGGTCGTTGCGACTCAGCGTTCCGTTTGGATCTGCACGCTATGCTGCGCGCCCTCACTGCAACCGCGGCGTGGCCGCAGGAACCAAACGCATGCAGCTTTCGGCGTTCTATGTCACCGGCACCGACACCGGCATCGGCAAGACCATGGGCAGCACCGCGCTGCTGCACGCACTGCGCGCACGCGGGCACACCGCCGTGGGCATGAAGCCCGTCGCCAGCGGCTGCGAGCAAACCGCGCACGGCTGGCGCAACGAGGACGCCCTGGCGCTGCAGGCCGCCAGCGACCCGCAACCCGACTACGCCACCCTCAATCCCTATGCCTTGCCGGCCCCGCTGGCGCCGGAACTGGCCGCCGCCGATGTCGGCGTCACCCTGTCGCTGGAGCCGATCGCCCGCGCCTTCGCGCAATTGCGCGCGCAGGCCGAGGTGGTGGTGGTCGAAGGCGTCGGCGGCTGGGCCGCGCCGCTGAGCGCCGATCTGGACCAGGCCGATCTGGTCCGCGCACTCAAGCTGCCCGTTGTGCTGGTGGTCGGCGTGCGGCTGGGCTGCATCAATCACGCGCGCCTGACTGCCGCCGCCATCGCCGCCGATGGGCTGGACTGCATCGGCTGGATCGCCAACGAAATCGATCCGCAGATGGAGCGCATCGAAGAGAACATCGACATGCTGCGCCAGCGCCTGACGATGCCGTACTGGGGCCGGATCGCATGGCGTTCGGGTGCCGACGCCGCGATTCAGGCGCAAGGGCTGCAGCTGCCGGAATAAGTGGAACCGAGGGTCTGGCGACTGCACAGCGGCCAGACAAGCGCCGCCACGGGCGGTGTCGGCAGCACGCAGGCCAATCGCAGACAATAAAAAAGCCCGACAGAGGGAGGGATCTGTCGGGCCGGATTGCATGGGGGGAGGGACCCATGCAAAGACGCTGAATTTTGGTGGCGGTTACTTGCGCCGGGTGTTGCCTTTGCTCGCTTGCTCGTTGTTGGCGTCGAACTGCTGCTTGGCCAGTTGGCCGAGCGCGTCCGATGCCTTCAACCCCAGGCCGACCACTTCCTGATTGACCGAGGCCAGACGTTCCAGGTTGTCGCGGGCCAGTTGCAGCCCCTTCGGCCAGAGCGTCTGGTAGGCGCCCAGGTCGCGTGCCTGTGCAAATTCACCGAAAAAGCTGGTGGTCGCGCTCACGTTTTGTTCCAAGGTCTTCAGCTGCAGGCCAAACGCGTTTTCTGCGTGTTCCATCGCCAACTGGTTGGCGCGTGCCGCTGCGGAAGCAAAGCTGCTGAAGCCGTTTTCGAACTGCGCCGACATTGCGAACCCCTTGGGGAATGCTGTGACTGTTTGTTGCGTTGCAGCATACGCGGATATTGCTGCGATGCAACACGCTTGCTGAAAATTTCCAAAACCGCTTCAAAAACCTTTTTGAATCAATCAATTATCCAGGCTGCAAAACGACAAGGCCGCCTATTAGGCGGCCTTGCGTCACACGATTGCGCCGGGCGATCAGCCGCGATAGCGGCAGCCGGACGTGCAGGTTTCGTGCACCACGATCTCGCTCAACTGCGGCAGCGCCGGCTTGAGCTGCTGCCAGATCCAGATCGCCAGACGCTCGCTGGTCGGGTTCTCCAATCCCTCGATGTCGTTGAGGTAGTGGTGGTCCAGGCGGTCGTAGATCGGTTGGAAGGCGGCCTTGATGTCGCCGAAATCCATGATCCAGCCGGTCTCGGCACCCGGCTCGCCGCTGACATGCAGTTCGATCCGGAAGGAATGCCCGTGCAAGCGGGCGCACTTGTGCCCGGGCGGCACATTGGGAAGCCGATGCGCGGCTTCGAGCGTAAAGACTTTGAAGATATCCATGCGCGCCATTGTAAGTGCGCCAATGCTTTTCGGGCTGTGCCAATCGCAGCGAGACAGCCCATCTGCGGGCTCTTGAAGACAAACAGCAGCGCGTTGTTCTCGATGTACTCAATCGCCACACGCAGCGCACGACGTCCGACACGCGTCTTACCGCGTCTGGCTGCCAGCGGGTGTCACAGCGCGTCATATCCCTATGCAGTTATGTAATTTTTGTTAATCAATCGCGCGTGGCCCACTGCAAAACCCCCATTCATGGATGCCGTGCGTGAAGCGCCCTACGCCGTACCTGCTGTCCCTTGCCGTTCTCTCGGCGCTGATTCCTCTCGCCCACGCCGACGACGCGACACCCGACACGGGCAAGACCCTGGCCACCGTCAGCGTCACCGGCTCCAACATCAAGCGCACCGACAGCGAAGGCCCGAACCCGGTGCAGGTGATCGACCGCCAGCAGCTGGAGCAGTCCGGCAAGGTCACTGTCGCCGACGCACTGCGCTCGATCTCCGCCAACACCGGCAACGCCACCAACGAGACCACCAATAACGGGTGGGCGTCTGGCTCGGCCGGGATCGGCCTGCGCGGGCTGTCGCAAAAGAACACGCTGGTGCTGCTCAACGGGCGCCGGCTGGCCAATTACGGGTTCCCTGCCAACGGCCTGGGCGACACCTTCGTCAACCTCAACGCATTGCCGCTGGTGGCGGTGGAACGCATCGAAGTGCTCAAGGACGGCGCCTCTGCCGTGTACGGCTCCGATGCGGTGGCCGGGGTGGTCAACATCATCACCCGCCAGGATTTCCAGGGCGCCGAGCTGGGCTTGAGCGGCGGCACCTCCGATCAGGGCGGCATGGACACCCAGCGCGCCACCTTCATCGGCGGCATCGGCGATCTGGACAACGACGGCTACAACATCCTTTTCAGTTTCGACGCCTATAACCGCGATCGACTGGATCAGGACCAGCGCGAACTGACCCGCTCGGGCATCTATACCGATCTTCCCGGCGGGCGCTGGAACGGCTGGTCGGCCAAGGGTGCGCGCTATCTGGTCGGCGGCCGCTCGGTGCCGATGCTGGATGCGCAAGGCAACTGCCCCGCCGGTACAGTACTCACCGCCAGCGCGCCGATCGACGGCCTGGCCGGCGACACCTGCGGCTTCAACCAGGCCCCGTTCACCACGCTGATCCCCTCGACCAAGCGCTATCAGGCCTACACCAATGCCACGTTCCGGCTCAGCGACAACGTCGAAGCGTTTGGCGAGGCGCTCTACAGCGAGGTCAAGGGCGTGTCGATCTTCGGCTCCAGCCCGTACTTCACCCTGGAAGGCGGCCGCTTCGCCTTGAACGCCAGCAGCGGGCTGGCCGAGCCGGTGTCCAACCTGCTGCCGGCCTCCAGCCCCTACAACCCGTACGGCACGGCGGTGCCGATCGAGTACACCTTCTTCGACCTGGGTCAAACGGTCAAAACCAATCGCTCGCAGTCCTACCGCTTTCTCGGCGGCGTGCGCGGCAAGACCGAACGCTGGGATTGGGAGGCGGCGGCGTTCGCTGCGCGCAGCACCGAGCACGAAACCGTCTCCGGCGGTTTCGCCAATCGCTTCACGTTGGCGCAGGCGCTGGCCGACGGCAGCTACAACCTGCTCAACCCGTCCGCCACGCCGCAATCGGTGATCGACGGCATCAACCTCAGCACGCTGCGCCCGGCGCAATCCACGCTGCGCGGCGTCGATGCCAAGCTCTCCGGCAACCTGTTCGAGCTGCCGGCCGGCAGCGTCGGATTCGCCGCCGGTGCCGAGTGGCGTCAGGAAGAATTGGTCTCGCGTAATCCGCTGCAGATCGATCAGGGCCTGCAGATCCGCCCCGCGATTGCCGCGGTGGACGGCGAGCGCAAGGTGTCGGCACTGTACGCCGAGGTCAACCTGCCGCTGCTGCAATCGCTGGAACTGCAACTTGCCGGGCGTGGCGATCACTACGGCGATTTCGGTAATGCGTTTTCGCCCAAGGCCAGCCTGCGTTGGCAGCCGCTCGACGCGTTGCTGGTGCGCGCGGCCGCCTCGCGTGGCTTTCGCGCACCGTCGCTGTCGGAGAATGCGGCCAGCACCAATATCTCCTACGGCTCGGTGGTCGATCCGTTCGATCCGGACGTGCCGGGCTCGCGCCAGAACCCGACCTTCTTCACCGTCGGCAACACCGAGCTCAACCCGGAGCGCACGCGCAGCTACAACTTCGGTGTGGTGCTGTCGCCATGGGCCGACACCAGCCTGAGCGTGGACTGGTACAAGATCGAACTGGAGAATCTGGTCGGCACCGGCAACAACGCCACCATCGTGCAGAACAACGACCCGGCCGATGTCATCCGCAACGAGCGCGGCACGCTGGTGGCGGTGTACAACCGTTATCAAAACCTCAGCGAGCTGACCACCTCCGGTATCGATGTCGAATTGCGCCAGCGCTGGCGCACCGAAGCGGCCGGCAACTTCGGTCTCAATACCGCTTACACCCACGTGCGCGATTACCGCCGCCCCACCGTGGTCGGTGGCCCATTGCAGGATTACGCCGGCAGCAACCTCGGTCCCTCGTTGCCGCGCAACAAGGCGACCACCACGCTGGACTGGAATCTGGGCACCGTCAGTGCCGCGCTGACCTGGTACTACACCGGCGGCTACGACCAGAAGGCCAGCGCGGCAGCGAGTGCATTGCAGTCGCGCGTGGACGACTACAACCAGTTCGATCTGTATCTGGCCTACACCGGCATCGACACCCTCACGCTCTACGCCAAGATCGAGAATCTGGCCGACAAGCAGCCGCCGGTGGATGCCTCGTTCCCGGGTATTCGCGCGCCGTACGACTTCACCCAGTACGACCTACGCGGGCGCTATTTCACCGTAGGCCTGGACTATCGCTTCTGATCGGCGCACGCACGGCCCGTGTGCGGCCGTGCGATGGTGGCTGTGTGCTCGCCAGCGCCCTGTATCAAACCAATCGCCGTTTACCCCGGACACTTTATTCAAGGAACTACGATGACCTCTTCGCAGCACGCCTGGCTACTCGCCCTGGCATTCGTCGCGCCTACCCTGGCCGCACAACCTGCGGCCCAACCCGCCGCGCTGCCCGGTTACGACGCCGACGCCGCACAGGCGCAACGCGCGCTGGAAGCACGTTTCGATAGCGGATTGAAGGACGCCGATTATCGCGGCTGGTTGAAGCAATGGTCGTCGGCGCCGAATCATGTCGGCTCGCCGCATAACCTGGAAAACGCCCGCGATCTGCAGACGCGCTTACGCAGCTATGGCTGGGATGCACGCATCGAAACCTTCGAAGTGCTGTGGCCCTCGCCCAAAACTTCGCAGCTGGAATTGCTTGGGGCCAAGCCGTATGTCGCACGTCTCAAGGAGCCGCCGCTGCCAGGCGACAGCACCTCCTCCCAGACCGAAAACGTCTTGCCGCCATATGTGATCTACGGCGGCAACGGCGATGTCACCGGCGATCCGGTCTACGTCAATTACGGTATCGCCGAGGACTACGAAGCGCTGGCGCGCAACGGTGTGGATGTGCGCGGCAAGATCGTCATCGCCCGCTACGGCAAGGGCTGGCGCGGGCTCAAGCCGCGCTTGGCGCAGGAACACGGTGCGATCGGCGCGATCATCTATTCCGATCCGCGCGACGACGGGTACTTCCAGGATCAGGCCTATCCCGATGGCCCGGCGCGCAACCAGTGGAGCGTGCAACGCGGCTCGGTCGCCAATTTCGCGATCTATCCCGGCGATCCGCTTACCCCGGGCGTGGGTGCAAGCAAGGGCGCCAAACGCCTGAAGATCGAGCAGGCCGGCAGCGTCTTGAAGATTCCCACGCTGCCGATCAGTTGGGGCGACGCGCAGCCATTGCTGGCCGCCCTGGGCGGGCCGGTGGCACCGGAGGACTGGCGCGGCGCCTTGCCGATCACCTACCGCATCGGCGGGGATGACACCGCGCGCGTGCACCTCAAGGTCGACGCGGAGTGGGGCAGCAAGACCATCTACAACGTCATCGCCACCCTACGCGGCATCGAGTATCCGGACCAGTGGGTGGTGCGCGGCAATCACCGCGACGGCTGGGTGTTCGGTGCGGCCGATCCGCTCTCGGGCACCACCGCATTGCTGGCCGAAGCCAAGGCAATCGGTGAGCTGGCCAAGCAAGGGCAGCGCCCCAAGCGCACGCTCGTCTATGCCAGCTGGGACGGCGAAGAAGCCGGCTTGCTGGGCTCCACCGAATGGGCCGAACAGCACGCCGACGAATTGCGCCGCAAGGCGGTGCTGTACGTCAACACCGACGGCAATGGGCGCGGCTTTCTCAATGCCGGCGGCAGCCATGCGCTGCAACGCCTGGTCAACGGGGTGGCGGCGGATCTGCGCGACCCCGACAGCGGCGTGAGCGTGCTCGATCGTCAACGTGCACGTGCCCGCATCGATGCCCTGGCGCCGACCGCCAAGCCGGCGCAAAAAGACATCGCCAAGCAGGTCGCGGCCGGTGGCGACGTGCCGCTCAAGGCGCTTGGCTCGGGCAGCGACTACAGCCCGTTCCTGCAGCATCTGGGGCTGTCGACGCTGGATCTGGGCTACGGCGGGCAGGGCGGCGGTAGCGGCGTCTATCACTCGCTGTACGACTCCTACGATTATTTCGCGCGCTATATCGATCCGGATTTCAGCTATCTGCCGCTGTTGTCGCAGACCGTAGGCCGCACCGTGTTGCGCGTGGCAAATGCACCGGTGTTGCCGCAGCGTTTCGGCGACTTTGCCGATGCGGTGGCCGGTTACGCGCAGGAGCTCAAGCAGCAGGCCGACAGCGATCGCACTGCCGCACGCACGCAGGTCGAGTTGTTGCAGGCCGGTGCCTACGCGGCGGTCGACAATCCCAACCGCCCGCAACGTGCCCCCGAGCCGAAAGCCGCTGTGCCGCAGATCGACTTTGCCGCATTGGATCAGGCGATTACGCGCCTGCAAACCAGCGCCAAGCGTTACGACGGTGCACTCGCATCGCGCGGCGGCAGCCTGGATGCAGGCGTGCGCGGCAAGCTCAATGCCTCGCTGCAACGCATCGATCAAACCCTGCTGGCCGAAGGCGGTTTGCCGGGGCGGCCGTGGTACCGGAACCTGATCTATGCACCTGGGCTTGCCACCGGTTACGAGGTCAAGACCTTGCCAGGCATTCGCGAAGCGCTGGAAGACCGCCGCTGGGAGGATCTGAGCAAATACATCGCGCAGACCGCCGCGGTGCTGGATCGGTATCGCGAGGCGATCGATCGCAATACCGCGTTGATCGAAGGCTAGGCAGCGCGCGCGCGGGCTGGCACGTGTCATCCGTGTGGAAGCAAGCTGCGTCGCACACCTTTGGAATGCGCCGTTAGCGACATGCCCACATTGCCCGGCGTGCGCCCACAAAAAAGCCGCCCCGAAGGGCGGCTTTTTCTTTCAGTTCACCGCATGCCTAAGCGCCGGTTGCACCGGCGCGCAGGATTCAGCGCGTGCCGCTCGGACGCTGGCCACCACGACCACCATCGCGACGGCCTGCGCCGGCGCCGGCGGCAACACCGGCCTGACGCGGACCGCTGCTGCGCTGGCCACCCGGCTTCTTCGGGCCGGCATGCGCATGCGCCTGACGCGGTGCATCGCCATGCGGACGACGGGCGTGGCTCTTGCGCGGCGCGCGATCGCCACCCGGCTGTTCGGCACGGCCCGGGGCGCTGTTGCCCCAACGGATCGGGGTCTGCGGCTCGTAGCCCGGCACGTCGCGGATTTCCACGTCGCGGCCCAGCATGCGCACGATCTGGCGCAGCAGCTTGGCTTCGTCCTGCGCCACCAGCGAGATCGCCTCGCCGGTGGAGCCGTTACGGCCGGTACGGCCGATGCGGTGCACGTAATCCTCGGCCACCATTGGCAGGTCGTAGTTGATGACCTTCGGCAGCTCGTTGATGTCGATGCCGCGCGCGGCGATATCGGTGGCCACCAGCACGGTCACGCGGCCGGCCTTGAAGTCGCTCAGGGCACGCATACGCTGACCCTGGCTCTTGTTGCCGTGGATCGCCGCGGTCTTGATGCCGGACTTTTCCAGGAACAGCGCCAGCTTGTCGCTGCCGTGCTTGGTGCGCGCAAAGACCAGGGTCTGCTCGCGGCTGTCCTGCGCCAGCAGGTGCAGCAGCAGGTCGCGCTTGCGGGCGCCATCGACCGGGTGCACGCGGTGGGTGATGCTCTCGGCCACGGTGTTGCTCGGGGTGACCTGGATCTGCATCGGGTTGCGCATGAATTCCAGCGCCAGCTGCTTGATGTTCTCTTCGAACGTGGCCGAGAACAGCAGGGTCTGACGGTCCTGGCGCGGCAGCTTGGTCAGGATGCGCTTGATCGACGGCAAAAAGCCCATGTCGAGCATGCGGTCGGCTTCGTCCAGGATCAGCACTTCGATGCCGGACAGGTCCACGCTGCGACGCTCGATATGGTCGATCAGCCGGCCCGGGCAGGCGATCAGCAGATCCACGCCACGACGCAGGGTGTCGAGCTGGTTGCCCATGCCCACGCCGCCGTAGATCACCGCGCTGGGAATACGCAGGTACTTGCTGTAGCCGCGCAGGCTGTCATGCACCTGGGTGGCCAGCTCGCGGGTGGGGGTCAGGATCAGCGCGCGCGGCTTGCGCGGGCCGTTGACCGGCTGCGGCGTGGTGCCCAGGTGCTGCAGCAGCGGCAGGCCGAACGCGGCGGTCTTGCCGGTACCGGTCTGTGCGCCGGCCAGCAGGTCGTGACCTGCCAGCACCAGCGGGATCGCCTGCTGCTGGATCGCGGTGGGGGTTTCATAGCCCTGCTCGGCCAACGCGCGCAGCAGGAAGGGCGCAAGGCCCAGGCATTCAAAAGACATCAGGAAGCTCCAAGTAAAGCGTCGCCACCAGGCGAAGCCCGGAGCGCAGACGCATTGCAGATGCAAAAAAGTGAGGCTCGGAGCGTTCCCGTGAACCGCGCTGCGAGATGGTGGAACAACCCAATCAAAGAGCGATGGGTTTGTCGGCACCACGAAAGGCGTCGGGTGGGGCGGGCGAGCGGATCGATCGATCCTGGCCTCGCCGGCTGTCCCTAAGGGAAACGGACGGCCGCATGCAGACCGGGCCAGTGTACGCGCGTTTGGCGCGCTGCACAAAAGGCGAGTTCATCGGTTGGGCTACGGGTCAGTTGTTTCAACTGCAACCAGTGTTGCAGCAGGCCGTACAATCGAACGATCAGCCACAGCACAGGATGGTCATGAAGCTAGGTTCCCTGAAGGAAGGCGGCCGCGACGGCAGCCTGATCGTGGTCTCGCGCGACCTGCGCACGGCGGTGCGCGCCACCGGTATCGCGCCCACGCTGCAGCGCGCGCTGGAAGACTGGAGCAATGTCGCGCCGCGGCTGAATGCCTTGTCCGCCTCGCTCAACGAGGGCAGTGCAGATGGCGTGTTCGATCTGGATCTGCAGGCACTGGCCGCGCCGCTCCCGCGCGCCTACGAGTTCGTCGATGGCAGCGCCTACCTGCCGCATGTGGAGCGGGTGCGTCGTGCGCGCAATGCCGAGGTGCCGGAGAGCTTCTATACCGACCCGCTGATGTACCAGGCCACCAGCGCCGGCTTCTACGGCCCGCGTGACGCCATCAAGGTGATCAGCGAGGAGCACGGCATCGATCTGGAAGCCGAGCTGGTGGTGATCACCGACGATGTGCCGATGGGCGCCTCGCCCGAGCAGGCCGCCGCGCATATCCAGCTGGTCGGCCTGGTCAACGATGTGTCGCTGCGCAATCTGATCCCGGCAGAGCTCGCCAAGGGCTTCGGCTTCGTGCAATCCAAGCCGCGCTCGGCGCTGTCGCCGGTGTTCGTCACCGTGGACGAGTTGGACGAAGCATGGCGCGACAACAAGGTGCATCTGCCGCTGGTCACCCACGTCAACGGCGCCTGGTTCGGTGCGCCGGAAGCCGGCAACGACATGCAGTTCGACTTCGCCCAATTGATCGCCCACGCTGCCAAGACGCGGCCGCTGTCGGCCGGCACCATCGTCGGCTCCGGCACCATCGCCAATCAGGACACCACGCTGGGTGCCTCGTGTTTTGCCGAACAGCGCGTGGTGGAAACCTTGCGCGACGGCAAGCCGAGCACGCCGTTCATGTCCTTCGGTGACGTGGTGCGGATCGAAATGTTCGATGCCGATGGCACCAGCATCTTCGGTGCGATCGAACAGCGCATCGAACGTCAGCCTCTGCCATGACATCGGCAAAAGCGTCTGCGAAGTTCGCTACGAACAACTGCACGCGGGGCAGGGCATGAGCGCACCACTGGAATTGTTTTCGTACTGGCGCTCCAGCGCGGCGTATCGCGTGCGCATTGGCCTGCAGTTGAAGGCGCTGGCCTACATCGCGCATCCGGTGCACCTGGTGCGCGATGGCGGCGAGCAGCACGCGCCGGCGTATGCGCAGCTCAATCCGCAGGAGCTGGTGCCCACGTTGCGGCATGGCGCGGTGGTGATTCCGCAGTCGCTGGCGATCCTGGAATATCTGGAGGAGGCGTTCCCGGACAGTGCGCGGTTGCTACCCGCCGCGCCGGCCGAGCGCGCCCGCGTGCGTGCATTGGCGCAGGTCATCGCCTGCGATGTGCATCCGCTCAACAATCTGCGCGTCGCCAAGTTTTTCGAACGCGAATGGCAACTGGCTGCCGCACAACGCCAGGAGTGGACGCAGCACTGGATGCAACGCGGGTTTGCGGCACTGGAAGCGCAGTTGGGCAATGACCTGCACACCGGCGCGTTCTGCCACGGCGACATGCCGGGTCTGGCCGATTGCGTGCTGATTCCGCAGCTCTACAACGCGCGCCGTTTCGCCGTCGATCTGACGCCGTATCCCATCCTGCAACGCATCAAACAGGCCTGCCTGGCACTGCCGGCGTTTGATGCGGCGCGGCCGGAAACGCAGCCTGACGCGGCAGTGTAGATGCGGGGAGTTGCCGGCCGCATCTGCCCTTCGGGCAGCCTCCCGCAATGCCGGGGCGCGCAGAGCGATCGACGCGCGTGCGGCCGCTGATGCTCACGCCGGTCTACTGCAGGGTGCTGATCTGTGGCTTGGCTGCAGGGCCCTTGCCCGCCCACCCTCGCGGGACACGCCGCAAGTACGTCCGTGTAGGCTCTTACGCGGCATCCATGCCGCGTAAGCTCCCGCGACGGTGGGCGGGCAAGGACCAGTCGAGATGGTCGGTATGCATGTTTTCAACAAAGCAGCCGACTAACTTTCTGGTGCGGTGTCCTCGCCGCTTGCGGGACCGTGTGGCGGCATGGATGCCGCCACCGAGCCTACATGGACGTACTTGCGGCGTGTCCCGCGAGCGGTGAGGGCAACGCGCCCTCGACCCGACTAGGCCTGTTGATCTGGACTTTTGACTGCAACCAACAAGATGCGACCAGCAAAACCACTGCGCTCACCGCCAGGCGGTCGCACGCTACATTTTGTTGGTCGCTCTAAACAAACCCGTGGCTGATCTTGGGCGCTGCGGCGGTCTCGTAATCCGCGTACGGGTCGTGCTCACCGGAGCCGCCTTCGGACAGGCGGAACTTCAGCGCCAGACCATCGCGCGAGTCGGCGGCGCGCAGCGCTTCCTCCTGCTCGATTTCGCCGGATTTGACCATGCGGAACAGGCATTGGTCGAAGGTCTGCATGCCTTCTTCCAGCGACTCTTCCATCGCCGCCTTGACCTCGTGCACCTGCCCGCGTCGCAGCAGGTCGCGAATCATCGGGGTGTTGAGCAAGACTTCGGTGGCGGGGCGGCGGCGTCCGTCCTGGCCCTTGACCAGGCGTTGCGACACCACCGCACGCAAATTCAGCGCCAGATTCATCAGCACGTTCTTGTGCGCGCTTTCCGGGAAGAAATTGAGAATGCGCTCGATGGTCTGGTCGGCGTTGTTGGAATGCAGCGTCGCCAGACACAGGTGACCGGTTTCGGCAAATGCAATCGCCGCCTCCATGGTCTCGGCATCCAGGATTTCGCCGATCAGGATCACGTCCGGCGCCTCGCGCATCGCGTTCTTCAGCGCGCTCTGGAAGGTGTGGGTGTCCAGGCCGACTTCGCGCTGGTTCACGATCGACATCTTGTGCTTGTGCAGGTATTCGATCGGGTCCTCGATGGTGAGGATGTGCCCGGTGGTGGTGCTGTTGCGGTGGTCGATCATCGAGGCCAGCGAGGTCGACTTGCCGGAACCGGTCGAGCCGACCAGCAGTACCAGGCCGCGCGGCGTCATGATGACGTCCTTGAGCACCTGCGGCAGGTTGAGTTCTTCGATGCTCGGGATCCGGCTGCGGATGGCGCGGATCACCATGCCCGCTTCGCCGCGCTGCTTGAACACGTTCACACGGAAGCGTCCGGCGTCGGGCAGCGAGATGGCCATGTTGAGTTCCAGGTCGCGCTCGAACTGCGGCACCTGGCCCTCGTCCATCAACGAGTAGGCGATTTTCTTGACCATCCCCGGCGGCAACCCCGTATTGCCGAGCGGGTAGAGCTTGCCTTCGATCTTGATGTACACCGGCGCGCCGGTGGTCAAAAACATGTCCGAGGCATTCTTTTCGGTCATCAGCTTCAGGAAGTAGCCGATATCCATGCGCAATGGTTCCCCAACAAACAGCAGCGTCTCGTTGCAAGTCCGCCGCAGGCTTCCGACAATGGCCGTGCTCGAGACTTCTCGCTACGGCTCCCCTAATGACGGCTAGCTTCGCATACTTGCGGCGATCCCTGTATGGCATCGCCTGTTTCATGGTTCTTTCCTCTCCCGCCGCCGCCCAGGTGGCACCGGAGCTCACCGCCGCCGAACAGGCCGTGCAACGCGCCACCCAGGCCGATGCCGACCAATACGCCCCCGATCTGGTCAATCTGGCCCGACAGGAATTGATGCAGGCCCAGCAGGCGCAACTGGACAAGCGCCAGCGCAAGCAGGTGCCGCAGATCGCCTTGCGCGCTGCTGCCGATGCCGATCTGGCCAAGGCCCGCAGCGAAGAAGCGGTGGTCACCGCCCAGCTGGAACAGCGGCGCAAGGAAGTGGCGCAGCTGCAGAACAGCCTCAACACCGGGGAGGGTGGCCGATGAAACTGCGTCCTCTTGTCTATATCGGTGTAATGAGCCTGGCCACACTGCCGTCGCTGGCCATGGCCGCCAAGGACGACCCGCAGGCCGACGCGCTCAACCGGCGCCTGGCCGCGCTGCAGAACGACCCGCAGACCAATGAGCTGGCCCGCTTCGAGCGGCTGCAGGCGCAGCAGATCGTGGCGGCGCTGGCCGAAGCCAAGCGGCGCGACCGCGACGAACTGGTATTTCTGGCCGACCGCCGGGTCGAAATCGCCGAACGCACCGCCCGCACCGCACTGGCACGGCGCGAGCTGGATCGGCTGGAAGGCACTCGCAACGACCTGCTGATCGAAGCCAGCCGCCGGGATGCCTCACGCGCCCGGCAAGAGGCCGAGCGTCTGCGCGTGCAGGCGCAGATCCAGGCCGAAGAGGCCGAGCGCATGCGACAGGCGGCCGAGCAGGAAACCCTGGCCCGCCAGGACGCCGAGCTGGCGCTGACCAGCGTGGCCGGCAAGCAGACTGCCAAGCTCAATGCGGCCCAGCAAAAAGCCGTGCAACTGGCGCACGAAGAAGCCGAACTGGTGTCCGGGGCCAAGTTGCCCTCCGCCAGGTTTGAACCCCGCGGCGAAGTGTTTTCGTTGGGTAGCGGCGCGTTCGGCGGCAAGACCGCGCTGTCTGGCGATGCTGCAGGGCAGGCCAAGGCGTTGGCCGAATATCTGAACATCGGCAAGAAGGGTCGGGTGAGCATTGTCGGCTTCGACAGCGATGCAGCCACGGCCAAGAAGCGGGCCGAAGCGGTGCGCGATGCGCTGGTCGCCGCCGGGGTGGCCAGTGCACGCTTGCAGGTCAGCGGGACCAAGGCTGCCGCCAGCAAGACGCGCGCTGCCGAGGTGGTCGTCTCGCCGTAATGCAAGTGGTTGGAAGTTAAGGTCTTTTAACCCGGGCATGACGCCCGGTTGAACCGCGGTCACTGATTGACACAGGGAACGGCAAAAGCAGCCGTTCTGGCCTTGAACCCCCTCCGCGACCGGCGTAGGGTCGTACTCCCGGGTAGCACTCCGCTGCCTGGAAGTACGGAGGGCCGGGCCAGTGACGCAAGGGCACGCAATAATGCAATTCGGTGGAAAGGTTGTCGGTTCCGCCAGTGCGCCTGCCATTGTGGTCCGCGAGTCTTCCATCCCCAAGCTGCGCCCCGTGCCATCCGTGGCCGGGGCGTTCTTGTTTTAAGTGAAGTAAGTGAAGGAGGTAACGCCATGTTCGAAGGGCAACCGCAGACCGAAATCGACGCATTGGTCAAGTCCGATCCCGAGTTCAAGCAGCTGTACCAACGCCACAAGCTCTTGAACAAGAAATGCATGGATGCCGAACTCGGGGTGCTCCCGATCGACGACGTGACCTTGGGCCAGATGAAACGCGAGAAATTGCAGGCCAAAGAAAAGCTCACCCGGATGTACGACCAGCTCACGCACTGATCCTTCCCCACATCCAGAACAAGTTCACCGCCGCGGGCGGTGGCAGCCTCCTCGTCGGCTCGCCACCGTCCGCGTCTTTATGTGTGCGGCCGTTGGAGCGGCGGCTGAGCACGCTCGTTCATAGGCGAGCGCGATCGTTTCCAGTCTGAATGAGCATTCCCCAGCCGTTCGTCGGATAATGGGCGGCCTAGCCCACGCGGCGCAGCGACGATATCCCGATGGCGATCCACTCCTCCGTACTCGAACTGATCGGCAACACGCCGATCGTCAAGGCACAGCACCTGGACACCGGCGTCTGCGAGCTGTTCTTCAAGCTGGAGGCGGCCAACCCCGGGGGATCGATCAAGGACCGTATCGGCCTGTCGATGATCGAAGCGGCCGAACAGCGCGGCGATCTGACCCCTGGCGCCACGCTGGTCGAAGGCACGGCCGGCAACACCGGCCTGGGCCTGGCGCTGGTGGCGCAGCAGAAGGGCTACAAGTTGATCCTGGTGGTGCCGGACAAGATGAGCCGCGAGAAGATCTTCAACCTCAAGGCCATGGGTGCCCAGGTGGTGCTGACGCGCTCGGACGTGGCCAAGGGCCACCCGGAGTACTACCAGGACCTGGCCGCCAAGATCGCCGCCGAGACGCCCGGCGCCTATTTCATCAACCAGTTCGGCAACCCGGACAACCCGGCCGCGCACGAATTCGGTACCGGCCCGGAAATCCTGGCACAGATGGACGGCAATCTGGACGCGATCGTGTTCGGTTGCGGCAGCTCCGGCACCATGACCGGCCTGTCGCGTGCGTTCGCCATCGCCTCGCCGCACACCGAGCTGGTGCTGGCCGACCCGGTGGGTTCGATCCTGACCCAGTACATCGAAGAGGGCACCGTCAGCGAAAAGTCCGGCAGCTGGCTGGTCGAAGGCATCGGCGAGGATTTCCTGCCGGATGTCTCCGATTTCTCGCGGGTCAAGAAGGCCTATTCGATCACCGATGCGGAAAGCTTCCATACCGCGCGCGAATTGCTGGCCAAGGAGGGCATTCTCGGCGGCTCGTCCACCGGCACCTTGCTGGCCGCGGCGCTGAAGTATTGCCGCGAGCAGACCACGCCCAAGCGCGTGCTGGTGTTCGTCTGCGATACCGGCAACAAGTACCTGTCCAAGATGTACAACGACTACTGGATGCTGGACAACGGTTTTCTGGAGCGCCCGCAGCACGGCGATCTGCGCGACCTGATCCTGCGCCCGTACAACAAGCGCGACACCGTGGTGGTGGGCCCGAAAGACCTGTTGACCACTGCCTATCAGCGCATGAAGTTGTACGACGTTTCGCAGCTGCCGGTGATCGACGACGGCGAGCTGGTCGGCATCGTCGACGAAAGCGACGTGCTGCTGCATGTGTACGGCGACGAGGCGCGTTTCCGCGACCCGATTTCCACCGCCATGGTCAGCAAGCTCGATCGTCTGGATGTCGCCTCCCCGATCGAAGCGCTGCTGCCGGTGTTCGACCGCGGGCAGGTCGCCATCGTCATGGACGGCAATCAGTTCCTGGGCCTGATCACCCGTATCGACCTGCTCAACTACCTGCGCCGCCGCGTGCAGTGATCGCATGCAGTGATCGGGTAGCGCCGCGCGCCCGGATGAGACGCGCGGCACCGGCCATTCAGACCTGCTTGTTACAATTCGCCACTTTTTCCGGGAACCTCCATGTCCAATCGCACCACAACCAGCCACGATAGCGAGCGCGAACTCTCGCTTGCCACGCTGGCGATCCATGGAGGACAGTCGCCGGATCCCAGCACCGGCGCGGTGATGCCGCCGATCTATGCGACGTCCACCTATGCGCAGTCCAGC
This sequence comes from Xanthomonas hortorum pv. cynarae, assembly GCF_002939985.1. Classification (GTDB taxonomy): domain Bacteria; phylum Pseudomonadota; class Gammaproteobacteria; order Xanthomonadales; family Xanthomonadaceae; genus Xanthomonas; species Xanthomonas hortorum_D. The sequence continues at coordinate 91,002 of NZ_MDFM01000006.1, read as the reverse complement.
CCGGGCGAGCACCAGGGCTTCGAGTACTCGCGCACCCACAACCCCACGCGTTTCGCCTATGAGCGCTGCGTCGCGTCGCTGGAAGGCGGCACGCGCGCGTTCGCGTTCGCCTCCGGCATGGCCGCCACCTCAACGGTGATGGAGTTGCTGGATGCCGGCAGCCACGTGGTGGCGATGGACGATTTGTATGGCGGCACCTTCCGCCTCTTTGAGCGCGTGCGTCGCCGCACCGCCGGCCTGGATTTCAGCTTCGTCGACCTGACCGACCCGGCCGCCTTCGAAGCGGCGATCCGCCCCGACACCAAGATGGTGTGGATCGAAACCCCGACCAACCCGATGCTCAAGCTGGTCGACATCGCCACCATTGCTGCCATCGCGCGCAAGCACGGCCTGCTGATCGTGGTCGACAACACCTTCGCCTCGCCGATGCTGCAGCGCCCGCTAGCGCTGGGCGCTGACATCGTCGTGCATTCGGCCACCAAGTACCTCAACGGCCACTCCGACATGGTTGGCGGCATCGCGGTGGTCGGCGACAATGCAGAACTGGCCGAGCAACTGGCGTTCCTGCAGAACTCCATTGGCGGCGTGCAAGGGCCGTTCGACAGCTTCCTCGCCCTGCGCGGCCTCAAGACTCTGCCGCTGCGGATGCGCGCGCATTGCGAGAACGCCCTGGCGCTGGCGCAGTGGCTGGAAACCCACCCCGCGATCGAAAAGGTGATCTACCCCGGCCTCACCTCGCACCCGCAGCACGCATTGGCGAAGACGCAGATGTCCGGCTTCGGCGGCATCGTCTCGATCGTCCTTAAGGGCGGCTTCGATGCGGCCAAGCGTTTTTGCGAACGCACTGAACTTTTCACCCTGGCCGAATCGCTCGGTGGCGTGGAAAGTCTGGTGAATCATCCTGCGGTCATGACGCATGCCTCCATTCCGGTCGAGCGCCGCGCGCAGCTTGGTATCAGCGATGCACTGGTGCGGCTGAGCGTGGGGGTTGAGGATGTTGGGGATTTGCGGGGGGATTTGGAGCGTGCGCTCGAGGCTTCCGGTTCTCCATGACGGCGTCTCCGCAACGTCAGGGCATCCTTGCCTTCTGGCGCACCGGGCTGGCTGGATTACATCTGCAGTCGTGGGTGCGTCAGCAGACTTGGCTGCAGCGCATCTATCGGGCGTTCCCGCAGCATTTGCGTGATCGCGTATCTGCTTCGCTGTCCGCTCGCTCCCTGACACAGACACGCTTTCAGCGAACAGAAGCCTGGGAGTTAAGTTCGAAAGACAGCGATGCGTCCCTGCGGTGCGCGAATGAGGACATTGCACCCGCGCTCGACGCCGCGATGGGAGTCAATATTCTCGGTTATATCCGCGGCGAGTTCGGATTGGCAGAAAGTGCCAGGATGTATTCACGCGCGCTGATCAATGCCGGTGTTCCTGTGTCGCTCTATGACTTGGATATGGGGTTGCCCCATTCCTGGCTGGACCGGAGCATGGATGCCTTCATTGATCAGCGAATGCCGCATCGGGTCACCATCGTGTTTGTTAATCCGGATTACCTGGAAGCCGCATTTGAGCAGGTCGGTCGCGCGCGGATGGATGGACATTACATTATTGCGTGCTGGTTCTGGGAGCTTGAAACGATACCAATGAATTGGATGAGCGCCATTGAGCTCGTGGACGAGATCATGGTTGCCTCACAGTTCATCGAGAATGCCTTCCGTCGAATTACCGATAAGCCGATCATGCGACTGCCTCTACCGCTGTCCGACTGGCGCGATAGTGGTTTGCAGAGGTCGGACTTTGGGCTGGATGTCGATAAGTTCGTATTTCTTTTTACTTTTGATTTTCATTCTTTCGTCACCAGAAAAAATCCTCAAGCTATTGTGCATGCCTTTCAACAAGCATTTCCACATGACCGTGACGACGTTCGTCTTGTTTTGAAGTCTAGCAACGGCCATCTGTACGCCGAGCAGATGCGTGAGCTCCTTACCCTTGTGGTGGGAGATTCACGCATCCTGCTGCGTGACGAGGTGATTGAGAAAGTACATGTGCGTGCACTTCAGCGATGCTGTGATGTCTATGTTTCGATGCACCGTGCGGAAGGCTTCGGATTGGGTCTTGCCGAGTGCATGTCGATAGGTAAGCCGGTGATCGCTACCGGATGGTCGGGCAACATGGAATTTATGACCGAGAGTAACTCCTGTCTTGTAGAGTACGATCTGGTCCCCGTTGCAGGTGGATACCCGGATTCGGACGGCACGCACTGGGCCGAGCCGCGAATCGCAAGTGCGTCTGACGCCATGCGCCGCCTTGCGGATGATCCTGCATACGCGCGCGCGCTCGGTGAGGTCGCAAAGAAAGATATCTGCTCGCAACTTTCACCAGGCAGCGTGGCGCGGCATCTGCTGGCAAAAATTGTGGAGGTCAATGAGGTCACGGACTGACCGCACAGGCAATGCATTGATCTCATGTCGGCATACAGCGGTTGGTGTTTATCCCGCTTCACGAAGATAGTAAAACATTCAGAGGTAGTAACGTTGGACATGATCAGGTCCGTATGGGCTTTCCGGTACTTCATCCTGTCATCGATCAGGAATGACCTGCGCGTCCGTTTTGTACGGAGCAAGCTGGGCGCGCTGTGGATGATCATCCATCCGCTCATGCAGGTACTGATCTTTGCGACGATCCTCTCCGAGGTCCTGGCGGCCAAGTTGCCGGGCGTCAACAACAAGTTTGCTTACGCGCTGTACCTGATGGCCGGAACGCTTTGCTGGACCCTGTTTGCCGAATGCATCGGTAAATGTGCTTCGTTGTTTGTGGATAACGGCAATCTCATGAAGAAGCAGGCCTTTCCCCGGATCTGTCTTCCGCTCATTGCCGGCGGTACCGTCATGGTCAACAACCTGCTGCTGTTCCTGGCGATCATCGTCGTTTTTGCCGTCTTGGGTCATACCTTGGGGCCGCAGGCAGGCTGGCTCCCGCTGTTGATGCTGCTGACGCTGGCATTTGCGATGTCGATCGGATTGCTGCTCGGGGTTTTCAATGTGTTCGTACGGGACATTGGGCAGGTGGTGCCAGTCGTCCTGCAGGCGTTGTTCTGGGTGACGCCTATCGTCTACACCATTGATATCCTTCCTGCGCAGACTCAGAAACTCTTCACGCTCAACCCGCTGTTCCCGCTTGTGAGCGCATATCAGGGGGTACTTCTTTACGGACGTTCCCCGGCGTGGATCGAGCTTATCCCTCTGATGCTGGCGACCCTCGTCTTGTGTGCCCTGTCGTTGGTGATTTTTCGCCGCGCGAGTGCCGAAATGGTGGATGCCCTATGAGCCCGGTGTTGATGGTTGAAGGGCTTGGGAAGTCCTACCGTGTCTGGGGTAGCGAGTGGCTGCGCGCTGCAAGTTGGTTCGGGTTGAAGGTCAAGCCGCGAGAGGAGCATTGGGTTCTGCGGAATGTCGGGTTTTCGGTCGTTCCGGGTGAGTCGATCGGGATCATGGGGCGTAATGGCGCTGGAAAGAGCACATTGCTCAAGCTGATCACAGGTACATCGCAACCCACCGAAGGGCGAATCATCCGGCATGGCCGTATCGCCGCAATTCTTGAGCTCGGCATGGGTTTCAATCCGGACCTGAGCGGCCGGGAGAATGCCAAACATTCTGCGGGGCTCATGGGTTACACATTGGAGCAAATCGATAAGGTATTGCCCGAGATACAGGAGTTTGCCGAAATCGGAGAGTACTTCGATGAGCCGGTACGCACTTACTCAAGCGGTATGCAGGTGCGCGTCGCATTTGCAGTGGCCACCGCATTTCGGCCCGATATACTCATCGTCGACGAAGCATTGTCAGTAGGCGACGCGTATTTTCAGGCGAAATGCTTCAAGCGCATTCAGTCTTACAAGGACGAGGGCATGACGCTCATCCTCGTCAGTCATGCGGTCGGAGATGTCGTTAAACACTGCGATCGTGCCATTCTGATCAAGGACGGTAGCGTTCACGCAGATGGGCCGTCGCGAGAGGTATCAAACCTTTATCTGGACGAGTTGTTCGGCAAGAAGCCTGCATCGCTTCAAGCGCAGGCAGATGACGCACCAAGCCAAATGCGCGCTGGCGATGAGGATATCTTCCATACACGGCCCTACTACAATACGGGCGAGCATCGTTGGGGACAGGGCGGCGCGCGAATTCTCGATTATGTCGTTGTCAGTGGTGGGGAGGAGTTTCCTGCTCGCGTGGAGAGTGGTGCCAGGACGGCATTTTACGTCAAGATCTCATTCGATCAGGATTTTGACAGCGTAGTTCCAGGGTTTTTGGTCAAGACACTCGAGGGTCTATTCCTTTACGGCACCAATTCCTTCCTTTCCAGTGAGGGGCGGGCCGGGATTTCAGTAAAGGCGGGACAGGTAATTGTCTGCAAGTTCAGCATGCCTCTCGACCTCAATGAAGCGAACTATCTGGTCTCACTCGGCATTTCCAGTGGTGACCCTCTTGTTGAGTTGACGCCGCTGGATCGTCGTTACGACGCCATCGTGCTGAACGTCGCAAGAGGGATGCAATTCTGGGGGATGATGGACCTCAAGGCCGATTTCGAAATCGTAGAAGCTTTGTCATGACGGCGTCAGAATCTACCATCACATCAGAGAACAACAGTCATGACTGAAACAACGCATATTGGCGCGCGGGTGGCCGCTCTGCCTGAGAAGTATCAGCCTATTTTCGGACACCCCGAGCTTTCGGAGGGAAGTTCGCGCGGCTGCGAAGACAGGTTTGTGCTGATTCGCGAATGTGCGCAACGGCTTCAGGGAGAGCTCGGCCGCCCACTGCGGGTACTGGATCTCGGCTGCGCCCAAGGATTCTTTTCCTTGAGCCTTGCGGCCGACGGGCATCGGGTTCACGGTGTGGACTTTCTGGATCTCAATGTCGATGTATGCCAGGCGTTGGCCCAGGAGCACCCGATGTTTGCTGCGTCTTTCGAGCATGGCACCGTGGAAGACGTCATCGCGCGGCTTGATCCAGACCAGTACGACCTTGTCCTGGGGCTTAGTGTCTTTCATCATCTGGTGCATTCTCAAGGAATTGCGCGTGTGGCTGGGTTATGCCGTAAGCTCTCCGAAGTCACGGATGCTGCGATCTTCGAGCTGGCATTGCGTGAGGAACCGCTGTACTGGGGGCCATCGCTGCCGCACGACCCCGCAGAGTTGTTGACCGATTATGCCTTCACTAGATTGCTGGCGAGGCAGGCAACCCATCTGTCTTCGATTTCCAGGCCGCTGTACTTCGCCAGCAGCAAATTCTGGTATGTGGGAGAGGCTTTCGGCAGATTTAGTTCCTGGTCGGGCGAGGCGCATGCGTATGGGCGCGGAACGCATCAGTACAGCAGGCGCTATTATTTTGGCGACAAGGTGTTCGTCAAGAAGATGACGATGGGCATCGGCGGGCGCGCCGAAATCAATTGGCAGGAATTCAATAACGAGGTCGAGTTCCTCAGAAATCCTCCTGCATCCTATCCCTCACCACGGCTTATTGCGGCCCTGGACGACGCATCGGATCTGTTTCTCGTCAGGGAGATGGCCAGCGGACGCCTGCTGTCGGAGTTGATCGACGATGGCTCTCCCTATGATCCGGATAAAGTTGTCTCTGAATTGCTCAAGCAATTGGTAATGCTTGAGCGCGCCGGTCTGTATCACAACGACGTGCGCTGCTGGAACGTTCTCATGTCGCAGGAAGGCAAGGCCATCCTGATCGACTACGGCGCCATTTCTGCCGAAGCTACCGACTGCTCCTGGCTGGGCGACTTGTTGTTGTCCTTCCTGATTACGGTCAAGGAGATTGTGCAACGTCAAATTGTTCCGGCCAGTCCCGGTCGGGAACCGGCGCTGGACTTCATGACGCTTCCGCCGCGTTATCGCAATGCATTTATCCAGGCATTTGGGAGTGACCAGGCGAGCTGGACGTTTGCAGAGCTCCAGGAGTGTCTGGCGCGTTCCGAATCCGTTGCATTGCATGCGCCCGAGTGGACATCGCTTTACAGCCACATGCAACAGGCGCTGCTGAGCTATAACACGCGCCTTGGAGCTCTCTACACCCAGAACGAGCATGGCCGCGTTGAACTTGCGGCACGCGCCTCCTTGATCGAGCGCATGCAGGTAAGTGCTCAGCAGGCTCAGGAAAAGCTTGCAACCTTTCAGCTGGAAGCGGAGACGGCCGATAAGCGCTATCGCGATCTGGAAAAGGCGAGTAGCCAACTGCAGGAATGGGCAAAAGACCTGGAAAAGCGCACTGCAGAAGCCGAGGACAGGGAGACACAGCTTAACGAGGGTCTGGCGGTTCGGGAGGCAGAGAACGCAAGGCTGGTATCGCAGATTTCAGTGATCGAGTCCGAGCTGGAAGAACGTCAACGGGTTCGTGAACTGTCGGAACTGCTTGCCGCTGACCTCAGTCGGTTGGTCGAAGAGCGCGATGGCATGCAGGTCAGCATGTCGGAGCTGGAGCGCGTCAATACGCAGCAGCAGTCAACCATCGACGAACTGCAGACAAAGATTGCTTCCCTGGTTCAGCGCGTCAACAGGTCGGAGAACTCCAATGCTGCCGACGCACGCAGGGTCAAGGAGCTGCAGATGGATCTATCCCATCGTTTGCAGGCACTTGAAGAGGCGCGTAGCCGCATTCGTGAGCTCGAGTTTGCGGTGGATACGCTGGAGGGGCAGATCGGAGAGCTTCACACGAGCCGCTCATGGCGTGTGACAGCACCTTTGAGATGGGTCACCATGAAGGTAACCAAGCGTGGTGGACCCGTTGTGGCCCATGCACCGCAGCGGCTGGAGCGCACCGAGCCGGTGCTTGCTGAGGACGAGGTGGCGACTCCCGCCGATGTAGCAATCGACAAGCAGCTGGCAGCGCTGGACCAGTTGGGCAGCCGGATCAGGAAAGCGAAGAAGTAAGGACAGGGATTGCTATGTACCAGCAAGGACATCATGAAGGGGAATGTAGGTGAAGAGAGTTATTGTGCTTGGCGCGCAAGTGCCGTTTGTCAGAGGCGGTGCAGAGCTGCTCAACGAAGAGCTGGTCAAGCAAATCAATCTGTGGGGTAAGCAGCGCCAAGTGGTCGCAGAGCTGGTGCAGTTGCCTTATAAGTGGTATCCGGAAACAGAAATTCTGTCCTCCATGCTGGCATGGAGGCTGTTGGATTTGAACGAAAGTAATGGTCAGAAAATCGACCTGTGCATCTGCACCAAGTATCCGACGTATGCTGCCTCGCATGCCAATAAGGCGCTTTGGCTCGTGCATCAGCATCGGGTGCTCTACGACTTGGAACGTACGCGCTTCGATCAGCCCCACCTGACCGCGAAGGATTCGGCGGTGCGTGATGCCCTGCGAGCTTCGGATCGGGAGCTGCTGGCGGAGATCGGGCCGCGATATACCATTTCTCAGACGGTTACCGACCGTCTGCAGCAGTACAGCGGTCTGGGCTCTGAAGTTCTTTATCCGCCGTCGAAGCTGGCGCCATTCATCACCTCGGGAGACTATGGCGACTACGTGCTGTGTATCGGTCGTCTTGAGTCGATGAAGCGTCCCGATCTGCTGATCCGGGCTGCAAAGCATGTCCCCCATGCGAAGGTGGTTATCGCCGGAACCGGTGCCAGCGAGTATGCCCACTCGCTGGCACCGCTGATCCACGAGCTTGGCCTGGCGGGTCGCGTCGAGCTTGCAGGCTTCGTGGAAGATGAGAAACTGCTCGAGCTGATTGCCAACTGCCGTGCGGTCTTCTATTCGCCGGTGGATGAAGATTACGGATTTGCGACGTTGGAAAGCTTCGCCGCCTACAAGCCGGTCATCACGGTGGACGATAGCGGTGAGGTGGGCAGAATCGTCGAGTCCACCGGTAGCGGTTGGGTCACAAGCCCAACGCCAGAGGCGATCGCTGAAAGCCTGCTTGATTGTTATGCGAAAGGACCGGCGCAACTTCGTTTATTGGCCGAGGCTGGTCAGCACATGAGTACCTCCATTACCTGGGATCGTGTGATAAGCAATCTGGTGGAGAGCCGGCTTTGAGTACGACGTTTCGCATCGCGATGGTTGGGCCGCATCCTCCGGAGCGCTCAGGCATTGCCGAGTACACGGCAGGCCTGTCGAATTTGCTGCGCAACCAGGGCGTGCAGGTCGATGCATTTACCCTGGACGATCTCACTCGCCTCGGAGTTGCCGTGGTCGTCGGCAGATTGCTTGAAGCCGATGCGATTGTTTACCAGATGGGAAACCACCCGGCGTTCCACGGCTGGATGCTGCCCTTGATGGCAGCAGCGCCGGGAATCGTGCATCTGCATGACCTTGTCCTGCATCACATGGCTGCCGGAGTGCTTAACGACGAAGGCCGTCTGCTTAACGGCGACTATCTTGGTCTGCTGGAAAAGTGGTGTTCGGTCACCGAGGTCCGGAGCGCTAGTCTGGCGCTTCGTAGTGGATCGCCTGTATGGAATCGGGAAGACGTGGTGCGTTTTCCGCTGCATCAAGTGGCCACCAAGCTGGCCACCGAGGTAGTGGTGCATTCACAGTATGCGGCCGATCGCGTCACCAGGGATTTCCCCTGGCTTCCCGTCACAGTGGTGCCGCAGCTGTACCCGGTCGTTGCTCCGCACCGCGTCCACGATGGCCTTCGCACCATCGCACTATTGGGTGGTGGACAGGCCAATCGCCGCTTTGACTGGGTCGTACAGGCATTGACGATGATCGACGCCGATCTGGATGAACCGATCACGCTGGAGATTGCCGGCCAGGTGGAAGCGGCCGTACTTTTACAGTTGGAAGCTCTTGCCGACCTGCGTAACGTGCGGTTGGTCAACCACGGTCATGTCGATGATGATCAGTTCTGGGAGGTCTTCGAGCGCGCGGATCTGATGATCGCGTTGCGCCAACCGACGATGGGCGAGGCTTCGGCAGTTGTGTGCAAAGCTATGCAAGCTGGCCTTCCAAGCGTCGTATCCGATCACGGGTGGTACGCGGAGCTGCCGGTTTCGGTCAAGAAGCTCGCGCCGGACACGCAGTGCCCGCAAGCCCTTGCCGCATTGCTGCGCCAACTGGCGCTTGACCCGGCAGCGTACGCCGCATGGGCCGAGGAGTGCTCTGATGCAGCGAGGCGGCCGGCGCTGGATCCGTATGTCGCCACCGAACAGTATGCGCGTCTGCTGAGACGGCATCGTGTCGTCTCCGACTTCAGGGACCAGGTTGCTGATGCAGTCGCGAGCCTGAAAGTCGAAATCGACTCGCCGCTTGTCGAAGAGCTGCATCGAATCGACGTGCTGAGCAGCCTGCGGGGGGACCGCTGGGTGAATCCAGCCCTGGCAGCATTAAAGGATCAGGAACTGGATTCGCATGCGCGTTTAGTGGGAGCAACAGTAGGACCCTATCCCTACAGTCAGCCGTTGCCGGAAGACGCCTTTCAGGGGCACGCTGCCGTTCCCGAGCAGGAGATGCTGGTTGCCCAACCATCCAGCATGGTCTCCTTGCGTGTCGAATTGACCAACAACAGCACGTACTCCTGGTTCAGTCCGCTCGGTCACGCACTGCGGCCGTTCGGTATTTACCTCGGACACTTCTGGATTCATGCCGAAACACCGACGGCAGTGACCGAACAGCCTCGTCATTTTATTTACGATGCGGTCGCGCCGATGTCTTCTGCAGTTCACGATCTCACCGTCCGCGCTCCGGCAGTTGCAGGCGACTATTATCTGGAGATTGATCTAGTCCAGGAGTCGGTCTGCTGGTTCAAAAGCCGTGGCTTCTCACCGGCCCGACTTCTCATTCGAGTAGAAGCCGCCCAAGATTGAGCGGCGTACTCATCCACCCCAGGTCCTTATCCATGAAAAACATTATGAAATCTCCTGTTTCCTTCGGCTCCGTTGCCGTCCTGGCGACGGTGATCGCATTCACTGGCTGCTCAAAAGCCCCAGAGGCAGAACAGCCAGTTAAAGCCGAGCCGCAGCCGGCTGCCCAGACCATCGAAGCTGGCGGCATGTCGACTCCGCTGACGCAAGATCAGGTTGGTGCACGCTACGCCATTGCCTCGGAGCCGGGACTGGTCAACAACGGCGAACTGGTACGGATTGCAGTGTCTGTCACCAATTCGAGCAAGGTCACCATCAACTCGAAGGGTACCTTGCCAGTCAACCTTGCAATCTCTCTGTTAGACAGTTCCGGCGCTGTATCGGCGAAGGATTTCATACGCGCTCAGCTTCCAGCTGATGGGATTCCTGCGGGTACCTCCGCCGAGGTGATCGCCGAGGTGCCCGCCCAGGCAGTTGTCGGAAAGAGCCTGCGATTTGGGCTGGTGCAGGAGGGCGTCGCCTGGTTCAGCGATTTCAAGATCGAGCCCCTCGACTACGGCCCGTTCACTAGCTGCGCCGATCAGGGCAAGCAGACGATATGCGGTGCGGGTGGGAAGCCGCTGTCAACGCGTTGAGCTGCACCGTGCGTCGGGCACAGCCCGATCCTGCATCGGCTCAAAGCCGGAACCAATACGTAAACAAGAGAATGTGTTAATGAAAACTGCGTTGATTACTGGAATCTCGGGTCAAGACGGCGCTTACCTGGCAGAACTGCTGTTGGACAAGGGTTACCGCGTATTTGGCACGTATCGTCGTACGAGTTCGGTCAATTTCTGGCGGATCGAAGAGCTTGGAATTGCAGCCCACCCTAACCTCAATCTGATCGAATACGATCTGACGGATCTAGGGTCGAGCATCCGTATGCTTGAAAGCACCGGAGCAACCGAGGTCTACAATCTGGCGGCTCAGAGCTTCGTGGGTGTGTCTTTCGATCAGCCGACCACAACGGCGCAGATCACCGGTATCGGTCCGGTCCACCTGCTGGAGGCGATCCGTCAGGTGAACCGGGATATACGGTTTTATCAGGCCTCGACTTCAGAGATGTTCGGCAAGGTGCAGGCGGTCCCGCAGATTGAAAGCACGCCGTTCTACCCACGCAGCCCCTACGGCGTCGCCAAGCTTTATGCGCACTGGATGACGGTGAACTACCGTGAGAGTTACGACATCTTTGGTTGCAGCGGCATCCTGTTCAACCATGAAAGTCCATTGCGTGGACGTGAATTCGTGACGCGCAAGATCACCGACTCGGTGGCCAAGATCAAGCTCGGCCTGCTGGACTGCATGGAGTTGGGCAACCTGGACGCCAAACGTGACTGGGGCTTTGCGCGCGAGTATGTGGAAGGCATGTGGCGGATGCTGCAGGCCGAGGAGCCGGATACTTTCGTGCTCGCGACCAATCGCACCGAAACCGTGCGCGATTTCGTCAGTATGGCGTTCAAGGGCGCAGGCATCGACGTCGAGTTCCGTGGAAAGGACGCTGAAGAGACTGCGGTGGACACTGCCACCGGCAAGGTGGTCATGCGCATCAACCCGAAGTTCCACCGCCCTGCAGAAGTGGAGCTGCTGATCGGCGATCCCGAAAAGGCGGCCCGCATCCTCGGCTGGAAGCCTGAGACCACGCTGGAGCAGCTGTGCCAGATGATGGTCGAGGCCGATCTGAAGAGGAACGAGCGTGGCTTCTCATTCTGACCTGACGGGCAAGCGGGTTCTGATCAGCGGAGCGTCCGGGTTCACCGGGCGCTACATGGCCCAGCAGCTCAAGGAACAGGGCTGCATGGTCGTTGGCGTCGGGACGCGTTCGAATGGTGCCGGCATGGGCGGTACCGACGAGTTCTGGCCGATGGATCTGCGCGACGCTGCCGACGTCGCTCGCGTCGTTGCGCAGGCCCGAGCCGACTACGTTGTGCATCTGGCGGCAGTGGCCTTTGTCGGTCATGGGGATGCCGACGATTTTTACCGGGTCAATCTGCTCGGCACGCGTAACCTGCTGCAGGCGCTGGCCGCAAGCCAACACCGCCCGGAGAGGGTGCTGATCGCGAGCAGTGCCAATGTCTACGGCAATGCAACCGAGGGCGTGATCGACGAGTCGGTCACGCCCGCGCCCGCGAACGACTACGCGGTGAGCAAGCTCGCCATGGAATATGTCGCCAGCCTGTGGCACGAGCGCCTGCCCCTGGTGATTGCCCGCCCATTCAACTATACCGGTGTCGGTCAGGCGACCAATTTCCTGATCCCCAAGATCGTTTCCCATTTCGCATCGCGTGCCTCTTCCATCGAGTTGGGCAACACCGAAGTGTGGCGGGATTTCGGCGATGTCAGATCGGTCGTACTGGCTTACCGCAAGCTCCTGCAGGCGCCTGCAGCCGAAGGGCAGATCGTCAATGTGTGTTCGGGCGTCGCCAATTCGCTAGGGGACATCATCAGGATCTGCTCGAAGATCACCGGCCACGACATCGACGTCCAAGTGAATCCCGCGTTCGTTCGGCAGAATGAAGTCAGGAAGTTGCTGGGCAGCAATGCCAGATTGCAGGAGCTGATCGGCGATTGGCAGAGTCTCGCGCTGGAGGACACGCTACGCTGGATGCTTGAAGCTGCCAGCGCCGAACAGTGAGCGCAATCGAAGAGCAGTGAGATCAATCGAGCTTCGGCCGGAAAATCCAGCCGAAGTCTCGCCTTGCGAATGCCTGGTATTTTTGTTCGGCGTTATCTTAAACGCCGATGCACCGGCGGCCGCAGAAGCCGCGCTAACTGAAAGGGGCAGGGACCGCACTGGCGATTGTGCGTCCCCGGCAGCTTATTTGTCGCAATCTGCCTTGCAGATTTCAAGACTGGTCAGCCCGAAGGCAAGCAGCCGCTGGTCAGCAGACATGCCGACCTGGGCGGGAGAGACCGGTGTTTCGTAGTTCAGGACGATATGCACCACCTCACCCGGCTGACGGGTTGTGACAGGAATCCGTAGTGTCAGCGGCATGGCTTGTGCTGCAGTGACACGGGTGTCGAGCGCCTGAACGCCATTGACCGTGGCACGGATGCGCAGCGCTTGCTGGGGGCCGGCCAGAAACGGGTTGCCACGCAGAATCACCGTTGTCCTGCCGACCGTCGTTGGGCTGACACGGTAGCGCAGCGATGAGCTTGTGCCTTCCGACCAGACACCCCATGCCTCGTCGGACGACCAGCCTTGTGTGAGCAGGCTGCGCAGCGAGGGGAGGGTGATGTTGGTAGCTGCCGCAGGCTCGGTGACCGCTGCGTCCTTGGCAGCCTCGACGCTTGCAGGCTTTGCACCACCTGGTAGACGGAAGACCACAACTGCGTCGTCTTCGCGCGTCATCGCCGGCGGCGCGCCAATGGCCTGTGTCCATTCGGCAATCACTTGCGCTCCTTGGTCGGCATAGCCGCGCTTGTCGATGTAGACAGCGTCGAAGCCGAAGCGACCGATCGCCTTGAGCTGTGCCGCAGCCGGTTGGGTCTCCAGATTCCGATAGAACAGGTCGCCCTCACGCCCCTTCATGCCCGCGTAGCTCCACTTCAGGTGCCGGGAGTGGACGAATCCCACCGCAAGGTCATATGCGTGCAAGCCATTCTTGGGCGGCACCTCCGGAAACGGCATGTAGGGCAACTGGTAAACCGCTGCACCAACAGGCAGGGCGGCTTCAATGCTGCGGATGAAACGCTTGTCCTGTTCGTACGCAGTGCGCGCGCTGGCTTGACACGGGCCGCATGCAGCCGAGGTCTGGTCCCAGATGCCGAAGACCAGCATGCCGGCGGCAGCGATGGAGGCGATGGTCATGCGGTGCCAACGCCCCACCTTGTCGGACAGCATCTGCACGGCGATGGCCACCGCAGCCAGCGTGCTGAACGTGATGAAGATGCTGGCCCGGTTCCAGCCGCGGATGGAGGGCGATACAACGTGCGCGAAGAGTGAGCCAAGCCCACCGATGGTCATGAATGCGAGAAGCACGCCAGAGAGTATCGCCAACAAGGCAATGCGTTCTTCGTTGCGCCGCTCGGACAGGCGCGCGAACGCGACCAGCGCCAGGATGGCAAGACCGAAGGAACCGATCAGGCCCAGGGAGGCAGTCGTGTTCTCGTTGATCAACGGTGTGCTGGCCATGTAGCTGGCCGTCACATTGGCCAGCTTCGGTAGCCTGTGGTCGGGCCGCGGCAGGATCAACTGCATCAACTTCACGCCGTAGATCTCGGACTCTGCCGGCGCGCGGGCCGCGACTTCCGGGTTGTGGCCGTTGATCCGCTCGTTGATCACGTTGGGTGCGACATTTGCCAGCGTGCCAAGCGCGAGGAAGAAAATGACGGGTGCTGCGAGGCGGGTGATGGACCCCCAGTTCTTCTGGAACAGCGCCATGAGGCACGCTGTTCCAATCAGGATCAGGCCGAATACCGTGTAGTAAACGCCGAAACAGCTCAGGACCAGGTACAGCACAGCAAGCGCGATCTTGCGTGCGGGTCGGGCGCTCCAGAAATCCAGCGATACGTCGGCGCGTGCAATCCGGATCGCGAGCATGAAGTAGATCGGGATGCCGAAATACCAGGTGTAGAAGATGTGCTGCAACCGCAGGAAATGGAACGGCGCCAGCGTAAAAAGCATGGCAGTGGTAAAGGACAGCGAACGACCGACGCGCAGCCAGCGCATCACCCAATATGCGGTCAGAAAGTTCGCCGCAAAGCCCAGCAGGAAGAACAGATTGAGTGCCGCGGCACTGCTGCCGGTCAGCATGCCGGCAAGCTTCAGGAACAGGAAGCTGCCGGAATCTGCTCCGGGATAATCCAGAAAGGAGGAGCCGAAGGGGAAGCCACTCCGGGCGTTCTCGAAGATCCATCCTTCCATCGCGCGCTGCGTCAGCCAGAGGCTGCTCAAGGCATCGCCGCTGTACGAGAGGGGGTAATCGAGCACGGGCAACAGGCCCGCCCGCCAGCCGACGACCAGGACGCTGCCTGCCACAACGGATAGTACGGCGCCTAATAGCAGGGGCAGCCATTCGGCCTTGATCAGGGGGCGGGCCGGCGTGGTATGGGGAAGTATGGTGCTCATGTAATCCACAGTTCAAGAAGGGATGCGCTGCGCAATCGGGTGCTGCAGGCATGTGCGCGGTGGGGTGAGGTTCTGCGCCGCGTCGGGTTGGCTCAGCTCAGCTCAGCTCAGTCCTGGGCGGAGTCGGTCTTGGGAGCCTGCAACAACAACTTGCTCAGAATGAACGACACGGGCAGTGTGACAACGATGGAGATCAGCGGACCGATTGCCGCCGGCACGCCCAGATGCCCTACGCTGACTTTCAGCGCCAATGCTCCAAGTGCGTATGTCACCAGATAGATGAGCGGAAACGCTGCAAACTTCAACCAACTGTGTTCAGCGCGAAAGACATAACGGGTGTTGATCAGGTAGCTGAGCAAGATGCCTGCACAGAAACTCGCAAAATAAGCCCACTGATAATGCATAAAGCGAAGGAGTAGCCAGTACAGCACCAAGGTCAGGCCGGTGTTGAGTGCTCCGCCCAGCAGGAAGCGGAGTGCTACAGAGACCAATGGCCGATGCCGCCGAAGCAGGGTATCGGCCTGTGGGGACTCATCCGCCCGCATTCGCCAGACTCTTGAAGGACGCGTAATCGCGGATGTACTCATCGGTGTCGTAGGGCTCGGACGCAAACACCAGCAGCACGGCGTCCTTGGAATACTTGTACTGCGTGCCCCAGATCATCGGCGGCAGATGGATGCCCTGGTTCGGCGAGTTGAGTTCGACATCAATGCGGCGCGTACCGTCGTCCGCGAGCACCCTGACCGAACCGGAGACGCAGACGAGAAACTGATGGCAGCGCTTGTGCGCATGCTCGCCACGGGTTTCCTGTGTAGGTACGCCGTAGACAAGAAAGTACCGCCGCGCATTGAAGGGCAGGAAGCTGTCGAAGTCGCCGACCGACAGGGACCCGCGCATGTCGGCAAAGCTGGGCATCTGGTAAAGCTTGACGCCGGGAACCACGGTATCGGTGATGCCCTGGCCGGCGGGCAGTGGAGCCGTCTTGCTCGCATCCTTGTCGGACACGTAACCCACGATGCGCGCAGGATTGCCAACCACGATCGCATTGGGCGGTACCGAGCGCGTGACCACCGCACCAGCGCCGATCATCGCGCCACTGCCGATGGTGGTGCCGGCCAGAATGGTCGCGTTGGCGCCAATCGAAGCGCCCGATTCCACGACGGTGCCGAGGAACTTCTCGGGATACACCCGGCTGCGCGGGAACAGGTCGTTGGTGAAGGTGGCGTTGGGGCCCACGAAGACATCGTCGCCCAAGCGCACGCCGTCCCATAGTTGCACGCCGCATTTGATGGTCACACGATCGCCGACCACAACGTCGGACTCAATGAATACGCCATCGCAGACATTGCAGTCGCGACCAAGGCGGGCGCCAGGCAGCACGTGGGCAAATGCCCAGACGCGGGTACCCTCGCCGATGGTGTCACTCTCGCAAAGAGCATTGGGGTGCACGAAATGACTCACGGATTATCCTTTTCGAAGTTTTCGACCGACTGCATGATCGACAGCGGACGTGCCTTGGTATTTTCGAACGCATGCCAGGCGTAGGTACCCACGATACCCAGGCCCAATGAATTGAGTGCGCCAAAAAAGAGAATGGTCAGGATGGTCAGGGTATAGCCTGGTACTGCGACCAGTCCGGAAAACTTAGCTGCCAGCACCAGTGCCCCGAGCAGCGCGGTAAATGCCAGTGCAATCAGGCCCAGCGCCGTCAGCATGCGGACCGGCAGGTCGGTGAAAGCAAAGACGCTGTCGGACAGATACCGCAGTTTCTTGCTCAAGGTCCAGGCGCTCTTGCCGTGCTGCCGCTCGCGCCGCTGATAACTGACAAATTCGCGCTTGCCGCCCAGCCAGAATAGTTGCGCAAGCAGGCTGGAGTGGGCTTCGTTCAACAGCAACAGCCGTTCGAGGAAGCCACGGCTGACAGCGAAAATATCCACGCCCCCCTTGGGAATGTCCTTGATGACCATCCGCCGGTAGGTTGCCCAGAACAAGGTCGACGCCAGCTTCGAGGCAGCCGGATCGCTGCGTGCTTCGCGCACGCCAAAGGCCACGTCGTAGCGTGCGTTGGCATAGCGCTGCCAGAAGTCGATTACCAGCGTGGGGGGTTCTTGCAGATCTGCGGCCATGACCGCCGTCAGCTCCCCAGAGCTGAGCTGTAGCCCGGTACGGATTGCCGGAAATGCGCCGAAGTTGCGGGTCAGCGTTGCCAGTTGCGAACGGAACGCGCAGCCAGGCAACCTTGCGCGCAGCAAGGCGTAGCTACGATCAGGGCTGCCGTCCACTACGAAAACCGCTTCGAAATCCCCATCCACGCTCCGTGCGATGAAGTCGACAGCCTGTAGCAGGTCGTCGATCGAACCCTCATTGCGATAGATCGGGACAACGAGGCTGAGGGAGGGTGGCCGCACGTCGCTCAGAACCGGTTGCATGCATCGATGACCTGGTCGACTTCTTCGTCGGTCAGCTCCGGGAAGCAAGGCAGCGTCATCACGCACGCCGCATCGGCTTCTGTGTTCGGTAGCACCACCGACTCAAAAGCGCCCTCATGGCAGGGCTGGCGATGGTCACACAGCGGGTAGTGGACGTCGGTCTGCACACCGGCCGCCTGCAGATGGGCGCGCAGTGCCTCGCGCTCGTCGCAGCGCACCACGTACAAATGGGCCACATTGTCTGCCCCTACCACGCCAGCTGCTGCAATCTTCGGGTTGGACAGCCCTCGGGCGTAGCGGTTGGCTATGTCCCGGCGGCGTTGGTTCCAGCCATCCAGCAGCACGAGCATGTGCCGCAGCATCGCGGCCTGCAGCTCGTCCAGGCGGCTATTGCGACCGCCGCGCAGACTGTTGGTGTACTTGGCCGTCCATCCATACTGGCGCAGCTGTGCCGCACGGGTGGCCAAGGCGTCATCGCTGGTCACGATGGCGCCGCCATCGCCCAGGGCGCCCAGATTCTTGGTCGGGTAGAAACTGAAGGACGAAATATCGCCGAAGCTGCCCGCGCGGCGGCCATTGCGTTCTGCGCCATGCGCCTGCGCGCAATCCTCTACCACTTTGATGCCGCGTGCCTGACAGAGCGCGACGATGGCCTCGATATCGGCCAACTGTCCGTACAGGTGGGTCACGATCACGGCTTTGGGGGGTGTGCCACCCGCCAGCGCAGCCTCCAGCGCGGTCACGGACATCAGTCCCGTGCCTGCACCTGTATCGACGAAAATGGGCGTCGCGCCACACGCCAGAACGGCGCTGGTACCGTACATGGCAGCATTGGCCACCACCGCAACCTTGTCACCTTGGCCCACGCCCAGCGCCTTCAAGGAGAGCTCAAGGGCGTCGGTGCCATTGGCTACGCTGACACAGTGAGCGGCGCCACAATAGCCCGCGAACTCCTGCTCAAAGGCCTTCACGTTCGGGCCGAGGACGTAGTAGCCGCTGGCGATGATGCTGCCGGCGATCTGAGACAGCGTGTCCTGCAAGGGAGCGATGTGGCGGGATAGCGAGTTAACAGGAATCAGAGCGTCCATGGGATCCGCAGAGTTTGAGTAGATGTGCAAGTTGGAATGACGTGCCGCCTAGTGTTGAAGCACCGTTGTACTGAATCTTTGAACCAGACGATGCCGTCTGGTTCCAGGTGGCTACCGGGTTGATTTCTAACAGTTCTGGTGGAACGTTGTCTGGGTTCTTCAAGCTGCGGTTAGCGCAATGCCCATGAACGAAAGTACGCCGCTGTTAAAAAGTACTCTCCCGAAGCGATGCAGGCCTCAGCTGCCGCCAGATCCGGCTTCTCCACAAAGCGGTTAGAGGCACAGGGATGAAATCAAAGGAGTCATTGTAGATTGGTCTGAAATTATAGCGATACGTTCTGCCACGACGGATCATTTGTGCGCCACTGCCGCTCGACCGCATCTGGATCCTTCAAGAAAACCGCGTAGTCCGGAAGAGTACGCGGGTGCTTGCCCGGCTCAGTTCAGCGCTTGTTCCAGCTGCGGAAGCAGCGAGAACAAATCCCCCACCAGGCCGATATCGGCAATCTCGAAGATCGGCGACTCCGGGTCCTTGTTGATCGCCACGATCGTCCCTGCGTCCTTGATGCCGGTCAGATGCTGGATCGCGCCGCTGATGCCGATCGCCACGTAGAGTTCGGGCGCGATGATCTTGCCGGTCTGGCCGACCTGCAGCTCATTGGGCACGTAGCCAGCGTCCACGGCAGCGCGCGAGGCGCCCACGGCGGCGCCGAGTTTGTCGGCCAAACTGTAGATGTGCTGGAAATTCTCGGCCGAGCCAACGCCGCGGCCGCCGGAGACCACGCGCTTGGCGCTCTGCAGGTCCGGGCGGTCGGAGCTGCCTGCGGCCAGGCCGACGAAGCGGGTGTGGGTCGGCAGCGCGGCATCAACGGTGACTGCCTCGACCGTCGCACTGCCGCCGGCTGCCGCTTCCGGCCACGAAGCGCTGCGCACGGTTGCAATCACGATCTGGTCAGTCGGCGCTTTCACGGTGATGATCGCGTTGCCGGCGTAGATCGGGCGCTTGAAGGTATAGGCATCCTCGACCGACATCAGGTCGGAGATCTGGTTCACGCCCAGCAGCGCGGCCACCACCGGCATCAGATCCTTACCGAAGGTCGTGGAGGGGCCGAACACATGGCTGTAGCCCTGGCCGGCGAGCTGTGCGATCTGCGGCCCAAGCACCTGGGCGACGGCGTGTTCGTTGGCGGCGTTTGTCACCGTCAGTACGCGTGCGACGCCTGCCAACTGCGCGGCCTGGGTGGCAACCGCAGCCGGATCGGCCGCCAGCACAACAATGTCGATGGACTCGGCCGACACCGCCAGCGCGGCGCTGAGGGTCTTGGCGGTGGCCGCATTGAGCTGGCCGTTGAGATGTTCTGCGACGACGAGGATCTTGGCCATTACAACAACCCCTTTTGCTTGAGTGCGGCCACCAGTTCGGCGGCGTCCTTGACCATCACGCCACGGCTGCGCTTGGACGGCGCGGCGTAGTGGGTGGTGCTGAGGCTGTCGTGCGCATCGACGCCCAGGTCGGCAAAGGCCAGCGTTTCCAGCGGCTTGCTCTTGGCCTTCATGATGTCCGGCAGCTTGATGAAGCGCGGCTCATTCAGGCGCAGGTCGGTGGTAATCACCGCCGGCAGGTCCACTTCCAGCGTTTCCAGGCCGGCATCGACCTCACGGGTCACGGTGGCCTTGCCATCGGCCACGACCAGCTTGCCGGCGAAGGTCGCCTGCGGACGGCCCCACAACGTGGCGAGCATCTGGCCGGTCTGGTTGGCGTCGTCGTCGATCGCCTGCTTGCCTAGGATGACCAGGTCCGGCTGTTCCTTCTCGACCAGCTTGAGCAGGGTACGTGCAGCGGTCAGCGGCTGGATGGCGGAGTCGGTCACCACGTGGATGGCGCGGTTGGCGCCCATGGCCAGGCCGTTGCGCAGATGCGCGGCCGCATCGGCCGGCGCCAGGGTGGCGACTACCACCTCGGTGGCGATGCCGGCATCGCGCAGGCGCAACGCCTCTTCCAGGGCGATTTCGTCGAACGGGTTCGGCGAGAGCTTGACGCCGTCGGTCACCACACCGGAGCCATCCGGCTTGACCTGAATGCGGACGTTGTAGTCCACCACGCGCTTGTAGGCGACGAGGATTTTCATCGTGTACGAGATCCTTCAGCTGTTGCGGGAAGGCCCGGCCGCGGCGGCAGGCTCGGGAGTGCTGCCATTCTAACCGGGGAGGGCGCACCATGCGATGGCGTATGGATGCTGCGCTGCGGCAGTCGGACACAGCGATGTGGGCGATGCTTAAGCTCGGCCCGGACCATATATCCTGTGTGGTTTGAAAATGCAGCGCGGGTGCGCGCGACCAGGAGGGGTAGACAGTGGCGACTTGGCTAGTAACCGGCGGGGCCGGCTTCATCGGCGGAAATTTTGTTCTGGAGGCGGTCTCTCGCGGGATCCGCGTGGTCAATCTCGACGCGCTCACTTATGCGGGCAATCTGAACACGCTGGCGTCGCTGGAAGGCAATGCCGACCATGTCTTCGTCAAGGGCGACATCGGCGACGGCGCGCTCGTGACTCGCCTGCTGCAGGAACATCAGCCGGACGCGGTGCTGAACTTCGCGGCCGAAAGCCATGTCGATCGTTCGATCGAAGGCCCTGGCGCCTTCGTCCAGACCAACGTGGTCGGCACTTTGGCCCTGCTCGAGGCAGTGCGCGACTATTGGAAAGCGTTGCCGGACACGCGCCGTGATGCGTTCCGCTTCCTGCATGTGTCCACCGACGAGGTCTATGGCACGCTGGGTGAGACCGGCAAGTTCACCGAAACCACGCCCTACGCCCCGAACTCGCCGTACTCGGCCTCCAAAGCAGCGTCGGATCACCTGGTACGCGCGTTCCACCACACCTACGGGCTGCCGGTGCTGACCACCAACTGCTCGAACAACTACGGTCCGTACCACTTCCCCGAAAAACTCATTCCATTGGTCATTGCCAAGGCGCTGGCCGGCGAGCCGCTACCGGTGTACGGAGACGGCAAGCAGGTGCGCGACTGGCTGTTCGTCAGCGATCATTGCGAAGCGATCCGCACCGTGCTGGCCAAGGGCCGGGTCGGCGAGACCTACAACGTGGGCGGCAATTCCGAGCGCCAGAATATCGAAGTCGTGCAGGCAATCTGCGCGCTGTTGGATCAGCATCGTCCGCGCGAAGACGGCAAGCCGCGCGCCAGCCAGATCACCTATGTCACCGACCGTCCCGGACACGATCGCCGTTACGCGATCGATGCCTCAAAGTTGAAGGACGAGTTGGGCTGGGAGCCGGCGTATACCTTCGAGCAAGGCATCGCGCAGACGGTGGAGTGGTACCTGACCAACCAGGCGTGGGTGCAGGGCGTGCTGGATGGCAGTTATCGTCTGGAACGGATCGGCGCCGCGGCATAACGCGCGTCCCTTGCAAGAGCCTGCGCGCGCGCGGGCCTCAACAGGAGCACCTCATGACACAACGTAAAGGCATCATTTTGGCGGGCGGGTCAGGCACGCGTCTGTATCCGATCACCAAGGGCGTCAGCAAGCAGCTGTTGCCGGTGTACGACAAGCCGATGATTTACTACCCGCTGAGTGTGCTGATGCTTGCGGGCATTCGGGACATTCTGATCATCAACACGCCGCATGAGCAGGCGCTGTTTCAGTCGCTGTTGGGCGATGGCTCGCAGTGGGGCGTCAATATCCAGTACGCGGTGCAACCCAGCCCGGACGGGTTGGCACAGGCCTATCTGATCGGACGCGACTTCGTCGACGGCAAGCCGAGTTGCCTGGTGCTGGGCGACAATATTTTCCATGGTCATGGTCTGACCGAGACCTTGCGCCGCGCGGATGCGCGCGAGCAGGGCGCAACGGTGTTCGGCTATTGGGTCAACGATCCGGAGCGCTACGGTGTTGCCGAGTTCGATCAACAGGGCAAGGTCATCGACATTGCCGAAAAGCCGGAAAAGCCACGCTCCAACTACGCGGTGACCGGCTTGTATTTCTATGATGGCAAGGCCAGCGACTATGCGGCTGCCTTGAAGCCGTCGCCGCGCGGCGAGCTGGAGATCACCGATCTCAATCGTTGCTATCTCGATGCTGGCGACTTGCATCTGGAGCCGCTGGGTCGCGGTTATGCGTGGCTGGATACCGGTACGCATCAGTCTTTGCACGAAGCGGCCAATTTCATCGAGACCATTCAGATGCGTCAGGGTCTGCAGGTGTGCTGCCCGGAGGAAATCGCATTTGGGAAGGGCTGGATCGATGCTGCGCAGCTGGAGCGCCTGGCCGCGCCACTGCTGAAAAACGATTACGGAAAATATTTGAATGCATTAGCCAAGCGCGGGGTTGTCCCTTGAAAGTGATCGAAACGACGTTGCCCGGCTGCGTCGTCATCGAGCCTGCAGTGTTTGGCGATGAGCGCGGTTATTTTTTCGAAACATGGAATGCGGAGCGTTTCGGACAGCACGGCCTACCGACAAATTTTGTGCAAAGTAACGTCTCCACATCCGCCAGGGGCGTACTGCGCGGTCTGCACTATCAGTGGCCTCGCCCGCAGGGCAAATTGGTGAGCGTGCTTGAAGGCGAGGTCTACGACGTTGCAGTAGACATCCGCAGTGGATCTCCTCACTTCGGGCACTGGACCGCAGTCTTGCTGAGTGCAGAAAACCGACGCCAAGTCTGGATACCTGAAGGCTTTGCGCACGGCTTCGCGGTGCTTTCGGAGAAAGCATTGTTCAGCTATCTGTGCACCGACGTGTACGTCAGGGAGGCTGATGCTGGCGTGCGCTGGAACGACGCGGAGATCGGGATCGATTGGCCGATCAGCGATCCATTGCTGTCCGCCAAGGATGCCAGCGCACCGTTCCTGAGCGAAGTGCCAGTAGATCGCTTGCCGGTGTATACGCCGTGACCACGTTGGTCTTCGGGGCAAACGGGCAGGTCGGGACGGAACTGCTGCGTGCACTGGAGGCCGATGGCGCGGTGCAGGCAACGACACGCAGTGGCCGGTTGCCTGATGGCAGCGCGTGCGAGACGGCGGACTTCGACGCACCGGAAGCTTTGCCAGCCTTGCTGGACTGGATTGCCCCGTCGCGGGTGGTCAACGCTGCAGCCTATACAGCAGTAGATCGCGCCGAGCAGGATCCCGATAGCGCCATGCGGGCGAATGCGCTATCGCCTGGCGTGATTGCGGCATGGTGTGCTGCCCATGAAGTGCCACTGGTGCACTATTCGACCGACTACGTCTTCGACGGTCAGGGCACCGAGCCGTATCTGGAGGATGCGCAGACCTCGCCGCTAGGCGTGTATGGCGGAACCAAGCTTGCTGGCGAGGACGCCATCCGCGCCTCCGGTGCGCAGCATCTGATCCTACGCACGGCCTGGGTGTACGCCTCGCATGGCGCCAATTTCCTGCGCACGATGTTGCGTGTCGGCGCCGAGCGCGATGAGCTGCGCGTGGTGGCCGATCAGATCGGAACGCCGACGCCGGCGGCATTGATCGCCGATGTCACCGCGCAGTTGCTGCGCCAACGCACACCCGACACCTCGGGCACATGGCACCTCACGGCTGCCGGGCAAACCAGCTGGCATGGCTTTGCCGAGGCGATCTTCGAAGAAGCCGTGAGCGCAGGTCTGCTGCCGCGTGCACCGCGCGTGGTGCCGATCACCACCGCCGACTACCCGACGCCTGCGAAGCGGCCGGCGTATTCGCGGTTGTCGATCGAAAAACTGCAGCGCGAATTCGACATCGTGTTGCCGGACTGGCAGCTTGGCCTGCAGCGCGTGATTGCCGAAATCGCCGCTGCCAGACGGTAGAAGTCGCGGCTCAGATCGGTGGCAATCACGCTACCTGCCGACGAAATGAAAGCCGCAAAAACAAACAGCCGGGAATCCCCGGCTGTTTGCTTATGTGTTGCAGAAACCTGCAAGCGACCGATCAGGTGCGCCCGTAGGTATCTTCGAAACGCACGATGTCGTCTTCGCCCAGATAGCTGCCGGACTGCACTTCGATCAGTTCCAGCGGCAATTTGCCTGGATTGCGCAGGCGATGGGTCACGCCAAGCGGAATATAAGTACTCTGGTTCTCGGTGAGCAGCAGCACCTCTTCGCCACGCGTGACTTCTGCGGTGCCGCTGACGACGATCCAGTGCTCGGCGCGGTGGTGATGCATCTGCAGACTGAGCACGGCACCGGGCTTGACGGTGATGCGCTTGACCTGGTGACGGTGGCCCATGTCGATCGAATCGTAAGCACCCCACGGACGATAGACCTTGCGATGCCAGGTCGCCTCGGAGCGACCGTCGGCCTTGATCCGGCCGACCACATCCTTCACTTCCTGGATGCGATCGCGGTGACCGACCAGAACGGCGTCTGGCGTCTCCACCACAACCACGTCCTCCAGACCGACCATGGCAATCAGGCGCGAGCCATACGCATAGGTGTTCTTGCAATCGAGCTGGATGACATCGCCATGATGCGCATTGCCCTGGCCATCCTGCTCGGAGACGTCCAGCAGCGAGGACCATGAGCCAACGTCATTCCAGCCGGCATCCAGCGGCACGACGACCGCATCGGCAGTCTTTTCCATCACCGCATAGTCGATCGAATCCGACGGGCTGGAGGCGAACGCATCCTTGTCCAGACGGGTGAAGTCGGCATCACGCTTGCCGCCTTCCCACGCCTTCTGACACGCGTCGGCGATGGCGGGATGGAATTTGCGCAGTTCTTCCAGATAGCGCGAGGCACGGAACAGGAACATGCCGCTGTTCCAGTAATACTCGCCGCTGGCCAGATAGCCTTGCGCGGTAGCCAGGTCGGGCTTTTCGACGAAGCGCTCGACCGCGGTGGCGCCGGTACCGGCACCGGCCTTGATGTAGCCATAGCCGGTTTCAGGCGCGGTCGGCTTGATGCCGAAGGTGACCAGCTTGCCCTGTTCTGCGGCAGCTGCCGCGACGGTCACGGCAGCCTGGAAGGCGGCCTCGTCACGAATGACATGATCGGAAGGAAGCACCAGCAACAGCGGATCGCCACCGTTACGGGTGGCTTCCAATGCAGCGACGGCAATTGCCGGGGCAGTGTTGCGGCCCTTGGGCTCAAGCAAAATGGCCGAAGGTTTCACGCCCAGCTGCTGCAGCTGCTCGGCCGCCATGAAGCGGTGTTCTTCGTTGGCCACCACGATGGGCGCGTGCGCGGCCACCGGAGCCGAACGCAGCCAGGTGGCCTGCAGCATGCTGTGCTCGCCGACCAGCGGCAGGAACTGCTTCGGGTACGATTCGCGCGACAACGGCCAAAGGCGCGTGCCGGAACCGCCGGACAAAATAATCGGAAGGACGTCGCTCATGAGCGGGGGAAACTCCAGTGCGTCAAAGTGGGGGATGATGGTAAATCAGCCGCGTAGCAGATCGGAAATCTCCTGCGTACGCGTTTCCAGCAGTGCGGCATCGCCGCGGGTTTCCACGTTCAGACGCAGCAGTGGTTCGGTGTTGGAACTACGCAGGTTGAAACGCCACTGGCCGAAGTCCGCGCTGATGCCATCGGTGTAATCCAGCTCGGGTGACAGCGACGCGTAATGCTCCATCACGCGCGCAACCGCGGCCTTGGCATCGTCCACCTTGAAGTTGATCTCGCCGCTGCAAGGGAACTTCTGCATGCGTGCTTCCACCAGATCTGCCAGCGAACGACCGGACTGCGACACCAGCTCGGCAATCAACAGCCACGGAATCATGCCGGAATCGGCGTAGGCGAACTCGCGGAAATAATGGTGCGCGCTCATTTCACCGCCATACACGGCATTTTCGCTGCGCATCTTTTCCTTGATGAAGGCATGCCCGCTCTTGCACAGCACCGGAATACCGCCGCTGTCTTCGACCATCTCCACGGTGTTCCAGGTCAGGCGCGGGTCGTGCACGACCTTGCCGCCCGGCTGCTTTGCAAGGATTGCCTGCGCCAGCAGGCCGACCAGGTAATAGCCTTCGATGAAGCGGCCGCTGTGGTCGAAGAAGAAGCAACGATCGAAGTCGCCATCCCATGCAATACCGAAATCGGCGCCGTGTTCCTGCACCGCCTTGGCGGTGGCAGCGCGGTTTTCCGGCAGCAACGGGTTGGGAATGCCGTTGGGGAAGTTGCCATCGGGTTCGTGGAAGACGCGCACGAATTCGAAAGGCAGATGCGGTGCGAGCAGATCGACGATCAGACCGGCGCCACCGTTGCCGGCGTTGACCACCAGCTTGAGCGGCTTGAGCGTGCTGCGGTCCACGTAGCTGAGCAAATGCTCAAGGTAGGCAGTCTTGTCGGTGCGGCTCTGTTCGCTTGCGGTCGGCTCGCCGGGTGCAGCGGTGTCGGCTGCGACGGTGTCGCGGATGGCGAACAGGCCGGTGTCGGAGCTGATCGGTCGCGCCTGCTCGCGCACCAGCTTCATGCCGTTGTAGTCCATCGGGTTATGGCTGGCAGTGACCATCACGCCGCCGGCGGCCTTCAGGTAATCGGTCTGGAAATAGACCTCTTCGGTGCCGCACAAGCCGATATCGATCACCTCGCGGCCACTGGCGCGCAGGCCGGCCGAGAGCGCTTCCTGCAAGCCGGGGCTGGCCAGGCGCACGTCATGGCCCAGGACCACCGGCCCTTGATCCAGCTGCGCCGCCAGCGCCACGCCGATGCGGCGAGCCAAGTCCTCGTTGAGTTCATCCGGCACGCGGCCGCGAATATCGTAGGCCTTGAAGGCGGGTAGCGTCATGGGCAATTCCTGGGGTGGGGGATGCCCGAGTTTAGCGGCTGCGCTGTGTCTTGGGTGTGGCGGAATTGCGAACGGGGACAGGGAACAGTCAGCGGCTAGAATGGCTGCTTCACATCAGCGAGGCGAGGGCGGTGATGCGCAATAGTGGACGTGGTAAGGCAAGCGGCAAACGCTACGCCGATGCTAGGGCGGCGTTGGATGGGGTGCTGGCCGACGGCCAGACCCTGGCGGTGGGCGGCTTTGGCTTGTGCGGAATCCCCGAAGCGCTGATCGCGGCAGTGCGCGAAAGCGGAGTCGGCGGGCTGACCGTGATTTCCAACAACGCCGGGGTCGATGGATTTGGGCTTGGCCAATTATTGGCCACCCGGCAAATCCGCAAGATGATTTCGTCGTACGTGGGCGAGAACAAGGAGTTCGAACGCCAGTATCTGGCCGGTGAACTGGAGCTGGAGTTCAACCCGCAAGGCACGCTGGCCGAGCGCTTGCGTGCGGGCGGTGCAGGAATTCCTGCGTTTTACACCGCAACCGGCTACGGCACCATCGTCGCTGAGGGCAAGGAAACCGGCGAATTCAACGGCAAGCACTATGTGCTGGAAACCGCGCTGCAGGCCGATGTGGCCTTGGTCAAGGCATGGCGTGCGGATACGGCCGGCAATCTGGTGTTTCGCAAGACCGCGCGCAATTTCAATCCCGCCTGCGCCATGGCTGGTCGCGTCTGCATCGCCGAGGTCGAGGAAATCGTGGCGTTGGGCGCGATCGACCCGGACCATGTGCATCTGCCCGGCATCTATGTCGACCGTTTGGTACTCAACGCCACGCCGGAAAAACGCATCGAACAGCGCACCGTGCGCGAAGGACAGCACTGATGGCCTGGACCAGAGATCAGATGGCCGCGCGTGCGGCGCGCGAATTGACCGATGGTGCCTACGTCAACCTGGGCATCGGCCTGCCGACGCTGGTGGCCAATCACATTCCCGATGGCGTGGACGTGTGGCTGCAATCGGAGAATGGCCTGCTCGGTATCGGCCCGTTTCCCACCGAAGACGAAGTGGATGCGGACCTGATCAATGCCGGCAAGCAGACCGTCACCGCGCGCGCCGGCGCCAGTTATTTCGGTAGCCACGATTCGTTCGCGATGATCCGCGGCGGGCACATCGATCTGGCGATTCTCGGTGCGATGCAGGTCACCGAGCGTGGCGATCTGGCCAACTGGATGGTGCCCGGCAAGATGGTCAAGGGCATGGGCGGCGCGATGGACCTGGTGGCCGGGGTCAAGCGCGTGGTGGTGCTGATGGAACACGTGGCCAAGGACGGCAGCCACAAGATCCTGCCCGAGTGCGACTTGCCGTTGACCGGCCTGGGCGTGGTCGATCGCATCATCACCGACCTGGCAGTGTTCGATGTCACCGATGGTGGGTTGGTGTTGGTGGAGGCGGCCGATGGGGTCGATTTGGAAGAGCTTCGGGCCAAGACAGGTGTTGCATTCGAGATGCCCAGTTAAATACGGTCATCGGATAATTGAAAAAAAGAGCCTTCAGGCGCCATGGCTGCAAAGCCTGGATGTAGTGCCCTTTCATGAGGTCATGAAGGCTTCCTACATCCAGGCATGCATAACCTCATTGCCCGATTAGAGCTGTTTTGGAGCTCTCCGAAAGTGCTTGAGGCTAAGAGGTATGGATGAAATAAGTATTACAGATAAACATATCCCAAAATTGCCTCGCGTACCGCGCCTGGAACTCCTTCGCAGTTGTCGGTGAGCGTGTCGTAATGATCCAGATTCGGTTTGTAGTAGCAGCGATAAAGCGGTACGGTGCCGGGTACCTGTACATCATTCAAGAATGCAATGTGATAGGCGAAGTCTTGCTTGAACCAACCCTCGCAGTTGGGATCGGTAGAGCTGAACATTTTTGATTTTTCACCCGTGTCGCGGCTCCGCATAATGCATGAGAAGACTTGGTGCGAACCAGGAAACCAAGTGTGAGATCCGATTCCTAAGCCGCCTTCCAGTTTCCAGCCGAGCTGCCCCCAATTCATTGGAAGCTCTCCGTGCGTCATATGATTTTTATCGCGAGCGTGATGGAGCGGTAAAGAGGCTTTGCAATCATCCCTTCTGGGAACTGCAGTGCCAGGGCGCCGCTGCCAAGTTCCAATTTACTGACGTCTCCAAGAGGCAATAAATTTCCGTATTCTCCCGCTCTCGAAGACGAGGCAATTCCATTGCTGGCGACAAATAAAGCGGCAACAAGTAAGATTTTCAAAATTAATTTCTCCTTGCGCGAGTTAATCTCGCAATAACTATTGTCTGTCTGTGGTTCAGTAAATTATGTAAGGAAAATCTGATAGTTTTGTGGGTAATTGCTGATCGGGGATGGTCGAGGGGAAGGCTATGTTGATGGCCACGGCCTTACAGGGGGGCTTTGTTTAAAGGGTGGTGCTGCCAAAAAGCTGCTTTGGCAGGGGTTTCCAAAAGACACATATATGATGACTTGAAACGCTAGCCGTGCAGGGATATGCAATGGGCGATGCTTTCTTACGCCCATAGTGCTTCCGTGCCGAAACTACATGCGTTGGGGTCAGTCGCTCAATCTGCTTCCATGGCGCATCACTTATCTGCAAGGCGCAATATTATTATATAATTTCAGATGTTGGGTGGTTTTATGGAAATGTTTAATTTGCGGATGTATTGGGGGGCGACTTTTTTGCAAAACGGTAAGGGGTTTTATGATTTTCTGTTGAAATTTCTAACGCCTGTCCGATCGTGGCGATTCGATAGCCTGATTGGATAGCGGAGATACCCATGAAGCGTTCGATCGCGTGCGCCAGCGTGCCATCTATCTGGCCTTGTTCGGTTTCGAACTCGCTTGGGTGCAGGTGCGCATCCAGCAGGGGGCGCAGCGCTTCCAGCCGTGCCCAGAACATGCTGCCGGAGGCGAACATGCCTTGTTCGATCGCCGTCTCCGTGCCGGTGCGGGCGCCAAGATAATCCAGTGCGTCGGTATTGCCGCCAATGAAGTCCGCGACCGGCAAGAGGTGGCCATCGGGCGCCGCGAGGCCGAGGAGCGGGTCGGAGGAAAATGCGTTCACGATTGCGTCGGCCCGTTCTGGTGCAAGCAACGCAGATAGCATTTCATGACGCCATGTGTCTCCATCGCTGCGATGGGTCGACTTCTTGGTGTGCAACTTCACGACCAAACAGACGCCTTCATCGAGCAACCGGTTGGCGACGTGCAGAAAGGGCAGGATGTCGCGGCCGCGGTTCTCGAAACCTTCCACCTCGGCCTGCATGCCGCGTTGTTGCACACGGTGGCGGACCTCCACGACCATGGTCAGATCGGTTGTGATGACCAGCCGCGGTGATATTGCGCAGTGGGCGACGGCATCGAGCATTTCGTCGAGTACGTCGAGATACCAGGCGTGCAACACCACGCATACGCGGTGCGGCGCCAACTCGGATACGACCTTGGAAGGGCCGATGAGTGCTTCTCGCGTCGCCTCCAGCCAGGCATGTCCCAGGCGAGCGTCTGGTTCGAGGACCGCACCTTCGGCCCACTCGTTCCACGCGTTGATGAACACCATGCGGTGCGCAGGCAACGCATTGGCGAGGCGCTGCTGGACAGTACGTGACAGCCAGTCGCGGTAGCGGCGCGGGGATGCATGCAGATAGATGCGTCCTTTGCCTGAGCGACGCGGCTCGTTGTCCCAGCCAGGATTCACGCCTGGATACAGCGTGTAGTCGCGCAGCGGACGTTGCTCCATATCGCTCGCAAGCTCCCGCCAATCCAGGGCTTCGCCGTTGAAATCGGGATTCACCAGGCGCTGCCTGGCGGTGACCGACGGCGGTGTACTCATGTTCGGTGGGAATTCGACCGCCGCATCGAACCCGATGTCGCGCGGGTCGGGGCGCTCGAAACCCTGGACATAGGCCAGATGGATCTCACCGATGCCATTGACGCGGCACCAACCGCGCCAGCGTGCCGCGGTCTGTGCGGGTTCGGGCAGCAGATGCGGTCGGTACACCAGCAGCAGCGGTCGCCCGTCCACGCGCAGGTATTTCGGATTGCGCATGTACGCCGCGACGTGTGCGATGAACGCAAGGTCGTCGTCTGCACCGTGCGCCTGATCGATCAGGATGTCGTCGCCGCGGCCATCCCAGCGGCGCGCCCATTTCTCATTCGCCCAGCACAGGCAGAATGGCAGGGTGATCGACGGGTCCTCGTGCCACTGGGTGATCGGCATTTCCAGCAAGGTCTTGCCGGCAAACCAGTAGAAATAGAAGCAGAAGGCACCGAGTCCGTACTCCTGCGCCAGGCGCGCCTGGTCGCGCATGGTCTGGGTATTGCGAAGATCGTAGAAACCCAGATCGGCTGGCAGCCTGGGTTGCAGGTGACCCTCGAACTGCGGAAGGGCACGGGTGACGTTGCGCCACTCCGTAAAGCCTTTTCCCCACCATGCGTCGTTCTCGGGGATGGGATGGAACTGCGGCAGATAGAACGCGATTAGTTGCGCAGGCAGCGTTTCGGGCAGTGCTGCCCGGCGATAAGACACATGGCCGATCGCCGCTTCGTCGCTGCGCGCGGCCGGACGCCGCGAGATACCGTGATTTGCGCGGCCCCGCGCGGGTTCAGGCACCCAGTCCGCATGCCGGTCCAGGAACCAGCTGCGCCACCGGTCGCGCGTTGCCTCGCTCAGGGGAATTGCGCGAAACCCCGCACGCATCAGCCCGAACAATCGAGCGCGCAGACGCGACTGCATCGAGCGACCGGCCGTGCTCACAGATTCTGGTAGTTCGGCCCGGAACCACCCTCCGGTGTGACCCAGGTGATGATCTCGTAGGGGTCCTTGATGTCGCAGGTCTTGCAGTGCACGCAGTTGGCGGCGTTGATCTGCAGGCGTTTGCCGGAGGGGCTATTGGTATCTGCGACCATTTCGTAGACGTTTGCCGGGCAGAAGCGCGTGCAGGGGTTGTCGTACTCCTGCACGCAGCGGGTGGCGCAGATGTCGGTGTCGAGCACCTTCAGATGCACGGGTTGGTCTTCGTCGTGTTCGGTGGCGGCAAAGTAGACCGCCTGCAGACGGTCACGTGGTGCGAGTTCGCGCGTGCCGTAGTCGCGCTTGGGTTGCTCGTACTCGCCGATCTTGTGCAACGCAGACCAGTCGGGCTTGTTCTTCAGCGTCCAGGGCGAGGCGCCCTTGAGCGCGGTTTCCCAAGCCGCATTGAGCAGGCCGAACCATAGGCCTTTCTTGAAACCAGGCTTGATATTGCGCACTTCTTTCAACTCGGCCATCGCATCGGAGGCGCGCAGTTTTGCGTCGAAGCCTTGCGGGGACAGTTGCGATTGCACCAGATGTTCGGCGGCCAGCATGCCGCTGCGGATCGCCTGATGGGTGCCCTTGATCTTGGGCACGTTGAGCAGGCCGGCGGTATCGCCGATCAACAAGGCCCCAGGCATGTCCACTTTCGGCAGCGACTGCCAGCCGCCGGTGACGATCGCGCGCGCGCCAGCCGACAGAATGCTGCCGCCTTCCAGCAACGACTTGATCAGCGCGTGGTTCTTCCATTGCTGGAAGGCTTCCCACGGCTGGTATTTGGGGTCGCTGTAGTCCAGACCGCTGACGTAGCCGAGCGCGATCTGGTTGTTGTTCAGGTGATACAGGAAGCTGCCGCCGTAGGTGCGGTTGTCGGCCGGCCAGCCGAGCGTGTGCACGATCTTGCCGGGGCTGACACGGCCCTCTGGCACCTGCCATAGCTCCTTGATGCCGATCGAATAGCCCTGCGGGTCGGCGTCGGCCGTGAGGTCGAAGCGTTTGAGCAGGCGCTTGGTCAGATGCCCGCGGGCGCCTTCGGCCAGCACGGTGACCTTGGCGCGGATGTCGATGCCGGCGGTGTAGCCGGGCTTGTGCGATCCATCCTTGGCCACGCCCATGTCGCCGATGCGCACGCCGATGACCTGGTCGTTGGCGTCGTGCAGGGTTTCTGCGGCGGCAAAGCCTGGGTAGATTTCCACGCCCAGCGCTTCGGCCTGCGGCGCCAGCCAGGCGCACATCGCCCCTAAGCTGACGATGAAGTTGCCGTGGTTGCGCATGCCCGGCGGCACCACCGGGAACTTGCGTGCACTGTCCTTGCCGAGAAACCAGAATTCGTCGTCGGTGGCGGCCACGCAGATCGGCGGCGGGTTGTCGCGCCAGCCGGGCAGCAGGGCATCCAGCGGACCCGGTTCGATCACCGCACCGGAGAGGATATGCGCGCCGATGGTGCTGGATTTTTCGATCACGCACACGCTGATGGCCGGATCGAGCTGCTTGAGCCGGATCGCAAATGCCAACCCGGCCGGACCGGCGCCGACGGTGACGACGTCGTACTCCATCACGTCGCGCTCGACCGTCTCTGACGCATGTGCGCCGACTCCCGCTTCCGACATTGCTCCGCTCCCGTTGGCTCGATGGCTAACGCGCATTTTCCGGGATTCGATGTGACGGCGGCAAATCGGATCGATTCATCCGGATTGCGCGGTGCCTCTCAGCGTGTGCGTGCTAGCGTTTGCCGCATGAAGATTCGGGTTGCACTGCCGCAAGCGGAGATCGCCTGGTGTCGCGGCTGGTTACAGGCGGCGCAGGCCGATATGCTGATGCAGGCGCTCTTGCAGGATGTGCGGTGGGAAGTGCACCGCATCCGGATGTTCGGGCGGATGGTGGATTCGCCGCGACTGAGCAGTTGGATCGGCGATGCGGAGGCGAGTTATCGCTATTCGGGCACCCGGTTTGCGCCGCAGCCGTGGCTGGAGGCGCTGCAGCCAGTGCGCACGCGCCTGCAGGATGAAACCGGGCATCCGTTCAACAGCGTGCTGGTCAACCGCTACCGCAGCGGCAACGATGCGATGGGCTGGCACAGCGACGACGAACCGGAGCTGGGCGCGCAGCCGCTGATCGCCTCAGTGAGCCTGGGCGCGACGCGGCGGTTTGCGTTCAAGCATCGCGACGATGCGGCGTTGAAGCAGACGCTGGAGCTGGGCCATGGCGATCTGCTGCTGATGGGCGGCGATACCCAACGCCATTACAAACACGCCTTGCCGCGAACTGCGCGCCCGGTGGGGGAGCGGATCAACCTTACCTTTCGTCAGATCGCGATGCGCGTACCCGGTGATTAAGAGCGGCTAACAAAACGTAGCGAGCGGTCGGCTGGCGGTGAGTGCAGTGGTTTTGTCGTCCGCAACTTTGTGGATGCATTCAGAAGTGCAGGTCAAATGCTGAGTGAGTCGATGGCGAGGTGCCCTCACCGCTCGCGGGACACGCCGTGAACCCGTCCATGGGGGCTCGGTGGCGGCATCCATGCCGCCACACGGTCCCGCAATCGGTGAGGACAGCGCACCAGAAAGTGGGTCGGTAGCTTTGTGAAAGGCGGACCATCTCGCTGGTTGCATTAGCTTGCTGATGCGGGCCACAANCACGTTATGCATTGCTTGCACCCTTGCACACCGACCATCTCGACTGGTCCTTGCCCGCCCACCGTCGCGGGACCTTACGCGGCATGGATGCCGCGTAAGAGCTTACAAGGACGTACTTGCAGCGTGTCCTGCGATGGTGGGCGGGCAAGGGCCCTGCAGCCAGCGAGCAGATCAACCGCTTTGCAATTGATTTATCAGCACTGCCCAATCAATTCGAGACGCTGAGATTTCGCGTGTTGCGGTTGCTTAGCGATCTTCAAGCCTAGTCAATCTAGAGCGCGGTGCCCTCATCGCTCGCGGGACACGCCGTGAACCCGTCCCTGGGGGCTCGGTGGCGGCATCCATGCCGCCACACTGTCCCGCAAGCGGTGAGGACACCGCACCAGACAGTTGGTCGGTGGTCGCGTGCAAAGCTTCTGTCGCTTTGCGCTTACAACGAACGCTGCAAGTTCTGGCTATCCTGCTGACCGGTGATCAGCGTCCAACCCACCAGCTCGGTGGTGACCTGCGTCATTGCCTGCTCGAAAGCTGCGGCAACCGTTGCGGTGTCGGTACCCGTGGACGGGCGTGCAACCAGGAAGGTGCGCGAGGCCACCACGCGCTGATCGGCGGCGTGCAGCAGTTTGGCGTTGAGTTCGATGGTGGCCGAGGGCAGCGATTGGCCCGCATAGTCCGACTCGAAGCGGCGCAGGTCGATGACCAGCTTGTAGTCGGAGCGGATGCCGGTGCCGATGCGGGCGACCGCCGCGATCTTGCCGGAGTCTTCGAACGCGCGCACCACGCTGTCTTCCAGCATGTCGGTGGCCGGCTGTGCCCAGCCTGCGCCGTGATAGACCTGCAATTCACCCGGGGTGGGGCGCACGTTGATGCGCGGGCTGTCGATGACGCGCGCGGCGCTAGGCTTGGCAACCGAGAGTTGCCAGCTGACTTGCGGCCAGGACGGGTTCGGCGTGATCCGCACGGTGGGTGCATAGATCGTGGCCGGTTTCTGGTCGCCGCCGGTCAGCAGCGAGCAGCCGCCCAGCGTCAGCAACGAGACGCACAACAAGGGACGCAACAGGCGCATGGCAGTCATTTCGGTTCGAACTCCTTGGGTGCGTCGCGGCCGAGCAGGTAGCGCGCAGGATTATTGTCCAGTTTGTCGCTGACCCGGCGCAGGTCGCGGATCAGACCGCGCAATTCGGTCAGCGTGGGCCCAAGTTGGCCGAGGCCATCGTTGGCGAAACTATTGATGGCCGCGCGGTTCTCGCCAAGGATGTTGTCGGCGTTGCCGGCGGCCGAATCCAGCTTGACCAGGGTGGCATCGAGCTTGGCCAGGATGCCCGGCAACTGCTGCACCAGGTTCTGGTCCAGCCGCTTGATGGTGCCGTTGGTGGTGGTCAGGGTGGTGTCCAGATTGCGTGCGGCATCGCGTGCGCTGACGATCAGCGCCTGCATGCCTTCGTCGCGGTCGGCGATGCCGCTGCTGATCTTTTCCAGGTTCTGCAAGGTGGCGGTGATGCTGGCCACGTTCTTGTCCGAGAGCATCTGGTCCATGCGCTCGACGATGCGGTTGGCGGTGTCGGTGATGTTCTGCAATGCCGACGGCGTGGTCTGGATGATCGGCGCGTCGCTCTTGTCGATGGTGGTCAGCGAAGGTGCTTCGGGCGTGCCGCCGGAGAGCTGGATGATCGACGGGCCGGTCAGGCTGGTGATGGCCAGCTTGGCGCGCGTATCGCTCTTGATCGGCGTGGTGGAGTTCACCCGCACGTGCGCCACGACCTGGCGCGGGTCGTTCGGCGCCAGCGTCAGCTCGGTGATCGAGCCGACCGCGATGCCGTTGTATTGCACCGGGCTGCCGACCGTCAGGCCGGTCACTGCCTCGCGAAACACCACGCGGTATTGCTGCCAGGTGCGGTCGGAGGAATATTTGGCCGCCCACAGCCCGAACAGCAGCAAGGCCAGGCCTGCCACGATGGTGAAGGCGCCGATCAGGACGTAATTGGCTTTGGTTTCCATGCTCAGGCGGTCTCGGTGGAGTCGGTCTTGGCCGCGCGCGCGGCGCGGGCGCGCGGACCGTGGAAGTATTCCTGGATCCAGGGGTGGTCGAGCTGTTCGACTTCGGCCAGCGGTGCGTTGGCGATCACCTTGCGATCGGCCAGCACCGCGATGCGGTCGCAGATGGCGTACAGCGTATCCAGGTCGTGGGTGATCAGGAACACGGTCAGGCCCAGCGCCTGCTGCAAGGTCCGGATCAAACGGTCGAAGGCGGCCGCGCCGATCGGGTCCAGGCCAGCGGTGGGTTCGTCCAGAAACAGCAGCGGCGGGTCCAGCGCCAGTGCACGCGCCAGCCCGGCGCGCTTGCGCATGCCGCCGGACAATTGCGAAGGCAGCTTGTCCAGCGCATCGGCTGGCAGGCCAGCCAGCTTGATCTTCAGCAGCGCCAGTTCGAAATACCAGCGCTCCGGGAACTCGCCGTGATGCTCTTTCAGCGGCACCTGCACGTTCTCGCCAACGGTCATCGACGAGAACAGCGCGCCGTCCTGAAACAGCACGCCGGTGTTGCGGGTGATGTGCTGACGGTCGACAAAGCGGCCCGAGCGCGCATCCGCGCCCAGCACCTGGATGCTGCCGGCGTCCGGCTCCCGCAGGCCCAGGATGCTGCGCATCAGCACCGACTTGCCGGTGCCCGAGCCGCCGACCACGCCCAGGATTTCGCCGCGGCGCACATCCAGATCCAGCTCCTCGTGCACGACCTGGCTGCCGAAGCGATTGGTCAGACCGCGCACCGAGATCGCCAGCTGGTCGTCGTCGGTATCGATCTCGGTGCCGGGATTGGGGATTTGGGATTGGGGATTGGTCACAGCAGGCTTCTCCCGAGCGCGGAAAGGCCCGCGCTTGTGCTTTGAACGAATTCCGAATCCCGAATGTCGAATCTCGGCTTCATCACCACCCCATCTTCATGAACCACAGCGCGGCGATCGCGTCGAGGATGATGACCAAGGAAATCGTCTGCACCACCGAGGAGGTGGTGCGCTCGCCAACCGACTGCGCAGTGCCGCTGACCTTCAAGCCTTCCAGACAGCCGATCAGGCCGATCACCAGCGCAAACAGCGGCGCTTTGGACAGCCCGACCAGAAAATGCCGCAACTGGATGGTGTCGTGCATGCGCGCCAGATACATCTGCGGCGGAATATCCAGATCGAACGCACCCACCGTCACACCACCGGCCAGGCCGGCGATCATCGCGATGAAGGTCAGCAGCGGCAGGGTGAAGATCAGCGCCAGCAGGCGTGGAATCACCAGCAGGTCGATCGGGTCCAGGCCCAGGGTGCGGATGGCATCCACTTCCTCGCGCGATTTCATTGCACCGATCTGCGCGGTAAAGGCGCTGGCGGTGCGCCCGGCCAAGACAATCGCGGTCAGCAGCACCGCGAACTCGCGCAGGAAGGCGATCGAGACAAGCTCCACCACATAAATTTCCGCGCCGAAGTCGCGCAGGATGGTCGAGCCCAGGAACGCGATCACCGCGCCCACCAGATACGACAGCAGCACCACCAGCGGTACCGCGTCCAGGCCGACCTGTTCCATGTGGTGCACGGTGGAGGTCAGGCGGAAGCGGCGCGGCTCGTGGATCAGCCGCGCGATCTTGACCAGGTTCTCGCCCAGAAAGCTGTTCAGCTCCAGAATGCCCTGGCCAACGCCATGCGTGGTGCGGCCCAGACGGTCCAGCGCGGCGACAAAACCATAGTCGCGTTTGGGTTTGGGGCGCTCGTCGTTGAGTTCTTCGATGGTGCACACCAGGGCCTGGTGCTCATCGCGGAAATCGATCGCGTCTTCCTTCAAACCCATGCGGCTGGCGAAGCGCAGCAACTGCAGCACGCCGGCCGAATCCAGTTGCGCGATGCCGCGCGCGTCGATACGACGAATGCCATCGGGCACGGCCTGCAGCAGTTCTGCCTGCGGCAATGCGGTCGCCAGGACCCAACTGCCGGCAAGGCGGACCTGTGCGTGATCCTGCGAGTCTTGTTCGATGCGTGGAGGTTGCGGTTTGATCATGGGTGGCCTGTCCGTGGCGCCAGCATACCGCGCCCGGCGTGAGCGAATGTTGGGGACGCTTCGCACCTGTGGCTCCGGCATGGGCGATCGGGGCGCCGGCCACGCGCACTGCGGCATACACTGGCGGTCTCGCCAGACGGCGTTGCTCCGATCCGACCCGCTACGCATGTCCGCCGCCACCCTCGTCCAACCGTCCGCCAGCGCCACCTACGCGCAGCGCGTCGCCTTCGTTTCGGAAATCGCCGGGCGCCTGCATACCTACGGCACCACCGCGCAGCGGCTGGAGGCCGCGGTGGTCGGGCTGTCGCAGAAGCTGGGGCTGGACTGCGAGCCCTGGTCCAATCCCACCGGGATTATCTTGAGCTTCAGCGACCCGACCAAGTCGATCGGCTCCAGCGACATCACGCGGGTGATCCGGCTGGCCCCGGGCGAGAACGATCTGTACAAACTCAGCGTGGCCGATTACATCGCCGACAGCGTGGCCAATGGACGCATGAGCATCGCGCAGGGGCACACGGCGCTGCGTCGGCTGGACCGCGAGGTCGACCGGCGTGGCAAGACCATGCAGGTGCTGGCCTTCGGGCTGGCCGCAGCCGGCGTTGCCGGGCTGTGGAAATTGCCCTGGCTGGATATCGCCACCGCTGGCGCGATCGGTATGTCGATCGGGCTGCTGACCCAATACACCGATAAACGCCCGGCCACCAAGGAGGCCGGAGAAGCATTGGCCGGCTTGCTGGCCGGGGTGGTGGCGACGGTGGTCGGCTCGCTGCTCGGCCCGTTGAATCTCAATACGGTGATCATCGCCTCGCTGGTGGTGCTGCTGCCCGGCATGTCGCTGACCAATGCCTTCAACGAGCTGGCCAGCCAGCACTGGGTCTCAGGAACCGCGCGCCTGGCCGGCGCGGTGACCACGGTGCTCAAGCTCACCGTCGGTGCGGTGATCGCGGTGACGCTGACGCAGCTGGTCGGCTTGCAGCCACAGCTCGCCGCGGTGCGTCCGCAGGCCAGTTGGGTGGAATGGGCTTCGCTGCTGGTGGCCGCTTATGCGTTTGCAGTGTTGTTCAAGGCCAGTCGACGCGATTATCCCTGGATCATGGCTGCAGCCATGTCCGGTTGTGTCATTGCGCGTTATGCGGGGCATGCCTGGGGCGGCCCGGCCGGCGTATTCGCCTCGGCCATGGCATTGACTGCCGCCGGTAATCTATTTGGGCGGGTGGTGCAAAGACCCGGTGCATTGATTCGTTTGCCGGGCATCATCATGCTGGTTCCGGGTAGTACCAGCCTGCGCGGATTTCTCACCCTGGTGCAGCAACAGGATGTCAGTGTCGGGCAAGCGGCACTATTGGCAGTGACCAATATCGTGATGGCATTGATGGCCGGATTGCTGTTCGGCAATCTGTTGATTCCGGCCCGCAAGAATTTATGAGGTTCAGGAAACGCGCGCAATAAAAACGCCGGCAATGCCGGCGTTTTTATTGGTTTGAATCAAGCGGCCTTGGACTTCTTGGTGGCGCGCTTGGTGACAACTTTACGTGCCGAGGTCTTCTTGGCCGGGGTCTTCTTGCCGCCGACCTTGCTGATCAGAAAGTCTTCGACTTTCTTGCCGGCGGCGGTCAATTCGGCCAGCCAGCGCGGCTGCTTGCCACGGCCGGTCCAGGCTTCCTGGGGATTGGCCGGGTTGCGATACTTCGGCGGCACCTTGCCCAGCTTGCGGCCGGCGCGCGGGCCCGGCTTGGCAGCGGCAGCGGGGCGACCCGGACCAGCGCTGGCAGTGGCGGAAGCGCCAAACAATTCTGCAATGGAATAACCATGCGCTTTTGCGGCGCGGGTCAGCTGGGTGCGGACCTTTGCGATCGGGGTGCGCTTGGCAACCACCGTCTGCTGCTTCTTCGCATTCTTGATCAGTGCACCCAACTGCTTGGCCGACAGGCCGCTAAGATCGATCGACATCACTACTCCGGAAAATGAGAGAGAAAAGAATGCCGGTCCGTGGCAGCGCTGGCCATCATAATGTCAGAAAACCCGCGTGACAAATGCGCCGAAGTAATTCGGCGCCTTGTGTTCATCTGTTTGAAGCGGGTTCGGGGTGTTTGATCAACGTTCCAGGCGGGAGAATAACCCGGCCTTATCCAGGTTTTCTGCTGCCTCGGCGGTGCGGGCGCGATATTCAAATGTGCCGGCCGCCAATCCGCGTTCTGAGACAACCACTCGATGCGGAATGCCCAATAGTTCCATATCGGCAAACATGGCGCCCGGACGCAAGCCGCGATCGTCCAGTGCGGCTTCGATCCCTGCGGCAATCAATTCGTCCAACAGCGCGCCGGCTGCGGCAATCACCTGCGGGTCCTGTTTCGGGTTGATCACGCACACCACCACCTGCCACGGCGCCATCGGCGCGGGCCAGATGATGCCGGCCTCGTCGTGGTTCTGTTCGATCGCCGCAGCCACGATGCGCGAAATCCCGATGCCGTAGCAGCCCATCTTCATCACCGCGAGCTTGCCGTTCTCGTCGATCACGGTGGCCTGCAATGCCTGCGCGTACTGGCTGCCAAGCTGGAACACATGGCCCACTTCGATGCCACGGGCCAGCCGCAGCTCGCCGCCATCGGCTGCGCGCTCGCCTTCGACGACGTTGCGCACATCGGCCACCGTGTCCGGCTCGGGCAGGTCGCGGCCCCAGTTGACGCCAGCCAGGTGCGCGCCGGGCACATTGGCGCCCACCACGAAATCGGCCAGGGCTGCGACATCGCGGTCGGCTACCACGCGCACCGGGCGCGCGGTGTTCACCGGGCCCAGGAAGCCGGGCTCGCAGCCGAGGTGGTCGCGGATTTCGGCCTCAGTGGCCATCCGGTAACCGGCAAGCCCGGCGACCTTGCCCAGCTTGATTTCGTTGACCGCGTG
Source organism: Xanthomonas hortorum pv. cynarae (assembly GCF_002939985.1). Lineage (GTDB taxonomy): Bacteria > Pseudomonadota > Gammaproteobacteria > Xanthomonadales > Xanthomonadaceae > Xanthomonas > Xanthomonas hortorum_D. Next base: position 49,463 of record NZ_MDFM01000006.1, on the reverse strand, counting down.
GTCGCCACGCACCAGTACCAGCACAAAGCCGGCCTCGGTCATCACCGCCACCGACTTGACCGTGCGCTGCAGCGCGATGCCCAGCAACTGGGCGACGTCTTCGCAGGTCTTCTGGGTGGGCGTTGCGACCTGGCGCATCGCCTCGCCAGCTTCGGCGCGCGGGGCGGGCAGGGCGGCACTGGCAGTTTCCACGTTGGCGGCGTAATCGGAAGCCGTGGAGAACGCCAGCGAGTCTTCGCCGGAGGCGGCGATGACGTGGAATTCCTGCGAGGCGTCACCGCCGATGGCGCCGGAATCGGCCTGCACGGCGCGGAATTCCAGCCCCAGGCGGGTAAAGATGCGGGTGTAGGCCGCGCGCATGTTGTCGTACTCGCGCGCCATGTCCTCGTCGGTGAGGTGGAACGAATAGGCGTCTTTCATCAGGAATTCGCGCGCACGCATCACCCCGAAGCGCGGGCGGATTTCATCGCGGAACTTGGTCTGGATCTGATAGAAATTCAGCGGCAGCTGCTTGTAGCTGTTGATCTCCTGGCGCGCGAACTCGGCCGCAGCTTCCTCGGCGGTGGGGCTGTAGCAGAACTCCTGTTCCTTACGGTCCTTGATCTTGAGCAACTGCCCGCCGAACTTTTCCCAACGGCCGGTGGCGTCCCACAACTCGCGCGGCTGGATGGTGGGGAACAGCACTTCCACCGCCCCGGCGCGGTTCATCTCTTCGCGCACGATGGCCTCGACCTTGCGCAACACGCGCAGGCCCAGCGGCGACCAGGTGTACAGCCCGGAGGCCAGCTTGCGGATCATGCCCGCGCGCAGCATCAGACGGTGGCTGACCAGCTCGGCGTCGGCCGGGGTTTCCTTGGTGGTGTGCAGGTGGAACTGGGAAAGACGCATCGGGCTTCGCTTGGGCGGAAAGCCCATAGTTTGCCAGTGTCGCGCCCTGGCGGTCATCGGCGAGGGCGCTGCGCCGTCTCGGCAGGGCGGGAAAGACCGGTGCGTGACCGGTCTGGCCAAGTGTTCTTGGCCCAAAGAGGTGTGGCCGGCGTTTTGGCGCGGCCGGTGCTGAAATCGGCGTGTGCCCTGCGTAGACGGTGGTTGGTGCGCAGCGTCCACCCAATTGAGGGCGGCCACGTGTTTTGGACTCAGGTGCCCGGGCCGCTGCTGGTCGGGGCCGGCTTGCAATAGGCCTTGGCGGCCGCTTCGGCGAGGTTGCGCTGCGCGGTGCGGGCGTCCGGGTCCAGCGGGGTGCCGGGCTTGCCGTCGGCGCCAGCGCCCATGGTCACCTCGCCCTTGCCGCTGAGCAGCTCCAGGTTGCGACGTGCGGTGAGGCAATCGGCCGATTCGGGCGTGGCGGTCTCCGGCGCGGCGATGGCGGCGGTGCCGCTGCGCGCGTCGATCCGGCGCGATTCGTAGCGCTGGCCGGACGGCGGCGGGGTTTCGGTGTAGTGAGTCACGCCCTTGGCGTCCTTCCACTTATAAAGATCGGTCGCGCCGGCGCCGGCGCTGACCAGCATCAACAGGGCGCAAAGCCCGGACGACAGCTGCATGTGGCTTCCCCTGGATGATTCCCGCGGCGATTGCAGCATCCGCGGCCTACGCTGGCAAGTGATGCCGCCCGGCGTACGCGTCAAGGGCAGGGCGCGCTACCGCCGAACGGACCTCAGGCCCTACACTTGCCGGATGGATGAAATGAGACCGCCCCCGCGCTCGCGCACGATTTACCTGCTGCCGAACCTGTTCACCACCGCCGGGCTGTTTTCCGGTTTTTACGCCATCATCGCCGCCGCCAATGGGCAATTCGTCCAGGCAGCCATGGCGGTGTTCGTGGCTGCGGTGATGGACGGGCTGGACGGCCGGGTCGCGCGCCTGACCAATACCAGCAGCGAATTCGGCGTGCAGTACGATTCGCTGGCCGATCTGGTCAGCTTCGGCATGGCCCCGGCATTGGTGATGTACCACTGGTCGCTGTCGGCGCTGAAGTACGACAGCAACGTGATGGGCCGGGTCGGCTGGTCGGCTGCCTTTCTATATGCGGCCTGCGCGGCATTGCGGCTGGCCCGCTTCAACACGCAAGTAGGCGTGGTCGACAAACGCTGGTTCATCGGCCTGGCCAGTCCGGCGGCTGCCGGCTTGATGATGGCGTTCGTGTGGGCGTTTGCTGACGACAGCCTGGGCTTCGATGGCGAGCAGCTGCGCTATCTGGCGTTGGCGATCACGGTGGTTTCTGCCTTGTTGATGGTCAGCCGAATCCGCTTCTGGAGCTTCAAGGGCGGTGCGCGTGGGCCGCGTGCCGACCGCGTGCCGTTCCTGGCGCTGGCGATCGCCACGGTGGTGATCGCGCTGCTGGTGATCGACCTGGCCCGTTCGCTGCTGGTGATCGGTGTGCTGTATGCGCTGTCCGGCCCGGTGATGTGGCTGTGGCGGCGCTGGCGGCGCGTCCCCGAGCTGCCATGAGCCCGGCTGTGATGAGCAACCTGTCATGAGCGTGCTGTCATGAGGGAGATGGCGTCCGAGCCGATGTGGTCCGATCTGCAGGTCTCGTATCTGCAGGCGTTGGGGCACACCGTGTATCTGGACCGTGACACGGTGGATGCGCTGCCTGCGCTGGCCGATGTGGTAGAGCGCGCGCCGGTAGCCGCGCCGATGCGCGTCGAGCGGGCGGTGCAGGCGCCATCGGTGGCGCACGCTGCGGCGCCTGTCGCACGTCGCACCGCACCGGCTGCACCCGCCGAGGCGCCACGTGCGCCAAACACCGCGCCGTCGGCCGCGCCGCCGCGGCGCAGTCGTGTCGGCCTGCCGGATCGTTTGCAGATCGCGTTGCTGCGCGCTTCCGGCTGCAACCCCGGCGACCCGAACACCCAGGCCTTGATGGCCACCTGGCCGCTGGCCGAGTTGCGTGGCAACCCGGCAGCCAAGCGCGCGCTGTGGCCGCAGTTGCGTGCGCTACGGCGGCGTCAGGACCCGGCGTGAGCGCATTGAACGCACCCCTGCCCACAGCGCTGCGCGCGATGCGCGAGAGCGATCTGGACGTGGTGATGGAGATCGAGCATCGCGCCTATCCGTTTCCGTGGACGCGCAACATCTTTCGCGACTGCCTGCAGGCCGGCTACCCCGGCTGGGTGATGGAGCAGGGTGGCCAGGTCATCGGCTACGGCGTGATCAGCATTGCCGCCGACGAGGCGCACGTGCTCAACGTCTGCATCGCGCCAGAAGCCCAATCGCAAGGCCATGGCCGCGTATTGCTGCGCGCACTGATCAAGGGTGCCTGCGATCGCGGCGCGCGGCGTGCGTTTCTGGAAGTACGCCCGTCCAACCCCTCGGCGATCGCGCTGTATCACTCCGAAGGCTTCAACGAAATCGGGCGGCGCCCACGCTACTACCCCTCCAACACCGGGCGCGAGGATGCATTGGTGATGGCGATCGAGTTGTTCTTCGAAGGGTTCTCCTGAGCGCCATTGGCAGTTGCTGACCGCGTTCGTCGATGGACTGCGTTGGTGACGCTTGATGTGATGCGTGCTGATGGCCGCGTGCATCCATTGCTGTTGCGCTGCAGCTCACGTGCGCAATGTCCATCGCAGCAACAGGCTGCGCTTGCGATCGGGTGCCGTTGCCGCATGCCGCCACCGACGATGTCGCCGCCCGCAATCAATCGCTTGCCGTCGCTCTGACTCAGGCTGTCGCGTGGTTGCAATCGATGGCATTGCGATGTGCGCAATTGCTGCATCCGATTGATTGCCCGTCGTGCGCGTGGTCCAACGTGCAGCGTGGCGTGCCGCGTTGATCGATGGCGGTATTTTCGCCGTACTCCAATTTTCTTTTTTGGTTGCGCTGATCGCATAAGCCCGATCGCAGTGCACGCGTTGCGTTGTCGATACGTCGCATCGCAACACGCATAAACATCGAGGAAAACACACAGCACGTGATCGCAGCGGCACACCGTACTGGACCTGCGTCCATCTGCATAGCGACTCGAATCATGCTGCGCTGCAGTGTCCTTGTCGCTGTCTCTGCGTGTCTTGAGTGCAGCGTTTTGTCTTCTCTTGGATGTCCCGCAACCGTTTGCGTGACTGCGCGTGCACATCGATGCATCGGCTAGATACAGGCCATTGCGATGCTCCTAGTATCGGCTTCGCGGAACTGAACATTACAGATATGAAAAGTATGTTCCGCGCCTTTTAGACGAGGGGTGTGCCGCCGCGCGGCGCATCGAACCTATCCGAGGGAGACATCAAGATGAAGCCGAAATTTTCAACGGCGGCCGCCGCGTCGCTGTTTGTCGGGTCGTTGCTGGTCGTTGGCGTTGCCTGCGCCGATCCTGCACTGGAAGTTGCAACCACTGGTTGGGCAACACAGAACGGTGGGACCAAAGGCGGCTCCAAAGCGGCCGCTGCCAACATCTACACGGTCAAGAATGCCGTCGAGCTGAAGAACGCGCTGAAGGCCAGCGTGGGCAGCAACGGACGCGTCATCAAGATCAGCGGCATCATCGATGTCAGTGAAGGCAAGCCCTACACCAAGACCTCGGATATGAAGGCGCGCGCGCGTCTGGACGTGCCGACCAAGACCACGTTGATCGGCATCACCAGCAACGCGGAAATTCGTGAGGGCTATTTCTACGTCAAGGCCAACGACGTCATCATTCGCAATCTCACCATCGAAAATCCGTGGGATCCGGAACCGGTCTGGGATCCGGACGATGGCAGCGCCGGCAACTGGAATGCCGAGTACGACGGCTTGACGGTGGAAGGTGCCACCAACGTGTGGGTGGACCATGTCACCTTCACCGATGGTCGCCGTACCGACGATCAGAACGGCACCGCCAATGGCCGCCCCAAGCAGCATCACGATGGCGCGATGGACGTCAAGAAAGGCGCCAACTTCGTGACGATTTCCTACTCGGCGTTCAAGTCGCACGAGAAGAACGATCTGATCGGTTCCAGCGACAGCGCCTCCAGTACCGACAGCGGCAAGCTCAAGGTGACCATCCACAACACCTTGTTCGAAAACATCTCCGCACGTGCGCCGCGGGTGCGCTTCGGCCAGGTGCATCTGTACAACAACTACCACGTTGGCAGCACCACCCATCCGGTCTACAAGTTCTCGCACGCGCATGGTGTGGGCAAGGAATCGAAGATATTCTCCGAGCGCAATGCGTTCGATATCAGCGGTGTGAGCGGCTGCGACAAGATCGCGGCCGATTACGGCGGCAGCGTGTACCGCGATCAGGGCTCGCTGCTCAATGGCAAGGCGCTGACCTGCACGTGGAATACCAACATCGGTTGGACGCCGCTGTACACCTACAACCTGCTGTCGGCCGACAAGGTCGCTGCAGACGTCAAGGCAAAGGCCGGCGCAGGCAAGCTGTAACGCGTCTGCGCCAGGCAATGCTGCGATGACTGCAGCATTGCATGAGCTCCTACAACGCCCGCAGCGATGCGGCGTTGTGCGTTTGCGCGATGTCTTCATTGATGTCTCGATGTTCCGCGACATCGGCTGCGTCTGCAACGCAATGAGAGTGCGGGGTATTGCCGAGCTACATCGGTGTGGGCGCGGACGCCTGGATCAAAGGTTATCTCCTATTGAAGGGCAACGATGTCATCATCCGCAACCTCAATATCGCGAAAATCCCTGGGATCCGGAACCGTTTTTGGGATTCGACCGATGGCAAGCTGGGTAACTGGAATTCGGAGTTCGATGGCCTGGCTGTCTAAGGTGCGATGTGGGTGCATCGATTGCAGAGCGACAAGGCTGTGACTTCGTAGCTTAGCCCTTGCCCGCCCACCATCGCGGGACACGCTGCAAGTACGTCCGTGTAGGCTCTTACGCGGCATCCATGCCGCATAAGGTCCCGCGACGGTGGGCGGGCAAGGACCAGCCGAGATGGTCGGTGTGCATGGTGCAAGCAATACACGATGCATGGTGTTCGGATAACTGTGGGTTCGGTTAGCGTTTCCAACGCAAGCCGAGCAACCAACAAGCTTTTTAGAAAGCAACCGACCAACTTCCTGGTGCGGTGTCCTCGTCGGTTGCGGGACCGTGTGGCGGCATGGATGCCGCCACCGAGCCTACATGGACGTACTTGCGGCGTGTCCCGCGAGCGGCGAGGGCACCGCGCGCTCGACCATCTGATCGGTCGTTTCTTCGAATACCGACTGCGGTCGCCTGGTAGCGGCGCAGTCAGGTGATCTATTGCGCTAGATCTTGGCGCGTTGCTCGCGCAAACCGGTCAACTGCGTGGTCCAGTCGTTCAAGCGCGCGCGTTCCTGTTCGACCACTACGGCCGGTGCGTTTTCCACGAACGTGGCGTTGCCGAGCTTGCCATTGCACTTGCCGATTTCGCCTTCCACACGCTTGATTTCCTTGTCCAGACGCGTGCGTTCGGCATCCATGTCGACCAGGCCTTCCAGCGGCACCAGCAGCGTGAGCTCGCCGACGATGGCGGCGGCCGATGGCGGTGCCTCCTGACCGGCGTCCAGCCAGTCGATCGTCTCCAACCTGAGCAGGAACGACAGCTGCGAGGCAAAGCGGGCAACGCGGGTGCGATCGTCCTGCGTGCCGGCCTGCAACAGCAGGCGTACCTGCTTGGAGGGCGGCACGTTCAACTCGCTGCGCACGCGGCGCAGCGCCGACACCATCGACTTCAGCCACTCGACATCGGCCTCCGCGCTGGCATAGCCGTGGGTGTCGATATCGCCGGCCTGCGGGAACGCCTGCAACGAGATCGTCGCGGCGGTGATGCCCAGGCGCGGTGCGACCTGCTGCCACAGTTCTTCGGTGACGAACGGCGTGAGTGGGTGCAACAGACGCAGCAATGCTTCGAGTACATAGAGCAGAGTGTGACGCGTGCTGGCGGCATCTTCTGCGTGCTCAATCGCTTCCGGCGTGCTGCCTGCAGCGGCCAGCGTGCTGTCCTGCACCGCGCCGTTGAGTGCGGGCTTGGCCAGTTCAAGGAACCAATCGCAGAACGCGTTCCAGGCGAATTCGTACAGCGACTGCGTGAGCAGATCGAAACGGTAGTTGGCGTAGTGCGCGTGGGTTTCTGCGGTGACCTTGTCCAGGCGCGCCAGGATCCACTGCTCTGCTTCGGTGCGCGGCTGCGGCACGCCGTTGAAACGCGCGCCCTCGGTGTTCATCAGCACAAAGCGCGTGGCATTCCACAGCTTGTTGCAGAAGTTCTTGTAGCCTTCGGCGCGGCCCAGGTCGAACTTGATGTCGCGGCCATGCGTGGCGAGCGCGGCGATGGTGAAGCGCAGTGCATCCGCACCGTGGGCGATGATGCCGTCCGGGAATTCCTTGCGCGTGGCTTTTTCGATCTTGGGCGCATCCTTGGGCTTCATCAGGCCGGTAGTGCGCTTGGCGACCAGCGCCTCGATGCTGATGCCGTCGATGATATCGAGCGGATCCAGGACGTTGCCCTTGGATTTGGACATCTTCTGGCCTTGCGCATCGCGAATCAGGCCGGTGATATAGACATCGCGGAACGGCACCTGGCCGGTGAAGCTGTCGGTGGCCATGATCATGCGCGCCACCCAGAAGAAGATGATGTCGAAACCGGTGACCAGCACCGACGACGGCAGATAGCGCTCGAAACCGCGCTCAATCTGCGCATTCGCGTCCGGCCAGCCCAAAGTAGAGAACGGCCACAACTGTGATGAGAACCAGGTCTCTAGGACGTCGCTGTCCTGAGTGAATCCATTCGCCAGTATTTGCTCCAGACGGGCTTTCTCGGTTGATGAGATCACATCTTCGCGCTGATCGAGCGCCGCCTGGAGGATCAGCTTCTGTTGCTCATTGATCTGGTGCTCAAGTTTCCCGCGTACTTCCGCTTCGCTTCGGCCGACGTGAGCTTTGCCGGTGTGGTCGAACCACGCCGGAATGCGGTGGCCCCACCACAGCTGACGGCTGATGCACCAATCCTGGATGTTCTCCATCCAATGGCGATAGGTGTTGATCCAGTTCGGCGGCACGAATTTGATCTGGCCGCTTTCTACCAGCTCCAGGCCACGTTTGGCCAGTGCGTCCATTTTCACGAACCACTGGTCGGTGAGATAGGGCTCGATCACCTGGCCGGTACGGTCGCCGCGCGGTACCTGCAGTTTGTGCGGTTTGGTTTCGGCCAACAGCCCCGCGTCTTCAAGATCCGCGAGGATCAACTTACGGGCGTCGTAGCGGTCTAGTCCCCGATAGTTCTCGGGAATGACTTCCAATCCGTGAGCGTCCCTGACGCCCAATGCGAAAGGCGCAGTGCGATCGGAGCCCTGAATGACGTGCTGACCTGAGCCACCAATGATCTTGGCTTCCGGAGTCAAAATATTGATCAACGGCAAATCATGCCGCACGCCCACCGCGTAATCGTTGAAATCATGCGCAGGCGTGACCTTGACAACGCCGGTGCCGAAGGCACGGTCGACGTAATCGTCGGTGATCACCGGCACTTGCCTGCCGGTCAGCGGCAGCACGATGCGGGCGTTGTGCAGCGTGGCGTAGCGCGCATCGTCCGGGTGCACCATCACGGCGGTGTCGCCCAGCATGGTTTCCGGGCGCGTGGTGGCCACCACCAGATAATCGCGGGTTTCGCGCAGCGTCTCGTTGCCGTCGGCATCGTGCTCGACGTGCTCGTAGGTCACGCCATCGGCCAGCGGATAGCGGATCGACCACAGGAAGCCGTCTTCTTCGACGTTTTCCACTTCCAGATCGGAGATGGCGGTTTTCAGTACCGGGTCCCAGTTGACCAGGCGCTGGCCGCGATAGATCAGGCCCTGCTCGTACCAGCGCACGAACGCCTCATTGACCGCGGCCGAGGGTTGCGGGTCCATCGTGAAGGTGCTGCGCGACCAGTCGCTGGAGGTGCCCAGGCGACGCATCTGGCGCTCGATGGTGTCGCCGGATTCGGCTTTCCATTCCCACACCTTGGCGATGAAGCCCTCGCGCCCGAGCGAGTCGCGGGTTTCGCCGTTGCCTTCCAGCGCCAGATTGCGCGACACCACCATCTCGGTCGCGATGCCGGCGTGGTCGGTGCCCACCTGCCACAGCGTGTCGAAGCCGCGCATGCGGTGATAGCGCACCAGCGCATCCATCAGCGTCTGCTGAAACGCATGGCCCATGTGCAGCGTGCCGGTCACGTTCGGCGGCGGCAGCAACACCGTATACGGCTCCCCCTTGCCAGACGGCACGAAATAACCGGCGGCCTCCCACTGCGCGTACAGGCGCGATTCGAAGGAAGAGGGGTCGTAGCTGGAGGCGAGGGTGGTCATAGAGGGGCTGGGATTCGTTGATTCGGGATTCGGGATTTGTTGATGCGTGGTGCCAGCAGAGATCATTGGCAATCCATTGCATCAACCTCAGCGGTGGCGCTGTGGAACGGAGATTGGCTGTTGGGATGCGTCGTTGGAAAGGACTTGTGGATGCGCGCAAAACCGCTCCTGCGAATCCCCAATCCCAACTCCCCAATCCCAGCCCCTCTCACATGTCGTACTTGGTCAGTGCCAGGCCCAGGGCCTTGTACTGTTTCCAGCGTTCGCGCAGCGGTTCGCGGGCGGCGGGGTCGGCGGGGACCACTTCCAGCACGCGGTCGCAGGCGCCCAGGTAAGGATCGTCGCGCAGGTTGATCACCAGCGGGCGCGAGGGCGCGGTGAACTCGGGGGCGGCAATCAGCACCGGGGCGAGTTCATCCTCTTCGTCGGTGCCGGCGATCTGATGCGGGATATAGGCCTCGTCGTCGAACGCCCACAGCAGGTCGTCCAGCGCTTCGGCCTGTTCGGCATCGCGCGCCAGGATCAGCGTGGACAGATTGGCGTCGTAAGCCTTGCGCGCCAGCTCACAGACCAGCCGCAGCGGTTCGTTGAGGAAGCGCGGTTTGGCGATCAGGTAGAAGTCGGCACGGGGCATCAGGGCAGGGATTCGTTGAGGGGGATTCGGGATTGGCAACAGCAGGTCATGGCCGTCCGCGTGCTGCTACGGCCGGCGGGATGCGTGTGCTTTGCACGCATCCCGAATCTCCACTCCCCAATCACGCTGCGCCGCTTGCGGCGCGGTCCAGCAACCACTGCGTCAGCAGCCCGACCGGGCGACCGGTGGCCATGCCGCGCTTGCCTTCGTCGCTGGCCACGCCGGCGATATCCAGATGCGCCCAGCGTTGGTTTTCGGTGAAGCGCGACAGGAAGCAGCCGGCCGTGATCGCGCCGCCCCAGCGGCCGCCGATGTTGTAGACGTCGGCGAAGGTGGAATCCAGCAGGCCCTGGTATTCGTCCCACAGCGGCAGGCGCCAGGCGCGGTCGAACACGTGCTCGCCGGCGGCCAGCAGTTCGTTGGCCAGATCGTCGTGCTTGCTCATCAGGCCGGCGGTCTGGTGGCCGAGCGCCACCATGCAGGCGCCGGTCAGCGTAGCCACGTCCACCAGTGCTTCGGGGTTGAAGCGCTCGGCATAGGTCAGCGCATCGCACAGGATCAGGCGGCCTTCGGCGTCGGTGTTGCCGACCTCGATGGTCTTGCCGGACATGCTGGTGATCACATCGGAGGGGCGATAGGCATTGCCGTCGATGGCGTTTTCCACCGCCGGCACCACCACCACCAGGTTGATCGGCAGCTCGGCCTTGACCGTGGCGACGAAGGTGCCGATGACGTTGGCGCCGCCGCACATGTCGTACTTCATTTCCTCGATGCCGCCCTGCGTCTTGAGGTTGACGCCGCCGGTGTCGAAGGTGATGCCCTTGCCGACCAGCACGTAGGGACGCGCGTCGCCGCCGCCGTTCCACTTCAGCACGATCAGGTGCGGGCGGTTGGCCGAGCCACGCGCCACCGACAGCAGCGAGCCCATGCCGAGCGCTTCCATCTGCGCCTCGTCCAGGATCTCGGCTTCGGCGCCGGGGAACTTGCCGGCGAATGCGGCGGCGGTCTCGGCCAGGTAGGCCGGGGTGCAGTAGTTCGGCGGCAGGTTGCCCAACTCGCGGGCGAATTCCACGCCCTCGGCGGTGGCCACGCCAACCGCCAGTGCGCGGGCGTCGTCGCCGGCAATTGCCAGGGTGGTCAAGCCGGTCTCGTCGACCGTCTTCTTGCCCAGCGTGGCGGTGTAGCGGTAAGCGGCGTGGTCGCTGACGACGATCGCCTGGCGGATGTTCCAGGCGCTATCGCGCGCCTTGATCGGCAATTCGGTCAGGGTGAGCAGGGCGGTGCCGACCGGGCCGGTCTTCAGCGCGCGGGTCGCATCGCCGATCGCCTTGAGGTAAGGCGCCACGCCGAACTTGCCGGCATCGCCCAGCCCGACCACCAGTACGCGCGGGGCGGCCACGCCGGGCAGGTCGTGCAGCAGGCTGGTGCTACCGGTCTTGGAGGCCACATCGCCGCGTGCGACCAGTGCCGTCAAACGGCCCTGGCTGGCGCTGTCCAGCGCCTGGGCGGCGGGCGAAAGGGTCTTGTCGGCGAACACGCCAACCACGATGCAGTCGACGTGGGCGCTTGCCGGCGCGTCTTGGTTCAGGGTGAATTGCAGGGCCATTGATCAGATTCCGTAGGCAAATCCGTACAATCGCGGACTGTTTACGCCAACCTGACTAGGCTGGCGACGCCGCGAACGAATCCGAGAGTTTAAAACAAGCCCACCCCATGCCGAAGCTCGATCGATACCTGCTTAGCGATTTCACCCAGAGCTTCCTGGCCACCTTGATCGTGCTGCTGGTCGTCAGCGTGGGCGGTGTGCTGGTGGATATCCTCGGCAATATCGCCGATGGCCGCATCCCTGCTCGCTTGTTGCTGTCTCAGGTGGGCCTGCAATTTGTGGCCTACCTGCCGATCATCCTGCCGTTGGCGCTCATGCTCGGCCTGCTGCTGGCACTGGCGAGGCTGTACCGCGATTCAGAAATGGCCGTGATCACCGCCATTGGCGTCGGCCCGCGGCGCATGTTGCGCCCGATCCTGATGCTGGTGGTGCCGGTGGTGGTGCTGATCGGGCTGTGCTCGCTGTGGCTGGGCCCGTGGGCCAGCCGTACCGCCGAGACCATGCTGGAAGACGCCAACCGCAGCGTGCTGATGGCCGGCCTGGAGTCGGGCAAGTTCACCCCGCTGTCCGGCGGTGGGGTGGTCTATCTCACCACGATCTCGGCCGACGGCAAGGGCCTGGGCAAGGTGTTCATGCAGCGCCAGAAGGACGACCGCATCGATGTGGTCACCGCCGAGCGTGGCGCGATGTTCTTCGAAGGCAAGGCCAACCGCTACCTGCGCCTGGAGGACGGTTACCGCATCGAAGGCCCGGCCGCCGGCAACACCCTGGACTACCGTTTGATGAAGTTCGCCAGCAACGACGTGGCCCTGCCCGACCGCAGCCAGGTGCACGACGCCAACGATCCGGAAGTGATGTGGACCACGCAGCTGCTGTCGGACGAACGCCCGGCCGCGCGCGCGCAGCTGCATGAGCGTCTGGCGCCGCCGCTGCTGGCACTGGCGTTCGCGCTGCTGACCCTGCCGCTATCGCGCAGTGCGCCGCGGCAGCAGCGCTACGGCCGGATCATGCTGGCGTTCCTGGCGTACATGGTGGGTACCAACCTGATGATCATCGGCACCCAGTGGATCGCCAACGGCAAGACGCCGGCCGCGCTCGGCCTGTGGTGGCTGACGCTGCCATTGCTGGCAGTGGCGATCTGGGCGTATGCACGCGATGGCCGCGTGCGTCGGCCGAGGGCGCGCGCATGAGGCTGATGCCACGGGTACACGATTGGTACGTCGGGCGCGCGGTGCTGTTCACCGTGCTGCTGACCTGGGCCGTGCTGCTGGGGCTGGATCTGGTCAACGCGTTTGCCAGCGAGGCCAAGAACATTGGCCAGGGGAGCTATACCTTTGGTCATGCGTTCGCTTATGTGGCGTACACGGTGCCGCGGCGGGCCTACACCTTGTTCCCCACTGCGGCGGTGATCGGTGCGTTGATGGGGCTGGGCCAGTTGGCGGCCACCTCCGAGCTGACCGCCTTGCGTGCGCTGGGCGTGTCGCGCAAGCGGATGTCGGCCTCGGTGGTCGCGGCGATGGCGTTGCTGACCGCCGGCATGGTGATCAGCGGCGAGACGGTGGGGCCGTGGGCGCAGAACCAGGCCGATACCCTCAAGACCAGCGCCCGCTACAACAGCGATATGGCAATGGCGCGCTATTCGGGCCTATGGGCGCGCGAAGGCGACACCTTCCTCAATGCGCTGAGCGGCGAAGAGAAGCTGCTCGACGGCGGCGGTACCGCGCTGGATCTGCACGATGTGCGGCTGTATCACCTCGATGCCAGCGGCCGCCTGCAGCAGCTGACCTATGCGGCATTGGCAGAAAATCGCAATGGCGCCTGGACGCTGCGCCAGGTGCGCCGCGATACCTTCCAGGAGCGCTCGGTGCAGCGCGAAACCTTCCCCGAGCTGCCGTGGCAATCGCAGCTCAGCCCGGCGGCGCTGGCGGCCGGGCTGGCCAAGCCGCGCAACCTGTCCGCGCGCGATCTGGAACAGAGCATCGAGTACCGCCGCCGCAATGGCCTGGACGCGCGCGACTACGAAGATCAGTACTGGAGCCGCTGGTTCTATCCGCTCAACGTGTTGGCGCTGTGCCTGGCGGCGATTCCGTTCTCGTTCGGTTCGCTGCGTAGCGGCGGTCTGGGCAAGCGGCTGTTCCTGGGCATCCTGTTCGCGCTGGGCTTCTGGCTGCTGCAGCTGTTCTTCGGCCGCATGGCCGGTGCGCTCAAGCTGGATTACCGCATCGCCTATGCACTGCCGCCGATGGTGATGCTGGGGGTGTCGGCATGGTTGTTCCGGCGGCGCAGTAGCTGACGCGGATGCGTCTATTCAGCGTCTTCGGTACCGTGCTTTGCTTGCTGTATGTGGCCGTGACGGCGTTGTGCGTGTGGGCTGCCAGCGATGCGGGTGGCGATCCCAAAGGCCATTTCGTTCTGCTGCAGCTGCCGCTGACAGCGCAGCTGGCGGTACTGGACGCGCTGGGTGCTGATGCCTGGTTGACCAATATGCCGTGGGTGACCGGTTATTCATTGCTGGTGCCGCCATTTCTGGCGGTGTTGTATCTGTTTGGCTATGCCGTGCAGTGGCTGATCGAGCGCCCTTCGGCAGGCGGTAAATAAGCCGAAGGCTGCATCGATTCACAGCAGTTGAATTGCGCGCTACGCGGGCGAGAACCTGGTATGCGCTGAGCATGACGGCCGCACGCCAATGCTGCCCTGTCATGCAGCTAAGCAGGCCGCAGTGCCTGATCGTTTCATCGTTTTGGTGCGCGATGCAGCCTGGTCCCGCTGGCACGGTCGTGCCACGCCAGTCCATCACGATCCACCCACGCCCACCAGAATCCCAGTCCGCCCAGGGCCAGCGACAACGTACCCACTGCATAGCGGATCCATAGCGCGCGCCACGGGGCTTGCGGGCCGATCAACGACAGCCGCCACGGCCGCATGCCCAGGGTCTGGCCGCCGCGCCGCCAGCTCACCGTGGCGTAGATGCCGGCGGCGATCCAGCAGCACAGCCACAACAGCCATTGCCAGCCGCTGAAAGGGGCGATGTTTTCGCGTGCGGGATGCCCGGCAAGCGTGAAGCCCAGGGTGAAAGCGGCGGAAATCAGCATCCATAGCGCCAGCACCGGCCAGGCGTCGTAACACATGGCCAGCAGCCGCCAGCCGACCAAGCCAGGGGCGCGTGCAGTGCGAGGCGAGGGAATCGAGGTCATGCCGCGAGCATAGCCGGCACGGGCGATCGAGCAACGCCGCGTTGCGGCAGCGCCGTGCTGAAGATCGGATCCTGCGCGACAGGCTCTATGCTGTTGCGATGTCTGCCAGCACTCCTGCCGAACGTCGCCAACTCGCCCAACAGCTGCCGCCCCTGCAGGCAGCCGATGCTTCTGCCATCGAGCGCTTCCTGGATCGTTTCTGGGCCGAGAACGGGGTGGCGCGGCAGACCCTGGACAGCTATCGGCGCGATCTGGAAGGGCTGGCGCGTTGGCGCGACGGGGCCGGCGGTGGGCTGCTGGGCGTCGATCGGGCTGCGGTGTTCGACTATCTACGCTGGCGCTCCGAGGCGCGCTATTCGCCACGCAGCACGGCGCGGTTGTTGTCGACGCTGCGGGCGTTCTATGGCCTTTGTCTGCGCGAGGGCCTGCGCAGCGACGACCCGACCGCGCTGATCGATCCGCCCCACTTGCCGCGCAGCTTGCCCAAGGCGCTGACCGAAAGTCAGATCGAGGCGCTGTTGGCCGCTCCCGACATCGACAGCCCGCTGGGCCTGCGCGATCGCGCCATGCTGGAGCTGATGTATGCCGCCGGCCTGCGCGTCAGCGAGCTGGTCAACCTGCCGGCGGTGGGGGTCAATCTGCGACAGGGCGTGCTGCGGGTGACCGGCAAGGGCAGCAAGGATCGGCTGGTGCCGCTGGGCGAGGAATCCCAGCATTGGCTGGAGCGCTATCTGCACGAGGCGCGCCCACTGCTGGCCAGCCACAAGCCGGTGGCTTCGGTCGATGGGCAGGTGCCGCTGTTCGTCGACGCCGCGCGTCAGCCGCCCAGCCGGCAGCAGTTCTGGGCGCTGGTCAAACGCTATGCGGCGGTGGCCGGGATCGACCCGGACACGGTCAGCCCGCACGGGTTGCGCCACAGCTTCGCCACTCATCTGCTCAACCACGGCGCAGACCTGCGCGCGCTGCAGATGCTGCTCGGCCATAGCTCGTTGTCGACCACCCAGATCTACACGCTGGTGGCGCGCCAGCATCTGCAAAAGCTGCACGCCAAGCATCATCCTCGCGGGTGAACGAGTACTGCGGCAGGCCGGTGGTGATGCATCTCGCCAGGTAAGGGGTTGCCAGCGAGCCGGTCAATACGCAATCGCCACGACGCGCGCGCCGATCCCCGCAACGAACCGGCGCTCCGGGTCGCCAATAAACTGATCCGGGCGTTGCCTTGCTTCATCTGCGCTGTGCGAGAATCCAGGTACCCCATTCCACTGGATGCGTGAATGTATCGTCTTGCCATCGCCGCGCTGCTGGGCGCGATCAGTCTTACCGCCTGCGCACAATCGTCGCAGCCTGCGGCAAGCAATGCCGGCGCCAAGCCAGCCGCCGCGCCTGCCGCCACCGGCAATGTGGATCAGCGTGTGAGCACGGCGCTCAAGGCGCTGGACCCGGACTTCAAGCCCGACTACATCGGCGCCGCGCCGTTCCCCGGTTTCCGCGAAGTGGTGGTGGGCGGGCAGGTGCTGTACGTCAGCGACGACGGCCGCTACCTGATGCAGGCGCAGCCGTTCGACATCCAGAACAAGCAGTTTGCCGCCAGCGCCGGTCTGCTGGCCTATCGCCGCAAGCAGCTGGAAACCATCCCCAAGGCCGACCGCATTGTGTTTGCGCCGGCGAATCCGAAGTACGCGGTCACCGTGTTCACCGACGTGGAGTGCGGCTACTGCCGCAAGCTGCACAGCGAGATCGCCGAGCTGAACAAGCAGGGCATCGCGGTGGAATACGTCGCTTTCCCGCGCATGGGCCTGGGCAGCCAGGACTACAAGGACATGGTGGCGGTGTGGTGCTCGGCCGACCGCAAGCAGGCGCTGACCAATGCCAAGTCCGGTCAGTCGGTGAGTTCCAAGGACTGCAAGAACCCGGTGTCGATGGAGTACACGCTGGGCCAGCGCCTGGGCGTCAACGGCACTCCGGCGATTTTCGCCCCTGACGGCACCCAGCTCGGTGGCTACCTGCCGCCGGCGCAGCTGCGTGAGGCGCTGGAAAAGCGCGCCGTCACCACGGCGGGCGGAAGCCGCTGATGTCTCTGCAAGCGGCGTTGTGATGCCGCTTCGGCGCTGGTGGCTTCGACCGCCAGCGTGATCGCTCAAAAGGCCGGGGTGCGCATGCATTCCGGCCTTTTGCGTTGCAGGGCGGGTGTTACCCAGCCGATCACCGCCGGCCCACGCTCGGCCGGGCGCTGAGTCCCTCAACCTCCGTTACAATCTGCAGCCCCGTTTCTGACACGGTTCCCCGGACATGATGGTCCTCGAGGGCGCTTCCGCCCTTTCGCCGTTCCGCCGCGCTCGGCTCGAAACCCGCCTGCAAACCCTCGTCCCCGCGCTGCGCATCACTGGCGCCTGGCACGTGTACTTCATCCGCGTCGAGGCCGGGCAAGCGCCCGATCAGGCCACCTTGCAGCGGATTCTGCAGGCCGAAGCGGCGCCCGCGCCGCGCGCCGAAGACGCCTCCTCGCGCTATGTGGTGCCGCGTCTGGGCACGCTGTCGCCGTGGTCGAGCAAGGCCACCGAACTGGTGCGCGGGGCCGGGCAACCGATCCAGCGTGTGGAGCGCGGTACCCGCATCGACCTGGCCGGCTGGCCGGACAACGCGGCAGACCAGGCCGCCGTGGCCAAGCTGCTGCACGACCCGATGACCCAATCGCTGCTCGGTTCGGCCGCCGCTGCCGAGGCGTTGTTCAACGAGCCGGATCGTGGCCAGTTGCAGCACGTGGCGCTGGATGCGCTGGAGCAGGCCAACCGCACGCTGGGCCTGGCCCTGGCGCAGGACGAGATCGATTACCTGCGCGAACGCTTCGCTGCGCTGGGCCGCGACCCGACCGACGTCGAGCTGATGATGTTCGCCCAGGCCAACTCAGAGCACTGCCGGCACAAGATCTTCAACGCCAGCTGGAGCATCGACGGCAAGTCGCAGGAACGCTCGTTGTTCCGCATGATCAAGCACACCCACCAGCAGACCCCGCAGCACACCTTGTCGGCCTATAGCGACAACGCCGCGGTGGTGGAGGGCGTGCCGGCCGCGCGTTATCGCCCGGATCCGGCCAGCGGCGAATACCGCAGCGAAGCGGTAGTGCCGTCGGCATTTGCGATCAAGGTGGAAACGCATAACCACCCCACCGCGATCGCGCCGTTTCCTGGCGTGGCGACCGGTGCGGGCGGCGAGATCCGCGACGAAGGCGCCACCGGCCGCGGCGGCAAGCCCAAGGCAGGTCTGACCGGCTTTACGGTGTCGCATCTGCGCATCCCGACCCTGCCGCAGCCGTGGGAGGCGCCGCGCGCGCTGAACCCGCGCATGGCCCCGGCGCTGGACATCATGCTCGAGGGCCCGCTCGGCGGCGCCGCGTTCAACAACGAATTCGGCCGGCCGAACCTGCTCGGCTATTTCCGCAGTTTCGAGCTCGCCGAAGGTGAGGGTCTGACCCGCGCCTACGACAAGCCGATCATGCTGGCCGGCGGCCTGGGCGCGATCGACCGCACTCAGGTCGAGAAGCTGCGCCTGCAGCCGGGCGATGCGGTGATCGTGCTCGGCGGGCCGGCGATGCTGATCGGCCTGGGCGGCGGTGCGGCCAGTTCGGTGGCGGCCGGCGATAGCGCCGAGGCGCTGGATTTCGCCAGCGTGCAGCGCGAAAACCCGGAAATGGAGCGCCGCTGCCAGGAGGTCATCGACCGCTGCGTGGCGCTGGGCACGGACAACCCGATCCGCTGGTTCCACGACGTGGGCGCGGGCGGCCTGTCCAACGCCATCCCCGAGTTGCTGCACGACTCCGGCGTGGGCGGCGTCATCGACCTGGGCCGCGTGCTCACCGACGACCCCTCGCTGTCGCCGCTGGAACTGTGGTGCAACGAATCGCAGGAACGCTATGTACTGGGTGTGCCGCAGGCGCGCCTGGATGAATTCGCCGCGATCTGCGCCCGCGAACGCTGCCCGTTTGCGGCAGTGGGCGTGGCAACGGCCGAGGAGCGGCTGGTGGTTGGGTATGGCGTGTTTGGGGACGCGATTGGGGATTCGGGATTGGAGATTCGCAAAAGCGATTCGTCAGTTGCCGGGTCCGCCGTTGCCTTCAACCAATCCCCAATCCCGAATCCCCAATCCCAGCTCCCGATCGACCTGCCGATGGACGTGCTGTTCGGCAAGGCGCCGAAGATGCATCGCGATGCGGTGCATCCGGCCGCGCCGCAGTGGCCGGTGCTGCAGACCGCCACGTTGGACTTGCAGCAGGCCGGTTTGCGGGTGCTGGCCCATCCCACGGTGGCGTCCAAGAGCTTTCTGGTCACCATCGGCGATCGCAGCGTGGGCGGCTTGACCGCGCGCGAGCAGATGATCGGGCCGTGGCAGCTGCCGCTGGCCGATTGCGCGATCACGATGGCTGGATTCGAGACGTTTGCCGGCGAAGCGATGTCGATCGGCGAGCGCACCCCGCTGGCGTTGTTGAACGCTGCGGCGTCGGCGCGCATGGCGGTGGGCGAGGCGATCACCAACCTGTGCGCCGCACCGGTGCAGACGCTGGACAGCATCAAGCTCTCGGCCAACTGGATGGCCGCCGCCGGTCACGCCGGCGAAGACGCCTTGTTGTACGACGCGGTGCGTGCGATCGGCATGGAACTGTGCCCGGCACTCGAATTGAGCGTGCCGGTGGGCAAGGACTCGCTGTCGATGCAGGCGCAGTGGCAAGAGGCCGGGATTGGTGATTCGGCATTCGGGATTGGCGAAACCCTAGAGCCTTCTGCTGTTACGAATCCCCAATCCCCAATCCCCAATCCCATCGCCCACAAGAGCGTTTCACCTGTCTCGCTGATCATCACCGCGTTCGCGCCGGTGGGCGATGTGCGGACGCAGCTGACGCCGTTGTTGCGCAGCGACGAAGAGAGCGAGCTGTGGTTGATCGGGTTGGGCGGCGGCAAGCAGCGCCTGGGCGGGTCGGTGTTGGCGCAGGTGTATGCCGACGATGCGGGGCTGCCGGCCTTCGGTGGCGAGGTGCCGGATCTGGACGATGCGCAGCGGCTGCGCAGTTTCTTCGAACTGATCCGTGCGGCGCGCGAGAGCGGCTTGCTGCTGGCGTATCACGATCGCAGCGATGGCGGTGCGTTTGCGGCGCTGTGCGAAATGGCGTTCGCCTCGCGGCAGGGTCTGGATATCACGCTCGATGCGTGGGGCGACGATGCGTTCCGCAGTCTGTTCAATGAAGAACTGGGCGCAGTGGTGCAGATCGCCAGCGAGGATCGCGCCGCGTTCGCCGATCTGGTCGAGCGGCATGCCTTGACCGAATGCGCGCAACGCATCGCACGCCCCACCGGTGCGCCGCGTATCCGCGTGAGCGGGCAGGGCCGGGTACTGGCTGAGTGGCGTTGGGAAGCATTGTTCGATGCCTGGTGGTCGGTGACGCACGCCATGCAGAAACTGCGCGACAACCCGGACAGCGCCGACGAAGAGCGCGTGCTGGCACGCGATTTCAAGGCGCCCGGATTGCGCCCCAAGCTGGTGTTCGATCCCTCCGAAGACGTGGCCGCGCCGTTCGTGGCGACCGGTGCGCGGCCCAAGGTGGCGATCCTGCGCGAGCAGGGCGTCAACGGGCAGATCGAGATGGCCTACAACTTCGAGCGCGCCGGTTTCCGTGCGTTCGACGTGCATATGAGCGATCTGATCGAAGGCCGTGTGGACTTGGCGCAGTTCTCCGGTTTCGCGGCCTGCGGCGGTTTCAGTTACGGCGACGTGCTGGGTGCCGGACGCGGTTGGGCGACCTCGATCCTGGAGCGGTCGGCCTTGCGCGATGCGTTTGCCGACTTCTTCGCGCGCAGCGACACCTTCGCGCTGGGCGTGTGCAACGGCTGCCAGATGCTCAGCCAGCTCAAGGACATCATTCCCGGTGCCGAGCACTGGCCGCGCTTTCTGCGCAATCGCAGCGAGCAGTTCGAAGCGCGCACGGCATTGCTGGAAGTGGTGGAGTCGCCGTCGCTGTTCCTGCGCGGCATGGCCGGCTCGCGGATTCCGGTGGCGGTGGCGCATGGCGAAGGCCGCGCCGAGTTCGACACCGTGGTGGATCAGGCGGCCGTGCGTGTGGCCTTGCGTTTCATCGACGGCGATGGCGCGGTGGCATCGCAGTACCCGCTCAATCCGAACGGTTCGCCGGACGGCATCACCGGCCTGACCAGCACCGACGGCCGCGCCACCATCCTGATGCCGCACCCCGAGCGCACCCCGCGCACGGCAAACCTGAGCTGGCACCCGGCCGACTGGGGCGAGGACTCGCCGTGGTTGCGGATGTTCCGCAATGCGCGCGTGTGGTGTGGTTGATGCTGTGCAGCTCCGCGGCGTGAGTTAGAGCGCCCGAAGCAACCGCTTGATTCGACGGCCGTGTGCAGCGATGCACACGGCCGTTGTCGTTTCTGCTGCTGCGTGCATGCATCTGCACGCGGTTTTCGCGGGTTGCTTGATCCTGCCCGCGACGCGCGTCGTCCGGAAGAGCGCATCGAAGTCCGATCGAGCCGCGCATGGCCAGACTCGCTTTCAAGCGATGCAAGCCGGCTTGTCTGCGGCAGGCGCATGCAAGGTTTCCTCATTCCATCGAGCGCCCGTGCATCGGGACTGCGCATGTCCGGCGTGCGTTGCAGCCGAGGCATGACCTTTCGCTATTGATAACTCCCGATCAGTGCAGCTGCAGTCGCGCATGATCGCGTCGCGGTCGGGTACGTCGCTACTACATTTTTTTGAATGTCGATACGTGGTTTACTTTAAGTAACTATAAAAAATACTAGGTATTTAGTCGGTGCGTTCGATGATGTCCCTTGTGTGACGTTAATCTCATCTGAATTTTTGGTTTTTCAATAGATTCATCCAACGTTATGAATCTCTGATTCGCAAGGTTTCCGCTGCAAATTCACGTCTCTATCGCTGATTCTTTTGCGCGGGATTTTCCCGATGCAGGAGGTAGGCGAGTGCGTTTTCGATAAACCTCAGGGGGACCGTGCGACGCAGTCGTGCGGTGGTCGGTTTCTACATACCAGGCCAATGGGGAGTAAGGCGTTAATGAAGCGAATTCAATTGAATGCCGGTGGTGAGCAGTGTGCTCATCGCCGAACGGCGCGACGTGTCTGCGATTTGATAAACCCACCCTGCAGTCGAGTGCATCTGCACGCGAGCGGTGGGTTGGCGGCGGCGATGATGCTGGTACTCGTCGGCATGGTCGGAGTTGCCGAGGCCGCATCCCCGCAAGCGACCGCGATCACGCGCTGCACGGTGGCCAACGGTCAGCAGCATTGCGACACCGGGACTGCAACAGCGGCCGGTAACGCAGATCCCGCAGCCGCGACCACGCAGACCTCGGCCATACCGAACGCCGACACGGATGTGCCGGCGTTCGCAGAGGGCCAGGACGCCCTGGCGCTGGGCAACGCAAGCAATGCCCTGGGCGATGGAACCAGCGCACTCGGCGGCGGAAGCCTGGCACTGGAGCGCGATGCGACGGCGATCGGGCATGACGCCTCGGCTGCAGGAGCATCGGCAACCGCCATTGGCGGCGTCGCGACGGTGTACGACTACGATGAATTTGGCTTCGTGGTCGGTCGAAGCGAAAAAGCGACGCAGGCGTCCGGTGAAGGTGCGACCGCCGTGGGCGGTGGCGCCATCGCGGCAGATCCACTCGCCAGTGCGTTGGGCAGTGGCGCTAGTGCCGACGGTATCCAGAGCACGGCACTGGGGTATCGCGCGCAGACCTTCAACGATGGCGCCACCGCAGTCGGTGGGTTGTCCGCGGCGAGTGGTTTTCTCTCCACCGCCGGTGGCTACAGTTCGCGTGCCAGCGGAGATGCGTCCACGGCCTTTGGTTACCGGGCGCGCAGCGAGGGCAGCAGCAGCATTGCGGTCGGCGATACCGCATTGGCCAGTGGCGTGCAGAGCGTGGTGGTCGGTGGCATCAGTAATTTCGGCTCGATCACCGCCGCTACCGGACTAGGCGGCATCGCACTCGGCGCAGGTGCGCAGAGCCAGTCCGATTATGCGATTGCGATTGGCTACGACTCCAACATCTTTCCAAATGCGCCTGGCAATACCGATTCTGTGGCGATCGGCCACAGCGCCGGTTCGTTTGCGCCACGCACGGTGTCGCTGGGTGGCTTCTCATTGGCGATGGGCGATGGTGGCATTTCGATCGGTCACGACAGCACCGCCTACACTGAAAACAGTATCGCGTTAGGGGCGCGTGCCGGCACCTCGTGGTTCAACGGCAACAACACCGCGATCGGTGCAGATTCCGAAACCAATGGCATCGATGCGGTGGCAATCGGCTATGGCGCGCGCGTAGGCGATTTTGTCGACGATGCCTGGAATCGCTCGGCATCCAGCGCCGTGGCATTGGGAGCGCGTTCCTACGCGTACCGTAGCAACACGGTCTCGGTTGGCGATGTGCAGGCGGGGCTGACGCGTCAGATCACCAGCGTTGCGGCAGGCACCGAGGCCAACGATGCGGTCAATCTCGCCCAGCTCGACAGCGTGCGTGCCGTGGCCGACCGTCTCGACAGCACGCTGGCGATTGGCAAAACCGATGGGGATGAAACCGCTGCCTACGTGGACGGCCTGAATGCGATCGCGTTGGGGAGCGCAAGCAACGCGATCGGCGATGGCGCCAATGCGCTGGGCTCGGGCAGTCTGGCGCTGGGCCGCGATACGGTCGCTGTCGGGCACAACGCCAGCGCGGCCGATGCATCGGCGGTGGCGGTGGGCGGTGTTGCCTCTGTGCCGGTATTCGATGCCTCTGGCTCGATCGTGGGCGCGCAGGAACAGGCCACCCTGGCACAGGCGCGCGGTGCGGTGGCGCTGGGGAGCGGGGCGGTTGCCGCGCGCACTTTCGCCACCGCGGTCGGCACGGGGGCAGTGGCCAGTGGCGAGCAGTCGATGGCGGCGGGGTTCAGCGCACGGGCGCAGGACGATGTTGCCACCGCTGTGGGCGCGTTCTCGACAGCGCGCGGTTCGGCGGCGTCGGCCTTCGGCTTCGGTGCGCTGGCAAACGCGAGTCTGACCACCGCGGTGGGCTTCAATGCCTCCAGCATCGGCGAGAGCAGCGTGGCCGTGGGCAGCCTGGCGGTTGCCGCCGGCGAGCGCAGTGTGACTGTCGGCGGCATGTCGCTGATCAGCTCCAACTTGCGGCCTGCAGGCGCCCTCGGCGTCGGTGGCGTTGCCATCGGCGCAGGTGCGCGCAGCGACGGCGATTACGCCATCGCGCTGGGCTACAACGCCAATGTCTTCCCCAACGGCAACAATGCCGACGCGGTGGCGATCGGTCATAGCGCTGCCTCGTTTGCGCCGCGCACCGTGTCGGTGGGGACGCTGTCGTCTTCCGAGGGCGCCGAGGCGATTGCAGTCGGCTACGACGCGCGTGCCGTTTCCAGCAGAAGCATCGCGATCGGCAGCGGTGCCACGACGTCGATCTTCTCTGGCGACAATATCGCGTTGGGAACCAATGCCAGGGCCGAGGCGCCCGACGCGATTGCGATCGGGCGCGATGCCAGCGTGGGCGTGTTCATCGGCGATACGGGCAGTGCCGCAATGGCCTTGGGCGTGCAATCGACGGCACTGGGCAACAACAGTGTGGCGATGGGCTACAACGCCTTTACCCGGCAAAGCGGCAGCAACGCGGTCGCACTCGGTGCCAATGCCGGTGCCAGCGGTGCCGATTCGGTGGCCTTGGGCGCCGGCTCGCGCACCTACGAGGCCAACGTGGTGTCGGTGGGCAACGGCAATGGCCGCGGTGGTCCTGCCACGCGTCGCATCGTCAATGTGGGTGCTGGTGCAATCGCCACTGGCAGCAGCGATGCGATCAACGGTGGGCAGTTGTTCGGTGCCTTGAGCAACGCGGCCAGCTTCCTCGGCGGTGGTGCAGCGATCGGCGCGCAAGGCGTGTTCGTTGCGCCGACCTATGTGATCCAGGGCAGCAGTTACAGCAACGTCGGTGCGGCATTGACGGCGTTGGACAGCAAGGTCAGCGAGCTGGATGCCCGTAATGCAACGGCGACAACGGGCGTTGCCGCACGTTCCTCCGCTGCGCGCGTCGCACGGGCGACAGCAACGGCGACGACGGTTGCACCAGTTGCGCAAACCTCGACAGTCGCCAGCAGTCTTGAAGAGGCGGCGACAGACGATGGCGTGCAGTCGACGCTGATGGCTGCCGACCGGACGACCGACAGCGCGCTGTCTTCAGCGGCTGCAACGGCAAGCGGGCTTGCCGCAAGCGATGGCGTGCAGGGCACGCCGACCGCAGCAGTGGTCGGCAGCATCACGCCGGCCGCAACGTCCACCGCTGTTGGCACGGCGGCAGTGGCCAACCATGTGACCGGTACTGCGATCGGCGGCAGCGCATATGCGCATGGTCCCAACGACACTGCGATCGGCAGCAATGCACGCGTCAATGCAGATGGCAGCACGGCGGTCGGAGCCAACACGCAGATTGCGGCGGTGGCCACCAATGCGGTGGCGATGGGCGAAGGCGCGCAAGTCAGTGCGGCTTCCGGCACGGCGATCGGCCAGGGCGCACGTGCCAGTGCACAGGGTGCGGTTGCACTCGGCCAGGGTTCGGTCGCCGATCGTGCCAACACGGTGTCGGTGGGCAGCGTCGGCGGCGAGCGCCAGGTGGCCAATGTGGCGGCCGGTACGCGTGCCACCGATGCGGTCAACAAGGGCCAGCTGGACAACGGCGTTGCCGCTGCCAACAGCTACACCGACAGCCGCTACAGCGCGATGGCCGACAGCTTCGAAAGCTACCAGGGCGATATCGAAGACCGCCTGCGTCGGCAGAACCGCCGTCTGGATCGTCAGGGCGCGATGAGTTCGGCGATGTTGAACATGTCTGCCAGCGTGGCCGGTATCGCCTCGCAAAACCGCGTCGGTGCCGGCGTCGGTTTCCAGAACGGCGAGTCGGCGTTGTCGGTGGGGTACCAGCGAGCGATCAGCCCGCGCGCCACGGTGACGGTTGGCGGCGCACTCAGTGGCGACGACAGCTCGATCGGTGTGGGTGCCGGTTTCGGCTGGTAACGCGCAGCAAGAACCACGCTGCAAGAGCGCGCTGTTGCATGCAATCCCGCCGCCTGTTGCCGGGCGGCGCGCTTTCTCCGTCATGGCCTTTCGCACTTACCTCGAAGGAATTCCATCGTGATCCAGAGCTCTTTTTCTCGCACCCTCGTGCTGGCCTGCTGTGTCTTCGCGTTGCCATTCGGCATCGGTGTGGCAATGGCCACCACCCTCGACCCGGCGGCGGCCAGCGCCCAGCGTCAACAGGCCATGCGCAATGCGCCGGTCGACAGAATCATCGTCAACTACCGCAGCGGGCGCGTGACCGCGCGCGACGTTGGCCGCACCGCAACGACGGCGATCACTGCAGCCGCATCGCGCGCCTCCATCCGCCTGGCGCCGGCCGCACGTGCCGGGACAACGGCCGCGCCAACCTACCTGCGTAAGCTGGCGGCCGGTGGCGAACTGGTCAAGTTGCCGACCCGGCTCAGTCGCGCCGATGCCGACCGTCTCGTGCAGGAACTGGCAGCCGACCCTGCGGTTGAATCCGCGCAAATCGATCGGCGCATGTATCCGCTACAAACTACCGGCGGTGCCTTGCCGAACGATCCGCTGTTGCAGACCAACCAATGGCATCTCATCGACCCGGTGGGTGGCATCAACGTAGCGCAGGCCTGGGCAACGACACAGGGCGAAGGTGTGGTGGTGGCGGTGCTGGATACCGGCATCCTGCCGGACCATCCCGATCTGGCCGGTAACCTGCTTGCCGGCTACGACTTCATCACCGACCCGTTTGTGTCGCGTCGCGCCACTGCCGAGCGTAGCCCCGGCGCACTGGATCGCGGCGACTGGATCGCCGAAGACGGCGAGTGCGGGCTGTTTTCGCTGGCCGACGACAGCACCTGGCACGGCACGCATGTGGCAGGCACGGTTGCCGAAGCCAGCAACAACGGCATCGGCGGCGCAGGCGTTGCCTACAGAGCGAAGGTCTTGCCGGTGCGCGTGCTCGGGCATTGCGGCGGTTACACCTCCGATATCGCCGACGCGATCGTCTGGGCGTCTGGTGGTCACGTTGATGGCGTGCCGGACAATCGCGACCCTGCCGAAGTGATCAACATTAGCCTGGGCGGCGGCGGGGCATGCGATTCGGTCACCCAGGCCGCGATCAACGGTGCGGTGTCGCGCGGCACCACCGTGGTGGTTGCCGCGGGCAATGAAAGCTCGGACGTATCGACGTCGAATCCTGCCAATTGCGCCAATGTGATCGCGGTGGCCGCCACACGCTCCACCGGCGGGCTGACCGACTACAGCAACTTCGGCCGTCAGGTCGACCTGGCCGGACCCGGTGGCAGCTCGATGTTCTTCGACACCAACGACGGCCCGATCCGCAGCTTCATCTGGCAGACCTTCTACACCGGCAAAACCACGCCCACCTCCGGGCAGTTCACCTATGGCGGCACCACGTTCGCAGGCACCTCGATGGCATCGCCGCATGTGGCCGGAACTGCCGCACTGGTGCAGAGCGCGCTGATTGCCGATGGCAAGCCGCCGTTGTCGCCGGCAGCGCTGGAAGCCTTGCTCAAGCGCACCGTGCGCGCTTTCCCGGTGCCGATTCCGCCGGCGACGCCGGCTGGCACCGGGATCGTGGATGCGGGTGCCGCGGTTGCGCGCGCCTTGCGGCGGTGCACTCCGGGCGATGTGGGCTGCCAGGTGGATGCGCAACCGCTGCGCAATGGCGTGGTCCAGAGCGGCATCTCCAATCTGGCCGGCGATGCCGGCGTGTTCACCTTCGAGGCGAGCGCGGGTGCGGTGCTGAGTTTCATCAGCTTCGGTGGCAGCGGGCAGGCCGCGTTGTACGTGGCGTTCGGGCGTGAGCCCAGCGCCACCGACAACGACGGTGCCTCAACGCGCAGTGGCACCAGCCAGACCGTGCGCTTCACCGCGCCACGTGCCGGCACCTACATCCTCAAGCTCGACGGCACCGAATTCGACGGGGTGAGCCTGCTGGCGCGTCAGTGATCTGACGCATCAGGGCGTACCGGCAGCATTCCGTCATTTCCCTGGCGCAATTGGGCTGAAAAGCGGCCGGTACCGCGCCTGCGTGGCACCGGTTTGCCAGCGTGGGGAGCGCTGGTCTGCCCGCTGACGCATTTCGCGCCTGATTTTTGCGCAACCAAGCCCGCTGGCGACCCGCCAGCGGGCTTTTTTGTCTGCCTTGGACATGCGTATTCAGCTTCGAAATGTCTCGCGAGACATGATCTAGGTCGCTGTTTTCCAAAGATTTATCAAAAAAATAATAAAAGCAAACAGAAGTGTGACGAAAAACACGCTTAACTTCGCTTTTCGTCAAAAACTTGACGCCCGATTTGAGCGCTGTTAACACTCCGCTCAGTTATATGGTTGGGTAGCGTTCACTTTTTGACTATCCAGGGTGCAGGCGTAAGCCGCCCACCGCCGTTAGGCACATGGCGCCAATCACCAGGGGAATCGCATGGCTGGAAGGCCTCGCGATGGTGGGTATTCGCCAACAAAACCAGTCCAAAACTTCAGGAGTCGTGCGTCGATGAATCGGATTTATCGCAAGGTCTGGAACAAAGCGTTGGGCGTGTGGGCCGTGGCATCGGAACTGGCCAGCGGTGACAGCCCGGGTGCAGTGACCACTGCCGCATTCATCGACCGCCGCCAGAGCCGTTGCCTGGTCGCCGCGATCGCTCTGGCGCTGGGTAGCGCCGGGATCGCCATTCCTCTTTCCGCGATGGCGCAGTCGGTCGAAGTCGGCGACGGCGCAGCGGCATCCGCTACCAGGACCACCGCCATCGGCAGCAACAGCCATGCAAGCGCCACCGGCGCCGTGGCAGCCGGCGCCGATAGCAGCGCCAGCGGTGTGAACAGCAGCGCGATCGGGCGCCAGACCAATGCCATCGGCGAGAACGCGGTGGCCATCGGCTACAACAGTTTCGTGCGCCAGAGCGGCGAAAACGGCGTGGCGCTCGGCGCCAATGCTGGCGTGACCGGTGCCAACTCGGTGGCGCTGGGCGCAGGCTCGCGTACCCACGAAGACGACGTTGTATCAGTGGGCAGCGGCAATGGACGCGGCGGCCCGGCCACGCGCCGCATCACCAATGTCAGCGCCGGCGTCAACGCCGCCGACGCGGTCAACCTGGCGCAGTTGCAGGACGTGGCCGATGTGGCCGACGAAACCGCAACGTTCTTCAAGGCAACCCCCGGCGAAGACAGCGTCGGCGCGTATGTCGAAGGTGACAGCGCACTGGCTGCCGGCGATGCGGCCAATGCGGTGGGCACGGCGACAACCGCGTTGGGAACCGGTGCCAATGCCGTGGCCGACAACGCCACCGCCGTGGGCGCCAATGCGCTCGCCTCCGGTCGGAACAGCGCAGCATTCGGCCACAACGCACAGGCCAATGGCGCGGGCAGCGTGGCCGTTGGCGGCGCTGCGGTGGACGAAGATGGCCAGCCGCTGATCACCAACGGCGGGGTGCCGGTGGAGACCGGCGCCACCAGCGCCAGCGTCGGTGGAACCGCAGTGGGCGCCAGCGCCAATGCCGATGGATTTGCTGCATCGTCGTTCGGTGTCGGTGCGTATGCCGCCGGTGCGCAGTCTTCCGCGTTCGGTGCGGTTGCCAATGCGGCCGGCGATTACGCCACCGCGGTGGGCACGCAGACCAGCGCCAGCGGCACCAGCAGCACTGCGGTCGGCGGTCCGGTCGATCTGATTCCGGGCCTGGGTTTCTTCGTACAGACCCAAGCCAGCGGCGAAGCGTCCACCGCGCTCGGCGCCGGTGCGATCGCGTCGGGTACCTACACCACGGCGGTGGGCACGCTCAGCGAAGCCTCCGGCACCGAAGCCACGGCGGTGGGTTACTTCGCCTACGCACCTGGCGAAGGCGCCACTGCGGTTGGCCCGGAATCCTGGGCCAGCGGTGAATTGAGCACGGCGCTGGGCTATTACAGCACCGCACGCGGCGCAAATTCGGTCGCGTTGGGTGCCAACTCGGTGGCCACGCGTGCCAATACCGTGTCGGTCGGCGCGGCCGGCGATGAGCGGCAGATCACCAGCGTCGCTGCCGGCACCGAAGGCACAGATGCGGTGAATCTCGATCAGCTCTCTGCCGTGTCCGAGGTTGCCGACACCACCGCGCGCACGTTCGTCGCCACGGGTGACGGCACCGCGATTGCCGAAGGCATCGACAGCGTTGCGGCCGGTTCCAATGCATCGGCAACCGGCGACTACAGCGCTGCATTCGGTTCGACCAGCTCCGCAACGGCACAGGGCACCACTGCGATCGGTAGCGGCGCGATCGCCGCTGTCGATAATGCAACCGCGCTCGGTTTCAACAGCACTGCAGTGGCCGATTACGCCACTGCGCTCGGCGCTGACAGTAGCGCATCGGGCGAGTTCGGCACGGCGATTGGCGGCGCAAGTCTGGCAACCGGCAGCGGCGCCACCGCGCTCGGTTACGAGAGCATCGCCAACGGTGCCGATTCCACCGCGCTGGGTGCGGGGAGCGTGGCGTTTGGCGACACCAGTACCGCCGTCGGCGGAGCGAGCGTGGCATTCGGCGAGGACAGCGCTGCCTTCGGTTCCAATGCCGCTGCCGGCGGTACCGCATCCACCGCCATTGGTGCTGGCAGCAGTGCTTTCGGTGAGCGCACTGTCGCGCTGGGTGGATCCAGCAATGCATCGGGCGATGACAGCGTTGCGCTTGGTTCGAGCAGTCAGGCGTCTGCGTTGGGCACCACTGCGATCGGCAACAACGCCAACGCCAGCATCGCCAATGCCACCGCAGTCGGTTTCAACAGCAGCGCCGGCGACGATTACGCCACCGCGCTTGGCGCCGACAGCAATGCCTCGGGTTACTTCGGTACTGCTGTTGGCGGTACCAGCATCGCCAATGGGCGTGGCGCGACCGCGATCGGTTACGAAAGCATCGGCAACGGCACTGCATCGACCGCGCTGGGCTTTGCCAGTGTGGCGTGGGGGAATGGCGCAACGGCAATCGGTACCGAAAGTCTGGCCTACGGCGACGACAGCACTGCCTTGGGCCCGAATGCATTTGCAGCCGATACTGGATCGCTCGCAGCCGGTACCTATGCCAACGCCTACGGCCGCCATGCGATCTCCATTGGCGGTGAATCCGACGCCTTTGCCGATAACAGCATCGCATTGGGGTGGGAAGCCATCGCTGAGGGCGCGCAGAGCGTGAGCATCGGCAACGGCGCCCTCGCGTCTGCCGACAACAGCGTGGCGCTGGGTGCAGGTGCGGTCGCCGATCGCGCCAACACGGTGTCGGTGGGCAACGCCGGTGGCGAACGTCAGATCACCAATGTCGCCGCCGGTACCGAGGGCACCGATGCGGTGAACCTGGACCAGCTCAACGCGGTCGGTGAAACCGCGGAAACCACCGCGCGTCTGTACACCGGCACCGGCGCCGGCACGGCCGATGCGCAGGGCGAAAACGCCACTGCTGCCGGTTCCAACGCCACTGCCGAGGGCGATTACAGCAGCGCGTTCGGTTCCAGCAGTCAGGCGATCGGTACCGGTGCATTGGCAGCGGGCAGCGGCGCCAGCGCCACTGCGCAGTTTGCCACTGCATCGGGCTACAACGCGGCGGCCAGCGGGTTTGGCAGCGTGTCCACCGGTGCCTACAGTCAGGCCAGCGGCGACTATGCGGTGGCGGTGGGCGGCGAGAGTGCAGCAGCAGGTGCGCAGAGCACCGCGTTGGGTGCAGCGGCAGATGCGTCTGGCGATGGATCGCTGGCGGCCGGTGCGTTGAGCGTGGCCGCTGGCAGCGAAACCACGGCGCTGGGTTATTTCGCCAGCGCCAGTGGCGACTCGGCCACGGCAGTGGGCGCGGAAAGCATTGCCGATGGCACCAGCGCGGCCGCCTTCGGCTTCGGCGCCGAGGCCAGCGCCAATTACTCCACCGCACTGGGCGGCTATTCCAGCGCGACCGGTTTCAACAGCACCGCGCTGGGTAATTTCAGCACCGCCAGCGGCTCCAGCAGCGTGGCGGTGGGTGGCGATGCAACCGCATCGGGCACCTACAGTCTGGCGGCCGGCCAGGGCAGTGTGGCCAGCGGCTACAACAGCGTGTCGGTCGGTGGCGCATTGCTCGGCCTGTTGCCGACCGAAGCCTCCGGCGACTTTTCCACCGCACTCGGCGGCGCCGCATGGGCACCGGGCCTCAACAGCACTGCGCTGGGCAATTTTGCCGAATCCACCGGCGAAAGCAGCGTGGCGCTGGGCGCCGATTCGGTGGCCGATCGCGATTTCGCAGTGTCGGTGGGCAGCACCGGCAACGAACGTCAGATCACCAACGTGGCTGCCGGTACGCAAGGCACCGATGCGGTGAATCTGGACCAGCTCACCGCAGTGGCCGAAACCGCTGAATCCACCAGCAAGTACTTCAAGGCCAGCGGCAGCGATGACAGCGACGCCGGTGCCTATGTGGAAGGCGACAACGCATTGGCCGCAGGCGAGGGCGCCAATGCCACCGGCACCGGTACCACCGCATTGGGTGCAGGCGCGCAAGCGGTTGCCGACAACGCAACGGCGCTCGGCGTAAGCGCCTTGGCCAGCGGAATCGGCGCAGCGGCGCTGGGCAACAATGCCCAGGCGACCGGCGAAAACAGCAGCGCCATCGGCAGCAACGCGTTGGCCAGCGACATCGGCGCCACTGCAAACGGTGCCGGCGCGCAGGCGATTTCGACCTATACCACCGCGCTCGGCAGCGAAGCGGTGGCCTCCGACAACCAGGCAACCGCGGTCGGTTTCCGCAGTGCTTCTTCCAATGTCGGCAGCACTGCGTTGGGCGGGTACAGCGAGTCCAGCGGCAGGCTGTCGTCGGCACTGGGCTATGGCGCGGTTGCGTCCAGCGACTACAGCACGGCAGTCGGTGCCGCAGCGCTGGCTTCTGGTGCCAGCGCCGTGGCGGTGGGTGAATTCAGCGAAGCCACCGGCGAAGAAAGCGTGGCCGTTGGTGGCAGCACGTTCTTCGGGTTCATCCCGGCGCGTGCTTCCGGCACCGGCGCTGCTGCATTCGGTGCGGGTGCGTGGGCCACGGCCGACTACACCACCGCGATCGGCTGGAATTCGTATGCCGATGGCGTCAACGCCACCGCATTGGGTCAAAGCGCCGCAGCACTGGCCGACAACACGCTGGCATTGGGCGGCGGCAGCCGTGCCGATGCGATCGGTGCCAGCGTCGTCGGTGTGGACGCGTCGGCGACCGGCATCAACAGCACCGGTGTCGGTCGTCAGGTCAACGTGATCGGCGAAAACGCGGTGGCAGTGGGCTACAACGCGTTCGTGCGCCAAAGCGCGGTCAACGGTGTGGCGCTCGGTGCCAATGCCGGCGCAACCGGTGCCGATTCGGTGGCGTTGGGCTCGGGTTCGCGCACCTACGAAGCCGACACAGTGTCGATCGGCAGCGGCAATGGCCGCGGCGGTCCGGCAACGCGCCGCATCGTCAATGTCAGCGACGGCCAGGCCGCCACCGATGCGGTCAACAAGGGCCAGTTGGATTCCCTGGCGGCCGATGTGCAGACCACCAATGGCATGGTGCAAACCACCGGCGAAGGCGTGGCCTCGGCAACCGGCGATCGCAGCAGTGCGGTCGGTGCAGGCGCCAGCGCCAGCGGGGCGCGCAGCGTTGCCATTGCCTCCGGCAGCCGGGCGTCGGCGACCGGTGCCAGTGCGCTGGGTGTGGACAGCAGTGCCAGCGGCGTCAACAGCACCGCAATGGGCCGTCAGACCAATTCCATCGGCGAAAACGGCGTGGCGCTGGGCTACAACTCCTTCGTGCGCCAGAGCGGCAGCAATGCGGTCGCACTCGGTGCCAATGCCGGTGCCAGCGGCGCCGATTCGGTGGCCTTGGGCTCCGGTTCGCGTACCTATGACGCCAATGTGGTGTCGGTCGGCAGCGGCGATGGCCGCGGTGGTCCGGCCACGCGTCGCATCGTCAACGTGGGCAGCGGCGCGATCGCCACTGCCAGCACCGATGCGATCAACGGCGGGCAGTTGTTCCAGTCGCTCAGCAATGCGGCCAGCTTTCTGGGCGGTGGTGCGGCGATCGGTGCGCAAGGCGTGTTCGTTGCGCCGACCTATGTGATTCAAGGTGCCAGCTACAACAACGTCGGTGCTGCACTGACCGCGTTGGACAGCAAGGTCAACGAGCTCGATGCACGTGGTGGTACCGCAACGGCCAGCACGGCCGCACGCACGGCGTCGCTGCGCACTGCATCGGTGCCTGCGGTTGCGGCGGCTGCGGCGACTGCGCAGATCGATGCTGCAGCTGTGGTCGCAGATGCCACGGCAAGCGTGCAGGGCACGCCGACCGCAGCAGTGGTCGGGAGCATCACGCCGGCCGCCACGTCCACTGCAGTGGGCACGGCGGCAGTGGCCAACCACGTGATCGGTACTGCAATCGGCGGCAGCGCGTATGCGCATGGCCCCAACGACACTGCGATCGGCAGTAACGCACGCGTCAATGCCGATGGCAGCACGGCGGTGGGCGCCAACACGCAGATTGCGGCAGTGGCGACCAATGCAGTGGCGATGGGCGAAGGCGCGCAGGTCAGTGCGGCATCGGGCACGGCGATTGGCCAGGGCGCACGTGCCAGTGCACAGGGTGCGGTTGCACTCGGCCAGGGTTCGGTCGCCGATCGTGCCAACACGGTGTCGGTGGGCAGCGTCGGCGGCGAGCGCCAGGTGGCCAATGTGGCGGCCGGTACGCGTGCCACCGATGCGGTCAACAAGGGCCAGTTGGACAACGGCGTTGCCGCCGCCAACAGCTATACCGACAGCCGCTACAGCGCGATGGCCGACAGCTTCGAAAGCTACCAGGGCGATATCGAAGACCGCCTGCGTCGGCAGAACCGTCGCCTGGATCGTCAGGGCGCGATGAGCTCGGCGATGTTGAACATGTCTGCCAGCGTGGCCGGTATCGCCTCGCAAAACCGCGTCGGTGCCGGCGTCGGTTTCCAGAACGGCGAATCGGCGTTGTCGGTGGGCTATCAGCGTGCGATCAGCCCGCGCGCCACGGTGACGGTCGGCGGCGCACTCAGCGGCGACGACAGCTCGATCGGCGTGGGTGCCGGTTTCGGCTGGTAACGCGCTGCTGCATGAAACGCAGCGGCGCCGAGTTGCGCCGCTGCGGTAGAGCAAGGCCTGAGGGGGCGGGTAAGGACCGTGGCTGGGCCGGCCAACGGATTCGCATGGAGTGATGGCCGTACCAGGAGTGGCTGACGAAACGCAGCGTGCCGTCCGCGGTTGCGCAGCAGTTTCGAGGGTCGTTCCAAGCCTGACTTGACTGACGAAACACACGAAGAGGACTTCACCGTGATCGACAAGAATTTCCGTTTCAACCCGCTGACCGGCGCCATCTTGATGATGGCGCTCGGTGCATCGGGCACCCTCGCTGCCGCCCCGCAACTGCTGGTCAAGGAACCGACCCAGGCAGCAGCGGCCGGCGACGCATTCAGTAGCCGCCTGATCGTGCGCTACAAGGACAACACGGCCGCTGCGACCGATCGCGCCAGCAAGCTCGGCGCCGTGCAGGCCGCTGTCGGCCGCGTTGGCGCCAGCAGTGGTGCGCGCGCCAGCGCAGCCGCCGCCAAGGCGACGTATGTGCGCAAGCTCGGCATCGGCTCGGACCTGATCAAGCTGTCCAGCACGCTGACCGCCGCACAGGTGGACAAGGTGGTGGTGGAGCTGAAGAACGATCCGTCGGTGACCGACGTGCAGATCGATCGCATGCTGCGCCCGGTCGAGATCAAGAAGAGCGTTGCCGCGACCGACGTGAGCCCGCAGCTGGTGCCCAACGACCCGCTGTATGCGCAGTACCAGTGGCACCTGAGCAACCCCAACGGCGGCATCAACGCGCCTGCCGCATGGGACCTCTCGCAGGGTGCCGGCGTGGTGGTGGCGGTGCTGGATACCGGCATCCTGCCCGGCCATCCGGATTTTGCCGGTAACCTGCTGCAGGGTTACGACTTCATCACCGATGCCGAAGTCTCGCGTCGCCCGACCGACGCCCGCGTGCCCGGCGCGCTGGATTACGGCGACTGGGAAGAAGCCGACAACGTCTGCTACGACGGCTCGGTGGCACAGGAAAGCTCCTGGCACGGCACCCATGTCTCGGGCACCGTGGCCGAGGCGACCAATAACGGCGTAGGCATGGCGGGCGTGGCGCCGAAGGCGACCATCCTGCCGGTGCGCGTGCTCGGCCGTTGCGGCGGCTACACCTCCGACATCGCCGATGCCATTGTGTGGGCCTCCGGCGGTGCGGTGGATGGCGTGCCGGCCAACACCAACCCGGCCGAAGTCATCAACATGAGCCTGGGTGGTGGCGAACCCTGCGATCCGGCCACCCAGGTGGCGATCAACGGCGCGGTGTCGCGCGGCACCACCGTGGTGGTGGCGGCCGGCAACAGCGGCGAAGATGCGGCCAACCATTCGCCGGCCAGCTGCAACAATACGATCACCGTGGGCGCCACGCGCATCACCGGCGGCATCACCTACTACTCCAACTACGGCAGCAAGGTCGACCTGTCGGGTCCGGGCGGCGGCGGTAGCGTGGACGGCAATCCGGGCGGCTACATCTGGCAGGCCGGCTACACCGGTGCGACCACGCCGACCTCGGGTACCTATACCTATATGGGACTAGGTGGCACCTCGATGGCGTCCCCGCACGTGGCCGGCGTCGTGGCGCTGGTGCAGAGCGCGTCGATCGGTCTGGGCGATGGCCCGCTGACCCCGGCCGCAGTGGAAACCCTGCTCAAGCAGACCAGCCGTCGCTTCCCGGTGACCCCGCCGGCCAGCACCCCGATCGGCAGCGGCATCGTCGATGCCAAGGCCGCGCTGGAAGCGGTGCTGGTGGAACCCTGCGACCCGGCCACCGAGAGCTGCGCACCGACCGCCATCGCGCTGACCAACAAGGCGCCGTTGGCTGGGCTGAGCGGCGCTGCCGGCAGCTCCACGCTGTACAGCTTCGACGCCAAGGCCGGCGCCGTGCTCAGCTTCATGACCTACGGCGGCACCGGTGATGTGTCGGTGTATGTCAGCTTCGACGCCGAGCCCACCGCTACCTCCTACGATGCCAAGTCGACCCGCCCGGGCAACAGCGAAACCGTGCGTTTCACTGCACCCAAGGCAGGCACCTACTACATCAAGCTGGTCGGTGCGAAGGACTACGCGAAGCTGACGCTCGTTGCACGACAGTAAGCGTTGAAATAGTGTGACCGATGCCCCCGGCCAATCACCGGGGGCATCGTTTTTCAGGGCGATTCAGATGGGTGCGGTTGATCGTCGCGGCAAACTGCTACAGTCGGCGCCGAACCAGTGGAGACGAGTGTGAACGCGGTTGCCGTCGATCCAATTGAGCATCGAAGTGCGGAGACGCGCATCGTCGAAGCGTTGCTTGAACGCCGTCGTCTGAAGGACACCGATCTGCTGCGCGCGCGCCAGTTGCAGACCGAATCCGGCATGGGCCTGCTGGCCTTGCTGGGCCGTCTGGGCCTGGTGTCCGAACGCGATCATGCAGAGACCTGCGCCGATGTGCTCGGCCTGCCGTTGGTGGACGCACGCCAACTCGGCGATACCCCGCCGGAAATGCTGCCCGAAGTGCAGGGCCTGTCGCTGCGCTTTCTCAAACAATTTCATCTGTGCCCAATCGGCGAACGCGACGGCCGGCTGGATCTGTGGATCGCCGACCCGTACGACGATTACGCGATCGATGCGGTGCGTCTTGCGACCGGATTCCCGCTGTTTCTGCAGGTCGGGTTGCGCTCTGAAATCGACGATCTGATCGAGCGCTGGTATGGCCAGGGCCGCAGCGCGATGGGCACCATCGTGGAAACCGCCGATGGCGATGCCAACAGCAGCGACGACATCGAAGCATTGCGCGATCTGGCCTCCGAAGCGCCGGTGATCCGGCTGGTGAATCTGGTGATCCAGCACGCGGTGGAACTGCGCGCATCGGACATCCATATCGAACCGTTCGAAAGCCGGCTCAAGGTGCGTTATCGCGTGGACGGTGTGCTGGTGGAAGGCGAAAGCCCGCCGGCCAAACTCACCGCCGCGGTGATCAGCCGCGTCAAGATCATGGCCAAGCTCAACATCGCCGAACGCCGGTTGCCGCAGGACGGCCGCATCATGCTGCGCGTGCAGGGCAAGGAGCTGGATCTGCGCGTCAGCACCGTGCCCACCGCGCATGGCGAGAGCGTGGTGATGCGTTTGCTCGACCGCGAAACGGTGGTGTTCGACTTCTACAAGCTGGGCTTTACCGAAGACTTTCTGCCGCAGTTCCGCAAGGTGCTCGAGCAACCGCACGGCATCATGCTGGTGACCGGCCCGACCGGTTCTGGCAAGACCACCACGCTGTACACCGCGTTGAGCCAGCTCAACACCTCCGACGTGAAAATCATCACTGTCGAAGACCCGGTGGAATACCAGATCGAAGGCATCAACCAGATCCAGGCCAAGCCGCAGATCGGGCTGGATTTCGCCAATGCGCTGCGCAGCATCGTGCGTCAGGATCCGGACATCATCATGATCGGCGAAATGCGCGATCTGGAAACCGCGCGCATCGCGATCCAGTCTGCGCTCACCGGCCATCTGGTGCTGTCCACGCTGCACACCAACAACGCGGCCGGCGGCATCACCCGTCTGCTCGACATGGGCGTGGAAGACTACCTGCTCACCTCCACCATCAACGGCATTCTGGCGCAGCGCCTGGTGCGCAAACTCGACCTGCCCAATGCCGAACGCTACCTGGCATCGCCGGAGGAAATTGAGCGCTTCAACCTGCGCCGCCTGCAGCCGGAGGGCGAGATTTACCTGTATCGCCCGCGTGCCTCGGCAGCGGCGCCGACCGGCTATCTCGGCCGCACCACCATCGTCGAATTCCTGGTGATGAACGATGAGCTGCGGCGCGCGGTGATGCGTCGCGCCGGCATGGGCGAGATCGAGCAACTGGCCCGCAAGGCCGGCATGCGCACCATGTACGAAGACGGCCTGTCCAAGGCCTTGCGCGGCGAAACCACCATCGAAGAAGTGTTGCGCGTGACGGAGGATGCGTGAGAGTCAATGGAGCGGCAGTGAGCATCGGATGCTCAGGATCGGAAGATGAGCAGGGCAAGGTCCCGGCAACGCGTCGCGCACGCGCACAGCTGCGCCCACTCGCGCCAACGCAGCGCGGCATCGCGCTTTTACCGATTCCTGATTCCCGATTCCCCACTCCCGGCCTTCCAGCCTGATGCCCCTGTACCGCTACAAAGCGCTCGACGCGCACGGCGAAATGCTCGATGGCCAGATGGAAGCGGCCAGCGACGCCGAAGTTGCGCTGCGTCTGCAGGAGCAGGGCCATCTGCCGGTGGAAACACGCCTGGCCACCGGCGAAAACGACTCGCCGTCGCTGCGCATGCTGTTGCGCAAGAAGCCCTTCGACAACGCCGCACTGGTGCAGTTCACCCAACAGCTGTCCACGCTGATCGGTGCCGGCCAGCCGCTGGACCGTGCGTTGTCGATCCTGATGGATCTGCCCGAAGACGAAAAAAGCCGGCGCGTGATCGGCGACGTGCGCGACACCGTGCGTGGCGGCGCGCCGCTGTCCTCGGCACTGGAACGTCAGCACGGGCTGTTCTCCAAGCTGTACATCAACATGGTGCGCGCCGGCGAAGCCGGCGGCAGCATGCAGGACACCCTGCAACGCCTGGCCGATTATCTGGAGCGCAGCCGCGCACTCCGGGGCAAGGTGATCAATGCGCTGATCTACCCGGCGATTCTGCTGGCGGTGGTCGGCTGTGCATTGTTGTTCCTGCTCGGCTACGTGGTGCCGCAGTTTGCGCAGATGTACGAAAGCCTGGATGTGGCCTTGCCGTGGTTCACGCAAGCCGTGTTGAGCGTGGGCTTGCTGGTGCGCGACTGGTGGGTGGTCTTGATCGTGGTGCCGGGCGTGCTCGGGCTGTGGCTGGATCGCAAGCGGCGCAATGCGGCGTTTCGTGCCGCGCTGGACGAATGGCTGCTGCGGCAGAAAGTCGTCGGCAGCCTGATCGCACGCCTGGAAACCGCGCGGCTGACGCGCACGCTGGGCACCTTGCTGCGCAACGGCGTGCCGCTGCTGGCCGCGATCGGCATCGCGCGCAATGTCATGTCGAATCTGGCGCTGGTCGAAGATGTCGACGCCGCTGCCGACGACGTCAAGAACGGGCATGGCCTGGCGATGTCGCTGGCACGCGGCAAGCGCTTCCCGCGGCTGGCCCTGCAGATGATTCAGGTGGGCGAAGAGTCCGGCGCGCTGGACACGATGTTGCTCAAGACTGCCGACACGTTCGAGCTGGAAACCGCCCAAGCCATCGACCGCGCGCTAGCCGCCCTGGTCCCGCTGATCACGCTGGTGCTGGCCTCGGTGGTAGGGCTTGTCATCATCTCGGTGCTGGTACCGCTGTATGACCTGACCAATGCCATCGGATAACGTGGCGGTGGATTCACAACAACTTTCCGGTGACCGCACGACACC
Organism: Xanthomonas hortorum pv. cynarae; assembly: GCF_002939985.1. GTDB lineage: Bacteria > Pseudomonadota > Gammaproteobacteria > Xanthomonadales > Xanthomonadaceae > Xanthomonas > Xanthomonas hortorum_D. The sequence goes on along the minus strand of NZ_MDFM01000006.1, from coordinate 9,195 downwards.
CATGCGGGAACCATTGCAGTGCCCGCCGTGTCATCTTCTGGCGGCAGCATCTTTCATCGACGTGCAAGGAAATCGTTCATGATCAAGCGCTCCATTACCCGTAGTCCATCGCGTGCAGCCCAGGCCGGCATGAGCTTGCTGGAAATCATCATCGTCATCGTGCTGATCGGTGCGGTGCTCACCCTGGTCGGTAGCCGTGTGCTCGGTGGTGCCGATCGCGGCAAGGCCAATCTGGCCAAATCGCAAATTCAGACCCTGGCCGGCAAGATCGAGAATTTCCAGCTCGATACCGGCAAGTTGCCGGGCAAGCTCGATGAGCTGGTCACCCAGCCGGGCGGCAGCAGCGGCTGGCTCGGTCCGTACGCCAAGCCGGTCGAACTCAACGACCCGTGGGGCCACACCATCGAATACCGCGTGCCCGGCGATGGCCAGCCGTTCGATCTGATCAGCCTGGGCAAGGACGGCCGCCCCGGCGGCAGCAGCTACGACGCGGACATCAAGTACCAATAAGCCTTCCGCCATGCGCGTTGCGTGTCAGCCGTTGCGTCATCCGCATGGAGTGGTCGGTCCTGGTGGCAGACGCACGCGTGGCAGTTCGTTGTTGGAAATGCTGCTGGTCATCGCCTTGATCGCGATGGCCGGCGTGCTGGCCGCTGCCGCGCTCAATGGCGGGATCGACGGCATGCGCCTGCGCACCGCCGGCAAGGCGATCGCCTCGCAGCTGCGCTACACGCGCACCCAGGCGATCGCCACCGGCACGCCGCAGCGCTTTCTGATCGACCCGCAGCAGCGCCGTTGGGAAGCCCCCGGCGGCCATCACGGCGATCTGCCGGCGTCGCTGGAGGTGCGTTTTACCGGTGCGCGGCAGGTGCAGTCGCGGCAGGATCAGGGCGCCATCCAGTTCTTCCCGGATGGCGCCTCTACCGGCGGGCGCATCGACCTGCGCGTCAAGGACGCCACCTGGCGTGTGGACGTGGGCTGGATCACCGGCGAAGTGCGCTCCGGGCAATTGCGGACGCCGGCGCCATGAAGCGCCAGCGCGGTTACACGCTGATCGAGGTGATCGTCGCCTTTGCGCTGCTGGCATTGGCGTTGAGCCTGTTGCTGGGATCGCTGTCCGGCGCCGCACGTCAGGTGCGCGCGGCCGACGACAGCACGCGCGCCACGCTGCATGCGCAATCGTTGCTGGCCGCCCAGGGCATGGACAAACCGCTGGTGCCCGAGCAGCAACAAGGCAGCTTCGAAGACGGGCATTTTCGCTGGTCGATGGATGTGCGCCCGTACGACGAACCGCGGCGCAATCCGCAGGCGCCGGTTTCACCGGGCGCGCATACGTTGCTGCAACTGACCCTGGTGGTGCGTTGGGGCGAGCAGCCCAATCAGGTGCTGCAATGGCGCACCTTGCGGCTGGTCGCTGCGGCGCAGCCGGGTAGCGCCCCATGAGTCGCGCGCGCAACGGCGGTTTCACCCTGATCGAGGTGTTGCTGGCCACGATGTTGCTGGTCGGTGGGCTGGCATTGGCGTTCGCCACCTTGCGCTCGGCCAGTGCGGTGAGTCAGCGCGGCGAAGCGATCGCCCAGCGCAGCGAGCGCGTGCGCGCGGTGGAAGAATTTCTGCGCCGCCGGCTGGCGGCGGCCTTGCCGATCGCGATGGGCATCGACCCGCAAAGTCAGCAGCCGATGTTGTTTATCGGCGAACCACAGCGCATGCGTTTTGCTGCCGATGTGCCGGATTATCTGGGCCGCGGCGGTCCGTATCTGCATGACCTGTCGGTGGCCGGCGATGGCGAGCAGCGCAATCTGTTGATCGCGCTGACCATGCTGCAATCAGGCAAGTCGATCGAAGAGGGCACCGCGCTGCCGCCGGAAACACTCGCCGAAGGCGTGCAACAGGTGAGCTTTCGTTATCGCGGCATGGATCCGCAAAGCGGCCGTTTGAGCGCGTGGTTGCCGCAATGGGAATGGCACGACCGGCTGCCGCTGTTGGTGCGCATCGACATCCGCAGTGGAAATGCCGCGTGGCCGTCGTTGGTGGTGGCGTTGCCGCAATCCAGCAATCCGGGAGCGGGGCAATGAGCCGCATGCGCGGCGCCGCGCTGGTGCTGGTGTTGTGGCTGATCGCCTTGCTCACCGCGATGATCGGCGCATTCGCGCTGACCGCGCGGGTGGAAGCACTGCAGGGCAGCATGCTGCGCAATGGCGCGCAGGCGCAGGAATATGCGCGTTCTGGCCTGGAATACGCATTGTTTCGCTTGCAAAGTGCCGACACGCAGGCACGCTGGCGCGCAGACGGCCGGCGCTATCGTTGGCAGATGGACGATGCCACTGTGGAAATTCGTATCACCGACGAAAGCGGCAAGGTGGATTTGAATATGGCCGAGCCTGCATTGCTGGCGGGATTGGTGCGCGCAGTCGGTGGCGAGCAGGGCCGCGATGCGCGCATTGCCGGTGCCATCGTCGATTGGCGTGATGGCGACTCGTTGAGCCAGCCGGGCGGCGGCGCGGAAGATCGCGATTACGCCGATGCCGGGCTGCCGTATGGCGCAAAAGACGGCCCGTTCGAAACCCTGGGCGAGTTGCGCCTGGTGCTGGGCATGGATGGCGAGCTGTATCGCAAGCTGCTGCCCAACCTCACGCTGTACAGCGGCCGCTCGCGGCCTGAAGCGCGCTTTGCGCCGGGCCCGGTGTTGACCGCGATGGGGCTGGATGCGCGGCAACTGCTGGCCCAGCGTGATGCGCCGCCGGGTTTGCCGGGCAGCGAGGCGACGGTCGGTGGCTCGGACACTTATAGTATCGAGAGCCGGGCGCGACTGAGTCAGGGACGCGAGGCCGTATTGCGGGCGGTCGTGTCCATCAGTGCGTCCGCATTACCTGGGTCGGCCTATACCGTGTTGCGTTGGGAAGAGGGAGCAGCAGTGCAATGACCGCATGGCGGGATACCTTGGGTCGTATCGGCGTACGCGCCATGCCGGGAGCCGGAGGCTTCTGGCGTTGGTGGCAGCAATCGTTGCTGGCCTGGCTGCCGCAGCGCTGGCAATGGCAGTTGGGTCTGTCGCAGTCACGCATGTTGTTGCAACCCGAAGGCGAAGCGCTGCAACTGCTGCGCCAGCGCGACCACAGCAGCGAGACCATCGCCAGCCTGCCGTGGCCGGTGCAGCCGCAGGAAGTCAATGCCTTGCTGCCCACCGCACTGGAGGGCTTGCCGCGGCACTGGCTGTTGCCGGCCGCGCATGCCTTGCGGCGTCCGCTGCGCCTGCCGGCCGCCGCCGCCGCGCGTTTGCAGGATGTGGCGCGCTTTGAAATCGATCGACAAACCCCGTTCACCGCCGACCAGGTGTATTTCGACGCGCGCGTGCTGGATGTGCGCGAAGACGGCCAGCTCGATGCCGAACTGGTGGTGGTGCCGCGCCGCATGATCGATGGCCCGGACGGTGTGCCCGACGCATGGAGCAGCGCTTTGTCCGGCATCGATGTGACCGATGCGCATGGCCTGCCGCTAGGCGTGAACCTGCTGCCGCCGGCGCGTCGCCTGCGCCGCAGCGACCCGATGCAGCGCTGGAACCTGTTGCTCACTGCCGCCGCATTGGTGCTATTGGCAGTGGCCGGTTGGCTGCTGCTGGACAACCGCCGCCAGGCCGCCGACGACTTGCGTGCCAAGGTGCAGGCCAATGCTGCACGTGCGCGCCAGGTCGCTGCCGAACGTCAGCAATTGCTGGATCTGGTCGAAGGTGCCACCTTCTTCCAGCAGCAGCGCGCCACCCGCCCCACCTCGGTGGAAATCTGGGACGAGCTGAGCCGGCGTCTGCCCGGCGGCACCTATCTGGAAAAATTCTCGGTCGAAGGCGGGCAATTGCAGTTGATCGGATTGAGCAACGAAGCGTCCTCGCTGGTGCGTCGTCTGGAAGGCTCGCCGCTGTGGCGCACGCCCTCGCTGACCGGCGTGCTGCAGAGCGATGCCGGTCGTAATGTGGACCGCTTCACCATCACCGCCGAGCTGGCCGGTCCCGATGCCAAGGAGGCGGCCGATGCCACGCAGCGTTAAGCGCGATCGCTGGATCGCTTTGGGCCTGTTGCTGCTGGTGATCGGCGTGGCCTATCTGGTGCTGGTGCACCCGTGGTTCACCCAGCCGATGATCGCGGTGCAGGACGACCTGCAAGCGCTGCGCGAGCGCGAGCTGCGCGTGCGCGTGCAATTGCAGCAGGCGCCGGAAGTGAGCAAACGGTTGCGTCAGGCGCGCCAGACCTTGGAAAGCCGCCCCGGCTTCCTGCCGGAAACCTCTGCCGAGCTGGCCTCGGCCGGGTTGGTGCAGCGGCTGGAACGCGCGGTGGTGGAAGCCAGCCCCGGCAACCGCAGCTGCGCCATCAGCAACCGCTCGCCGTTGCAGCCGGAGAGCAAGGACCGCTTCACCCGCGTCGCGGTGCAGGTGCGCCTGCGTTGCGGCACCCCGGAACTGGCCTCCGTGCTGTACAGCCTGGAAAACGGCACCCCGCGCCTGTTCGTGGACAACCTCAACGTGATGGCGCAGCGCTACCAGCTCTCGCCCAACGAAAGCGGCAACGGCCTGGATATCGCCTTCGAACTGGCCGGCTATCTGCGCCCGGGCGCCAGCGCCGCACCGCTGAATAGCGATGCCGCACCCGCCGCCCCTGACGCCGCGGAGGCCAGCAATGCGCCTTGACCTGATCGGGCTACGCACCTGGCTGCTGGCCACCGTGGTCGGCTGGGCGCTGCTGGTATGCGTGCTGGCGGTGGCCGGCCTGGGCAAGCGGGTGGAGCTGCTGCCCGACGACCCGGCGCTGGTGCAGCGCCTGCCCACCCTGCCGGCACCGGCGCCGGAGCGGCTGGGCGCGTTCGAGAAATATTCGGAAATCGCCGCACACCCGGCCTTTGCCGAAGACCGCCTGCCGCATCCGTTCTTCCTGTCCGGCAACGACGGCAGCGGCGCCGCATCGACGGTGCGACTGACCGGCGTGCTGCTGACGGACAACTTCAAGATGGCCACGCTGACCCTGGATCCGCACGATTCGGTGCGGGTCAAACTCGGCGGCGATGCGGTCAAGGGCTGGCGCCTGCTGGCGCTGCAGCCGCGCAGCGCCACCATCGAAGGCCCGGGCGGCACCCAGACACTGGAACTGCAGGTGTTCAACGGCCAGGGCGGGCAACCGCCGACGGCCATTGCCGGCGCGCCCGCTGCACCCGGCGCCACGCCGCCGTTGCCATCGCCCGACGCCGCCGCGGTGCAGCCGCCGCAGCCTCAGCCTGCCACGCCTGCCCAGCAGCTCGGCGGGCAGGCACCGCCGACGGTGCCGCCGCAACGCAGCGATGGCGCCCAGGAAGCCCCACGCCCCTCCGACGATCAGATGCGTGCCATCCGCGAACGTATCGAAGCCCGACGCCGCCAGCTGCAACAGCAGCGCCAGAGCGGCTCAACCCCCGGTCAGACCCAATGAGTGAACGCATGACGCCGCGCCTGTTCCCCGTGTCCCTGCTGATCGGCCTGTTGGCCGGTTGTGCCACCACTCCGCCGCCGGACGTGCGCCGCGACGCGCGCCTGGATCCGCAAGTCGGCGCTGCCGGCGCCACCCAGACCAGCGCCGAGCAAGCTGCCGACGGCAACACCAGCGCCAAGCCGGTGCCGGTGATCCGTCGCGGCAGCGGCACCATGATCAACCAGAGCGCGGCCGCCGCGCCGTCGCCCACGCTGGGCATGGCCAGCAGCGGCAGCGCCACCTTCAACTTCGAAGGCGAGTCGGTGCAGGCGGTGGTCAAGGCGATCCTGGGCGACATGCTCGGGCAGAACTACGTCATCGCCCCCGGCGTGCAGGGCACCGTGACCCTGGCCACGCCCAATCCGGTCTCGCCGGCGCAGGCCTTGAACCTGCTGGAAATGGTGCTGGGCTGGAACAACGCACGCATGGTGTTCAGCGGCGGCCGCTACAACATCGTGCCGGCCGACCAGGCGCTGGCCGGCACCGTCGCGCCCAGCACCGCATCGCCGTCGGCCGCGCGCGGTTTCGAAGTGCGCGTGGTGCCGTTGAAGTTCATCTCCGCCAGCGAAATGAAAAAGGTGCTCGAGCCCTATGCGCGCCCGAACGCCATCGTCGGCACCGATCCCTCGCGCAACGTGATCACCCTGGGCGGCACCCGCGCCGAGCTGGAGAACTACCTGCGCACCGTGCAGATCTTCGACGTGGATTGGTTGTCGGGCATGTCGGTGGGCGTGTTCCCGATCCAGTCCGGCAAGGCCGAAAAAGTCTCCGCCGATCTGGAAAAAGTCTTCGGCGAACAGAGCAAGACGCCCAGCGCCGGCATGTTCCGTTTCATGCCGCTGGAAAACGCCAACGCAGTGCTGGTGATCACCCCGCAGCCGCGCTATCTGGACCAGATCCAGCAGTGGCTGGACCGCATCGACAGCGCCGGTGGTGGGGTGCGGCTGTTCTCCTACGAGTTGAAGTACATCAAGGCCAAGGACCTGGCCGACCGCCTGTCGGAAGTGTTTGGCGGGCGTGGCAATGGCAGCGACTCGAATGCATCGCTGGCACCGGGTTCGGATACCAGCGTGCTTGGCGGCGTGGCCGGCAATCGCGACAGCAGCATGGGTGGCAGCTCCGGCACCACTGGCGGCAGCATCGGCGAAAGCAACGATGGCAGCTCGTCCGGCAGCAGCTTCGGCGGCAGCAGTGGCAGCAGCAGTGGTGGCCTGGGCAACGGCAGCCTGCAGTTGTCGCCGCGCAGCAACGGCAATGGCGCGGTGACGCTGGAAGTGGCAGGCGACAAGGTTGGTGTCTCGGCAGTGGCCGAAACCAATACCTTGCTGGTGCGCTCCACACCGCAGTCATGGAATTCGATCCGCGACGTCATCGAAAAGCTCGACGTGATGCCGATGCAGGTGCATATCGAAGCGCAGATTGCTGAGGTGAATTTGACTGGTGCGCTGAGCTACGGCGTTAACTGGTACTTCGAAAACGCGGTGACAACACCGTTCAATGCCGATCGCAGCGGCGGACCTGCCCTGCCATCGGCTGCGGGCCGCAATATCTGGGGCGACATTGCTGGTAGCGTGACTGGTAACGGTGTTGGTTGGACCTTCCTCGGTAAGAACGCCGCCGCGGTTATTAACGCGCTGGATCGAGTCACTAATGTGCGCCTGCTGCAGACACCGTCGGTGTTTGTGCGTAACAATGCCGAAGCCACACTTAACGTGGGTTCGCGCATTCCGATCAATTCCACCTCAATCAACACCGGGCTGGGAAGCGATAGCAGCTTCTCTTCGGTGCAGTACATCGACACCGGTGTGATTTTGAAAGTGCGTCCGCGCGTCACCAAGGACGGCATGGTGTTCCTAGATATCGTGCAGGAAGTCAGTACGCCTGGTGCACGACCTGCAGCGTGTACGGCGGAGGCGACCACCACTGTCAATAGCGCCGCTTGCAACGTCGATATCAATACACGCCGCGTCAAGACCGAAGCAGCGGTACAAAGTGGCGATACGATGATGCTTGCAGGGCTGATCGATGACAGCACGAGCGATGGCAGCTCCGGTGTGCCGTTTCTAAGTAAGTTGCCGGTCGTGGGTGCCCTGTTTGGTAGCAAGACCCGCGACAACACACGCCGCGAAGTCATCGTGCTGATCACCCCGTCGATCGTGCGCAACCCGCAGGAAGCGCGCAATCTCACCGACGAATACGGTCAGAAGTTCAAGGCCATGGAGCCGCTGAAACCCAGCCAGAAGCCGCAATGAGTGCGGCACTGCCCGTCGTGCTGGTGCCGGTCGGCACCGACGACGAGGCCCTGGATGCCTGCCTGGGCGCACTGGATGCAGCCACACCCGCTGGCACGCGGGTGTGGCTGGCCGACGATGCGCAGGCCGGCCCGCGCGGTCGCGCGGTGATCGAACACTGGTTGGCGCGCACGCCGTTGCAGGCGCATCACACCCGCCGCCAGCGCATGCTCGGCGAGGTGGCGCATCTGGATGAAATGCTCAGCGGCTGCGGCGATGCCGATGTGGCGGTGCTGGGTGTGGATGCCTGCCCGCTGCCGGGGTGGCTGAATCAGCTCAACGCCTGCTTTGCGCGCGATGCGGCGATTGCCACCGCCACGCCCTGGAGCAATGTGGGCGAAGCCTGCGGCTGGCCGCGACTGGGCGAACTCAACCCCATGCCCGCCGCGCCGGACCGGCTTGCCGCCGCCTGCGCCGCAATGCCGCCACTGCACCCGGAACTGCCGTCGGCCACCGGCCACGCCGTGCTGCTGCGCGGCAGTGCGCGGCGCAAGGCCGGTGGTCTGGATGCCAGCAGTTACGGCTCGTGGTACGCCGCGCTGGTGGATCTGAGCCTGCGCATGGGCGGGCTGGGATGGCGCAATGTGCTGTGTGAAACCGCCTTCGTCGCCTCGCCGCACGAAGGCCGCCCGGCCGATGGCGACATGGATGCACTGGCCACCCGCTGGCCGGCCTGGCACGCACGCCTCGCCAACTTCCTGATGCACGACCCGCTGCGCGCGCAGCGCGACCAACTCGCACAATTGCTGGCCGACTTGCCGCCGCCGGATCCACAACGCAGGCTATTTGACGCGTAGAGCAGTTGCCAAAGCCGCATGCTCACCGCTAGGCGGGCGCAGCCGGTGTTCGGTGCGGCATGTACCACGCGTACAGTGCGGTTCCTTGAGCGCTGTCCCCTGCAAGCTGACGACTGCTCGCCGTGTGGTGAGTGCAGTGGTGTTGTCGGCCGCATCCTGGTGGATTCGGTCGGAAGTCCAGATCAAACGCTGAGTGGGTCGAGCGCGCGGTGCCCTCGCCGCTCGCGGGACACGCCGTGAATCCGTCCGTGGAGGCTCGGTGGCGGCATCCATGCCGCCACACGGTCCCGCAAGCGGCGAGGACACCGCACCAGAAAGTTAGTCGGCTGCTTTGTTGAAAACATGCACACCGACCATCTCCACTGGTCCTTGCCCGCCCACCGTCGCGGGACCTTACGCGGCATGGATGCCGCGTAAGAGCTTACAAGGACGTACTTGCAGCGTGTCCCGCGATGGTGGGCGGGCAAGGGCCCTGCAGTCAGGCCGCAGATCAGCCGGCCTTCAATAGACTGGCGTGACGTTAGTTTTGTTAGCCCGGCGGCTTCAACTCCGATTCGCAACACCAACGGTTGTGAAGTGGCCCAGGCGACCTGACTTGAGCGACTTCACCGCCAAGTG